>CAWHSB010000013.1:0-518061 GCA_963831795.1 Terriglobia bacterium | reverse complement strand
AAACGTCGCGGCGCGCGAAGGAGGGCTTATCGGTCTTGTGGGTTTCCAGCGTGTAGAACGCAACGCCGTTCTTCGGATCGAGCGACGTTACCTCGATTACCTCGCCGTGCTGCACAAATCCGATGGCGATGTCGTCATTAAAATAAATGGCCCGTGGCTCCTGCGGCGAAATGAGCTGGGCCTGAAAGCTGTCCTGCGAAAAGACCAGCGCCTGAGAGTCCGCATTGATCCCGAAGTGCTTCAGCACGCTGGGCAAATAACCCAGACCGCCGGGCTCGTAATCGAGCTTCGCCTTACCTTTTTCCAGCTGATCGTTCAGACGCGAAACCGCCTCGTCCGTGGGCGTTTCGAAATACTTGATCGCCGGATGCTCGTAGGGGATGAAGATCGTATCCTCCAGCCTTTCGGCGAAGGCGAACACGGCAAAAGCCGCGAGACCGGCGCACGCGGCGGCAATCAGGGTTCGGGATGCCATTTCCATCTCCATCTTAAGCCCGGGCTGGCGAACACCCGATGAAGCGCTACAATGTGACCGTATGAAACGGGTCGCCCGACTCTCCGCTGGCTGGTTGTTCGCGGGCCTTCTCCTTGCCGGAACCGCCGCTGCGACCGCGCCGAAGACGTTCACCGGCGTCATCCACGACAACCGGTGCGTGGGACCTAACTGCGCCCGCCAATGCCCGATAATCAAGGACCCGAAATACACGCTTCAGACGGAAGACGAGGCCCTGATTCTCAGCGATCAGAAGATCGCGGCCCGCTACAACGGCAAACGAGTTATCGTTACCGGAAGAATCATTGGAACTAACAAACTTCAGGTCGTTTCCATTGTTCCCGCGCGCGTCCCAGCCAGATAATGGCGATGACTTATCCCGAGAACTACCGCTACACGAAGCAGCACCAGTGGGTTCGTCTTGACGGAGATGTTGCAACCCTCGGCATCACCTTCCACGCGCAGGAGAGACTCGGCGACATCGTCTATGTCGATCTCCCTAAACCGGGCACGACCCTCGAAACCGGCAAGACTCTGGGGTCGGTCGAATCGGTAAAAGCGGTATCGGACATCTACTCGCCCCTTTCCGGCGAAGTCACCGAAGTCAACGAAACGCTCGCCGACAAGCCCGAGAAACTGAATGAAGATCCGCATGGCGCCGCATGGCTGATCAGGCTGCGTGTGGAGAACGCGGGCGAAATGAGCAGCCTGATGTCAGCGGCCGAGTATCAGGCCTACGCCGGAGCCGAAAAGTAGCTCCGCGGGACGAGCGCTCACCTGAGTTACGGATAACTCAATCCGGGCTTTCAGAGAGATTCTCCCGGATGTCTGGCTCATTGACTTCATGACCTGTGGGGGGTACGATGGATTCGGGACCGGAAAGGTCCGAGTTTAATTTGTGCTCAAGCTGACCAAAAAAGCCGACTACGGGTTAATCGCCCTGCGCCACCTCGCGTCGGTTCCGGGGGCGACCGCCAGTACGAAGGATATCGCCGAAGCGTACCACCTCCCGGTACCGCTGCTGGCTAAAGTATTGCAACAATTGACCCGAGCGGGCATTCTGCGATCGATCGCCGGTACCAACGGCGGCTACAAACTGGCACGCGACGCCCGCCGGATCAGCGCCCTCGAAGTGGTACGCGCAATTGACGGCCCCGTCATCCTGACGCACTGTTTTACCGAACACGGCACGTGCGACCAGTCGGAAAACTGCACCGTTCGTGAACCGTTGCGCCGCGTTCACGAGGCAATTCTCGAGTTGTTGAACAATTTCAAGATCACAGATCTTGCGGAATCTCCCATGTGCCACTGACGCCGTTACCCGCGCCGCTGAATCCGGTGCTCGGCGGCAGGCATCCCGATCTATAGCGGATGCAGGAAAGAAAGAAATGAAGACGCCTATTTATCTCGACAATCACGCGACCACCCGGATGGACCCCCGCGTCCTGGACGCGATGCTGCCGTATTTCACGGAGTACTTCGGCAACGCGGCCAGCCGCAATCACGAGTTCGGCTGGGAAGCCGAACAGGCCGTCGACAAGGCCCGCAAGCAGATCGCCGATCTGATCGGCGCCACCCCAAGGAAATCATCTTCACCAGCGGCGCCACCGAATCGGACAACCTCGCGATCAAGGGCGTGGCCGAGATGTATGCCGAAAAGGGCAACCACATCATCACGGCCGGCCACCGAGCACAAAGCGGTTCTCGACACCTGCAAGAAGCTCGAAAAGCACGGCTGCCGCGTCACTTACCTCCCGGTGAAGAGGACGGTCTCGATCGATCTCGACATGCTGCGCGACGCGATCACCGACAAGACCATTCTGGTCACCATCATGTACGCCAACAACGAAATCGGCGTGATGCAGCCGATCGCCGAGATCGGAAAGATCTGCAGGAGAAGGGCGTTCTCTTCCACACCGACGGCGTACAGGCGATCGGCAAAGTTCCGGTCAACGTCAATCAAGGACAACATCGACCTGATGTCGATCACGGCGCACAAGATGTACGGACCGAAGGGCGTCGGCGCTCTCTATGTGCGCCGCAAGAACCCGCGCGTGCAGTTGACCGCCCAGATGGATGGCGGCGGACACGAGCGCGGCATGCGTTCCGGCACGCTGAACGTCCCCGGCATCGTCGGACTCGGCGAAGCCTGCGCGATCTGCCAGCGCGAAATGGCGGAGGAATCGAAGCGCCTCCGCTATCTTCGCGACAAGCTCAAGGAGCAAGCTCGAAGCGCGGACTCGATGAGATCTATCATCAACGGGTCCATGGAGCACCGGCTGCCCCACAATCTGAACCTCAGCTTTGCCTATGTGGAAGGCGAATCGCTGCTCATGGGCATCAACGAAGTTGCGGTATCGAGCGGATCGGCCTGCACCTCGGCGACGCTCGAACCCAGCTACGTTTTGAAGGCCCTCGGCGTCGGGCGACGATATCGCGCACTCGCTCGATCCGCTTCGGCATCGGCCGTTTCAACACGGAAGAAGAGATCGATTACGTGGCCGACAAGTCTGATCGAAGTGGTCCGCAAACTGCGCGAGCTTTCGCCGCTCTACGAGATGGCGAAAGAAGGTATCGATCTGAAGACGTGTCCTGGGTCGTGATTAAGCGCGCGACTCATTGGCTCGTTCTGAGCCGCGACCCGGAGCGAGCGTTTTCCGGTGTTAAACAATTTAAGGAGAATCAAAATGGCATACTCCGACAAAGTTCTCGATCATTACAACAATCCCCGCAACGTCGGCTCGCTCGACAAGAGCGACCGCAACGTAGGCACCGGGATGGTCGGCGCGCCCGAATGCGGCGACGTCATGAAGCTGCAGATCAAGGTCAACGACGAGACCGGCATCATCGAAGACGCCAAGTTCAAGACCTTCGGCTGCGGCAGCGCCATCGCCAGTTCCTCGCTCGCCACCGAATGGCTGAAGGGCAAGACTGTCGATCGAAGCGCTGGAAATCAAGAACACCGAGATCGTCAACGAGCTCAGCCTGCCGCCGGTGAAGATTCACTGCTCCGTGCTCGCCGAAGACGCGATCAAGGCCGCCATCAGCGACTACCGCGCAAGCAGAGCAAAAAGGTAGCGGCCGAGCAGACGGTGGCGTAATGTCCGCTAGTGCTTGAACTTCTGAGAAGCTCGAGTCCGGGTAACGCCGACAGCCGAAAAGCCCGCGCCTGCATCGACGTAACTGCAAAGGCGATTCCAAAGATCCGCCAGACGTTCGCCAAAATGGGTGTCGCAGGGAGGTCTGCGCCTCGGCGTGCTCGGCGGCGGCTGCTCGGGTCTGAGCTACCAGTTCAAGTTCGATACGAAGACGCGCCCGAACGATAACGTCTTCGATTTCGACGGCGTGCAGATTTTCGTAGATCCCAAGAGCATCCTGTATCTCCACGGGCTGACGCTCGACTATCAGGAAACGCTGATGCAGTCGGGTTTCGTCTTCGATAATCCGAACGCCACGAAGAAGTGCGGCTGCGGTACGTCGTTTGCGGCCTGACGAGTAATGACTCGAAACTATTTCGAGTTCTTCGATCTGCCGCAAAATCTCGCGATCGACCTGAAAGATCTCGAGACAGCGTTTCTACGCGCTGAGCCGCAAGTGGCATCCGGACTGCTTCGCTCGCAAGCGGCAGCCGAAGAACGCAGCCGAAGCGCTCGAAGCGTCCGCCATCCTGAACGACGCCTATCGCACGCTGCGCGATCCCATCCAGCGAGCGAAGTATCTGCTGAAGCTAGAACGGCTTCGATATCGGAGAGCAGGGCACAAAGGATGTTCCGCCCGAACTGCTGGAAGAAGTCTTCGAGTTCAACATGGCGCTCGAAGAGGCTGACGCCGCCCGATCGAGGCTGCGCGGGACCAACTTCGAACAGATGCAGGACCGGATCGACGACGAAGCTGGAGCAGAAGTTCGCAGACTGGGACGCGCGGCCGCAGCCGCGATACGCTCGCCGCACATTCGCGGCACTGCTGAATCGCCGCAAATACATATCGAACCTCATCGTCTAAAGGCACACATGTTCCAAATCGAGTTTGAAAATCAGGGCACGGTGGTCGGCATCGACCTCGGCACAACCAACAGCCTGGTCGCATGGATGAACCTGACCGCGCCCGAAGTGATCGTCGGCGAGGATGGCGACAAACTTGTCCCCAGCGTCGTTTCCGTCGGCCCGAAGGCCAGATCATCGTCGGCAACGCGGCCCGCCGGGAACTGATCGATCACCCCGACCGCACCATCTACTCCGTCAAGCGCCTGATGGGTCACGGCGTGGCCGACGTCGCCGAAGAGCTGAAGCTCTTCCCGTTCCACATCGCCGAAGACAGCGAATCGGTAATCCGCGTCAAGCTCGGCGACAAGACCTTCACGCCGCCCGAGATCTCCGCATTCATCCTCCGCCAGCTGAAAAGGAACGCCGAAGCCGCGCTGGGCGAGCCAGTCGAGAAAGCCGTCATCACCGTCCCCGCCTACTTCAACGACGCCCAGCGCCAGGCCACCCGCGACGCCGGGCGGCTCGCCGGACTCGAAGTGCTGCGGCTGGTCAACGAGCCCACTGCGGCGGCGCTCGCCTACGGCCTCGACAAGCGCCAGGAAGGCATCGTCGCCGTCTACGATCTCGGCGGCGGCACCTTCGACATCTCGATCCTGAAGCTCGCAGGAAGGCATCTTCGAAGTCCTCGCCACCAACGGCGACACCCACCTCGGCGGCGACGACATCGACAACCGCCTGCTGCGAATCGCCCTCGAAGATCTGCAGTCCGAATGGGGCGAGGATCTCTCTCACATCGGTGAAGCGGTGCAGACGCTTCGCCGCGACGTAATCCGCGCGAAAGAGTCGCTCTCGTTCCTCCCGGCTGCAACGATCGAGTTCGCCTGGCACGGCAAACACTACCAGCGCGAGATCACCCGCGAACTCTTCGAAAATCTGATCCGCGACATCGTCGACCGCACGCTCGGCCCCTGCCGCGAGCTGCATGAAAGACGCGGGCGTCACGCCGGAGCAGATCGACGAAGTCGTGCTGGTCGGCGGCTCCACGCGCATCCCGATGGTGCGCAGTGCGGTTGAAGTCCTTTTCCGCGCCAAACCGCACACCGAACTGAATCCCGACGAAGTGGTCGCCCTCGGCGCCGCCGTACAGGCCGGCATTCTCTCGGCGCCGTAGAAAACCAGCTGCTGCTCGACGTCACTCCGCTCTCGCTCGGCATCGAGATCTACGGCGGCGTCGTCTCGAAACTCATTCACCGCAACTCGACCATCCCGGCGAGCGCCAGCGAAACCTTCACCACAGGCGTCGACGGACAGACGCAATGTCCTCATCCACGTGGTGCAGGGTGAGCGCGAACTCGCGAAGGACTGCCGCAGCCTCGCGCGCTTCGATCTGAAAGACATCGCGCCCATGCCCGCCGGCATGGCGCGGATCGAAGTACGCTTCCTGATCGACGCCAACGGAATCCTGAACGTGACCGCGCGCGACGCGCGCACCGGCAAAGAGCACTCGGTCGATGTGACGCCGTCCCACGGCCTCACGCTCGAACAGGTGGAAGCGATGTATCAGGCCTCGATCGACCACGCGGAAGACGACCTGCAGGCCGCACAGGTGGCGCAGGCGCGTGTAGACGCCGATAACATTCTGCTGGCGATCGACAAAGCAAAACGCAACGAAGCCTGGTCCGAACTTAACCAACGAGGAACGCCAGGAGATCGAAGCCGCCATACGCCAGCTCCAGAGCGTTTACCATGAAAACGATCATCATCAGATTCGCGAAAAGATCGACGTGCTCAACCACGCAACGCACCACCTAGCCGAAAGCATGATGAACACGGCCGTGAGTTCGGCACTCAAAGGCACAAAAATATAGTTTCAAGACGCTCTTGCTCACGCGCGCGGCTCGGTGCGAATACCCGGCGTAAGTGTCTCAAACGTGCGGATACGTTTCCGAGCAGCGCGCGGAAGCAAGCGTTTTCCGGGGGGCCACGCGCTTCCGGACTTTTCTAATTACGCCTGCGGTGCGGTAAAGAAGTTGAGACTGATCGTTGCCAGGTGCGAATCCTGGAATCTGGTTGCGAATCGGTGATCGGCGCGGAGCTCTGCTTCACGTGCGCAATCCAGAAAAACCTGCGACGGGCGGTATGATCTCTTCAAGACGAGTAAGAAATATGACGGCGATGAGGGCCGCAAGACCCACGGCTATCCGACTGCGGAGGAATTGCCGGCGTAAACTTCGTTCACTCCGTAGAGGTTGCTGTAGACCGGTTCGACAAATGGCACTCGGCGTGGACTGCCCGGACCGCCTTTTCAAGACCGTCGCGCCGCACCACAATCGAAATCGTCAGTTCGCTCGAACCCTGCGCGATGGCGATAATATTGACGTTTTCGCGAGAAATCGCCGTAAATATTCGACCCGCAACCCCGGAAAATCCGCGCATCCCCTCGCCGACCACGGCAAGTAAACCGACATTCGGATCGACATCGATATTCCGCACATAACCGTGCGCCAGTTCGAGCGCAAGCGCCGCTTCGATGGCCTCGGTCGCGGTCTCGAGTTCCTCGTTGCGCACCAGAAGGCAGAAGCTCTGACGATAACTCGATCCCGAAACGGCCAGCACCTCAACGTTGGCGCGATCGAGCGCATCCATCGTGCGGGCCATAATATGGACTCCCCCCGCGCCCGCGCTTGCCGGTTCGAGCGACAGCAGCGTCACGTTAGCCATCGAAGTAACGGCGCGCGCGCCTGGATTGCCCGCTCCCAACGCCGGCACAATCCGGGTTCCCGGCTTCTCCGGCGCGAAGCTGTTCTTGCTCCAGACCGGAATTCCCGCGTTCCACCAGCGGCGCCAGAGTCCGCGGATGCAGCACCTTCGCGCCCGCATAGGCGAGCTCCGCGGCTTCGCTGTACGTAATCTCCTCGAGAATCTTTGCGTCCGGAACCAGCCGCGGATCCGCCGTCATAATGCCGTCCACGTCCGTCCAGATCCAGAGCTCGCTCGCCCCCAGCGCCGCCGCCAGAATCGACGCCGAAAAGTCCGATCCGCCGCGCCCCAGCGTCGTAGGCCGTCCGTCGGCAGTCGCGCCATTGAACCCCGTAACCACCGGAATCTTACCCGCTTCGAGCAGAGGAACCAGCCGCGCCGCCGCCTTCTTTTCCGTCGCGTCCATGAGCGGAGATGCGTTATTGAAAACGGCGTCGGTCACGATCACTTCCGCCGCATTCACCGCTTCGGCGGGGATCCCGATCGATTTCAGATATCCGGCGATCATTAGCGCGGAGAGCCGTTCTCCCACCGCGACCGCCTCATCGATCGCGCGGGGGGGCCGGTGACCCAGCATCTGAATTCCGTTCACGATACGGCGGAATTCGGATATGATCTCGCCGATCCGCTGGGCGGCTTTCGCCCGCGCTTCCGCGGTGCTCGGCGAATCGGCGCCGAGCAGACTTCCGGCGCGCTCCATAATGCCGGAGTTCGAGTTGATGGAGGTTGTAATCGATACCTGCCTGATCGCCGGCCTCGGCATGTCTGGTGGTATCGAGCAAAAGGTCGGTGATCTTCGACATCGCGGAGACCACGGCGACTACGGGGCGCCGGGAGGCTTCGGCTGCAATCAGATCGCAAGCCGCTTTCATCCGTTCGGCGGACCCGACGCTGGTCCCGCCGAACTTCATCACAAGGAGTCGGTCCAAATATTCAGTGTAGTGCCCGGGTCTTTTCAGGACGCCTGCGAGCGCTGTTCTCTGCTATGTTCCTTGCCGTTGGAAATCCGGGCGCGGACGAGCTTCAGAATCGCCTCCTCCACCTCATCGGCGCTCATGCCAGTCGAGTCGATATAGACGGCGTCGGGCGCCTGGATTAAAGGAGATTCCGCGCGGTGGCGATCGCGATCGTCGCGCTGAGCGATCTGCGCCGCGAGTTCCTCGGGAGGAACGTCGGGCTGCTCGCCTGCGCGCCTGCGCACGCGTTCCCGCGGATCGGCATCGAGGAAAATCTTCACCCGCGCGTCCGGAAACACGACGGTTCCGATGTCCCGCCCTTCCATCACCACATTGCCCGTATCCGCCATGTGCTTCTGTTGCCGAACCAGAGCGGAACGAACAGCGCGAATTGCTGCGACGCGGGAAGCGGCCGCCGAAACCTCCGGCACGCGGATGGCTTCGCTCACGTCCTCTGCGTTCAGACGCACCTTGCGCTGAGGAAGAAGTTCGATTCGGGCGGCAATCGCCAGTTGTTCCAGACGATGCGCATCGTCCAGACCCACATTCTGCCGGAGCGCCCAGAGGGCTACCGCCCGGTACATCGCGCCGCTGTCGATGAAGGTGTAGCCGAGCCTCTCGGCAAGTCGCCGCGCGATGGTGCTTTTGCCCGCACCGGCGGGGCCGTCGATCGCAATTACGTGACCCATCCCGCGGCTTTAATCGCCGGCGTCAGTCGGCATCAACCGCGCTGGCCACTTTCGCATTTTGGGACGTGTTTCCATTCAGGCGCTGGGTTGCCCGGCCGATGCCCGCGTATTCAAAACCCGCCTCGCGCGCCTTCTCCGGCTGGAACAAATTACGGCCGTCGATCAATACGGCTTTATTCATCCGGCCGGCAAGCTGCCTGAGGTTCAGGCCCGCAAATTCCGGCCATTCGGTAACCAGCACAAGCGCATCGGCATGTTCCGCGGCCGAGAGCGCGTCGTTGCAGTAGCAGATACGCAAATCCGGGTGCTGTTCGCGACACGCGCTCATTGCGATCGGGTCGTACGCGCGAACTCGCACGCCCATCTGAAGCAGCTTCTCGGCAATCTGAAGGCTTGGCGCGTCGCGAAGGTCGTCCGTATTGGGCTTGAACGCCAGCCCCAGCAAAGCAACCGTGCGGCCCTTCAGAATGTAGAGCTTTTCCTGCAACTTCTGAATCACCAGACCGCGTTGAATCTTGTTCACGGCAAGCGAGGCTTCCAGAATGCGCGCCTGGTAGCCGTACTCCCCGGCGGTATGCAGAAGCGAGCTGATGTCCTTGCCGAAGCAGCTGCCGCCCCAGCCGAGGCCCGCATTCAGGAATCCGCGCCCGATGCGGTGGTCGAGGCCGATGCCGGTCATCACTTCGGTGACGTCCGCGCCCACGCGCTCGCAGATATTGGAAATTTCGTTGGCGAAGCTGATCTTCAGCGCGAGGAACGCGTTGGCCGAGTACTTGATCATCTCGGCGCTGGTGATGGTTGTCGCAACCATGGGAATCCGGTCGGTTCCGGGGTTCAGATCTTCCGGACGGGGAGCGAACGACGGATCGGCGAAATTCTGATCCATCAAAGGTCGATATAACTCCCGCAGGATTTCCACCGTCGCGGTCTCTTCCGCGCCGACAACGATGCGGTCGGGATAAAGCGAGTCGTGAATTGCCGTTCCCTCGCGCAAAAACTCCGGATTACTTGCCACGCCGAACGAAACCGCATCGGAAATGTCGGGATGCGACTCACTGACGCCCTCGCGGACCAGCGCCTCCACCAGATTTCCGCTTCCCACCGGGACCGTGGACTTGTTGACCACCACGCGAAAGCGCGAGCCGTCCATGGCCGCGCCGATGCCCCGAGCCGCGCTTTCGAGATACGCGAGATTTGCCTCCCCTGAAGGAAGAGGCGGCGTCCCCACGGCGATGAAAATGACGTCGCTTTCGCGCACCGGCTCGGCAAGCTCGGTTTGAAAATCGATACCGCCGCTCGCGTTAGCTACCGCGATCAATTCCTCCAGCCCCGGTTCATAGATCGGAGTCTGGCCGACGCGCAGCTTTTCGATTTTCGATAAATCGGTGTCTACGCACGTGACGCGATGTCCCAAATAAGCCAGACAAGCGCCCGTAACGGTGCCTACATATCCGGTGCCAATTACCGTAACGCGCATCTCCCAAGTTTACATCAGCAGGCGAGGTTTCACGCAGCCGAAATCGCTGATTCGATGCGCGTAAGCGGTACTATTGCGCCGTTATCCGGGGCCGAAGCGATGCTGTCAGACCGGCGGGTCCCCAATCGTTTAACTCGTTGACACGTCTCGGCTGGCCGGGAAGCGGCACTTCATTGACCTGAAAATGGACCCGAAAATTGGCTTTGTTTTGTTGTACGTCCACACCGATGTAGCCGAAGAACCACCCGTCCTCATACCTTTGGTTGCCCCGAAGGTGGCCGCCCGCGCTGGGCACGGAGATGTAATCCACCCCTTCCAGCCGGAAGTGAAGCATCTCGTGAAGGTGTCCGGCGATCACATACTGAACTCCGTACTGTCTCGCCAGCCGCTGCAGCGGGAAGTCCGCATGACCGGCAACCGCATTGAAAAGCCACGAAGGCCGATGCGAAACGATGAACTTCAGCGGCTGCGAGGCGTGGGCTTTCAGGTCCGTTTCCAGAAACCGGATCTCCTCCGGCGACAGCTCGTCCGAGCGGCTGTTGTCCAGAATCGTGAAGTGCGCCGGCCCGTAATCGAAGCTGTAGTGCGGCGGATGGCCCGCATACCGCGCGAAGAGCTTTTCGGAGGCGGGCGACCAGATGTCGTGATTCCCCGGCGTCAGAAACAGGCGATCGCGCCGGTACGGACCGAAAATCCGCTCAACCGCACGCCATTCGGAGTCCGCAGTCGCGTCGTGGAATCCCTGAATCGTATCGCCGACGGTCACCACAAACGCCGGATTCCCGCGACGGCCTCACTCCAAACCCGCTGAAAAGTATCGCCTTGAGTCTCGCCGGTGCGATCTCCCAGGAGGACGAAGTGAAAAGCGTCCGGCCCCGCAAAAACGAACCCGGCGAAAGCCAGCAAACACGCGGTGGGCGCCAGGAGCCAGGTGCGGCGAGAACTCAAGAAGTTATCCCGTCAATTGCGTGTTCGAAATCGGCGAGCAGATCCCGCCAGTCCTCGATCCCTACCGATACCCGCACCAGACCGTCCGTAACTCCCGCCTGTTGCAGTTCCTCGGGACTGTCGCCCGAATGCGTGGTCGTCTTTGGATGGCAGGCGAGCGTCTCGACTCCACCGAGCGAAACCGCGTTCCGGGCGATCCTCAGGCGGCGCAGGAAGGCAAATGCCGCCGTCTTGCCGCCCTGGAAATCGATCGAAAAGATGCCGCCCGGGTAGTCGCACTGTTTGTGGTAAATCCGCAGTTGTTCGGGGTCCTCGAAAAGCGTTGGGTAGATGATGCGGTAATTACCCCCGGTCCGGGCCAGTCGCTCGGCAATTCGCTGTGCGTTCTTGCTCTGCCGGTTCATGCGCAGCGCGGTCGTGGGCAGCCGTCCGTTGAGCAGCCAGCATTCGTCCGGCTGCAGGATATTGCCGAACATCGTTCGCCGGCTCCGCATCCGTTCGATCACCGCCGGATCGTTCGAGAGCGCGGCTCCCGCAACCAGATCGCTGAATCCCGAGAGATATTTGGTCGCGGAATACAGCACCAGGCTCGCGCCCAGCTTCAGCGGGTGCTGAAAGACCGGTCCCATAAACGTGTTGTCCACCATGACGAGCGGCTTCGACGGATGCCGATTCGCCGCAGCCGCGGCGCTCTCGATATCCGTCATGATCAGCGTCGGATTGGCCGGAGTCTCGACCAGTACGATACAGGGATCGACGGCTGCCGCAATGGCATCGGCAATACCCTTCGTGTCACCAGCTTGGACCGGAATGCCCTTCACTCCGAACGGATCGAGAAAGGTGTGGATCAACGCCGTCGTGCCGCCGTAAAGCGGCATCGTGTAAACGATCGTTGAAGCCGGCCGGGCGAAAGTGAAGAATGCCGTCATGATGGCCGCCATACCGGAGTTGAACGCCAGCGCATCCGTAGCCCCGGCCTCGAGCGGCACGAGCTGATCTTCAAGAATTTCGGCGTTCGGATGCGAAATCCGCGCGTAAATCAGTTCGGCCCGTTCATGCGGTTCCGCGGTAACGTGGCCGTGCACCACCGCGAACGCGCGCTCCGCCTCCTCGGGACTCTCGAATACGTAGGTGGAACTGCGGAAGACCGCCGGGCGCGCCGAACCCACAGACAGCCTGGGGTCGAATCCGCGTGTGAGAACGGCGGTTCTGGAGCGGACGTCTGCGGAATCTGACATATCGGTACCCCGCCTCCACTCTAACAACCAGGCGCCGCGACAGGTTTACAGAAACGCCACAGTCTTGATGCCGGAAATATCGAAGCGCTTGCGGCACCGCTGGTTCTTGCACATCGCCTGCGTATCCATCAGCAGCATATAGCTCTGCGCCTTCGCGAACTTCGCGCGATCGCGCTCGTCCGCGCCGCCGGGCAGCCTGTCTTTTTTGGTCCGCACGATGTAATTCAACTCGTAGCTATCCTGCGTGCGGCAGGAAGGACAATTCAGAGTCGCGGTTCTCTTCGCCTGCGACTCTGAATAATACGCGCGCTCGTCCACTGACCCTATTATCTATCGCTTATTCGTCTGCAACGCGACGTCGCTTCTCCCTTTTCGGCTACCGCTTTTCCATCGGTACCCAAGGCATGCCATCGGGGTTGCCTTTATATTCGGCGCGCGGCCGGATCAGGCGGTTGTTGTGATACTGCTCCAGAACATGCGCCGTCCAGCCGGACATGCGGCTCACCGCGAAAATCGACGTATAAAGCTCGATCGGAATGCCAAGCGAATAATAGGTCGACGCCGAATAGAAGTCGACGTTCGGGTTGAGCTTCTTCTCTTTGCGAACCGTATCTTCCACCCGTTTCGACATCAGGTAGAGATCCTCATGGCCCGTGCTCTTGCCCAGCTCTTCCGACATCACCCGCAGATGCGTCGCGCGCGGATCGTCCGTGCGGTACACGCGATGCCCCATGCCCGGAATCTTGATCTTGTTCGCGAGCATCTCATGCACCCGCTCAACCGCCTTGTCCGCGGTCCCGACCTGCAGCAGCATCCGGATCACGTCTTCATTCGCCCCGCCGTGCAGCGGTCCCTTGAGCGCGCCGATCGCCGAAGTCGTGGCCGAATAAATATCGGACAGAGTGGCCGCTGTGACGCGTGCCGCAAACGTGGAAGCATTCAACTCATGATCCGCATGCAGAATCAGCGCGACGTCGAAGACGTGCTCCATCACCTTGTCCGGCTTCTTCCCCGTCAGGCAATAGAGAAAATTACCGGCGAAGCTCTGCTTTGAATCCGGAGCGAGCGGCTGTCTCCCCCGCACGAAACCGTCCCAAAGTGCTGACGATCGTCGACGTCTGCGCCATCAGCTTCAAGGCCTTCGTCTGATTCGCCTCCGGCGTCATATCCTTCGCCAGCGGATCGTAAAGGCTGAGCATCGAAACGGCCGTCCGCAGCACATCCATCGGCGCCGCCTTGGCATTCGCCTTCAGAAACTCGACCACCTGCGCCGGGATCGCGTAATTCGCGAAAAGATCGGACTTCAGCTTGTCCAGCTCAGCTCTGCGTCGGCAGCGTGCCTTTCCACAGGAGCCAGATCACCTCTTCAAAGGTGGCGTGTTCAGCCAGCGTGTGGATGTTGTATCCGCGATAGCTGAGAACGCCGGCGTAGCCGTCGATATAACAGATCTCTGATTCGCCGGCGACGACGCCTTCGAGCCCCGCGCCAGTAGTGGTAACCGTAGTCGAACTCATGTGTTTTCTTTATCCAGTCTAGAACAGCAATCTATTTGAGCAATGGCGTCCGCAGACGTCCGATCGTCCGGTGAATCATAATCGCGAACGGGCTTTTGTGCGGGCAGATCGGATAAGGCGCGAAGCTGATCGCATCGTCGCTTTTCTCCACCCACAGCTTGTCCGTCCGCGACTCGCCCGCCGCAACGGTCAGCAGCACGCCCGTATTGCAGGATTCGCTGTCGGTGATTCCCAGATTCGCCAGTCCCCCGGCGCCCGGAGACGCCGGCCCCCAATCCCGCATGAAACTGGTAAACGGATACGCCGGGCACGGCTTTTCGGGAGTGCAGCCCCAATCGCGGTAAGCGCCCTGATAGTCGCCTCTGCGCAAAGCCGATACAAAGCTCTTGACCACGCCCTCCTGATGGTGATTTTTCAGGAGATACCAGCCAAGCGAACCGAAAATAACAATCGCGAGAACTGCCGCGATCGAACGAATGACAATCCGGTTTCGCTCTTCTTCGCCGGCGCCGTATTGATCCAGATAGCCCGGCATGGCTTCAGAACCTATTTTGCCGGATACGTTTTGTTATAAGCGGCGAGAGCGTCCGGCGTGATGTCGAGAGTGGGCTTGAAATACAGCATCTGGGAAACATCAACGACTACATCATAGCCCTTCTCCTCCGCCAGTTTCTTCACCACAGCCTGCATTTTCTGAGCGGCCTTGGCAAGGATGTCCTGCCGGTCACGGTCGAACTCCTGCTGCAGATCGTCAGATAGCCTCTGCGCATCGCGCTGCTTCTTCTGGCCGTCGAACTGCAGATCGGCCTGTGCCTGCTGATTCAACTTCCCGCTGTTGATCTGCTGCTGAATGGACTCGAGATCGGTCTGCAACTTCTGCAGTTCGTCCTGCCTGGGCTTGTACTTGGCTTCGAGCGCGGCCGAAGCTTTTTTGAGTTCGTCGGAATCGAGCATTGCCTGCTGCACGTTAACAACTGCGATCTTTAACTGTGCGGAAGCGACTGTGGCGAGAGGCGCAAGGGCGAGGCACATCAGGCCCGCGCGAATGGCCAGGGAACGAAACATAATTCTATGAAACTCCTGGAAATGGAAAAGTTCAGATTATCATACCAGTCGCAGGCTCCCCGCGCGGCGACCGGCCTTCTTGCCTCGGTTCGCTCAAAAACGTGGCGGGCGGCGGCGATCTACAGGTCGGCGTGGCGGTCGTCCGGGCGGAGGCTCTCAACCGTGGCCCAAGGCAACAGTGGAGAAAACCGTTCTCAGGCGATCATCTGAATCGCGTCTCGCTATGGGCCGTTGCGGGCGTCCAAATACCCGCGCGAGCAACGTCCGGAACGATCGGAGTCGGTTTCTGCTTCATTTCGGCGGTGTCATGACTTGCTCATATACGCGCTCCAGCGGTTCGGGCGAAACGCTGATCTTTCCACGATAAGGATTATCCAGAACTGCAATAAGGAAAATCAGAAGACCCAGCAAGGTCGAAAACAGGATTGTCATCCAGACGTGCATGCTGAAGGTCGCGACATCAAAAAACCAGCTGACTGCGATGCAAATTATGGCGCCAGCGACCACCAGGATCCAGAGCGGCCCCGGCATTTCGTTCGTGACGCTGTTGAGCCTTGCCCGCCGACTCTCCGTCAGTTCGTTAAAAGCCCTGTACGCTTCGGCGGCGAGGATCTTCTGGCTTTCGGTTTGAGGTTCAAATGCCATAAAGTGTGCCTGAAAGTCGCTCAATACCTCGCTTGCGTTGTTAGGAACGATTCCGCGCTGCTGCAGCGGCCATCCCACGTCGATAACCTGGCGAGTGTACTTGCGCAAATCCGCTTGCAGGATGCCGCGAGCGGGTTCGGGATATGCGCCGATGTCGCGGTAAAGACCACCCAGCGCGCCCGCTTCATGGTCGACCTTTCCCTGCACTTCGGTGTAGGTCGCCCAGGCTCCAACCGCCAGCAGGCCGACACTGACGGCATACAAAACAGTGACTCCCGCCATGTAGAAGCCGACGATGTCGTTGTAGGCATGCTCCCGGCGGTGCATCCGGCGCACCCAGTCGCGAGCCAGATAGGTGCCCGACAACCCGACTACCACAAAGAGACCCACGGTTAGCGAGCCAAACAACCAGTTCGGGAGATCATAAACCCAGTACATAGTCCGGATGATCCGCGAGAAGTTCAACCCACGCTAGCATGGTGGCGTCAGGGCGGACCGGCTCATGACGTTTCATTTAGCTCGCGGCTTGGCTGAGGTCGTTTGTCGACCCATTGCCCAAGCCTCATTCGACATCCCATCGAGCGCCCGCCATTGGCAACGAAAGCAAGCTTGCTCTACGCGTACTGGACGACTCAGTACCGCGCAGCTCGGAATTTGTTCCTCGCAGGACTTACCCACGGTCTTATAACTCTGCTACACTCCGCGATATTAAGTAACTTTCCTCACAACTTAAGGAGGACCCCGGGTTGATCAAGTGTGCCGCATCCCCCACCTCCAGAATTGTCCTGGCCGGGACACTTCTGGTGGCGATCGCTTTAATTCTTCCGCGTACGACTACACGCGCCCAGGTAGCACTCACCGCTTTTGCGAATTTCGAGGGTTCGCAAACCAACCCCATCCGGCTTTCGTCCGACGGCACCCGTTTATTCGCGGTGAATACGCCAAACTCTACCTTGTCAGTCTTCGATGTTACGCGACCGTCTTCCCCGCTCTTACTGGCCCAAATACCCGTCGGACTGGAGCCGGTTTCAGTGAATCCCAGAACGAACGACGAGGCGTGGGTGGTAAATCAGGTATCAAACAGCATCAGTATAGTTTCCGTGTCCAGGAAGATTGTTACCGACACGATAGCCGCCAGAACTGAGCCGATGGATGTCGTTTTCGCCGGCGGCCTGGCTTATGTCTCAAAATCGCGCAGTAATCAGATCGCGGCATACGACGTAAATACGCACGCTCAAACCGCTGTTATTCAGCTGTACGCCGACAATCCGCGGGCTTTGGCAGTCAGCCCCGATGGCTCCAAAGTTTATGCGGCGATCGCCTTTTCGGGTAATGGTACGACGGTGGTGCCCCCTAACCTGGCGCCGCCGCAATCTGCCCCCACGAATCCGGCCTTACCCCCGCCGCCGCGGGTCGCATTAATCGTTAAAGCAAACGATCCGGCCTGGACCCAGGCCCTGCAATTTACGATGGCCGATAACGACGTCGCAATCATCAATGCCGGCGCGACCCCCACTCTGGCCGGATACTATTCGGGCGTCGGTACCATCAATCTCGGAATGGCCGTCAACCCGACGACCGGCGACATCTTCGTGGCCAATACGGATGCGCTCAATCTGACGCATTTCGAACCGAATCTGCGGGGACATTTCGTCAACAACCGCATCACCCGAATCACCGCGGCAACAGGCCAGGTTACGCCCTTCGACTTGAATCCCGGCATGAACTACTCTGTCCTGCCCAACCCGTCGGCGCTGGCGACAGCCCTGGCGCAACCTACCTCGGTCGTGTTCGATCCCAGCGGCACTTTCATGTGGGTCGCGGCCTTCGGGACCGACCGGGTGGCGCAGGTCGACACCAGCGGCAACGTGTTGTCGCGGATCGAAATTGCCCCGGCCAGTGGCGCCGGGTCCAACGTGGACCCGATCAACAAGAAGGGTCCACGCGCGCTCGCGCTGAATGCAGTCGCTCAGACGCTCTACGTGTTGAACCGGCTTTCGAATTCGATTTCCATCGTGAGCGCGAGCCAGAAGACCGTTCTCAGCGAGATTTCAATCGGCGACAATCCTACGCCGACCGTGATTCGAAATGGACGAGGTTTTCTCTACGACGCCAAGCTCTCGGGCAATGGCACTGGATCCTGCGCTTCGTGCCACGTGGACGGAGACATGGATCACACGGCATGGGATCTGGGGGACCCCGGGGGGAGTATGGCATCCATAACGCAAGGAAGTCAGACCTTTCAGTTCCATCCCATGAAAGGGCCCATGACCACACAAACGTTGCGCGGGATCAATAACCTGGCTCCGTATCACTGGCGAGGCGACAAGGCAAACTTCGCCGCCTTCAATGCGGCCTTCAACACTCTCATGGGCGGACCGCAGCTTTCCGATGCCAACATGGCGAATTACACGAACTTCATTAACACGCTCCTGTTCCTTCCCAACCCTTATCAGAACCTCGACCGCAGCCTGCCCACATCTCTGCTGAATGGAAATGCGGTCACGGGTCAGACGGATTTCTTCACGCTGAAGTTATCGGTGAACGGGACAGCGTTGGTAACGTGCGCTTCCTGTCATACCTCGACATCGTTCGGGCCGGGAACGAACCTCCAGATCGTCCAGCCGGCGGGCACCCCGCAGCCTTTGAAAGTTCCGCAGCTGAGAAATGTTTATCAGAAGGTTCTGAAAGCCCCGTATGTCACATCCACCGGACTGCAGGTCATCGACGGTTTTGGACTCACTCACGACGGGTCCACCACACTGCCCGGGTTCTTTGCCGCGAAAAGCTTCGGCCTGTATAGCCCTCAGCAGATACTGGACATGAGCGCGTTCATGTTTTCCTTCGACACGGGCACGGCTCCCACGGTCGGCTACACGCGCACCATTACCTCTGCCAACTACAACACCGCACCCGTCCAGAGCGACTGGGCTACGCTGCAGAGTCAGGCCGCCGCGGGATCCATTGATCTGATCGCACGGGGCACTCTCGGCGGTATTTTGCACGGCCTCAAGTATGTGCCGTCTCTGAACATTTACCTTTCCAACACGCTGGGGACTTACACTCAGGCGCAATTGCAAACCCTGATTCAAAAGGGCGACACATTAACTTTCATGGGAGCTTACCCGGGTACGGGGCAGGCCACGCAATATTAAAACCCGAGGCGGGCGACGTCGGGCTCTTCCTGACCTCGCCTGCCCGTTTTTGCGGATACTAATCAACACTTTCGCCTTCCCGCTCGTTTCATAATGCAGAACGATGCAGGCGTCGGTGCTCATATTCGAGATCGCGCGCGCGGCGGACGACGAATTCGATCAGGTTGTGCGGCGGCGCGAGGCGCAGCTCCTCCGCGTCGCGTACCGTATGCTCGGGAACTGGGCCGACGCCGAAGATGTGGCACAGGATGTCTTCCTGCGGCTGCACCGGCATGGGCTCGATTTTCCCAACGAGTCTGCACTCGGAGCCTGGCTGTATCGCGTGGCCGTCAATCTGTGCGTCGATAGAAGCCGCAACGCGCGGCCTTCGGAGGAACTGCCGCTCCTTTTCGCGAAGGGAGAATCCGCTGAAACGGAGATGCTTCGCGACGAACGGAAGCGAATGTTATCAGTCGCGCTTGCGTCTCTGCCGGTGAAGGAACGAGCCGCGGTGGTGCTGCGTGAAATCGAATGCCTTTCAACGGCTGACGTCGCAGCCATTCTGGGTTCAAGCGAGGGCACCGTCCGAAGCCAGGTCTCGAAGGCGATGACCCGACTGCGGGCGCTGCTGAGCACGGAGGCAAAATGACAGAGCAGGAAATTCAGGACCTCTTTCGCGAGATGCGGGACGAAACGGTTCCAGCCGACGCGCTGGCTCGCGTTCGAGCGGGGGTTGCGGACCGGGTTCGACGCAAGGCAAGGTGGAAAATCGGGGCGTGGTTTGCCGCCGCGGCGACGGTGCTTGCCGCGTTGCTTCTCGTTCTGCCTCAGTCAAGCGTTCATCTTCCCGCCGATCCGCTGGCGCGAAGCGCACAAACGGCTGGAGAACCGCGGATTCCGCGCGCGCCCGGTCGCCCGCCGGCCGAATTGCCGGAGTTTACGCCGCGATCGCCCGTTCGGCCCGCGATCCGGATACGGCGACCGACGACGGAGGATTCAGGCGCGGCTCCTCTGATCCGCATTGAGACCTCAGACCCGCAAGTCGTCATACTTCTGGTCGCCGACAACCAGAACGAAAGGAAACCGGAATAGATGCGCTCGCTGATTTTATTGATAGCCGCAACCCTGGCGTTCGCTCAGGACAAGCCGGACGACAAGAAACCGCCAGAGCCCGCCCCACAGACGATGGAGGCGGAAGTCATACAGGTAAAAACGCTGACCGGTGATTCTTTTGCGCGGCTGATGAAACTGCTCCAGGTCTTTGAAGCCCATGTTCAGGGCGACAGCCAGCTGAGAACCATCGTCGTGTATGCGCCGAAGGATGTCGTCGCTCAGATGCGGCGCGTGGTGGAGCAACTGGACCGCCCGGGAAGCGAGGCGGCGGTCGGCAAGAACATCGATATGACCCTCACGCTGCTGCGCTGTTCTGCGAAGCCGGCGTCAACAGAGACCCCGCTTCCGAAGGATATGGAGGCCGTCGCACGGCAGTTGCGGGCAGCCACTCAGTACAAAGATATTCAGTTGTGGGACGTCGTGCCGCTTCGCCTTCAGGAAGGAAGGGAAACGACTGAAAACCTTCGCCTGCCCGCCGGTGCGGCAGCAGCCGCGCCGCCTGCGACGGGAACGTTTGCGATCTACCCGGAGGCCGTTTACCGCAAAGATGCGGGTCGGTACGTCCGCTTCTCGCGTGTGAACCTTGGATTCCGCCTGCCGTACGTTACAGGCGCTTTCGGCAATAACAGCCAGTACAACATGTTGGATATCGGCCTGAAAACGGCCGGCGACTTTCAGGAAGGCCAGAAAACCGTGCTCGGCAAAGTATCCGGTCCCGGAGATGAAGACGCGATTTTCGCCGTTATCGAGCTCAAGGTGCTCGATTAATCCAGCTTGACCCGCGCCCCCAACTGCTGACTGATTACATCGGACATCAGCTGGTTCAGCGTCCTGCCGCCGGATAACACAAACGCCTTCGCGGCTGCGTTCCAGTCGAGTTTGAAACTCTGCACGCGGGCCGAGACCCAGATCTGCCGCACGGGAGCGTTCGGACTGACCACGAACTTCGCCGGCGGATCTCCGAACTCAATCGTCAGCGCGCCCTGATTGCGATCTACCTCGAAATCGTTGCGATCCGACGCGTCTTCGAGCGCCCGCTGCAGTGCGTTCAGGGCTTCGTCGGACCGGTCGCGGAATTCCTGTTCTTCAAGCATGTTGTTCGTGTTGAGCCTTTCCCCAGAGGCGGGAAGATGCGAGGGCGCAGCCTTCGCTGAGGGCTTTCAGTTTCAGCCACACCACGGGTTCGATCACCCATTCGCGGCCGGTGAAGGTTCCAAAGCCGCAGTCGGCGCCGGCGATAACTCGCTCGCGGTCGCCCACAGCCGACACGGCTTCGAGAACGCGTCTCGCTACCACTTCCGGGTGTTCAACGATATTCGTGGTCGAATCAATCGTGCCGGGAATCAGCGTCATGTGAGCCGGCAGCGGATTACGCCGAATTGCTTCGTATTCGTGCTGGTGGCGCGGATTGGCGAACTCGATGCTCAGCGCCCCAACATTCGCCTGGTAGAGCACTGGCAGAATGCGCGCGAGCGGCACGTCGTGCAGATGCGGCCCCTCCCAGTTACCCCAGCAGCAGTGCAGCCGCACACGTTCCCGGGGAATGCCCTCGATCGCGCGGTTGAGCGCCGCGATGTGCTTTTCCGCGGCCGCCACAAATTGCTCGTCCGAAAGATCGCGATAGAACATGGCGCGGTCCATAGCGAGATCCGGCGAATCAATCTGCAGGATGAATCCCGCATCGTAAATAGCCCGATACTCATGACTCATCTCACGGGCCAGCGCCGCCAGATAGGCCTCATGCGAGTCGTAATAAGCGTTGTACATCGTCGTCGAAACGATGCCCGGCGATGGCGCTGTGATGAAGGTTTCGATGAAACCGGGAACGGCCCCGATAGCGGTCTTCAGCCGCGCGATTTCCTGCCCAATGGCCGCGGTATCGAGATACTGCAGCTCCTTCCGAGCCTCGGGCGCGTTCTGCATACGGCTGCGCCTGGGGAATCGCCGCTTCACATCCTCGACGAGCTCGGGATATTCGTCGTAATCGCGCGCGCTGCGGCGCTTCGATTCGCCGCCGAAGCCCGACATCCGCTGGGGCACATACGTCGTGAACGCGACCCGTTGCTGCTCGCCGTCGTTGCCGAGGTCGATGCCCGCGTTAACCTGCTCTTCGACCACGTGGCGCACGGCGCGATCCATCTCGCGATCGAGTTCCGCCTGATCGATCGCGGCGCCTTCCTCGCGGCTGACCAGCAAAGCGGAAAGCGCCGGGTTGCGGGGAAGACTTCCGACGTGGGTCGCGAGAATCCGGTCGCGGCTGATGATCATGGCGAAGACCCCCAGTGTAATAAACGGAAAGTCTCAGGACTACGGCGGAGGTAAAGTTAGCGACCGTAAAGTCATCGAGGTAACGCTTGCTGCGTTCCCTGGGCGGTTGGGTTGTACGTATTGTCGTATCGCCAGTTCAGGATGTCGTGATTTTCAAAACCGCCGCCGGTTCCCGCTGTGAAACCCGCATACGCGGCAGTGGCGTAGTTCAAGAGGGTCGGCAGGGATAGCGGAGCGCTAATCAGGTCCGCGGGACGGACCGTCGAGTTGTCGGCCAGCGCCACGTGAAGATTCAAGCCGTCGTAGTCGATCCAGACGGACCAGATGTGGCCGTTGGCCATACACCCGACTACGGCGACGGGCGCCGAGCAGGCCGCGACGCCATAGGGAGTTTGCGAAAATTCGTCTCGCACAATGCCGTTGGTCTGAATCGCGACATGGTTGTCGTTAATCTCGCCATCGTTCTTGAATGTGTCGAATTTGACGCCGAGGCTCTGACCGATTCCGTCATACCCCTCAAGCTCTCCCGTTTGTCCGAGCGACGCGCTGCCCGCCGTCCGCAAAACGAAGACAATCCCGTCGGCTGCCGAAAGGCCGCCCGGATTCGTGAGACGGAACTGGAAGAAGGTGCTGAAGGTGTCGCCGCCGATCACGAACGGAACCGCCTTCGCGGTAAAGGCGCTTCCCGCCGAGCAGCAAGTGGCCCTGGTGAGCCGCAGGACTGAGCCGTCGTGTGTTTTGGCGATCACCGCGGTTCCCGCCAGCGTGAGACCGGACGAAGAAGAAAAATTGGCGAAGGAGACTGTCTGGGAGAACGCCGGCTGGGTGAATACCAGGAAAGAGGGCGCCGCAGTAAGAATCGCAATGCGGCACAGGCGGTAAGTTGCCACGCATTCGATTTTATCGCGATCGGGATTCGGGCTGTTAATTTTCGAAGGTCGTCATTCTTTACGGTGCGAAAACGGCCCCGCTCGCATCAGTTAACCTCAGGAGAACGTCGTCACAGCATCTCGACACCGGACATTCATGACTCCGCCGAAAAACAGTCGGGTTGCGCCGCGGCGAGCCGGCGCCATTCTTTATCACAGCGGACTTGCTGTCGCGCTCGTAGCGGTGGCTTTTGCCCTGACCTTCCTCTTGAAGAATTTCGTTTCTACAGCCGGATATCTGTTCTTCTACATTGCCGTGGTGTTGAGCGCCTGGTTCGGCGGAAAATGGACCGGAGGGATTGCCGCCATTCTGAGCGTGCTGCTGGTCGATTATTTTTTCACAGTCCCGCTCTACTCCCTGGTACTCGACAACTACTCCTGGCCGGTGTTCATCGAGTTCGCGGCAACGGCCGCTATTGTCGGCTGGTTCAGTTCCTGGCGTAAACAAGCGGACACGGCCCTCCAGCTGGCCCGCGACAATCTGCAGCTTCGCGTCGAGGAACGGACCGCCGACCTGAAGCAAACCAACGAACAACTGCTGACCGAAATGGCCGAGCGGCGGCGCGCGGAAGATTCTTTTGCGGAGGCGCAGACTGAACTTGCCCGGGTGACTCGAATGAGCACACTGGGCACTCTCGCGGCTTCCATCTCTCACGAAGTGAACCAGCCCCTTGCCGCGGTCGTGGCAAACGCCGACGCCTGCATGATGTGGCTCTCCCTCGAACCGCCGAATCTGGAGGAGGCGCGCGCCGCCGTCGACGCCGTCGCCCGCGAGGGAACGCGCGCCAGCGACGTCGTCCGCGGAATTCGCGCGATGTTCGCGAAGACGGCGCCGGAAAAAACCATGCTGGACGTCAACGAACTCATCCGCGAGGTTGGCGCTCTCATGCAAAATCAGGCAAGGAGAAATGACGCCGCGCTCCGGATCGAATTGGCCGCTGAAGTCCCCGCCGTGCTGGGCGATCGCGTCCAGTTACAGCAGGTTGTCGTGAATCTGGTGCAAAACGGAATCGAAGCGATGGTCGCCGTCACAGACCGGCCGCGGACCGTCGTAATTCGGTCGCGGGCGCTGGATACCGGAGCGGTGCTGGTTGCCGTGCAGGACTCCGGCGTCGGAATCGATCCGAAGAACGATCGGCGGATCTTCGACTCCTTTTTCACCAGTAAGGCGCGGGGCATGGGTATGGGCCTCTCGATCAGTCATTCGATCATCGAAAATCATGGCGGCAAGCTGTGGGCCATCAACAATAACGGATACGGGGCGACCCTTCAGTTCACGCTTCCTGTGCCGCGCGAGACTGTCCGCATGATCAATTCCGATCCCATCGTTTTTGTGATCGACGACGACGCCGCGATTCGCGAAGTCATCGCGAAGTTGATTTCGACAATGGGCTTGCGCGTAGAGACATTCGGATCGACCGCCGGATTTCTTCAGCATGAGCGCCCGGCCGCGCCCTCGTGCCTGGTTCTGGATGTGCGCTTGCCGGAATCGAGCGGGCTCGAACTGCAGCGCGAGTTAGCCGAATCCGGCATCGAGATTCCGATCATTTTCATTACCGGTCATGCCGACGTCCCCATGACCGTGCGCGCGATGAAGGCCGGCGCCGTCGAATTCCTCACCAAGCCGTTCCGCGGTCAGGATCTTCTGGATGCGGTTCAGGAGGCCCTCGCGAAAGACCGGAATGCCTTCGCCGAGCGGGCGCGTACGGCGGAGATCCGCCGCCGTTACGATTCCCTCACGCCCCGTGAGAAAGAAGTCTTCAATCTGGTTGTCGCCGGGCTGCTGAACAAGCAGATCGGCGGTGAGCTTGGAACCAGCGAGTTGACCATAAAAACGCACCGTGGGCGCGTGATGGACAAAATGGGCGCGGAATCCGTGGCGGATCTGGTCAGAATGTCGGAAAGGCTGAAGCCGTATATCCGCTGAAACCCATATCGAAAGATAACGGCGGATTTGTGCTACTAACGTAGGATGGTTTCGTCGCCGGAGTGGCGCGTAGGATAAATGCAGATGAATGCCGAACGGACCGTCGGGGAAGCGGCGGCGGACAGTACGCCGCAGCGGCGGATTTCGATCGTGGACGACGATCCTTCGATACGCGCAGCCCTGACGAGTCTCATGAGGGCGATCCGATTTAAAGTGGATTCTTTCGGTTCGGCCGAGGAATTCCTCGCGTCGGGACTCTTGAGCGACATCGCCTGCCTGATTCTCGACGTTTACCTTCCCGGTATGAATGGCTTCGAGCTCCAGGATCGTCTGAGGACCGGCGGGCACGGCATTCCGATCATCTTCATCACCGCTCATGCCGACGAAGTTTCGCGCCAGCGAGCGTTGAAGAATGGAGCCGTAGACCTTCTGGGTAAACCCGTGCGCCGCGATATCCTTTTCCACGCCCTTCATTCCGCAATCGCCTGAGTCCGGGCGGCGCCGCGACTTTTTATGTCGCCGGTATTCTTATCGCCTTTTAAAAGACCTGCGGAGCCAGTGTGGGGCAGAGCTTCCGCTCGGCGCGGAACTTTACGTCACTGCCGGTAGCGCTGGCGATCTCGTCGCCGGTATTCTTATCGCCACTTACCCACTCATCCAAAAAGCCCTGCCATCTCCTACTAAGAGAGGATGTCCCTGGGCGATAAAGACCGCCTACTATGTCTCCATGGTGAATGTTCACCAGGCGAACCCGAAACCCAGGTACTTCCGAACAGGAGTCGACAAAAGATGACACGGCAAGCCCACAGTGACGATCGCGAGCGGCTGACCGCTGCTCCTGCAATCATCGGAATCAGCCGCCCTATGACCTCACTGATGCAACAGATCGGCCTGGTTGCGCCTACCGGGGCGACTGTCCTTGTCCAGGGCGAAACGGGTACCGGCAAGGAGCTGATTGCCCAGGCGATTCACGAAATGAGCCCGCGATGCGACGGTCCTCTCGTAAAGTTGAATTGCGCGGCCATCCCTTCCGGCTTGATTGAAAGCGAGTTGTTCGGTCACGAGCGAGGCGCCTTCACCGGAGCACTGACGCAGCGCATCGGCTGCTTCGAGAACGCAAATGGCGGAACGTTGTTCCTCGACGAGATCGGAGACATCGCTCCCGATCTGCAGGCGAAACTACTGCGAGTGCTGCAGGACCAGGAGTTCGCACGGCTCGGCGCAACGCGAACAACCCGCGTGGACGTGCGTCTCGTGGCTGCGACGAACCGCGACCTCTTTCAGATGATGTTGAACAAGGAATTTCGAGCGGACTTATACTACCGCCTGAGCGTGTTCCCCATTACTGTGCCTCCGTTGCGCGACCGGCCCGAGGATATTCCGGTGCTTACGCGACACTTCATCGCCCTTTACTCGGAGCGGATGAACAAGATGATCGATGATATCGACCTTCAGACGATGGAAGCGATGATTGCGTATCACTGGCCCGGCAACGTCCGGCAGCTCCAGAACTTCATCGAGCACGGCGTCATTATTACCCAAGGTCGAATCTTTCGGCCCGCGCTCAGTCAGCTTCAATCGCAGTCAAACGTTATTCCTGCGCGCCCGAAGACTCTCGACGACGCCACGCGTGATCACATCCTCCAGACTCTGCGGGAAACGAAATGGGTCGTCGGTGGCAGGCAGGGCGCCGCCGCGCGACTGGGACTCGCCCGCACTACTCTCATCGCTAAAATGCGGCGGCTCGGTATCGAGTCCGCGCCAGGCGAAACGCTCATGGGAAATTCGAATCGGCAGCAGGCGTTCTCGGCGACGGCTTAAGCTTGATTAAGAATGTCTCGGCTTCTTACCGCAGCCGCGATCGGCGCAGCTGTGACGATCGCGGTGTTGCTAACGGCGTGCGAAGAACACCGTGCTCCGGAAAGCGCCCCGTGGAAGCCCCTTGGCGAAGTTGAGGCGGTCTACGGACCGCTTGTTACCGCCGGAAATCACCCCACTCCCGATCAACACGGCACTGGCGAACGAGTCGGGATTTTCCAGGATGCCAGAGGGACCGTATGGGGCTTGCCCCTTTCCGCGGGACCGAGCGGCGAGATCCTCGCTTGCGCCCCGGCCGGCGTCCACGAAGCAAAGGTCACCGGCGCTTTTACGGGGGGGACAACCGTAATCGGTTCGACGAACGAACCCACCGGCTGGCGCGGCGGCACGGGAGACCTTGAGCTCCTGTTGCGGGACCCGCGCGGCAACATCCGATGGGAAGCGGTTCATGGCGGCCAGATCGCCTCCGGACCGGTCTGTTGGGCGCCCCAATCGCCCGGGCCGCCGCAAAAACTCTACTATTACCGCCTGACCCCCGAGTAAGGTTTTCCATGCAATCGTCCCAGGCCACTATCTCTCTGAAGAGAGAGATATATATAAGGCACTGCGGGTTTCCATTGGATTGGCGGATGGTAAATTCCTCGCAAACCCATCGCGGAGTCTTTTGATCTGCGGTTTCAGGAATGTTCCATTCTTCGATTCGGTCAATGACCGCCTGGCCCTTTATCCTGAATATCCTGAATTTCTATAACAGGACAGAAATAACCGGCGAAATACTCCCTGCAATTCGGTTCTGTCAATCAAGTCGTCAAGACCGCCCTTGTGTAAAGCCTTCATGCAAATGGTTTCCGTATGGCTACGGAGGGTAAAAATACCGCGCCAGGGGCGGGTCGTTATCTCATGCAAATTTCGCTGATGCCGGCCGCATCGTTGTGCCATTGATTCAGCAACTCGAGCGTCCGGCGATTACTGGCTGTTTAACGAAGGCGGAGGCAGAGGAGTCCCCTCATTGTGCGGCGGGGGTACCGACGGCGAATGCTCAACTACGTGGTGTCGTCGAGCCGATGAAACCACGACCAGTGCGACGACGATCGCCGCTGTTACTACCAGAGTCAATGTGCCAAGGATGAGTGAACTCCACTCAACTCCCACCCAAAACCTTTTATGACAATCGCGGCAGCGAAAAACCTTGCCTCGAATCAGAGGCAGAACCAGCCGATCCAGAAGCGTCCGGCGGCTGCGTGTAATATCGTCAGACTGGCAGCGAGGGCACTGCATTAGCAATGTAGGGTCGGTGAGGTTGAAGAAAATAATACTATATCCGACACTATCGGACTATTCCCTCGCGAGCGTGGGGACACCCTCGGTTAATGTGACCAGTGGCGGCGTTTTGGCGGGCGCCGGCGGTTGCGGAATCGATATCGCGACCCGGTGAGTGCGGCCGTCATCCCGAAGGAGAACAAACGAATCGACCAGCACCCCGCCATCCAGCTCAATCCCGGATTCCCCCGCCATTCTGCGCACCGTAATCTCATATATGGCCGAGCGATATCGGTAGACCAGCTCGAAGCCGGGCCATTCGTCCGGAATCGCGGGATTCACCGACAGCCGGTCTCCCCGAATCTGCAGACCCAGGACCTCTTCGATCCAGATGCGGTACATCCACGAAGCCGATCCGGTGTACCACGTCCAGCCGCTCTGCCCGACACGGCCCTTCGCTGTCGATACATCCGCCGTCACCACATAAGGCTCGCCCCGGTATCGCGCCGAATCCTCGGGCGAACGGCTGCTCTCGATCGGGCTCATCAACTGGAGCAGCCGTACCGCGTTGCCGCCCTGCCTCATCCTGGCCCAGGCCATCGCCATCCAGAGCGATCCGTGAGTATACTGGCCGCCGTTCTCGCGCAAGCCGGGCGGATAGCCCATGATGTAGCCCGGATTCGGCTCCGAGTGATCGAATGGCGGAGTAAAGAGCGCGACCAGTTTGTCCCGCTCACGGACCAGATTCCGCTCTGCCGATTTCATTGCCTGGAGCGCCCGCGCCGGATCTGCTGCGTCCGAAATGACCGCCCAGGACTGCGGCAGCGAATCGATCTTCGCCTCCTCGTTCGCATGCGAACCCAGAGGCGCGCCGTTGTCGAAGTACGCGCGCAGATACCACTCGCCGTCCCATGCCGAGCTTTCGATGGCATGCTTCATGGCCGACGCCCAGCGACGCCACTTCGAGGCCAGCTCCGCGCGCGACGGTTCCGCTTCGGCCAGTTGCGCGAACGACTCCAGAACCGTACAAAGGAACCATCCCAGCCAGACGCTTTCGCCCTTTCCGCCCGCGCCTACCAGATTCATTCCGTCGTTCCAGTCGCCATTGCCCATCAGCGGCAGTTCATGCGGTCCCAGTTGCCAGCCGCGATCGAGCGCGCGCGAGCAGTGCTCCCAGATCGAAGCCGTCTGCGAGGAGATCGCAGGCTCGAACATCTTCTCGTGTTCGCCAGCCGCCAGGGCGGGGCCTTCGAGAAACGGCGCTTTTTCGTTCAGGATGCCGGTATCTCCCGTGACCTTGATGTATTGCGCAACGGTGAACGGCAGCCAGAGCAGATCGTCGGAGCAGAGCGTCCGCACACCCACGCCGGTCCCGGGATGCCACCAGTGCTGAACGTCGCCTTCCACAAATTGCCGGGCGGCCGAACGCAGGATATGTTTTCGCGTGATTTGTGGCGCCGCATAGACATACGCCATGGAATCCTGCAACTGATCGCGGAAGCCGAACGCTCCGCCGGACTGATAAAGGGCCGACCGTCCCCAGAATCGGCAGCTCAACGACTGATACAGAAGCCAGCGATTCAGAAGGAGATCGGTCGAAAGGACGGGCGTCTTCACCTGCAGCACGCTCAACGTGGAATCCCACCATTGCCGTGTGGCTTTCAGCGCCGTTGCGACGCTCTCGGGCGTTTCGTAGCGCGCCACCAGAGCACGGACATTTTCTATCGTGTCCGTCTGACCCAGCAGGAAACAGATCTCGGCTTCCTGGCCCTGAGCGAGTTCCACAGTCAGCTGTAAAGCCGCGCAAGGATCCGTACCGAGACCCGGCCTGTTGTCCAGACGGGTGTGCTCGAGAGCGGCTGGATTTGAGACCGACCCGTTCCGCCCCAGCACCTGTATCCGATCGGTCGACCACGACGACGCTCTCGGGACTGAGGCCGCGAATGCGAACTGGCCTCGAAATGCTCCGGTCCAATACTGGCGGGCGAGAAGCGCTCCGGACGTGTTGTCCCGTGACGGTTGCACGTGAAGCTGCTGATCTTCGCGACTCGATCCCAGCACCCACTCGGCGAACCACATTACAGTAAGCCGCCGCGGACGGGACGAGTCGTTCCGCAGCCGCAACCGGCATATCTTGACAGGGTCGCCGGCGCCATCGTCGCCGACCGGGACAAATACCGTCAACTCCTGCCCGATCGCATGGCTGTTATGTTCGAAGACGGTATAACCTTGCCCGTGGCGCGCCCGGTAGGCGTCCCTTTCCCGCTGCGGCAGCGCGGTGGGCGTCCAGACCGCACCGCTTTCATCGTCCCGCAGGTAAACGGCTTCGGACTGAGGATCGGATACCGGATCGTTGTGCCACGGCGTCAGCCTGTTCGACTGGCTATTGCCGAACCACGTAAACCCGAGGCCGCTATCGCTGACCATGGTCCCGAAGTTCGCGTTTGCCATCACGTTCACCCAGGGCGACGGAGTGCTGACGCCGGGCTTCATATAGATCGCGTATTCACGGCCGTCTTGCGTAAAACCGCCGATCCCGTTGAAGTACGGCAGTTCCAGAAACGGCAGGGGAAGGGAAGGCTCCTCCGGGTGGCCGCCAGAAGCCACGAACGCCGGTATCGGAGGTCCTTCGATTGATGCCACCAGCTGCTGCTGAAGCGAACCTCGTGTTCCGCTGAGCAGGATACTCGCCGACGCCAGGATCAGAGTACGGCTCTCTTCGGGAATCGCATGCCAGTCGCGCAGGAACACGCCCCCGGGCCGGTCCATTCCGGCGTCCGCCGAATGAGCCTCCACCTGCCGCAGGATCTGCGTGCGCAGCGGTTGATCGTAGCTGGGCGCTTCCTGGTTCAGGATGACGATATCCGCGCGGAAGCCGCGCAGCCGCCAGTATGCGTGAGCCAGCAGCACCTCCCGCACCAGAGACAAGTTGCGCGCGTCGGAGAGCGTGATCACAACCATCGGGAGATCGCCGGAAATTCCGTAAGCCCACAACCCTTCCTGCCCCAGGCGATTGCGAATCAGACGATCCGCGGGCGGACGAAGCCGCGGGTTCGGATAGATGAGCTGGCTGACGAGTTCCTGGAAGCGATGCGCCGAGCCGGGTCCCACACCCAGAAAACGGAACTCGAGCTGAGAGCGCGTCCAGGCCATTTCGAACGCGCGCGAGACGGCGGCCGCGGCCGAGTACTTGTGTACGACCGCGAGCACCGCTTCGCGCGAGGGTCCCGCCGCTGTAATGAACGTCAGTTCCTTCCTTTCGCGCGGATCGAGCGCCACGCGGCAGCGAAGACTGAAGATCGGGTCGATGACTGTTCCCGCCGAGCCGCTGAGGCGGTTGCGCAAAGCATCCGGATTCTCGGGCGTATTCCCGCGGCCGAGGAACTTCGCCCGGTCGGTCTCATATTGAATGCCTTCTGCGTCCTCCGGAACGACCAGAAAATGTGCGGTCCAGATGGGCGTCTCACCCGGCGACCGGGGTCGCCGGTGAGCCAGCAGCACTCCGGGTTCCGGGCACTCCGTCTCGACGAACATCTTCGCGAACGCCGGGTGCGCCTTGTCCGCGGCGTGCTGCGTCATCGAGAGCTCGGCATAACTGGTGAATTCGAGCTGGCGGCCGCGAAGAGACCGGTTTGTAATTCGCATGCGCCGCAGTTCCGCATCGTCTTCGACCGCGACTGTGAGATCGAGGGTGGTTTCGATTCCGGAAACGCGCCGGCGGATTTCCGCGCGGTCCGGAGCGAAACGAACCATGATCTCGCCCGACACGTTTCCGAGCGGCTTATGCGATGCGGCCCAGACCTCTTCCGACTTCAGATCGCGAATATAGACGTAACTGCCCCACGGATCGAGGGTAGAGTCCGATCGCCAGCGCGTCACGTCGAAATCGTTCCATTTGCTGTAGCCTCCGCCGGAATTGGTGATCATCAGGGCATAGCGACCGTTGCCATGCAGGTGTACCCGCGGGGCGGCGGTTTCCTCGGTCCAGACGCGGTCGACCGCTTCTTCTTCGCGAGTCGTCCGGATCGGCACGCGTCTGGGCTTCGTTTCGATGATGGGCAGGCGGCTGATGGGAATTCCTTCGAACAGAAGGGTCTCGACCGAACGCACCCGCAGATCGCGATGGAAGCGCCGCTGCATGGTGTCGCGGTGCAGAAAGTTATCCAGCGCCGCCAGGCTCATGCCCTGGTGGTGCGCCATGTAACAGTAAATAACCACTCCACGCGCGCCCCCTTCAGTGCTTTCGCGGGAGAAATCGATCGATTCGTAGAACCCCATCGGCCCGTTCATGCCGAGGTTCTTCAGTCGTTCGAGATTATCGACCGCTGCCCCGGGATCCACCAGCAGAGAGAGCGCGGTCGAATAAGGCGACACCACAAGCCGGTTCTCGATGCCGGGATTCAGAGCCAGGGAGGGAACGCCAAATGGCCTGTATTGATAAATCCGGTGGACGTCGAGAGCGCTGTAAGCGGACTCGGAAACGCCCCACGGCATCTCGTTTGCGTTCCCATAATCAATCTGTCGCCGCACGGCGTCGTCGCACGCATGTTCGAGCATCGAGTTGCTGAACGTTCTCGTAAAGACGAGGGGCATCAGGTACTCGAACATGGTCCCGCTCCAGGAGAGCAGCGTCTGTCCGGCTGAAGTGTAAGACCAGGGACGGCCAAGCGCGAACCAATGCTCTACCGGCAGATCGCCCTTCGCGATCGCGACCAGGCTCGCGAGACGGCATTCGCTCGCCATCAGGTCGTAATAACTGCCGAACTCCCGCGGACCGCCCACCGCATAGCCGACGCCGAACAGTCTGCGTTCGGCGTCGTAAAGAAATCGCATGTTGATGCCATCGGCCAGCCGGGCGGCGCTTTCGCTCAGGGCCTGGATACTCTTCACCGTCTCCGCGGCGTTCGCGCGCGCGTCCTCGTATTCGCTCGATAGCTGGTCGAGCCACTCGCGGAGCTCCGGCCGCAGATCGCGCGCCTCTTTCCAGGCAAGAATCGTATCGATGATCGTCCCGCCGTCAGCCAGTGCCTGAAGCGAAGGCATGTGATGCAGGGCGTGTCGCCGCACTTTCACAGCGTCCTGGCCAATCGCGCGCAACGACGAGTCGGGCGGCGATGCGAGTGTTTCCATCCACGGCAGATACCGCTCTACGGTGGCAATCCATGAACCGAGCTCGACGGAAAGACGCGAGGCCCAGTATTTCCTGTCGTCGGTCCCGGAGTCGGTAATCACGAAGTGCCATCTCTGAGCCTCCTCCAGTTTCTGCACGGGGACGCCCGCGACGCGATAATGCGCAATCAGATGATGGCCTTCTCTTGTTCCCCGCAACAGTCGCCGAAGGGTCTGCAGCGAGGCGGCTACCGAAGGATCGTCGCCGCACTTCTCTTCGAGAATGGATAGCGTGTCGTGCAGACCGCGCAAGCCCGTGTGTCCGAGAATCGGCGCCTTCAGCACGTCGGTGCAACCCTGCTGAAGAACCCATAAAGCCGCGATCAGATTGCCGCTGTCGACAGTCGAGACATAACGCGGATTCAGCGGCTCGAGCGTTCCGGTGTCGTACCAGTTGAAGAGATGTCCCTCATAGGGCTCCATGCGGCCGAGCGTTTCCATGGTGCGTGAGCAGCGCCGGCAGAACTCGTCCGGCGTCAGGTAACCGAAATCGCGCGCCGCCAGCGCGGACGTGAGCCAAAGTCCGATGTTGGTGGGCGATGTGCGCGGAGCCACTTCGATCCGCAGCGCGAGCTGCGTGTTGTCCGGTGGCAGCCAGTTGGTTTCCGGGCCGACAAGATCGTCGAAAAAACGCCAGGTTTCGCGCGCAACCCGGCGGAGAAAGAGGTTTTCGGCCGCTCCCAGTTTCCTTCGCGAACGCGATGGCGCGGCGCCGGAGAGCCATCTCATCAGCAGGGGCGAGGCGATCCACAGGATCACGAACATCGAGGTGGGAGCGAACTCGCCTTCGAGCAGGAGTACGATCGTCAACGCCGCGGATAGCCCCGAGATGATGAGGAGCTGCCGGAACGTGGCGTTCATGTGATGATGCGCATCCGAACTGGCGCGAGCGGCGGTCTGCCATTCGAGCAGCCGGCGGTGGCTGACGTGGCGCCGGTAGAAGACCCTCACGATCGCATCGACCGACAGCCAGGCTTGATGCGGCAGAAAGGCGATCATCACGACCGCGCGAAACAACTCGTCGGCCGCGCCCTGCCAGCGATGAACCGTGCCCTGGACCCGCCGCGCCAGTCTGTCGAGCAAAGGAGCGATCGCGGGAATCGCAACTGCCAGACCCACGACGAGACTCCAGACGCCCGGAGCGACGGAGATCAACCACCCGAGCAGGAGAAGAAGCATTGCCGCGACGGGCGCCAGGCTGCGCCGCAGGTTGTCCATGACGCGCCATCGATTGATACCGCTCAGCGGGTTCCTGGTCGTGCCTCCGTTCGCCGCTGGTACCGAGCTGAACGCCCAACGGGCGATCTGCCAGTCTCCCCGAAGCCATCGGTGCTGCCGGACGGCAAAGCTGCCATACCCGGTCGGCAAGTGCTCGAAGAGCTCGATATCGGTCGCAAGCCCCACGCCCGCGTGCGCGCCTTCAATCAGATCGTGGCTGAGGATGGTATCGGGCGGAAACCTGTTTCCCAGAATCTCGTGAAAGGCGCGAACGTCGTAAATTGCTTTGCCGTGAAACATCGCCTCCAGGAACAGATCCTGCTGCGCGTCGGAGACGGTCCTGCAATAGGGGTCGGTACCGGCCGCGTCGGCGAATACGCGCGTGAAGCGGGTTGCGGTGGCGCCGGGGAGAGTGATGCTGACGCGAGGCTGAATGATCGTGTAGCCGTGCGTGCGCGTGTGGCTGACGGGATCGATCTGCACTTTATTCAGCGGATGCGCAATCGTTTCGATCAGCCGGCGCGCCGCTTCCGTCGGCAGCTGCGTATCCGCGTCGAGAGTGATTACATAGGAGATCTGAACCGGCAACCGCCCGGTATCAAGGATGCTGACCGCGCCCTCCGATGTCGCTTACCGAGCCGCGCGGGTCACCGGGCGGTAACGAACACTCACCGCAAAGGAACGCATTGAGTTCTTCCAGCTTGCCCCGTTTGCGTTCCCGGCCGATCCACTTCTGCTCGCTTTCCGACCATTTACGGGGTCGATGAAAGAGCAGGAAGCGATCGCCGTTTTCAGTCGAATCGGAATCGAGCGGATAACGCTTGTTGAGATCGGCGATTCCCTCGCGTGCAAGGCTCAGAAGTCGTTCGTCTTCCGGCGTGATCTCTTCGGGCGCGTCGACAAAATCCGAAAACAGGCTGAAAAAGACGTTCCGATCCCGATTCCCGAGATAACGCACCTCAAGCTTTTCCAACTCCGCGCGCACCGTTTCCACGTTGCTCAACAGCATCGGGATCACCACCAGGGTGGCGTTCGAAACAGGTATGCCGTCGCGGAAATCGAGTTTGGGCAGCGGGTCGGGCGGCAGCAGCGAGATCACCAGAGCGTTCACGATCTGGACCGATAATTCGCTTAACGGAAATAATGCGAGGGCTGCCAGAGCAACAAGAAAGGCTTCGCGATGAACTCCCGCTTCCCGTGCGAGCAGACAGGCGAGTGCCGTGAAGCAGGTGCTGAGTCCGACAATCCCGGTGAGATAAAACCCTGTGGCGTGCCGGCAAAGGGAGCGAAGCGCGCGGGTGCGCAGCGGTATGCGCGCTCGCGTCTCGGCTTCCAGTTTCGCGCGGCCGCCCGAAAGCAGATACCAGGCAACATGGCCCGTCGCGGGGTCCTTCGACTCGCGCGCCAGGCGAAGCGCCCTTTTTGCGACATCCAGTTCATCCAGGCCGCTGTATCTCGCGAGCTTCTCGACGCTGCGCCGGCACTGATCCCGGGTGGAGAAGTCGCTCTGCTGATAAACGCCGGCCGGATCGTGACGCAACTCCGCTTCGACGCGGCTGACATCTTCGAAGATCTTTGTGAAATCCAGCCGGCCCAGCCCGCGAAGACTGCCGAACGCGTTCGAAGTCAAAACGGTTTCGGCGGCTTCTCGTGTGTGTTGCGCCCTGACGACATCGATCAGCGACCTGCCGAAGCGCCCCTCAATCCAGTGCTGGGCCGGACCGAGCGCCAGTTCCTCGTCCTGGAGTTGCTCCGCCAGAGCGGTTACGAAATGGCCTTGTCGCGCGATGGGCTCGGCCTCGAGGTGGCCGAGCATGACTTCGAAGACGTCGTTTCCCTCTCTTGCGCTGCTGGCGAGGCGGTTGGCCCAGAGATAAGCCGATTCACGAAGCTGCTGCCCCTGGCTTACCCGAACGGCAAGGCGGGTCAGCCCATTGATCAGAGCGACGCGCAGAAAGAGCGGGAAGGCCCATAACTCCGCGATGGTCAGCGGCGACTCCGCCTGGCAGTCGCGAAGATACTGCCGAATGTTCGCGTCCGTCACCGAAAGGCCGGCCTTCGTTACCAGCTCGTGCGCCAGTTCGTAGACGTTTGCGTGACCGTTCGATGCCCACGCCGAGTAATCTCGCGGAAGGTGCTGCTGCACCTCGGAGATCTGGGTCTGTACCAGGTAGGAGTTATCCAGAATCCATTCCGCGGCGGGTGAGAGCGCATGGCCGAGGCGCGCCGCATCCGTCAGATCGCTGCAGGCGGCTTCGAGGGCGAGGTTTTCCTCCTGGATCTGTGCCAGAATTGCCCGTCTCGTGAGGCCGACCGCAGCTGGAGGATTTGCGCTCTCCGCACTGAAATCGATAACCCATTCCTCGGCAGACTCAGGCCGACCTACGAAGATGGCGGGCGAGCCGGTGAACCGCAGAGTGTTGACTACAGTTTCGACATTGGTCGCTTCCGTCTCGGCCACCACGAGGGATTCGCCCTGAAGGCGAAGCGGCGCGTATCGTTTACACCTCGAGTTAATCTCTTTGGTTTCAGCCTCGACGCGGCACACGCGGGCCAGGCGTTGCAGTGACTGCCATGTTTGATCCGTCGGGGTGTCGGCGGAGGGGTAAAAGGCAAGAACGATCCGGAGGGGCCTTCCCGTCATCTGGCCGCCTGCCCCGTTACGCGCGGCGGCGAACAACGCTTGTCACGACACAAGCGCAGAAGAGTACCGAAAATATCGCTATAGCAACTTTGAGAGACACAGATGCCGCCGCGGGACCGGCCACAGCATCGGCGATTGCCGCCAGGAGTGCCATCAAAGCAAAAATCATCATCCATCCAAGCATATTGTGAAATCTCCAGACGGGACTGGGGTAATTCCACCTTACGGGGTCCCGAGGCCTTTAGTAGCACTTAACGTGCCATATCAAATCCTTATTTTTCAATGCCTTAGGACTGTTGGTACGCCGACCGCAACGGAAGAATCAGCTGAGATATGCAGAAATTTCAAATGTCATCGATTTTTCACGGAAATACCGTCAGGAAGTAGGGGCATTTCCGGTATCCTGCCGGGAGTGGCTTTAATCCCCCGGGTTGCCTTTTTCACCGATACCTTCCAGGAAATCAACGGCGTAGCGTTAACAAGCCGCCAACTGGTTGATTTTGCGCGGCGGCGCGGCTATCCCTTTTTTTGCATTCGCGGCGCCGAGCAGACGCGGGTGACGCGCGAGGATTCCGTTATTCATCTGGAAATTGCCCGGAGCGCGCTGGCTTTCGATCTCGATAAAGGTCTCCGCCACGATCCTACGCTTTGGCGGCATCATCCCCGGGTAGCGCAGGAACTTGACGAATTCCAACCGGACATCATTCATGTGGTCAGCCCGGGCGATGTGAGCGAGATCGGTGTCTATGTCGCCCGGCGACGAAAACTCCCGCTCGCCATCTCCTGGCACACGAACCTGCATGAATTCGGCGCGATGCGCCTCGCAAGAATGCTCGATTGGGTGCCGGAAAAGGAGCGGAGGAGTATCGTCCAGTTCAGCGAGGCGCAGATTCTGAACGCAATGCTCGCGTTCTACCGGATGGGCGACGTGTTGTACGCGCCCAACGACGAACTGGTCGAAATGCTTCGGGAACAAACCGGCAAACCCGTGTTTCTGATGAAACGAGGCATCGATACGGAGCTTTTCTCGCCGGACCGGCGAACCGTAAACGACGGAATTTGTCGTCTGGGCTATGTGGGGCGCATTACGCCGGAGAAGAACGTCCGCTTTCTGCATAAGCTGGAAAGCGGGCTTCGCCATGCCGGAACCCCGCCTTTCCGGTTTCTGGTCGTCGGCGACGGCAGCGAGCTGGAGTGGCTTGCGCAAAACCTCTCATCTGCCGAACTGCCGGGGATTCTGCGCGGCGAAGCGCTGGCGGAAGCATATGCAAATATGGACGTTTTCACGTTTCCTTCCCGAACCGACACCTTCGGCAACGTGGTGCTTGAGGCTTTTGCATCGGGGGTTCCCGCAGTGGTGACGAGTTCGGGAGGCCCCAAGTTCATCGTTCGGGAGGGCGTCAGCGGTTTCGTCGGTCAAACCGACGCCGACTTCCTTGACCGGACTGCGCAACTCCTGTGCGATCCGGATCTCCGGGTGCGCATGGCACAGGAAGCCCGGGCACAAGCCCTCGGCGAATCCTGGGATGCGGTCTTCGAAAAAGTGTACGAGGGTTACCGCCACGGAATTCAGGCGCGTCAGACGGCGTAACGTTCGCTGGCCGAACTGGTCCGAAGAGCCGGCCCCGCAGATTATCTCGGGACGTCCCGCGTCCTTCACATAGAGCGCTGCAGTATTCCTTCCGTACACTTCCCGTCCGATTCGGGTTCATCTAAAGTCTGTGGTGTGAGCGCCGGTGCTCCAGGTTTGGTCCGAAGAGCCGATCTTCGATCGTGCGATGGTATTCGAAGATCCCGCCGGTATCCGCACAAGCCAACCCGATGCGACTGCGACGACCGAAGCTGCGAGCCATTTTTCGGGCGACTTCGAACAGGCTGGGGGTTTGAAAAGCGCCTCAATATTCGCGCTACGTCGGCAGCCTTATAACACCGCTGCTCTCGATCCTTGAAAAGCAGCTTGCTGGTGAGTAACTCCAGCTCGGCCGGTGCGTTCCTGGATGCGCTCTTCGAGAGGGGTGTGTACGGGTGACTCTCCGCGGGATCAGGCCCGTCAGCCGGCGTAGCGTTCGCCGGCCGAACCCGTCCGAGTCCGGGCGCCGCAAGACGCATGTCCGCAACCGCAGATGATGTCCGGATGTCCCGCATTTCCTTCACATAAAGCGCTGCAGTACTTGCTGTCTTTCGCCGGCGGGCAGGTGCACGACGGGTGAGCGCAGGTTTCGTTACTTTTATCTGCCATATTTGGCCTCCGCCGGGTCCCAGCGCGTTTTGTGCCAATCGAATTTTGCGTCGGCTTTTTCCGTACACTTCCCGTTACAAAGCTTTACTGCATCGCCCTTCCGCGCAATGATAAATTCATGATCGTGCGCATCCTCATCGTGGATGACGACGAGGAGTTGTCGAGTCTTCTCACCGAACTGCTGACTCGCGAAGGCTACCGCGTCGAATGCCAGAACGATGGCCGAAGGGGCCTTGCGGCGGCATTAGGCGGCGGTTTCGACCTTCTGGTGTTAGATGTCATGCTTCCGGGTCTCGATGGCTTTGAGATTCTTCGTCGCGTCCGCCGCGAAACACGATTACCTGTTCTCATGCTTACCGCCAGGGGCGAGGACGAAGACCGAATCATAGGACTCGAACTCGGGGCGGACGACTATCTTCCGAAGCCGTTTAACACCCGTGAGCTTGTGGCGCGGATCCGGGCCATCATGCGGCGGCTGGAACAGCGTAATCCTGGGGGGCGGGCTCGAGATCAATGGGATTGCGATCGACCCTGGCACACGCGAGGTGATGCGGGAAGGCGCCGGCGTCGAAGTTACGACCTTTGAATTCGATATTCTGGAGACGTTGATGCGGTCCGCCGGCCGGGTCGTGTCGAGGGACGAATTGATGGAAGAGCTTTACGGACGCAAGGCCACGCCGTTCGACCGGTCCGTCGATATGCACATCAGTCACCTCCGCAAGAAACTGGAAGGCGAGAAGCCCCTGATTATTACCGTGCGCGGCGTCGGGTACCAGTTTGTGCGATCGCCGGAAACCGAGGTTGCGGCATGAAGGTTGCGGCATGAGAGCAGCGGCATGAGAAGCCTTTTCACCAAAATCCTGCTCTGGTTTCTCCTGACCGTAATCCTTACCTTCAGCGTTACCTTCTACGTATCCAGCGTTTTTCTCCGTGCGCGCCAGCCTGAGACCGGCCGCTTCACCTTCGAGCTGCGTGAAGCGCGCGCCGCATGGGAGACCGAAGGGGCAACGGGGCTGCAACGATTTTTGAACCGGCTCAAAGATGCCACCGGCGCCGACGCCGGACTGACCGACGGTTCCGGGCGCGATCTGTTGACCGGCCGTGACTGGAACAAAGATATCCGGTACGCGCTCAACACTCGTACCCCGCGCGCTTTCCTTCCGTTCTGGCCTTTCGTCCGCATCGAGAGTAATCGGGCGTTCACCACAGCCACGTTGTCGAGGGACAAGAAGTATTACTTTGTGGCGACTTTTCCGGTGCGTGATGCCAATCGTGAAGGCTGGTCTGTCGAAGTGCCGCGCGAGACCTGGTGGATGCTGGTCATCTTCGCGATCCTTTGCTATGCGCTGGCCCGGCAGCTTACTTCTCCTCTGCGGAAGATGCAGAAAACGATCGAACGCTTCGGCCGCGGCGATTTTACGGCGCGCGTCAATTCCCGGCGGGCCGATGAGCTGGGCCAGTTGGGACGGACGGTCGATCAGATGGCGGAGCGAATTGAGAGCTTGCTCAAATCGCAGCGCCGGCTGCTGCAGGATATCTCCCACGAGCTGCGTTCACCCCTGGCGCGCTTGGGCGTTGCCGTGGAACTGGCGCGCGGCGGCGGTGACGCCGATATCGCGTTCAACCGGATCGAACGCGAGGCAGACCGTCTGAACATGCTGGTCGGCGAGTTGATCCAGGTCACGCGAGCGGAAGGCGATCCCGCCGGTCTCAGCACTGAGCCGGTCCGGCTGGACGACCTGGTGACTGTGATTGTCGATGACGTCCACATCGAAGCGGAGCGGCACCATATCGAGGTCAAGCTCGACGTGTGCGAAGCGGAGATGGAAGGCAATCCGGAGTTGCTGCGCCGGGCGATCGAGAACATCGTTCGCAACGCTGTCCGCTATTCGCCGGAGAACGGCCGGGTCGAGGTGAGTCTCAGGCGCGTCGAGTCGGTTTTCCGGGTCGCCGTCCGCGATTTTGGCGGCGGGGTTCCGGAAGAAGCTCTCGCGCATATTTTCGATCCGTTCTACCGGGTGGAAAAAGACCGTGGCCGAACCAGCGGCGGCGTGGGCCTTGGCCTGGCGATCGCCAAACGCGCGGTAGAGCTGCATCGCGGCGCGATGCGGGCTTCGAACCAGCGGCCGGGGCTGCTGGTGGAAATCGATCTGCCGGCGCCGAGCACCACGCCGGAACACGAGCCGGTTCTTACTTCTTCAGCATCTTAATCCCGTTCGGAAGTTCGAACAGGCTGTCGGCCATGGAATCGTTCGCGGTAACCTGCTCCGAGAACATCTGGTAGATCTTTTCGGTATCGCGCTCGCGCTCGGTGGCGAACGGCCACATGATCCCCTGGCCGATGTCGCGATATTTCGAATAACGGGTTACTTCTTCGCGGCGGGCGCTAATCACCGGATCCCAGCGGTAAAAACGCTGCTTGACGGGGACGAACGTGGTCGCGCTTACCCAAACGGTGATCTGCCGGTTTTCGGAGTCGAAAACGTCGAGCTTCAAGACCGACTGATTCTCGACGACATCGGCGCCGCTCGATTCGAACTCCATACCCGGCTCGTCGAGACGTTCGCGAAGAATATAAAAGATGTCGTGAAGCGTGGTCTCGTGGTAGCGCTTCACCTGGTCGTCCGGAAGGGGTTTCGCGCCGCGGTAGGTGACCTCATAGCCTTCGTTTGTGGTGAAGATGACCGCATCCTCCTGGTGCTTACCCAAAACCTGGCGCTGCAACTGGAAGATGCCTCCAGGCTCCTTGTCCGGCTGCAGGTATCTGGTATAGATACGCGCGACCGAGAGGCCGTTCAGTTGTTCGTGATAGAAGGAGTATGCGCGGCCAATCTCCGTATGCGTCTGCATATTGCGAAAGGCGCTTCCGCCGAGCCCCTCGACGACCCTGTCGACCAGGAGCTTTCCACGCTCTTTGGCTGTTTCCGCTCTGAGTTGCGTCGCGCCGGCCGCCAGCGCCAGAGCAAACTTCCTGCGGTTCATTCCAGTCACGGCTTTTTCGAGAGTTGCTCCGCGGTAAGGCCCTGATTGATCGCGATGCTGTTCACTTTGACGTCGGCGTAATGTTTTCCGTTCTGGCTGATGGTGATCTTGTGAGGCAGCTTCACGCCATTGGTATCCTGCCAGTCGGCGTAAGTCTCGAGAACGTCCTGACCACTGGGGCCTCCCTCGGCATAGCTTTGGCTCAGGGGTAAGCCGCTGGCGGGATCGATCGTCACCACCACCGAGTTTCCCGCCTTATCGGAGACGCGGATGGTTCCGTTCTCCTCGTCTCTGATCTGGCGATTCGGGTCCTTCGCGCTCGCGAGCAATCGCGGCCAGTTGCGAAAAAGTTCCAGATCCATCTGCTTGCGCTCTTCGTCGGGCAAGGCTGTGACGCCCTGGGGGCTGGCGGCCCATCCGGTCTTGCCGTCGAAATATGTCACGACTTTGCCGAATGGAAGCACATTTTCATCCCGATACGCGTCGGGCGCGAGCCAGGATTCGGTTTCGGATACTTTGAGCCCGCCCGCGGCCGGATCGAGATTCAGTTCGGCCTTCTGCGTCATGTCTTTAATTGACGCGAAGTTCGATTCGCCGCCCATGGCCTGGGCCATCTTCGCCAGCAAGGCAGCGCCCTTCGGTTGCGGCGGTCCTGTAGCAGCCGCCGGATTCGGCGTCCTGACCTGACTCGACTTGGGTGCCGGAATGGTGAGGTCGATATCGCTCACCGGAAGACCAAGCGATGTCAGCGGCGTGCCGAAATCCTTCGGATTGCCGACCGCGACGATGACGAACTTCGCGGGATCGAGATACTGTTTCGCGACGCGCAGAATGTCGGCGCGGGTCACCTTCTCGACCGCTTTCTGGTACTGGAAGATGAAATCGTCCGGATAGCCGTAATAGCGGTAGGTCAGGAGCCGATTCAGCGTTTTCGATGGGGTATCAAAGTTAAAAACGAAGCCATTTATGACGGTCTGGCGAGCGGAATTCAGCTCGTCCTCGGTGACTTCGGTCATGCGGATGCGCTGGACTTCGGCGTCGATCGCCTTTAGGGTCGCGGCGGTGCTGGCGGATTTGGTGCTGCTTCCGATCTCGAAAAAGCCAGGGTGATCATAATCGGCGTCCCAGGAAGCCGAAACATCGTAAGCGTAGCCAAGCTGAGTTCGCACCTTCTGAAACAGGCGGCTCTGAAAGCCGCCGCCGAGGATGTCGGCCATCACTTCGAGGGCCGGGTAATCCTTGTCATTCAGCTTGCCGCCGAGTTGGCCGAGCACGAGGTTCGTCTGCGTAACATCCGTTTTCACGGCGACGTGAATCCCGGGTTTGGCGTCGGACTCTACTTTCGGAAACGGAGGAACCGGCGGCTGCTGGGCGTTCCACGACCCGAAGATCTTTTCGAGTTTCGCCTTCATATCCGGCGCCGAGAAGTCGCCCTGAACGGCGAGGATCACGTTGGACGGAAAGTAGTAGCGCTTGTAAAACGCCGCAACGTCGTCGCGTTTGATGTTGTCGACGGTGGCATATTCGATGCGCCAGCCGTAGGGTGTTTTAGGACCGTAGATGAGACTTGCGAATTCACGCTGCGCGATACCGTGGGCATCGTCATTGCGGCGGGAGATGCCGCTGCGGAGCTGGGTTTTGATCAGGTCGAGCTTGTCCTCGCGGAATGCCGGATCGGTGAGAACGTCATGGAAGGTTCCGAGGACTTCGTCGGTCTTCTCTTTCAAAGTCGAGAAGGAGACCGATCCGTAACTCTCGCTGATCTGGCTTTCGACGGAGGCGGCGATGTTCTCGAGCTCTTCATCGAGCTGGTTGCCGGTCTTTGCCGTGGTGCCGCCGCTGCGAATGAGCGAACCGGTGACCTCTGCGAGGCCGACCTTGTCGGCGGGATCGAATAGATTACCCGTGCGGACGAGCGCCAGGCCGCGAATGAGCGGGAGTTCGTGGTTTTCCAGAAGATAAATCTTCATCCCGTTCGGCAACGTGGATTGCTCGATTTTGGGGAGTGCAAGCTCTTTCAGCGGGGCATATTTGAGATCTTTCCAGGAAGCGGGGATTGGAGAGGTCGCAGGTTGCTGGGCGAGACCGAGCAGGGGGAACAGCAGTAAGGGAAACAAGCGACGAGTTCGGTTCATTGTGCGGCTGCCTCAGGCTGGAACGTAACGGCGACGGTCCGATTGTTGGGTGTAAAGTACTGGCGGGCGACACGCTGCACGTCGTCGGCGGAAACCTTATCTATCTCGTCGAGTGAGGTAAACAACTTTTTCCAGTCACCGTAGTTGGCGTAATAGCTCGCGAGCAACTGGGCGAGGCCGGCATTATCGGCGAGCTGGCGGATAAGCCCCGCCCGCGTGCGAAGCTTGACGCGAGCGAGCGCGTCCGGATCGACTTTCTCCTTCTGGAGATTCGTGATGATGGAATCCAGTTCCTTCTCGTTCTCTATCGCCGTGTGATTCAGGCCGGGGATCAGATAGAAGAAGAACAGCGCCGGATACTTGCCGCCCGGGAATTCGGACTCGGCGCCCGCTTCGAGAGCCAGCCGCTTGTCGCGAACCAGATCGCGATACATGATGCTGGTGCGTCCGCCGGAGAGAAGACTTGAGATCACGTCGAAGACGGGATCGTCTTTGTCGTATTGATCGGGCCGGTGATACGCGACGAACTCCATAGGCTGCGCGGGGGATGCGACTTCAACATGCTTCGGCCCTTCCTGGGCCGGTTCGACGGTGATGGCGGGTTCGGGCAGGGGGCGTTTGGGCAGCCGCGAAAAATACTCGTCGGCGAGAGCGCGGATGCGCGCGGGATTCACGTCGCCGACGATCGCCATCGTGATGTTTGCCGGCACGTAATATTCGCTGAAGAACTTCTCGGCGTCTTTGACACGGAGGTTCTCGATGTCGCTGGCCCAGCCGCCCGGCATGATGCGGTAGGGATGCGCCTGGATCGAGGTGGCGAGCATCTGCTCCATGAGCTTGCCCTGCGGGTCCGATTCGACGCGCATGCGGCGCTCTTCGCGAACCACCTGGCGCTCCTTGTAAAACTCCCGATAAACCGGATGGAGGAACCGGGACGATTCGAGGTAAAACCAGAGCTCGACACGGTTGGCGGGGAAGTTGTAGAAGTAGTCGGTTGAGTCCTCGCCAGTGCTCGCGTTCATGCCAACGCCGCCGTTTTCCTCGATGATGCGCGGATAGAGGTTCGGCACGACAAAGGCATCGGCTTTTTCGATGGCGGCCTGGACCTGCTCCTGAAGCGTTTTGATTTTTTCGGGATCGGCTTTGGCCAGTTTGTCGCGTTCCGCGTCGAGCTGGTCATAGACGCGTTCGACATTCTCGAGGGCTTTCTTTTCCGCCGCCCAATCCGTGGAACCGATGGACTCGGTGCCTTTGAACGCCATGTGTTCGAACATGTGCGCAAGCCCGGAGCGGCCTTTGGGATCGTCGACCGAACCCGCATTGACGTACGTGTGGAAAGAGACGACGGGCGCTTCGTGGCGTTCGAGCACGATGAAGTGCATGCCGTTGGCGAGCGTGAATTCAGTGACGCGCTTCGCAAATTCCTGCAGATTCTGGGCAGGTAAGGAGGCAGCAAGCGCGAGTGGGAGCAGGAGTTTGAGCGGTTTCACGTGAGTTACCCTCCCATTTTAGCCGCAGTTCGGGTGTTGAACAGGAGTCGCGGGGGGCAGGCGTCGCTCCCTGGAGAAGACGCGGTTGGTACGAGTACCGGCTCTGACGCAAAACTCCGCGCCGAGCGGAAGCTCGGCGGCAGCGCCGAAGCGCTGGCCCCACACCGGCTCGATAGCGTCTTCATCGGCTTTGGCGGCCCGCCGCGGGCCATGGAGACTCCCGGGCGGTCGCGGCTAGGCAAAGTTTTTTGCGTTTGTTCTGTTTTGATCCTTCTTCATAAGATTTGGGGCGCCCCATGCCTGATGTCGTTCAGACCAACGCCGTTTTTTTATCGCCGGACGAGACCGGGAGCGCATAGTTCCTGCTTACGCCTACAGGCCCATTGTTTCGACGTTATGCCACACGGAGCCTCGAGGAATCGCGTGGTTTAGTGCCCTCGTACGCCAATGGGTGCGACGAGGTTCTTTCGATTGAAAATTAGCATGCGTTTCTGGTGTTGCGTGCACACGTCAGGACTGCTGGCGTGGAAGTGCCTTGTTTTCAGAGCACGAATGGCAAAGATTTATTCCTGTAATTTGTGATCGGTATTTTGAGGCGTCAATATATTTGTGGGCACGATGTCGATTTCCGGGGGTAGAAGCGATTAATTTGCGTAGATCGGAAGCTCGAAAATCCTGAAATCTTCCACGATTGGAATGGAGTTATTCGACACAAAGCTTTTATCGTATTGATCTCTAAAGGTTTCATAAATACGCAGCGTGGCTGATTATTTGCTCCTCAAGCCGTCATGAAAACGCTAACCTCAGAGCGCCTTGGGCGCTGCGGCCGCTTGACCGCAGCCTTGCTTATCGCTCTTGGAGCCTTGCTTCAGGGCGTAACAGCTTACGGACAGTCGATTATCTCCGGCGATATCACGGGAAGGGTCACCGACCCTTCGGGTGCGATTGTGGCGAATGCCGCGGTGACCCTGACCAATGTCAGTACGAATGCCACGAGCATGACCAGCACTAACAAAGACGGAACTTATCGTTTCGCGTTCGTTCCGCCGGGCAACTACAAAATTACGGTTGCAGCCAACGGCTTCCAGACTCAGGACCACCCTGGGCTCAGCGTCGCTGCCGGGCAACCGACGGCGGTGAACGTCCAACTGGCTCTGGCCAAGTCGACGCAGACAGTGGACGTGGTGGAGACGTCAAACATACTTCAGACGGAAAACGCCGATTCGACGACTACGTTTAACCGTCAGATGGTTGAGAACCTCCCAAACCCCGGCGGCGATATCACTTATATTGCGCAGACAGCGCCCGGTGTGGTGATGAATACGCAGTCCGGCTATGGCAACTTCGTCGCCGATGGCATGCCGGCCACGTCGAACCTCTTCACGGTCAATGGTCAGAACGACAACGATCCCTTTTTTGGAATTAATAACAGCGGCGCGTCCAACCTGCTGCTGGGCTCGAATGATATTGATGAAGCGAATGTAATCAACAGCCCCTATTCGGGCCAATACGGTCAGTACGCCGGCTCACAGATTACTTACATCACGAAATCCGGCACAAACCAGTTCCACGGGAACGCTCTCTATATGTGGAACGGGCGCGCGCTCAATGCGAATCAGTTCTTCAGTAACAGCGTGGGATCGCCCACTCCGTTCAACAACTTCAATCAGTGGGCTACCAGCGTTCAGGGACCAATCTGGAAGAACCACACTTTCTTCGACGTGGATTACGAGGGATTGCAAAGTGTTCTTCCGACGGCCAGCGCGCTGACGCTGGTCCCCAGCCCGCAATATCAAGCGGCGACGCTGGCGAACCTCGCGGCGATTGGTCAGGCGGCGCAGATCCCTTTCTACAACCAGGTTTTCGCTGTGTATAACAATGCGCCCGGCGTCAGCGCGGCGACACCCGTGGCGGGGGGTGGATGTCAGGACTTTACTGTGTTGGGACCCAACGTTCCCTGCGCGATGCAGTTCCGGACCACTCCAGGCAACACAAACCATGAGTATCAGTGGTCGGCGCGCGTCGACCACAATTTCAGCGATAAGGATCGCGGCTATATCAGAGTTCTGCGCGACAACGGCTTCCAGCCGACGTTCACGAGTCCCTTCGGGCCGACTTTCAACGCCGAGAGTAATCAGCCACAGATGTCGGGACAGGTTTCGGAGAACCATACCTTCGGACCCAACACCGTGAATCAGTTCAGCGGTTCCGCGCTGTTTTACGCGGCTGTGTTCACGCCGTCGGATCCGAGCGGGGCGCTGGCGGCGTTGCCGACGTTCGTTAACTTCTCCGGCACTCCCTTCACATCGGTGGGCGCCTTTGGAGAGCCGGGACCGTTCTACTTCCCCCAAGGCCGGCGCGTATTCCAGTATCAGATCATCGACGACTTTTCGCACGTGGTTGGGAAGCATACTTTCCGTATGGGCTTCAGCTGGCTGCACGACAACATCACGGATCTGGATTTCCAGGCGCTTGGCGGTCCCATTAACGGGTCGCTGACCACGACTTTGGGCGATTTTTATAACGGCGGCGGCCCGAACTCATCTTTGAATCAGGCGTTTCCCACCGCGACAGAGGCCGGTTTCGCCTTCAACACCTTCGGAGGGTACGTTGCCGACGACTGGAAGGCCAGCGACCAGCTGACGGTTTCATTGAATCTGCGGCTCGAGAGTTATGCAAATCCCACCTGCGCGAGCAACTGCTTCTCGCGTCTGGCGACGAGTTTCACCGGCACGCCGGACCCGAGCGCGATCTCGACGCCTTACAACGCAATGATCCTTTCGGGCCAGCACAATGCGTATCCGAACACGCAGGCCGTTGTCTGGGAGCCGCGTATCGGAATTGCGTGGAGGCCTTATCGTAACAGCGACAAGACAGTCATCCGAATGGGCGCCGGGATCTTCGCGGACGAGATTTCCGGTGGTCTGGCCGAAAACGCCGCCTTTAATTCTCCCGGTCTCAACGCGTTTACTCTCGGTAACGGCATGCTGGCGCCGGGTGTCCCGGGCAGCCTTTTCACGACGGCCGCGCAGGCCAATCAGGCTCTGCTGTCGCAGTTTGCATCCGGAGGAACCTTTAATTCCATTTCTCAATCGGTACCTGGATTTGTGGCGCCTAACTTCACCGCGTTCCCGCAAAATTTCCATCAGCCCACCTATTACAAGTGGAATTTTGAGGTGCAACAGGACATCGGGTGGCACATGGTTCTCGGCGTTAACTACGTCGGAATGCACGGTACGCACGTTCCGGTCGGCGACCAGGGTTTGAACGCCTATTGTCCGACGAGCGTGTGCCCCAGCGGCTTCGCCGGTCTGCCCGTGACGCCGGCGAATGCGGCGTTCGCGCAAGTTACTCAATATATGTCGGCCGGAGTCGCCAATTACGACGGTCTCACGGTCAGCCTGCAAAAACGGCTTTCCGCGGGACTCAGTTTCAACCTGAACTACACGTGGAGCCATGCGCTGGACGACGTTTCAAACGGCGGGGTGATCAACGAACCCTTCGGAATTCTAGCCACGAACGAGAGTGTTACGGCCCCGCAAAATCCATTCAACATTCGGGCTAACTACGGGAATGCGGATTACGACGTGCGCCATTACATCAGCGCGAGTTTCGTACTGACGGATATGTTCCGTCACGCCGGATTTCACTACGGCCCGAACCGGATATTCGGAGGCTGGACGCTTTCGAGTAACTGGTTCTTCCGGACGGGGCTGCCGTTTACGATAATCGACAACGCCAATTTCGGCGCACTGCTCGGCTATAACTATGAGGGCTCCATCTTCGCTTCGCCGGCCGGCAGCGTTCCGAACACCTGCACGAACGCGGTGAACTCGCCGTGCCTCAACGCTTCACAGTTCGCGCCAACCGGGGCACTGACCGGCTTCGGGACGATCGGGCGGAACACCGTTTACGGCCCGCACTTCTTCGATGTGGATCTGGCGCTGATGAAAGACGTCGCGATCACCGAACATGTCACGTTCTCGTTCGGCGCACAGGCTTACAACCTGTTCAACCACACGAATTTCGACCAGCCCGTGGCGGATATCGCCAATCCGCAGTTCGGCTCGAGCATTGCGGCGGTTGGCCCGCCGACAAGCCTGCTGGGGTCCTTCGTGGGCGCGGGCAGTTCGCCGCGTTTTGTCGAGATAAAAGGGATGGTTCGATTCTGAGACGGATGGCGGTTTTCGATCGCCGCCAGCCCGCCGAACCGTGGAAAATCCGGCAGAATTCAGTCGAAAACGGGGCGTCTCCCGCATCTGAAAAGGGAGGCGCCCTCGCGATTTATATCAAGCTTATATTCTCCGCCCCGATAGCCATTTGCTTGTTATAAATTAGTGCTTTCGCACTGACGCTGATGTAATACTGGTCTATTCGCGTCTCAAACTGGCCAAATTTTCTTCATGCATAACGATCAAGGGGTGTTTTTCATGAACCGACCGCGCTTTTTTGCGCTGACGATGTTAGCCGTCCTGACGAGTATCAGTTGTCTTGCGCAAACCAGTCAGGGAACTATTGCCGGCACCATTACCGACCCTTCGGGTGGAGCGGTGGCCGGAGCGAGCGTCACGGCAAAGAACACGCTTGGCAGCGATAACAGGACTGTCCAGACCGGACCCAACGGCGAATATCGGATTGACGCGGTAACTCCGAGTACGTACACCGTCACCGTGTCGAAACCGGGTTTCAGCAACAGGGAGATCAGGGACATTGTGGTGCCGGCGTCGGTGGTTACCTCCGTTAACGGGCGGCTGGAGCTCGGCAATGTATCCCAGACGGTAACGGTTGAGACCGGCGGCGCCGCCGGGATTCAGACCGAAAGTGGTGAACTGAGCGCGACAATCAGCAGCCGGGAGGTCAGCCAGCTCCCGATCATCACCGGAAATCCCATCGACCTCGTGCTGACGCGGCCCGGAATCGTCACCGTCAGCAGTCGCGACAATCTGACTAACGGTGAGTCATTTGCGGTGAACGGTCTGCGTCCGCGCGGGAATAACTTCCTTATAGATGGATTCGACAACAACGATTACGGAATTACAGGGCAGGCTCTGCAACCGTCCAATCTGGAAGCGATCAAGGAAGTCAACATCCAGACCAATGCTTACGCCCCGGAATTCGGGCGCGGAGGTTCTTCGGTCACCAACGTCATTTACAAGAACGGCACGAACGAGTGGCACGGGGCGGGCTGGGAACGGTATAGCGGCGCCGCACTGACCGCGATACCGGTGGAACTGAAGAATCAGGGCATTATCGTTTCGCCGCAGTTCGTCAACAACGAGTTTGGTTTCGATGCCGGGGGCCCGATCCTGAAGAACAAGCTGTTCATCTTCGGCAGTTCGCAATGGGACCACGACAACTTCGACGAGGCCGGCGCCCAGTTCACGCTGCCTACCGCGGCGGGTGTTGCCGCGCTGCAGTCGCTTGGTTCCAACACAAACGCGGGGATTCTGGTGACATCGCTCGGTGGAGTGACGGCGCCTTTCGCCACAGGCGGGATAAGTATCGGCGACCGCGCCGGATGCGGGAGTCCCTGCGTGATTCCGACCGGTCCGGTGATTCGCAGCCCCAAGGCACTTTCGCGGAGCTATGAGTGGATTACGCGGGGCGATTACAGCGCAAGCGAGAAGGATACGATTTCGGCCCGATACATCGGATCGCACAACAGTCTGAGTCCGGACCTGTTCGCAAATTCCGGGGCGCTGCCGACTCAGGATACCTTTCAGGGAGGGCCCGCAAGGACGCTGGGCATCTACTGGACCCATGTCATAAGTCCGACGAAAGTAAATGAGCTTCGCTTTACGGCACAGCAGATCAATTTCACCTTCGCCCCTCTGCCATCCACCGCCTCGAACCCTCTCCAGACCGATCCTAATATCACGATCAGCGGCCTGGATGGAACAACCTTCGGCGGCCTTGATCCCACTTTTCCCCAAGGCCGGGCGCACAATACCTATCAGTATCAGGACGCTTTCTCATGGGTGGTAAGAAACCATAATATTAAGGTAGGCGGGGACCTTACTCATCTGGGAGTAACCGATACGCTGCCCTTCAATTCCATCGGCACAGCCGTAATCCAATCCGGCGGCGACTGCTCCGCGATCGGATTGCAGACATGCACTGGACTTGCGAACTATCTCGACAACTATACAGGTCCGTCGGGCCAGACCGGAAGATCGTTCGGATCTCCGTTCTTCAGTTTTCCGCAAACGCTGCAGGCTTATTACTTTCAGGATACCTGGAAGGTCCGTCCCAATTTAACGGTGACTTACGGGCTCAGATACGAATTTCAGGGAACCCCGTTGAACACGCTGCCTTATCCCACGGTGCTTCCCGGAGCACTGGCGCCGATTCAACCGATCACTCAGCGCGTGACGCAGCAGGCCGACAAGAATAATTTTGGACCCCGCTTTGGATTTGCGTACACTCCCCGAAAGGGAAGGAGCATCTTCGGTGAGGACAAAACCGTAATTCGCGGCGGTTTTGGCACCTTCTATGACGCTCTGTTCTCCAATCTCGGGGACAACAACGCCGAGAGCGTCCCCAACACGCTGGGTGGAGTGCTGGTGGCTCCCTCTACCGGCCGCGGAAGCGCCGGCGCGCTGGGTCTCGTGAGTCAGGTGACAGGAACCCTTAATCCCCGAAGCAGCGTGACAACCATGGTGTCCAACATCGTGAATCCGCTGATCTATCAATGGAATTTCAGCATCGAACGCGCCCTGCCCGGTAAGTTTCTGGTCACTGCTTCTTATGTCGGCACGCGCGGCGAGCGCCTGTATCTGAACGAGGAGCTGAATCCTGGTATTAATGGAGCTCGTATCAATCCGGCTCGTGGTTCCATCCTGGCCCGTACAAACCTGGGAAATTCGAACTACAACGGTCTCGATCTCAGTGTGAATCGCACCCTCGGGCGAGGCTTCACGTTGATAGGTTCGTATACCTGGTCGAAATCCCTCGACAACGGCTCGGATCCCTTTACGACGTCGAGCGACACGACCCGTCCTCAGAACCTGTTCAATTCGAGCCTGGAGAAAGGACCATCGGCTTTCGATCGCCGACAACGCGCGGTATTTAGCTGGATTTACCAGACGCCGACTTTCAAACCTTCGTCCGCGGCGGCCAAGGTTCTGAGCTGGCCTGTTCGCGACTGGCAGATTTCGGGGATTTTTTCCTTCCAGACGGGCGCTCCGGAAACCGTGTATCTCGGCGGGTACGATCAGAACGGCGACCTCAGCGCGGCTAACGACCGCCCCAATTTTTCGAATCCAAAGGCTCCGATCAACTACAGCCCGGCGTGTCTGGCAAACCCGAGTTGCATCACCGGCGTGGGGCAGATTAACCCTGACGGGTCTCTTGTCGACTGGAACACCGGGGCTTCCGGTACACCCAATCAATTCCGCTATATCGTGACGAACGTAGTAGGCGCCGGACCGAACGGAAACCTCGGACGGAACACATTCTATAATCCGGGACGTCAGGACTATGAACTGGCGCTGCAGCGCATCATCAGAATTCCTCATCTGGAATCGCACCAGCTTGAGTTTCGAGCCGAAGCCTTTAATGTTTTTAACCATCCGAACGCTGGCGGTGGTACTACACAGGATGGTTCCACCGTTCCCGGCATCAGCGGTAACATCCTTGACACGGCTTCATTTCTGAACAAAGACATTACCTATGAAGGCGGCCGGTCCCTCCAGTTGTGGTTGAAGTATCGGTTTTAGTTTAAAGGCAGGTTACCTCAAAAGCACGGCGCCGGCATTCGGTTCGAAGCTCTCTTCGACCGCGCCGGCGCCGTGCTTTTTTCCACCGGCGCTTCCGCAACCAGTGCCACGTCGCGGCAAGGTTGAAAACCACTTGCTCGCGCGCGGCTGAAAATGGGAAGTTCCGTTCTTCAGGCAGGTTCAGGTTAGAGAATCACGGCAGACTTGCCTGGAGCCGGATCCTGATTTAAAAATGATGTTTCCCGGAAAAACTAATTTTCATTGATCAAGTAGTGCTCTCGCGGTCTCGCTGGTGTAATACTCTTAGGATATTTGCGCGTCGGCTTCGCCCAATCTCGACAGATGCCAGGCAAGTGTTTCCAATGAGATGCCCACGATTCTTCCCGGCTGTGGCACTGGTGGTTCTTGCCGCCGGACACGGCATTGCGCAAACCAGCCAGGGGACGATCGCCGGCACGGTGACAGACCCGACAGGCGCGGCGGTGAGCGCTGCGCAGGTCAGAGCGAAAAATACGACCGGCAGCGATAACCGAATTGTTAATACCGGTGCAAACGGCGAATATCGTATTGACGCGGTGACGCCCAGCACGTATACGATCACCTTTTCGAAGGCGGGTTTCAATACCAGAGAAATCAGGAATGTCGCGGTAACTGCCTCCGTCGTTATCTCGGTTAACGCGCAACTGACTGTGGGAGATGTCTCACAAACCGTCACAGTGGAAAGCGGCGGAGCACTGATTCAGACCGATAGCGGTGAACTTAGCGGCACCTTCACCAGCCAGGAGGTCAGCCAGCTGCCGATCGTTACCGGGAATCCGATTGATCTTGTGCTGACACAGTCCGGCGTCGTTACGGTGGCCAGCCGCGATAATTTGACTACTGGAGAGAGTTTCTCGGTGGACGGTCTGCGGGCGCGCGGGAACAATTTCCTGATCGACGGTTTCGATAACAACGATTACGGAGTTACGGGCCAGGCGCTACAGCCCGCGGATCTCGAGGCAATAAAGGAAGTCAATATCCAGACGAACTCTTATGCGCCGGAGTTTGGGCGCGGCGGGTCTTCGCTGACAAACGTAATTTATAAGAACGGCACGAACCTCTGGCAGGGGGCCGCGTGGGAGCGATACAGCGGTTCGGCGATTAACGCTATTCCGGTGGAACTGAAAAATCAGGGTATCACCGTCGACCCGCACCTGGTTCAGAATCAATTCGGCTTTGACGTGGGAGGCCCGATCGTCAAGAACAGGCTATTCGTATTTGGAAGTTCACAGTGGCAGATTAAGAATGCGGAGATCGAAGGGACTCAGTTCACCATTCCAACGGCGGCCGGCGTCTCCGCCCTGCAGTCTATCGGACCCAACGACAGCGCCGCGATCCTGATCAACTCGCTTGGAGGTCTGACGGCGCCCGCGCCGACGGGCAACATCAACATTGGAAACCGCTCCGGCTGCGGCAGCCCCTGCCTGATCCAGGTCGGCCAGGTGATCCGCGTCCCTACAACGTTGTCGCGGTCTTATGAGTGGATCACGCGCGCGGACTATACCGTGACCGAGAAGGATACCGTTTCCGCCAGATATATCGGCTCGCATAGCAGTCTCAGCCCGGATCTCTTCGCCAACCCGGCGGCGTTGCCGACGCAGGATACTTCTCAGGGCGGACCCTCGCGGACCCTGGGGGTCTACTGGACACATCTGTTGAGTCCGACAAAAGTGAACGAATTCCGCTTTACGGCCCAGCAGATCGATTTCTCCTTTGCGCCTCTGCCCTCGACCACATCGAGCCCGCTGGAAGCTTTCCCCAACATCACTATTCCAGGTCTTACAGGAACAACGTTCGGAGGTCTGAATCCCAATTTTCCTCAGGGCCGGGCCCACGATACATACCAGTATCAGGATGCACTTTCCTGGACCACCGGAAACCACAGTTTCAAGATCGGCGCCGATCTGATCCACATCAGCGTAAACGACACTCTTCCCTTCAATTTGATCGGAGCCGTCAGTTTTACCGGCGGCGGCGACTGTTCCTCGATCGGCCTCAGAACCTGCACTCCACTCGCCAACTTCATCGATAACTATTCCGGGCCGACAGGCCAGTACGGCCGGGTATACGGCAGCCCCTTTTTTAGTTTTCCGCAAACTTTGCAGTCTTATTACCTCCAGGACAGCTGGAAGCTTCGCCCGAATCTCACCCTGACCTGGGGACTGAGATATGAGTATCAGGGGACGCCTCTGAATGCGCTGCCCTATCCCACGATTTATCCGGGACTGGCGGGGGCTTTTCAACCGGCAACTCAACGCGTTTTGCAGCAGCCGGACAGGAATAATTTCGGTCCCCGGGCGGGGCTGGCTTATACGCCTCGGGGATGGAACCGCCTGTTCGGCGAGGATAAGACCGTGTTTCGGGCCGGGTTCGGTACTTTCTACGACATATTGTTTTCGAATATCGGCGATAATATCGCCGCCGGTCCGCCCGCGGCTCTCGGCGGGACGTTTATCGCCTCAAACACCGGCCGCGGAGCGACTGGCGCATTGCAACTTCCTTCGGCGGTTCCAGCGACTCTGAATCCTCTCCTGCTGCAATATACCGCCTTGTCCAATCTGGTCAATCCGCTTATTTATCAGTGGAATTTCAATGTTGAACGTTCGCTCCCGTCGAATTTTCTGTTCCGGATCGCTTATATCGGTACCCGGGGAGAGCGCTTGTTTCTTACTGAGGATGCCAACCCCAGGATCGTGGGAGTGAATGTCAATCCCGCACGAGGCTCCATCCTCGCTCGCACCAATTTCGGCAATTCGACTTACAGCGGTCTTGCCGTGAGTATGGAGCGCACCGTGGGCCGCGGGCTTATGGTGCGGGGCGCATACACCTGGTCAAAGGCTCTCGACAATGGATCGGACATTCTTACAACATCGGGCGGTACCTTTGTTCCGCAGAATGAGTTTAATTCGAGCCTGGAAAAGGGTCCCTCGGCGTTTGACCGCCGTCAGCGCGCCGTAATCACATGGATTTATACGACCCCGCGTTTCAGAGGTTCGAATGCGGCGAAGGCCCTGAGTGTTGCGGTGAGCGACTGGCAGGTTTCGGGGATTTTCAGTTTCCAGACGGGAGCCCCGGAGACCGTCTATATCAATGGCTACAACCAGAATGGGGATTCCAGCACGAGAAACGACAGACCGAACCTTTCGAATCCGAACGCCCCAGTCAACTACAGCGCTTCCTGCCTCGCCAGTACGACGTGTATCAGTGGGGTGGGCCAGATTAATCCCGACGGCTCGCTGACCGACTGGTGGAGCGGCGCGCCGGGTACTGCGAGCCAGTTCCGCTATATCGTCACCAATGTTCTGGGAATCGGTCCGAACGGGAATCTCGGACGGAACACCTTGACGAACCCCGGGCGCCAGGACTACGAAATGGCTTTGACCCGCGTGATCAGGCTGCCTCGGTGGGAGAATCACCAGATCGAGTTTCGGGCCGAAGCCTATAACACGTTTAACCATCCGAATGCGGGCGGCGGCACTACGCAGGACGGTTCCACGGTGCCGGGCATCAGCGGAAACCTCAACGGAACGACGTTCCTGAATAAAGATATTACTTACGAAGGCGGCCGCTCACTGCAGTTGTGGTTGAAATATCGGTTTTAGGCGGCGGCTTTTCAGGGCGTCAGCTTCGAACGCGCTCCGAGGGGCCGACGAAGGCGTCGGCTGCGGACGAGGGCGTCCGCCCCACAAGGCCGCGGCTATACTGAAACCAGTTTCTTCCAATGCCCAAGCGCATCCTTTACGGTCTCGGCGCGGTCGTATTTCTGTTTTCCGTAACGCTGATCGTGTGGCAGGGGTCATTCCGGTTCCCGGCGAGCTTCGGCTCTTTTGGCCCTGACGATCCAGAGGAGACCTTCGTCTTCTACGGCATTTCCATCCTGATTTTTTTGCTGATGGTGACGCTCGGGTTTTATCTGGTGCGTCTGATCTGGAAACTGTGGATCGAACGCCGGAGCGACCGTCCGGGCTCGCGGATCCGGACGAAGCTGGTGGTCGGCGCTCTGCTCCTGAGCCTGATGCCCGTCTTCTTCATGGTGGTTTTCAGCGTCGACGTTTTAAGCAACACCATATCGAAATGGTTCAGCCGGCCCGCGGAGCATGAACTGGTCGATTTCGACAAGATTGCGAGGGCGCTCGAGAGACAGACCAGAGACAGAACCGAGGCCGAAGCGGAACTGCTGGCGCTCAACCCGGATACGAAATTGACGCTTGCCGGGCTTTCCTCCAGTACCGAGTGGCTTGCTCGGTACTGTATGAGGCGAGGAATCCTGGCGGCGAGCATTATTCCCGCCGAGAGCGAGAAGGCGGTGGCAAGCTTTGGCGCGTTTCCCGGGTCTGCGGGCGCCCAGACGATCACGGTGGAGGCTCCCGTAGAACGATCCAGGGTGCGGGTTGCGATGACCGTTCCGGTGGACGTCGCGCAGCAGCAACGAGCCATTGAAGACTATCATCATGAATTCGACCAGCTGCGTTCGCAAAGGCGAGCGATCTGGCACAACTATCTCTGGCTTCTGGCGCTGATCGCGCTCTTCGTCTTTGTCGTGGCCGGCTGGCTGGCGCACTTTCTCGCGAGGCAGATCAGCGGGCCTATTTCCGCACTTTTGAGCGCTATCGAGGAAATCAGCAAGGGCAATCTTGGATACCGGGTCAAGGTTAACGCGGTCGACGAACTGGCCCTGCTGGTAAGCGGGTTTAACAAAATGACGGGGGATCTTGAAGCCAACCGCAGCGAGATCGAGGCGCGGCGGCGCTTCACGGAGGCGATTCTCGAGAGCATTCCGACCGGCGTGATTTCCGTAGACTCCAACGGCGGCATCCAGCTTGTCAACAAGGCGCTCGCAGAGATTTTTCCGGACTCCGATCCGCGCAACGCCGGTCGTCTGGAGGATCTTTTCGGGCGCGAGGATGCAGCCGAAATTCGATACCTGATGAACCGGGCGCGGCGTGTGGGCCACGCGAATCAGCAACTGGAGGTGAAGACGGCGCAAAAAACCGTACACCTCGCGGTCACCGTTTCAGCCATTGAAGGTCGCAGGGGCTCGGGTTTTGTCATCGTCATCGAGGACACGAGCGATCTTCTGCAGGCGCAGAAGATCGCGGCGTGGAGCGAGGTCGCGCGGCGCGTGGCGCATGAGATCAGAAACCCGTTGACTCCGATCACGCTTTCGGCCGAGCGCATTGTCCGCCAGATCGGCCGGCTTCCGGCGAGTGGAGAGGGTGGTGGTTTGCCGGTGGCCGTCGACAACGTGGTGCGGGAATGCGCCGCGATCATCCTCGATGAAACGGCTTCGGTCAAGCGGCTTGTTGACGAATTTTCGGAGTTTTCGCGGCTTCCGGCGGCCCAGCCGGTTATCTGCGAATTGAACGACGTGGTGGCAAACGGCATTGGCGTTTTCGAGGGGCGCCTCGAAGGCATCGAAGTCCACGTGGATCTGGCGGCGGAACTGCCCGCGGTCTCGATCGATCCGGAACAGTTCAAGCGAGTGGTTGTGAACCTGGTCGATAACGCGGCTGAAGCGATGCAGGACTCGCCCGTGAAAATGCTGAATATCCAGACGCGGCCCGGACCTGCGGACACTGTCGAGATCATTTTCGTGGACACCGGATGCGGGATTACGCCGGAGCAAAAAGAGAAGCTGTTTCTTCCGTACTTTTCTACCAAGGGCCGTGGAACGGGTCTCGGGCTGGCGATTGTGAGCCACATTCTGACCGAGCATAATGCGAACATTCGCGTCGAGGACAATAAGCCGTGTGGCGCATGGTTCACGGTTGAAATTCCCGTGGCCCAGGTGGACAAACAAACGGTGAACAGACAACCCGACAAAGAGCCTGCGCCTGTCGCCGCGGCGCTTGCCTGAGGTGTGGCTTCGGCGCGCAGCTACGCTTGCTGACGCTCGCGGCTCGGTCGAGCCGCGGCGGCGAGGCTGCAAGAATTATTAAGTGACGGCCGCGGACGCATGAGATCCCCTCGTATTCTGATCGTCGACGACGAACCCGGCATTCGACAGTCTTTGAGCGGTGTGCTCGAGGACGAAAGCTTTCAGGTCGAAACGGTTGAAAACGGCGAAGCCTGTCTGGACAGACTGGCCAGTTCGATCTTCGAGCTGGTAATTCTCGACATCTGGCTGCCCGGCATTGACGGGCTTGAGACCCTGAGCAGGATTCAGAGGATTCCCCAATCGGACCGTCCGGTAGTGGTCATGATTTCCGGACACGGGACGATCGAAACGGCAGTAAAGGCGACCAAGCTGGGCGCATACGATTTTCTCGAGAAGCCGCTTTCCATCGATCGCGTGCTCCTCGTCGCGCGGCATGCGATCGAGAATCGGCGCCTGCGCCTCGAGAACGAGCAGCTTCGCGAATCCGCGGATGGCGTGCCCGATATCGTGGGCGACAGCGTGCCCATGAAAGCGCTCCGCCAGCAGCTGGGGCTGATGGCCGCGACCAACGGGCGGGTGCTGATCTACGGCGAAAGCGGCACGGGCAAGGAGCTGGTGGCGCACGCTTTGCATGCGCTGAGTCCCCGGGCATCGAAACCTTTCGTCGAAGTGAATTGCGCGGCCATTTCCGAAGGATTGATCGAAAGCGAACTGTTCGGCCACATGAAGGGCAGCTTCACGCTGGCTAACGAACGGAAGACAGGTAAGTTTCAGAAGGCGGACGGCGGAACGATATTCCTCGATGAAGTCGGGGATATGAGTCTCCGTACGCAATCGAAAGTATTACGGGTGCTGGAAGACCAGCGCTTCGAGCCGGTCGGCGCACAGGAATCGATCCAGGTGGATGTGAGAGTCATCGCCGCGACAAACAAAGATCTCGAGGTGGAAATCGATCGCGGGAATTTTCGCGAGGATCTTTTTTACCGGCTGAATGTGATTCCCTTCCATGTGCCGCCGTTGCGGGAACGGAAGGAGGATATTCCGGCGCTTGCGGCCTACTTCCTGGAGGAGTTTGCGCGCGCGTACGGGCGCAAGCCCAAGGAACTGACCCCCCAGGCGCTGGAGGCGCTGGAGGCTCACCATTGGCCGGGAAATGTGCGGGAGTTGCGCAATCTCATCGAGCGGATTGTGATTCTCAATCAGCAGAGCCGGATCGACGCTCGGCATATTCCGCTGCAACCCGGGCGGAAGAGCGCCGCGGATCGGCCCGCTGAGCGGTACGGGAGTTTGCAGGAAGTCAGGGAAGCGGCCGAACGCGAGTATATCCAGAAAAAACTGGAGGAAGCGAACGGTAATGTCAGCCGGGCGGCCGAACTTCTGGGCCTCGAACGCAGCAATCTCTATCGCAAGATGCGTGCGCTCGGAATTGCCGGACGGGAATAAGGCGCTCTAATGATCGGAAACTTCGTGAAGATTGTTGTGAATCGCGTAGAGAGCCAGTTCAAGACGATCCGAAACGCCTAATTTCGCGAAAATGTTGTGCAGGTGGTTTTTTACGGTCTGTTCGCTGATGAACATCCGTTCAGCCATTTCCTTGTTCTTGTATCCCTGAGCGACCAGAACGACGATCTCCCGCTCACGCAGGCTCAGGACCGCGGTCTGTTCCCGCAAACCGAGTCTGGCGCCGACGGTCGAATTGGAGGATCCCTTCTTCGCGAGACGCCTGATGAGGTCCGCCGTCGAAACGCGGTCAAGCCAGAATTCGCCGGCGTGCACCTTGCGAATGCTTTTGATGAGGAGACCGCCTGAAGTCTGTTTATATACGATGCCGCAGCACCCCTGCCGCACGGCTTCGAGGAAGTCTTCCTTTACGTCTTCATTGACCAGGAGGATGACCCGTGTACGCGGCTTTCGACTCCTGAATGGCCGCAAAAACCTTTTGGCTGCCGGGCGCACTTGCCGGCCAACCCAGGAGGCAAATGTCGGGACGCAGCCGGCGAATCGCTTCGACCGCGGCGCCGACGGTTTCGGCGCACCCGGTGATGTGAATATCGGCCTCCGCGTTGAGCAGATTGGCAATGCCATCGCGAAAAAGGCTGGGGTCCTCGATAAGAACGACACGGATAGCCTCCGCCGCGGTATTCTTCTGCAGTTCTTCGGTACGTCCCATCACGGTTTCCCGACGGCGCTATTTGCGTTCATTTGAGGTATGCTTACACACAATTCTAGGGACCTAGTACTTTTGAAGTCAATAGCGACGTGACAAGGATTGCGAATCTTTACCGAATCCTCGTACTATGCGCCTCATTTCCTCATTTTCCGGATAGAGTTGAATTCGCCGAGGTTGGAAGAACGGCTTGAACCACTTTGCGTTAATAGAAAAAGACGTTTACAGGGACAGAGCATGAAACAGGATCTGGCTGAAGTCGAGTATCAGCGCTTCTGGAAGGGGCTCCAGCAACTCGGGCTCAATGCATATGAGGCGCGCTCGTATCTGGTGCTGCTGGGGCATTCGCGATTCAAGGCGCTTGAGATTGCGCCTCGCGCCCACGTTCCCAGGCAGAAGATTTATGAAGTACTGGACAGCCTTGTCGAAAAGGGATTTGCGCGGGTCATCCAGGACCGCACCAAGCTTTTTTCGGCCGTTGAGCCGAATCTTGCAATTCCCTCTTATCTCGCGCGAAAACGGCAGATTATGGAGCACGACCTTACCAACCAGGCGCGATCCGCGAACAATCTGATGGAAGATCTTGGCGGATTGTATTCGGAGGGAAAGGGCGGCCGCGGAACACTGGACTTTCTGAGAATCGTCTCGGAGCCGACCCAAACCGCGGCCGAATACAGACGAATGCTGGGGGAAGTGAAGGCGGAATATCTGGAGTTTTCGCGGCCGCCTTATGCGGTGGATCCGCTCGATGAAATGCTCGTCAAACAAGCGCGCGCAAATGGAGTTTCGTGCCGGCTGCTGATCGAGAGCGGCACGCTCGATCCGCATCAGCGGCAGAGGCTGGCCGAGTATGCAACGGCGGGAGTCGAGATCCGGCAGGCTTCGTCGCTGCCGTTGAAACTTGCCTGCTTCGACGGAAGGAACGGATTGATCGCTTTGCTCGATCCCGTGATCAGCAAACCGACCTGGACTTCCCTGGTTTTCGACCATGCCGGACTGGGCGAGGCGATGAAGCACCTGTTTGAAGACCGGTGGCAGCGCGCGAGCGAGTTCAGCGAACAAGCGGCGGTTTAAACAGGGTGCCGAAAGGCGCCCTTCGAACATCATTTCCTGCCAGCCGTATCTATCGGGAGATCAGGATTCTCAGGATCGCTGCGATCTCGTTATCGCCGGCTGATGGTTAAAGCGTTATCGTCTATGACTCCACTGTCCTGGGAAGTTGTGCCGTTGAAGTCCATCGTGTAATTAATGGAGCGGGTGTTGGGCGGGATCGCGAACGTGCCGGTCTCGTTGAACCATGGAACGGATGTTGCGCCACCATAGTTCACGGTTGTTCCCTTCACTTCGAGCGGGACGTCCGAAACGATCAGGTTCTTGTTGCCATCGTAGAACGATAAGGTGATTCTGCCCAAAGACCCTGTGCCGCCGTTCTTGTCCGCGTACCAGAAAGAGTAATTTGCCGTAAGCAGGCCCGCATCGACATCGGCGAGCGTAATTTGAGAAACGGTGGAAAGATTCACGGTCTGAGTCAGGTAATTGTTCGGGGTTGCGCCGCCGAAGAACATGTATCTACCGGAATGCGGAGAATTTCCATTTCCGGCGCCAAAGTAGGACGAAGTACTGAGGGCGGCCGCGGGCGGCGCGCCGTATGCGGCGTACCAGCCGGTCAGATTGCCGGTTTCGGCGCCGGGATTCGTCAGTAAGTTGGGAGTGAGTGCGTTTCGCGAGATCGTCAGAACGTTGTCATCGATTACACCGGTATTCCCCGAGCCGCCCCAGAAGTCCATGGTGTAGTTAACGGCCCGGGCGCGGGAGGGGATCGCTATCGATCCAACGACGTTGTACCACGTGAGAGCTCCGCCCCCCGATGCCGGCGAGATTCCCTGCCCGATTCTGTTACCGCTGCCGTCAAGGAAGGTTAGCGTAATCGTGCCATATCCGCCGGAGCCGGGCGATGTATCCGCGAACCAGAAGGAGTAATTCGCGGTCAGGCCGCCGGAGTCGATATCCGACAAACTGATTCCCGAAAGAGTGGAGAGGCCGACTGTCTGAGTGATAAATACCGCTGTCGACGGCGTGACGATGCCGGCGAAAGCGTGTGTTCCGGAATGGGCCAGGCCCGGCTGACTACCGGACTGCGCGTTCGTGGCGTACCACTTATTCATGCCGCTTTCGGCTCCCGGGTTGACCAGCAGATTGCCGGTGATTGGATCGGGCGTGGGTTCAGGAGCGGGGACGGTGAGCGGAATTACCGCCTCGTTGAGAATGGAAACGCTGCCGGAATGATTTGTATCCCCACCGTACGAAGCTGTGATGACGTGGGTACCCGAGGCGAGGCTCGCGGTACTGAAACTGGCGGTTCCATAGGCCAGAGCCATCTTTGCCAGAATGGCTGGTCCGTCCATAAATGTCATTGTGCCGGTAGCGTTGGACGGTGATACGGTGGCGGTGAAAGTGACCGAGTCGTTACCAGCCGCGGCCCCTCCGAAAGAAGGATTCTGCGATGACGTAAGGAGGGTACTGGTGGGAAGGAGGGTCACAACTGGGAGGATCTGCTCGATTAAGGTCGCCGAAGTGCTGCCGGCGAAATTGGCATCTCCGCCGTACACAGCAGAGAGAGAGTGTGAACCCACTGCAAGGTTGGACGTGTCGAGTTGTGCGCCGTCGCCGAGCGGGGCCATGCCCAGAACCGCCGCACCGTCATAGAACGTCACTACCCCCGTGGCTGTGGCAGGCACAACTGTCGCAAATAAGGACACGCTCTGGCCGTAATTCGCTGGGTTCAAAGAAGAAACCAAAGTAGTCGTGCTGATTGCGGGCCCGGTTCCGAGCAGAATGCTTACATCGTTGCTGTTTTGGTTGGCTACGGCTAGGTCGGTCCGGCCATCACCATTGAAGTCTCCCGTGATAATCGAGATTGGCCCGTTTCCAGCCGGGTAACTCGCATCAGCAACTTGATTTGCGATATGTTCAAACAGCACTACGCTGCCAAGGTCGGCGGCGGCTGCGATCCCGGCAGCGCCTTGACCGGTGAAATCACCAACGGCCAGCGATTCAAGCGTGGCGTATACATCCGGCCATACGAAGAGACTCGGCCCCTGAAAAGTGCCATCGCCATTGCCAACCAGCAGGTTTATACTGCCACAATAAAAGAAAAAATTGTTCATGGCCGGAAGCCCGATCGCAAGATCCGGCCGTCCATCGCCGTTAAAGTCGCCAACCGTGATAGACGTCGGATGCGCGACCTCTTGGGCCCCGCCTAATCCCGCGGTGCCGTAGTTCACGGCTTGACTGAAGGTACCGTCACCTTTGCCCAGCAATATGCTCACATCGTCGCTGATGTTGTTGGCGGTAGCGAGGTCGGCGAAGCCGTCACCGTTGAAGTCGGCGATCGCCAGAGACACAGGCCCGGCATCTGTGGGCCACGTTGATGGCGATCCAAAGGTTCCGTCGCCATTGCCCGTGAAAATGCTTACCGTCCCGTCTGTCAGGTTGGCGACGGCGATATCGGCGTTGCCGTCCCGATTGAAATCCGCGACCTGCAGAGACCTGGGCCCGAGGCCCGTTGGGTAATTTACCGCGGTCTGGAAAGTCCCGTCGCCATTGCCCAGCAGGACACTGAACGTGTTATCCGAATAATTGGCAACCGCCAGATCACTATAGCCGTCGCGGTTGAAATCGCCGGTCACGACACATTCAGGATTTGTGCCGGCTCCGTAGTTTATCGCAGTCTGGAACGCCCCGTCGCCATTTCCCAGCAGGATGCTGACATTGTTCGCGGAGCGGTTTGCAACCGCGAGATCGGCTTTTCCGTCACCGTTGAAATCCGCGGAGGTTACAGACGAGGGTTGACTACCTGCATTGAAGCTCACGGTTGCCGCGAACCCGGTTTCGGGAAGAGCGTTGACCGACTGGACCAGCACGGAGGAGTAGCTGGCGGCGTACATGCCGCCTCCGGAATACCGGGCTGTGAGCTCGAGCTGCCCGAACGGCAGCAGCACGGTCGAGAGCGACGCTTTTCCGGCAGCCAGGTTTGCCGTTCCGAGCACCGTCGTGTTGTTATAAAATGTCACGCTGCCCGTCGCAGCCGCGGGCGACACGGTCGCCGTCAAAGTCACGCTTTGGCCAAGATGGGCCGGATTCAGCGAGGAAGTCAGCGTGGTCGCGGAAGAAGTGCCGGGCGCTGTCACCACCTGAGTGAGAACCGGGGACGTACTGCCGGCCAGTTCGAGATCCCCGCCATAGACTGCGGTGATTGCGTGCGATCCGGCCGTCAGAGTCGAAATACCGATCGAGGCTGTTCCGGACACCAGAGCGACCGTGCGGATGATCTGCGATCCGTCTTTGAAAGCTACCGTGCCGGTGGCGGTGGCGGGCGAAACCGTCGCAGTCAAAGTGACGCTCTGACCGAAGCCGGAGGGGTTTACCGAAGAAGAGAGCGTGGTCGTCGAAGGCGTCGAGGGCGGGTTGACGGTCTGCACCAGAATCGGGGACGTGCCGGCGGTATCCCGGACGTCACCGCCATAGGTCGCGGTCAGAGAGTGCGAACCGACTGAAAGTGTCGAGAGGCTCGCCGAGACCATTCCACCACTGAGGGATCCGCTTGCCAGCGGCAGGCTGCCTTCGTAGAATGTTACGGTTCCGGTCGCGGTCGCTGGCGAGACAGTGGCCGTCAGGGTGACGCTCTGGCCGAAGATCGAAGGGTTGAAAGAAGACGTCAGCGCCACTCCCGTAACCGCCGCGCCGAGAATTATTTGATCACTGCCGTAGGGGCCAACTATAACGTCGGCCGTTCCATTTCCATCCAGATCGGCAGTTACCAGCAAATTGCCGATTTCGACGTAGAGCATGTTCTGATTCAAGATCTGAACAGCGTCAGGGTCGAAGGTCCCGTCGCCATAGCCGTAGAATATATCCAGGACGGACGGAATGCGCCCCTCCGTTCCTAGCCCCGAGACGGCAAGATCGGCTTTGCCATCCGCATTGAAGTCTCCGATCACGGCGTCCTGGACCAGGCCGCCGAAATTCATCGGAGCCTGGAAGGTGCGATCGCTGTTTCCCAGCAGCACACTTATGCCGGAGTAGGGACTAGTCATCACAAGGTCGGTGTTACCGTCTCCATTCAGATCTCCCGCGGAGATCGAATACACTGGTGTTGGCGAGGGGAAGCTCACCGCGGCCGCGAACGTGCCGTCTCCGTTTCCGTAGAGCACGGCAAACCCGTGATCCCCAAAATCAGTGAAGCTCGGTGCGACATCCGTCTTGCCATCCCCGTTGAAATCTCCCAGGACCAGATTGCCAAGAGCGCCGTCCACAGACAAGGCCACCGCGGACTGAAAAGTTCCATCGCCGTTCCCCAGGAGAATCGCCACAGCATTACTAGCGGGTTCCGTGACGGCGAGGTCCGCATTGCCGTCGCCGTTGAAGTCGCCTGCCGCCGCTGCGGACGACGACGTACCTGACAGGTAAGTCGCGGCTGGCTGGAAAGTTCCGTCGCCATTCCCGAGATAAATGTCGACTTCGCTGCCGGTTGCTACCGCAAGATCAGCTTTGCCGTCGCCGTTGAAGTCGGCCGGCACTATCGAACCGCCGATCGATCCGACGGATTGAGGACCCTGGAAAGTTCCGTCGCCATTCCCGAGCCACACGCTCAGGTTGGGCCCACCCGCGAGATCGACTTTGCCATCGCCGTTGAAGTCGCCGAGCACAGGGATTCCGCCAGTAGGGTAACTCGTCAGCTGGTTAAATCCATTCTGAGGAACGGAGTTGACTGCCTGTTTCAGCTCGGCCGAACTGCTTGCCGCGTAAGTAGCGTCTCCAGAGTACCGGGCTTGGATTGCATCTGTTCCCGTGGGTAGCAGTGAAGTGGTAAACAAAGCCTGCCCTGCTACCAGCGGCAGTGTTTCGAGCAGTGCCGTACCGTCGTAAAATGCCACCTTTCCGGTTGCGCCCGCGGGGCTGACGGCAGCGGTCAAAGTGAGGGAGTGACCATAAACAGAGGGATTCGCGGAACTCGTGACCGTAACACTGGTCGGCGTTAATGCCAGGAGTTGGAAGCCAGTTATAAAGAAAAAGGAAATCTTGTTGAAAGGCGACATGGTGTTACGGGGACCATATGCCTGAGCCGCGGGTAAGTCAAGCGGGTAGGCGTTTGGGATTTCGAATGAGCAGCCTGAGGTGCGAAGGCGCCGCGCTTGTTATTGACCGGGCGGGATTTCAAATGATCGCAGCCGGCTGGATGCGGAAGGATGTTTGCGCTCGGAGAGCTGCAGCTCGCCGAGAGGTACCGGTGCCGGCCATTGTGGAGTTTGAGATTACGATTGAAGACCGGAAATAGTAGAGGGCAAATGGATCACGAAAGATTTGAAGCCAGGACGCGACCGCGGATGCACTCTCGCCGTGCGGGCACCGTGAGATGGCTGCGGCAAATGGCAGGCGGGTATTTTCCAATATCACGCTCTCTCCGGCACGGAGCGCGGGAAACCGCTGTCCCCACCGCGCCCCACGAACCCGGTGCCTGTTTTAATTGCGCTCGTCGACCTTTTCGCGGCGTTGCTGGGTCAGAATCTCCCTGACCGCGTAAATACGACGATTCTGGGTCTCGAAGTAGATCCGCATTACCAGTTCACCGATCAGACCGGTCGAGAACATCATCAGGCCCGCCAGCAGGAGCAACCCGCCGGCGATCATCAACGGGCCATGCTCCTGGATGATATCGAGCTGCCAGAAGAGTTTTACCACCAGACAATAAAGGAGCATCGCCGAGCCGGAAATCGTTCCGAGCAGGCCGATGGCGCCGAAGAAGTGCATCGGACGAGTGAAATATTTCAACAGGAACCGGATCGTCAGGATGTCGAACAGAACGCGGAACGTCCGGCTCAAGCCGTAGTGGGACGCCCCGGAGGCGCGAGGAGGATTCTGGATCGGGACTTCGGCTACCTTCGCGCCGTAAAAGCTCGCGAGAGCGGGGATAAATCGGTGTAATTCGCCGTAGAGATGAACTTCCTTCAGAACTTCCGCCCGGTAGGCCTTAAAAGTTGTGCCGAAATCCCGAAGATCGACTCCGGACGCCTTCGCCATCAGCCAGTTGGCGATGCGCGATGGAATCCGGCGGGTGATCGCGTTGTCGATGCGCTCTTTTCGCCATCCGCTGGCGATATCGTATCCTTCGTCGATCTTGTCGATAAGAGCGGGGATATCTTCCGGCGCGTGTTGAAGGTCGCCATCCATGGCGACGATCACTTCACCGCGCGCTTCGTGAAAGCCGGCGGATAGAGCCGCTGTTTGTCCAAAGTTGCGGCGCAGCCGAATTACCTTCAGATGCGGGTCCGTTTGCACCAGATTGCAGAGGAGTTCGGCGGTATGGTCCGTCGATGCGTCGTCAACGAAAAGAATCTCGTACGGACCGCCGAGACCAATGAGCACGACGGTCAGGCGATCGTAAAGGCGGAGGATGGAATGTTCCTCGTTGTGCAACGGAACGACGATCGATAGCATAGGCTTTCCCTATAGATGATGTCACGAATGGGTACGAGGGTTTCAGATTGACCGGCGAAGACGATGCGCCGATAAACAATGACACCCGTCTTCCCTGGCGTGCTACTGCCGCTTCGGCTCCCTATGAAGACGTCCGGCCGCTGCCGGTCTGCGTGCTGCTCGAAAACGTGCGGAGTCTCTACAATGTCGGAGCGTTTTTTCGTACGGCCGATGCCGTGGCGCTCGACAAACTTTATCTCGCCGGCATAACGGGCTATCCGCCGCAGCGGATGATTACCAAGACGGCGTTGGGGGCGGAAGAAACCGTGGCGTGGCAGCGAACTCAGGATGCGGCGGGGACCATTCGGGAACTGCGCCGGGCGGATTATGAGATCGCCGCGATCGAAACCAGCGCTCATGCGGTGGATCTGTTCGAGTGGCAGCCGTGTTTTCCTGTTTGCCTCCTGTTCGGTCATGAGACGGACGGGCTCACTCCCGAGGTGGCGGCGCTCGCCGATACCCACGTGCGCATTCCGATGCTTGGCCGGAAGCACTCTCTCAATGTGGCATCGGCGGGCGCCGTTGTATTGTACGAGATGCTGCGGAAGTATCTCGTTCTGCGAAAACCGGTGTCGTCACTGCTTCCATTTGCGTAGCGGCGCGGAGACTGCGGCGCAGATCGCGACGACGGCGATAGTCGCGAGCCCGCCGCCGGCTACGCTGGTCACGGCGCCGAACCAGGCGGCGGTCCATCCGGATTCCACCGCTCCGAACTGATTCGACGAACTGATGAAGATGCTGCTGAAGGCCAGCACGCGGCCGCGCACGTAGTCCGGCGTTTTGGTCTGCAATAGCGACTGGCGCAAAACCACGCTTACGTTGTCGAAAGCGCCCACCAATACCAGCATCGCGAGCGAGAGCCAGAGTGACTTCGAGAGTCCGAAGACGATGGTAGCCGCGCCGAATCCGGCTACTGTCCACAGGAGAGCCTTACCAGCCGCGTGGATGCGGGGCGAGTGAGCGAGTACGAGCGCCATCGTGACGGAGCCCACTGATGGCGCGGTGCGCAACCAGCCCAGTCCGCGTGCGCCGGCGTGCAGGATGTCCGCCGCATAAATCGGCAGGAGCGCGGTGGCGCCGCCGAACAGTACGGCGAAAAGATCGAGCGAGATCGCCGAGAGGATCAATTTGTTGTCCCAGACGAAATGCATCCCTTCGAGGAGCGATTCTCGGGTTACGCCCGGAGCGTCGGTAACAGGGGAGCTGCGGTAGCGGATGGCAAAGAAGCAGGCAAACGTCAGCAACGCACAAACGGCCTGGACAAAATAAACGACGCGGCTGCCGGCGGTCGCTAGAAGGATGCCTGCGATGGCCGGACCGGAGACGCTGGAAATCTCCTGCACGCTGCTGTTCCAGGTAATGGCGTTACCGAGGGCGTCCGCGGACACGATATGCGGCAGGAGCGCTTGTCGCGCGGGCCATTGAAAGGCTCTTCCGATGGCCATCAGAAAGAGGCAGGTGTAGATCACGGGCACCTGGCGGAAGCCCAGCAGCAGGGGCACTACGGCGATCGAGCGCCAGGAGCTGCGTCAGGACCATCGTGCGGCGGCGGTCGTATCGGTCGGCCACGTGTCCCGCGAAGAGGGCGAAGATCAGAAAGGGAGCGACCTGCACAAAGCCGACATTGCCCAGTACGAGCGCCGACCGGGTTTCGAGATACAGATCCCAGCTCACGGCGAGCGAAAGCATCTGCATGCCGAAATTCGAGAGAAACAAGCCTGCCAGCAGCAGGCGGTAATCGCGGGAGCGAAACGCGGCGTAGGCGTCCAACTTAAGAGCTTCGCATCATCGTATGGCTGGCCTGAGTGAGTGATGATTGTAGAGAGAAAATATGCTGATCGTTCACGTTAATGTGCATGTCAAACGGGAATTTGTGGATGCCTTTCGCGAGGCCACAGTCGAGAATGCCCGGCACAGCATTCAGGAGCCCGCAATCGCGCGATTCGATTTTTTCCAGCAACAGGACGATCCGGCTCGGTTTCTGCTGATCGAGATCTATCGAACTCCGGACGGGCAGGCCCGCCATCGGGAGACGGCGCATTACCTGACCTGGCGCGATAAGGTCACGCCGATGATGGCGGAGGATCGCATCCCTACCAAATACACAAACGTGTTTCCGGAAACTATTGCGTGACCGGATTCGAGTTTGCGACCGCCGGACGGATTATCTTCGGCTCCGGAACCTTTTCGCAACTGGCGGGGATCGCCGAGGCTTACGGCCGGCGTCCGCTGGTCGTGACCGGCAAGCGGCGAGTTGAGGGTGTCGAGGGGACGCCCTTTCAGGTCGCGGGCGAGCCCACGATTGCAGCCGTCCGGGCCGGCGCTGAGGTCTTTCGCCAGGCGGAATGCGACATCGTGATTGCGATTGGCGGCGGCAGCGCCATCGACACGGGAAAAGCCATCGCAGCAGCCGCAGCGAACACGGGAGACCTGCTCGACTATCTGGAGGTGATTGGCAAAGGCCGGCCGCTGGAGGTTACACCTTATCCGTTTATCGCGGTTCCGACCACGGCAGGCACAGGATCAGAGGTGACCCGCAACGCCGTGCTGGGATCGCCGGAACAGGGCGTGAAGGTCAGCCTGCGGAGCCCGTTGATGCTGGCGCGCGTCGCAATCGTGGATCCGGATCTTACCGCCGCGCTTCCGCCCGCTGTAACGGCCAGCACGGGCCTGGACGCGCTGACGCAACTGATCGAACCTTACGTGTCGGCGCGCGCCAATCCGATGACCGATAGCTTCTGTCTCGATGGAATTTGGCGCGTCGCCACGAGTTTGCCGCGCGCATATGCCAATGGCGGCGACCGGGAAGCGCGAACGGGGATGACCTACGCCAGTCTGCTCGGCGGGCTTGCGCTGGCGAATGCCGGGCTTGGCGTTGTGCACGGTTTCGCTGCGCCGATCGGCGGCATGTTCGATGCTCCGCACGGCGCGATTTGCGCGGGGCTGCTGGCGGCGGGAATGCGGGCGAACATCCGAGCGCTCCGTGAACGAGCGCCCGCCAGCCGTTCGCTGGATCGCTATCGCGAGATTGCGGGAATTGTGATGGGAGATCGGGAAGCAAGCCCGGAAGATGGCGCTCAATGGGTGGATACTCTGGTCCGCGGCCTGTCTGTGCCGCGGATCGCAGCATGGGGAATCCGTGATCGCGATGTGCCAGAACTTGTCGCAAAGGCGGGGCGCGCAAGCAGCATGAAGGCGAACCCGATCGCTCTTACGGAGTCGGAGCTGACGGCAGTCCTTGAGCAGTCTCTTTAATGTAAGCGCCGACCTTATCGATCTGCAGTTCCAGAGTGCCACCCTCATCGACGGTGAAAGCGGGCGTGAACCGTCCTCCCCAAACCAGTTCGCTGTAGCGATAAGAGAACCGCTGGTGGACCGTCTGACTGAATGTTTCGTCCCATGCCTTCACGAGGACCACGAATTCTGTCTGGAGAGCTTCTAGATCGGCGGCCGATTTCCCGAAGAGCGGGCTTTCGGAATCGATCGGATGCACGACGGTCCAGGTGAGGGCGAACAGCATTACTTTGTCTCGCTCGAGCTTGAGCACCGTGAAATCCCGTCGGTAACCGCCGTCGGAGCGATCAACGGTCATCAGCATGACGGTGACTTGCGGCTCGATGAGGGTATTGGCGCGGCGATTCACGATTCGGAACTGAAAGCTGGTTCCGTCCTGGTAGGGTGCAATTAGGGCTCGCTCGCTGAATCCGATGCGAGCCGAAGGTTTGGACACTCTTCCAAACAAAAGCCCAGTAGCCACGGCAAAACCGAGCAGGCCGACGAGAGCCTCTAACGCGGCAACCAGATTGGCCGCGGGACTCGCTGGAGCGATTGCGCCGAAACCGACGGTAGTCAGCGTTTGGGAGCTGAAAAAGACACATCGCAGAAAGCGCTCCGTCGCCCGAGCCGCGGCATCGTTTCCAACGAGGGCCCCGGGCCCAAGCATGAAGTAGATGCTTGCGAATAATGTATTGACCAGCGCATAAGCCAGCAGAACGATTCCAAAAAAATGCGTGAGCGGAATGCTGACCAGTTGCAGATAAATGTGCACGTCGCGCCAGTTCGTTCCCCGGCGCTGGATGTTGAAACTTCCGTCGGGATTGATGACTCTCAGCAGCGGCCCGTCGTATTTCGTAGTCAGGCCGGGATCGAATGTCGGCTTCTGCATGGAATGAGTTTAGCGATGGGCGCGCTTTAATCGCGGAGCGCAAACCCACTGGCGACTTGTCGCCGGTGAACTTTTCCTCATATCTGCCCGGTGCCCTTGTCAGGAGCGCACGTCTGAAAACTGCCGCTCCAAGTCACAGCTGTTGCTCCGTGGCACGGTCGCGCACTCATGATGGGAAGGTAACTCATTCAAACCCACATATGGCCTGGAATGTGCTTACGATCGCGCCGATGACCAACCCGCCGCGCCAACCGCTGCTGATCGCACTCGTCCTGACAGCAGCCGCTCTCGGTCAGACGCCATTACCACCCGCGAGCGCCCAATTTGAGGTGGCGTCGGTCAAACCACACCCCGGATTCGACCGCCCCGTTGGCGTCGGCTCTCCTTCACCCGGCAGGTTCAGAGCGGAAAACGTCTGGCTGCGATTTCTGATTCAGATGGCCTGGAACGTCAAAGAGTTTCAGGTCTCGGGAGGTCCTGCATGGGCAGCCTCCGATCGCTTCGACATCAACGCTGAAACGGCCGCCAACGCCCGCTTTGAAGAAATGAGGCCGATGCTGCAAGCCCTCCTCGAAGACCGGTTCGAGCTGGTTCTGCATCGTGAGTCAAAGGAGATGCCAGTCTATGCGCTGGTGGCGGCAAAGGGCGGAATCAAGCTGCAGGCATCCGGAGACGCGGACTGCGTTATTTATTTGTCTCGCTTTAGGGGCGCGCTGCAAAGGTCGCCGGCGGTACCAGCTAAGTCTGTTCAACTTCGTATTTCCTGAGGATTCCGGCCCAGAGGTTCTGGGCTTTGAGAATCAGTTCGATGACCTCCCGGACCGCCCCGTGTCCGCCGCTGGCATCGGTCACATGATGGGCTTCGCGCTTTACTTCCGGGCGCGCGTTTGCCACTGCAACCGCAAGCCCAACCCGGTGCATCACGACGATATCGGTGAGATCGTCTCCGATATAGGCGATCTGTTCCTTCTCGAATTTCCCGTCCGCCATGATTTCTTCGAGGATCGGAATCTTCTCGATGTGCCCCTGGTAGACGTAATTCATTTTGAGCTGCCGGGCGCGTTCGGCCGTGCCGAGCGACTCCCGCCCGCTGATGACGCCTGTGCGGAAACCATTCCATTGCATCCACGTCAGGGCGATGCCGTCCTGCGAATCAAAGCCTTTCGTTTCGATCATGGTTCCGTCTTTATCCGGAAAGTGATACAGGTTGCCGTTGGTCATCACGCCGTCGACGTCCATCAGCAACACCTTGATTTTCTCTGCACGCGCCCGAATTTCCGGGTCAAGATTCACTGGTCCTCCTTACTTGATGTGGCGAATAAAGTGGCGTAGAGCTTGCGTTGGCGCTCGAGCGCTTCGGTGTAAAGATCGCGATTCTCGGCCTTAGGCTCTACTGTGCCGTCGTATTTCGCGCCAGCCGAATGAATATCCGGAATCGCGCCGATGCGCTCGAGGACCAGCAGAGCCGCACCTCGCGATGTGGCTTCCGGTTCGACGCACTTGATCACGGAGTGGGAGAGAGTATCGGCAATCATCTGCATCGAGACTGGTGAATTTAAGAAGGCGCTGCCTGAGCCGACAAGATCACGCGGGTCGCCCAGCGCGGATTGCATGATCTCGTAAACATTGCGAAAACGCAGTGCCACCGATGCGAGCGCGGCATGCAGGATTTCGATCGGCGAAGTATTTACGGTGAGACCCGTGATCGCTGCCTGGGCATCGGTGCGCCAGCCGGTTGACCTCTCGCCGGCGAAGAAGGGCAGAATCGTGAGGCCGTGAAGCCCCGGCGTGAGCGCGGAAAGCTGCTTCTCGATTTCGCTGTTATCGTCCGGCAGCCGGAGGTTGCGCTTCATCCAGGCGAATACCCCGCCGCCGCTGGAGAGCGCGCCGCCGAGGACGAAACGCTTTCGGTCGATGCGGTAACAAAAGAGGCCATCCGGGATTTCCAATTCGTCGGTTTCGACCGCTGCGCGAAGGGCGCCGCTGGTGCCGACCATCAGCGCAAATCTGTCCCGCGTTGTGCAGCCGCTGCCAACGTTGTCGCAGGCGCCGTCGCCGAGGGCGGGGAACCACGGAATGTTTTTCAATTCCGGCCAGGGGCAAGAGCCTTTGACCGGAGTGTCGAGGCCGTTGGCGTCGGCGAATTGGTCAAGCGAAACGGGCAATGCCCCGAGCATCTCCGAATCGTAAGCGTTCGCGTTCTGGTTCCACAGGCCGGTGGCCGAAACCATGGAGGTAGACGCCGCCGCCTTACCCTGAAATTTCAGGAACAGAAACTCTCCGGCGCTCATCCACCGTTTCGCCCGGCGAAAGGCATCGGGCTGCGTTTCGGAAAGCCACAGTAATTTCGCGGAAGGATAGCTGGGATGAATCACACATCCTGTACGCTTGTGTTGCGCGGTGTTGCCAACACGCTGGGCAAGACGTCTGGCGGCGTCGGCGCTGCGCGTGTCGAAAGGATGAAGCAGCGGAGTGACGGTGTTTCCGTCGGCATCGACGCCGAGAATGGTGTGCCAGAAGGTATCGACAGCGACGGCTGCGGCTGTAAGGTTCTTCGCCCGCATTTGATCGCAGATATCGCCGATCGCACGCGCCGCGATGTCGGTCAGTTGGGCCGGGTCAATCTCCCATCCGCCATCCTGCGTGGTTTGGGCCTGGTAAGAAATTTGCGATCCGGCGCCTTCGATTTGTCGGCCGTCAAGCCCGAACAGAAGCGTGCGGACGGAAGAACTGCCGACGTCCAGCGTGAGCACGCAATCCAAGAGTCAGTTGTAGCACGTGCGCGCGGCAGGTTCTTTATTGGAGGTCTTCGCTCAGAGCCTCGAAGATGTCGCGCAGGGAGAGCGCCAGATCCGGATCGGAGGTGGTCAGGGTTTCAGCGGATTCGCGCTTGCCTTCCGTCGTGTAAGACCATGCTCTTTTCTCGCCCGGATCGATAAGCCAGACGTACCTGACGCCGAACGCGAGGTAATCGTCTATCTTCGTTTGTATCCTGCCCGCGCGGTCTTCCGGCGAAAGGACCTCGATACAGAGGAATGGCGGTTCGCGGAGTATTCTGCCCCGGACTTTTTCCTTTGTGGCACAGATATCCGGAATGCGGAATCGGTTAGGAGTGACCTGAACGCGAAGCTCCGGAAATACGTGGATACCGGCCTCACGGCGCCGATTGTAGAGCCACGCGAAAATCATTCCCTGCAACGCTGAATGATCCGATTCACCCATGTTTCGTTCGACCAGCTCCCCGTCGAGGTACTCGCAATCCGGGTCGTATATGGTCGACAAATATTCTTCCAGCGAAATGAGAGTTCCCCCCGTCGCCATAGGTCAAGCGTAGCGCAATACAATCGGGATTGCCCCGTCAGGTCACCTTCGAACTTATCGCCCAATGCCCGGTCACACGCGCTCGCGCCGGGATTCTCCATACAGAGCACGGCGACATTCCGACCCCGGTCTTCATGCCGGTCGGAACTCAGGCAACGGTAAAAGGCCTGAATCAGCGCGACCTGTGGGACGAACTGCAAGCTCGCATAATCCTCGGTAACACCTATCATCTTTTTCTCCGCCCTGGCCATGAACTGATTCGCCGACTCGGCGGGCTGCACCGCTTTATGTCGTGGCCCGGCGCTCTGCTGACGGATTCCGGCGGCTATCAGGTGTTCAGCCTCTCGGGACTAAGGAAGATTACCGAGCACGGAGTCACGTTCCAGTCCCACCTGAACGGAGACACGCACAAGTTCACGCCCGCGTCGACCGTCGATGTCCAGCTGGCGTTCGGCAGTGACATCATGATGGTGCTCGACGAATGCCCGCCTTATCCCGTGAGTCATGAATCCGCGCGGGCATCAATGAACCGCACGATCCGCTGGGCTGGAGAGGCCTTCACTCATTACCGAAGCCGTATCGCCGACTCGCCGACGCGGCACGCGCTTTTCCCGATCGTCCAGGGTTCCATGTTCGCCGATCTCCGCCGCGAGTGCGCCGAACGGCTGATCGAACTGGATGCCGACGGCTACGCGATCGGCGGCCTTTCAGTCGGGGAACCGCGGCCGCTCAGTATGGAAATGGTGGAAGCGAGCGAACCCCTCCTGCCTCGCGACCGCCCGCGCTACGCAATGGGCGTCGGGATGCCGCACGAGCTTGCCGAATACGTCGCCCGCGGCGTCGACATGATGGATTGCGTTCTGCCGTCGCGAAATGCGCGTAACGGGTGGCTTTTTACCTCCGAAGGGCGGGTGGTCATCAAACACGCCCGCTATCGCGACGATCCGCGGCCGCTCGATCCGGCCTGCCCCTGTTACACCTGTCGAAACTATTCACGGGCCTACCTGCGTCACTTATTTCAGGCGGGGGAGATCCTTTTCGCCTCCCTCGCGACCCGGCACAATCTGCGGCGTTATCTTGACATCATGATCGAGATCAGGCAGGCTATCATTTTGGGGCAGTTTGTGCCGTATCTCACCGAGGTGAGGAACAGGCTTGGATCCCGCGCCGAATCCGCAGAGCCGGACACCGGTATAGAATAATCTGACGTGTTCTTTTCTTTTTTTCTGCAGCAACAACAGCAGAGCCCGACGAGTTCCATCGCGCTCTTCGCCCCTTATATCCTCATCGGCGTTGTCTTTTATTTTCTCCTTTTTATGCCCATGCAGCGGCAGAAAAAACGGCAGAAGGAGATGCTGAATTCCTTGAAGAGCGGTGACAGCGTCGTGACGTCCGGCGGAATTGTGGGTACCGTGACGGCGGTCGATAATGACACAATAGTGTTAAGAGTCAAACCGGACAACCTGAAGCTGCAGTTCGCTCGTTCCTCCGTCAGCACGCTGGTCCCTCCCGAAGGCTCAAAGTAGTAAAAACCTCGCATAAGGCAAACATCTTTCATGCAACGGAATTTGACGGCAAAAGCTGTAGTAATTGTGGTGGTCGTGCTCGCCTGCCTGTTCGGCATAATCGGCTATCCGAAGTTTCTGGGCGGCGTGGGAGTGCCGACGAGCCTCGCGCAACTGAAATCGAACCTCGGGGAAAACATTCACCTGGGCCTCGATCTGAAAGGCGGCAGCCACCTGGTTCTGCAGGTCCAGGTGCAGGATGCGGCGAAGACCCAGGCGGACCAGACGATTGAATCGATGCGAGACGCGACGAAAACCGCCAACATCCCCGTCGCTGGCTTCGACCGGAACGATCCCACAAGTCTCGATCAGACCGATTCCATTCAAATCAACATCCACGGGGTCGACCAGACCAAAACTCAGGCTTTTCGCAACCTGGTGTCCGATAAATATCCCGACTGGGTTCTCGCGCCGGTGAATGCGAACGACTACCGGATGAACATGAAGCCGAGCGCTCTGGTGGACCTCAAGCGCAATACGGTGGCACAGGAAAGAGATACGATCGAGCGCCGAGTCAATGCCCTCGGTTTGACTGAGCCTACAGTGCAGGATTACGGAGCCTCGGACAAGCAGTCCGAAATTCTGGTGGAACTGCCGGGCGTCGATGATCCGGCGCGGGTAAAGGATCTCATCGGCACCACGGCGCAGCTCAAAATCGTGGCGGTGCAGGAGGGTCCGTGGCAGACGAAAGACGCCGGCCTCGCCGCGAAAGGCGGTATTTTGCCGTTTGGTACTGACCTGATGAACTGGTCCGGCGCGGGCGGGGGCGGGGGCTGGTACCTGGTATCGCGAACCCCGGTGATCACCGGACAGGACATGCGCAATGCGACCCCTGGCCCCGATTCCGATTCGCCTGGCCGCTGGCAATGCAGTTTTTCGCTGTCTCAGGACGGCGCGCGGCGGTTTGAGAAATTTACGGGGTCCAACATTGGCATGCGTCTCGCGGTGGTACTGGACAACCAGATCACGAATGTCGCGACGATCCAGAGCGCGATCAGCGATCAGGGCCGAATCAATGGACTCTCCTCGCAACAGGAGGCCTCGGATCTCGCCCTGGTACTGAAAACAGGCGCGCTTCCCGCTGGCATCAAGTACGAGCAGGAGCGCACAATCGGGCCGTCGCTCGGCGCGGATTCGATCCGGGAAGGGATTTACGCCGCTATCGCGGGCCTGGTTGCGGTGATTGTAGTGATGCTTGTGTATTACAAGAAGTCGGGCATCAATGCGGTGCTTGCGCTGCTGCTGAACACGGTCCTTCTGATGGCCGCGCTTTCTTATTTCGGCGCCACGTTGACACTGCCGGGTATCGCTGGAGTCATCCTGACGATCGGTATGGCGGTCGATTCGAACGTGCTGATTTTCGAGCGCATACGGGAAGAGCTGCGCACCGGAAAATCGATTCCGGCGGCCGTGGATGCGGGCTTCGGAAAGGCCTGGTGGACGATCGTCGATACGCACGTGACGACCATCGTGTCCTGTCTTTTCCTGTTCCTGTTCGGTACTGGCCCTGTGAAGGGATTCGCGGTGACGCTGGTAATCGGTCTCCTCGCGAATGTGTTTACGGCGGTCTTCGTTTCCAAGGTGATCTTCGACTGGGAGCTTTCGCGGCGCCGGCAGGTCACAGAACTCAGTATTTGAAGATATGAAAGGATCATGCATGCCGCGTTTGTTTTGTGTTAGTTTTTATATCCGGGAGAGCGGGAACAATTTACTGGAGGACGGTGTCATATCAGGTGGCACGGTTCTGCCCGGGGAAACAGGCGGGCAGTGATCGATGGAATTATTTAAAAACACCAATTTTGATTTTCTCGGGAAGAAGTGGCCGTTCATCATCGCCTCGTTGATCCTGACAGTCGCCGGTCTGGCAAGCCTTGTTGTAAAGGGCGGGCCGAGGTATGGCATTGAGTTCAAGGGCGGTATGTTGATGACGGTCAAGTTTGCCGGTAATCCCCCTCTGGATCAAGTACGTTCCTCCCTGTCGAAGGTCCTGGCAAACCCACCAAGCGTGGAAACTTTTGAAAACGGTTCCAACGAGATTGCAATTGGAACGGAAGGCGCGGACGACGTTACTCTGGCAAAGAACCGCCAGTTGGTACTCGATACGCTGGCGAAGACTTTTGGGCATCCCGATAACGGGAAGCTGGATTTGAATAACGCAAGCGCCGAAACGCTGGCAGACCGGTTGCGCACGCCCCTGGCTGCGGCGGGAGTTTCACTTTCCGATCCGCAAATCAATGATCTGGCGGCGGCGATTGTCGGCTATCGGAGCAAGAATACCCAGCACAGCGGGTTGATTTCCAGCATTGACGAATTACGCTCGGTTCCCGGCGTGACGCCGCAGATTCTCGGTATCTTGAACCAGCAAACATACCTGGCTCCTTATACGGCGGCGCGCGATATCGAGATTGTGGGTCCCAAGGTTGGCGCCGATTTGCGCTCTCAGGCGATCAACGCGACTCTGCTCGCTCTGGGCGGCATGCTCGTGTATATCTGGTTCCGCTTTGAATGGATTTATGGCGTGGCCGCTGTCATTGCGGTGTTCCACGATACCATTATCACGATCGGAATCTTCTCTTTGTTCAACAAAGAGATTACGCTGACTGTAATCGCAGCACTTTTAACCCTCGTTGGTTATTCGATGAATGATACGATTGTCATCTTCGATCGTATCCGCGAGAATTTGCATCTGAACCGCCGCGAACAGCTGGTGGATGTGATCAACAGGAGCGTGAACCAGACGCTGAGCCGGACCGTGATGACTTCCGGGCTGACGTTCCTCACTGTGATCGCTTTGTTTTTGTTCGGCGGCCCCGTGTTGCACGGTTTTTCTTTCGCTCTGGTTGCGGGTATCATCGTTGGCACTTACTCTTCGGTTTACATAGCGAGCCCGATCGTGCTCGCCTTCCACGACTTCGTGGACGCCCGAAGAAAAAAGGGCCCCGCGCCCGGTACGCCGGTTTCGGCTGTTCCTTCGCGTCCGCCGGCCGCGAAGCCGCCGGTTTCACGACCGCCGGCCTCGAAGCCCCAGGCGGCCAAGGGTCCTGTAAGAGTGGCAAAGTAGGGTGGTCGGCCGGTCGGATTTGAGTCTGGCTGATTGATCTGAAGGGTTGATTAGGGTTCTTCTTCCCCTATTGATGTGAGGGGAGCGTGCCAGCGTGGGAATCGATCCCGTGCTGTGATCTGGCTTGAAAGGATTTCTATGTTTGAGCAAACTTTCGTTGACGGCGTGGGCAAGACTAAAAGCCCCTACACAATCCTTATCTCGGCTACGGTTGAGCTGATTGTCCTGGGGATTATCATCATCATCCCCCTGATTTATTTCGACGCTTTGCCGAGCGCGCAGCTTTCGACGTTTCTGACGGCGCCGCCGCCACCGCCCCCTCCTCCGCCCCCTCCTCCGCCGCAGGCGGTCAAGGTGGTGAAAGTGGCTCCGAAGCAGTTCGACATGGGCAAGTTAACTGCGCCCAAGTCGGTGCCCAAGGAAATTAAAATGATCGTGGAGTCCGAGGAGCCGCCTTCAGCTGTCGGCGTGGCTGGCGGTGTTCCGGGCGGCGCGGCCGGTGGAGTGCTGAGTGGAATCCTTGGTGGTTCAAGTATTGGACCGCCGCCGCCTCCTCCCCCTCCTCCGCCGAAGCCAAAGCCGACCGTCCAGCGCGTCGGTGGCAACGTGCAGGCGAGCAAGCTCATCAATCAGCCCAAGCCCGTTTATCCTCCGCTTGCCAAGGCTGCACGCGTACAGGGAACGGTTAAGTTCCAGGCCACCATCGGCAAGGATGGCAAGATCCAGAATCTGCAGCTGCTGGGCGGGCCGCCCCTTCTGGTTCAGGCGGCTATGCAGGCGGTCCAGCAGTGGACCTATCAGCCCACGCTTCTGAATGGTGACCCGGTGGACGTGATCACGACAATCGACGTGAATTTCACTCTCAACTAGAATTTCGAAATGAAAAATCGCCGCAGGTAGTATCTAAAAATCAACTCGCAGGAGACTAGACGAAATGCTTTTACAGATGCAGGTATGGGCTTTTATGCTGTTGCAGGAAGCCGGGGCCCCAGGATGGGATTTCCGCCACCTTTGGGAGCAGATGGGAACGCTGGCGAAGGCCGTCGTTATCCTCATGTTTATTATGTCGGCATGGTCGATCGGCGTCATGATCGATCGCGCAATGGCTTTCAATGCGGCCCGCAAACAGAGCCGCGCGTTCGCTCCGGCGGTCGCCGGCGCGCTGCGCGAAGGCAAGCTCGATGAGGCGATCAAGATCGCCGACCGTTACAAGAAGAGCCATCTCGCAAAGGTCGTTGTAGCCGGCTTGCAGGAATTTCAGGCGCACCAGGGCGCTTCGGAGATTTCGGGTGAGGAAATTGAAGCGTCCAAGCGCGCTCTCGAGCGTTCCGAAGCCATTGTTCACGCGGAACTGAAGCGTGGCGTCAGCGCTCTGGCTACGATCGGCTCCACCGCTCCGTTCGTCGGTCTGTTCGGTACTGTCGTCGGCATCATCAACGCGTTCAAGACGATGGCCGCGCAGAAGACGCCGGGCATCGGCGCCATCGCCGGTGGCATTTCGGAAGCCCTCGTTACCACAGCTATCGGTTTGTTCGTGGCCGTTCCTGCCGTCTGGGCGTTCAACTACTTCACGGGCCGCGTAGACGCCTTTGACGTGGAAATGGGCAACTCCAGTTCGGAACTGCTCGATTACTTCCTGAAGCGCAGCCAGGTCCGGGCCGGCGTGCGCAAGTAGCCGTACACAGGCATTTATCAGGCGATGCGAGTTGATTGACTCCTGAGGCGGGCCGGCGGGTTGTGTCACCACGCCGCTCGCCTCGGGATTCCTCACACGCAGGGACAACCAGGAGAATAGAATGCAATTAAAGAAAGCGCCGCCTCCGGTATCGGATATTAATGTCACGCCAATGGTGGACGTGATGCTCGTGGTGCTGATCATCTTCATGGTCATCACCCCGCTGTTGAATAACAAAGTCAACGTGAATCTGGCGACGGCACGAAATCCGATCGTGATGTCGGATGCGGATAAGGAAGATGCGGTTATCGTCTCGATCACGCGTGACGGGCAGACGTACCTGCAGCCGGGTCTGCAGAAAGTGACGCCGGATGAACTGGCGCCGAAGGTAAAGGATCTCCTTTCCGACAAGCCGAACAAAATCGTTTACATCCGAGCCGACGCGCGCGCCAAGTATGAGACTGTCGAAGACGTTGTGGACAATCTTCGCGCGGGCGGAGTAGATGACGTTGGCCTGTTGACGGAGCAGATTATGGACAATAATCTTCCGGCAAAGCCCAAAAGCTGATCTGGTTTGATTTCGGGTTCGGAAACGCGCGGCGCGGGACGCTGAAAATTCCTGCGATGTTCGATCAGAATCTTTAAGGAGCGATTTTTTATGGCAATGTCACTTGGCGGAGGGAGCGGTCCCCAGTCGAATATCAACATGACGCCCATGATTGATATTCTGCTGGTGCTGCTGATTATCTTCATGGCGATTTCGCCGGTTTCGCCGCACGGATTGGACGCACTGGCGCCTCAACCGCCGCCGCCCAACCAGAAGCAGGACAACAACGACCGCACTGTGGTCATCGTGATCGATGCAATGGGGAACGTGAAGATCAATCAGGACGACACCACGTGGGACAAGCTGGGCGATCGTCTGATCGACATTTTCAAAACACGCGCCGAGAAGGTCGTGTTCGTGAAGGGCGACAAGGATCTTGAGTTCCAGAAGATTGCGCAAGCGATAGATATTGCCCACGGAGCTGGGATCGATAAGGTCGGCTTGATGACTCCGAAGGTGGAGGCCGGTCAGTAATGCGGGCTATTGGTACCAGGGTGATTCGCCCGATTGCCGCCATCGGCGGACTGGCCGCTCTTGCCATATTGAGTTCCGGCTGCAACAAGCTGAAAGCGCGCGACGACCTGAACAAGGGAGTCAACTCCTTCAAAGCGGGCCAATATACCGCGGCGGCGGATAACTTCAAGCAGGCGATCGATCTTGATCCGGATCTGCCTTCGGCGCGTCTGTATCTGGCGACAGCTTATATGACGCAGTATGTGCCTGGCTCGGAGGCTCCGGAGAACAAGCGCAACGCGGATTCGGCTCTCAAAGAGTTTCATACTTCGCTTGACTCCAATCTGGACGACAAGAACAAGCTGATCGCCATGCAGTCGCTTGCCAGTCTGTATTGGAATATGAAGGACTTTCCTCAGGCGCAGGACTGGAACAAGAAGGTCATCGCGGCGGACCCTCAGAATAAGGAAGCGTACTACTCTCTGGGCGTAATTGCATGGACTCAGTTTGTGGCTCCCTGGCGTGAAGCGATCGCTACTCAGGGACTGAAGCCGGAAGACCCCGGCCCGCTGAAGCCACCAAAGAAAAAGGAGCCGGACCTCAAGGCGGAGCTTAAGGCGAAATACTGGCAATCGCTTACGGACGGGATCGATTATGAGAAGAAGGCTCTCCAGATCGATCCGGACTATGAGAATGCCATGGCTTACATGAACCTTCTGATCCGGTACCGGGCGATCATGGACGATACTAGGGAACAGTACGACGCGGACATAAAAGAAGCCGACGACTGGGTTCAGAAGTCTCTCGAAACCACGAAGAAGAAGGCCAAGAAGAAGGCTGAGGCGGCCGAGCAGACGCAATAACCGTCAGGTCGGTCGGGTTTTGTCTTTCGCAAAGGCGGACGCTCTCGGGCGCCCGCCTTTTTGTTTGTACGGCGAGCCTATTCCTGGGCATTCCGACACGCCGGCCGGGACTCTACCTTAGAATGGAAGTGTGCCCCTTGTATCAGGGTCCGACCCCGGCGTTGAAGTGCCTGCCGTGGAGATCCCCGCTGCCCGAACTGATTCGCAGAACCAATTCGATGAACTGATAGCGGCGATGCGGGAGGCGCGTCCGAAGGACGATCTCGCTCCCATCGAGAAGGCGTACCAGTTCGCATCTCAATATCATTCCGGTCAGAAAAGATCCTCGGGCGAGCCCTATATGAGCCACCCGCTGGCCGTCGCTCGCATCCTGGCGGGGATGCGCATGGATGTTGTCAGCATCGAGACGGGACTGTTGCACGACATCGTCGAAGACACTTCCGTCACCACCGCCGACATCCAGAAGAACTTCGGCGACGAAGTCGCGAAGTGCGTCGATGGTGTAACCAAGCTCAGCAAAATCAACTTCTTTTCCGCCGAGGACCGGCAGGCGGAAAGCTACCGCAAGATGCTTCTGGCGATGGTGAACGATATCCGCGTCATCATCGTGAAGCTGGCGGACCGCCTGCATAATATGCGGACTCTGGGGTTTCTGAGTCCCGAGCGTCGCGAGCGTATTGCGCGCGAGACTCTGGAGATTTATGCCCCCATTGCCCACCGTCTTGGTATGGGAAAGATCCGGGGTGAGCTGGAGGACCTCGCATTTCAATATCTCGATCCCGAGGCGTACGCCGAGATTTCGACTTCGATCGAGAGCCAGCGCGCCGTCAACGAGGAATATCTCGAACGAATGCGCAAAACGCTTGAGGCCGAGCTGCGGCGCGAGGGGATTCCGGCGCGAGTAGACGCCCGCGTAAAACGCGCTTACTCGGTATATCAGAAGCTCAAGCGCCAGAAGATATCGCTCGACCAGGTCTACGATCTGCTCGCTCTGCGAATCATTACGGATTCGGTGAAGAATTGCTATGGAGCGCTGGGCGTGATTCACAACGAATGGTCGCCGGTTCCCGGCCGGATCAAGGACTTCATCGCGATTCCGCGCCCGAATCTCTATCAATCGCTCCATACCTCTGTCGTGGGCCCGGACGGCAAGCACTTCGAAATCCAGATCCGAACCGAAGAGATGCACCGCATTGCGGAGGAAGGCATCGCGGCGCACTGGAAGTACAAGGAAGGCAAGCGCGGCGTGCAGGACGACCAGCGTGTCGCGTGGCTGCGGCAACTGGTCGAGTGGCAGCAGGAGATGCGCGATCCGGGCGAGTTCATGTCCACGCTCAAAGTGGATCTGTACCCCGAGGAGGTTTACTGTTTTACTCCGAAAGGCCGCGTGATCGTGCTTCCCGCCGGATCCTGCCCCATCGATTTCGCCTATGCCGTGCACTCCGAAGTCGGCAACACATGCATCGGCGCGAAGATCAACGGCCGCATTGTTCCTCTGCGTTACGTCCTGCGCAACGGAGATATCGTCGATGTTCTGACCCAGGCCGCGCACGCCCCCAGTAAAGACTGGCTCTCGATCGTCAGAACTTCCCGCGCAAAGAACAAGATCAAGCACATCATCAACGAGAACGAGCGGGAGCGTGCGATCGAAATCGGCCAGAAGTATCTGGAGAAGGAAGCGCGCCGCCTCGGCGTTCAGCTTGGCAAAATTCAAAAATCCGAATTAGAGCGCGTCGCAGGCGAATATGGCCTGGGCAAGATCGACGACCTCTACGCGAGCCTGGGATATGGCAAGTTTTCCGCCCGTCAGGTCTTGCAGAAATCCGCGCCAGAACAGGTAGTGGAAGAACCCGCGCCCGCGCCCGTGGAGCCGGCGCCGGGTCCCGCTCCGCGCAAAGACGATGATGCGGTCATACAGGTCCATGGTGTCGACGATGTAATGGTGTATCGCGCGAAGTGCTGTAATCCGATCAAGGGTGAGGCCATCGTTGGGTACGTCACGCGGGGCAAGGGCATCGCGGTGCACGCGCGCATGTGTCCGAATGTGCAGAATCTGATGTACGACTCGGAGCGGAAAATCGAAGTCGAATGGGCGCGCCATGCGAGCGATTCTTTTCCCGTGCGCATTGTCGTCCATACGGACGACCGGCCCGGCCTTCTGCACCAGTTGACCAGTGTTCTATCGGACGAGAGCACCAACGTGCGCAGTCTCGAAGCCAAGACCGATGTGAGCGGCACGAGCGAGGCGCTGGTCGAGATGACGGTCGACGTCCGCGACAAAAGACAGCTGGAAAAGCTATGCTCGACCATGCGCCGAATCTCCGGAGTCAGGGATGTCGAGCGCCTTTTGAACCAATGAAAGAGCTTCCGAGCAGTCGTTGTGGGGCCAGCGCTTCGGCGCTGCCGCCGAGCTTCCGCTCGGCGCGGAGCTTTACGTCAACGCCGGTAGCGCCGGCGATCTTGTCGCCGGTAGACTTCCACTTCTCGCCTTCCCGACCCGTGTCTTCACCGGAGCGGTCTGCGTTGATTGCGAAAAATGCTCTAATGACAACCTGAACCAATGACGACAAACATAGTCACGGATCCTGAACATATCGCTGTCTCCAAATCGAAAGGAATCGAAATCGACTGGAAAGATGGGCACCATAGCTCCTACGGTGTGGAATATCTGCGCGACTGGTGCCCTTGCGCAACCTGCGCCGGCACGCATGGCACGGAGCCCCGGCCTAAGACATCGTCCCTGGACGCAGGCGGCAGCGCGAGCGGCGCCGCAAAACCGGCAAATCCCTTTCCCATGTATAAGCCCAGAGAAAGAATGCTCGGCATCGAGCCGGTGGGAAACTACGCCCTGCGGATCAACTGGAGCGATGGCCATAACGCCGGGATCTACTCCTACGCTCACCTCCGGCAGATTTGCCCTTGCCCGGAGTGTCAGGCCAATCCACCGCGGACCGCCTGACGCGCATGTCAAAGAAAATAGCGGTCGTCGAAGACGAAGCGGAACTGGCTGCTCTGATCGAATACAACCTGATCCGCGGAGGGTTCCAGGTCAGCCTCATGAACGGGGGGGGCGAGACCCTGCGCGAACTGGAGACCTGGCAGCCCGATCTGATCGTTCTGGACGTCATGCTTCCGGGTCAGGACGGTTTCGATCTGTGCCGTCAGATTCGCCAGACCGGCAAACTGTCGCGCACGCCGGTGATCTTTCTGACGGCCCGGTCGGACGAGGTCGATCGCGTACTCGGTCTCGAGATCGGCGGCGACGACTACATGACGAAGCCGTTCAGTCCCCGCGAGCTTCTGGCACGGATCAAGGCCCATCTGCGCCGCCAGGAGAACGATTCGGCGCCAGAGGCCGCGCTGGCTATGGGGCCATTTCGGCTCGACCGTGCCGCGCGCCGCGTCTTTCAGGGAGAACGCGAAATCGAACTGACCTCCACCGAGTTCAAGCTGCTGGAGTTTTTTCTGACCCATCCCGGAACCGCGTGGTCGCGTGAGCAATTGCTTCGTGAGGTCTGGGGCGAGCAGCATTTCGTCACGCCTCGCACCGTGGACGTGCATATCCGGCGCTTGCGCGAGCAGATCGAAGAAAAACCCGACGAGCCGGGTTATCTCGTGACAGTCAGAGGGTTCGGCTACCGTTTCGAGAGCCGGTAAATCCGGAATTTCCCGAAATCTTTTCTTCACCCACCGTTTACGGCCCCTTAACCGCGCTGTAACGCGAATCCGGCTACGCTGAAAGTGCCGTGACAAAACGAATCGTCCTCATCGAAGACGACACCGATCTTCTTGCGTTGCTGAAGTACAACCTGGAAAAGGAAGGCTTTATCGTAACCGGTTCGCAGACCGGGCGAGGCGCTCTGGATCTTTGCCGCCGCGTTCATCCCGACCTGATCCTCCTCGACATCATGCTGCCCGATTCCGACGGGCTCGACATCTGCAAGGGAATCCGCAACGATTCCGAACTGGCGCAGACGCCGATCATCTTTCTCACCGCCAGGGCTTCCGAAACCGACCGCATCGTCGGCCTGGAACTCGGCGCCAACGATTACATCGTCAAGCCGTTCTTCATCCGGGAAGTGATCGCGCGCATCAGACTGCAGTTCCGTACCCAAACCGCGCCATCCCGCCTGCTCAAAGCCGGCGGTCTCGAACTGGACCGCAGCAGCTGCCAGGTGAAACTGGGGGGCGAAAGCCTCGCGCTGACCGCCACCGAATTCCGTCTTCTGGAGTTCCTGATGACCCGGCCGGGCGTGGTGTTCAGCCGCGAGCAACTGCTCAATGCCGTCTGGGGACAGGATCGGGCCATCACCGACCGCACAGTCGACGTCTATATTCTCCGGTTGCGTCAGAAGATCGAGCAGGACGCTTCCGCTCCCCGGCTGATCCATTCGGTGAGGGGCTTCGGCTACTCGTTCGAGCCTCGCAATCAGGAAGCGACGCTCGAAGCCGTCGCGAGCTGAAAACGCACCAGCGGCTGGAGTTAGATGCGCGCTGTGTTACGCTGACCGCGTGGCCACGGACCTGATCGAGATTCAACCTCTCGAGCCTTCACCGGAAGCATTGGATCGGGCGGCGGCCACCATTCGCCGCGGACGCGTCGTCGCCGTGCCGACCGACGCACTCTACGCTCTTGTCGCCGACCCCTTCAACCTGCGAGCGGTGCGGCAGGTCTATCAGGCCAAAGGCCGGGAAATTCATCGCGCGCTGCCGATGCTGGTCCGCGACGCGATGATGGCGGAGGAACTTGCAAGGGACATCTCGCCCCGGTTCAAGATGCTAACCCGGCGATTCTGGCCCGGGCCGTTGACGATCATCATGCCGGCATCGCCCAAAGTGCCCCTCCGCGCCACGGGGAATACCGGACGTCTGGCGGTCCGCCAGGCGCTTTCCACAGTCACGGACGAACTGATCGCAAGGTTGAATCAGCCGATTATCGCGACCAGCGCCAATATTTCGGGCCGCCCGACGTGCCGCAGCGGGATCGAGGTCTTCGGCGTGATGGACGGCAGCGTGGACCTGGTGCTCGATGGCGGCGCCTGCGAAGGCATCGGGGCGAGCACGGTCGATATCACCGAACTCGATTGGCGGGTCATCAAAGAAGGCGCCGTCACCGAAAAAGAGATCGCGGAGTGCCTAGAAGCGGCTGAAGAGTAAAGGCCGTTCGCGTCTTAATCACACCTTCCGATGCGATAATACGAGCATCCGAGGGCTTCGTGCAATTATTTATTTCACATTCACGGGTTAACAGCAGCTACGCTTTGCGCCTTGCCGATGAACTCCGACAGCGTCAGGTCGAGGCGTGGCTGGACATCCGCGATCTCGCGCCTGGAGCGGAGTGGGAAAAATGCGTAACCGCAGCTATTCGTGAGGCGTCCGGCTTCATCTTCCTCATTGGACCTTCCGGCCCACAGGATCGGTGGCAAACCTTTGAGTGGCAACAAATCGTGAGCCGGGACTTCGATATTGATTTCAAGAAGCCGCTGATTCCCGTGCTGATTCAAAATCCGGATTTGCCGGGCTTTTTGAAGACCCGACGCGCCTTCGTTCTCGGGGAGACCCCGGAATCAATGATTGCGGCGGCCGATTATATAGCGGCCAGGATCAACGATCCGCTCAGTTTGATTGATGAGCAAAAACTCGAATTGGGAAGGAAAACGCGAGCGAGGGATCTCGAGAGCTTTCGCAAGTATTCTCAGGCCCTCGCAAAGAAGGCGGCAAAGTCGGCGGATCTTCACGTTTCAAAATAGTGGCGCCTCCAGCCTATGAGAAGTCGGTCTTTCTCAATTGTCCTTTCGATGATTCTTTCGCGCCACTGTTCCATGCCGCGGTCCTGACAATCTGTCACGTTTCAATATGCCCCTGGAACTCGGGATGGCGCTTTCTCTGCGATATCAGCGAAGAAGGTCGAAACCGCACAACTGGCTGGCACTCGTTCCTCCGGATTATGTACATCACAAATTCATATCCGATTTGGCTGCTTTCGATTCGCAAATACACGACGGTACTCCCGACACCATGATCAGAGCGATCTCGGATTGGCTCAAGAAGCAGAGTGATTTCTCGCGACCCGCTCCCAGCCCCATCACAATTTCAGGTGCGTATCCGGAACTGAAGGATCTGCTGGAGAGAGCGAAGAGAGACGCCCTGGGTCATCTGAGTTGGCCGACGATCCTCGAAAATGTGGAGGTCGTTGTTCGACAAATGTCAGCAGTCTAGTCTAGTTGTGCCACGCACCCTTAAAGCGCTTCCGGCGCCGATCCCAGAGTGATCGTGACCTTCGAAGTCCGCTGGCCGCGGAAGATTGTCAACACCATTTTGTCGCCCGGCCGCTTCTGATTCAGGGCGCGGCGCAACGCATCCTGGCCGTCTACCGGCCGCCCATCGATCGCGATGATCAAATCTCCGCCGATCCCCAGCTCATACCGTCTGCCGACAATCACAGAGCGGGTGGGTCCGCGAAGCCCCGCCAGATCGGCGGGAGAACCCTCGTCGATCGCCTGAATCAGCAGACCGCCCGATGACGGCATATCCAGTTCCTCGGCCAGATCGCCCTGCACCAACACCGTCTGCGATACGCCAAGCACCGCGTGCGAAATGCGTCCCGTCGTGCGGTATTCCTCCAGCTTTTCCTTAGCGCGATTGATCGGCATGGCAAACCCGATGCCGATGCTCCCCACCTCGCCGCTGGACGTCTGCGACCCGAAAATTGCGGTGTTGATACCGATTACATTGCCATGCGAATCCAGAAGCGGTCCGCCGCTGTTGCCCGGATTGATCGCGGCGTCTGTCTGGATCAGGCCCTCGAGCGGAGTTCCATCCTCATTTTCGAGACTGCGATCCAGAGAACTTACAATTCCCGTCGTCAGGGTTCCTTCAAGACCAAAAGGATTACCGATGGCGAGTACTTTCTGGCCGACCACCAGCGCATCGGAATCGCCCAGGTGAACGAAAGGCAGCTTCTGATCCGCGTGAATCTGCAGGATCGCCAGATCGACTCTCCGATCGATTCCGACTACGGTCGCCGGGTACTGTTTCTTGTTCGACAACGTCACGGTGACACTGCGCGATCCGGAGACCACATGGTTGTTCGTGAGAATCTCGCCACCCTCGTTGATGATGAAACCCGATCCGATGCCTTTCTGCGGAAAGACCTGGAAGAACATATTGCGCTGGTAAACGATACTTGTAATATTTACCGTCGCCAGACGATTGGCTTTGTAAATATCGATGTTATTCTGTTCATCCGGCGCAAAACCGGAGCCGTGGGCGACAACCGGATCCGACCAGAGTTTCCCGTTGCTGGATAGGGGCCGAACCAGTTGTTGGAGACGCCAGTTCCCCCGCGAAGTTACGAACCAGAAACCCGTAACCAGCAGCAACGTAAGAACGAGCGCTCTTGGTCTCATGATGCCAATCTCCTCAGATCGTCGTAGATGACTTTAGTTTGACGAAGTGTCTCTTCCTTCGTCCCGCCGGTGTCAATCAGATAATCGGCGTAATTTCGTTTTTCAGCCAACGGCATCTGGCTCTGAAGACGAGCCATAACATCCGCTTCGGCCACCCCCGGCCTCTGCATCGCGCGTTCGATCTGCTGAGCGCGCTCGCACGTAACCACTATTATTTTATCCATCTCGCGCGAGGCCCCGCTTTCGATCAGGATAGCCGCCACATAAACCACAATGGCATGAGGATCCCGGGCGCCAATATCGTCAAACTCCAGCAGTGCGCGTGAGCGAACCGCGGGGTGCACGATCGCGTTCAGCGCTGCAAGCCGGGCCGGTGCGCCGAATACGATAGCGGCCAGCCGGGGACGGTCGATCAGACCGCGTTCGTCCAGAATTTCCTTTCCGAACGCCGCGACAACCGCCTCGTAAGCGTCTCCATCGGGCTGCATCGCCGCCCGGCCCAACCTCATCGGCTTCGACGATATGGCAGCCGAACTCGCGCAGCGCCGAAGCGACAAAGCTCTTGCCGCACGCCATGCCCCCGGTCAGCCCGACTCTTAACATTCACTCGATTCCGCTACGCCGTTCGGCGCATTCGATCGTGTTGCGCATCAACATCGCGATCGTCAGCGGGCCAACGCCGCCTGGGACCGGCGTGTATGCGGACGACAAACGCGCGACGTCGCCTGGATGAACATCTCCAACCAGCAGACTCCCGCGCCTGTCGAAATCCGCGAGGCGTCTGGCTTCGAAAATTCGTTCCGCCTCTGCCCGTGATTCCACCCGGTTAATCCCGACATCGATCACCACCGCGCCCGGCTTGATATGGTCTTCCGTGATCAATGCGGGCCGTCCGATCGCCACTACGAGGATATCGGCCGTGCGGCAGACACCCGCCAGATCGCGCGTCCGCGAATGGCAGATAGTGACTGTGGCGTTTTCCTGCAGCAGCATCAACGCCATAGGCTTGCCGACGATGTCGCTGCGTCCCACAACCACGGCATTCGCTCCCGCGATCGGGATTTCGTAACGGTTGAGCAGTTGGATGATACCGGCAGGGGTGCAGGGCCGCGGCCCTTCCCGCCCGGTCGACAGGAGACCGGCATTAAATGGATGGAATCCGTCGACATCCTTCTCCGGTGTAACCGAAAGAAGAACGCGCTGCGAGTCCATGTGCGGGGGCAGCGGAAGCTGAATCAGAATACCGTCAACATCGGTCCGCCGGTTCAACGCAACGATAATACCGAGCAACTCATCTTCGGTTGTTGACGCCGGCAAGGTGATGGTTTCGCCGATCATTCCGAGTTCCGACGCCGTCTTTGTCTTGCTGTGCACGTAAACTTCGGAGGCCGGATTGTCGCCCACCAGGACAACGGCCAGGCCGGGCGAGCGTCCCGTCTGCGCCAGGAGTCGTTCCACTCGCGGCAGGCACTCGCTCTTTATCTGATCGCGTATGCGATTACCATCCAGGATGCGGGACACCAGACTAATGTAACGGATCGGCCCAGCCGTCTACACGCTGATAACAGGGCACGGCGCTTCGCGGACGATCGCGTAAGCGTTGTTCCACAATCGTCCGATCCCCGTCTGGATCAATCCTCGCCCGATCACTACAAGATCCGCCCGTTTTCGCACCGCTTCCGTTCGAACCATGTCCGCGACGCTACCCCCGTTTACGCTCGACTCGACCTCGGGCGCGACGGACTCCTCGCGGATCTTCACGAGTTTGTCCCGAGCCGCTTCGACGAGTATCTCCTCCAGGCGGTTTTCCGCAGGAAAAGCTTCCACCTCGCCTTCCGCCGCCACGTGCAGCAGTTCGACTGTGGCATTCGCATCTGCCGCCAGCCCGATAGCGAACTCCAGAGTGTGGCGGCTTTCCGCCCTTAAAGTCACAGCGCAAAGAATATGGCGCGGTTGAGGATGAGCGCGATGAGAGGGTTCGGGAGCATGAGCTGCGGTCCACACGGGAATCTTTACATCATGCAGCACCTTCGCCGTGACCGAGCCGAGTAATGCGCGACGGAACGCCCCGTAACCGTGCGTCGGCATTGCGATCAGACTGATATTGTTCTCTTCCGCATATTCCGTGATGACGACCGCGGGATCGCCCAACTCGGCAACGCATCTTACGTTTACCCGGGGCAGTTCCGAATCGGTGAACTTTCGCAACTCGACCGAAAGATCCGCTCTTATGCTCTCGAAATCGTAAACCTCCGGATACACGGTGTTCATTCCCGCGTAGAGAGGCGGAGGAGGCTGCAGAGCATGTAGGGCGACCACCTCGGCGTTATAGCGCTGGGCCATGGAAAGGACGAACGGCGCCGCCGCGCGGGACCGTTCTGAGAAATCGATCGGGAAAAGAATCTTTTCGAAACGGGGCATAAAATCCTCGAACGCTCCAGGCGCCTTTCAGATTATCGTTTATTCGACATGAGCGCTTATCATAAACACTTGAAAGCATCACGCGAGAGCCTGACGTAAAGAGCCTGACGTAAATGGATAACGCGCTTCTCGTCCACCGTCTTCAATTCGCCTTTACCGTTACTTTCCATTACCTTTTCCCTCAGCTGACAATGGGTCTCGCGCTGCTCCTGGTAGTCTTCAAAACCATGGCTTTGCGCACCGGCAAGGCCCATTACAACCAGTGCGCCCGCTTTCTTGCAAAGATCTTCGCTGTGAATTTCGCGATGGGCGTGGTCACCGGAATCCCGATGGAGTTCCAGTTCGGCACCAATTGGGCGCAATTCGCGAAACAGGCGGGCGGAGTCATCGGTCAGACCCTTGCCATGGAAGGAATGTTCAGCTTCTTCCTCGAGAGCACCTTTCTGGGACTGTTTCTTTTCGGTGAAGAACGTCTGGGCCCGAGGCTGCACTGGTTATCCGCGGTGGCCGTCTGGGCGGGTTCGTGGCTCTCCGGTTACTTCATCATCGCGACCGACGCCTGGATGCAGCATCCCGTCGGCTATGCGATCGGCGCGAAGGGTGAGATCCTTCTGACCAGCTTCAGCGGCCTTATTTTCAATCCGTGGATTCTCTGGCAGTACACCCACAACATGGCGGCCAGCGTGGTCACCGGCAGCTTTGTGGTAGCGGCGCTGGGAGCATTTTATCTCTTGTCGAATCGGGACGTAGCTTTCGGACGCACGTTTGTGCGCGTGGGTGTCATCTCCGGCTTGATCGCGACAGGCCTCGTTGCATTTCCTACCGGCGATCAGCAGAGCGTTATGGTTGCCCGCAATCAGCCGGTAACGCTCGCCGCAATGGAAGCTCTGTTCCAGTCGAGTAGCGCCGCGCCGCTGGCAATCATCGGCCAGCCGGATGTGGAGCAACAGCAGCTTGATAACCCAATCGTGCTCCCGCGCGTTCTCACGTTCCTGACGTTTCGGCGCTGGGAGGGCAAAGTAAAAGGGCTGGACGCGTTTCCCAAATCGGACTGGCCGGATAACATTCCCTTGCTGTACTTCAGTTACCACATTATGGCCGGGCTCGGGACCATCCTCGCGACGATCATGCTGGTGAGCTGCATCATGTTGTGGCGTGGCGGGCTCTTTCACAACCGTCCTCTGCTGTGGATTCTGATGCTGTCGTTTCCGTTCCCCTACATTGCGACGACCTGCGGCTGGATGACCGCTGAACTGGGACGGCAGCCCTGGCTGATCTACGGTTTGATGCGCACCGCAAGCGGCCCTTCTCCCCTTGTCACCGCGGCCAACGGCACCTTCACGCTGATGGGATTTATGGGAATGTATATGCTCCTGGGTATTCTCTTCCTGTTCCTGATCGCCCGCGAAGTGGCACATGGCCCGGAAGCGGCCACACTCGATCACCCCGTGTTGTCTCACTCCTGACTATGGAAACAGCCTGGTTTTGCATCGTAGCTCTGATGATCGCGATTTACGTTCTTCTCGACGGCTTCGATCTGGGAGCGGGCGTGATCCACCTCTTTGCGGCCCGCGACGACCACGAGCGGCGCGAGATCCTGGCCTCGATCGGCCCCTTCTGGGACGGCAACGAAGTCTGGCTACTGGCCGCCGGCGGTACGCTCTACTTCGCGTTCCCGGCGCTCTATGCCTCAGGCTTCAGCGGCTTCTATCTTGCGCTCAACATCGTGCTCTGGCTGCTCATACTACGGGGCATTTCGATCGAACTCCGCAGTCATGTCGACAGCAGTCTCTGGACGGCGTTTTGGGACCTGGTGTTCTGCGGCGCAAGTGCTCTGCTCGCTATTTTCTATGGAGCGGCGCTGGGCAACGTGGTGCGAGGCGTTTCTCTGGATGCGAACGGCTTCTTCTTCGCTCCTCTCTGGACCAATTTCCAGCCTGGCGCGGCGGCGGGAATCATTGATTGGTATACGGCGCTGGTCGGCGTGGCCGCGCTTGCCGTGCTGACGCTTCACGGCGCATTGTGGGTGGCGGTCAAGACCGCCGGACCGCCCCAGACCCGCTCCCGCGCCATAGCGTCCCGTGTCTGGTGGCTCGTATGCGTCATCGTTTTCGGTATCAGCATCGCCAGCTTTCGCATTCAGCCGCTCCTGGCCGCCAACTTTTCCAGACGCCCCTGGATCTGGATCTTTCCCGTTGTCTGTGTCGTTAGTCTGGTCGCCCTGCGGTTCTATCTGAGGGCGGGGAAGGACGTCTCTGCGTTTTTGGGTTCGTCCGTATTTATTGCGGGCCTGTTGTGCAGCGCCGTTTTCGCTCTCTACCCGGCCGTGCTCCCTTCCGTCCCGGACACCAGCCGCAGTCTTACGATTTACAACGCCGCCGCTCCGCCATATGGCCTCGCAGTGGGGTTCTGGTGGTGGACGCCCGCTTTTGTCCTCGCCGCCGGATACTCGGTATTCGTCTATCGTCACTTCCGCGGCAAGGTTTCGGTAGGCTGAATGGAGTGGATCGCGCGGAGATGCATCGCCGCTTCTTTGCTGAGCTGATCACGGCTGAAGCGGGGGTGCGGCCCGGCAAACTCCTTGAAGCATTTGCCATGACGCCGCGGGAGCGTTTCGTCGGGCCCGCGCCCTGGAAGTTTCCGACATCCATCGGGTATATAGAAGCTCCGTCAGACGATGTCACATTCCTCTATCGGGATTGTCCCATCGCCCTGGCGCCGGAACGAGGAATTAACAACGGGCAGCCGGTTCTGCACGCAATGAGTCTGGCGGCGCTCGATCCGCAACCGGGAGAAACCGCGATTCACGTTGGCGCGGGCACGGGCTACTACACGGCGATTCTGGCCCGCATGACGGCTGCGGATCCTGATGGAGAGCGCGGCCGGGTCTTCGCCTATGAGATGGAGCAAGACCTCGCGGGGCGCGCCGCGAGCAACCTCGAAGATTTGCCGAATGTGACCGTGCGCTGCCAGTCAGGCTCGCTGGGATCGCTGCCGCCTTCCGATCTCATCTATGTCAGCGCCGGAGCCACGGCGCCTCAATCCAGTTGGCTCGATGCGTTACTCCCGGGGGGGCGTCTGGTGTTTCCGCTGACTCCGAACGAGGGTTCGGGCGCGATGCTGCTGATCACGCGGCCGTCCGATCCCGGTGCCGGCGGCCGGTTTCACGCATGCGTTGTATGTTCGGCGATGTTTATCGGCTGCGTTGGGGCGCGTGAGCGGGAAATGGCCCGCAAACTGTCGGAGGCGTTTCGCCGCCGGACGGCGCGGGACGTGCGTTCGCTGTTACGCAATAGCTCGCCCGACGAAACCTGTTGGGTTGCCGGAGACGGATGGTGGCTTTCCACTGCGCCGCTATCCAAAGCTCCGCCAACCTCAATTGACTCCCCTGCCGTCGCGGTATAGGATGGCCTGCAGTGCGCATCCTGTTCTCATTGCTTTTGTTCGCCGCCCTCGTTTTCGCTCCCGGAAGCCTTGTCGCCCAGAGGGGCGGGGGAGCGCCGGCGGGACCGCCCCCGGGGCCCCCCAAAAACCTGAAGATATTACCCGCCGATGTAAACATCGTTCAGGTCATGGGAACTTTCCGGTCCGCGCTGGGGGTCCAGTGTGGCTACTGTCACGTTCAGGGTGACTTCGCCAGCGATACGAATCCCAAAAAGAGCATGGCGCGCAACATGCTTCGCATCGCCGCGGATATCAACGCGACCTTTCCCGACGGCAAACAACACGTGACGTGCTACACCTGCCACCGCGGCGAAGCCACGCCGAAAACAGAACCTCCCGCGCCAGGCGCCGCGGCGAAACCCGCGGGCCGCGGACCTCGCTGACCCGGCGGCCCGAATCCGTCTCTTCTCCCTCCATTGATGGGAGCGGGAGTCGCCTCAGGGTCGACCGCGAGCGTTATTGTCGCAAGAAATCCGTCGGCGTTCGATCCGTTTTTGAGTCTCGCCAGCTTCAGTATCGAAGCGCTGCCGTGCTGTTCGGTGAAAACGTGATCTTCGCCCTGGAGAGTCCGCTCGACGTTGAGACGGCGCGCATAGGGCTCCAGTCGCGCAATCTCCGCGGTGATGTCCTCCGAAAAGAACAGCTGCCCGGTATGCGACACATGACTGTTCACGTGCACTTTCACATGAATGTGGATCGCGCGACCCTCATACCATCCCGGGTAGAGCGTGGCGAATGCGCCCACGCCCTCCTTGCCTGTGATCTGAACGCCTCGCAGAAAGCGCGTGGGATCGATCTGGCGCGAGCGCTACGGCCCCATTGGACCACGTCCGAACGGCGGTGGACCGCCCCGGCCACCCGGATTGCCGCCCGTGAAGCCGGAGTAAACGCCCAAAGCGTCGCAATGCCAGATATCGAGCGCCGCATCCTCCAGCGGCGCGCAACTCCTCGAATCAACGAGCGCAACCTGCAGCTTTAGCGGAACGCCCGGTCTGCCTTCTGTGATATCCGACCGCGGCTTTTCGTTGTCGATATAGTACGGGCCTTCTTCCTCCTCAGGCGTCAGCGTACAAGAGGGGTCGGCGAGAATTCGTGGGCCGGTCAGGACCGCGGCGCCGCCGGCCAGGAAGCCACGCCGCGTCCAACGATTCGTTTGTGCCATCTACCGCGATACTACGCGCCGGCCGGCGGGAATCGCGGTTAAAAATTGTGAAGACTGGCATGGCCATCGGCGAAGTGAAATAATTGGAGCCTGAAAACGCATGCACTCTGAACCGATTATGGATGTGGCCCATCTTGGGCATCTTGAACTGTTGACTCCCAAACCAGAGGAGAGCCTTCGATTTTTCGTGGACGTCATGGGTATGACCGAAAGCGGACGGCAGGGCGATTCGGTCTTTCTGCGCGGATGGGACGACTATGAGCGTTACTCGCTCAAGCTGACCGGGTCGAAGACCTCCGGAATGGGTCACATGGCCTTCAGGACGCGCAGTCCGCAGGCGCTTGAACGCCGCGCCGCCGCCCTCAAGGGTTCCGGCTATGACATAGGCTGGACCGATGGCGATATCGGGCACGGTCCGGCATTCGTCTGCCAGGACCCCGATGGCCATATTGTCGAGCTTTATTACGAGACCGAGTGGTACCAGGCTCCGCCCCACCTCAAGCCTTCGTTAAAGAATCAGGCGCAGCGCTATCCCGCGCGCGGCGTCAATGTGCGGCGGCTCGATCACCTGAATTGCCTCGCCGTCGATATCAAAGCCAATCGTATTTTCTTCGACGAATATCTCGGATTTCGTCTGACCGAGCAGATCGTTCTCGATGACGGCACCGAGGCCGCAATGTGGATGACCTGCACCAACAAGAGCTATGACTTCGCTTACTCCGCCGATCACACCGGCACCAAAGGCCGTTTCCACCATCTGACGTATGCCGTCGATTGCCGCGAGGACATCCTGCGCGCGGCCGATATCTTTCTGGAAGCTGGCGTTTATATCGAAACGGGTCCGCACAAGCACGCCATCCAGCAGACCTTCTTTCTTTATGTCTATGAGCCCGGCGGGAACCGTGTCGAGATTGCCAATGCCGGCGCGCGCCTGATTCTTGCGCCCGACTGGAAACCGATCGTCTGGACCATGGAAGAACGCAAGAAAGGTCAGGCCTGGGGGCTTAAGACGATCGAGTCGTTCCACACCTACGGCACGCCGCCGGTTTAAAGACGCCCGGTTCCATTTCTCCGAATGACTCGGTCGTCTCAGGACGAGATCCATCTTCGAAGAATTGGCGTTGATGACTGGCAGGTATGGCGAAAACTGAGATTGGAGGCGCTCGCGGAAGCGCCGTACGCTTTCAGTGCGAGGCTCGCCGATTGGCAGGGCGAGGGCGACACCGAGACCCGATGGCGCCGAAGGCTTTCGGACGTGCCACTGAATGTTGTCGCCGAATGGCAAAAGGTTGCGGCCGGCATGGTCAGTGCCACGCCTCCAGATCCAGCGGGATCAGTCGAACTTATCGGGATGTGAGTAGCGCCATTCGCCAGGCGGCGCGGCGTCGGCGATTCACTGGTCAGCGCGGTCATCGAGTCAGCTCGCGAACGGCAGGCATTGAGGGTCGCTCCTGGCGTGGCCGCAGCGAACAAGCGCGCGTCGGCCCTCCAGTGCGCCCACTCGTCATAATCCTCCCAGACCGGATAGGAAAGCGCGTAAAACGAGGCGCGGGCAAAAAAGCATGCCGATATCAGCAGGAGGATCTGGCGAGGGGGGCAGGCGCAACACCGAATCGCGCCGGGTCAATCGGCGGGCTCCCAAAGCTCGATCGGATTTCCCTCAGGGTCGTGCAAGCGCGCAAAACGACCCCAGGGATAGGTTTGCGGGTCAGGCTCCACCGAAATGCCGGCGTCCCGCAGCTGCGTGATCATTGCGTCGAGATTGCGGACGCGGAAATTGATCATCCAGACTTTCCCGGAATCGCCAAAGTAATTCGTAGTTTCCGGGAAAGGCGAAAAAGCTGTGGGGCCGGCTTCCTGATGCCAGGGGAGATCACCGTCGCCCGACGGAACCTCGCCCACTCCCAGGTGGTCCCGATACCACGCGCCCAACGCGGCGGGGTCCTGAGCGCGAAAGAAGACGCCTCCGATTCCACTGACCTTTTCCATGCGGGGCCGCCTCGGTACGGCTTTCTGCCATGATCCCATCCCACGTCACAAGAACGGTAGTACGCTGGATGAACAAAAGGAGCCACATGCTCAGACCTACCTGTGTGTTCGCCATCTTCATCGCGTGCCCTCTCTTCGGCGCCTCCATTGGAGGTTCATCGACAACGCCGCTTCCGAAGCTGACCGGGCCGATCCCGGTTACGGCCGATTCTTATCCGTTCATGGCCGCGAACCGGGTTCTCGAGCCGATCGATTTGAAAAAGGCCGGCTATGTAGAGGAAGAGTTCATCGTCAGCGGCACCGCCAACGTGTATGACTGGGCGGCGGATGGCAGTTTAACGGTGAAGACCCCCAATGCGCCTTACACTACGCGCATTCTGGTGAGGCGTCCGGCCGATCCGGCGCGCTTCAGCGGGCAGGCTGTCGTAGAGTTGCCGAATTCGGCCCGTCGCTTCGATTGGGCGATGATGTCCGGGTACTTGCGCGACACTCTGATGGAACGCGGCGACGCGTGGGTCGGGGTCACAATGCCGGGCGGGTTTGGAACGCTGGCGAAATTCAATAAGGCCCGATACGAATCGGTCATCGGGTTCCCTAACCCGGATGCTGCTGAAACCTGTCCCGCGGCTTCGCCTCAGGAAGAGGGTTTGCGCTGGGACATGCTGAGCCAGGTCGCAGCGGCGCTGAAGAGCGACAGCGGACTCAAGGCTACTCATGTGTACATGACCTCCCAGGGTGGGGATGTTGTGACGTATTTGAGAGCGATCGAACCGCACGCAACGCTTGCTAACGGCAAGCCGACGTATGACGGCTTTCTTCTGAAAGGTCCGGCGAGCGCCGGGCGGATTCGCCGTTGTGCGGCTGCGCCTCCTAAAGGTGACGCGCGCCTGGGCATACGGAATTCGAGCGTACCCGTAATTCAGGTTGTGGCGCAGGGAGAGGTAGCGGAAGATTACCGGCGCCCGGACAGCGACGATCCGAAAGATCGCTATCGTCTGTATGAAGTCGCGAGCGCGACGCATATCGATAAGTGGGCCTATCGCGAACTGCCCATTATGGCGGACCAGCTGGCCGCATTGGGAACTCCCGGCCAGGGCACTCCCGAATGGCCGTTTTCGGTCCGCTGCGATACCGAGATTCTGTTGCAGGATTATCCGCTGTTGAAGTACATCTTCGACGGGGCGATCGTCAATATCGAGAACTGGTCTACAAAGGGCGTTGCTCCGCCCAAAGCCGACCGGATTGCTTTGACCGGCATGTACGATCAGTTCGGAATCGGCACAGGCGGCGTTCGGAGTTCCTATACGGATGTGCCGTCGGCGGTCTACTACACAACGACGCCGGGTCCGGGCACCTGTCGCGAACTGGGGCGGACCGTTCCGCTCGAGTGGGGTCGTCTCGAAGCGCTCTACGGCAGCCACGCGAAATATGCGGCGAAGGTTTCGCAGGTAGTGGATCGGATGGTCAAAGACCACTGGATCACGGAGTCGGACGCGCAAAGAATCAAAGCGGCGGAATAAAGCGTCTTAACTGATGTGGCAGAGCGTCCGCCGTGAGCTATCTCCCGAGCGGTCATCAACTCACAACTTGCTACATTGGAGTTACTTATGAGCTTTTCCGATTCCTTTTTCGCCGCCAAATTCGGTATTGCGCGGCGGGATCTGGAAGCACACCTCTCTGAAGCGCTCGGGCGCGGCGGCGATTATGCCGACCTTTATTTTGAATACCTTGCGACCAGTTCGATCAGCATCGACGAATCGATCGTGAAGAGCGCGACGCAGGGCGTTTCGCTGGGCGTTGGCGTCCGCGTGATCTCGGGTGAGCGCACCGGCTACGCGTACAGCGACGACCTCAGCCCGGAGAAGATCCGCCATGCGGCGCAGGTTGCCGCGCTGATCGCATCGGGGCCGGCGAAGGTGGAGCAAACCCCGCTTGAAGAGGGCCGAAAGCGCAATCTCTACCCGGTTGTGACCGCTCCCAACGAGACCGCGTTCAAGGAGCGCGTCGAACTGGCGCAGCGGGCCGATCATGCGGCGCGCGCCTACGATCCACGGGTTTTTCAGGTTCAGGTCACTTACGCCGACAGCCTGCGGCATGTGATGGTAGCCACGAGCGACGGCGTGTTGAATTTCGACCGTCAGCCGATGGCGCGGCTGAGCGTGCTGGTGCTGGCGCGTTCCGGCGATGGCGTCCCGCAGCAGGCGCACTCGGGTGGCGGCGGACGTTATGAGCTCGAGTTTTTCCAGAAAGAACGCACGCCGGAATACTTCGCCGGGGAGGCGGCACGGCAGGCGATTATTCAGCTCGACGCAGTGGAGGCTCCAGCCGGCGAGCAGGTGGTGGTGCTGGGTCCAGGCTGGCCGGGCGTGCTGCTGCACGAAGCGGTGGGGCACGGACTCGAAGCGGATTTCAACCGCAAAGGCGTCTCGGCATTCAGCGGACGCATCGGCCAGCAGGTGGCGAGTCCGCTTTGCACCGTTGTCGACGATGGAACAATCGGCGGCCGGCGCGGGTCTCTTAATGTGGACGACGAGGGCAACGAAACGCAGCGCAATGTGCTGATCGAAAACGGCATTCTGCGAGGCTATCTGCAGGACAAGCTTTCGAGCCGCATCACGAAGGCCACGGCTACGGGGAACGGGCGGCGCGAAAGCTATGAGCACATCCCGATGCCGCGCATGACCAACACGTTCATGCTGGCGGGCGAGAGCGATCCGGCGGACATTATCAAATCGGTGCCGCGCGGTCTTTACTGCGCGAACTTCGCGGGCGGACAGGTGGACATCACCAGCGGTAATTTCGTTTTCTCGGCATCCGAAAGTTATCTGATTGAAGACGGCAAGCTCACGCGGCCTGTGCGCAACGCCACGCTGATCGGCAACGGCCCGGAGGCCATGAAATACGTGAGCATGGTGGGCAACGATCTGAAGCTGGACGAAGGAGTCGGCGTGTGCGGTAAAGAGGGGCAGAGCGTTCCGGTCGGCGTCGGGATTCCGACCGTCCGGATTGATCGCATGACCGTCGGGGGAACCGCTTGACGTTCGAGTCGCTTCCTCAGATCGCCGAGGATGCGATTCGGCAGGCGATCGCCCTCGGGGCAACCGACGCCGAATGCACGATTTCGGAAGGCGACGAGTTTTCCGCCAACGTGCGCATGGGCGAACTCGAAACATTGAAGGAAGCCGGTTCGCGCGGCGCCGGATTGCGCGTGCTGAGGGGCAAGCGCATGGGCGCATCGTACACGTCGGATCTTACGCCCGAGGGGATTCGGCAAATGGTTCGTTCAGCCATCGATCTGGCCGAGCTGACTACGGAAGATCCGCACGCCGGGCTGCCGGAAACCGAAGAATTGGGAAAGGTTGAAGGCGATCTCCAGCTCTTTTCGGACGAGACCGCCGGACTTCCCACCGAAGAACGTATCTCGCTGGCGAAGCGCGCCGAGGCCGCGGCGCTCGCGGTCGACCCGCGTATTACCAATTCCGAAGGCGCGTCGTTCGATTCCAGCGTGAACGGACGCGTATTCGCCAATTCGCGCGGTTTTGTGGGATCGTACCGCACCAGCTACTGTTCGGTATCGGCCGTGCCGGTGGCCACGCAGAACGGCAGCATGGAGCGCGATTACTGGTTCACGATCGCGCGCAATTACAAGGGTCTGGAAGATCCGGAGACGGTCGGGCGCAAGGCTGCGGAACGGGCGTTGCGGCGGCTCGGCGCGGTCAAGGTCGAGACGCAGCGCGTGCCGGTGGTCTTCGAGCCTCGGCTTTCCCGTTCGCTGCTGGGGCACATTTTCGAGGCGGTCGAGGGCCGGGCGATTTACCGGAAAGCGTCGTTCCTCGCGGGCAAGCTGGGCGAGAAGATCGCCGACGAGAGAATTACGCTGATCGACGACGGCACGATGCCCGGCCTGTTCGGGATCGTCGCCATTCGACGATGAAGGCGTGCCCACGCGGCGCACGCTGGTGATCGAGCGCGGCGTGCTGAAGAACTACCTGCTGAATTCCTACTCCGCGCGCAAGCTGGGCATGAAGACGACGGGGAATGCGTCGCGCGGAATTACGGGCAACGCGGGGATCGGCCACGGCAATTTCTTTATCGAGCCGGGCGAGCGTTCGCCGGAAGAGATTATTCGCGGCGTGAAGAACGGATTTTTCGTGACCGAACTGATCGGCGGCGGTGCCAATACCGTTACCGGCGATTACTCGCGCGGGGCCGCGGGCATGTGGATCCGCGACGGAGAACTGGCGTTTCCCGTCTCCGAAGTAACCATCGCCAGCACCATGCAGGAGATGTTGAATGGAATCGCCGAGATCGGCAGCGATCTTGAGTTTCGCGGTTCCGTGTCCGCCCCGACGATCATGCTCGGAGAAATGACCGTTGCCGGACGTTAAGATTTCGCCCGCCAGCATTGTGATCGGGCTGGCGATGATTCTGATTCTGGGCGCGTTCGGATGGCTGACCTTTGGACCGAAGCCGCGCGCCGCCTCCGCCGCCGGTACTGACCGCCGAGGCGAAAGCGTATCTCAACAACCTGGTGCTCACGAACGTACACATGCAGGCGTCCGAAAGCATGGTGAACCAGCGGGTGGTGGAGATTCTGGGCGATATTACGAATAAGGGCAACCGGGCGATCAGGCTGGCTGAAGTTACTTGCGTGTTCAGCGACTATAACGGCCGGCCGGTAACGCGCGAGCGCGAAGCGATTGTCGGCGCGACGGTGGGAGCGATGGGTGGTCCTCTCGCTCCTGGCGCATCGAAGCCGTTCCGGCTGGCGTTTGACGATCTGCCGGAAGAGTGGAATCAGGCATTGCCGGGGTTGGTGATCGCTCAGATTCAGTTCGAATAGCGCTCAGGGCCACTTTTGCGCTCCATGCTTTTGCGCTCCAGGAAGGATACGGACGATATGGATGACGTCGTCTGCAATGCGGTAGACCACGATGCACGGAAGGGGAGAAAGCACGAGTTGTCGCGTTCCCTCTTTTTTGCCGGGACGTCCGGTCGAGGGAGAGGTCAACAAACCGTCAGCAACATCGTAGAGTTTGCGGACTATGCGCTCTGCACGTAAAGAAGCGTGCTCCAATAAGTAATCGGTGATGTGTTCACAGGTCCGCAACGGCTTTCTCAGTCCAGCGAACATTTATCGATCCGCGCGGGCGCTTTTTCTACCAGTAATCTCTCCAGACGCGTTCCGACTTCCTCATGAGACAGTACGGCTCCGGTCTCGATTTGGGCTAAACCGCTTTCGACTTCGCGGATAAACCAGTCGTCATACTCCACAAAATGCTCAATGGCCTCTCTGGCCAGCAGTTCGGCATTGCTGCCGCGCTCCGCGGCAATGCGCGAGAGCTTAGCCTGGACGTCGGGATTGAGGTGGACTTCCATGACCCAAAGGTAGGGTTTTTGCTGTTTTATGTCAACTACGGTTTGCGAATGCGGCTGTAAAATGTTCCGGATTATTTCATCTGCTTCAATCTCACCCCGCGCAGCCCGGTTCAAGTCGGAAACAGTGGAGTCCGTCATCTTGAGGCCCTCCAGTTCCTGCTGGGCGATCACGTGAGCAACAGCCCGCGTATTGGGCAAATGTCTCGTTCGATAACCTTTAGCCATTTGACGCCAGTTACTTTGGGGCGGGTCCGCGGACGACCTGCACGAAGTCCCCGGGACGAATCCATTTTGCGAACGCGGCTTTGATGTCGTCTGCCGTCAGCGCATAATAGCGTTTCGCCGCGCGATCGGGCTCGTCGAGCGGCAGTCCGAGGAGTACGCGGTCCACCAGACCGCGCGCGACCGTCGATTCGCTCGACTCGCTGAGCGTCGTCTGGCGCAGGAGCAAGGCTTTGGCTTGTTGCAGCTCCGCATCGCTGACGTTCGTGGATCGCATCGCGGTAAGCTCCTGTTCGATGAGGATCCGCGCTTTCGAAACGTTCTCCGGATCGCATCCGTAGGTCACCGAGTAGAGCGCTCGGGTTGCCGTCGCGCGCAACCCGTTGTTAACGTTGTAGACGTATCCGGCCTTCTGGCGGAGGTCGCGATAAAGGCGCGTCGCGTAAAAGCCGCCACCCAGCACTCGATCGCCCAGCTGCAGCGCATAGTAGTCGGGTGAGAAGCGATTGATTCCGATCTGTTCGGAAAGGTCGACTGAATCCTGCACCTGCGTGGGGTCCGGCACGTTAACGGCGGCAGGCTTGTTCAACGGCACTGCCGGAAGAGTGGTGTCCGGTTTCGGTCCCGTCGCTTTCCATGCGCCGAACCATTTCTCGAAGACAGGCCGCGCCTCTTCGGGGGTCACATCGCCAATCACCGCAATGGTCGTCATGTCGGGCCGGAAGACGCTTGCGTAATAAGCTTTCACATCGGCAAGGGTCAGCGAAGAGATCGTCTTCGGCGTCGCCTCGCGAAGAGTCGGATCGCCCTTCGGCAGGAGCGCCTCGGAGAGCGCGCGGCTCATCCGGTAAGCCGGGCTTTTGAGCGTGCCGCCGGCCACTTGCGCCACCTGGTCCCGCACGATGGGGAAGGCATCAGCGGGAAGCGCGGGATGGATTTCGTTATCCGCCAGCAATTCCACGCCTCGCGCAAGATATTGCTTGAGAATCCTGATCTCGAAGTTCACGCCGCCGGTTTCATCGGCCGCAATGTCGTCCAGGGCTTTCTGAAATGCGATTCGATCCCGCGTCGTAGTGCCATACGAGAATAGTTCGTCGAGCACGTCGTCGGCGCCCTCGTGGCCCGGCGGCGTTTGAAGGTCAGCCTGGTGCTTGATGGAACCGACAACAGTAATCGTCGGACTGGCCTTCTCGGTCTTCACGATAAGCCGCAGACCGTTTGAGAGCGTCATGTCGGAGGCGGGGGCCGGGGCGGGCGGAATCTTCAAAGACTTCACGAAGGCATCGGCCCAATCGGGCAGAGTGACGGGCTTCGTGGGCGCTGCCGTCGTCACTTCCGCTCCTCCGAAACCAGAACCTGCGACCGGAGCGCCGCTGGCCGACGGTTTGAGCGTCGCCACGATGGCGTTATCGACGGTCAGGTATTTCTTCGCGACGCGATTGACGTCGTTCACGGTAACTTTCTTCATTGCATCGACCAGGTCGGACGGCGAGTTTCGGCCCTCGGCCGCGACCGCCTGGGACCAGCTGGCCGCAAGCCCCGGAATCGAGTTCTGCTCGAATTCGGCGCTCGCGATCTCACCTTTCGTGGCCGCTTCGACCAGATCGGCGGGAACACCCTTCTCCGCATAGCCCGCGAGGATCTTCCTGATCTCGGCAGTAATCGGAGCCGGGTCGGTTCCACCGGGCACCGCCGCTACGGCATAGCCGACGCTTGCCTGCGGAAAGGTTTCCGTCAACCCGAACTCGGCGCCCAGCGCTTTGCCTTGCGGCACAAGCCCGTAAAGCGCGGCGCGCTGGCTGGAGATGACATCGCTGAGGATTCGCACCGCCGCGAAATCCGGACTCGATGTACCGGGCATGCGAAAGGAAATGAACACGAGCTGATAAGGCAAATCGCTCTCGAGCGTGAAGCTCTCCGCCTTCACGGGCGAGAGATGAATCTCGGGATGCGCGGGAACCTGATGTCTCGGTATCGGCCCGTAGAGTTGTTTCACGCGGGCGAGCACGGCCTCGGGGTCGACATCTCCGGTGATCACGAGAATGGCGTTGTTGGGCGCGTACCATTCCTGGTAGAACTTCCTGAGCATCGCTCCGGTCGTCGCGTCGAATGAAGATTTCGTACCGAGCGCATCGTGCGTGTAAGGCGTTCCGGCGAAGAGATCCTGATTCAGGTGCGACAGAAACTTATAGGTCGGATTGGATAAGTCGCGGGAGACTTCCTGTTCGATGGCGCCTCGCTCTTCGGCCCATTGCTCCTGAGAATCTTCGACGTTCCGCATGCACGCGGCATCCAGACGTAACGCAAGCTCAAGATCCTGAGCGGGCACGGTGACGAAGTATTGCGTTATGTTCTCCTGCGTATCCGCGTTGGAACTGCCGCCAAGCTGGGCATAGATGGCGGCAATCTGATCGGCGGTCACGCCGGCGCAGCCACGGAAGGCCATGTGCTCCTGCGCGTGCGCCATTCCGGGGAAGCCGGCGGGGGTCTCCTGTCCGCCGGTGAGGTAGTTCTCCTCAAGCGTCGCGACTGGCGCCAGCGGATCGCGCACGATCACGACACGAAGCCCGTTCGGCAGGGTGGCGCGGACAACTCTCGCCGGCGAGTCGTCACCGGGGGCGGCGTTCCGCGCCATCACCGCCAGGACCAACAGCAACAGGCCTCGCCGAAACCACATCTTCATTCGATCCCTCTACCTCTTACTTCAACATATCGCCTCAACAGATGGCCTCAACGCATCGCCCCGGCGATGCGCGCCATTGCGGCCGGGCCGGAGTTCCGAGCGGAGGGAACTCGGTGCAACGATGATGCGACGATGAAACGACGATGCCTTCATTCCTGCAGACCATCCGAGCTCTTTTCGCGGATCGCATTCGGCTTCTGGAGCAGGTTGCCGGAGGAATCTCCCGCATCGGCCGCACGAATTTCGGCCGCATCGACGTTGTGCTGATCACCACACCGGAACTCGTACCGGAAATTCTCATGGAACGCGTGGACCACTTCCAGAAGGGTCCGCTCCTCCGTATTCTGGCGCGGCCCATTCTGGGCGACGGACTCCTGACCAGCGAGGGAGAGATGCATCGGGAGCACCGCAAGCTGGTTGCGCCCGCTTTTGCGCATCAGCGGGTCTCGAAGTATGCGGCGGTCATGACCGAACACGCGTCAGCGGCGCAAGCGGCCTGGCGCGAGGGCGAACGCATGGATATCGGCAAGGAAATGATGCGCCTCACCCTTGGCATCGTCGGCAGGACCCTCTTCGACGTCGATCTCCTCGACCAGGCCGACAATCTTGGAGCCGATATCACCAGAATTCAGGATTACGCGGTGCGGCAACTGCGCGTCCCGTTCGAGATGCCAATGCTGCCCGGGGTGCGCGCCGCATTCGCCCGCCTGAACGAGACCATCTATGGACTGATCCGCGATCGCCGCGCGAGCGGCATCGATAAGGGCGATCTGCTCTCGATGCTGCTGATCTCGAAAGACGAAGATACGCAGGAACATCTCACGGACGAGCAAGTGCGCGACGAAGCCATGACGCTCTTCCTCGCCGGGCATGAGACCACGGCTCAGGCGATGGCATGGTCCTGGTATCTTCTGGCAAAGCATCCTCAATACTTCGAGCGGCTGCGAAACGAAGGCATGCCTTTTGCTCTGCAAATCATGAAGGAGGCGATGAGGCTGTATCCGCCCGCATTCATTCTGGCGCGCCAGGCTTTGCACGACACGTCAATCGGCGGGTTCGCGATACGGAAAGACGAGCTGGTGTTGATCGCGCCGTGGCTCTTCCATCGCGATCCCCGTTTTTTTGAAGATCCTCTTCGCTTCGATCCGGACCGATTCCTCCCGGAGCGCGAGGCGAAACTACCGCGCTATGCCTATATGCCTTTCGGGGGCGGAAAGCGCATCTGCATCGGGAATCAGTTCGCGTTGATGGAGGGCCAGATCATTCTCGCGACAATCGGGCAGCATGTCCGGATGGAACTCGCCTCGGCCAAACCGCCGACGGTCAGGCCCGCGCTCACGTTGCGAGCCCATAATGCATTCCTCAAGGTTCACCGTTTGAATTAACGCCCCGGCTCCGGGTACATCGCGCTGTAACTCAGCTGCTGCCTGACGTAATTGCGCGGATAATCGATATCCACCTTCGTCACATTCCCGGCGCGGTCGAATTGGGCGGTGAGTTCGGGGTTGACGCCGGCAAAATAAACAAACGAAGCGCCGCCCTTTCTGAAGCGTTCCACCACCTGGTCGCGCAGCTTCGGATCGAAGTGTACGCCGTATTTTTCGGTAAGCGTCTTGATGGCATCATAATCGCCTTCGGCCTTGATCCGCATCAACTCTGCAAGCAGCGTACCGACGCCTTCCCGCATTTTCCCGTAATCCTTTACGTATACGTAAGCTTTGCCGTTGCGATCCTCCATCGCGATGGCCCCGGTTTTCTCCATGATGTATCGGGCGATCAACTGACGGGCGCGCTCGCGGCTATCCGCTATCGTGTCTCCGGCCGGGATGAGGCGCAGTTGAACGAGCATCTGCAGCGCTGCGATGTCGTACATCGCCTTGCCGACCTCGTCCGAAGAGACAAGCCCCAGTTCCTTCAGCTTCGGATCGAAGATATTCCACAGCGCCATTAAATCGGCCCGCGCCTCTTCCAGCACGGAATAATATTCCTTCAGGTAGAATCCTGCCTCGCGCGTCAGTCTCGGACTCGGCTGGCCCGAACCATGCCCGATCACCTCATGCAAAATTGGACCGAGGCGTTCCGCTTCGTTTCGGTATTTCCTGTCTCTATCGGCGTCTTGTCGTGTCGCAGCGAATTCGTAAAAGCCCGCGAATGCCACAGTTCCGGTCATTGCGGGCGCTTCATCGAAAAACAGGAAGCTTTTCGACCCGTACTTCGTACGAATCTCGTCTTCGTTCGGGAGACTATCACCCATCGCGGCGACATGAAAGTCGCCGCTCTCAATCGTGGTTTCGACCGCATCGGCGACCGGCGGCTTCACGTCTCGTCTCTTGTACCGCGCATCCCAAGGCGCGCGATCTTCGAAATATTGCGCGTTTGCCGCGATCTTGCCAACGACCTTCGACAGCTTCTCGTCCCGGATCGATACGAAGCTTTGTGAGGCGCCCTTCACGCCGCGCTCATCGCGATCGACGCGGATGAATCCGTTGACGAAATCCACCGGCTCACTATCCTGCACCCAATCCGTTTCGAACTGTTCCCAGTCTTTGTTCTCTCCCGTCTGGTAGTAACGAATCAGATCTGAAATGACCTGGGCCTGCCGGGGCTCGGCATAATGGCGCGCCTTCTCAAGCGCCTCATTCGCCTTCTTCAGATACTGGGCATAGAGGCCCGGCGGGACTTTGCCGTCAAGTGTGCCTGCGCGGTAGACCTGTTCGACGACGTTACCTGCTTCTTTCGCAACGCGCGAATTGAGACGATAGCGCTCGGAGAAGCTTGTCAGATCTGCGGGCGATACGCCAAAGTAGAAGTTATTCGCGCCGGCCTGAATAATGTCTTTGCCGTCACGAGTACGCCTCGCGGAAAGCGCGGGCTCGAAATCCGCGTCGAATAAAGACGGACCGAGCGCGTCCACTTCAGGAACAAGGTCCGGGCGGCCGGCCTCGCCGAGCGCCCGCTTCAATTCGTTGGCCGTGAACTTCGGCAGGAACTTCTGTCCGGTTGACTCATTATGGTTGCCCTTGTTGGCCCAGAAAAGCTTCGTGAAGTCCGACACGCGACCATAGATCACCGGATTCACCTTCGCTTCGTTCGACATCACAACTTCGAGAAGGCGCTTTTGCCGCAGCCCGAACCGGGAGAACTGATCGTAAATAATCGGATCGATCGCAATCGAACTCTGGTTTAACCAGTATGCGAGAGCCTGCTGCCGTGGCGACAAGTTCACGAACCCATCGGCACCAATCTGCACGAAGGCGGTATTATCCACGATCTCAATGATCGGCGACTCGGCCCAAAGGGACGCTGTGACGATAAGAAAGAGAAGTGCCCCAGGACCGTGTCTCTTGTAAACCCGCGTTCGGTTGTCCACGCTCAATTCGTTGAGTCTCCCGTTGTGTCTATTCCTTTCATAGCCCTGTCGTTCGAACTCCAGTCAGGCTAACAGCCTTTACTTACGAGCCGGCGGACCGCGTCCACCACCGCTTCGGGCGCGTCGAGCTGGAGCCAGTGCCCCGCACCCGAAATTATGCGGTGTTCCCCGCGAGTTGAGAGCCGTGCGTCGTGCTCGTGTTCCTCGAGAGCGATGGACAACGCAGTCGCCGCCGACAATACAGTCAAAGGCAGATCGCGCAGTTTCCGGGTCTCATCCAGCTGGACCGCACTTTCGGGAAGGTGCTCCAGCGAGTCGGCCATGGCCCGGAAGCATCGAGCCTCGCTCCAGTGCGCGGCGATAGCGGGCCAGAGTTCTCGCGGCATCTTGCGGACTTCGCCGGTCAGCCGTTCGGTGACGCTTGCGCCCTTTCCGGCGGAGGCTTTCGCCAGCAGTTTCGGGAGGGTGCGAGAACCGCTCAGCAGAAGCCTCAGCGCGAAACCCACCACGCCCAATTGCGCGAGAGCCGCGCCGCGGCGTGACAGAGCGATTCCATGGGCCAGCATGCGTTTTCGTTTTTCGTCCGGGTCGCGCCACTCGGATCGGGAGACCGGGTCGACCAGAACGAGACCGGCTACGCGCCCCGGCCAGGTCTGTTCAAAGAGTCGCGCGATCAGTCCGCCGAAGGAGTGGCCCACGAGAACAACTGGCTGGTCCATCTGGAGCCGGTCCAGCAGCAGCGAGAGGTCGCGCGCGGAGTCGGCGGCGGTGCAGTGGTGGGAGGGTTGGTCGCTCCAGCCGAATCCGGCGCGGTCGTAAGCGATAGCCGTTGTGAATTCGGCGACGCGGTTTTGCACCAGACACCAGCTCAGCGAACTCGCCGCGATACCGGCCTCCAGCACCACCGTTGGGCCGCCTTTTCCCCGTACATCAACGTGCAGGCGGCGTCCTCCGATATCGATCAAACGAGCTGGCGGAGGGATCATCCAGCATTTATCTTCACAGGCTCGACGGCTTCGCGACAAGCTCAATACCTCCGCGCTACCATAAGCGTGTTTGAACGACTATCTTCTTTCCTTCGTCCTCGGCATCATCGAGGGCCTCACTGAATTTCTGCCTGTCAGCTCGACCGCGCACCTCCGCATTGCAGAATCGGTGCTCGGGATCGACCTTGGCGACGGCTACTGGAAAATGTTCTCGATCGTGATCCAGTTGGGCGCGATCCTTTGTCTGCCGATTTATTTCTGGTCCCGCATCATGAGTTTCTTCGCAACCTGGCCCACGGGAAAACGCGGCGACAAGACCCCGCTTACGCATCCGCTGGGGCTGACGCTGATTGCGTTTTTGTGCACCGCAGTTCCGGCGTTTCTTCTGACGAAGGTGATCGGTAAGAATCTGGAGAATCTCGTGGTTATGGGCAGCGCTTTGATTCTCGGCGGCGTTGTCATGTGGGTTGTCGACGCCAGGTACGGACAGAATCGCGGGGGAGGCACCGAAGCCGCGGCGGCCGAAGAGGTGGAGCGAATGAGTCTGCCGCAAGCGGTCTGGATCGGCTTGTGCCAGGTGCTTTCGGCCGTTTTCCCCGGAACTTCACGATCCATGGCGACAATCGCGGCCGGCCAGATCTCCGGATTGTCGCGAACCGCGGCGCTCGAGTTCTCCTTTCTGCTTTCGATCCCGACTATGGCGGCGGCGACAGGTTACGATCTGCTGAAAGCCGTGAAGGGACCCGACCGGGTGCATATTGACAGCCATGGCTGGGTATTGCTCGCGATCGGATTCATTGTGTCCTTCGTGGTCGCTTACGGTGTGGTGGCATGGTTTATGCAGTGGGTGCGGAACCGGGGATTCGTGCCGTTCGCGATCTACCGGATCGTTCTCGGCGCGCTGGTGCTGTTTGGGATGCGGGGCAGATAAGTCGAGAGAGGCCGAGAGCGTTGCACGGCGCAGCTTGTCTGTTCCCCTCAGCGGAAAGACGTTCGTATTCAGTTGTCAAAGATCTTTCGGCCGGAGCTTCATCAGAGACGGCCTGTTCAAACCCTTATCGGGCCACAAATGAACTCGAATTCACACGAATAAAACCCTTCAGGCTGCCTTCGCTTGCTGTTTTTGGGGTCTGTAACGGCTGAAATCGGTTTGATTGCCCGGTTCAGGTGGCGGTCTTTGTCGATGGCGGCGTGGATTTCGGCGATCGAAAAAACGAAGCCATCTGTAGCTGGTTCGTATTGTAAACCCTTCATTTCACTAGAGTCCTCGTTCTTCGATTTGCCAGTACCGACGTACGCTGAACCCTCGGCGGGGTTGAGTTTGACGGCGGCGCGGACGCGCCGTCCTTTTTTACGTGTCCCATCACATTCCCTGAGAGCCGCCGCTAAAACGAGTACCGCAGGCTCAACTGGATGACGCGAGCCGGAAGAGCGTTCTGAAATTCTCCAAACTGCGAGCTGTTGTAGACGTTCAGAATCGGATTGTAGAGGTTCACGCGGTTGAAGGCATTGAATGCCTCACCCCGGAACTGCAACCGGTGGCCTTCCCACGGAAGAGCGAACGACTTCATCACAGCGATGTCGACATTCACCACCGCAGGTAACCGGACAATTGCCCGGGTCCCCGTCGTACCGCCCGGTTGCTGGAAGTAATTGTTGACGGCCGACGTGCTCGAAAACAGGCTCGGCACGCCGTTGTCGTCAATGTATGAACCGTAGTTGTTCGTCGCTCCGGGCAGCACGTTCGCCAGAGCGCTGATTTCGTAATTGGTCGGATAAACGCCCGAGGCCGTGATGGTTGAGGGCAATCCGGAGTGGTACCGGACAAGGGTGGTTGCCTCCCATCCTCCAATAAAAGCGTCAACGACTCGATTCGCGCCCTTGAAGAACTTCCGCCCCTTTCCGAACGGCAGTTCATAGAGCGCGTCCGCCGTGATGTTGTGCCGCAGGTCGAAATCCGAAGAGCCCGTGAAAGCGTTCACGTTGAAAGCGTCCTGCAGTATTGCGCCGCTCGTAGCCGCCCCCGATTCGGCGCCCGAGGAGTTGTCGATTGAATGCGACCACGTGTAATTGAAGTCGAACGAGAAACCGTTCGCCAGCCGGTGCCGCAAAGTAATAGTCAGGGCGTTGTAGTTGGCCCACGCGTTATTGGTCCAGGTCGGCAGACCGGCCTGCTGCAGCGGATAGAACGTGTTGCAGCCGGTAACCGAGTAGCACTGGTTTGTTCCCTCAATGCGCTGGCGATCCATCAGGTTGAGATTGTCCTCGTCGCTAAGGCCGTTGATGTTCACCCAGCCGTTGTAATAGTTCTGGGTCGCGCTGCCGGGCACGAAAGCGTTTGCCAGTCCGGGAAACATGTCTTCGATAAAAGGCACGTTTGCGATCGGGCCGTAATTCTGGCCGGCGGCGAGGTAGTCGTTGTGCAGAATTCCGACGGCTTGCGCCCAGGTGGTACCCGACTTCTTATCGAGGAACTGAGTAAGAGGCTGATCGAAATCCTGCTGAACCAGACCATTCCGGTAAAGCCGTCCCGAATATCCGAGTTCGAGCACCATGCCGCCCGGAAGCGGTCTTGCGTAGTTGGCGTTGAAGACCAGAGAATATGGCGCCTTCAGATTCGAAACGATACCGACTCCCTCGTCGAAACCGCCCGTGATCGTCGGCGGAGTGAACGGAAATCCCCCTTGCGGAGCGGCCGGCAAACCCGGCAGCGCGCCGCCGTAGCGCGGAGAAGTGGTGTAGTTGGTGTTGATCGGCTGAGTTACTGAGCTGGCCAGACCGGGAGATCCGCTCTGGTCGACATTGAACACCATATCCTGACCGTACTGGTCGTAGAGCATGGCGAAGCCGCCGCGAAGCGCGCTTCCTTTGCCCAATAGCTTTGTGAACCAGTTGTCCGTTGTGTCCGGCGCGTATGCGATCGAGGCGCGCGGCGCGAAGTTCAGATTTGCGCGCTGATACCAGCCCGCCTTCCCGTTGGCGGCGCCGCCCAGCGCATACGTCAGCGATGCGTCGGGCAGCTGGTTGTTGGGAACACCCGCATTCATCGCGGCGACGCGATTCGCGAAATAGGTCTGCAACGGCTCGGTGGTAACGACTTCCGTTCCGTTGACCTCCCACGGCGCCGTGGAATTGCTGTAACGTAATCCGGCGGTGATGGTGAGATTCGACCGGACGCGCCAGCTGTCCATGACGTACTCTTCGTAATCGTTAACCGCGTATTCGCGATTGGCGGGGGTGCCAAACGGAATGACCGACCCCGCTTTTGTGTACTGGTAGGTGGCTCCGTAGTCGTTGATCAGCCCGAGCAGAATACCCAGTCCATTCTGAACGGCTGTGGTCTGCGTTAGTTTCAGGTCTGTTGCGCCGAGCAGCGAGTTGACGTAGTCGGTCACAGCCGCGGTCGCGTCGCCGCCCAGACCGCCCAGGGTGTTCCGGTTGAACGCGTATGACGGGAAGGAGTTCACATAGTTGAGGTGCGTGTTGCGGATGAACCGGAAGTCGAGGCCCGCGGTAATCGTGTGTTTGCCCTTCGTCCAGGTCAGATCGTCGCCCACATTCGTGGTCGGCATGAGCTGGATCGATGGCCGCAGGTTGTAGTCAACCGGTGACGTCAGACCCGAAAGCGAAAGCGAGGTCCCCAGCGCCCCCGATTCATTCAGGCCCAGGCGAGTGATTCCGTACCTCACGGAATTAATCAGGTTGGGAGTCGCGATCCATGTGTAATTAGCCGAGAGTCCCTTGCTGTTGTCGATCAGAAGCTGGGCCGGCGAGCCGCCCGGCAGAGGTTCCGGCGTAACGTCCTGCGTAGCGTCGTTCAGCGTTCCCCGAACCGAGAGCTTATGCTTCCCGGCCTGATCGATGTTGTAATCCAGTTTCGCCACATATGCGTCCTGGTGGAGATCGAGCGGCGCATTGAAGCGGAGGCCATCGAAGTTCAGGTTGCCGTCGAGCGAGAGCGCCGGATCGTTGCCCACCGGATATGTTTTGAGAAAGTTCTGCATCGCGGCGTTGACGCCGATCCCCAGCGGGTCGATCGCCTGCACCTGCGCGGGCGTGAGGGCCTGAACGAAAGTTGATGATCCATCGGTTACCTGGGCCAGCAATTCGCCTGCGCGAAGCGTGGCGCTGGGAACGTTCGCCGTCGCCGGCGTCGAACTCGCATCGATGCGTCGTTCCCAGTTGCCGAACAGGAAGAGGCGGTTTTTGACGATCGGGCCGCCGACCGAAACGCCGAACTGATTGCGAACCAGCGGGGAGCGCGGTACGCCGGCCTGATTGTTAAAAAAATCGTCGGCCGCGAGCAGGGTGTTCCGGTTGTATTCGTAGAGCGATCCATGGATCGTATTGGTGCCGCTCTTCGTAATCAGGGCTACCTGTCCTCCCGAAGAACGGCCTTCGTCCGCCGTCTGTCCGGCGACGGTTACGCGAAACTCCTCGACCGAATCGAGCGGTACCGGAAGCGCCGCGTTAAACCCCGGGGTGTTTCCGTTTTGCCCCGCGGTCCCCGTGTCGTACTGCGACCCGTTGGTCAGGGCATGAGTGATGCCTGAAGTCTGGTTGTTGTTGACGTCGACCCCGTCCAGCGTGATGTTGTTCTGATCGCGCCTTGCGCCGAGAACTTCGCCGGTTTGCGTAACGCCGGGCTGAATGCTGAGCAGTTCGACGACGTTTCTCGTCTGCAGCGGAAGATCCTGAACCTGCCTTTGCTCGAATGCGTTACCGAGCGTTCCATCGACTGTGTTCACCTGGCTGGCCTCGGCCTCGACGCTCACGGTGCTGCCGACGGCGCCCACTTCGAGAACGCAATCGAGGGTGGCGGGGACATTAACCTCGAGCGTGATCGTCCTTGCGTGTGAGGACCGAGAATCCGGTCTTCTCGACTGTCAGGTCGTAGGTGCCCGGCGGGACCTGCAGAAGCTGATAGACGCCGGTGGCGTCGGAAAGCGCTTTCCGCGTCGCTCCGGTCGATTTGTCCGTCAGCGTGACGGCGCTGTCCGGGACGGCCGCTCCGGATGGATCTTTGATCACGCCTCTCAACGAACTTGTCGATTGGCCGAACGCTGTGATGCAGGTCAGGAACAGAAACAAGGATAGAAATAAGAATGCGCGTTTGAGCAAGGAGTCTCCCCTCTTTCGATTCAAGGAATGGTTTGTGTACAGGACGATCGCCGCGGTAACCTGGCGGCTGGTTGCAGACGGGGAAGGCTCAAATACGGGGAGCGGCTAAGTTTTTCCAATCGTACAACGGGAATGCAAGCTTTCTGGGGTGAATTCCCATCAAAGTTTTTGATCCCGTGGATACCGCCAGACGGAGTCCCGCCTCTACACTTAACGGCGGGATGAGTCGGTAATGGCGCACGCCGCACGGTCGGCAGCCCTTCTGTCGCTTCGATCAGATTCCGACCTCGCGGCCGGTGAAATGTTCCGCCCGCTCCTCCGGCTTGGCTAGAGTTTCGCGCGCGGGCCCACCGGATTCCATCGCGGATAGCCGACGGCTCTGCCCCCCGGCTGAGGGCACGGTTCTTTTACGTTTCAAAAGTTGTCAAAGAGTTCGCCGCTCTATGCAGCCGCAGATTTTGGTACGGACGCAATGACCTCAGATCCGAAGCGTTCAGTCTGAACAAGTGTGCAAACGGATTCTTCAGGAATCCTTTAGGGAGATCCCGTCTCCACTCGTCGAAGGACGACGGGCATCGACGGAATGATCCAAAGTCCATTACCTAGCTAGCTATGGGTCCCACATTCACGTAAGCGAACGCCCGTTCGTGCGCTTCCAGAAACGCCTGCTGGGCGGCATTGGTGTACGCGCGATGAAAAGCGTCTCCGGATGCCATGCTGCGCATCGCGAAGAACTGCAGTTCGCATCTTTCGCCTCCCGGCTTCGCCGCCGCTTCGAACCAGTCCACCTGCGCTTCCTGTCCCCACGAGTATCTTTGCGGCACGAATACCTCCGGGCGAAGATTCAGATCGCGGGTGCTCTTCACGGAGCCGCGTCCAGATGCGATGCGGCGCGTGCCGCTGTTTACGCGTCGCGCTGAGATCGCTCTTGCGGCGCGAATTGCTTCGGCTCCGCTGCGAGTGACTCCTCCGCACCCGGATGGGCAATAAAGATTTCATCGGTGCCGCGCCTTAACGATTTATATTTCCCCTGAAATCAACGGATTTCCCAAAAATCCCGCCCCATCGCTCAATCCTCATGCGATAACCAGATCGAAATGCGAACTGAACGTCAGATCGAGGCCTCCCGTGCCAACGGAGCCAAATCCCGCGGGCCCGTCACGCCCGAAGGCAGGCGCAACTCCTCTCGCAACTCCACAAGACACGGCATGCTCGCCGAAAGCGTTGTCCTTGAGGGCGAATCCCAGGAGCGTTTTCTGGAACTGCTGGCCGAGATCGATGGCGAACTCCAGCCCGAGACCCCGGTGGAACATGCTCTCGTGCAAAAAATGGCGGTAGCCCAGTGGCGTCAGTTCCGCCTTTGGACCCTGGAAAAAACCGCCATTGACCATCAGATCCGCAAACAAGCCCAAACTGTCGGGTGCAATGAACACATGGCGACCTGCACATCCCTCGCGTTCCGTACCCTCGCAGACGAGTCCCGCTCGCTCGACCTCTTCCACCGCTACGACTCGCTCTCCGACCGCCAGTATCTCCGCGCCCACAAACGTTTTCTCGAGTTGCGGCGCGGTCGCGGCGACTCCCCGGCCCCGGCGCCCTCCAACCCCCAGACTGAAGTCCCGCCCGCGCCCGAAGCGTCCGCCCCCGAAACACACGTCCCTCAGGATCTCGATACGCAGCCGGTATGGGACCCGTTCATCCCGGAGCCTTCTTCCCTGGGTGAACAAGCGCCCGCCGAACCAATAAACGAAAAACAACCAAACGAACCCAACAACTCGTTGAAAACACTGGAACCCGCGGCGGCGAACCCAACGCCCGAACCTGCCGCGCCGAACCTTGCCGCTCAGCCACCCGCTGCTCTTTCCGCGCCCGAGGGTGAGCCGAACTTGCTATCAGAACGCAACTCCGCCGGTGACGGCCGTCAGAACATGGCGGCACCCCAGCGACCGTTCCTCGATACCGTGATAGTCTGTCATCCGGGTGACAAAACCACCGTCAGCCTCGAGTTAAAGGACACATTGAAATGACTGCACCTTACATCAATGGACAAACGATCGAAATCGAGCCATCGGCCATGACGCCGGTGATCAATCCAGCGAACGGGAAGGCTTTCTCCAAAGTTTTTATGGGGCGGCCGGAACACGTGACCCGGGCTATCGACGCCGCCTGGGCCGTAAAAGATGTCTGGGGCAACACCCTGCCCTCCGAACGGGAGCTGATTCTGATTCGAGCCGCGGATGTTCTCGAGTCCATGCGCAACGAAGTGGTTGACGTTTTGATCGAGGAAGCTGGTTCGACCTTCGGCAAGGCCCAATTGGAAGTATCGGTCGTAACCGGGATTCTCCGTTCGGCGGCCGGCGAATGCCGGCGTATCATGGGGCAAACCATCCCCTGCGATGTCCCAGGCCGCATATCGATGGCGTTCCGCCGCCCGTTGGGCGTGGTTGCGGGCATCGCGCCTTTTAACTTTCCTCTGATCCTCGCAACGAAGAAGGTCGCGCTGGCGTTGGCGGCGGGCAACACTTTCGTGCTCAAGCCATCGGAAGAGACGTCGCTGGTAGGGCTGAAGATTGCGGAGATTTTTGACAAAGCCGGTCTCCCGCCCGGAGTGCTCAACGTGGTGATTGGCGACGGTCCCACGCTGGGAGAAGTTCTCTACAGCGACCCGAGGGTCAAAGCCGTGCTGTTTACCGGATCCACCGCGGTCGGGCGCCAGATCGGCGTGGAGTGCGCCCGGCGCGGCAAGAAATTCGATCTCGAGATGGGGGGCAAGAGTCCGCTGCTCGTGATGAAGGATGCCAATCTGAATTACGCGGTGGAGACGGCCTCGTTCGGGATGTTTATTCATCAGGGCCAGATCTGTATGGCCGGCTCGCGCGTGATTGTGGAGGAACCGGTATACGAGAAATTTCTCGACCTGTTCGTCCCCAAAGTGAAGTCTCTCAAGGTGGGCGACCCTCGCGATCCGCATACGGTGATCGGGCCCTTGATTCGTGCCTCACAATGCCCCTTTATTGCCGGCAGGATCGAGTCCGCGAAAGCCGAAGGCGCTCGCGTTCTCTGCGGGGGAACATACGAAGGGAATTACTTCCAGCCGACGGTGATCGCCGATGTAACGTCGTCGATGGCAGTGTTTCAGGAAGAGTTGTTCGGGCCGGTCGTCAGCGTCATCAAGGCCAAAGATGCCGACGACGCCATCCGGCTGGCGAATAACACTCGCTATGGCCTTACATCCGCTGTCATCACAAACGACCTGCAACTCGCGATGCGGTGTGCGCTCGAACTGGAATCCGGTTCTGTACATATCAACGGCTCAACCGTTCATGACGAACCGCACGGACCGTTCAGCGGGGTCAAGGATTCGGGGATGGGACGCGAAGGCGGTCAGTGGTCCATGGACGAACTTACTCAGTTGAAGTGGGTCACTATTCAGATGGGCGAAGCGCACTATCCTTTTTAGGAGCCAGCCGCGGCCGCGTTGCGGCAGCGCATGGAAGACATTCCGAAACTGGTCCGGCATTTCACAGATCTTTCCGCCCGGCGGATAGACAAGCAAATCGACGAAATCCCATGGCGCCGCGGGCTTGATGCGCTGGCGACGAAAGCTCCGACCAATCCCGGTCAGTGTCGGAGGTCCGTCGCGATTCCGTCAGTCGGATGCGAGACTGCTTCGCTCTCATTGTGACGAGAATCTGCTGGACCAGAAACCAGTTATCGCCCCGGCTGATTCCCGGCTAAGGCCCTCGTTGTTTGGCCTGTCGGATGCCTTGGGAATCGCGTAAAGGAGCGTTTCATGAGCAACATTCGTTCAGAGTTCGCCGTGCCGGTTTCATCCGTCCACCACATGGAGGCGGATGGTGTCCGTGTGTTTTACCGCGCAGCCGGCGACCCGAATTCGCCCGTAATACTGCTGTTGCACGGATTTCCGACATCGTCTTTCATGTTTCGCGAACTCATTCCACGTCTGGCAGTCGAGTATCGGGTGATCGCACCGGACCTCCCGGGTTTCGGATTCACAGACGTTCCGGCCGAACGAAAATATATCTATTCGTTCGACCGGCTGGCCGCAACGCTCAATGCGTTCACGCAAGCGCTCAAAATCAGGCGCTTTGCTCTGTATGTGTTCGACTATGGCGCGCTGGCCGGATTCCGTCTGGCGATGGCTCACCCGGATCGAATTACGGCGATCATCTCGCAGAACGGCAATGCCTATGAAGAAGGGCTGGGTGACGCCTGGGGGCCGATTCGGAAATACTGGGCTGAACCCACGCCGGAGAATCGAGAAGTAATCCGCAATAATATTTTGACGCTGGAGGGAACGCGATGGCAGTACACGCATGGCGTAAGCGATCCGGAAAGTGTTCCGCCGGAATCGTACACGCTGGACGCCGCTCTGCTCGAGCGCCCGGGAAATAAAGACATTCAGCTGGATTTGTTCCTCGATTACGCATCGAATGTGAGGCTCTATCCGGCGTTTCAGGACTATTTCCGGAAAGCTAAGCCGCCGTTGCTCGCGATTTGGGGTAAGAACGACCCCTTTTTCATTCCCGCGGGGGCCGAAGCGTATCGAAAGGACATCCCGAATGCGCGGGTGCAATTCCTCGATACCGGACATTTTGCAACAGAGACGCATGTCGCCGAAATTGCCGGTGCGATGAAGGAGTTCCTGACGGCGAACGGCGTATCACGATGAGTTCCTTCGTTCAGAACGCAACGGCCGTCCTGGTCCATGGCGCGTGGGCCGACGGCTCGTGCTGGCGGAACATCATCCTGCCGTTGCGAAAACAAGGTCTCAGGGTAACGTGCGCACCGATTCCGCTCACCTCGCTGACGGATGATATAGCCGCGCTCCAACAAGTCATCGAAAGGACAAGCGGACCCGCCCTTCTCGCGGGACATGCATATGCGGGCGCCGTAATTGCTGGTGCGACACACGATCGGGTCAAGGCGCTCGTGTATGTGGCGGCGCTGGCGCCCGCCGAGGGTGAAGCTGTTGCCGACGTCTTCTATCGTTCCCGACCGCATCCGGAAGCGCCGCATCTCGAACCGGACGCGCATGGATTGATCTGGATGCCTGAAGGTGGTTTTGCCCGCGCAGTCGCTCACAAAGCCTCGCCCGACCAGACCGCCATTCTTGAAGCCGTGCAGCGTCCGATCGCGGTGGAATGCATTCACGAGAAGGCTCCCGTGCCCGCCTGGAAAACAAAGCCATCGTGGTTTCTGTTGGCGGAAGAGGATCGCATGATTGCGCCGGAGACGCAGCGCTACATGGCTGAGCGTATGGGCGCGAAAATTCGGGAGCACAAGGTGGACCACAGTCCGATGTATACGGAACCCGATGGAGTCGTCAGCGTGATTCTGGAAGCGGCGCGTGAGACACTCGCATGCTGAAGTCCAGTGCCATCGTCACCGGCGCAAGCCGGGGCATAGGTCGCGCTGGCGCGTTACGCCCCGCACGCGGCTTCGAAAGCGCCGTCCTGGTCGATTGGCGCGAAAGTCGCTCGGTCGACATCCGGCGGCCGGCGTGCGCAGCCGAGAGGAGATCAGTCACATGAACGCAACGGAAAAATACGACGTCATCGTTTTTGGCGGCGGCACAGCCGGCAAATTGATGGCATGGACGATGGCTGCAGAAGGAAAGCGCACCGCCGTGATCGACCGGAAGTATATTGGCGGTTCCTGTCCCAATGTGGCCTGTCTGCCCAGCAAGAACGTAATTCATTCGGCGAAGGTCGCCTCGCTCGTGGGGCGTCATCGCGAATTCGGGATCGAGACCGGCCCGATCTCGATCGACATGGCCGGCGTATACGCGCGCAAGCGCGAAATGGTCGAAGGTATCGTCCGGGTTCATCTCGACAAATATCATGCGGTCCTGAACCGGGATCGCGGTGATGAGCTCATCTTCGGCGAGGGCGCATTCGTGGCGCCTCGCACCCTTCGCGTCGCGTTGCGCGACGGCGGCGAGCGTATGCTCACCGCGGACCGCATCTTCGTGGATGTGGGAACCCACGCCACAATACCCGAGACGCCCGGTCTGCGGGAATCGAGGCCGATGACGCATATCGAGGCGCTGGAGTTGCAGCGGCGACCCGAGCACTTGATCGTCCTGGGAGGTGGCTACGTCGGTCTGGAACTAAGCCAGGCCCTGCGCAGACTGGGAACCCGCGTAACCCTGATCGAACGCAGCTCGCAACTTGTTCCCAATGAAGACGCCGACGTTTCTCAGGCGATTCTGCAGCTATTCCAGGACGAGGGAATTGAAGTCCTCCTGGACGCGCACGCCCTGCGTGTCGACGGCCTTTCCGGCGACCGTGTGAGTCTCCAGCTCCAACGTGGAACCGGTACACAAATCGTCGATGGAACCGACATTCTCGTTGCGCTTGGCCGTACCCCCAACACAAGCGGCATCGGACTTGACAGGGCGGGAATTGAGGTCACCGAAAAAGGACATATTCGAGTGAACGATCGCCTTGAGACGACCGCGCCCGACGTGTGGGCGATGGGAGAGTGCGCAGGCAGCCCTTATTTCACCCACGTCTCCGAGGACGACTTTAACATCATTCGGGAAAACCTGAATGGAGGCCACCGCAGCACAAAGGATCGGCTGGTTCCCTACTGCGTCTTCATCGATCCAGAGCTCGCGCGCGTCGGCCTCAACGAGTCGCAGGCGCGGCAAGGAGGGATTGCGTACCGGATTGCGTCCGTGCCCGTCGACGCCGGATGGCGGCCCTGGACCATCTCGGAGAGACGAGGCTTCATGAAGACGCTGATCGACGCGCACAGTGACAGGATTCTGGGGTTTACCGGATTTGGGCCTGAGGCGGGAGAACTCATGAGCACGGTTCAACTCGCAATGCTGGCAGGCCAGCCGTACACAATTTTGCGAGATGCGATGTTTGCGCACCCGACGATGGCGGAAGGCCTGAAGGCTCTGTTCATGCGTGTACCCCAACAGCTGGAGAACCATGCCGATCGGTACCAACACGCGCGAACATCCGCGGATTGAGACTAATGTACCCGAAATGGGTACCCTGAGCGCAGCCGACGGCCTGCGGGTTCACTGGCCCGAGTACCTGATGGAAGCGGGAGAGTCGGGCCTCTACCTGTTTTCCGCCTGCGTAGTTGCGACCTTGTTATGGCACCCCGCTTCGCCGATCGGCCGGCATCTGCCGAACGACGCGGTTCGCCGGATGCTGATGGGCCTCGCAATGGGCGCGACCATCATTGGGATCGTTCTTTCACCATGGGGCAAGCAGTCCGGAGCGCACTTCAATCCCGCGGTGACATTCACGTTTTATCGATTGAGGAAAGTGGCGTTGTGGGATCTGGTGTTCTATTGCGTCGCGCAATTCCTCGGCGCGGTCGCCGGCGTGACGCTCGCCTCGCTTGTGCTCGATGGCGCGCCGGCGAACAAATCGGTCCGTTACGCTGCCACCATACCAGGCATTTACGGCGATGCCGTCGCGTTTGTCGCCGAACTGGCTATTTCCTTCGTGTTGATGGGCGCGATCCTTTTCGCGTCCAACAGCGAGGCCCTGGCCCCCTATACCCATCACTTCGCCGCCGTTCTGGTCGCGGCGTATATCGCTTTCGAATCTCCTGTATCGGGTATGAGCACAAATCCGGCCCGGACGTTCGGCCCCGCACTGTATGCCGGCTACTGGCACGCCTTTTGGATCTATTTCATCGGCCCGCCTCTGGGCATGCTGGCCGCGGCTGAAGTCTTTCTTCGGGCCCGTCACCGCGAGGGTCCGTATTGCGCGAAGCTGCATCACAATAACGACAAGCGCTGCATCTTCCGCCACTCCGGACCTGCCCTCGCGGCGCCGGCAATACCACGGAAGGAACGCCAATCGACATCAGGCAACCCGCTATGAGCGAAAGCCCTTTAAACAAAGACGCTTCAGGCGAAGAAAAGACTACCGCAGACCGCCTTACGGCATTTTCAGACGCGGTTTTCGCTGTGATCGTGAGGATCATGGCGCTGGAACTCAAGGCTCCGGATCAACCGGCGTTTTCCGCTCTGTGGCCTCTATGGCCCACGGCGCTCAGCTATGCGGTGAGCTACCTGTTCATCGCAATCATCTGGATCAACGACCATCACCTTATGGGGTTCGCAGGCCCTCCGACATTGGGATTGATCTGGATCAACTTCGTACACCTGTTTATGGTCTCGCTCCTGCGATTTGCGACGGCATGGGTTGCACGCACGTACTGGATATTGGCGGCAACGGGCATTTTGGGCGACTGGTACAACAACTCGGCCCTCCTTTCCCCGCTCGCGATACAATCCTGAATCTTTATGAGCGCGATGAGAGTCTGCCCGACCGCATGGAGTGAAAGTTCGGCGACGCCCGCATTGCCTGCCGGGATTATTCTTTTGACGTGGCTTTCTCCAACTCGGTAATTGAAGACCTCGGTATCGATTGCGACCAGCAGGCAATGGCTGCTGAAACACGGAGAGGGGCCAAATCCGACTGGGTATAAACTCCGATCCGCGATTTCCTGTCGGACCTCACTACATCACACCCTTCGTACGCTGGCTTCCCGCAGCCGCACGACGCCGTATCCTTACCGTGTACTACGTGGGGAATACTAACAAAGCCAACGAGCCAGCAGAGGATTCTATTATTCAGGAGATTCGCCTCATTCCCGGGAACGAATTTAAGCGCATGTTCCCGGACGGTCGAATTCTGGCAGAGCGCTTTTGGGGCCTTCCAAATCCGCGGTTGCGTACCTTCGCGAATGATGACCGCTCTCAGATTGCCCGTGAAACCAGGGCGAGGCCCAATAGGGTACAAGCCGCAGAATGCCATTTCAATCAGCGTCTACTGTTCTAACCGGGCTCTGCCTCAGACCGAAGAGGCCCATTCATGCGGCCGATCCGCTTTCAATCCAGCCGGCGTCTTCTCGACGACCAGACGCGTTTGACCGGTTGGTCCGCCCGGCCGAGGTCGAAGAAAAGAGAGGCGAGGGCCTCCGGTTCGGGTGTACAAGCGCTCTATACCGTACTGGTCGTATTCAGGCTCCAGTTGCGAAGCTTCTGCGAAATGGGCGGCAGAATAAGCTACGATCCGCGCCATCTTCCCCCTCGAGGGAATCGTAGAGCCCACTTCGCACAGCTCACCGCTATCGACTCACGGCGTATGGGACTACGCGTCGCGTTCTTCTTTTGGGGGGCTACATGCCCCTCGCCGCTTAAATAAACTGGACTGGATTGGTGCCCGATTGATTCACTTCGAGTCGATCTGACGGATGTAACGCTCCGAGGTTGTTGCTAAATGTGCAAAGGTTTGGCAAAGAAGGAGATAATTCAGAGCATTTCGTGTGGGCGAGTCGGGTTTCCACGCGCGGTACACGGTCAGATCTAAAGAAAGTCACGGTTGAGTCATTAGACATGTTCGGATGGTCACAAAGGTTCCCCGCTTTCCAACTACCTGAAACAGCGGTATTTGCTGAGTGAACAGCAGCCAACGAAATTCTAAGGCCAGAGCTGATTAAAATATGGGGTTCTTTAGCACGAATCACCAATCAAGATGGTGTCAATGGCTTGCTTATCAATGAGATATGGGACTTCGCGAGCTTGATCCACCCTTTCGGTTATACGGTGGCTGAACCTCTGCAATCCGGACAGACGACATGTCTTCCCCCTGGACGCTGAATTGCAGCGCATAGTCGCTTACGCCTCTGGATCGGAGTCCTCCGGGGGATCATCGAATCGTGGAACAAACGAGGCCGGTTTCTTTTGCTCAGCAACGCTTATGGTTTCTCGCACAGCTCGAGCCGGAAAACTCCGCCTATAACCTGGTAAGCGCAATCCGCATCAGGGGAGTGCTCGAGGTTGATGCCCTGACGCGAGCCTTGCAGACGGTCGTGCACCGACACGACTCCCTGCGCACCAGGTTTACGGCGGTGGATGGCCACGTCATGGCGTCGGTCCGCGCTGACGCGCCTTTGGATCTGAGGCGCCTGAGCCTCGAGCATTTGCCCGAGAACGAAAAGGAGCAGCACGCACTGCTGCTTGCGGCGGAAGAAGGGCAACGGCGATTTGATTTGAGTACCGGTCCGCTCCTTCGGGTCAGACTTCTGCGCCTGTCCATTGCGGAACACCTTCTGGTTCTGGCCATGCATCACATCATTGCGGATGGCTGGTCGATTGGGGTGCTCCTCAAGGAGATGTCGGACCTCTATGAGGCATTTCATGAGAACCGCCCGCCCGAAATTCCCGTACTGCCCATCCAGTACGGTGATTTCGCCTGCTGGCAGCGCGAGTCGGTCACTCTTGAAGTACAGGCGGTTCAGCTCGAATATTGGAAGCGAACCCTCGGCGGCGCTCCCGCCGTCCTGGAACTCCCGGGCGACCGGCCGCGTCCCGCTGTGCAGAGCCATAAGGGACACAGACACAGTGTCCGCCTCGATGCGAAACTTGCACGAGATGTGATTGAGCTCAGCCGCAAGGAGCGCGTCACACCATTCATGGTGTTGCTGGGCGCGTTCGAAACTCTACTATGGCGCTACACAGGGGTCACCGATTTTGTTTTGGGAACGCCAATGGCAGGCCGAAGCCATTTCGAGTTGGAGCCTCTGATCGGCCTGTTCGTCAACACTATTCCCCTGCGGGCGAATCTCAACGGCAACCCGACCTTCAGGGTTTTGCTTCACCGTGTGCGCGATAAGACCGTCGACGCGATGGCGCATCAGGATGTCCCGTTCGAAAAGTTAGTGGAAGAATTGCGGCTGGAACGCAGTATGAGTCACACGCCGCTGTTCCAGACGATGTTCATTATGCACAATTCTCCCCGAACATCGCGGGACTTTGCAGGATTGCACCTTGACGAGCTGGAACTCGACAGCGGTCTCGCTAAATTCGATCTCACTGTGGAGACCATGTTCGAATCGGGCGAACTCTGCTGTGCCCTGGAATACAGCACAGATCTGTTCGATCATCCGCGGATCGAGCGCATGGCCCGGCATTTCGAGACGCTACTGCGCGGAATCTGCGCCGATCCGGGCCGCGCGGTATCCGAGTTACCCATCCTCGGCGAGGAAGAACGGAACAAGGTACTCGTCGAATGGAACGCCACGGATTCAGCCTTTCCGGACAGCGTTTGCATACACGAGGCATTTGAAGCCCAGGCGGCGCGATCCGCAGATTCGATTGCCGTTCGCGCCGACGACCGCAACCTGACCTGGCGGCAGTTGAACGAGGAGGCGAACTGCCTTTCGCATTACCTCAAACGACTCGGAGTGCGGCCCGAGGATCGCGTTGGTGTCGCGGTAGAGCGCTCGGCCGATGCGATTGTCGCGCTTCTGGCGGTGCTGAAAAGCGGGGCAAGCTATGTGCCCGTCGATCCTTCCTATCCAAAGCAGCGGATCGAGTTCATGCTGAAGGATAGCAGCGCACACGTTCTGATCAGCCGGCAACGGTTGCATACGCGGCTGCCGGAGCATGATGGGCGGACCGTCTTCATGGACCGCGACCGCGCGGACATTCTCGCTGAGAGCCGCCTCAATCCACGAGATTCATTGGATTCGGCGCGGGCCGCATACGCAATCTATACTTCCGGTTCCACCGGAAACCCAAAGGGCGTCCTCGGGACTCATCGCGCCTCCATGAACCGGTTCGCCTGGATGTGGAAAACCTGGCCGTTCCAGGCCGGCGAGGTTTGCGCCCAGAGGACGAGTCTCAGCTTCGTGGATTCCATCGCCGAAATCTTCGGTCCTCTGCTGCAGGGCGTGTCCATTCTGGTGATCCCCGACGAGACTGTGATGGACTCGGAGGAACTGGTGCGCCAGCTTGCCGCCCGGCGTGTCACTCGGATCGTGGTCGTGCCGTCTCAGCTTGGAGCCATTCTCGACGCCCGTCCGGAGTCGGGGACTTTACTGCCCGATCTCAGGTTGTGTTTCACGAGCGGTGAAGCATTGCCGCACAGCCTCTGCGAGCGTTTCATCAGGCTGGTCCCGCACGCGACGCTCGTGAACCTCTACGGTTCTTCCGAAGTCGCCGCCGACGTGACATGCTTCGACACGTCCTCGAACAGGGTGCGTAAGTTCGTTCCGATCGGCAAGCCGATCGCAAACGTTCGCATCTACTTGCTGGATTCGTTTCTAAACCCTGTTCCCATCGGTGTGCCCGGCGAAATTCATGTGGCCGGGGATTGCCTGGCGCTCGGATATCTCGACCGGCCTGAGTTGACAGCCGAACGCTTTATTGCCGATCCGTTCCGCCCGGGCGGATTACTGTACAAGACGGGTGATCTCGGTTGTTTCCATGAAGACGGCAATATCGAATTTCTCGGGCGGCGAGACAGCCAGATCAAGATCCGCGGTCTGCGGATCGAACTCGGGGAAATTGAGGCGGCGCTGAGGACGCACGATTCCGTGCGTCACTCCGCCGTCGTAGTGAGAGGCGGCGACGTCGGCGAACCACTTGATCGTCGCTTATGTTGTTCCGGCGAACGGGCGGGCGGTGGTTCAATCGGAACTGCGCCGGCATCTGAAGACCAGGTTGCCCGGACTACATGGTTCCGACGGCATTCGTGACAATCGATGCCCTGCCGATGACGCCGAATGGCAAGCTCGACTGCAGGCGCTTCCGGCATTTGACCCAGCTCGGCGCCAGTCTTCCGATAGCTATGTCGCTCCGCGGAACGAACTGGAAGAAACGCTGGCCGGGATTTGGGCCGAGGTCCTCAAGGTTGAACGGATCGGAGTTCTCGACAACTTCTTCGAATTGGGAGGGCACTCGCTTATGGTGGCTCAGGTCATTGCGCGAGTTCGCAAATACATGGGAGTCGAAGTTCCCTTGCGCAGCTTGTTTGAGGAACCCACCGTTGCCGCTCTGGCGAGCGCCGTGGAAAAAGCCCGCGCGGACGGTCCGACCTCCGCAATCCGGATCATGCCCGCCCGATCCTTTAGACAGAGCACGGGAACAGCTGGAAACGCGCCTCCGCGAGCTTTCGGACGAAGAGATTGACGCGTTGTTGACCACGGCGCTGGCGCATCGCGCACAAGAGAGCAGCCCGTCAGTCGATTGAGGAATTCGGATACCGCTGGATGACAACCTTCTCGGGGCTCCGGACCGAACTTAGCTCCGGAGCAAAAGCGCAGCTTGCTGGTCGAATTGATCGACGACCGCGATACGGAACTGCGCCTGTACCCTTTGTCACTGGCGCAGCAACGATTGTGGTTCCTGGAACAACTTGAACCGGGAACGGCCACCCACAACATTTCCTCCGGATTGCGGCTGAACGGAGATCTGGACTCGCAGGCGCTGCGCCGCTCCGTCCGAAGCATTGTCGCGCGGCACGAGACCCTTCGGACTGCCTTCGTAACTCTCGTACGGCGAGGTGTTTCAGAGAGTCTTCCCAACCGCGGCACGTAGCTATTCCCGAAGTCGATTTGCGATCGCTGCCGGATGACGCCCGCGATCGCGAAGCGTACAGAATCGCATGCGAGGAAGCCGGCCGGCCGTTCGATCTCCAGTCGAGCCCCCTGCTTTGCCTCAAACTGATCCGGATGCGCGACGAGGAGCATATCCTGCTCTTCACGATGCATCACCTGGTAAGCGACGGATGGTCCATCGGCGTATTAGTCGAGGAGCTCATCGAACTTTACGAAGCCGACGTCCAGAGCCGCCCCTGCCGGTTGCCGCCGGTCCGGATTCAATACGCCGACTACGCGGAGTGGCAGCGCAGGTCTCTGCACGGCCAGGAATTCATACGCCAGATTCAGTATTGGAAGACGCGGCTGGCCGGCATAGAGTCGCCCCTTGAACTGCCCGCGGACCGCGTGCGGCCCGCCGAACAGTCCACTCGGGGCGCCTCGATTTCCATTCCGGCGCCGGCGTCCCTGGTCGAGGGACTCAGAGAACTGGCTCGGCGCGAGGGGACAACGCTCTTTACGGTGTTGCTGGCAGCCTTCAAGGTCCTGCTTTACCGATACACCGATCAGGAGGATATTTGTATCGGTGTGCCTGTTGCCGGCCGCGGGCTGGTGGAAACCGAGGCGCTGATCGGGCTATTCGTGAACACGCTAGTGATCCGAGCGGATCTGTCGGGGAACCCGGAGTTCCGCGATCTTCTCGCGGAGGTCTGGAACACCTCGCTTGAAGCGCACGCCAATCAAAGCTCGCCCTACGAAAAAATTGTGGAGGAACTGCAGCCGAAACGCAGTCTGGCCCACAATCCGATCTTTCAGGTAATGATGACGGCGGTTACGGAACCGCTCCGCGATCGCCGTTTCGCGGGGCTGACGGTCAGCCAGTATGTTGCCGGCGCCTCCACTTCTCCTTTCGATCTGACCGTGTTTGTTGTGGAAGCGGCGGACGGTTCTCTTTGGTGGAGGTTTCAGTACAGCACGGCGCTCTTCGATTCGGCGCGTATCTGGCGGATGATCGGCCACTATCAAACCCTTCTGAACGGCGTCTTGCAGAATCCCTGCCGGCGGATTGGAGATATTGCCCTGCTCACCAGACGGCGAGCTGGAGCAGTTCTCGGTCTGGAACGACACGCGGCCGATTGTCCGAAGAAATGTGTGCACGAGCTGATTGCCGGCCAGGTGGCGCGTACGCCCGATCGCATCGCCGTTGTTTTCGGAGAAAGACGGTTAACGTACGCCGAGTTGCATCATCAGTCGCTGCAAGTCGCCGCGGCGTTGCGCGCTGCGGGAGCAGGTCCGGGTTCATTGGTCGCAATTTGTCTGGAACGATCTCTCGATATGATCGTGGGAATTCTGGGGATCCTCCAAAGCGGCGCCGCGTATGTTGCCGCTGGATCCGGCCGACCCGCCCTCGCGGCATGCCTTCAAGATGGAGGACTCAGGCGCAGCGTTGCTGCTGACGCAGGGCTCGATGCTCGCTCGGCTGCCGCGCGATGCCGGGAGGCTGATCCTGATCGCAGATGCTCTGGCCATGCCGGCTGGGACCACGGTAGAGGCTCACAACCCGGAAAACCTCGCCTATGTGGTTTTCACATCTGGTTCGACCGGACAGCCCAAGGGTGTTTGCGTACCTCACCGCGCCCTGGTGAATCTGCTTTGCTCCATGCAGCGCGAGCCTGGACTGACGGAGAACGACAGACTGCTCGCCGTGACGAACCTCTGCTTTGATATATCGGCTCTCGAATTGTTCTTGCCGCTGATCACAGGCGCGCGGCTTGTCATTGCTGACAGCCTGACGCCGCGGGACGGTTCGAAGTTGCTGGAGACTCTCCAGCGCCATCAGATTACCGTCATGCAGGCAACGCCAGGGACCTGGCGAATACTCATCGAAGCTGGCTGGAGCCGCGCCAATTGTAATCTGAAGGTGCTCTGCGGAGGCGAAGCTCTTTCGCCGGGCCTCGCCAATGAGCTGACGAAGCGCAGCGATTCGGTCTGGAATCTCTATGGACCAACGGAAACGACCGTGTGGTCGAGCGTGAGCCTGGTCGAAGAGAATCGTCCCGGTGACCATCGGTCGTCCCATCCAAAACACCCAGTTCTACGTGCTGGACCGCCGAATGCGGCGAGTTCCGGTCGGAGTGCCAGGCGAACTGTACATCGGCGGCGATGGGCTTGCCAGGTGCTATCTGAATCGTCCCGAACTGACTCGTGAACGGTTTGTATCAAATCCGTTCGACCCCGACGACGGCAAACTCTATAAGACAGGCGATGAGGTAAGGTATCGCGCCGACGGAGAAATCGAATACCTCGGACGTCTGGATTTTCAAGTCAAGGTTCGAGGGCATCGCATCGAACTCGGTGAGGTTGAGTGCGTCGCCGCGCAGTACCCCGGTGTCAGGCGCGCCCTGGCGATTGTTCGCGAGGACGCGCCCGGCGACCAGCGGCTGGTGTGCTATGTCGTGCCGGCGTCGGGAACGGCTCTGCGCGCTCCTGAATTGCGCGCCGCCATGAAAGACAAGCTGCCCGACTTCATGATTCCGGCGATTGTTGTCCTCGATTCGTTGCCGCTGACCGCGAACGGCAAAATCGATCGAGCCGCTCTGCCCGCGCCAGCCGAGAGCACGGAGTGCAGACTGGCGAGCCTCGCAATGACGTCGAAAGGAAACTCCTGACGATATGGAAGCACGTGCTGCGGCTGAACGAAATCGGGATCGCGGATAACTTCTTTGATCTGGGAGGCCATTCGCTCCTGGCCATGCGGCTGCTCGCCGAGGTTGACAGGGTCTTCGGTCAGCGTCTGCCGGTTGCGACGGTGTTCAGGGCACAGACGATTGAGCAGATGGCCGCCGTCCTGAACCAGTCCTCCTCCATGCCCTGGTCATCGCTGGTGACCCTGCAGCCGCTGGGGCTCCGAGCCGCCGCTGTTTGTGATTCCCGGAGCATATGGCGGCACGATCGAGTATACCGATTTGGCCAGGTGTCTGGGTTCCGACCAGCCCGTCCATGTGCTTCAGTCCGTCGGCTTCGGAGGGTCAGGGGAAGCCCATGGAGCGAATCGAGGCGATCGCCGAATATTTCATCGGAGAGATCCGCAAGGTCCAACCCCGCGGGCCCTACCGGCTGGCGGGCTTCTGTATCGGCGGAATCATCGCCTTCGAGATGGCGCAGCAGCTGATCGCGTCCGGAGAAGAGCCTCCGCTGACTCGCATTGGTGGAGACGTGGCATCCTCGATCCATTCACGAAATTCGAGGTGCTCCCGTCGGACTGCGTCCTTTGATTTTTCTGGCTCGGGGGCTGGGCCGGCATCTCGGCGTCATGCTGGAACCTGCCGCCCGGCGAGGCATTTCGGCATCTGCGCGAGAACATCGCCATTGTCATGGAAATGATTCTCCGGCGCGACGTCTACCGCGAAGGCAGATACGGGCATTACATCGAGATCCTTGCCGAGGCCAACTACCGCGCCGGGTCCCGTTACATTCCGGCTGTCTATCCCGGACGTATTTTGCTCGTCTACGCGGGAAACCTGAACATTGAAGCCGATCGGGACACGCGGCTGGTCTGGCGCGATCTCGCGCGAGGCGGATGCCGGGTGGTACGGACGGCCGCAGCCTGAGGTGGTGAAGTTCTGACGAAGCCACATGTGAAAGCTCTCGCCGGCAGCCTGGCAGAGTGGCTGCAGGAGCCGCCCGGTGAGGCTGGCGTTTCAGGCAACGCTGCCAGTTCAGGCAAGCAGGGGTTGACTTCATGACCCGGCCTGTCCAGATCATCCGGCCGCCTTCATTCTCCCTGTGGGCAATGGGTGAACATCTCACGAGACTGGTGCAGTGCCGCGACTTGCTGTATACACTGACGTTACACAGGATCAGCGTGCGCTATAAACAGTCGGTGCTCGGTTATTTTTGGGCGGTGTTGAATCCCGTGCTGTTGCTGGCGATCTATACGATCATTTTTTCGCGCCTTGTAAATGTACCGACTCACGGCGTCCCGTACGCAATTTTCGCGTTCAGCGCATTGCTGCCGTGGACATTTTTCTCCAGCGGGTTGTCCGGCGCAACAATCGGGCTCCCGGCGCATTTGAATCTGATGTCGAAGGTGTATTTCCCGCGCGAGATTTTGCCTTTGTCCTACGTGCTCGCAGCCTTTCTGGACTTCCTGATCGCCTCTGTCGTGCTTGGCGCCCTAATGCTCTATTACGGATTCCGGCTGACCGCGAACGCTCTGTGGGTTATTCCCGCAATGCTGACCCTCGCTCTGTTCCTTACCGGAGTGGCGCTCCTGGCCTCGGCGTTGCAAGCGCGATTCCGCGACATCGGGGTGGCGATGCCGCTGCTGTTGCAGGTTTGGATGTTTGCAACCCCTGTGGTCTATGCGCGCACATCGGTGCCTCAAAGCCTGCGGCAGTTGTACGACCTGAATCCGCTGGTCGCTGTTGTAGAGACCTTTCGCGGCGCACTGCTGAATGGCGCCTCCCCGGATCGGCGGTTGCTTGCCGAATGCCTGGCCATTTCAATTTTGGTTGCGATCGTTTCGTATGCCTGGTTCAAGCACCTGGAAGCCACGCTGATGGATGTTATCTGATGGTGGATGTCATCTGACCGATGTTCGATATTGAGTTCAGGAACGTCTCCAAGCGATACGCGCGGCGCACGCTTGATTTACCGCAGGAATCCCAGGGATCGCGATGGAAGAATTTATTCCGCCGTACGGAACACCTGAGCGATTTCTGGGCCTTGCGCGATATCAGCTTCCACGTCGAACGCGGTGAAGCCCTCGGGATCATCGGGCATAACGGCGCGGGCAAGAGCACCATCGTGAAGCTTCTGAGCCGCATAACCGCGCCCACAGCCGGTGAGATCCGGATATCGGGGCGCCTGTCTTCGCTGATAGAAGTCAGCTCCGGTTTTCATGAAGAGTTGACCGGGCGGGAGAACGTATACCTCAGCGGCGTCACTTTCGGAATGTCCCGGAAAGAGGTTTTTGCGAAACTGCCGGGCATCCTCGAATTTTCGGGCATTGGCGATTTCATTGATGTTCCGGTAAAGCGGTACTCCTCGGGCATGTGGCTCCGGCTGGGATTCTCGATAGCGGCGCACATGAATCCAGACATTCTGCTACTCGACGAAGTGCTCGCCGTCGGTGACGTTCCCTTTCAATGGAAGTGCCTCGACCATATCCAGCAATTGAGGAAGGCGGGTCGAACCATCGTCTTCATCTCACATGACCTTGCGGCGGTCGAACGCCTCTGCGATCGGGCGCTACTCCTAAGCCATGGACGGCTCGTCTGTGAAGGCAAACCGCAAGATGTCACACTCGAATACCAGCGTTCGACGTCGCTGGTTTCCGAACCGCCCGTGCGCGCCCGCGGAGTCTCGCGAAAGATTGAATGCACACGCTTTTCCTGTGAGGCCACGAATCGCACAGATGGAAGCCCAGTGCGGCCCGGCGAGCCGATGATTGTCCGCGTAGATTACATCGCCCATGAGACGGTGGGGGACGTGGTCTTTAATGTTTACCTGTACTGGCCGAGCGGATATCTCTGTACTCAACTGACGACTGGCGTCGAAGGCACCCTAATAGCAAAAGGCCCCGGTTGTGTCGAATTCTATTGTCCCGTCGTGAACCTTCGCCCTGGAATGTTTCTGGTGGACGTTTCCGCCGAGCGGTATCCGGAAGTCATCGACTGGCGCCACCGCTGCGCCACGCTGCGTGTTGATGAGGGGCCGATTGTCCCTGGCGACCTGCACATGCCCCACGAGCATTCCATTCTTATGAGCAGTCGCGAATCGGTCGGCGAGGCGGCGATGACCCTGCTAGACCCCTAGTACTACGCGAACCGGATTCACCTTCTCACCGGTTCCAAAGGAGAGCGCAGTTCCCACCTTGTCCGGATCGACGTATGTCCCGAAGAGCCGATCCCATACCGTGAGCAGGCTGCCCATGTTCGTCATATAGTACTGCGGGTTGTCGCTGTGATGGACGTGGTGATATCGTGGCGTGACAAAGATCCATTCCAGCCGTTTCGAGCGCCAGCTGACGTTCATGTGCATCCAGTCATTCTGAAGGATGCTGGTAACGGCAACAGCTGTGCCCATCCACCAGGGCGAAAGATAGAGAAAAGAATAGGCCAGGACATAGGGAGTATTGACCATCACGTATTCGGGTATGGTGGTTCGCACCCCGCCAAGCCAGTACATATAAGTTGGCGTATGGTGCCATCTGTGCACCCGCCAGAAGTATCGGGTATGGGTGAGCCGGTGGACCCAATAGTGTCCAAAATCGGCAAGGATGAAATAGAGCACTACTCTCAGAGCAAGGGGCCAATGAGCTATGTTCGGCGGAACGCCGTGATAGCCGGGCACGATGCCGTTGAGATACATCGTCATTGGCAATACCGCGGACCTGAAAGCTACATAGGCAATCAGATCTCTCCCGATGACAGGCAGATAGGAAACCGTTCGGGCGGGCCGCATGAATTCCAGCGTTGTGAAAAAGACCGCCCTGCCAAGAAACAACAGCTTGAAGAATACAAGAGGTGAGAGTACGAAACCATAAAGCGCACTCCCCAAAAATGTCTCAAGCTTACCTTCCAAAGGACATGGCCCCTGACTCCCGATCAGTATAAACCAGGTTCGCTACTTCCGGTCCGATCGAGGGCGATTGTCGGTACTGATCCGCATTTTGTGGGGCTGAAGCGTCCCGCGAGACGAACGATAATTTACTGATTTGTTTACGCCGAAGCTGGTCTGAATCAGAAAGCAAAGCCCACCGGCTGAACGTGGGAAGGTGCAAGCCCGATCGAACTCCCGAGCGAAATTGCTGAACCGTTTCCGCAGGTACGCTCTTCAGCCGGCACGTTCTCCAGAATCCACCCATTCCGGGTCGGAAGCGAAGAAAACCGATTCACGGACGAGATTCGCCGGAAGACATTCTCAGGGAGACGGTCTCAACGACATGTTTCCGGCCTGGATTCCCCGCTCCGCATTCAGCATATTCGAGCGGATTGCAATGGGTTCGCAACATGCCGCATTTCGATTTCGATCCCGCCGACACATCCGTTTCGGCGGCTGTGACTTGCGCATGTTTCAAAGCGTTATGATTCTGACAACCAGTCGCCCGCGTGCTGTTCGATAGCGATGCGAACCAGTTGACTGCGGGTACGCACGCCGGTCTTGTCGAATAATTGCTGCATGACTGCTTTGACCAGGCTTTCGGACATCTGCAGATTCGCCGCGATTTCCTTGTTGGTCAAACCCTCGAAGACCGCCTTGAGCACGCTGCGCTCACGCGGGGACAGCGCCTGTGCCGCCTCTTCCGTCTCCGATTTCACCTGCGCCCCCGCAACCAGGGAACGAACGGCGCGCGAGTCGAGCCACATCTCCCCGTCTGCGATTTTGTGGATGGCCTCAATCAACTGCGCGGGAGGGCTGTGCTTCAGAAAGATCCCCGAGGCTCCACTCTCGAAAGCGCGAAGAGTAACGGCATCGCTCATCCCGGCGGTAACCATGAGAATGCGGCCGGCGAAACGGCGTCGCCGGGCTTCTTCAAGGAAAGTCGAACCCTGCTCGGCGCCCAGGTCGAAATCGAGAAGGACCACCTCCACTGGCTCCAGGCTCAGCGCGTCCCATGCCTCGCGAACGGTCGCGCAGGTAGCGGTGATCCGGAAGTCAGACTCTGCTTCGAGCAGCCGGCTCAGGCTCTCCCGAAAGAGACCGTGATCGTCGACCAGCAGAATCCGGATCTGTTGCATTATTTTCTCTGAAGCCATTTCTCCCGTTGCCTGTTGCGGCCGATAACTCAACGATGAAGTCCGATCCCGAGCCGTCGGGAGACGGTTCGTAACGCAGATCGCCGCGAAACGATCTCATGAATGCTCGCGAGAGATACAACCCAAGCCCGGTGTCCTGCGCCTGCTGCTGAAACGGCCGAAAGAGCCGGTCGGGATGTGCGACTCCGCAACCGGTGTCGCGGAATCTCACGGTAATCCGCTGCCCGTCGCATTGGACGCCGATTGCGAGCCGTCGCAGATTCTCGCTGAGCATGGCTCGCCGGCTGTTCCTGGTCAGGTTCAGAAAAACCTGGAGCAGGCTCTGCCGGTCCGCCCAAACTGGAGGAATCGCCGAATCAATGTCAATAGACAGACGGATGTCGTGCTCCTCCAGCGAAGGTTCCACGACGATGCGGAACTCTTCGAGCAGCGACGTAAGATCCACGCTCGACGCCTGATCGGCCATCTCGCGCAGATCCATCGCAGCGATCTTTTCGAGCGCGAGAATCAGGCTGCCGAGGGCTTCGAAGTCTTTGTTCGCCGCGAGCTCGGCGGCCAGCTTCGAACTCCGCGAAAGATTCGCATGGGCCATCGCGATTGCGCCGCAGACATTGCGGATCTCGTGAGAAACGGCGCCCACAAGGATCCGGGATCCGGCGAGAAGCTGGTGCAGACTGAGTTCTTCGCGGTTCCTCAAATCCTCGGAGCCGTCAACTACCATCGCCGCCAGCCGCGAGCCCGCGCTCGTGCTGTAGGTCGAAAACCAGACATCCGCCAGAAAGACCTCGCCGTTCTGCCGGCGCCCGCGGCACTGCATGGCGGTGCGGAAAGGGCGCCGCTTTTCCGCGGGCATTCCGGAGCGCTGCACATTGGCGAGAGAAGGAAGAAATTCGTGGATCGAGCGGCCGGAGAGTGTCCCTGCCGCAACCGCGAAGAGGCGGTGCGCGGCTTCATTGGCCAGCAGCACGACTCCCTCCGCATTCGTAGTGAAGACCGCCGCCGGGCTGCTCTCCACGAGAACCTTCAATTGCTCTTCCACTTCGCTGCGGGCACGGATCTCGCGCTCAATCTGTTCGGTATGCAGGAGTGTGGTGCGGCGGCTTCGAACGATCTCATAAACGAAAAGCCCCATGCCGAAGAAGGCCGCAAAGATGAGAATGTCGCGAGGTACTCCCGCAAGAGACCAGTCGAAGCTATCGAACAGCTCGGTCAAAAAGGTGCAGAAAGCCGCGGAAACGGCAATCTGCCAGCGAGTCATGACGCTGCCGGCCAGCAACATGGGGAACAGATAAAGGAATCCGAGCGGGATGTTTCCTTCAATACCCCGATCGCAAAATGCGATCAGCGCAGTCAGCACGCCGGCCCGCCATAAGACAGCTTTACGGGAACCGCGAAGAAAGAAAAACAACATGAAAGTGCGAGGGTCGCGGTCGTCCACGTTCGCGACTTTATTCATTTTAAACCGGGTTCCCCATTCATGCCTTCTCGCGTAATTGAATTCTAGTGGGAATGAGGGCGAAATTTGAACCGAATAGCTGAAAGATGTCAAGGCTTTGACCGTAAGATAAATGGCCACTCCGAAAGATAATGAAGATCCGGTTCTCAGGATCGCTACATTGGGACTTGAGCCCGCAACACTATGCCTTGCCGCATGATGCGGCGTCGCGCTCGGGAGCGAGCGTATGTGCCGACTAGGCCGGCGCCTGTACCTCTTCTTGTTCTCAGCCGCTTGTTCCTGCCAGCTGTCGTTCGGACAAGCGTCGCCCGCTCAACCGGCGCCGGCATACACCTGGACTGAGATCAGGGACAAATTCGAGGCGGCCAATCCCACACTGAAAGCGGTAAAACTCAATATCGACGAGTCGAAAGCGGCCGAGGTCACCGCCGGTCTGCGTCCTAATCCGGAGTTCAATGTGTCGGCGGACGGTACCCAACTGACGCCCTACCAGGGCGTTTACCGGCCCTTCGCCGGCACCGTGATTACGCCCGGCTTCAGTTATCTGCACGAACGCGCGAACAAGCGGGAACTGCGTGTCGATCAGGCGAAGCAATCCACGGCCGTCTCCGAATCAACCTATCGCGATCAGGAGCGCACGCTGCTTTTTGATCTTCGCGGAGCGTTCGTTCAGGTTCTGCAGGCTAAGGCTGTGCTGCAGAACGCCAGGGAAAACCTCGACTACTGGGACCGGGAGCTGAACGTCAATCGCACGCGCTTTCAGGCAGGCGACATCGCGCAGCTGGATCTGAATCGTCAGGAATTGCTGCAAGTCCAGTTCGAGACCGACTACGAAGCGGCCGTTACGAATCTACGGACTGCGAAGATCCAGATTCTGACTCTGCTCAACGACCGAACGCCGGTCGATCGGTTCGATGTTACCGGAACGTTCGATTTTGTCGACGAGTTGAAGCCGCTTGATGAATACCGCAATGTGGCCCTCGAAGCGCGGCCGGACCTGAAAGAAGCGATGCAAAACGTGGATCTGGCGAAGATCGCGCACAAACTCGCCATCTCCAACGGATCGACCGATCCCACCTGGAGCGCGTGGTGGTCGCATAACGCTTCGTTCAATAATCCATACGCCAACAACACGATCGGCGCGAGCCTCTCGATTCCTTTGCGCATCTTCGACCGTAACCAGGGAGAGAAAGCGCGCACGGAGGTCGATATCGGCCGGAATGAACGGTTGAAAGATGCGGCGCAAGCGCAGGTTTTCAGCGACGTCGATTCGGCTTACTACACAATGGTTCAGAATCTCGACCTTTTGCGACCGTATAAGGCAAAATATCTGCCGCTCGCGATCGAAGTGCGCGACAAGATGGCGTTTTCTTATCGCAATGGCGGCGCATCTCTTCTGGACTACCTCGATACAGAGAAATCGTACCGGGATACCCGGCTGTCTTACCTGAACCTGATTGGTTCTTATCTGGCCGCCGCCGCTCAAATGAACATGGCTGTGGGCCGGGAGGTCATTCAATGAATCGTATCGGCGCCGTTGAAGTTGTTGTCTCGGTGGGCATCGCGCTTTCACTCGTGAATTGCGGCCAGAACGTCAAGGCAGATCCGAAGGCGGAAGCTCCGCCTGCCGCTCAGGTCGAGTCGGTTGGAGATCCCAATGTGGTTCGGGTCGACCATCCTGAGCAGTTTCCGCTGACCATGGCGACCGCATACGACGCTGCGCCGGAGCTGCCCGTGACGGGCGTCGTCAGCCCCGACGTTTCGCGGAACGTTCCCGTAATCTCGCTGGCCTCCGGCCGCGTCGTCGAGGTGCGCGCGAAGCTGGGCGATACGGTCACCAAAGGCGACCTTCTGATGCGAGTTCAAAGCGCCGATATCTCGGGGGCATTTTCGGAGTACCGGCAGGCACAGGCGGACGAAGTCCTCGCTCGCGCGCAACTTGCGCGCGCGAAGACTCTTCTCGATGCCGGAGCGCTCGCGGCGAAGGATTATGAAGTGGCCGTCGATGCGGACGAGAAGGCCAAAGTAGCGGTGGAAACGGCTTCAGAGCATCTTCACGTTCTGGGCGCGGATAAAGACCACCCGACGACGATTATCGATGTGGTCGCCCCCGTCTCGGGTGTTATCACGGACCAGCAGGTCACGACTTCCTCTGGCGTGCAGAGCCTTTCCTCCACGAATCCGTTCACCATCTCCGACCTTTCGCACGTGTGGGTGATCTGCGACGTGTATGAGAACGATCTGAAGAATGTGCGTTTGGGGGAATTTGCCGACGTGCGGCTCAATGCGTATCCGGACCGCGTTTTTTCCGGACGAATCAGCAATATCGGTCCTATTCTCGATCCAACCATTCGGACCGCCAAAGTGCGGCTCCAGCTGGAAAATCCCGGCATTATGCGCATAGGCATGTTCGCGACGGCCACATTCCATGGTGGAACGAAGGTGAAGCAAGCTGCAATACCGGCCACTTCGATCCTGCATCTCCACGACCGCGACTGGGTCTATATGCCCGCGGGCAAAGACACATTCCGCCGGGTGGAAGTGACCAGCGGAAAGACGCTCCCCTTGAACATGCAGGAAGTCGACTCCGGAGTCGCGCCGGGCGACCGCGTGGTTCTCAATGCGCTCGTGCTGCAGAATACGGCGGAGCAGTAGAGAGCACCGGAATGATACGCGCTCTCGTCGATTTCTCGCTCAACAACCGATTCCTCGTGATGCTCGGGGCCCTGGTGCTCCTCGTGTGGGGCGCGATTTCCTTTGCCGGCCTCCCGATCGAAGCCTACCCCGACGTGGCGAACAACTACGTCAACGTGATCACGCAGTGGCCTGGCCGGGCGGCTGAAGAGGTGGAACAACAGGTCACGATTCCGATCGAAATCGCGATGAACGGAATTCCTCATCTCACCAGCCTGCGTTCGAAGTCGGTCTTCGGACTGTCCAGCGTCACCCTCATCTTCGACGACGATTCGGTCAACGACTGGAACCGGCAGAAGGCGCTGGAACGGCTGTCGCAGGTGACGCTTCCCAATAACATCCAGGCGCAGATGGGAACCGACTGGAGTCCGGTAGGGCAAATCTACTGGTACACGCTCACCAGCACCAATCCGAAGTACGATGTGATGGAACTGAAGTCCCTCCAGGACTGGGTTCTCGAAAAACAATTCAAGTCGGTGCCGAATGTTGTCGATGTCTCGAGCTTCGGCGGACCAACGAAGGAATACCAGATCCGCCTCGATCCCGACAAATTGATCTCCTACGGGCTCGGGATTTCACAGGTCGAACAGCAGCTTCAGAACAACAACGTGAACGCCGGCGGCAGCTTTATCGAAGAGGGGCTGCAGCAGGTCAACGTCCGCGAACTCGGGCTGTTCAACCACGTGGACGACATCGCGCAGACCGTCGTCAAATCGCAGAATGGAACTCCGCTGCATATCAGCGATATCGCCGAGGTGCAGCAGGGTCCGAAGATCCGGCTCGGAAAGATTGGAAAGGCAATCCACAGAGCGGATGGCAGGATTCTCGATAACTCCGATGCGGTGGAAGGCATCGTTCTGTTGCGGAAGGGCGCCGAATCCGAAGCCACGCTGGACGCCATTCACGCGAAAGTCAAACAACTGAATGAACAGATTCTGCCGCCGGGTGTGAAAGTCGTTCCATTCCTCGACCGAAGCCAGCTCGTGGAATACACCACTCACACGGTTCTTCACAACCTGACCGAGGGCATCATTTTCGTAGCGATAATTCTGTTTATTTTTCTCGGCAACGTCAGGGGGGCCTTCATCGTCGCGCTCACCATTCCGTTTTCGCTTCTGTTCGCGGCCATATGTCTGAAGCTGAACAACATTCCAGCGAATCTGCTTTCGCTTGGGGCGCTCGACTTCGGGATGGTGGTCGAAGGCGCCGTCGTTATGGTGGAAAATATCGTTCACCATCTCAGCCACAAAACCGAAACGCATACGGGTGAGACTGCCATATCGACGACGCAGACCATCCGCGAATCCGCTCACGAAGTTCAGCGTCCCGTGTTCTACGCGATCGGCATTATCATCACCGCGTATCTGCCGATATTCACCCTGCAGGCTGTGGAAGGCCGCTTGTTCAAGCCCATGGCGTGGACCGTCAGCTTTGCCCTGCTTGGCGCGCTTATCTTCGCCATGATGATTGCCCCCGCGGTATCGAGCTTTGTTTTTGGAAAGAATACCCGCGAATGGCGCAATCCGCTTATGGAATGGATTACCCGCGCCTATCGCACATCCGTGCAGATGGCGATAAAGATGCGCTGGATTACGGTCTCCGTTGCGGCGGGCGCGCTCGCTCTGTCCGCGTGGCTCGCCATGGGCGGCGCTATCGGCTCCGAGTTCCTCCCGCATCTGGATGAAGGCGCAATCTGGGCGCGCGGCACGTTAGCGCCGAGTACCGGGCCCACCGAAGGCATCCGGCTCACCGATCAGGCGCGTGTTATCTTTGCCTCGTTTCCTGAAGTCAAAACAGTGGTTTCGCAGGTGGGCAGGCCGGACGACGGCACCGATACCGGCGGTTTTTTTAACACCGAATACTTCGTCGATCTGAAGCCCAAGGAGCAATGGCGTCCCGTCTTCAATCAGAACAAAGACGAACTGATCGGAGCGATGGACCGCGAACTGGAGAAGCTTCCGGGCGTCATCTGGAATTTTTCGCAGCCCATCGCCGACAACATGGAAGAGGCGGTCAGCGGCGTCAAGGGTGAGCTCGCGGTCAAGATTTATGGCGACGACCTCAGGCTGCTGGAGGATAAGGGCGATGAAATTGTTAACGTTCTGCGCAAAATCAACGGAGTCCAGGATCTGGGGCTCTTTCGCGTTGTCGGTCAGCCGAACCTGAACCTCGTGGTGAACCGTGCGGCGGCCGCTCGCTACGGAATCAATGTCGCGGATGTGCAAAACGCGGTGGAAACCGCTGTCGGCGGTAACACCATCGGGCAGGTCCTTCAAGGGGAGCAGCGCTATGATCTGGTCGCGCGATATCTCCCGCAATATCGAAATACGAAAGACGCGATTGAGCGGATACGCCTCTTGTCTCCCTCGGGCGAGCGTGTCTCTTTGGCTCAGCTTTGCGACGTGAAAACGCTGGATGGCGCCTCTCAGATTTCGCGCGAAGACAACTCCCGCTATGTCGCACTCAAGTACAGCGTCCGCGGACGCGACCTCGGCGGCACGGTCGAAGAGGCGATTGCCAAAGTCGGCAAAGAGGTCAAACTTCCGGTCGGCTATCACCTTCAGTGGGCGGGCGAGTACGAAAGTCAGAAGAGGTCTTCGAAGAGGCTGGCGATCGTCGTTCCCATAACGATTCTCGTAATCTGCCTGATCCTCTACACGATGTTCAACTCACCGAAGTGGGTCCTCCTGATTCTGGCCAACGTTGCGATGGCCCCCATCGGCGGCCTGCTTGCCCTCCTCTTCACCCATACGCGTTTCAGCGTGTCTTCGGGTGTCGGATTTCTGGCGCTGTTCGGCGTCTCGGTGCAGACCGGCGTCATTATGCTCGAATACATCAACCAGCTGCGCGTCCGCGGCCATTCGATCTTCGATTCGGCTGTCGAAGGCGCCGTTCAACGGCTGCGGCCGATCATGATGACAACGCTTGTGGCCAGTATCGGCCTCTTGCCCGCCGCCACCTCGCGCGGCATCGGTTCGGATTCGCAAAAGCCGTTCGCAATCGTCATCGTCGGTGGCCTTCTGCTGGCTCTGCTGCTGAGCGTTTTCCTCCTCCCCACACTTTACGTGTGGATCGCGGGTGAACGCGATGTCCTGCCGGCTCCGGAAGGCGACCTTCAGTAGATCGCGTCGAATCCATGCCGGGTAAACATGAAGTATGTTCGCGAATCCGGGAAATCGGCATCCTGCCGGGGATCCGGGTTCCCTCCGCGGACGACGCCAGATTTGCCGCCGATGAGATGTTCGAAGCGGGAATTTCGATCGTGGAACTGACAATGACGGTGCCTGGCGCGGTCGGTGTGATCGCGGAACTGGCCCAGAGTCATCCGCAACTTATGGTTGGCGCCGGCACGGTTCTGAGCGTCGAAAACGCGCGCGCCTCAATAGACGCCGGTGCGGCCTTCATAACCAGCCCGGGCTTCGATCCCGAAGTCGTCGACTTCACATTGAAGCACCACACGGCCTCGATTCCGGGCGCGCTGACACCGAGCGAAATTGTAGCGGCGCTCAAAGCGGGCGCCGACATGGTAAAACTCTTCCCCTGCGCACAAATCGGCGGTCCAAGTTACATCAAGGCTTTGCGGGCCCCGTTCCCTGACGCCGCATTCATCGCTTCCGGCGGCGTGAATCAGGTAACCGCGAGAGATTTCATCCATGCAGGCGCGACGGCGCTCGGCATCCGGGGTGAATTGATCCCGCCTCCGGCGATTGGGTCGCGGGATCGCAACTGGATTCGCGAACTCGCCGGCAGATTCCTCACCATCGTTCAGCGTGCCCGCGCGGAAATCGGTTACTTGCCCGTATAACTAACCCGCCAGATGGAACCCGACCCGTCGTCGGAAACCAGCAGCGATCCGTCCGGAGCCGTCGCCACTCCCACGGGACGGCCCCAGACATCGCCGTTCGGGGTGAGGAAACCGGTCAGGAAATCTTCGTACACACCGTCCGACTTCCCGTTTTTCAACGGCACCCGCACCACCTCGTAGCCCGAACGCACCATCCGGTTCCACGAACCGTGCTGGCTCGCAAAAATGTCGCCGCGATACCCGGGCGGGAACTGCTTGCCATCATAGAAGGTCATCTGGAGCGAAGCCGAGTGCGATTGCAGGAGGACATCAGGCACAATTACCTTGTCCTTCAGTTCGGGGTGCTTTCCTTTCAATCGCGCATCAGGATTGCCGCCCATGTAATACCAGGGCCAGCCGTAGAATCCACCTTCCTGCACATGGGTGATGTAATCGGGAGCCAGGTCGTCGCCCAGTCCGTCGCGTTCGTTCACCGAGCACCACAGCTGACCGGTCGCCGGATCGACCGCGATGCCCGAAGGGTTCCGTATCCCGGAGGCGTAAACCTTAACAAACTTGCCATCGGGCGTGTATTCGAGGATGTTCGCGCGACGGGTCTCGGTCGGATGGTCGTCCGGATCGTCCAGATTCGAAGCCGATCCCACCCCGACAAACAGATATTTGCCGTCGAGCGACAGCGCCAGATCCCGGGTCCAGTGGCCGTGATCCGGAGGGACGCGCCCGGCGTCCACCGCGCGATCATATGCGCTGAATGCCACTTCATCCCGGGGACGGTTCGAGGGCAGTAGAGGGATCACCGTTTCCGCCTTGCCGCTGGCCTTCATATCGCCTGATTTGTAGGCGTACCGGACCACGGAATCGGTGTTCGCCACATAAACCCATTTCGGATTGTTCCCCGCCGGGTAAAAGATCACACCATACGGCTCATGAAAGCCGGTGGCGAAGACGGCGGTTTCGCGGGGTTTTCCGTCCGGGGACATACCCCGGAAAACCCGAACCTGCCCCGCCTGGGTCTCCACCAGAAATATGTCGCCATTTGGGGCGACGCGAATCACGCGCGGCATCTTCAGACCGTCGGCGAAGAGTCCGACACGAAATCCCGCCGGAGCCAGCGGCAACGCACCCGCCGGGCGCGGTACGATCCGCGATTTCGTCGATGCGGACTCCGTCGCAAACGGCTTGGGTAAATCGGCCGTCGTAATCTTCCGGAATACGCCGGGACTGACGGCGAACGACGAGACGAAGGCCGAATGGCCCGTGAGAATCTTCGCCGGGCTCGCCTCGCCACGGAGGAAAGGAAGAAATGCGATCACGCTCACCCCCGGCAACAGGGAGAGCGTGAGCGCCGCGGGTCTTAACTTCTTCATAATGGGCCTCCCGGGCAACCGACAGTATACAGCCGCCCCTGCGCTCAACCCTGCGCACCCTTCGGAAACCAGCGCGCAAATTTTACGTCTAATAAACGGAGGTGAACAAATGCTGAAGAGAGTCGGAATCCCTCTTGTCGCCCTTCTTGCCCTGCTGATTTTGATCCCGGCGCCTCACGCCCAGGCCGGGGTGGCAGTCGGAGTGGGGATCGGAGTTGGCGTTCCTGCCTATCCGGCATATCCCGCTTATGGTTATCCGTATCCCTACCCGTATTATGGTTACCCCTACTACCCGTATCCTTATGCCTACGGCTATCCGTACTATGGCGTTGGTGTTGGAATCGGATACGGATACAGAGGTGGATACTACGGCGGCTATCGTGGCGGATATTACGGATACCGCGGCGGCTACGGCTATCGCGGTGGTTACGGAGGGGCAGTGGTCCGCAGCGGTGGTGGCGGATACCGTGGTGGCGCGGTTCGTGGTGGCGGCGGACGCCGCTAATTACCACGCGCGCGTGTATTGAACGGGTGCGGCGACGGCCGTTCCGGCGGATTTTGCCGCGCGCAGAGCCCAGTAGGGGTCGCGCAGGAATTCACGGGCGAGCAGGACGAGGTCGGCCTGCCCGCCCGAAATTATTTTGTCCGCCTGATCCGGTTCGGTAATCATCCCCACCGCCCCCGTCAAAATTCCGGCCTCCTGCCTGATTCTCGCAGCAAACGGCACTTGAAATCCTGGTCCTGGCTTGATTTGCGCCCAAGGCACCATCCCTCCGGAAGAGCAGTCGATCAGATCGACGCCCAGCGGCTTGAGCTTTCGGGCCAGCTCGACGGAATCGCAGACCTCCCATCCCCCTTCCGCCCAGTCGGTCGCCGAAATTCGCAAAAACAGCGGCAAAGACTCAGGCCAGACGGCCCGGATCGTGGAAACCGTCTCCAGAACGATTCGAATCCGGTTTTCGAAGCTGCCCCCGTATTCGTCCGTCCGGTGATTCGCCAGTGGCGAGAGAAATTCGTCCAGCAAGTACCCGTGCGCGCCGTGAATCTCAACCACCTGAAATCCGGCTTCGAGCGCGCGCCGTGCCGCCTCTGCAAACGCCTCCACGATCATTCCGATGTCGGCAACGCCAACCTCGATCGGCGTCGAACCCTGCTCATGAAACGGAACAGGGCTCGGCGCCAGGGGAGGCCATCCCCCTTGTCCAACCGGAATCGGCGCGCCCCCATGCCGCCATGGAATGTTGGTGCTCGCTTTGCGTCCGGCATGCGCCAATTGAATTCCAGGCACCGCGCCCTGGCTGCGAATAAATGCGGTGATCCGGGCCAGGGGCGCAATATGATCGTCTTTCCAGATGCCGAGATCGCCCGGCGAAATGCGGCCCCGTTCTTCCACAGCGGTCGCTTCGGTCATCACGAGGGCCGCTCCTCCCACTGCCCGGCTGCCCAGATGCACCATATGCCAGTCAGTGGCGAACCCGTCTTCGCTCGAATACTGGCACATCGGCGAAACGGCGATCCGATTTCGCAGCGTAATTCCGCGGATCTCCAGGGGCGAGAACAAGGTCATAGACACTACGATGCCATGCCAGTCGCAGCCGATTCGCGACTCGTGCTAACCTCTGCCCGTGTACCAGAGATTTGCACTCGTCTCGTCTGGAATCTGGCTGGGAATCATGATGCCCGCATTTTGCGCCGAACCCGTAACCGAAGGCGTTTCACGTGACCTCGCCCGCGAACGCGCCCGGATCGTTTCGAACGTACGATACGAGTTGAACGTCGAGTTGAAACCACGCGCGGCGAGAATGCCGGGCGAACTGGCAATCAGGTTCGATCTCGCGTCGGTCCCCGATCCGATTGGTTCTCGATTTCCGCGATCTGGACCCCCAGGGAAAAGTCGTCAACGGAGCCGCCCGCAACCTGCGTGTCAACGGCTCCGCTGAACTGCTCCGACAAAGCAACGGACACATCCTCCTTTCCGCCAAAAACCTGCGCCAGGGCGACAACCGCATCGAGCTGGATTTCGATTCGGGCATTGCGCAAGCGAACCGCGCTATCACGCGCTACGTCGACACGCCGGACGGCAGCGAATATCTCTACACGCTCTTCGTTCCCATGGACGCGAGCCTCGCGTTCCCCTGCTTCGATCAGCCCGACCTCAAAGCGCGATTCACGCTGACCGTCAGCGTGCCGCAAGACTGGATGGTGGTATCGAACGGCAACATCGCGCATACCACCGTACGGTCGGGCTGACGGGCGTCCTCACACTTCCATTCGAAGAAACGAAGCCAATCAGCACCTATCTCTTCGCCTTCGCCGCCGGACCGTTCGAAACTCCTCGACAGCTCCGGCCTGCGCCTCTTCGTCCGCAAATCCATGCTGGCGCGCGCGAAAGAAGAATGGCCCGCGGTGGCCGAGACCACGCGCAAAGGCATGGACCTCATGAGCGCCTTCTTCGCCCAGCCTTTCCCCTTTCCGAAATACGACAGGTGCTGATCCCCGGCTTCCCCTACGGTGGCATGGAGCACGCCGGCGCCACCTTCTTCAACGAAGACGTCGTCCTCTTCCGCACCGTCCCGACGATCAACGATTACAACCGCGCGCTCCGAAACCGTTCTGCACGAACTCGCGCACCAATGGTTCGGCGACCTCGTCACGATGCGCTGGTTCGACGACCTCTGGCTCAAGGAAGGCTTCGCGCAGTACATGGCGTACCACACGACTGGCGGAAATGGGCTCTCCCGAAGCCGTCTGGAAGCGCTTCTACCAATCCATCAAGCCGGCGGCTTATGCGATCGACGAAACGCACGGCACCACGCCGATCTACCAGCAGATTGCCAACCTGAAGGACGCCAAGTCGGCCTACGGCGCCATCGTCTACCAGAAGGCGCCGAGCCTGCTGCGCGTCCTCGCGTACAACATCGGCGAGGACGCTTTTCGCGACGGCGTGCGCGTCTTTCTGCGCGAGCACGCATACGGAAATGCGGAGTGGAGCGACTTGATCGCGGCCTTTTCGCGCGCCTCTGGCAAGGATCTGAAGCCGTGGGCGAAAGCCTGGGTCGAGCAACCTGGGATGCCTGAAGTGGACATCGAATGGTCCTGCGACCCGCAGCGCCGGATTTCTTCGTTCCAGATCCGGCAGAAGGACATTCTCGGCGAAGGCCATGTCTGGCCGATCAGCACAGAAGTGCTGCTGGCCTACAACGACAAGTTTGAGCGCATACCGGCGTCGCTCGATCGGCGCCGAAGCTCCCGTTCCCGGCGCGATCGGCAAAGGCTGCCCGGACTACGTCTTCGGCAACAACGAAGACCACGCTTATGGTTTGTTCCTTCTCGATGCGAAGAGTCAGAGCGCGGTTGTCGATAAGCTTGCGCAGGTCTCCGATCCCTTTCTTCGCGCGCTGCTCTGGGGAGCGCTGTGGGACGGCGTGCGTGAAAGAAGGATGACGCCCCTTGCATACTCAGAGCTCGGGCTGCGGCTTCTGTCCGCGGAAAAGGACCCTGAACTTGCCGTTTCGATTCTGGGCCGCATGCGCACTGCCTTCACCGATTACCTGCCGGACCAGCAGCGCGCCTCAATAGCCGAACCCTTCGAGAATCTGCTGATCCGTGAGATCGCCGAAGCGCCCACTACCGATCTGCGAATCACTTACTTCCGTGGCCTTATTGCCATCGCCACTACAAAACATGCCCGCGGAGTGCTGAAAGATCTTTTCACGGGCCGCATCACGATTCCCGGCGTTCCCCTGAAGCAGCGCGACCGATGGAACATCATCGCTGCGCTTGTTGCGGGCGGAGACCCGGACGGCCCCGAGCTACTCGCTGCGGAAACAAAGCGCGACACCTCCGACGACGGAGCCAAGTACGCTTACGTCTCAGGCGCCGGATTCGCCACGACTGAGAACAAGCGCAAATACTTCGCCGAGTATCTTGCATCGTCTGGAGTAAAAGAAGACTGGATCACTGCGAGCCTCTCATCGTTCAACTACTGGAGCCAGTCGGACCTCACGTCAGCCTGGCTCAAACCCGCGCTCGACGCATTGCCGCAGTTGAAGCGGGAGCGAAAGATCTTCTTCATCGTGGACTGGCTCGACAGCTTCGTGGGAAATCAGCACTCGCCCGCGGCGCTCCAGACGGTCGATGACTTTCTCAAAAACAATCCGGTCGATCCCGACCTGCGCCTGAAAATCCTTGAAGTCCGCGACGAGCTCGAGCGTACCGTCCGAATCCGAGCGTCGCGGTAGAGGAGGATAACCGGCCGGCCGAAAAATGTCCAGGACAGCCAGTTGGGGCGGAACCACGCCTCCCTGCCGCCCTATGGTCTATCTGATCACCGCTTTCGCGAAATCAACCGGATTGAGGACATGGGGGCGGAGAGACCCGATCGCCGACTCGCGGAACTCTGAGGGCATTCGATCCTGTTTTGACGGAATCACCGTGCCGCGCTGGGTAACGCTCAATTGATGTCTCCTCGGCCGAACTCGCGAGATTATTCAACTTTGGTAAAGGTCTCCGGGCCGCCACCACCCCGCGCTGCGCCGCCGCGAGGAGCGCCGGCCCCCGCACCACCCTGACCTGCGCCTGCACCAGCACCCGCGCCGCGGCCTCCGCCGAAGCCGCCGCCGGTTCCGGGCGAGACCATCTGCCGCAACGCCGAATAGCTCATGCCGTCTTCGGCCAGGGTCCACTCATCGTGCCACTTCATGCCGGTCGGCATCGTCGTTTCGACAACCAGCTTGTTGCCTTCCATCTTGCCTGTGGCCTTCGAGTCCTTCCAGACGCCTTCGGTCATGGTGATTTCCTGCCCTTGAAAGGGATACTGGCGAAGGATCACGCGGCCGTTTGGCTGCGTCTCCTCCATGAACACAACGCCATCCTTCACGGTCAGTTTGCGCATCTGCCCGCCGTCCGCGCCCTTCCATGTGCCGTTGAACTTCGAGGCGTCCTGCGCCGTCGCCGTGGAAGCCGTCATACTCAGCGCAAGCAGCGCTACGAACAACATCGCTTTCTTCAAGGTGTTTCTCCTTTCGATGTAAGCGTACCGGGACGGACGCTTCTGTCCGCACTTCCCTGGAACCAGCATCGCCAAATTACTACACGCTATGGGCCTCCGCAAGCAGCGCTCAGCCGACGAAGGGGAACCGGGCACTGCTGGAAATGTCGTGCGCGGCGGCGGTAACCAGCGCAATGAGTCTGCGCGGAGCCTTCCATACAGCGGCCGAGGGGCTGCCATTCACCGAGATCGCTGCCGGAACAGCGCCCGTAAAATCGAAAATCGGAGCGCTCATGGCGCGGACACCACGGGAGTGCTCTTCATCCGCCGTAGCGTAGCCTTTCCGCCGGATCTTCCTGAGTTCCAGCAGAAGGTCGGCCTGCGAGACAATGGTCCTGGGCGTGCGCTGCGTAAGAACCAGTTCGTCCAGACATGTGAGGAGCGCGGCGCGGGGAAGGTGAGCGAGCAACACCTTGCCGAGGGCCGTGGAATGCGCCGGAAGTTCGCGACCGATTTCGCGCTGATCCCGGGGACGTTCGTCGATGAATCGCCGCGAACCTGAGAACTCGGGCGCCTCAACGCGGTCCACCACGAGAACCTGGCGGCCTTCCAGCACGCCGATTCCGGCGGCGAGGCCGGTCTCGCTGGCAATGCGATAAAGCACCGGTTCGGCGCAGGAGCGAAAACCAAGTTCACGAAAAGCGCCGTGCGCCAGCGCGATCGTTTTCAGGCCGATTTTGTAGCGTCTGGTGTCGCCGTCGCAGATCAGATAGCCCGCACGCTCGAGACGCGTCAGGATCCAGGAGCAGGTGCTTTTGGGCATGCGCAAACGGCGGGCGATCTCGGCGTTCCGGAGACCGCCGGGGATCTTCTCGACCATATCGAGAACTGCGAAAGCGCGTTCCAGCGAATTGGCCATGCCAGATCAAGTGTGCAACAGGTTGAACGAACTGTCCAGGCGCACAGCATTGATGTAGACTCCTGGAACCGGGGATTGACATGAAAAATACAGGATTCTGTTTGAGTCTGACGGTGTCTGCGCTGTTTCTGGCCTCGCCTGCCGCGGGGCATCATTCATTCGGCGCGGAGTATGACGCAAACAAGCCGATTACGTTGACGGGAGTCGTCACAAAAGTGGAGTGGATGAACCCCCACAGCTATTTCTACCTGGATGTGACCGACAGCAAAGGAGTGGTGGCGAACTGGAAGTTTGAGGGATTTCCCCCAAACGTTTTGTACCGGACAGGCTGGAAAAGAGATGTGACGCTTCGGCCAGGCGATACGATCACGGTCTTTGGCTGGAGGGCGAGGGACGGCACGAATTGGGCCCACTCAAGAGAGGTGACTTTCAAGGACGGGAAGAAGTTGTTCTTTGGGCCGCCGGCGGGCACCGGTGACGGCGGTAGTGTCTCGGCGGTGGCGCAGTGAACTGCCGTCTCCTGAAGATGCTCAACGGCGTGTTTCTTGCGAGCATGGCACTGAGTTTGCCTGACGCGGGATCTGGCCAGGAGCGGCAGACACCTGCGAAAACCGCAACTCCTCCAATGCCGCGAACTGCGGACGGAAAGCCCGACATGACGGGAGTGTGGCAGGGCGGCAGCAATCGGGTGGGGACGTGGGAGGAGGCCAACAGTCCGGGGTCGTTGGGGGGCGGCCCCGCGCCGGCCCGGAGCGGACGAGCGGCGACTTCCTTGCCGCCCCGCCAACCGGCGCCCTATCAGGATTGGGCGAAGGCGAAAGTCCAGGAGTCGTTTGATCGCAGAGGCATCGACGATCCCATGGCGCGCTGCCTGATGGCAGGCATTCCGCGTTCAACAACCGTTGGCCTTTTCCCGCTGCAGATCATTCAGACGCCGACGCAGGTGATCATGCTCTATGAGGTGTTTCACGAGTTCCGCGTAATTCCTTTGAACGCGAAACATCCAGACGATATTGAACCTTCTTATATGGGCGATTCAGTTGGCCATTGGGAAGGCGACACGCTCGTAGTGGATGTGACTGGATTCAACGACCGCACGTGGATCGGGGCGACCGGGACCTTCCATTCGGAGGCGATGCACGTGACGGAACGCTATACGCGAGTCGATTACAACCGCATCAATTACGATGTCTCGGTCGAAGACCCGAAGGTGCTGACCAAGCCGTGGATCATCCATAGTTCGATCATGCTTCGGCCCGGCACGCGGTTACGGGAATACGAATGCGCCGAAAACAACACCGATATTCAGCATTACGAGCAACTCCTTAAGGACGAGTCGGTATTCAGAAGGAAATAAGCAGCATTGGATCGTTCAACCGTTCGTGTGAAACGCAGAATCGTGAACTTTCATCAGGACGAGCACGGCGACTGGATCGCCGAACTGGAGTGCGGGCATGCTCAACACGTCCGCCATGACCCGCCGTGGACAACGAGGCCGTGGGTCACGTCGGCAGAAGGGCGCGCCGAATTCCTGGGTTGTGAACTCCCGTGCGCTGCCTGTCTGGCCGCCGGACCGGCTCTGATTCGCTAGCCGCTTTTCCATACATGGCTGACATCGAAATCCCGGTTCTGATTGTGGGCGGCAGCCTCGTGGGCATGTCTACCGCCCTGCTCCTCGGGTATCATGGCATCCCCGTGCTTGCAGTCGAGCACCATCATGGAACCGCCATTCATCCCAGAGCGGCGATGATCAATCAGCGCACGATGGAGATTTTCCGGGGTGTTGGCATCGAACGCATGGTGGGCGAGAAATCCGGCGAGCAGTTCGATCAGGACGGCGCGATCATGGCCGTCGAAACTCTGGCGGGGAAGGAACTCGCATGGTACATCGCAAACCTGAATGAAGGAGTAAGGGACGTCAGTCCCTGCGCGCGGGTCTTCATCACACAAAGCGTGCTCGAACCTTTACTTCGGAAGCGCGCAGCTGAGCTCGGAGCGGAATTGCGCTTTGGGACGGACATGATCTCGTTCGAACAGGACCCGGATGGTGTGACCGCAGTGATCCAGGATCGCGATAGCGGCATCAGGAAGACTGTGCGGGCTCGCTATATGGTCGCCGCCGATGGCTCTCACAGCTCGATCCGCGATCGTCTGGGAATCCCCATGCCTGGCCGGGGCGTCTTTTCCAACAGTGTCACTATTTACTTTCGCGCCCCAGTCGCGCCGTTGATACGTGGACGGAATTTGAGCGTAATCATGGTGGTGAACCCGAGGCTGCGGGGGTTCTTCAGGATCGAAAAGCCGTACGAATCGGGATTTCTCGCCGTGCATACCATCGGTGATCCGGCCCGGCCAGAGACGAATGTATCGAATGGCCTGACCACTGAACGCTGCGTCGAATACGTTCACGCAGCGCTGGGAACGGCTGAAGTTCCCGTCATGATAGAGAACGTAATGCGCTGGCAATCGACCGCCGATGTCGCCGAGCGCTTCACCCAGGGCCGTGTCTTTCTGGCCGGCGACGCAGCGCACGTGATGCCTCCCTATGGTGGTTTCGGCGGCAACACCGGGATCCACGACGCGCATAACATCGCGTGGAAGCTTGCGCTCGTGTTGAAGGGGATCGCAGGCCCCGGCCTGCTTTCGACGTACGACCCTGAACGGCGTCCGGCGTCCGCCTTCACGGTTGAGCAGGCATATTCGCGGTATGTTACGCGCGCTGCTTCCTATCTCGGGACGACGGGGATGCAGCCGCTGGAAGACGATTTAAACATCGAGTTGGGGTATTGCTACGCTTCCGGCCCACTACACGAAAATCCACGTGAATCGAAGGGGCGGCCGGGCACGCGCGCTCCGCATGTGTGGCTCGAACGCAACGGTGAAAAAATCTCCACGCTCGACCTGTTTGGCCGGAGTTTCGTCTTGCTGGCCGGCCCTGAGGGAAGGTCCTGGCTAGATAGTGCGAACGCGTGCGTTGAGGTGCTTGTTGTCGGAGAAGACGGAATCGTCGATCCTGAAAACGCGTTTCCCGCCGCTTACGGGATGACGCCATCAGGGGCAGTTCTCGTGCGCCCCGATGGGTTTGTCGGATGGCGCGCGGAGGCGTCCGTTGCCAACCCCGTGCAAGCCGTCGCAAATGCGTTGCAATCGCTGTTGTACCGTGAACTCCGCTGACTCCGAAGTTGATAAACTCCATCCTGAAACCGTCAGGAGGAGTATCCGCTATGCGCCTTCATCGTTTTGTCCTGCTTCCGTTCGGTCTGTCACTGCTCACTTTCGGACAGCCCGCCGGCGCTCCCAAACTCGGCGCCGATGCCCCTACGATGGGCTACAAAGAGGTGCCGGAATGGCCGACGCCGGTCCTGAACGCGGCCGGGACGCCGGGCGGCCCGTGGAATTTCATTCAAGTATCCGGCGTCGCGGTTGACGCCCAGGGCCACATCCTCGTGCTGCATCGCGGCGCCCACCCGATCATGGAATTCGAAAGCAGCGGAAAATTCGTGCGTTCCTGGGGCGACGGTATGTTCAGCGAAGGCAAAGTTGGCGCCATCGCTCAGGCTGACCGCGTGCCCGGCCACGCGCTCTACTCGGCCATCTATGGACCCGCGGGGTGCGATTCCTGTGGCGCGCATTCCATTCGCGTAGACCCTGAGCACAACATTTGGGCCATCGACGCTCCCGGTCACGTGATCTACAAAATGAATCCGCAGGGCAAGATCCTCATGCAACTCGGTCACAAAGGGGTTTCCGGAGCCGGTCACGATACGTTCAACCTGCCAACGGACGTGGCCTTTGCTCCGAATGGCGACTTCTATATTTCGGACGGCTACGCCGGCAACCGGGTCGTGAAATTCTCGCACGATGGACATTACCTGCTGGAGTGGGGGACGCGCGGAACGGGGCCCGGTCAGTTCGAACTTCCGCACGGGGTCGTGGTCGATGCCCAAGGCAAGGTTTACGTCTCGGATCGGGAAACCCATCGAATCGAAGTTTTTGATTCCACCGGTCACTTTCTCACCGAGTGGCCCGTTCTCGAAGCTGTCTCGGCGCTCTTCATGACGAAGGACCAGCACATCTGGGCGGGCGCTGTGTTGCTGAACCTGAAGGGAGAAGTCGTCGGAAGATTGCCCAATGGGACTGCGGCCGGCGGGCACGGTGTTGCGGCGTCCGACTCCGGCGATGTTTACCTGGCACAACTAAGCGGCAAGGTGCAAAAATTCGTCAAACAATAATCCGCGGGTCTTACGCGTAGCGCAGCAGCGCCTTGAACCCGTAATCCATGTGCTGCTGGATATGGCAGTGAAACAACGTCGGCCCCGGCTGGTCGGCGGTAAAGTCCACGCTGGCGCGCCCGTAGGTGGGCACCACGACCGTGTCCTTGATCACGCCCGAAGTGGCTTTGCCGTAAATCTCGGCGATCTCGAGCTGGTGGCGATGCAGGTGCAGCGGATGCGCATCGTCGGTGCGGTTATGAAACGTCAGCCGGTAGCGCGTGCCCTGTTTGAGCAGAAACTCCTGATCGTGCGGATAGGGTTTGCCGTTCACCGTGAAGCTGTTGAATTTGCCGGCGCCGCGCGGCACCTTTTCGAACACCATGTCCAGTTTCTCGGTGGGCGCCGGTTGCGACGGCGGCTTGCCGAAGATCGTGTAGTCCCAAGCGGATTTGGGCGGCGCCATCCACTGCGGCGTGCGGCGCTGATTGGCGTATTCGATGACGATGCCCAGGCCGCCTTCGCGCACCGGATCCTCGGGCGCGCCCAGAATCCAGACGCCGGGCTGGTTCATCTCCACCCAGGCATCGATGCGCTCGCCCGGACCCAGCATCAACACGTCCACGGCCGCCGGGCGTCGGCACCGGATTTCCGTCCAGCGCGATCACGTTGAATTTGTGGCCGGGCAGCGCCAGGTGGCGGTTCTCGATCGCGCTGGCGTTCAGAAAATGAAACATCACGCGCTCGCCCGGCTTGCACGCGGATCGGCTCGCCGGCGCCGAGCGCCTTGTCGTTGATGGAAAAAATATCGGCCGCCACCTCCAGCCCGGGCGGCCGCGTATCCAGCACCGCCGGCTTTTCCGGCTTGCGGCCAGCGCGGGATCGAGATCGTCGTTATCCATCAGCTGGTTGGTGAAATAGGGCTCCCAATCGCGCAGCGCCAGATAGTGTTCCTGATCGTAGTTGCCGGGATTGTTCGCTCCCTCGATGATCAGAAAGCCGAACATGCCCGGTATAAGCTGCCGCGGTGCAGGTCGTCCATCGACATGGTGTGCGTGTGATACCAGCGCGTGCCGGCGGGCGTGGGCGTGAACTGATAGCTGCGGCTTCCGTGCGGAGGCACCGCGGGAGTGCCTTCTTCCTCCGATCCGTCCACATCGGAGGGAATGAGCAAGCCGTGAAAATGCACATACTCCGGCACGTCGGTGTTGTTGACCACGTTCACCGTGACCGGCACGCCTTCCTTCATCCGCAGCCGCGGCCCCGGCGAAGTGCCGTTGTACCCGATGGTGCTGAGAATGCGATTGGGCGCCAGTTCCACCGTGACCGGGCGCGATTTCCAGCGTGAAATCGGTCTTGGCCAAGTCTCTGCGGAGACCGATGGCGCGAGGGCGGCAGGCATTGGCGCTTGCTGGGCGGCCAGCGGTGCGCTTGCGGCCGCCAAGCCCGGCCAGTTTGAGAAAGTCGCGTCGTTGCATGAGAGCTGGGCAGTGAGAGCTGGGCATGAGAGAGCCTGGCGTGAGAAACGCCGCGTACTTCAGCGGCACGAATTCTCCGACCCATAGTAACGCTCGCGTCAGGCCAGCTGCGAATTCCCCGTGGTACCCGCGCCGCACTCGTGATACTCTTCAAGACACCGAAGGTCATTCACAATGAAGCTGGCGCGTCCGTTTGTCCTGATTGCTCTTCTGTTTTCAGTGAGCATCGGACTATTTGCGACTGCAACGGGGAGGCCGTCGGCAGTCAGACTACGGGATAGGCCCTATTGAGCCGTCGGAATTTTATTTCAGCCGGCTCCGGTACAACTCCGGCTATGCCAGTGGCGCGAGCTTCGGGTATCGCAGTGTCCGCGGCACCTGGTCCCAGGACTTTCCCAGAGCCGACAACGATTGCCTGATCGTCCTGCGGCGCTTGACCCGCATCAACTCGCCGTCGCCGCTGAACGTCGTCGATCTCGACAGCGACCAGATCTTCGACTATCCCTGGATCTACGCCGTCGGAGTGAACACCTGGACCTTCACCGACGAGGAGGCCAAACGCCTGCACGAGTATCTTGCGAGGGGCGGCTTCCTGATGGTGGACCACTTCCACGGCGAAGACGACTGGGAGCACTTTATGGCCGGCATGCGCATGGTGCTGCCCGATGCCAGTGGAAGATCTCCCGGATAACGACCCGATCTACAACGTCCTGTACAACATCCACGAAAAGTTTCAGATCCCGGGCGAGGTTTACGTCAACACCGGCCGGACCTATGAGAAGGACGGCTACGTCCCCAGGTGGCGGGCCATTCGCGACAGTCACGGGCGCATCATGGTGGCGATCTGCGCCAACATGCATCTCGGCGACGCCTGGGAGTGGGCCAATACCGGCGAATACCCGAGAAGTTTTCCGGACTCGCCTTTCGCATCGTCCTCAACTACATCACGTACGCGATGACGCATTAAGCATTATCGGGACGCAAACCTATTCGCCCGGGTCGCCGAGGAGTCCGAAACACTGGAACGCCCGGAGCCGCACGATCGGCCGAGATTTAACGTCATACACGTCCTTCCGCGAGACGATTCGGTGCACTGACGGTCCGATGCCGGAGCAAATTGAAGCGAACCGTCGGGGGTGGACCCAGGTCCATATTCGCAATCGATCGCGCTCGCAAGACTCCGGCCATCCAACCGAAGCAGAGAGAAGTGACGCTTTAAGAACGCTGAGAACTGCTCCACGCGTCTCACGATTACGATATTCCCGCCTGCGTTTATTTATTGGCCCCGATGCGTAGCTGCCAAACGATTTCATAAACTTTTAAATGAAGCGCGGCGTTCTGTGCAGAATATGTTTGGTGTACCGCGCTCTGGAGAGGCAAATGAAACCCAGGGCCCTCGTCTTCGACGCCTACGGAACATTGTTCGATGTGCACTCGGTTGTCATACGTGCGGCCGGCGATATCCCCGGGGATCTCAACGCGCTTTCGATCCTGTGGAGGCAGAAGCAGCTCGAATACACCTGGCTACGATCCCTCATGGAACGCTACGAGGACTTCTGGAAAGTCACCGAAGCTGCATTGCGTGCGGCCGTCATCCAGTTGAAGATTGAGGCGAGCGAGCGCCAGCTTGACGGCCTTATGCAGGCTTTCCTGATTCCGTCATCCTTTCCGGACGTCAAGCCGGCTCTGGATGCGCTGAAAGGCGTCCCGCTGGCCATCCTCTCTAACGGTACGCCCAGGATGCTCGAATCCGCGGTTCACGAGAATGCTCTAACATCCTGTTTTGCCGAAATCGTTTCAGTGGACCGCGTTAAAAGTTACAAACCATCTCCACGCGTCTACGCGCTGGCGCCCGAGGTTCTCGATGTTCCTCGCGAAGACATTCTCTTTGTGTCGTCGAACTCGTGGGACGTGGCTGGCGCCAGAGCATTTGGTTTCAAGGTTTTCTGGTGCAACCGGTCTCAGGCGAACATGGAGCGACTAGGCTTCCCGGCCGATGTGACGATAGCCGACCTCAGCGAAATCGAGAGTTATCTCTGACAAATGCGGTCGGACCGGGCCGCCAAAAAGCGGCTGAAGACGCTGCGCAATCAGTGCGGGATTAGCGCTTCGGCACTCTCGCGATGGCTGCGCTCGCCATGACCAAACATGAAAAACCGCTCGCGCCCAGCGTACCCCCGTGTGGGTACGGGGGATTCGCCTTGTCTCCATGGCTCCGCGGCCACGCACAGTGAACTGGAGCGTGCCTTTGTACCGACGACTGCGGAATCGACTCCGAAAGCCGCTGCCAGTGTCTCTTGGAAGACGCAATACCGTCCGCGACTCGGATTCGAACAGCGAAGATTCCTCCGATTCGCATCTGGATCGGGTGTATAACCGGGAAACTCGCCGCCACATTTCCTTTCATTTCCAATCGCCGGCGCAGCGGAAGGTAATTCAGCTCGTGACAGCTTAACATTGCGAGCGGTGCTGTGCCTGTAGTCCACCCTGAAAGAGGTTTCGTGAAGGCGGAATCCCGGCATGGCACATCGTCGTTGAGATAAAAAAAACCAGCCCTCCGATCCACGGCATCCTAACTTCCGAATTTCGTCGACGAACTACTCACCTTCGCTGACGGATGAAGTCGAGGAAAACGATGACTTGAAGAACCCAGTGAGTATTTGACCGTGCACAAACGGCGTTGTGCATAATTGCGGCCGCCCGGCTTCGTCGGTTCTTTGTAACTGGACCTGCAACGGCACGGATCAGCCTCCGAGGCCACCCTTCGGCCGGAAGCCCGATCTAAGACCGTGCGTCGACATCGCTTGCGCCGACGTGACGAACGCAAACCTCGACTTCAAACAAGAACGATTTCGTTGAACGGCCCGGATGTAACTCCGGGGAGGGGTCTGACTGGCAGCGCAAACGCGGGGCTTCAAAAACTTATCATTCGGCAGGAATAGAACATGGCGCCAGTCCCGTGGCGAATTTCCCGGATGAGTCGGTTCGTCACAGATAGTTGGTTTGAACAAAGGAGACTTTATTATGTCAAGCAGGAACTTTTCCGCGAAGACTCTCGTCCTTGCAGCGGTCCTGGCCGCCTCTTCTATCACCTGGACCCCGTTGCGGGCGCAAGCCCCGGCCCCGGCCAAAAGCCCGTCCGCGCTGCAGCAGAAGCTTCGGGTCGCGGTCGATGAGGCATACCAGAAATTCAAGGGTGACACAAAAGGTAAGAATGCGGACTACATCCCTTACCTCGCGCAGGTTGATTCCAAACTGTTCGCCATATCCGTGGTAACCACCGACGGACAGATGTACTCGGTCGGCGATACCAAATATTCGTTCTCCATCCAATCGATCTCCAAGGTGTACTCTCTGGCGCTGGCCATGAACGAGCTGGGGGCCGCGACCGTTTTCTCCAGGATCGGATCGGAACCCACAGGCCGGGCGTTTAACTCGGTCACGGCCGTGGTTGAGATGCCGACCCACACGGGGAATCCCCTTGTGAACGCCGGCGCGATCGCTACGGTCAGCTTGATTCCCGCCAAAAGCGCCGGCTGAGAAGTGGAATAAGATCCTGAACTTCTACAGCGATGCGGCGGGTGAAAAGCTGACCCTGATCAACGACGTCTACAAATCTGAGGCGGCCACGAATCAGGGCAACCGCGCTCTGGCAGCCCTTCTCTTGAAATACGAGCGCATTTACGCCGACCCGATGGAGTCGGTCGATGTCTACACAAAGCAGTGCTCAGTCGGCGTCAACACCGTTCAGCTCGGCATGATGGCTGCCACGCTGGCTAACAACGGCAAGAACCCGATCACCGGCAAGCAGGTAATCAAACCCGAGAACGCTTCGCATATCCTCGCGACGATGATGTCTGCCGGCCTTTACGACGGTTCCGGAGGATGGGCCTGGACCGTCGGAGTTCCCGCCAAGAGTGGTGTTGGAGGTGGCATCATCGCGGTGATCCCCGGCGAGGGTGCAATCTCTGTCTTTTCGCCCCGTCTGGACGACGCGGGCAACAGCGTAAAAGCGCAGGAAGTGATTCAATACGTAGCTGGCAAGCTGCACCTTAATCTGTTCGACGAATCCCCGGACCGAATGAGATAGCCCCTTCCTTGAGCGGAAAGCAGCCATGACACTCTTCTCCACTGCCCTGTCCCTCACGGTCATAACGGGATTGATTTTAGCCGGCTCCGCAACCGCTCAGACGTCGCCCGCGGATCAGTCCAGAAGTACGCAGGACGTCCTGAAGGCGCTCGATCAGGTAGTGGAACAGAACAAAAAGCTGGAACAGCAGAACCGCGAGTTGATGGAGCAGGTCAATGCTTTGCGCCAAAGACTCGAAGCGCCAGCCGGCGCCGTGCCGCCAAACGGAGCCCAGCCGGTTTCACCGCCGGCTGGCCGCGCCGGCCGCGGGAAGGTGTCCCCGGCGAGGTAGCTGACGCCAACGACGATGACAAAACTCTGCTTCCGGAAGCCTCCGACGGACGAGCGGGCGTGTTTGGAGAGTTCAACCCAGGCCGCGGATTCACCGTGGCGCAAGGCGATCTCGGAGACGCTGAACTTCAGCGGGTATATGGCGGTACGCTACCTCAACCAGCTGCCGGCCGATCAGACTGCCCGGGATCATCTTGGCCGCCCCATAGCGGTAGACCCTCGTCAGGATTTCCAGTTTCACAGGGTGATGCTGTTCACCCAAGGGTGGCTATTCACGCCGAAGTTTCAATACGGCACATTCCTGTGGACGGTCCAGGACACAAACCAGGTGGCGGTCGGTGGGGCACTCACGTACACGTTCAATAAATACGTATTACTTGGGGGAGGCTGGAATGCCTATCCCGGTACGCAATCGCTGCAGGGGTCTCACCCCTATTGGGAGTCTTACGATCGCGTCATGGCCGACGAATTCTTCCGGCCCTTCTTTTCACAGGGCATATTTGGCCAGGGAATCCTTGTCAGACGGTTAGAGTACCGGTGGATGATTGGCAACAACAACAGTAACCTCGACACCCCGGCCACCAAAATCGACCGGACTCTCTCCGAAGGGGTTGCGTTGACATGGCTACCCACTACGGGAGAATTTGGCCCCCGTGGCGCTTTCGGCGATTTCGAGCGGCATGAGAAACTTGCGACCCGCTTCAATCTCGCGTTCACTAACAGCCCTGAAGAGCGGCAGAGCGAGATCGGCGAACCCGCCGGGAATACGACCCTTCGTTTGGCCGACAGCTTGAACGTTTTTGACACGGGAGCCCTGGCCAACGGTGTTACTGTGGAGAAGACCCGCTACAGATTGGTGGCCGCGGCAGCCGGAATGAAATACCACGGCTTCTGGCTGCAAGGCGAGGGCTACTACCGAAAACTGGATCAGTTCGGTGCGAACGGGCCCTTACCGGTGGGTGCGGTTCGGGATACGGGCTTCTACGTTCAGGCTGCGCAAATGATCGTACCCAAAAAAATCGAGCTTTACGCGGGGATGTCCTATGTCTTCAGTGATTACGGACGGCCGAAGGAATTCCTGTTCGGCGGCAACTATTATCCCTGGCAAACGCGGAACATCCGCCTGAATATCCAGCTGATCAATGTCGATCACTCTCCCGTCAGCAGCACCTTCGGTTTCTACACGGGACAGATAACGGGTCAGATCGTTGCGATCGGCATGACAGCGCTCTATTGAAAGGCCATGACTGCTCTGTGAAGCGATTATTCCTGACCATCCTGTTCGCCGCAATCGCGTCTCCCGTCAGGGCTCAAACACCTGACTACGAGTTGAACGACGATCACTTTCACCTCACAAACTACGTTCAGGAGGGCACCAGCATAGCCGACTTCGTTAAGATCATGGGTGACAAAGTGGGCCGCGTGGCTATCTTCGGCATACCGTTGCAACAGCAGTGGTCTTACCGTTCCGATGGCGACCGTGCCCCCACGTATTATCTGAACACCGATGCTCCCCTTTACTACTACTCTTTCACGGACGCCTGGATCGCGATGGCGTACAAGTCACTGCCGAAAGAGCAGCAGGCGCGTCTCGATCCAATGATCACGGGATTCAATCCCACCGATATGTATGCTGCCGACCACATCCGCCGCGTGCTGCAGACTTTCCCTGGCGTCTTCACGGGAATCGGCGAGTTCAGTATTCACAAGGAGTTTGTTTCGGCCAAGGTCGCGGGAGAAGTCGCCAGCCTGCGGGACCCGGCTCTGGACCGAATCTTCGACTTCGCCGCGGAGGTGGGACTCGTATCGATCCTGCATAACGACATGGATGTGCCTTTTGCAAAAGAGGGTTCCACGCCGGCCTATCTGGAAGAGACCAAAGATTTGTTCCGGCGCCATCCGAACTCGACCATCATCTGGGCACATACCGGCATGGGACGGGTTGTACGCCCGGTGAAGAACCACGCTGCGATAGTCGAGGCGATGTTGACGGATCACGCGTTCGATCGGGTGTATTTCGACATCTCCTGGGATGAAGTGGCCAAGTATCTGGAATCGACTCCGGAATCGACCAGAATCGTAGCCGACCTGATCAATCGATACCCGGAACGTTTTATCTTCGGAACCGACGAAGTCGCGCCCGCCACACAGGAGAAGTACCTGAAAGTCTACTCTCAGTACGGGCCCCTGTGGAGTCTGCTAAGCCCGGATGCTCGCCAGAAGGTTCTCAAAGGAAACTATGAACGGATCTTTGATCAGTCTCGGCTTAACGTCAGGGCCTGGGAGAAGACTCACGTAAACCGCTAACGCCGATCCGTGTTAAGAGGCCCATGAGGGTCGGGTAGCGTCACCGCGTCGCTCATGGCGTCAGGAATCGATTTGGGCGGTAGCCCGGATAGCCGCCCCCATCCGGTGAAGGGGAATAAAGTTTCATATCCGGGAGATTCGCACAAGAAAGTCACTCGCACGAAGCTGACGCCCCTGAGCCAGCATAGCCGCCTGGAGGCGTACTTGTGTCGGCCTCTACCGATGGTTCATAATCCCATACATGGGATGGGGTTCGGCAGCGCCGGCAAAATTATGTTCCGTTCGTCTCGTGCGTGGGAGCGGATCGTCTCAGCAGCCCTGCTTTGGCAGGGTTCGTTAGCCTGCGCGAATGGCAACCACCGGTCGCCGTTCGTTTCAGAGGCCTGAAATTCCGCAGATATCTATTTCCCGGCAGTCAGTCGTTGTATTGAGAATTCCAGTAATCACGCTGGTCCTCGCGGCGACAATGATTCCGGTGGAATTGCGACCTCTGGGCCGCGAAACTCTGGGCTTCAGCATCGAGGCTTATGATGTCGCGGAAAACATAGCCGCTTTCGTCGCTGTGGGTATTGTGCTCGCAGAGATAGGTTTTCTCAGAGCGGTTCTGGTTGGCGCGCTCATCTCAACATTAGCGGAAGCGAGCCAGTTTTTCATTATGTACCGGGACCCGTCGGTCATCGACGTCGTTTCGAACGTTATCGGAACGATCATTGGGGCCTTCATCAGCCGGCGCTGGAAAATCCACTCACCCGAGTTGAGGCTTGGAAAATGGAAAGCGGCGCTCGCAGCGGCAATGGCGTCGGTTCTGATCGTCGGGGCATGGGCATCCTCAGGTGACGCCTTCAACGCTCGCGGAGCGACATCCCCGGGAACCCTTGAGGCTTACTGGAAGTTCGACGAACCGGCGGGCAGGGTTGCCCTGGATTCATCCGGGCACAACCTGTCCGGCAGCTTTCCGGACCAGCCGAGGCGCGTTACCGGTGTGAGGGGCGGCGCAGTCACTTTTAACGGCGCAAAGGACTATATGGATGCCGGTCAGTCCACGGCGTTTCGGCTCACGGGCAGTATGACCATCAGCGCCTGGATCAACTCCAGCTCCTTCCCGAAAGACGACGCGGCGATTGTCTCACAATTTAAGAACAACCTCGGTTATCAGTTGGATACAACTGTGGACAAACGACTGCGCGGAGTTGGTTTCAAGCTCACCAATTCGTGCGGTGATTTGATGGCTCGTTATGGGGCGACGCCTTTGGCCGTCGGCGCCTGGTACCACGTGGCCGGGGTTTACGACTCCCAGGCACGGACGCTGCATGTGTACTTGAACGGGGCGCTGGACGACGGCTTCCTGCTTGGCACGGTGACAGGAGGACAGCGCAGTTCCCGCTCGGCGGTATACGTGGGCCGCCGGAGTGATTTCAAAGGCTTCGAGTTCGCCGGCTCCATTGACGAAGTACGTATCTATTCGTTCGCGCTTACGAAAGAACAGATCGCGGGGGACATGCGTGGTGAAGTCATCCAGAGCGCCACCGCCGAGGATCACCCAAGTCTCCCGAAGAACCCGGACTCCCCGTGCGGAGTATTGTCCGAATACGAAGATTCGAAAATACCGGGAGTGGCTGCAACGCTGGGTGTCCTTGTCGCTGTTGCTTGCGTCGGCTTCTGGTCATCCGCCGGAACATTACCCGGTCTTGTTACAAGCTTCGGTGTCGGGTTACTCCTGCTGCCTTTTATGTCCTCCAGTCTTCCCGTAATGAGCCGCTGCATGGTACCGCTGGCCAGCCTTCTCGGAGGTGTATCAATCGTCGTTTCTCTGCGCCGTGAGAGGGATTGAACGCAAAGAGGACATCGTCCTGGCTACCGCAACTCTTCCCTTCGGAATGAGTTATACCTGGTAGCAGGTAACGATGCAGAGCAGAGCAGTCGCTGCGTTTTCGGTCGTTCTGGCAACTATTTCGTCCGGACTTTACGCGAAGAAAAAGATTCTGCCCGCGCCCCTCCGAGCGATTCCGCAGATGACGCCGGATCAGAAGGTGATTCACGCGTTGAACCGGCTCACCTTCGGGGCGCGTGAGGACGACCTCGAAACAGTCAGACGGATCGGCCTCAATCAGTGGATTGAGCAGCAACTGCATCCGCAGGCGATCCCCGAGGATCCGCGGCTAATCGCGAAACTGGCTCCGTTCGACAGCCTTCGCATGAATTCGGCCGAATTGATTCAACACTATCCGACTCCGCAAATGGTTAAGGCAATGGTGGAAGGCAAGCAGCCGTTTCCGGCGGATATCGAAACGCGCTACGCTGTCGAGAAGCTTGTCGCCCGGTTACAGCGTAAGGACCTGACGGAGAACCAGGATCTGAACTCGAAGATCATCCCGGAAACCTGGCCGCTTGACGATCAGCAGAAGCAAATCCTGCAGAACGGAAAACCGGCGGACCAGGCAGCGCTAATCGAATCCATGCCGCCTGCCGAGCAGTACGACGTGCTGGACTTTCTCCCCGACAACGCCCGGAGGAAGCTTTATGCCCCCGCCGCGCCCGACCTGCGGCGGAAAATTCAGATTCTTGCGGGCTCGGTTCAGGTGGTCAATCAGGATCTTATGGAGGGCAAACTGTTGCGGGCGATCTACAGCAACCGCCAGCTCGAAGAAGTTTTGACCGACTTCTGGTACAACCACTTCAACGTATTTCTCGACAAAGGCGCGGACCGTTACATGGTCACATCGTACGAGCGCGACGTAATCCGCCCGCACGTGCTGGGACACTTCCAAGACCTTCTGCTGGCCACTGCCCAAAGCCCGGCCATGCTCTTCTATCTCGATAACTGGCAATCGCGGGGCCCGGATCCGCGCCCAAACTCGAGAAACCATCAGGGCCTGAATGAAAATTACGGGCGCGAGTTGATGGAGTTACATACGCTGGGTGTCGACGGTGGCTATTCGCAACGCGATGTCACCGAAGTGGCGAGGTGCTTTACCGGCTGGACCATCCGCGAACCCAACCGCGGCGGCGGCTTCGAATTCAACGAGAAGATCCACGACAAAGGCGAAAAACACGTACTCGGCGTCACCATCCCCGCGGGCGGCGGCATGGGTGACGGACTGAAGGTGATCGACATTCTTGCGCACCATCCTTCCACGGCGGCTTTTATTTCAAGGAACCTGGCGATCCGGTTCGTTTCCGATGATCCACCTGAAGCGCTGGTCCGGAAGATGGCCGCAACCTTTCTCAAAACCGACGGCGACCTGCTGGAAGTGATGCGCACCATGATCTACGCGCCGGAATTCTGGGATCCGGCAAACTTCCGCGCAAAGATGAAATCACCGCTCGAGATGGTGGCGAGCGCCGTGCGCGCCGTAAACGGCGATGTCGATTTCGCCCAGACACTGACGGGACAACTGAATCAGCTTGGCGAGCCGCTCTACCGGAAACTCGAGCCGACAGGCTATTCCAACCGTGGAACCGACTGGATCAACTCGGCGTCGCTCCTCGCTCGGATGAATTTTGCGGTTGCCCTGGCGCATGGAAAGATCCAGGGAGTAAAGATCGATCCCGCGCAGTTTGTGCTGGGGGTGGACGCTTCGGGGATCGAGCGGGGCATTCTTCTGACGGACGCATCGCCGGCCGCGCACGATGCGATTCAAACGGGTCTCGAACAGCAGCAGGAACTGGGCGCGACCGCGGCGGGGCTCACGCTGGGTTCGCCGGATTTTCAACGTCGTTAGTTCAAGTCGTTAAGAGATATCTTTATGGGACCTTCACGCAGGATTTTTCTTCGCAACTCCGCAATCGCGATGGCTGGCATGGGCTCCGCGCCGCTGTGGCTGCAGCGGGCGGCGTTTGCGGGTGAACAGCAAAGCGGCCGCCGGAAGGTATTGGTCGCAATCTTCCAGCGCGGGGCGGCCGACGGCCTCAATATCGTCATCCCGCACGCCGAACAGCGTTACTACGGTCTCCGCCCGACTATCGCAATTCCGAGGCCTGCATCGAATGTTGCCTCTGAAGACTCGGCGATCGACCTGGATGGGTTCTTCGGCTTGCATCCATCGCTCGCGGGATTAAGACCCTTGTGGCAAGAGCGGCGGCTGGCGATCGTTCACGCCGCGGGATCTCCCGATCCGACGCGGTCGCACTTCGATGCGCAGGATTATATGGAATCGGGCACGCCTGGTCTGAAGGGTACGGCCGGAGGATGGCTGAATCGCGCGCTCCCGCCTGAATCGGGAAAAGCAACAGGGGAAATCTCGCCCGTGCGCGCTGTCAGCCTGGGACCCGCATTGCCGCGCACATTGCGGGGAGCGCAGAATGCCGTCGCGATCGAGAACCTGAGCAATTTCACCGTACGCGATTCTGGCGCTTCGAAGGTTCTTCAATCCATGTATGCAGGTACGGACGATCAGATCCTGAACGGCGCGGGGCGCGAGACATTCGATGCGGTCGCGCTGCTGCAATCGATCCAGAAAACTCCGTACCAGCCAGCCGCGGGAGCGAACTATCCGCGCGGACGCTTCGGCGACAGCATGAGGCAGATCGCTCAGCTCATCAAAGCGGATGTCGGCATGGAGGTGGCTTTCGCGGATATCGGCGGCTGGGACCATCACGTAAACGAGGTCGGGCCACGCGCATCTGTCGGCCAACTGGCGAATGTCCTGAGCGAGTTTGGTAATTCGCTGGCCGCTTTTTATCAGGATTTGGGAGACCGGATGGAGGATGTCGTCCTGGTCACGATGTCCGAGTTCGGGCGCACGGCGAAAGAGAACGGCGATCGTGGCACCGACCACGGCCATGCGAACGTGATGTTCGTGATGGGTGGTCCGGTAAAGGGCGGCAAGGTTTACGGGAAGTGGCCGGGACTTGCGCCGGAACAATTGAACGAGCAGCGCGACCTCGCATTGACCACCGACTTCCGGGACGTTCTGAGCGAGGCGGTGTATGCGCACCTGGGCAACAGGTCGATCAATTCGGTTTTTCCGAATTACGATGGTGGCCCGGCGAAGTTCCGCGGAATTCTGAGCGCCTGATTTTCATCTCAACGCTCGCGCCGTGACGTCCGTCACCTTTTCGAAGCCGGGCTGTGAAGCGCATCTTCCGAAAGATCATTCTGCTGGCGCTCGTGGGTTCGCCGCTTTCCGCGGCGGTGGTGCAGGGTGTTGTCCTCGAGAACTCGACCGGAGATCGCCTCGCCGGTTCCGAAGTGACGCTGCAGCCCGTCGGCGGCACTCCTTTAAAGACCCGCACCAGCACTTCCGGCGCATTTGAATTCCGGAACGTCCCCGCGGGGGAATATTTCGTCAAATCCACGCGGCGCGGCTTTCTGCCTGCCGAATACGGCCAGCGGCAATGGAATGCCTCGGGCCAGCCGGTAGCCATCCAGAAAGACGGTGTCGTTACTCTCAGCCTCAGGATGCTCCGGTTTGGGGGCATTACCGGAATCGTTCGGGACGAGAACGAGGTGGGTATTCCCGACCAGGATGTCGCGGCTTACACGAACACCGAACCTCCCCGTGTCGTCAGCAGAGCAACCAGCGACGATCGCGGCGTTTTCCGCATCGCAGGGTTATATCCCGGTTCCTATCTGGTGCGCACAACCGGCAATAGGGACTTCGATATCGCTTATATCCCCACGTTTTCCAGGCAGACGCTGCGGGTGGCGGAGGCGCGGCCGGTCGAGGTGTATCCCGACGACGACGCACGCGATGCGGACGTCAGACCGATACGGGGTAACCTGTTCAATCTTTCGGGTTTCGTCGCGCCCCTGGCAGAGCCCCAAAGCTTCACGATCAAGGTCACGCTCGCGTCTGACCTCGGGAGGCGCACAAGCGAGGGTCAGGGATTTCGTTTCGGGGCCCTGCCGCCTGGCACATATGAGTTGTACGCCGAGGCGAGGGAAAATCCTCCGGGCACGAGGTTCTTCGGCGGTTATACGGAGCTGAGAATCGATCGCGACATCGGTAATTTCGCGCTGGTGATGAGCCAGATTCGACCGATGGCGTTCAGTATTCAGGGAGGGGCTGGAGACGCACCCGAGGTAATGGCGCGCCGGAAAGATCTCACGGGTACGGGAGTGCCGGAGGATCTTGATGTCACGGCCGGCCGCGGGACCCTTCTTGCGCCAGGGCGATGGGAGATCCTGGTGATTCCGCCCACAGGTTTCTACGTTCAGCAATTCGCCCCTGGGCCGCGGGACGGCAACTCCAGGCCGGACGGCTGGAACGAGGTCGTGGTCCGGAACTTCACTTCCGTGCGTGTAGGGCTCTCGGGCGGCGCCAGCAGGCTGCAGGGAAGGGTGAAGGCCGCGGGAGATCCGACCGCCTGGACTCCAGTGTTTCTCGAAGAGTGGGACCCGATTAATCGGAAACGTCTGATGGACTTGAGAGAGACGTATGCCGACGCGCGAGGAAATTACCGGTTTGAAGGCCTTGCGCCCGGCACTTACCGGGTGCTCGCGACGTTCGACTACCGGGCGCCGACCGCTCAGGTCATGGATCAGGCGGGAGCGCAGGCCATTGACGTCACAGAGCATTCCGATCGTGAGATGGATCTCGAATTATTCGGCAACCGCTGAGACGATCAGCTTACTCTTTCAAGGCCAGCTTGAGCGCCGCGCGATCGGCAATGGAAACCCCCGAGTGCTCGCGAATATCCTCGCGCGTTTTCAATAATTCCCGATATCGGCCGAAGTAGCGCGCGATATCTCCTCCGTACTGGAAGCTGTACATGATGTCGGCGAAGTTGCTGGTATGGACGAGACCCAGCGCATGGCCGCTTTCGTGAACGCACGTTAAATAGACGATCGTATCCCGCAGCAACGGGTCGGCCCCCGGAGCGACGCTGGGAAGCACATAGATGTTCGCGCCGCGCACGCCATCAACCATGATCGGTTCCGTTTCGCCGTAGAGCTGCGAAGTGCCGTTCGCCCAGTGGAGGCGCAGACGCGCGTGCGCTTCCGTGAGGCTCTTCTTCAGAACGATCTCACCGCCCGATTCCCTGCGCCATGCCTCGAGCGCCCATTGTCCGAGTTCCGGATCGCCCGCCTGACAGCTCGTGGCGCGGGCCGTTTCGGGAGGGCATGGTTCGATCCACCAGGAATATTCCCCTGCAGCGGGAAGTAAAGCGGCTAAGAGGAGCGTAAGAAGACCGGCGCGGAGCATTGCCCTTATTCTAATGCGCTCTCGGAAAATCCCGTAGGGCCACGCGTATTTCCGGCGAATCCGCCGATAAGTCAACTGGAAGCAAACAATGACCACTCCAGCAGGCCTGAAGAAGCTGTGTTATTCGCTCACGATCTTAACTCTCCTCGCGACTTTGCCCCCGCAAGGAAAGGCAGCCACCTCGAATTCCTCGCTGACTCCACGAGCGGCCGCTCGGTTCCTCGACCAGGCGACATGGGGGTCGACCCCGGCGTCTGTAGCTCAACTGCAGCAGATGGGAACCGACGCGTGGCTGAATGCCCAATTCGCTCTCAACGTTTCCGATCTGCCCGATCAGCCCGTTCTCGCCGCGGACGGATCGATCAACGTCAACCTCGCGCCCGTGCAGAGCGCATTTTTCGTGAATGCGGTAACGGGCCAGGATCAACTGCGGCAGCGGGTTGCCTTCGCTCTCTCCGAGACCTGGGTCATATCCTCCATCTCGGTTACTCCCGCGTATGCGTACCCTCCCTACTGGCGCATTTTTCGCGATAACGCGTTCGGCAATTACCGCGACATTATCAAGGCGGTCACTCTGAGCCCAGCCATGGGCAGGTATCTCACCATGGCGAACAACGTTAAAGCGAGTGCTCTTCTCGGCACCGCGCCGAATGAAAACTATGCGCGCGAACTGCTCCAGCTGTTCACACTGGGACTCAATCAGTTGAATCTCGACGGAAGCCCGGTCCTGGTGAACGGCGCGCCGGTTTCGAATATCAGCACCAGCGTGATCACCAACCTGGCGGCTCTCCTGACGGGATGGACTTATCCCACAGCACCCGGCCTGACCCCCCAGATTCTCAATCCCCCTTACTATGTGGGCCAGATGATACCCGTCGAGGCGGCGCACGATACAACGGCCAAGACGATCTTCAACGATGTGACGATTCCGGCCGGCCAGAGCGCGGAAATGGACCTCGACTCTCTTCTCGACGCGCTGATGAGACAACCGGGCATGGCGCCGTTTGTATGCCAGCAACTCATTCAGCACCTCGTGACAAGCAATCCCAGCCCGGCCTACATCCAGCGGGTTGCCACGGTATTCGAAAACGATGGAACCGGAGTCGTCGGGGACATGAAGGCGGTGGTCAGGGCGATTCTGATGGACCCTGAGGCGCGCGCAGGCGATCAGCCGGGACCGGCGCTTAGCGGCAACTTCGGTCACCTCCGTGAGCCGATTCTTTTCATGGCCAATATTCTGCGCGGATTGAACGCGACGGTCGGTCCGCAAAACAACATCAACACGCTGACCTTCGACCTGGGACAGAATCTCTTTCAATCACCTACCGTGTTTGGCTATTTCTCGCCGCTGTATCGCCTGCCAAACGGGCTGCTCGGGCCGGAATTTCAGATCTACACTACACAGACCGCGGCTGATCGGTCGGATGTTGTCTATGCCCTTCTTTATGGTTCGGCCGATCCGGGCACGACTGTCAATCTGACACCTTTTGTCCAGAATGCCGGCAGCATCGATAACCTGCTGAGCTATATCAGCTCCGTTTTTCTGCACGGCGGGATGTCCACGAACTTGTATCAGTCTGCCTACAACGCAGCTTCGGGCGCGGCCCTGGGAAACTCAGGCCTCGCTAAAAACCTTCAGACGCTGGCTGCGCTGCGCGTGGTGCTGTCGTCGGCCGAATACCAGGTCATCCAGTAAGGAGAAAAATCATGTTGAATCGACGGGCACTCATTCGTAACGGATTTCGCATCGGCGCGACGGCCTTCGGGTCGATGGCGTTGAAACCTTTCGGGGTTGTGCCGGCTCTGGCGCAAAGCGGCCCCGACTACCGCGCTCTGGTCTGCGTGTTCCTGTTAGGGGGAAACGATTCCAATAACACAATCGTTCCGATGGACGACGCTAATTTCAAAGCTTATTCCGCGATCCGCCGCGGACTTGCCCTTAAGGGAAGTAACCTGACTTCGGCCGTGACCAGCGTCTCAGGCGCGCCATATGCTTTCCACGGGCAACTCGCGGAGGTCGCCAGCATGTTTTCGTCGAAAGAACTGGCTGTTGTCGCCAACGTGGGATCTCTGGTGCAGCCTTTGACGCGTGCGCAATATCAGGCGCAGGGGTCGGCGGTTCCATCTAATCTCTTCTCCCACACAGATCAGCAATCGCAGTGGCAAACTTCGGTTGCCCAGGGCAACAGCCCGACCGGATGGGGCGGACGGGTTGCGGACTACATTGCGACAGCGCGGATCAATTCGTCGAACTTCCCCACGTTTTTCTCGGTTTCCGGGAACACCGTCGAGGGCGCCGGGGCAAACACGCAGCAGGTTACCTTAAGTCCAGGACAGACGCTGACGATTGCCGGCTTCAACAATACAGCCTCTTCGCTGTCCACTTGGAACGCTGTCACAAATCTGCTCAGTCTGAGTAACGGCGTATCTCTGGTTCAGGCGGCCGACGCAACCATTTCAAGCGGCATCTCCGACGCCGCCGCTCTGGGCGCCGCACTGGGTAAAGCGCCCGCGTTGAGAACCCAGTTTCCGGCGACGAACATCGGCGTGCAGTTGCAGCAGATCGCACAAATCATCCAGGTAAAGTCGTACCTGGGAATGCGGCGCCAGATCTTCTTCTGCACTCTCGGCGGATTCGACACGCACGGCCAGGAACTGGAGTCGCACAATTACCTGTATCCCCAGCTGAGTCAGGCCCTGTCGTCATTTTACAACGCCACGCAGGAAATGGGAGTGGCGCAAAACGTCACCACTTTCACGGAATCGGAGTTCAGCCGAACGCTTCAGCCCACGACGGGCGACGGAAGCGATCATGCGTGGGGCGGCCATCATCTGGTGATGGGCGGAGCGGTCCACGGCGGTCAGATTTACGGCAAGTTCCCCAAATTTCAACTCGGCGGCCCCGACGACGCCGACACACGGGGCCGATGGATTCCCTCCACTGCCGTCGACCAGTACGGCGCAACCCTGTGCTCGTGGTTCGGCGTTCCCGACAATATGCTGCCGGCGATTTTTCCCAACTTCGCCAACTTCGGTTCGCAGAAGCTTGGCTTTCTGGGGTGAAAAGGCATTAGAACGACACTGTGTTGAAGACCGCAGTTCGTAGGAGGGCCGGCGACAAGATCGCCGGCGCTACCGGCTGAGATAAAGCTCCGCGCCGTGCGCGGAAGCAATTACTGTTTCCGCCCGGGGCGCGGCTCGGACGCGGGCGGCACGATGTCTTTCATGCGCAGATAAACGACCATGCTGCCGTAAATCTCGTTATTGTGCCCATAGTTGAGGGTCAGGAGGCCCATCCGGAGACTCTTTGTCTGGCGGCCGCTCTCCTGAGTGATGTCGATCGTCTCAGCCCCCGACGCATCGGTGAGAGCGTTGTAAGCGCTCTCACAGTAGGTGAACGCGTCATTGAGGACTTTGACTATGTCGGCTTTGGCGGTCAGCTTATCGAGGTTGCCGGGGCTGGGATTCTTTTCCCCTTTGGCCTGCGAGCACCACAGAAAGTTGAAGGTGGCGACGTGCGTCACCTGCTGACCGAAAGTGCGTACGTTCGTTTGCGTGCCCGGTCGCATGCCGTAGTTTTCTTCCGGCATTTTTTCGGCGGTGCGCACGATGTTATTGCGATTGCCCATCCAGGCGTTTCGAAGCCATGTCGACATCGGGTTGGCCGGATCGGGGGCCGGCGCCTGCGCAACGGCGGAAGCGACACACAGCGACAACAGCAGGAACAGCCTGATCATAGGTTATAGCTTACCGTTTTTTAGCCGCGCCAGACTCCAGCGCGCGTGTTCGGCGACTAGCGGGTCTTCCAAAGCTGCGAGCTTCCCCAGAGGCTCGCGGAATTTTTCCAGACCGGCGTTTCCCATCGCAACCGCGACGTTCCGTAAGAAGCCCCGATATCTGGCTCGGCTGACGGGAGTGTTTCGGAATATGGCGCGGAAGTCCGTTTCGCTCAATCCCGCCATACGTTCCAGCGGCGGCGCGAATTCTACGGGATTGAACGCGGCTTCTTCCGTTTCGGCGGCGCGCCGGTTCCAGGGGCAGACGTCCTGGCAGATGTCGCAGCCGAAGACATTAGCGCCGATCGCGGGGCGATGAAGCTCCGGGATCGCAGAGCGCAACTCGATGGTGAAGTAGGAGATGCAGAGCGTTGCGTCGAGTTCATAGCCGCCATCGGGAGAGGCGACGATTGCCGCCGTCGGGCAGGCGTCAATACAGCGCGTGCAGGAGCCGCAACGGTCGGGCGGCGGCTGATCGGGTTCGAGATCGAGCGTTGTGAGCAGTTCGCCCAGAAAGAACCAGGAGCCAAGCTTCTGGTTGATGAGGCAAGTGTTTTTTCCGATCCAGCCGAGTCCCGCCCGATGAGCGAGGGATCGCTCAAGAAGAGGCGCGGTATCGACGCAGGCGCGCCACTCAAAAGGTTGAATTTCACACAGGTTCAGCGCCAGGCTTTCCAGCCGCGTCCGAAGCAGCCGATGGTAATCTTCACCCCAGGCATAGCGGGAAATCCAGGCGCGCTCAATGTCTGAGAAGTCCGTTGATAAGGGCTGGGGTCCGTTATAAACGACTCCCGCGCAGATGATCGAGCGGACTCCGGGAAGGAGATGCTCCGGATCGCGCCGGGCTATAGCGCGATGGTCGGTGAGATAGCGCATCTCGCCGGCGAGTCCGCGATGCGCCCAGCTCTGATATCTCGCGAAATCGCGGATTGGACCCGCGGGCGTCACACCGCAGAGTTCAAAGCCGCACTCGTCTGCTATTCGGTGGACAATCCGACTGTTCAGTGTTTCCGTCAGGCTGGCACTTCGAGTTGTCGCTGATGGCAACACACTTTCTTCTCGACCACACGGACCATTTCGACGTGCAGATGAAGGCGCTTCGATCGTCTGCAAGCCGGATGAGCAGTTCCCGCTGGAATAACCTTCTGAGTGTCATTAAAACATCGCCTCGCGCTTGTACGCACTCGGCGCTGCAATTGGCTTTCCATTGCCCCGACTCAGAGAACCTGAATCAGGCGTTCGCCGGGTTGTGCCATCCTTCCGGCGGCGCTGCGCACGAATCGACCTCGGCGGGTCCCCAGGTTCCCGGGTCGTACTGAGACACTGGGGTATCGGATTTCAGCACGGGGTCGACAATACGCCACGCTTCTTCGACATAATCCTCGCGCGCGAATTGAGTGGCATCGCCGACCATGGCGGCGCTGAGCAATCGCTCGTAAGCGTCCTCTTCACCCGCGCCAGGATGATGGCTCGCGATCATTTCCGCCAATCGGCCGTCACTTGGCCGATCTGGATCCATCACCATCATGCCGAGCGCGATGACGACATCCGGGCTAATTCGCAGACGCATGTAAGCCGACTTGGAATCGTGCGTTAAATATCCGACCGGGGGCTGGCGGAATCTGACCATCACTTCGGTGCAGGTCACAGGTAAACACTTCCCCGCTCGAATGTAGAACGGGACGCCCTGCCATCGCCACGAGTTGATTCCCAGCCGCAGCGCGGCGAAAGTTTCTACTTTCGAATCCTTAGCGACACCCTTATCCGACCGATAACCACGAAACTGCCCACGGCAGAGATTGCTTTTCTCAATAGGAGCGATCGCTTTGAGCACCTTCGCTTTTTCATCGCGAAGCGATTCGCTGTCGTTTCGGGCGGGCGGCTCCATGGCGATATTCGCCATGATCTGAAACAAGTGATTCTGAATGACGTCGCGAATCGCGCCCGTCTGATCGTAGAACGCGCCGCGGTCTTCGACTCCGAAGTTCTCGGCCATCGTGATCTGCACGCTCTCGACGCATGTGCGATTCCAGAACGGTTCCAGGAAGGAATTCGCGAACCGGAAATAGAGCAGGTTATTGACTGGCAATTTGCCAAGATAATGATCGATGCGAAAGATCGAGGATTCGGGGAAGGACGCCAGCAGAACGTCGTTCAGCTTGCGAGCGGACTGGAGATCGGTTCCAAACGGCTTTTCAACAATTACCCGGCCGCCCGCGGCACAGCCCGATTTCCCCAACTGCTCCACTACGGCTCCGAACAGAACCGGCGGGATCGCAAGATAATGAGCGGGGCGTTGCGCCCCGTTAAGCTGCTTCCGGAGAGTTTCGAACGTCGCGGGGTTCTGGTAATCCCCGTCTACATATCGAAGCAGCCCGCTCAGCTTTTCGAACGCAGCCTGATCGATGCCGCCGTGCTTTTCCAGACTATCGCGGGCGCGTTCGCGAAGCTTTTCGACGTCCCACCCGGCTTTGGCAACGCCGATTACCGGCACATTCAGACGTCCGGCTTTCACCATCGCCTGGAGCGACGGAAAGATCTTCTTGTAAGCCAGATCACCCGTCGCGCCGAAGAAGACCAGGGCGTCCGACTGGGGTTCACTCATGGGCGGCCTTTTCGAGGTGGCCGCCGAACGCAAAACGCATGGCGGAGAGCAGCTTGTCCTGATAGTCGGCCTCGCCTCGTGAAGAAAAGCGCTCGTAAAGGGCGGTCGAGAGAACCGGCACCGGAATGGCTTCGTCGATCGCGGCCTTGATGGTCCACCGGCCCTCACCCGAATCCGATACACGTCCGGCGAATTTCGAAAGCGTCGGATCGTCCACCAGCGCGGCCGCTGTGAGATCGAGGAGCCAGGAGGCAATCACGCTTCCGCGGCGCCAGACCTCCGAGACATCGCTCAGATTGAAATCGTACTGATAGTGCTCGGGATCGCGCAGTGGAGTGGTTTCCGCGTCTATCGTGTGAGTCTGTTTTCCGATATTTGCCGCGCGGAGAACACTGAGTCCTTCGGCATAGGCAGCCATGAGACCGTACTCGATGCCGTTGTGGACCATTTTGACGAAGTGGCCGCCGCCGTTCAGTCCGCAGTGCAGATAGCCATTTTCAGCGGTGCCGCCGATCTTGTCGCGACCGGGCGTCCGCGGAGCATCGCCGAGGCCGGGCGCCAGCGTGTTGAAGATGGGATCGAGACGCTTGACAACCTCGGGCTCGCCGCCGATCATCATGCAGTAACCGCGCTCCAGTCCCCAGACGCCGCCGCTGGTACCTACGTCCACGTAGTGGATCTGTTTCGCCGCGAGTTCTTTGGCGCGCCGAATGTCGTCGATGTAATAGGAGTTGCCGCCGTCGATCAGGATGTCACCGGCTTCAAGTGAGGGAAGCAGAGCTGAAATCGTCTCGTCCACCGCAGCGGCTGGAACCATCAGCCAGATGGCTCGGGGCTTCTGGAGTTTTTTCGCGAAATCCGCGAATGAAGACGATCCGATGGCTTTTTCGTCAACCAGCCCCGCGACCACCTTGGGCGATCTGTCGTAGACGACACACTCGTGGCCGCCTGCCAGAAGCCGCCGCACCATGTTCGCGCCCATTCTTCCGAGACCTACCATTCCCAGTTGCATGTGATTCCTTTCTTTATTCGCGCATGAAGACAAGATCGCCGGCGCTACCGGCTGACGTAAAGCTCTTCGCCGAGCGGAAGCTCGGCGGCAGGGCAAGAAGCTCTGCCCCACAACGAAGAGGTGTTTTTCGGCATACGGTTACGCTGCCGGGGTATCCCTGAGTTTGCGGTACTTCCGAATCACGGCGTTCGTCGAACTATCGTGCGAGAGTTCCGGCTCGCCCGCGCTCTCCAGTTCCGGAACGATCCGCTGCGCCAGCACCTTGCCCAACTCCACCCCCCACTGATCAAAAGAATCGATGTTCCAGATGGCGCCCTGCGTGAAGACCGAGTGCTCATACAAAGCAATCAGTTTTCCCAGCATCGTCGGCGTGAGACGCGCGGCCAGAATGGTGTTCGAGGGACGGTTGCCTTCAAAGACGCGATGAGGGGCGAGCCAGTCCGGCGTGCCTTCCTGCTTGACTTGCTGCAGCGTCTTGCCGAAAGCGAGCGCCTCGGCCTGCGCGCAGACATTCGCCACCAGAATGTCGTGATGACGGCCGAGAGGATTCAGCGTCTGGCCGAATGCGATGAAGTCACAGGGAATAAGCGTCGTTCCCTGGTGGATCAGCTGGTAGAACGAATGCTGGCCGTTGGTTCCGGGCTCGCCCCAGTAGATCGGACCCGTCTGGTATGTAATCGCACTCCCGTCGAGGGTCACGTGTTTCCCGTTACTCTCCATCGTCAACTGCTGAAGATAGGCGGGGAAGCGCTTCAAATACTGCTCGTAGGGCAGTACGGCAACGGTTTGCGAGCCGAAGAAGTCGCGGTACCAGATGCCGAGCAGACCCATCAGGACAGGAAGATTGCTCTCGAATGGCGCGGTGCGAAAATGCTCGTCCATCTCATGGAATCCTGCGAGCATGGCGCGAAAGTTTTCGGGCCCCACGGCGACCATGGTTGAAAGACCGATCGCCGAATCCATCGAGTAGCGGCCGCCAACCCAATCCCAAAACTCGAACATATTGGCGGTGTCGATCCCGAACTTCGCAACACCCTTGTCGTTGGTGGAGACGGCCACGAAGTGCCGGGCGATCGACTTCTCGTCGCCCCCGAGGGCCTTGAGCGTCCACTCGCGCGCAGTCTGCGCATTTGTCATCGTTTCGAGCGTTGTGAAGGTCTTTGAGGAAACGATGAACAGTGTTTCGGCGGCGTCGAGATCGCGAACGGCTTCCGCGAAATCCGTTCCGTCGACATTCGAAACGAAGCGGAACGTCATGGAGCGCTCGCTGTAGTATTTCAGGGCCTCGTAGGCCATCACCGGCCCGAGATCGGAGCCGCCGATCCCGATGTTGATCACATTGCGAATGCGTTTGCCGGTATGTCCCTTCCAGGCGCCGCTTCGAACGCGGTCCGCGAAACTGGCCATCTTATCCAGCACCGCGTGAACCTGGGGCACCACGTTTTCGCCATCAACCACGATGGAGGTGCCTTTCGGCGCCCGCAACGCGACGTGCAGCACGGCGCGGCCTTCGGTGATGTTGATTTTGTCTCCGCGGAACATCGCGTCGATTCGTTCGCGCAAGCCGGACTCGCCGGCCAACTGAACGAGCAGCTTGAGAGTCTGGTCCGTGACCCTGTTCTTTGAATAATCGAAGTACAGGCCGGCGGCCTCCGCCGCAAGGCGCTCCCCCCGCGAGGGATCGGCGTCGAAGAGCGCACGAAGAGTAAGCGGCTGAACTTCAGCGTAATGGGCTTCGAGAGCTTTCCAGGCCGGACGTTGGGTAAGCGGAGTAATCTCGGGTGCGATCGGATTCGCCACGTCCGTCTAACCGGCCTTCCTGAGCGCACCGCTTCTGGACTCGATGACTCCCATGAGTTCCTCCCACGACTTAACGAAGGATTTAGCGCCCTCGTCCTGGAGTTCCGCGGCGAGCGCATCGACATCGATACCGGCCTTTGCAAACTCCGCAATCACCTCTTCGCAGTCGCCGCCGTCATCGGCCATAATCGGGCCCAGCTCCGTATAAGTCGCGAGAGCTTTCAGGGTATTTTCAGGCATCGTATCGACGGTATTCGGCGCGGCAAAAGCCTTGACGTAAAGCACGTCGGAGGCTTTCGGATCTTTAGTGCCGGTGCTGGCCCACAGCACCCGCTGGGGCCGGCCCCCTTCGTTATAGATCCTTTGCCAGCGCGGCGAGTTGAGCAGTTCGCGAGCCGCTTTATAGGTGCGCTGGGCGATCGCGATCCCCAGTTTTTCCCGGAGCGCCTCCGGGACCTTGTTCGCGACCGCGACGTCCCATCGGCTGATAAAAACTGAAGCCACCGAACCCACGAGAGGATTCAACCCGGCCTCGATGCGGCGTTCGATACCGCGCAGGTAAGCTTCGGCGACCGGCAGGTAGTGCTCGCGCGAGAAAAGCAGCGTCACGTTGATTGGAATACCTGCGAAAATCGCTTCTTCGATGGCGGGAAGTCCCTGCTTCGTTCCGGGGATCTTGATCAGCAAATTCTTTCTGTCCGCCCGTGCGAAGAGATCCTTCGCGGCGGCCAGAGTGCGTACGGTATCGTACGCGAGAAGCGGAGAGACTTCGAGCGAGACCCAGCCATCAACGCCGTTGGTGCGGTCGTGGACGGGGCGGAACAGGTCCGCGGCTCGGGTGAGGTCGTCGAGCGCGAGTTCGAAGAACAATGCCTCGCCGGCCTTGCCCTGGCGCAGCTTTGCCGCGATATCTGCGTCGTAGTCCGCGCTGTTCTTGATGGCGTGATCGAAGATTGTGGGATTGGAAGTCAGTCCGGTTACAGACAATTCGTCGATGTACCGTTTGAGCGTTCCGCTATCGAGCAGAGCGCGCGTAATGTTGTCGAGCCAGATGCTCTGCCCCAGATTGTGAAGCAGTTGCGTTGCTTTCATTTATCAGCACCTTTTCATGACTGCGGGCCGCCGCAGCGGTCCCTAAGACATTATTACCCGAGGGCGACAGCCCGGCCCGGCAGTTTAATGTTTCTGTTTGAAGAACCCCGGGGTCTCTCGCAATGGCTATCATGGATGAACCCGGCGGGGATTCGTTTCTTTGTCAGGGCCGATATGAAAAACAAACTCATTGCGGGATTTGTGCTTTTCATTGCGGGGGCGTTGATCGGATTCGTGCCGCAGTATATGAAAGTGACGGACGCGGAACATCAGCTCGACGTCTCCAAAAGGGCGGAAGCCATTAACGATTTCCGAAACCGGTTCGCTCTTCTTTACTTCGAGACGGCGCAAAATAATTTCAGCGTCGGCCTCACCATGGCGTCGAAGGAATTCACGGACATGCGAGCCTTCGCGGATCAGACATCGGACCAGAATTTGAAGACGGCGATCGGGAATATATTGAGCTCGCGGGATTCTGTTATTGCGGGCCTGGCGAAGGCGGACCCGGCGGTCGGCGCGCAGATCCAGAGCCTGTTTATGAAGATGCAAAAAATCGAGTGATCGGCGGTGTTCGCGGAGCCGGACCACGGGTCCGGCGCGATCGCGGGCGTCCTCCCCACTTTGCGTCGCTCCTATACTGAACTTGTATGTCTTTCCAGCTGGCGGTCGCATATAGCCCGAAAGGCGACCAGAAGACGGCGATCGAGGAGTTGTCGCATGGACTGACGGACGGCGAAAAGCATCAGGTTCTGCTCGGCGTCACCGGCTCCGGCAAGACATTCACGATGGCCAAGCTCATTGAGAAGTCCGGCCGCCCCGCCCTGGTACTCGCACACAACAAAACGCTGGCGGCGCAGCTTTATCACGAATTCAAGAATTTCTTTCCGGGCAACGCGGTCGAATATTTCGTCAGCTACTACGATTACTATCAGCCGGAAGCATACATCCCGTCGAGCGGCGTCTACATCGAGAAAGAGGCGACGATCAACGACGAACTGGACCGGCTGCGCCTCTCCGCGACAAAGTCCCTCTTCGAAAGGCGCGATTGCATAATTGTCGCCAGCGTGAGCTGCATCTATGGTCTGGGTTCACCTGAGGCCTACTACGGCATGCTGCTGATGCTGGAGAAGGGTCAGCGCATCACGCGAAAAGAGATTACGTCGAAGCTCGTCGAGATTCTCTATGACCGCAACGACAACGATTTCCGGCGCGGCACCTTTCGGGTTCGCGGCGATGTGATCGAGATCTATCCGACTTATGACGAAAACGCCTATCGGATCGAAATGTGGGGCGATGAAGTGGAGACCCTTTCGCAGATCGATCCGCTGCTGGGACAGGTGAAACAGACATATCAACGGCTGCCGATCTATCCGAAAACGCATTACGTGATGTCGGCGCTGACCAAGGAGGCTGCGATCGACTCGATCAAAGCCGAACTGGAGTTGTGGCGTCCGCAACTGGAAGCGCAGGGCAAGCTGATTGAGGCGCAGAGGCTGCACCAGCGCACGATGTTCGATCTCGAAATGATGAAAGAGATCGGGTACTGCCACGGGATCGAAAATTATTCGCGGCACTTTTCGGGACGCCTGCCGGGCGAAGCTCCACCTACGCTGCTCGACTACCTTCCGCACGACTCCATCATGTTCATCGATGAGAGCCACCAGACGATTCCGCAATTACACGGTATGTATCATGGCGACCGTTCGCGGAAAGAGGTGCTCGTATCGCACGGGTTCAGGCTGCCCAGTGCGCTGGACAATCGCCCGCTTACATTCGAAGAGTTCGAACATCGGGTCAACCAGGTGGTCTATGTGTCGGCGACACCGGGGCCGTACGAATTAACGAAGTCGGCGGGCGTCGTGGTGGAGCAGATTATCCGGCCGACCGGTCTGGTGGATCCGGAAATCGAGATTCGGCCCATCAAGGGCCAGGTGGACGACCTGTTGAACCAGATCCGGCAGCGGGTGGCGAACAATCAGCGCGTGCTGGTTACGACTTTGACGAAGCGCATGGCCGAGGACCTGGCGGAGTATTACTCGGAGGTAGGCGTCAAGTGCAACTATCTGCATTCGGAAGTCAGCACACTCGACCGACTTAAGATTCTGCGGGACCTGCGGCGGGGCGAGCATGATGTCCTGATCGGCATCAATTTGTTGCGCGAGGGTCTCGATCTGCCTGAAGTGTCCCTGGTTGCGATTCTCGATGCGGATAAAGAAGGCTTTCTGCGTTCCTCGGGCGCGTTGATTCAGACGATCGGGCGAGCGGCCCGGCATCTGGAAGGAAGAGCGATCCTCTACGCGGATGTAATGACGGACAGCATGAAGCGCGCGATCGATGAAACCACGCGCCGGCGAATAACGCAACTCCGATACAACGAAGAAAATGGAATCACTCCGCAGTCGATCATCAAGCCGATCGACATGAGCCTGATTGCAATCGCCGAAGGCGATTACGTTACGGTACCAGCGGAACCAGAAGAGAGCGGGGAGGACCTTACCCCCGCGGAGCGGGAGAAATTCATTGAAGATCTGGAGCGCCGCATGCGAGAGGCAGCCCGCAAATTTGAGTTCGAAAAAGCCGCGCAGTTTCGCGATAGAATCAAACACCTCAGAACCGTTGAAGTGGCTGGCGCCGGCATCCCGGCCTGAAGGCCCGGGCGGAAGCTTATCCGCCAGTGAAAGAACCGGCCTGTTTGAGCAATTCTGGCTTCAAATTCGGAGTGTTGGCCGGCGGCACGATCGCCAAGGGGCTTATCGGCAGGCTGCCGGCAAAGTCGCGCGATCTTGGCCCGGTCGCGGCAGTGTCGTTGCGGGTTGCCAGCCGCATCGCGAATACGTTGCGAGCGGGGTATCCCGTTCGGAGTGTGGACCAACTGAACGTTGCACCGATTATCCTGTTCCAGTCTCCTCCGGATCAGGCGCCTGCGCTGCTCGAAAAGCTGGAGACGGGCGATATCGAGTGGAACGGCAAGTCCCTGATCTTCTGCGATTCCGATGACACCACCAATGTGAGAGCCCGCCTGCAGGCGCGGGGCGCGAGCACGGCCTCCGCACGACAATTCGGAATCCCAGGACGCATCGCGGTGGAGGGGAACGGGCCCGCTTTGAGCGCCGTTCATCAGATGGCGCGCGATTTGAAATTGAAAGCCCTGGAGATCCTGCCCGGCTCAGCCGACGCTTTTGAGGCGGCGGTCACACTCGGACGGAGCGCGATCACGCCACTGATCGATTCCGCCGCCGCTCTGTTCCGACGCGCGGGCATTCGAGATTCAGAAGCCGCACGGATAGCGGCCGCTTTGATACAGCAGACCGCGAGCGAATACGCCCATTCCGGAAAGCAAAGCTGGGGGTGGTACATGCGCAGACCGGAACTCGATCGTCTCGAAGCGCAGCTGGCCGCTGCCGGCCAGCCGCTTGGGCCGATACTCCGGCAGTTGCTCGTCTTTGGGATCGAGACATTCGAGAAGTACCCGGAACTCGGGTACGAATTGAAGAATCGCGGCCAGCCGGGCGAGTAGCTCCGAAAAACCGGCAAATCCACCGGCGACGATCGCCGACACCGCCATCATGAGACTTCCCACTGATCGGAAAGGAGGCGGGCGTATTCCTCCGAAGCGTAAATCTCAAACTGGAATCCCTTCCCTGTCAGGGGGAGAAACGCCTTCAGATGCTGGTAACAGATGTAGGCGTGGTCGGCGTAGCGATGGTAGTTCTTGAGGAAGACGGGGGACAAGACGTCGACGGGCGGAGGCTCCTCAAACACGCTGCGAATCCCGATCGCGCGAGAGAACACCGCTCTGCGGTCCGTTACACCCCAGCTTTCCAGTTTTCGCTTGACCGACTCGGGCGGATCCTCCACGATCAGGGCCGCAAAACTTTGTTCGACGATGCGCTGGTCCGCTCCGTTGGTGGCATTCAAATGCTCGACGCAGTGTTCCATCCACCGGAAGATGTCCTTACCTAGAAACAGCAACATCCGAGTTTCCTGATAGCGCCCGTTAATCACCCGGCGAAACAGGATGGATTCGTCCTCATCAGAAGCGACGAATCCCTGCAGCGCCAGCGCCGCGCGCGAGCCCTGCATCAGATCCCCTGGCTCACCGCCGCCGCTGAACGGGTGGAGGATCAGCGGGGGCAATTGCGTGACTTCGATAGAATCGGCCATTTTTCGTGAAATTACATTGATGCGGCAGAATGCGCGCTCGAATATTAAATCGGCCGGAAACGTTCAAAACTATACGATTAATGTTCGGAAATCCCCAGGTTGTGCGCTGAATCGGCGGGGGGCCGTCCGGGGATCGGGACTTGTCCTATTTACGCTCAGTCAGGTGTACTGTTGCCGTAACGGTCTTGCCGCCGCGCAGCACCTCCACGTCGACCTGATCGCCCGGTTTGTGCGCCCGGAGCGCATAGGTGAAATCGTAAAGATTCTGCACGGGGACTCCGCCAAACCCCACCAATACATCCCCCGCCTTCAACCCCGCGAGAGCAGCGGGAGAACCGGGTGTAACGTCGGCGAATCGAACCCCGCGCGGCTGCTCGGCGAAGTCGGGAACACTTCCGAAGTTGGGTCCGTAGCCCTTCCCGGCGGATCCGGAGATGCCGCTGCGCGAGTCGATTTTCTCCTCGACCCGAATGAACCGCGGGCGATCCGGCTGCTCATCAATTCGATCCGCAATGTCAGCGACCAGCTGCAAGACTTCAACCGCGCCGGCGGCGTTGATTTTGTCCCATGTGTCGCTGGGTTTGTGATAGTCCGCGTGCAGGCCGGAGAAGAAGAAAAGCGCCGGTACCTGGCCGGCGGTGAAGGAAGTGTGGTCGCTCGATCCGTAGCCGCTCGAGTCTGAATAATCGACATGCAGCGAAAAGCGGGGCGTGATTGCGTCGAGATCGGAGCGAAGGGTCGTTCCCGTCCGAACGCCACCAATGAATAACTTACCGTCTCGCACGCGGCCGATCATATCCATGTTGATCATCGTTACGGCCTTATCCAGCGGGAGATCGGGATGGCTGACATAATAACCGGATCCCAGCAGACCCAGTTCCTCACCCGCAAACGCGATGAAGAGTATTCCCCGCTTTGGTTTGGGTAATGCGGCGAAATGGCGGGCCAGTTCGATTACCCCGGCCGTGCCCGACGCGTTGTCGTCGGCGCCCGGATGAACTGTCCCCGTCATTGAAGGGGCCAGAGAGAATCGCCCGCCCAGGCCGAGATGATCGTAATGAGCGCCAATGATCAGGTACTCGTCCGTCTCGCCTGGCAACCAGCCGACAACGTTGTGAACGGTCTTAACCGCCCGTTCGACGTCCACTTTTTCATGAACCTCGATGCCGGTGAACGCGAAGGAACGCGGCTTCACATCCTCGTCGATGCCGCGCTCGAGATCCATCAGATCCTTGCCCGCGGACTGGAACCAGGGTTCAACGACGTCCTCTTTCACCTGGACGAACAGAATTCCCGCATTGGCGGGACCGGCGGCATTGCCGAAAGCTTCCAGTTCGTCGGCCGAGGTCTTGTGATTGATCCGGTCGTTGACCAATATGACTCCGGCGGCGCCGTGGCGGCGGGCGTTCGCGGCCTTGCTGTAATTCTGGGCGTGATCTGTGTAGACCTTGCCCTCAAATACGCTCTTTTCGTCGTATTCCTGAGGTTCGTGGGCGAGCACGATCACGAATTTGCCGGTCACGTCGATTCCGGCGTAGTCGTCGTAGTTGTATTCCGGGGCTGTGATCCCGTAGCCGGCGAAGACGACTCCGCCCGAAGCCTTTCCAGTCGAGGAAAAATCGAACGGTACGAAATCCTTATCGGGCTGGAGATCCTGCCGGTTCGAACCGTTCGAGAAATCGAAACGATTCCCTTTACCCAGTTTCGCGCTGGTAGTAATCGGGAACGCCTGGAGATAAGTGCCGCCCTCCAGGGGCTTCAACCCGTCGGATCGGAACTGGCCGGCTATGTACTCAGCCGCCTTTTCAAGCTCAGGGGAGCCGCTCGCACGGCCCCGCAGTTCGGGGGAGGCAAGATATTTGATGTGGCCCAGGTAGCGATCGGCGTCAAACGCGACATCTCCCGCCGACGCGAAAATGATCCCCCCGAGAGAGGCCGCGAGGCAGCCAAAGATGCAGGTTTTGCGAAACATTTACTTCGGCAGGCCACCAGAAAGGCTGCTGGGGGAAGTACCTGCCGCGGTCGGTAACTGGAGGCTGCAACCGCAGTCTTCGCCCGCGTTCTTTGCCGTCTTTTGATATTCGATTTCGTAATCAATGACGCGCTTCAGATCGGGCCATTGGATCGTACCGATCATGCGGCGCCCGTTAACAAATAGAGACGGCGTGGAGTTCAGGTTCAGGGCCTGGCCCTCCGCTTTCGTTTTCTCGACCTCCTCTTCGGTTGCGCGGGTATCCATGCAGACCGAAAGCTGCGGGCCATCGATTCCCTTGCCTTTCGCGAACTCGAGGACTTTGTCCTTCAGGTTGTCGGGCGTGATTTCTTCCTGATGCTGAAAAATCCAGTCGTGATAGTCCCAGAAAGTGCTCGCGTTCTGGTGGAAAATGCAGCGCCCCATCATGGCGGCGGATTTGGCCCACGGATGTAGGGTCTCGAGGGGAAAGTCGAGATAGTACAAACGGACTTCCTTCGGGTACGTGGCAAGCAGGTTGTCGTGCAGCGTTTTCGCCTGTTCGCGGCAGTAGGGACATTCGAAGTCGCTGAACTCGACCAGGACGACCGGAGCGCCGGGAGTGCCGATGCTCGGCTGGTATTGCGTCTTGATCTGGTCAAGATCATGCTTGAAGGGATTCTGATTGAGATCGAAAACTGTTCCGCGGACGATCTTCTGGCCGTCCATTGAGACGTAGAAGGTCTCTTCCTGACTGGCGTTGCCTTGAGAACCGCGCACTCGAACTTCGTAGAACCCGGCCATTGGCCCTGGCGTCGGATCGCTGATCGTCATCTCTATCGGAGGGGGCCATACAAAAAGGTGCCTGAGGTATGCCTCCAGTTTCGGTTTGTCCAGAGCGGGTTTGGCGAGCCCGGGTGTAACAGCGGCGGCCTTCGTCGGGATGGGCTGATCGGACGCGCCTGTTTTTTGGGCCGGGGTCTGGGCAAAGAGCGCCGTCGCGGCGGCAAGAAGGACGATCAGTTTACGGCACATGAATTCAGATCACTTTCTTCGGGTGAGCAAAAACGACAGCTAACGCACTGAAGTATTATAGCGACGGAACGGAGTTCGCTTCGGGTACGCCGAAATCCCATGGGTTACGGTTTTACGTAGCATTGATTGTTTGCGGTTCGGAATTGATGGCAGGAGGTTTAGCCGTGAAAGCAGGGCTCCGGGCAACGGCTGACAAAGGTTTTCTTGTGTTAGAATCCAAGCGAGAGTGGAAAGCTCGTCTTGATATTCCAAAATCGGAAACGGAAGACGGTATGCTTTCGTCATTTCACAAGGTGGCGTTGATGCCCCGTGCAGGATTGGTCAATTCAAATGCCTGAAGTTCCGCATCCCGGTCTGCCTGAAAATACCCCGCCCGACCCTGTGAAGCTCCAGACCGACATGGACGATCATTTGAATCGTCTGTTCGCTCCGGACAAGGCGGAGATCCCCTGGTTCGTTTCCCTTTACGAGAACGTTCGTGACCTGATCAAGCCCGAGAAACTCCCCCCGCTTGAGATCACATCGAAACCGGTCGCGGTGAAAAGCATTTGGGGCCTGTACGACAAGGACTGGAAGTCGTGGATGTTTTCGACTGGTTTCCAGATCGCCGTCGTCGCCATCCTGATGATCGGGTTTACCAGCAAGGTGGTTCAGCAGCAGGTCAAGCAGACCTTTGACATCATCGATCCGAACCTGAAGCCGTACGAGGCGCCACCTCAGAAAAAGGCGGCTGGCGGAGGCGGTGGTGGAGGCGCACGGGAACCCTTGCCGGTATCAAAAGGCAAGCCTCCCAAATTTGCCAAGAAGCAATTCACGCCGCCAATGATTGTTACCGAGCGACCGAAGCTCGCGATTGATCCCACGATCACAGCTGATATTCCCCAGATCAACGCGCCAAACCTGGGAGATCCGAACGCATTGTCGAAAATCCTTTCCAACGGCCAGGGCTTCGGCGGTGGCATGGGAAGCGGCAGCGGCGGTGGTTTGGGATCGGGGAAGGGCAACGGATTCGGCCCGGGTGAGGGTGGCGGCGTGGGTGGTGGCGTGTTCCGCGTCGGCGGCGGCGTCAGTCAGCCGGCGGTGATTTATAAGGTGGACCCCGAGTACTCGGAAGAGGCGCGGAAGGCGAAGTACAGCGGCGAGGTTATGCTGTCGATCGTTGTTGACACCGAAGGACGTGCGCGCGATATTCACATAGTCAAAAGCCTCGGCATGGGGCTCGACGAAAAGGCCGTCGAGGCGGTCGAGAAATGGAAGTTTAAACCCGGGATGAAGTCCGGGCAGCCGGTTAACGTTCGGGCCACCATCGCAGTGAACTTCCGGCTACTGTAAACCGTTTTCCTCAATCCTCTGTAATTTCCTCTGTTAGGATTTCCCGCGCTGCGCCGTTTAACGGATGTGCAGCAAACTCAAGAGGCATCGCCGGGCGTGGCGCCGGAACCGCCGCATGACCACGATTTCGAAGCACTCTTTCTCTATCACTATCCGCGGCTCGTTCGGATTCTTTTGCGGTTGACGGGAAATCCCGCACAAGCAGAAGAACTGGCGGCGGACGCCTTTTACAGAGCCCATCAGCATCGAAATCAGTGGTCGGTCGAGGATAATCTCGCCGGGTGGCTGTACCAAACGGCGATGCGTCTCGGCCTCGACTCGCTCCGGGCCAATTCTCGTCGCCTGCGGCGCGAGGATCGGGCACAGCGCGAGAATGTGGCAGATGAATCCCGCGGCAATCCGCTTTACGAGATGCTGGCCGAGGAACAACGCGCGCGGGTACGCTCAGTAATTTCCCAACTGAAGCCAATACAGAGTCAAGTGCTGCTGATGCAGAGCGGCGGATTCGCCTGCAAGGAGATCGCCGCGGTGTTGGGGATCAGACTCGACTCGCTTTACGTCCTGATTTCGCGGGCGAGGGCGCAGTTCGAAAAAGAATACGTAAGCCTCTACGGGAGATCCGAATGACACATTGTTTGACAGAATCCGATCTGCAGGGTTATCTGGAGGAATCGGGGCCAACTCCACTTCGGAAGATGGTGGAGGGGCACCTTGTTTGCTGCCCCGGATGCCGCGCCGCATTTGATCGTGTCGTCGCCACCCATCAGAGGGTGAATGCTTGGCTCGGTGAGCTGTCCTCGGATGGCGATGTGGTCACGGTTGATGCCGCCAGCGCTCTGAAGCGCGTGATAAGCCGCATCGAAGGGGCTGCCGCAGGCTCCGCGAACGATCATCTGGATCGTCTTTTCGCTCCGGATAAAGCGGAGATGCCGTGGTTCGTTTCGCTCTATCAGAACGTCCGCGACCTGATCAGGCCCGAGAAGCTGCCTCCGCTTGAGATTACGTCGCAACCAGTGGCCGTGAAAAGTATCTGGGGCCTGTACGACAAGGACTGGAAGTCGTGGATGTTTTCGACTGGTTTCCAGATCGCCGTCGTCGCCATCCTGATGGTCGGGTTTACCAGCAAGGTGGTTCAGCAGCAGGTCAAGCAGACCTTTGACATCATCGATCCGAACCTGAAGCCGTACGAGGCGCCACCTCAGAAAGAGGCGGCTGGGGGAGGCGGTGGCGGAGGCGCACGGGAACCATTACCGGTGTCAAAAGGCACGCCTCCCAAATTTTCCAGGAAGCCATTCACGCCGCCCATGATTGTCACCGAGCGACCGAAGCTCGCGATTGATCCTGCGATCACGGCTGATATTCCTCAGATCAACGCGGCAAATCTGGGAGATCCGAACGCATTGTCGAAAATCCTTTCCAATGGCCAGGGTTTTGGCGGCGGCATGGGGAGCGGTAGCGGCGGTGGTTTGGGATCGGGGAAGGGCAACGGCTTCGGCCCGGGCGAGGGTGGCGGCGTGGGCGGCGGCGTCTTTCGCGTCGGCGGCGGCGTCAGTCAGCCGGCCGTGATCTCCAAGGTCGATCCGGAGTACTCGGAAGAGGCGCGAAAAGCGAAATACAGCGGCGAGGTAATGCTTTCGATCGTCGTTGACACCGAAGGCCGCGCGCGCGACATCCATGTCGTGAAAAGCCTTGGCATGGGCCTCGACGAGAAGGCCGTCGAAGCGGTGGAGAAATGGAAATTCAAACCCGGGATGAAGGCCGGTCAGCCGGTCAATGTGCGGGCTACAATCTCGGTAAACTTCCGGCTGCTGTAATCACAAATCCAGCGGCTCCTCGGTTGCGGTTTCGAAGGTAGTTGGCGGGAAAGTTATTTTCCGGAAGGGCTGTCTCGATGGAAGCTTTCCGAATCGCATTTGCGTAAACTTTTGGCATCTCCCGGTCGATCTTTCCTTTGAAGCTTGGACTATCGGCGACGATGAGTTGTATCCGGTTATGCTGCGTCAGGACTGTACCCGCCCAGCCGCGGGAGCGCTCCTCCGGCTGGTACCGCCATTTGAGCAGGTGCGTGAGAAGTACTTCTATCCGGCTCCGCAGAGCCCGATCATCTCGCTTGCCCATGCTCTCGATTCCGCAATGTTTTTCCCAGTCAAGAGACGATGCGTCGTGTTCGCGGAGTCGACGCCCCATCTCCTCCGTCCAGCGGTAGAAATCGGCGTCGTAAGTATTCGGTTGTTCTGGCATCGTTGCTCACCCGGCCTGCGTTTCCGGGTCGAGGAGTTCGTTTATTCGTTCCGGACTGATGCCGCTCTGTTCGATCGCTACTTCCCTCACTGTGCGTCCCGTCAGGTACGCATTCTTAACGAGGATCGCGGCGTTTTCATAGCCGATCTCGGGAGCGAGCGCCGTCCCCATGGCCAGCGATTGCTCGACAAGTCCCGTCATCCGCTCGCGGTCTGCATCGAGTCCCGAGACCAGACGATGAGCGAAGTTCCTCGCCCCGGCGCCGAGAATCTGAGCCGATTCGATCAAATCGTAAGCCATCACCGGCATCATCACGTTCAGTTCGAAATTTCCCGCCGCGCCGCACCAGGCGATCGTGGCGTCATATCCGATCACCTGCGCACACGCCATCAGCAGACTCTCCGCGATGACCGGATTCACCTTCCCCGGCATAATGCTGGATCCCGGCTGAACCGCGGGTAACTTCAGTTCTCCAAAACCACAGCGCGGCCCCGAGCCCATCCACCGGATGTCGTTGGCGATCTTCGTCAATGCCACCGCGGTACCCCGCAGCGCGCCGCTCAGGCACACGGCCGCGTCCTTCGCCGCCTGCGCTTCGAAGTGATTCTTCGCCTCGATGAACGGGCACTGGGTTACGCGCGCGACCTCCGCAATGGTTTCCGCGGCGAAACCCGCCGGCGCGTTCAGTCCGGTTCCGACCGCGGTGCCGCCCAGAGGAAGCTCGTACATACCGTCAAGCGCCTTCAGAATACGCCCTATGGAGTTCCTCACCTGCTGTGTGTAACCGCTGAACTCCTGGCCGAGGCGCATCGGCACAGCGTCCTGCAGATGGGTCCGGCCGATCTTGATGATGTCGTGGAACTCGCGTTCCTTGCGGGCAAGTTCTCTCGCCACGAAATCGAGGCCTGCCAGCGTCCGGTGCATTACGGTCTCGACCGCGGCGACATGCATCGCGGACGGAAAAACGTCGTTACTGGACTGGCCCCGATTCACATCGTCGTTTGGATGGACCTGCCTTCCCAGCTCCTTTGAGGCGAGATGGGCGATGACCTCGTTGGCGTTCATGTTCGTCGAGGTCCCGCTGCCGGTCTGGAACACGTCTACGACGAAATGGTGGTCGTGATGACCCTCCGCGACTTCCATTGCGGCGCGCCGAATGGCAGAGGCAAGCTCCGGAGCGAGCCATCCATGCGAACCATTCACATGGGCCGCGGCGGCTTTAATGAGTCCGAGAGCGCGAATAAACGGACGCTGCAACCGGAGATCGCTCACCGGAAAATTCTCGATCGCACGCGCCGTCTGCGCCCCATAGAATGCATCTTCGGGTACAGCCATTCCGCCCATGCTGTCGTGTTCGATTCGGGTTCTGTTTTTCGGGGCCTTCTCGCCGACGGGCGCTTCGTGAGTCATGAGGCGTGCTCTCCTGTAATTGAGACTATGCACGCGAACCGCCTGATGCAAGAGAAAAGCCCGTACCTGCAGCAGCACGCGCACAATCCGGTCGACTGGTATCCCTGGGGCGAGGAAGCGTTCGAAAAAGCACGGCGCGAAGACAAGCCGATTTTTCTGTCGATCGGCTATTCCACCTGTCACTGGTGCCACGTGATGGAGCGCGAATCGTTCGAAAACGAGGCGATCGCGGAGCTGATGAACCGCTGGTTCGTGCCCATCAAGGTGGATCGCGAGGAGCGGCCGGATATCGACCGCATCTACATGAACTACGTGCAGGCCACGACCGGCGGCGGCGGCTGGCCGATGTCCGTGTGGCTGACGCCGGATTTGAAGCCGTTTGTCGGCGGAACATATTTCCCGCCCGAAAACCGTTACGGGCGCGCGGGATTTCCGCTCATCCTGCGAACGGGTCGCGCAGGCCTGGCAGAACGACCGGCAGAAGATCGTCGAGACGAGCGCCGGCCTGATGGAGCAATTGCGTTCGCAGGCGAATTCGGGCGCTTCCGGATCGGATCGCATCGACGCTTCGATCGCGGACAGCGCCTTCCAGCAGTTCCGGCGGTCCTTCGATTCGAAGCTCGGCGGATTTGGCGCAGCGCCAAAATTTCCGCGGCCTTCCGTGCACAATTTCCTGTTGCGCTTCTGGAAGCGGACGGGAAACAGTGAAGCTCGCGACATGGTTGTCGAGACGCTGCTCGCGATGGAAAGGGGCGGAATGCACGACCAGCTGGGCGGCGGCTTTCATCGCTACTCGGTCGATGAGTACTGGTTCGTCCCGCACTTCGAAAAGATGCTTTACGATCAGGCGCAGCTGGTCATCTCGTATCTCGAAGCGTTTCAGATCACGGAAGAGGCGACCCTTGCGCGCGCCGCGCGGCGCACGCTCGATTACGTCATGCGGGATATGACCGCTCCCGACGGCGGATTCTATTCGGCGGAAGACGCCGACAGCGCGGCCGATCCCGCTCGTCCGTCCGATAAGAGTGAGGGCGCTTTTTACATCTGGTCGATGCAGGAGGTGACGAGCTTTCTCGGAGCAGATCATGCCCGATGGTTCGCCTTCCGGTACGGCATGGAGCCGGACGGCAATGTCTCAAACGATCCGCATCACGAATTCACCGGCCGGAACATCCTTTTCCAGGCCCATTCTGTGGAAGAGACGGCGCATCATTTCGACAGGACTGCCGAAGAGGTTGCCGCAGCGCTGGAAGCGGCGGAACATGCGCTGTTTGAGGCGCGCGCCAAACGCCCGCGACCGCATCTCGACGACAAAATTCTGACCTCGTGGAACGGCCTGATGATTTCGGCATTCGCGAAAGGAGGGGCGATTCTCGACGAACCGGAGTACATCGCAGCCGCGCGAGGCGCCGCGGATTTCGTCCTCGCAACGCTCCGCCGGGAAGACGGCTCACTGCTGCGCCGGTTCCGCGACGGCGACGCCGCCATTGACGGGATGCTCGACGATTACGCATTCTTCGCTCAGGGTCTGCTCGACCTTTACGAAGCGACGTTCGAGTTCCGCTATCTTGCCGAGGCAATCGCAATTACGAAAAAGCAAATGGAACTTCTGGAAGACGAAGCGGGCGCCTTCTTCGCTTCCGCGCACGAAGACGCCACGCGCCTGATGCGTATCAAAGACGACTACGACGGCGCCGAGCCTTCGGGAAACTCGATCGCTCTCAGCAATCTGCTGCGCCTGCATCGGATCACCGGCAGCGAGGAATTCGAAGCGTCCGCCCGTAAACTGATCGCGGCATTTCATCCAAGGCTGGCGGCGGCTCCATTTGGAATGCCTCAAATGCTCGCCGCCTGCGAACTCGATCTTGCGGCACAGAGGGAGATTGTCATCGCGGGAACTCCTTCCGGCCCATTGGCCCGTCTGATCCGGGCGCAATTCGATCCCAACCGAATCCTGCTTCACGCCGATACTGAAATCGCCCGTTATCAGCCCGCGATAGGATCGATGAACGCGCGCTGGGAACCAGACCATCGTCTATGTCTGCGAAAACTTCGCCTGCCATGCGCCTGTCTGCGACAGAAGCGGATCTCGCGCGATTGCTAAGATAGTCTATTCATTTCAACAAAAACTCACACAAATTAAAGGAGAATCAAATGGAGCGCACAGGAGCAACTACGCTGATGGGGAACCCGATGACCCTGGTGGGTCCGGAACTGAAAGCCGGAGACAAAGCGCCGGATTTCTCCGCTCTCGACAACGGATTGAAGCCTGTACATCTGAGCGATACAGGCCATAAGACGCGAATCTTCAGCGTTGTGCCATCGCTCGACACGCCGGTTTGCGACGCCCAGACGAAGCGTTTCAACGAAGAGGCGGGCAAGCTGTCCGACGTGGACATCTATACCGTCAGCATGGATCTTCCGTTCGCCCAGAAACGTTTCTGTAACTCTTTCGCGCTGGATAAAGTCAAAATGCTTTCGGATCACAAGGACGCCTCGTTTGGCTCTTCTTACGGGACTCTCATCAAAGAACTGCGCATTTTGAGCCGGGCGATCTTTGTTGTGGGGCCCGACGACAAGCTCAAGTATGTCGAGTATGTTCCGGAAGTATCGCAGCATCCCGACTACGAGGCCGCCCTCGCCGCTGCCAGAAGCTGAAGGCCGTCCCATTCTGCGGAAGCTCCCTGACAGCGCACCGGCGGGCGAGTCCGTTGTGCGCGTATTCCTGGGAAGCAGGCTGGTTCAGGGAGGCCTGATCGTAGGAGCGGGGATTTTCCTCGGCAACGTCACGGGCTTTTTCCGTGTAGCGGTGACGGCCTAGCTGCTGGGCACGCATGCGCGGGCCGACGTGCTGGCGGTCGCGATGGGACCGCTCGACACGCTCAACTCGGTAATCGTTAACACGATGCTGTTCGCTTTCGTGCCGATGCTGTTGCTGCGGCACGAGGCCGATCGTGCGGCGGTGTTCGCCCGTTCAGCCCGCGTGTTCGCCTCGATCGTACTGGGGCTGAGCGTTCTGATCGCGGTATTCGCACCGCAGCTGATTCCGCATCGTCGGGCCCGGGCTCGCGGCTCCCGAGCGCGCTCAGGCCGCGGTGCTGCTGCGTCTGTTCGCTCCTGCGACATTCTTTTCCGGCTGCGCCGCCATCTTCTCGGCGCTCCTCTATACGGATCGCCGCTTTCTCGTTCCCGGACTCTACCAGACGTGCCTCAACGGAGGAATCATCGCGGGAGCGCTGCTGTTCCGAAATACGCTGGGAATCAACGGATTCGCAATCGGTTATACGGCAGGCACGGCACTGCAACTACTCCTTACATGGTTTTTCAGCCGAGACCTGCGCCGCGCGCCTCGTACTCGTTTGCGGCTGTCGCTCGGAGACGTACTGCTGAAGCCGGGGATGTTCGTGCTTTATGCCGGGCTGATCGCGGGAAACCTGGTTGTCACGCGCGCGTTTGCTACCGACGGTGGTTCGGGAATGGCAGCCGCATTCGACTACTCTACGCGCTGCACGAGTGTGGTACTTGCGTATCTGGTTTATCCCGTCGCTTCTACGCTGATCCCCGAGATCGCGCGTCTGCGCGGCGCAAACGATATGCGGAAAGCCTGGTCGCTGATCGATCGCGGCGTGGGTTTGATGGCGCTCGCCGCGACCGCGTCCTGCGCGATTGGAATGCTCTTGCGGACGCCGGTAATTGCGTTGCTGTTTGAACGGGGCAACTTTACGGCGGACTCCACGCGGCTGGTCTCGGCTGTTTTTCTGGGTTTTGCGCCGAGCATGATCGGCTGGGCATTGCTGGATCTGATCGCGCGCTGTTTCTTCGCGCTTGATCGGTGGCGATTGCCGCTGATCGCGGCGTTCATTCCGATTACTCTGAATCTTGCGATCACGTCCTTTCTGCGCGCGTCCGGCACGCTCGGAGATCCGGCTCTCCTTGGGCTCGGCGCTTCCGTTGGACTGCTCGCGGGCTTCGCGGCGTTATTCGTCATGATCCATCTCGGACGCAACGCCGCAAAGCTGGAACCCGCACTTGTTGAAGCCGGTTGACAATTACGCGGTGGTTGCCGCGGGCCTGGAGGCGAAAGCGCGAATGCGGGCAGCGACGGCACGCACCTTCTCAATTCCACCCGGAGCGCTCAGACAGACCTGCTCGAGATTCTTGAATGCGTTCGGGCTCCCCATTTTGCGCGCAGATCAGCGAGGAAAGGCTCGATTTTTGCGAATACGATGACGTGTTCGCCGTTGGTGTCCTCGAACATCGTGGCGTCGATGGCGCCGTTCACCACGAACGAACAGGCCATCTCCCAATAAGATGTCACCATGCGGACGGACGCGCTGTGCGGCCCCGTCATAGCGGCCAGATACTCTTCGGCCGATGTCGGATTAAAGCTAAACACATAATTTCGCGCCTGGCGCATGGTTTCTTCGCGGCGCAGTTCGTACAGTTTCAGAATCAGATTGGCGCTCTCGACGGGTGTCGTCGAGCTTTCGGCTGGCATCATTGTTTTCGTTCCTCTTTCATGGAGTTTCATTTCGACGCGGGTCGTCCGCGCACAACCAGCTTGTGATGATCCGCTCGTCATTATGGATTCCGGCGGGCGGATTCGCGGTTGTCTATATGCTTGAATCTATCAGGTGATCGGCGATCCTCCTTCGCTCGCGGCTTTCTTTGGAATCTGGCGGCGCAATCGCGGCGAGTTTCTGCGCCACGAGGGCGGCATCGGCCCTGGCTCAGCGCGTCTGACGTATGAGGCCGCGGCGGATTATGCGGCCGCGTTTGCGGTGCGTCTGCGCGAGGCGAGTATCGCAAGAGGCGAACGCGTCCTTTTCTGGGGCGAAAACCGCCCGGAATGGATAGTTGCGCTTTGGGGATGCATTCTCGAAGGCGTCGTCGCCGTGCCGGTCGACTTTCGTTCCTCTCGGAAATGGTCGAACGCATCGCCGGAATCGTAAGCGCGCGAGCGCTGCTGATTGGTGACGAACTACAGGCGCCATCCGATTTATCGTGCCCGGTCTGGCCCCTTCGAGAGGTGCTCGCGAGCGCCGCGGCAACCGGATCCTTTGCGGCCGCGGCTCCCGACGATGTAGCGGAAATCCTTTTCACCTCCGGAGCCACCGGCGATCCGAAGGGCGTCACCATCACCCACCGCAACATACTCGCCAACCTGAAGCCGATCGATGAGGGCATCGAGAAATACCGCAAATACATGGGTCCCTTCGCGCCGATTCGCTTTCTGAATCTGCTGCCCCTCAGCCATATGTTCGGCCAGACGATGGCGGCTTTCATTCCGCCGATCATCGCCGGAGAAGTGTTTTTCATGTCCGGGTACAGCCCGCGGGATGTGGCGCATCTGATCCGCGGCGGCGCATTTCCGTGCTGGTCTGCGTGCCGCAGATGCTTGAGTTGCTGCGCGACTACATCCTGCAGGCGGTGCCGGAAGCGAACGCCCCCGCGCGCGCGCGGCAAGTGGTACTGGAAATGGTGGCAATACCGGCGCGTGCACCGGCGCTTCGGCTGGAAGTTCTGGAGCTTCGTGGTGGGCGCCGCGCCGCTCGACCCGGCGCTGGAGGAATTCTGGGGCAAGCTCGGGTACGTCGTGATTCAGGGCTACGGACTCACCGAGACCGCGCCGGTCGCAACCCTGAATCATCCGTTCGATACGAAAAGAGGCACAGTCGGCAAGCCGATCGCGGGCGTCGAAATCCGCATTGCGCCGGATGGCGAAGTCCTGCTTCGCGGCGAAAACATCACGCCGGGTTATTTCGGCGAAGGCAGCCTGCGCGACCCTGAAGGCTGGCTTCACACGGGCGATATCGGAGAGCTCGACGCGGACAACCGCCTGAAGATCCTGGGCCGCAAGAAGGAGATGATCGTTTCCCCCGACGGCCTCAACGTGTTTCCGGAAGACGTGGAGCGCGTACTGAACACGATCGGCGGCGTGCGGGAATCCGCAGTGGTGCCCGGCAAAGCAGGGCGCGCGCGAGCAGGTGCATGCTGTCCTCGTGCTCGAACCGGACGCCAATGCCGAAGCGATTGTCGCGGCGAAGCGAACGGCAGGCTCGAATCCCACCAGCGGATTCGCAGCTTCTCGATCTGGCCCCAGCCTGCACTACCCCGCACGTCCGGCACGAAGAAGCTCAAACGTGTGGAAATTGCCGCGAGTGCCGCCGGCCCGGCCAATAGTGTCGCGGCTAATCGAGAACCAGGGGGCGACTCCGTGTCAGACGTAATACGCAAGTTCGCGGGCGGGCGGCAGATCGATGCCGGAACCTCCCTTGACGATCTGGCCCTCAGTTCCCTCGATCGTATCCAGCTCATGATGGAACTCGAACAGCGTACCGGCGCTTCGATCGACGAATCGCAGTTCGCCGGCGCCCGGACGGTGGGCGATCTTGCGCATGTTGCGCCGGCAGTGCGGGAAGGCTTCGCGTTCCCGGAATGGAACCGTTCGAAGCCGGCGCAGTGGCTGCGACGTATCGCGCTGCCCGGCTTTCTTCTGCCGCTCGCGCGGCTCTTCGCGTGGGTAAAGGCCGAGGGACTGGAGAACCTGGACAACGTCAGCCCACCCGTTATCTTTGCGTCCAATCACCAGAGCCACTTCGACGTCCCTGCGATTCTTTCTGCCCTGCCGCCAAAGTGGCGATATCGTGTGGCGCCCGCCATGGCGAAGGAATTTTTCGATGCGCACTTTCACCCCGAGAGCTATCCGCTCGGCAAGCGCTTCACGAACGGGCTGAATTACCTTCTCGCTTGCCTTGTCTTCAATGCGTTCCCCTTGCCGCAGCGCGAATCCGGCGCGCGCGAGGCGCTTCGCTACGCTTCAGACCTTGCCGCGGACGGCTACTGCATCCTGATCTTCCCGGAAGGAAAGCGCACCGATGCGGGCGAGGTTCTGCCCTTCCAGCCCGGCGTGGGAATGCTGGCGTCAAGGCTGAAAATCCCTGTAGTCCCCGTACGCATCGAGGGCCTGGAACGAGTGCTGCACAAATCGGCAAAGTTCCCGACGCCCGGGCGCGCGCGGGTGAAATTTGGTCCCGCCCTTCGGCTCGAAGGCAGCGACTACGCCGCACTGGCGAAGCGAATCGAGGGCGCGGTTCGCGCAATTGCCTGACCGCAGCTCCTTACTGCGAGCGGAATCGTATATGCTGAACCAGATGATGCATCTAACTTCCGCCCTCATTCCCGCCCTTGTGGGGGCGGCCCTCAGCTCGCCTTTATTCGCTGCCATCGCGGTAACTCCGGCGAAGGATCAGTCTGAATTCCTGAAAAGCCACGACCCGAAACTCGCGGCGAACAAGAAGATCGCCTACGATTTCTACCGGATCGTTCTTCGGGGACTTCGCCTCGATCAGGCCGACAAATATATGCGGGAGGACTACATCCAGCACAATCCGAACGCCGACACCGGTATGGCGGGGTTCAAGGCCTACTTCACGAAACTCGGCGGCCCAAAGCCGATTCCGGACACCCTGCCCGACCTGGTTGCAATTCAGGCCGAAGGCGACTACGTCACGCTGTCGCTTGTGCGCACGTATGACGATCCCGTGCACAAGGGCGAGAAGTATACCAGCACCTGGTTCGATATGTTCCGAATTCAGGACGGCAAAATCGCCGAACACTGGGATAACGCCACCAAGCCGATCCCCGCGGGTAAGTAAGCCCGGCGCTTACGCCCGATGCCGGAATCTTTCGATTTCGCGTCGATCACGCTTTGATGGTTTGCCTTCCCGCGGCGCGTCGAAACTCATCATTGCCCTGCGTTCTTCCGCGAGTTTCATCCGGGACGTTCGGCTCGCCTCCGTTTCCTGATAGAGGGCCTGCGCGGCCGCCGCCGGGCCTCGCATTTCGCTGAGGGCCAGCACTTCCAGCTGAAACTCGCCACTGTCGTTCTTTACGCGTACTAAATCTTTAACACGGACCTCGCGCGCGGGTTTGGCCGGTTGCCCGTTGGACTCGATCCGGCCGAGTTCGCAAGCCCGCGAGGCAAGTGCCCGTGTCTTGAAGAAGCGGGCTGCCCAAAGCCACTTATCGATTCGCATTTTCAAACCGTCGCCCGCCCATCATGTTCTCATTCTTGTTTGGGCGCCCGTGTTACGTTTAGGATTCGTCAGAACGCAAGCGCATTAGAACGCCGCTAGGGTATGGACTGGAGCATTCTGGCACAACGATACCTCGGACGAGAGCGCGTCATGAGGCTGGTCTATCAGGCGTACAATCACGGCATCGTGATTGCAGGGCCGATGCGATCCCGCAAATCCACTCGGAACCACGCAGTTATGGAGGGGGAATATGTCCGCTGCTCCTCACTCGAACTGGTTGCAAGTGAAATTCTGGAGAAGAACATCCCGGGAGCCGTCGCTGAGTTGGGAGTCTATCGCGGAGAGTTTGCCCGGTTGATCAACGTCGCTTTCCCACAGAGGAAACTTTATCTGTTCGATACCTTCAGCGGGTTCAACGAAGAACAGGCGCGCGAAGACCAGGAAAAGGAAAATGTGAGAAAGGACCTGATTCAGTTGCGTCGGTTCACGGACACATCGGTTGAAACGGTGCTCGCCAAAATGAAATACAGGGAGAACTGCGTGGTGATCCCGGGGGTGTTCCCTGAGTCGGCAGTCGACTGTACCGAGTCCATGTTCGCCTTTGTCTCGCTGGATTGCGATCTCTACCGCCCGATTTATGACGGACTCCGCTTCTTTTACCCCAAACTTTCGAGTGGCGGATATATTTTCGTTCACGACTACAACAACGACCGCTATGCGGGCGCCAAGCAAGCGGTCAGGCAATTTGCAGAGGAAGCGGGTGTTGCCTACTTCCCCTTGTCGGACGCTTGCGGTTCGGCAGTGATCTCAAAGCCCTGAACCGTTCGGGCCTCACCTCAGGCCAGAATTCACTCGGGGGAGTTTCTTCCCGCGTAAAGAACCAACATGGTGATCACGATGAGCATGGCGAACAGCAGCCACATCCACTGCTGAATCGACGCTGCGTGTTTTGACGCCCAGTTTTCGGACCGCACCTCCTTCTTTTTGGAGAGTTCCGCGGAACCACCTTCAATGAACGTGGTTTTCCAACGCTCGATGCGGTGAACCGTGACGTTGAGTTCCCTGCTGAGGGATTCTATCGACTCGCCCGCCATCACCCGCAGCACGGCATCGATCTTCGCCCTGGTTGCAATGCGCTCGTGACGGCGATTTTGACTCTGCCGCGACTCAGGGGCAGTGGACGGTTCGTCGCCAGATTTCATGTTTTCCTTATCACAACCTGATGAACGCCGGGCATCGGATTGCATAATAGCAACCACACATCGCGAGCACGAGCCCGGAACCTCCCAAAAAGTATAAACTGAAGACGAACGCATAAAAAATTTCTTTCTCCCGAAGCGGTGCGCCGGAATTCTTGCCGTTGCTGGTCAGGCACCCCTCAGGTTGCAGAATCGCTCACACTGTCAGTGTTGAATTGACGTGAAATGATGATATGATTCAAAGTCAGAGAGATGTATTCGGTATCGGGAGACACTGCTGGGAAAGACTCGTGGTTGTTGAATTCCGTCCGCCGGACTGTAACCTCGTCAAAAAGGATCACGTCAGCAACAGAATCAGCTCTCCTGAGACAGAGAAATTTGAAACGCATAATGGAGGTTTTTGAATGAAGATCAGTTTGCTGTGTGGATTTTTGGCCGTTCTCGGCCTGGCGACGGTGCCGGCGTTCGCCCATCATTCTTTCGCGGCGGAGTACGACGCGAAGAAACCCATTGACCTGACCGGTACGGTCACGAAAGTCGAATGGATGAACCCGCATGCCCGGTTCTATATGGACGTGAAGGATGACGCCGGGAAGGTGACCAACTGGGAATTCGAGTTGGGTAGCCCGAACGGACTCATGCGCCAGGGATGGACGCGGAATTCAATGAAGATTGGTGAGACGGTTTCGGTTCAGGGTTCGCTCGCGAAGGACGGCTCTAACCTCGCCAATGCGCGTACCGTGAAGCTTGCCGACGGAAGAAGGTTGTTCGCTGGTTCGGCCAGTGAAACCGGGGCTGCGCCGGAAGCCAAGTCTGGCCAGTAGTCAACAGCATTCGTAGTTCAAGACCGGTGTCCGAGCCGCCCGGCTCCAGAACGCTTCCCCGTACAGAGTACGGGGAAGCGTTTCGACTGCTATACCGCGCCAGGATAGGCCCTGACGGCGGGTTTTCAGGTGTGGTGGACGCCGGACTTTGAACGAGGTGATCGATTCCCGATCAAGCCATCGATTCGAATCTTGCCATTTTTTTCGGAGAATACAATACATATGAAACATTGGTCGAGGCGACTTCCGCTAGCGGTCGCTGCAATGGCGGTCGTGGGGCTGGGCGGGGTCGCATTGGTCAACCGTGCCGCCGCGCAGGCGACGATGGCAACAACGTCGACTAAAGGAAAGACGGCGGGAGAGTTTTTCAAAAACGTTACCACGGCAAGCCTCAAGGGACTCACCGTCGACGATTTCCTGGGTACGATGGGCGTCATTTCAGCCGACTTGGGCTATGACTGCGCCGATTGTCATCCTGGCGCCGGCTCCGACAAGGTCGATTGGGTCATTGATACGCCGAAGAAGCGGATGGCTCGTCGCATGGTCGATATGGTTGCGACGATTAATAAAACCAACTTTGGCGGAGCGCAAATGGTCACGTGCTTTACCTGCCACCACGGCAAAGACACGCCGCTCACGACGATCGCCCTCGATACGTTGTACAGCGCACCCAATGATCAGCAGCCCGACATTATCTCTCAGGCGCAAGGACTTCCTTCCGCTGACGTGATCCTTGATAAATACATCGCCGCCGCCGGTGGAGCTCAGAAACTCGCTGCTCTTACGAGTTGGATCGCCTCCGGTACCAGCGTCGGTTACGAAGGGTTGGGTGGCGGCGGATCGTTCCAGATCTATGCGAAATCCCCGGACAAGCGCACTATCCTGATCGAGTTTAAAGATCATCCGGAGCGCGGAGACAGCGAACGCGCCTATAACGGCGCAACCGGGTGGATCAAGTCGCCGCGCGGGCTCCTTGGCTCCTATGATGTGACTGGCAAAGAGCTGGATGGGCTAAAACTGGACGCCGAGCTCGCTTTCCCGGGACAAATCAAAAAGGTTCTGACCAGCCTTCGCTCCGGTAATCCGGACACCATCGACGGAAAAGATGTAGACATTGTTCAGGGGAACGGCCCCGGCGGTTTGCTGGTGACGTTGTATTTCGATAAAGCCACCGGACTTCTTTCGCGCATGGTGCGTTACAGCCCCTCGCCGATCGGCCGCATTCCTTCTCAGGAAGATTACGCCGATTACAAGGACTTCAACGGAATCAAATTTCCAACCACTTACAAGTTCGCATGGCTCGACGGACGCGACCAGTTCAAGATCGACAGCGTGAAGGTCAACGCTCCGATCGACGATAAGGTATTCAACAAGCCCGCCGGAAAATAGCACGCACTTTCTCGCGATTTCAGCCCGTATTGAGTCCGATCAGATCGGATCCAATACGGGCTGTTTGTTTTGGTGGAGGCGATCGCGTGACTTACCGGCCTTTGGCCTGTACTTTCGACGGAGCATTCCATGGCCCGCGGCGGGCCGCCAGAGCGGATGAAGACGCGCTGCCGGTGTGGGGCCAGGGCTTAGGCCCTGCCGCCGAGCTTCCGCTCGGCGCGGAGCTTTATGTCAGCGCCGGTAACCCTGCCAACCGCGTCTTCGATAGAGTCACCATGGCCCTGCGGGCCGCCAAAGGCGATGAAGACGCTGGAGCGGGAAAGCACGAAACCAGTAGCACCGGCGATCTTCTGTCGCCGGTGTTCTTCAGCCATCCGAACCGCGTCTTCAACGGAGTCCCCATGGCCCTGCGGGCCACCGAAATGGTTGAAGACGCTTGGAGCGGGAAAGCACGAAACCGGTAGCGCCGGCGATCTTGTCGCCGGTGTTCTTCAGGGGAGCGTTACGAAAAGGCGCTTTTCAGGACCCGGCTAAAGCAATTCAGCGGACGGGTTCAGTCGGGAGCGGCCTCCGGCAGTTTTTTCTGATTACTTCTTCTTGTCGTCGATGATATAGATTTTTTCCCCAGGTCCGGCAAGTTTCAGACGCTGGCGAATCTCAATCTCCTGCGCGCGAGGATCGTTCTGAAGCCGCTGGATTCGCTCCTGCTTCTGCTCAATCTCCCGCTGCAGTTGTTCGTTGCTCATTTCGTACTCGCGCACTTGCCGCCGCTTGTCCAGCAAGCCAGGTATTCCATTGGGTCCACGAAGCTCGGCAAACGCATAGACTATGCCGCACAACACGATGAGGGCATAAACAGTCTTGACGATCGATATCTTCATCGGAGTGGTGCAGTAATAGTAACATTGGATGTTAGTAACATGCCACAGGAAATATCAGTTTGACTGACAAGATAGTCGTCTTCAATACGTGCGGTTCCCTTGACGAAGCCGAGCGTCTTTCCCGCAGGCTTGTCGATGAGCGCCTGGCCGCTTGTGTAACTGTAATTTCGCCGGTTCGCAGTTTCTATCGCTGGAAAGATGAAGTTACAGATTCCACTGAATGGCTCCTTATGATCAAGACAGCCCGGCATATGTTCGAGCCGCTTCGCGCAGTCCTTGAATCCGCGCACTCCTACGAGCTCCCCGAAGTTATCGCGATCCCTGTAATTGAAGGATCTCCGAACTATCTTTCCTGGATCGAGCGGGAAATCAAACCTGCGGATATTGAGTAACAGTTGACTGACATCCGCGCACTTATCTTCGATATGGATGGCGTCATCGTCGACTCCAATCCGTGGCATCGCGTCGCCTGGACGGACTACAACCGCAAACTCGGTATCGAGACCACCGAGGCTATGCGGCAAACCATGTACGGAAAGCGGAATGACGAATTGATCCGGGAGTTCTTCGGACCGCATCTGAGCGACGAGGAAGTCTTCGCCCACGGCGCTGCCAAAGAGGCGATGTATCGCGAACTCATGAAACCGAATCTCGACCGCTCGCTCGTTCCGGGAATCCGGCAGTTCCTTACCCGCCACCGCGATCTGGACTTCGCCGTCGCAACCAATGCCGAGCCGGCGAACGTCGATTTCGTCCTCGACGGAGCCGGTATCCGCGCTCTCTTCCGGGTCGTCGTGAACGGGCAGCAGGTAAGCCGCCCCAAGCCTGATCCCGAGATCTACCTGCGCGCCGCGCAACTTCTTGACCTCGAACCGGCAAGCTGCGTCGTATTTGAGGACTCACGAACGGGCGTCGAAGCGGGCCTCTCAGCCGGGATGACGGTTGTCGGAGTCAGCACCACCCACGACGATCTTGCAGGCGTAGCTCTTTCGATCCCCGACTTCAACGATCCCGCGCTCGAAGCGTGGCTTCGAACGAAACTGCTCTCTATTTAGGCGCCGGCGGCGGGTTGATCAAGCCCTCGTCCCAGTGCTCGTCGGCTTTGCCGTCCACGAACCGCCACATATCGAAATGAGTGGTCGTGTAAGTCTTGTTCGTATCTCGTGGATCTTTTACCTCCCTCCGGGTTGCGACGCATACCAGATCGCCCTGCGCGAGCACCGCGACCACCTTCGTCCGCCAGTCTTTCGGTGAATCCGGGATCGGACGCCCCGGCCTCGAACCAAAAGCCTTCATCACCGTCTCGCGTCCCGAACTGAAGCCCGGATTGTGCTGGATGTAGCGCTCTGTCAGCCACTTGTCGGCCTCGTTCCAATGGCCGGCCTCAAGCAGGTCAATCACGATATGCATCGCCGCCTGCTTGTTCCGGTTCAGAACCGGATCTTTATCCGTAAAGAGCGGGGCGGGATCCTCGACTCCGGTAACCGGGACGGCCTGGCCGAATAACGTGCCGCAGGCCAGGACGGCAACTAATCCGATGAGAGCGTAACTTTTCATGGGTACTATCCTTATGTCAAAGCGTCCGCCTTGTCAAGGGGATAACCTGAGTCTGGTGCGACAGCCTCCGTGCTAAACTGAACCGTTAATCGGGCGCTTGCCGAGTGGCCGTTCCAGTCTTAAATGCTGCCTCCCTCCGTCGGTGAGCCGCATCCCCATACAGTCCACTATGTCGATTCACGTTGCGCTGAATCATAAAACGGAATATCGATACGACCGCCGAATCAATCTCGGCCCTCAGGTCGTCCGGCTCCGTCCGGCGCCCCACTGCCGCACTCCGATCCTCTCCTATTCGCTGAAGATCCAGCCGAAAGACCACTTCATCAACTGGCAGCAGGATCCGCAGGCCAACTATCTCGCCCGCCTGGTGTTCCCCGAACCGACCAGCGAGTTTCTCGTGGAAGTGGACCTGATCGCCGAAATGGCGGTCTTCAATCCCTTCGACTTCTTTCTTGAACCCGACGCCGAGAATTATCCCTTCCAATACGATGCGGCGCTCGCCCGTGAATTGCGCGCGTTTCTCGAAGTCGAGCCGGCCACTTCACGGTTATCCCAGTGGCTTTCGAAGGTCTCAAGGGAAAAGATCCGCACGATCGATTTCCTGATCCATCTCAACCAACGCCTGCAGAGCGAGATCGGCTACGTGATCCGGATGGAGCCCGGCATCCAGTCCTGCGAAGATACTCTCGGGCTGCGCACCGGGTCCTGCCGCGATTCCGCATGGCTGCTCGTCCAGATTTTGCGTAACCTGGGGCTCGCCGCCCGGTTCGTTTCGGGATATCTGATCCAGTTGACGCCCGACGTTAAGCCCCTTGAAGGTCCTGCGGGAGCGACCTCGGACTTCACCGATCTCCACGCATGGACCGAGGTCTATCTTCCCGGCGCAGGCTGGGTCGGCCTCGATCCCACCTCGGGACTTCTCGCCGGCGAAGGCCACATCCCGCTGGCTTGCACTCCCGACGCAAGCAGCGCGGCGCCAATTTCCGGTCTTCTCGATCCCGCCGAAACGCAATTCCATCACGAGATGAGCGTTCATCGGATCCACGAATCGCCTCGCGTAACCAAACCCTACAGTGAGCCGCAATGGCAGGAGATCGCCGCGCTCGGCGCCTGTGTGGATCAAAAGCTGTGCGCGGGTGATGTCCGCCTGACTATGGGCGGCGAGCCGACCTTCGTATCCATCGACGACGCCAACGGGGACGAATGGACCACCAGCGCTTTCGGCCCGAACAAGCGCAACCTCTCGGTCGATCTCTTTCTCAGGCTCACGAACCGGTTCGCATACGGGGGCCTGCTCCATTACGGACAGGGCAAATGGTATCCCGGCGAACCGCTGCCCCGATGGGCGCTCGGCAGCATACTGGCGCAAGGATGGGGTTCCGATCTGGGAAACCGAATCGCTCCTGGCGGAAGACCGCGCGGGACTACAAGTACAATGCCGCGTCCGCCCGCAAGTTTCTGGAAGCTCTCACGCGCCGCTTGCAAGTGGATCCCGTCATCCATCATGACGGCGTACGAGGACGTCTTCTATTACCTCTGGAAAGAGCGCAAGCTCCCCGTTAATGTGGATCCGCTCAATTCGAAGCTGGAGGACCCGATTGAACGGTCCACCCTCGCGCGGGTTTTCGAAGAAGGCCTCGGCAAAACGATCGGCTATGTGTTGCCCCTGCGGCGCCTGCCGACCCCCTCGGGAACGCCCTACTGGTCGAGCCAGCCCTGGTTCCTGGCGGCGCCGCGCCTGTTTCTGGTGCCGGGCGATTCGCCCATGGGGTACCGGCTTCCGCTCGAATCACTTCCGTGGACGAAACCCGAGGACGTCGAATGGAGCTTCGACCCCGACCCCTTCAGACAGCGCGACACCCTGCCCGACCGGCCCCCGCGCAAACCGCACCTCTTTGCCGAACCGGCGGCTAAACCGGCCTCCGGCCAACAATTAACCGTATCCGACAAAACAAAGCCAATTAAGAAGGACGAATCGTCGCCCTGGATCGCACGGCCGGCAATTTGCGTACAGGCGCGCGAGGGCAAGCTGTACATTTTCATGCCTCCGGTGGAGTACCTCGCCGATTATCTGGACCTGGTCTCGGCAATCGAAGATACCGCGGCGTATCTGTCCATGCCGGTCGTGATCGAAGGCTACACCCCTCCGTACGATCCGCGCATTTCCGTTCTCAAGGTGACGCCGGATCCCGGCGTGATCGAAGTCAACATACAGCCGGCGGCGTCCTGGAACGAACTGGTTGAAAATACAACCGAGCTTTACGAACTCGCTCGCCAGTCGCGGCTCGGCGCCGAGAAGTTCATGCTGGACGGCAGGCACTCGGGCACTGGCGGGGGCAATCATGTCGTCATCGGCGCGGGCGTCCCCGAGGACAGCGCTTTCCTGCGCCGGCCGGATCTGCTCCGCAGCATGGTGGGATTCTGGCAGAATCATCCTTCGTTGTCGTATCTGTTTTCCGGACTGTTCATCGGCCCTACCAGCCAGCACCCGCGGGTCGACGAAGCCCGCATGGATTCGCTGTACGAACTTGAGATTGCATTCAGCCAGGTTCCCGACAAAGGCGAAGAAAACATCTCGCCGTGGCTGGTCGACCGGATTTTTCGCAACCTTCTGGTTGATCTGACCGGGAACACCCATCGCACCGAACTCTGCATCGATAAGCTGTATCCGCCGGAGTCGGCTTCCCAGCGCCTCGGCCTGGTGGAACTGCGCGCCTTCGAAATGCCTCCGCACTCCCGTATGAGCCTCACCCAGCAGTTGCTCGTGCGGGCCCTGATCGCCTGGTTCTGGGATCAACCCTATAAGAGGCCGCTCATCTACTGGGGTAATGCCATCCACGATCGCTTCATGCTGCCTCACTTCATTGAGAGCGATTTCGACGATGTTCTCGAAGAACTCAACCAGGCCGGGTATCCGTTCAAGCGAGAGTGGTTCGCGCCCCACAAGGAGTTCCGGTTCCCGGCAATTGGTTCGGTAACGAATCGCGGCATCCATGTCGAACTCCGCCACGCTCTCGAACCCTGGAATGTGCTGGGCGAAGAGACTTCGGCCGGCGGTACCGCGCGCAATGTGGATTCATCGGTTGAGCGCCTGCAGGTGAGGGTTTCGGGGCTGATGGACCCGCGCTTCACCGTGCTGTGTAATCGGCGCCCGATCCCTCTGCATCCGACGGGCGCGCCGGGAGAATTTGTAGCGGGCGTCCGGTACCGCGCCTGGCAGCCGCCTTCGTGCCTCCATCCCAATATCCCGGTTCACACGCCTCTGGTGTTTGATATTTTGGACACATGGGCCGGGCGTGCAGTCGGGGGCTGCACTTATCATGTGTCCCATCCTGGTGGCAGAGCCAACGAACAATTTCCTGTCAACGCTTATGAGGCGGAAAGCCGGCGGCTGGCACGTTTCAGCGGCATCGGCCACTCCCCCGGTCCGATGGTGACGCCGGAGGAGGAAAGCAATCCCGAATTTCCCTTCACCCTGGACCTCCGTCGTTCACCCTGACTGGATAACGCATGACCATGCGAGTTGAATGAGTATCTCGGTTGACACGCTCGCTCCTCCGACTCTGGGGGAGGGTTACGCTCCCGCCGAGGGCATCTACGACGAGATGGCCAGCGCTCCCGGCGTTTTTCGCCCGCAATGGGACGATTACATCGCTGCGCTTTCCGGCCTCGGCGGCGAGGAACTGGCACGCCGCTGGAAGGCCGCCAGGCAGCGAATCCGCGAGAACGGCGTTACTTACAACGTCTATGGCGACCCTCTGGGAATGCACCGCCCCTGGAGCCTGGACGCTATCCCGATCCTCATCTCGCCCGGCGAATGGAGAAACCTCGAAGCCGGTCTCATCCAGCGCGCCACGCTCCTGAACTGGATACTGGCCGACCTCTATGGCGCGCAGAAGCTCCTCCACGGCGGCCACCTGCCGCCCGCCATCGTCTTCGGCAATCCGGGATTTCTCCGCCCCTGCCACGGCATCCGCGTGCCGGATAACAATTACCTCCATATTTTGGCCGTCGACCTCGCCCGCTCCGCCGACGGCCAGTGGTGGGTTCTCGCGGACCGCGCCCAGGCGCCGTCGGGAGCCGGCTATGCGCTCGAAAACCGAACCGTCCTCGCGGAGACGTTTCCGGATCTCCTCAGAGAATTCCAGGTCCAGCGGCTGTCTTCATTCTTCAGGACGTTTCGTACTCAACTGCTGCGCTTGTCTCCCGCGATGGAGCGAAACCCCCTGATTGTGCTGCTCACGCCGGGCCCTCTCAACGAAACTTATTTCGAACACTCCTACCTCGCGAAATACCTCGGCTTCACGCTGGCGCAGGGCGGAGATCTGACCGTGCGCGACAGCCGCGTCTTTCTCAAGACGCTCGAGGGACTCAAGCAGGTGAACGTAATTCTGCGGCGCGTCGACGACAGTTTCTGCGATCCGATCGAGCTTCGATCGGGTTCTTTCCTCGGCGTGGCCGGTCTCGTCGAAGCGGTACGCGCGGGAAATGTCGTGGTCGCAAACGCGCTCGGCAGCGGTCTGATCGAGACTCCGTCGCTGATGCCCTTCCTGCCCGGGCTCAGCCGCCGGTTTCTGGGCGAAAAATTGAGACTGCCGTCGGTCGCCACGTGGTGGTGCGGACAGCCTGACGCGATGAAATACGTCCGGGAAAACCTGAGCCATCTCGTCATCAAGCCGTCGTTTCCCGCGGGAGGAATGGAACCCAAATTCGGCGGTCAACTTACCGCCGAGGGCCGGGCGCAGCTCATCGAGAAGATGGAGGCGCGCCCATACGATTTCACGGGCCAGGAACTGCTTCACCTCTCGACCGCGCCGGTATGGTCCGAAAACACGCTGAGTCCGAGGCGCATGGTGCTGCGCGTTTTCGTGACATCTACCGGCGACTCCTGGGCAGTGATGCCCGGAGGGCTGGCCCGTGTTTCCCCATCGCTCGATTCGCCGGTCGTCTCGATGCAGCGCGGAGGCGGCAGCAAAGATACCTGGGTCATTTCCGACGGCCCTGTCGTGCATCAATCGCTGCGGCCTCCGCGCGATCAACCGGCGGCGATCAACCGCGGAACGTCGAGCGGTCTTCCGAGCCGCGCCGCCGATAACCTCTTCTGGCTGGGCCGCTACGGCGAGCGTTGCGAGCACCTGGCGCGCGTGTTGAGGTGCATGCTCGTTCGTCTTACGGGGGAGTCCGGAGTTCCTGGTACGGCCGAGTGGAACTCGCTGATGCAACTGCACGGCTATCTCGCCAGCGAGAATTCGCGCATGAAAGCGGACGATCCCCAGGGGCACCTCGATCTGGAACGAGACTTCGAACAGGAACTCCTGTCGTTGATTTTCGAAGAACAGCGCGACGATAGTCTCTACGCGAATCTGAATCGCGTCTCAAGGGCGTGCGCGTCGGTGCGCGACAGGCTCTCGACGGATCTCCTGCGCGTTGTGAGCCAACTCGGCTCCATTGTCCGGATCGAAGACAACACCGCCTGGGGTTATGTCTCCGCGGGCGACGCTATGGGAGTTTTGAATCGATGCATCCGGACCCTGTCCGCGCTGCGTGGAATGGAGCTGGAAAATATCACCCGCGGGCCGGGCTGGCATTTCCTGGGTATCGGGCGGCGCATCGAGAGATCGCTTCAGATCGTCGCGCTTTTTCGGGCCGCGATCGTGCCTTTCAGCGCCCGGACCTGGCCCATGCTCGAGATGCTGCTCGAGATAGGCGACAGTTCGATGACCTACCGCTCGCGCTATTTCACCACTATGCAGACCGCCCCCGTGCTGGACCTGCTGATGAACGACGAAGCGAACCCGCGATCCCTCGCCTTTCAGTTGCGCGATCTGTCGAAACACAGCAGGGTGCTTGCGAAAACGTTGCAGGGCGCCGAATGGCCACTGGCAAAACAAGGCAGAGTGGAAGAGGTCGGCGTGAATCTTTTCACCGCCGATGTGCAGCGGCTTTGCGCGCCGGATGCCGATGGATCGCGGTGGTACCTGGATAATCTTCTGTCGGCCATGGACTCCGCCCTCGCATTTTTATCCGACGCGATCACCAATACCTGGTTCAGCCATGCGGAGACGGAGCGGCCAGCATGATTTATCAGGTCCGGCATAAGACCACTTACGACTACGAAGACACGGTCTCGGTGTCTCACCACATTCTGCGGCTGACCCCTCACAATTCGAAAGTCCAGACCTGCGAGAGAAGCGAGATATTCATCATCCCCCGGCCGCCCGCGCGCAATCACCACAACGATTACTTCGGTAACCGAACGACATCTTTCACCCTGCTCGAGCCGCATGAGCGTCTGATCGTGGATGCCGTCAGCGAACTGGAAGTCGTGGCGCAACCGTTGCCCGATTTCGCGAATTCGCCGCCCTGGGAAAGCGTTCGCGATTCTCTGGCCCGCGACTATACAGATGATGGACTGAACGCCTTTCAATTCGTATTCGATTCAAACCGCATTCAGGCGAGGCCGGAACTGGCGGATTACGCGCGCGACTCGTTCCCACCCCATCGCCCGATTCTCGAAGGCGCATTCGATCTCACGCACCGGATTTACCAGGATTTCCGGTTCGATACAAAAGCGACCGAAGTCAGCACGCCGGTCGAAACGTTTTTCGAGAAGCGCCGCGGCGTCTGCCAGGACTTCGCCCACCTGCAGATTGCCTGCATGAGATCGCTCGGCCTGCCTGCGCGGTACGTGAGCGGTTACCTGCGAACTCTGCCGCCTCCCGGCAAACCTCGCCTCGTCGGTGCGGACGCATCCCATGCGTGGTGCGCCAGTTGGAGTCCCGGCATCGGATGGGTGGATTTCGATCCCACGAATAACTGCATCCCTTCGGACGGCCACATTACAGTCGCCTGGGGAAGGGACTACAGCGACGTGAGTCCTGTGCATGGAGTCCTGCTTGGGGGCGCGCGTCACAAACTGGACACCGGTGTGGATGTCATTCCGATGGACGAGAAGTAACGCGGCGTCGCTGTTCCAGGGCCTTGGCGGAGAGTATCGTACAGTTTCATTTGTAGAGTCCTCGGCGGGCAGACTCACCGCGTGGATTTATCAGGCGTGAAATTCGCCTTGATACACGTGCCGCCCTCTCCCGCGAAAGCAGCGGCGTCCGGAACTGGGGTCGTGTTCCACAGCGGCTGCTGATGGGCTTCGTCTCAGCACACTCGTCCGGCTGTCTCCCTTTGCCTGAGAGCCCATTCTCAATTAGTCTCGGGCGGCGCCGTGAGTTCGACGCTTTGGTGATCACCTTCGGCCACGTTGATGGCCTTCCCCGAGTCTTCGATTTCTGAGGTTGCGGCCGGATCGCGGAAGTCGAGTTGCCTCTCTTCGGCAAATGCAAAGACTCGATAGCTGCCGGGAGCCACTCCGAGCAGATCACACGCCCCGCTCGCCTCCGTCTTACATTCCCCATACAACGCCATTTCGCCGCGTCGCGGGGCATCGGGCACAAGCCGCACCTGGTAGTCTGGCAAAGGCTTTACCTCCGCATCCCAGACACTCGCCTGCACCGTACCTCCATTACCTTTTAGGATGACCTTGATCCGGCCGACAGGCGACGTGCCGACGTGAACTCCGCCGGCGAGGGCATCATCGTCGCCGGTTTGAATCGCGCTCACGTACAGGTCGTCGCCGGGGCCGGTGTTGGCGAGGACAACGTCGTAATCGCCGGAGGCAACGTCCCGCATCTGAAATTCTCCGTCGCTGCCCGGCTGGGTCAGTCCGCCCCCGCCATCGAAGCGAATCTCTCGCGATGCCAGCATGGCCACGAGACCTGCCGGAATCTTTCGGCCCTCCGGCACGACGATGACGCCACTAATGGTCTGCGGAGGAGAAAGCGTGAGTTGTATCCCGTCAATGTCCGCAGTCCCCACGTCGACCACCTGAAGGGCAGAGAGTTTCTTGTCGCCGAGAGGCGCGGTGGCGGTCAGCGCGTAGCTTCCCGCCAGTACCTGCGCAAGTTCAAACTTGCCGCTGGAATCCTGGATGAGGTTCTCGTAACTCCGGAGACCGCTCGTCCTTTGGAGTGGAGTCAAATTGACGAAAACGATCGCGCCGGACGGGGCGCCGCCGGCGGCATTTACGACTCCCCGCACGGTCACCCCCCGGGCGCTTAACATCTGGACGTCGAGCCCTTGCAGCTCCGCCCCGGCTTCCACTGTAATCGCCTGAGCTTGTTTGATATTCAGTGCAGCCGGGTAATACGTCAGAGCATAGGTCTCCTGGGGAGCGTTGCCGGATTGAGCCGGCGGCCGCTGCATTCTGACTTGCCTCTGCTGGAAAGGGGGCTCGTACGACGCCGCGATGTGGTACTTACCCGGCGGAATGTTGAATGCGCGGTATTGACCCCGATCATCGGTGGCCGCACTGAATGACGGCATGGAATCCTTTTTTCGATTGATCGGCACGACCTGGACACTGGCTCCCGTGAGTGGTTCTCCGTCTCTGTCCAGGACGCGTCCGGAAATCGCGCCTGTGCGGATCATCTTCAACGTGACTTCCGATTGTTCAGGCCCGGCCTTAACATTCACGACGCTTCGCTCCGATTCGGGATCGAGGACGAAACCCGAGCGTTCGGACGAAGAGAGTGTATGCGCCGGGCTCGATGTCGTCAAATCGAAAAGCTCCGGATGCGTCGGTCGAAGTGCCTGTGCCGGGTTCCTGACCGCGCTTCAGGACGACGAGGGCCTTCGTCACCGGCTCGCCTGATTTGGACTGAAGAACATGCCCGCGAATTGTCCCATGATCGGGAGCGGCGGGAGTCGTGCCCTGGAAAGAATACATCCGTGAGGCAGCGAAAATCGAGAGTGCGAAGGTGAGCGTGCCGGTAAGAATGATACGCACGAAACTGCCCGGTATCCGATTTTATCGTGGATTCGTGGAGCTATTACAAAAGCCGTCCCCGGTCCTCTTACTTCTCTTGAACCATCTCCACGGCCGGCGCCACCCGCAGTGACCCGGCCAAACCGGTCGCGCCGTCCTGCGCCACAATCCGCACCGCGGATTTCTCTTCGAAAGTCGCGCTGAGCGGGAGTCCGCGCTCGAGGGCAGTGGCGAACTCATCGTCCGAGTAGCTGAGTTTCACCGTCGCGGTTCGAACTTGCCGGGAGGCATCGTCGGCGAAAGAAAGCGTAAGGGTCGCGTCATGCCGGTTGTTTTCCGTTTCGAAATGGATGTCTTTCAGATCGACCGTCACCTTGATTTCATACTTGCCGTTGGCTGAGCCTGCCGTCGCAGTGAGACCGATCGCGCTTCCATCGAGAGGATTGCGCAGAAGGTCGTTGAGCGAGGTCATCGGGGCGGCAGGAGGCGCGACGATACTTGCAAAATACCCGGACCGGTAGCTTACATCGACCTTGTTCCCGCGCAGCGTTCCGTGCCTTCCGACGCTCACCGTGATCGCGTGGAATTTGTTATCCAGCGCCTCTTCGGCAGGATAAAATCCGAGCACGTAAGAACTCCCCGCGTCCTCGATGGCGGTACGCACTGCAAGCGAAATGTCACGACTGTCCATGAAAGCCTCCGCTCCATTCACGGCGGCCAACGCGGCATTTGCATGCTGCACGGCAATTTCGTTCCCGGCGGGAAGGCCAGGCGGTGCGAATGCGCCGGCGCGGCCCATCTCACGCGTGTCTCGCATCCATGCGACCACGCCGGACGAGCCGACGCCGCGTGTCAGGACCGGATAGAGATGGATGTTGGCCGCCCAAAGAAATTGAGAGCCCTCCGCGCCGGGAGTGTCGGAAAGCCAGACAAGATTCTTGCGGCCTGGCATGCGTGACAAGTGCTGTGCAATTTTCGCGATGGCATCAGTGGTGATCTGGTTACGGATCAATTGATAGATCGGACTACTCATGCTGGCGGCATTGCGATCGGTCGCATCCATGAGTTCCTCGCTCTCGATGAGCAAGCCGAGATTTTTCGGATTCCACTTACGGACAGCCTTTGTCAGGGTGTCGGGGTCGTCCGTGAAGTCCTGCATTACAGTAAGGTTCTTGCCCAACAGATAAATGGCAATCTGCTCACCTGCCTGAGACGACGCAAGAAATTTCAGAACCTGGCTGCGGGAATAACCCTGATTGTCAAACGAAGTATTCAACTGGTCGAGCAGGAGCACCGTCGCTCCGCGCAGCGGATGACCTGCGCGATCCAATCTATTGGAGAAAGTACCCTTGAGAAGGGGACTGGCCGTGGCCCCGATGGAAGCGGTCTCAATTCCGCGCCCGGCCTTCTCCGAATTGAAAACCGCTATCTGCTGGCGTTTGCCTGCGTCCCGCAGAGCAAAGTCTTCGCGCGTCAACCCCTCCACCGGACCGTTCCTGTCACGCACCACCACTTCTACTTCCACCAGGCGTGTACCCGAATGGAAAGTGATGTCCGGCGACGGCTCCGGATGGACGCCGCGCCGCGTCGTGGATTGAGCCTCGATCGATCCTGAGTGGCAAAACGCGACAAACGCGCTCAGAACCATCAGTCTTGACCCAACCCAGGCAAGGAATGGGTGTCTCACCCTCTCCCCTTAGTCCGCGTCCGTTCGTAGCGCAGCCCGACCGAGCCATTCGAGTAAGACTTGCATTCTGTCAGCTTGAAGTCGCGCTGCGGGAACTTGCCCGGAAAGCCGGGAATGCCATCGCCCAAAAGTATCGGGACCAACGCCGATGAAGAGTTCGTCCACCAAATCCTCTTGCAGGAAACTGCGGGCCAATTCGCCCCCGCCGCCCAGGTAGATGTCTTTCCCCGTGCGGCGTTTCAGCTTTCTCACGAAGGCTGTCAGAGATCCGCTCACCACTTCGAATCCCTCGCGTTTGCCCGGCTTCCATCGCCGAGAAATTACGTAGTTGGTCATGCCCGGCGTCTCGGGAATCTCGCCGCTCTTGCGCATTTTCACCACGGCCGCCGCGGTCTTGCGGCCCATGATGGTGGTATCGATGCCGGCGAAGAAGTCCGCCATCAACGCTTCACCTTCTTTGTCGATAACGAGATAATCGATGGCGCCGTTCCGCCGCGCAATATACCCGTCGAGGCTGATTCCGAATCCCAGGATGACTTTTCGCGGCATCCCGCGATTCTAAAGCAGCGTTCAACCACCGTCAATGGGCCAGGAACGCGTGCCAGAAAGTGATGAAGAAACAGGAACGTGATAGATAAAGGAGTGGCGGCAAATCTCACGGCTGCGCGTAGTAGCCCGTGCTCGTTCGCGCAGTCAGTCCTGCCTTATCGATCTTGATCATCGAGCCTGTGATACTCGTCCGGGACCTCCGGCGGCGGAGAATTGAAGGACACGCTATACCAGGCGTTTGCGTCGGCTATGCAGCTCTCGATCTGCCTCACGATGTCGTTGCTTGAGTTGAGCGCCTTGCCCCCGCTTTGCACGGCAAGAACCTGCAGGGCCAGGTCGCCCGCCTGAACCTGGCCTGGCTTGCTGACGCCCTTCAGAAACTCCTGATAATAGTTGACTCCCGGTCCGGCAGCGTCGGCGAGGCCCAGCGGATCGATGCTGTAAAGAGTGATGCCGGCCGTCCTCAGCTCACCGGAAATCGTAACGATCGTTCGGAAGAGGCCCTGCTGGTTTTTCGAACTTAGTTCGACGCGGGGACCGGATAATAAAGGCCAACCCGGACTGAGCCAGATCAGCAGCTTCCTTCCGGGTATCTTCGTCGCATAATCGGCAACGCCGTTGAGCGCCTTCAGAGACAACTCGAACTGATCGCCGGCTCCGTAAAAACCCTGTGATCGCCGCGAGGTTGTCCGCAGCGCGTTATCGCTTTGTTCGAGCGCGGTTGCGAGCGCGTTTCCATCCTTCGTGGCGCTCTGCATTGTCGTTCCCGAATCGGAAACAAAGGCGATCGATGTCTGCCATTGGAGTCGGCCGCCGTTTTGCCGGAGAAATTTCTCTGTCTGCTGCCGTTCGTTCGCCGCTCCCGCGAACGAACTGTTCACTCGGTCGATCACCAGAATGATTTCGACAGGCGGCGCCGGTGTCGCGCTGCCTTCCACAGCCTGGAAGGAGACGATCGTCTGCGGCAGTTTGTTGTCCACCACGGTAAAGTCGCCCCGTTCGAGGCCGGCTTGCGCCCTGCCGGCTTTGTCGGTTACCACGACATCGAGCCTGATTCGGCGGTCCGCCTGGGGAATTGCGTCCCGCTGCGCAAAAAGCGGCAACGAAACAACAACAAGCAATCCGGTGACGCCACGGAATACAGCCATTTGCGACCCGGTTTGATCTTAACTTAATCTTGATGGATCGCGCCGCAGAAGCTGTGCGCCTCAGTACGCGCACCGCCGAAATTGGGACGGCGCTGTCGCTAACTTGCGAGATAGATAAACTGGTGAATGCAGACCCGAAGGCCGCCCTCCGAGTGTGGCGACCGCTCGGGTGTTTCCGAAAGGTGGCTTCATGCGTGTTGGAATGATCCTCGCGGCGCTGGTGCTGCTCGTGAGTTCGGCGCTTGCGCAGCGGTTCGGATTCGGGTTTCAGGGACACGACGAAGGCCCCGATCCCGTCTTCCCCGACAAAGGCGAATTTCACTTCATCCGCACCGAATATACCGACCTCCCCGAATACCATCGCGGCTTCGGCTTCTCATCGCGCGATGGCCGCGGTACCGGGTGGTGGATCGTGGACTGGCCCGATGCCGACAATCACTTCTCTACCGGCATCCAGCGATTGACCCGCATTGAAGTCGGAACGCCGCTTCACATGGGCATCATGGACAAACGGCTTTTCGATAACCCCTGGATCTACGCCACTCAAACCGGCTACTGGGGACTGGATAATGCCGAAATCGCGCAGCTCCGGGAATACCTCTTGAGAGGAGGATTTCTGATGGTGGACGATTTCTGGGGGCCCGATCCCGACCAGTGGGAAGTCTTCAAGGAGACCATGGCGCGGGTCCTCCCGAATAAGCCCATTCCCGACGACGCCGAATCCGACGCCGTGATGCACGTTCTTTATGACATCGAGAAGAAGGATCTCTCGTTCATTCCCGGTACTCGGCACCTGCGAATGGGTCCGGGCGGCAAGGTTGTTGTGCAGCAGCCGTTCGGCACCACCCCCGCCTGGCGAGGAATGTACGACGACAAGAATCGTATGGTTGTCGCGGTCAATTACAACACGGACATCGGCGATGCCTGGGAGTACGCGGACGCGCCGGAATATCCCGAGCACATGACTGCGCTGGCCTACCGTTACGGGATCAATTACATCATCTATGCGATGACGCACTGAGACCTCTACGTCCCCTTCCGGAAAGCGCCCCCCGCTCGTCCGCGTATAATAGCGGCTGGTCTCATGGACACCGTCAAGACGTTTTTCGAAGAGATAAAAGTCTTCGGCCACGAACTGGCCGATAAAGTGAAGGCGCTGATTCACGAGGGCAACGTACGCCGGATCATCATCAAGGACGAGCACGGGCGTACCTTCGTCGAGATTCCGGTAACCGTGGCGGCCCTGGGCGCGCTCTTTGCGCCGGTTCTCGCCGCTGTGGCGGCGCTTGCGACCATGGCTGTGAAATTTACCGTGGTGGTCGAAAGAACCGGCGAGCCTGACGCGCCCGCGGGTACCCCGCCGTCTGGCGATCTGCGGAAGTGACGCGCCGGTGGTCCTGCCGGCGCTGAGGTCGCAAATCGCATGATGATAAACTCGTGTGAGCTTGCCGATCACGTGCGCCCGTAGCTCAGTTGGATAGAGCGGCTGGCTTCGAACCAGTAGGTCGGGTGTTCGAATCACTCCGGGCGCACCAGTCAAATCAATCAATTAACAACTTCCGCGTTTTTCTCTGTGCGAACTTTTGTGCGAACTTTTTCGGCTTCGGCCAGGCGTGCCTGCTCGGCCAGGTAGGCTTCCATGCGATTTCCGGCCACCTGGACGTCCCGGTCGACCACGATCGTGTACCGATCCAGCACCGAGCGCGTCTTGTGTCCCGAGATCAGCATGGCCGTTTTCTCCGGAATCCCGGCGCCGTTGATCATGTTCGAAATCGCTGTGCGGCGCAGATCGTGGACCAGAAGCCCGGGAACGCCGGCACGCTTGCAGGCTTTCTTCCATGACGTCTTCGTTTCGCCGATCTTCTCGCCCTTCCACGAAACGATGGGCGACGTGACGTCTCAGAAGGAAAGCGGGCTTTAATTTTCAACCTGCGGGGGTAATCATCTCTGTTGACAAAAGTAAACGCATCTGATTACCATAGATATTGACTGACAAGGAACTGCGGAAGCTGCTGCAGCGAAAGGGCTGCACGTTCAAAAATGCGCGCGGGCATGAATAAGGTATATCTCGGCGACCGCATGAGCGTTCTGCCGCGGCACGGAACGGACATCGGCCCTTACCTGTTCAACAAGATCCTGAAAGACCTCGGAATCGAAAAGGAGAACTGACCATGCTGACCTGGCCCGCCACGATCAAACGGGACGGCGATACCTTCGTCGTTCTGTTCCCAGATGTCCCGCACGCGCATACGAACGGGAGCAGCCGCGAGGACGCGCTCCGGCACGCGCCGGATGCCCTGTTCGCCGGCCTTTCGATGCTCATCGAAAAGAACTTGGACATTCCCGTACCCAGTGCGTCGCGCGCCAAAGGCGCAGTGCAGGTAGGATTGCCCTCAGTCATTTCCTCGGCAAAGGTTGAGCTTTACAGTGCGCTCCGCTCCCGCGGCGTGCGCAAAGCGGAGCTGGCGCGCCGCATGGGGATTCATAAACAGCAGGTGGAACGGCTGATGGACCTCGACCATAGTTCGCGGATCGAGCAGCTGGAGGCGGCGTTCGCTGCGCTGGGAATGCGCCTCACAGTGGACATTCGCCAGGCCGCAGCATGAATGGATCCGGAGCTTGAGCCAAATGACAACGGAGCAGCGGGAAAGAATGTGGAGCCTGCTGGTTGTCGCCGCGATCTTTATATTCCTCATGGTCATGGTGAACGACCTGACGTCGAAACCCGAAACCGATACGGTGGCGGCGGCGAAACCCAAACCCGAGCAACCCGACGATACCTGGCTGGAACGCACGGAGACTTGGTTCGGCCATTTCGGCCATTCGGAGGAATACTATCTGCGCGGCAAAGGATTCACAAAGGAGGCAACGGATCTGGCTGTTAAAGCAGCATCGCACGCATCGCATGCGGATGGCGCTATCGGTTCCACGTTCGACGTCGTGAAAAGAATGGAGCGGCTGGCCACTACCGGATCGCATCTAGATGACCAAGCACTGCGGTCCATTGGCACAGATCTTCAGACCATGAATCATGTTTACGGGCTTGATGCCGACGTCTACACCGTTGAAGATCTCGTAAACGAGATGTTTAAAAGGGAAAAAGCCGACTCGCGTCTGGAATCTATGAGCAACGCAATGGAAAGGAAATCAAGCGATGAGCCCGGAACAGCGGCCGATGCCCGATAAGAAAGCGGACCAACCGTCGGGCTGGACAAAGGAACAGCTGGAGCACGGCCATCGCTTCCGGGCCCGCTACGCCCAAATGGTCGCGCTGCGCCAGCGGCAGGCGATGCGACCGCAATTGGTGTCCCTGGCGAAAAACGTCAGTACGCCGCTCACTACGAAGTAGAGATTCGATCCCTGCAGAGCAGGGACGCAACGCGCGCAGACGTGCGCTTTCGCGGCTTTCGCGCCGTCGCGCAGCATGAAGCGGATCCCCCGGCTACCTGATTTGAAGCGAGGTTTCCTGCGCCTGCAGCAGCTCGATCCTTGCCACATACCCTTTGAGCACGGCCGCACGATACGCAAGCCGATCGACAGCGGCCGCGAGCTCGGGGGGGATCGCGCCGGCGCCGGGGAGGGCCCGCCGCCGGGCGCACAAGAGAAATCAATCAATTCGCGACTTCCGTTTTTTTTCTCTGTGCGAACTTTCCGAGCGCGAAGGGTCTGTCGCTTCGCGACATCGCCGACCAGACCGGTGTGTCCACCATTACCATCCAGCGCCTGTTGCAGGCGAACGCTGACCGTCTCCCGGCCCCTTCGTAAATTCCCACCTGCGGGTCGGTTGTCCTTGATATTTCCCGATTTGCGTTTCACGCGTCGCGTTATATAAACTGTTCGGCGACATTCGCGTGCGTCGTTTCGTCAACATCGAGCGCGTTGCGCAGCGAAAACTGACGCTCATCGATTCGGCGACCACGCTGGAAGATTTGCGAATCCCACCGGCAAACCGGCTGGAAAAGCTATCGGGCGACCGCGCAGGCCAATATTCGATCCGGATTAATGATCAGTGGCGCATCTGTTTCGAATGGCTCGGCGGGCATGCTTTCGCGGTCGAGGTCATCGATTATCACTGAGGAAAAAAATGACCAAACTACCCCCTGTTCACCCTGGCGAGATCCTCACGGAAGAATTCCTCGCGCCATTCGGAATTTCGAAGAACAAACTGGCGATTGACCACGGCATCCCGGCCAGCTGGATCGACCAGATCGCAAAAGCGCGCCGCTCGATCAGCGCCGACACGGCGTTTCGCCTTGCTCTTTACTTCGGCAACTCGGCCGAGTTCTGGATGAATCTGCAATCGTCTTACGATCTTCACGTGAAACGCGAGAAACTGCCGGAGATCAAACGTCAGGTCCGAACGCTTCAGACCAGGGAGAGCTAACCGCGGCATGATAAACGCTGAGGAACTGGTGATCTGCAAACGGCGCGGCCACGCTCTCGGGAGCCTGGTGTCTCAGGACTGGAAACAGTGCCAGTGGTGCGGAACGTGGGTCCGGGAGGTACGAACCATTCAGGAACGGGAGGACGATCCACCCGAGGAGGAACTCGATCCGATGATCAAACTGCGCAGACATATTGCGGAGTAGCGGCGCGCGACACGCCGCCGACTCCGAAGTAGGGATCAGGAGCGCAACGATCGCAACATCACGTGGCAAACGTAGAGGAGGCCTTCTCTTTCCTTCCAGTCCGAAAGCTGAACCCGGCCCGGGTCGCCCGGCAGCACTTCGGTACCGTACCACTTGCGGCGGCCGCCATAATGATCGAACGTTTATTTTCAACTGGCAAACCAGCTATTGCCCAGTGGGCGCAACCAGGAAAGTTTGAACATTCGGTTGCCGCAACCCTGGCAGCGGTACGGGAGCAGAATAAACCCCAGCGGGCGCTCAATCAACCTCTGAGTCGAACGGCGCAAGCGATCGTTGCCACAAGGGCAGTACATTTGCCAGAACATTTCGGATTACAATTCTGTGCCGACAGAGCACCAAAAAGTTCGGTTCCTATAAGCATACGGCGGAATAAAAACGCGGGTCAATTCAGCTGGCACAAAATCAGGGTGAATTCAGACAAGCCGGCCGGACTTTATTCGAATAATTCTCCGGCGTGCACGACAACCCCTTTCTCACTCTAAATTTCCGGGCGCGCCCTTGAGCTTCAGGACCCCCCGGATTGCCCCGGCGCATTCGGCGTCGGCGTCCGCGGTTTTTCTCGTGGCGGCTTCCCTGCGTCAATAAGATTTGAGCAGACCACGCAAATCGGTCTGTCCCTGAGATACAGGGTCGTTTCCGTTCCGCAGTAGACACAAAGTGCCATGGTTCTCTCTTTCGCGCCGGGCGCGGAATGATCTTGATAGAGGAAGATGTGATGTTAATTTTAAGGCCCATTGCACTCCGCTGTCTCATCGAGTCAAAAGATTTATCGACACGTTTGCTCGGGCGGCCTCTCGCGAGAAAATTCCTTCCGTTCGGCACTATCTTCCCTGAGCGACATTTCGCTCGCAAGGGAGACGTGTACCATGCCGCTGTTCAAAACCCGCAGCGCCGCCGTCTTCGGCATCGACGCTCTGCCCGTCGATGTTGAAGTGGACCTCTATCGCAGCGGAATGGCCCGCGACTTCATGCTGGTCGGAATGCCTGATACAGCCGTCCGCGAAAGCCGCGAACGAATTAAATCGGCGCTGATGAACTCCGGTTTCGGTTATCCGAATCAGGCCGTCACCGTGAATCTCGCCCCGGCGCACGTGCGCAAGGAGGGAGCCGGCTTCGACCTTCCCATGGCCCTTGCAATCCTGGGAGCCATGGGCACTTTCAAGGGGCTCGACAAACACCTGTCCGTCGGCGAGTTGTCGCTCGATGGAGCCATACGGCCTGTCCGCGGCGCGTTGTCGGTCGCGGTATGCGCAAGGGAGCAGCGCATCGAAAATCTCATTCTGCCCGCTGAGAACGCCGCGGAGGCCTCGGTAGTTGACGGGGTTAACGTATTTGGCGTCAAACATCTGGCGGAAGTTGTGGCCATGCTGGCCAGGCCGGAAGACTTCGCTCCCGTGAGCCACACCGCCCGAGGCGCGAGCGAAACGCTTTCCGATTCCCTTCCGGACTTTCGCGATGTGCGCGGCCAGACGACCGCCAAACGCGGTCTCCAGGTAGCCGCTGCCGGAAGTCACAACGTTTTGATGATCGGACCTCCTGGTTCGGGCAAAACCATGCTGGCGAAAAGATTCGCGGGCATCCTGCCGCCGCTGACTTTTGAAGAAGCCATCGAGACGACGAAGATCCACAGCATTTCGGGCGTGCTCCCGCCGGGCGCCGGGCTTCTGTACACACGGCCATTCCGCGCGCCTCACCACACGATCTCAGATGCCGGCCTGATCGGCGGCGGCTCCGGTTCGCCCCGCCCCGGTGAAGTGAGTCTGGCGCACAACGGCGTCCTCTTCCTCGACGAATTTCCTGAATTTCCGCGTAATGTTCTGGAGATTCTGCGGCAGCCGCTCGAAGACTCGACTGTCACCATCGCGCGCTCGAGCATGACGCTCTGCTTTCCCGCCAATTTCATGCTGGTGGCGGCAATGAACCCCTGTCCGTGCGGCTACTATGGCGATCCCACGCGCGAATGCCGCTGTACGCCGGCCATCATTCAGCGTTATCTCGGAAAGATCAGCGGACCGTTGCTCGACCGCATCGACATCCAGATCGAAGTCCCCGCGGTGCCTTATAAAGAGCTGCGGGCGTCGGAGGTAGCCGAGTCGTCCGAAGACATGCGGGCTCGGGCGTCGCGCGCCCGCGAAACTCAAAACGGCCGCGGATACAGCAACTCGCGCATGCCTGCGCGCCTGATCCGCAAACAGTGCGCGCTCGACGAGACAGGCGAGCGCACGCTCGAAATGGCCATGCGGCGGATGAGCCTTTCGGCGCGCGCGCACGACCGCATCCTGAAGGTAGCGCGCACAGTCGCCGATCTTGACGGATCCGCAAGCGTCGCCGCGAAGCACATCGCGGAGGCAATTCAATACCGGAGTCTGGACAGGAACTACTGGAACTAGAATCTGCGACCCTTGTCGCGCACCTCCAGGGAATTGCCGTCTGGTCCGGAAGGCGCCGAACTCCCGTGAGAGAATGAGCAAGTCGGATGCGACATGCGAAAGCTTCTCACAGCTGCTCCGTTGTTCACCGCATTATTCGCCGGCGCTCTGATTCCGATCGCAGCCCAGGCTGCTGACGGTAAAAAGGACCCCACCGCGGTCGGCGAGCGCAAGGTAGGGAAGGGGCTCAACTTTTACAGCATCGAAAAGGAAATCGCTCTCGGCAAGCAGCTCGCGATCGAAGTCGAGAAGCAGGCGCGCATCGTCGACGATCCCATTATTTCCGAGTATGTCAGTCGGTTGGGACAGAACCTTGCCCTGCATTCCGATGTCGGGTTTCCCGTTTCCTTCAAAGTCATCCAATCCGACGAAATCAACGCCTTCACGTTGCCCGGCGGGTTCATCTTCATCAACACGGGCCTGATCAGGCTGACTGCTAACGAATCGCAGCTGGCGTCGGCGATAGCGCACGAGCTCGGACACAGCGCGGCGCGCCACGCCACCAGGCAGGCCTCCCAGAACCAACTCGTCAGGATGGGAACGCTTCCGCTTTTTGCGCTCGGCGGTCTGCCCGGTCTCGCCGCGCGCCAGATCGCGTCCGCCATCATGCCGATGGCGTTCCTGCAGTTCTCACGGGCTTTCGAGACGGAGGCCGATACCCTTGGCCTCCAATATCTGTGGAACGCGGGCTACGATCCCGAAGCCAGTATCGATCTTCTGGAAACGATCGAATCGACTGAGCGCCGGCAGCCGGGAAGCGTCTCGAAACTCTTCCGCAGCCATCCGCTCACGCCGGACCGGATTCGGAAAACGCAGCACAACATCGACATAATGCTGCCGTCGCGCGAGTCGTATGTAATCAATACCTCCGAGTATGAAGCGGTGCGCGATCGTTTAAACGATCTGATGGGATCGCATTCGATCGCACCGCCGGCCCCCACGCTCGAACGCCGCTAAAATTCAGCAATGCATGTGGGGCAGACGCCCTCGTCTGCGCCGGGCCCCCGGTCCGGCTTCGCGCTTCCGAAACACCACGCCCTCAGAACAACTTAACGCGGAAATACTTTTGGGGATTCTCCCGAAAATCCCGCAAGAACGCTTCCATACTTTTCAGCGAGCCGTTTAACGATTCGTAGAGCTGAGGGTTCGCGAGCAGCTGCCCATAGCGGCCTTCACCCGCATTCAACGAAGCCAGCATGGAATCGGTGGCGGCCAGCAGGCGAGCGATGTGGAGATAGCCGGCATCGTCACGCAGCAATGAACCAAACTGTCCTTTCCCGGAGTTCGCGTCCGCCAGCTGGTTTCGAAGATCGGTGAGCTGACGAACGAACTGATCGTACTGCTCGCTGCTGGCGAACAGACGGCCGGTGGTCCCCTCGCCGTTCTGAATCGAAACCAGCATTTGATCCGCGCTAGTCGCCAGGTCGGTCATTTTCGTGTACATCCCCAGCGAAAAAAAGGCCTGGCCGAGGCTGCTCCGCGGAGTCAGAAACCGGTGCAGCGCCGTATCGAAGCCGTCAACACGGGCGAGCAAAGTGTCGTACTCCATCTCGCCCGTGACAAACTTGCCGATTCGGGTGTCGGGCGACGTCACCTGGATCATGATCTGATCGACCTGCGCCGTTTCCTCCTGCAGAGTCTCGATCAATTGGGCCCGATCCGTCGCTTCCTGTGCCGGTTTCGACGGCAGCGTGCTTTCTTCCGCAAGCGGCAGAGGGCTTGTTCCCGGATCGATCTCAACAAATGGGACGTCGACGATGGTATCCGCATTGACGTCGGTTTGGGAATCGGATGGGATCTGTTGCAGATATCGGGCAAGAACCCGCATCTCGACGCGGACTGCACGCTTGGAGTCAAGCCCTCCGGCGAGCTCAACCTTGTCCACGTCGCCAATCTGAATTCCCGCCAGACGCACTTCCGAATTCTTATTCAGGCCGCCCGAATCGGACCGATACGTGATCAATGTTGTTCGGCGTGCGAAAAGGTCGCCTCCGCCCCCTACCAGCAGATACATCAAAAAAACTGAAATGGCCGTTCCCGTCAGGATAAGTGCCGCGACGCGCGTCTTCATGGCGCCGCTCGGCTTGATCTCCAGTTCCGCCATCCTGTCGCTCAGTCTAACAGCGCCGTGATGGGCCTGCGGTCCACTTCGTGCGCAATTTCGTCGTGGGGCGGGCCCCCAGGCCTGCCGCCGAGCCCCAGCTCGGCGCGGAACTTTACGTCAGCCCGTAGCACGACGTCTCGCGATAAACGGCCATGGGAAGAAAAGCGCGACGGCTGAATCAGAAACTGAGAGGCTGGCGGACGTAATTCGGATGGGGAGTACGGCAAAAGCGTATCGGGGCGCTTGACGAACATGTCGAAGAACGTGTGAGGCAATTCCCGAGAAAGCGGCACAAAGCAACCCCGCCGGGTACAAGCCTGTTCTCGATGAAACAGGTGTTGCGGTCCCTTGGGCGTTCATCGCCTGTCCGGACCGCCTGGAGCCCTATGCTCGTGAGCCTGCGACGAAACCGGTCGGAAAGCCGGATGCGGGAAATCCGCGCGTCCGGTTTGATGAGCGGGGAGGAACGGGACCGGTGACCGCGCCAACCTGTTAAGCCGGCGCCACGGCGGGCGAATACGGCGAGACCCGTTTCCTCATTACGCGCGAGTAAGTCGTTTTATACACCTTATGAATCTCGAAGAACGGTTCCAGCATTCCCCTGACAACCGCCGCATTGGATTGAATGTGCGCTCGCATGATGGTGGCGGCCTCGGTGGGAGTTGAGCTTCCCAGCGTTCTCACCAGGGCTTCATGATCGCCACGAAGATTGTCCGGCGTCCAGTCGCTTCTGGCTCGAAGCCAGGTCGATGCCAGCGCCGAGATCCGGCCAATGCTCTCGGATAAAGCGCCGCAGCCCGCGCATTCCGCAAGTCTTCGGTGAAACTCCTCGTGCAGATCCAGATAGGCGAAAGGATCGCCATCCGGTCGCGCGGCGACAAGATCGACCCGTTTGGCGAGTTTGATTAACCTCGCTTTGTCTTCACTCGTCGCGGTGGCCGCATAGAGCATCGCGACCTGCGACTCAAGCGCCTCCCGGAGTACAAAGTGGTCCGCGACATCGTCTCGCGTAGGAATCCGTACCCGCGTGCCGGCGCGCGCGCGCGCCTCGAGGATTCCATCCCATTCGAGACGCAGCAATGCCTCGGTTGCGGGAAGAAAGCTGATCCCCAGCTCGGCGGCGACCTGCCGTCTCGAGACGACCTGTCCCAAAGCAAACTCGCCTTTGAGGATACGCCGCCGCATCGTCGTGTATGCCTGGCGCGCAAGACCGTCGTTTTCCGGCCACGCCTTTCCCGCCTTCGCCTGCGGGATCCCTTTGGCGCGTGCCCGCCCCACGACCGGATTACCTGCCTCGCATCCGTTCTGTATCCCGGTACTCTTGTGATTTGCAGCGATCATTGTCGACGCCTCGCGAATGATAATGCGGTTTCTGGCATGGTGATACATCGGATTGCGCCTGAGGATCGGGAACGCATTACGCATTGACCGATCCGGCCTGTGAACTGACGTGAAAATGGCGCTGTACGAAGGCTCATGGTTGTATCGGTTCCCTGGTAGCCGTGGTCAGAGCGTAACGCCTTCCCGCAAATAATGCATGCATTATTAAAAAGGTGGCCGTAGTATATAATCACGAACAAGCGCTTGTCAACCAGCACGGGCGTGTTTAATCCGCGAGCAAAACACGGCAGCCCGGACGAACGTGAGCGGAATATGATGTCAGTCATGCATGCAAATTGGTTATGACCATATCTCACGAGCGCAAAGATCGTTGTCCCGCGCCGCCAACCCGCCCGTCCAGCCCCGATTCGGCGGCCATAACTTGCACCTGTTCATCAAAACGGTGAGGCATCCTCAGGATTCAATCATGCGAAACGTTAAATCGATGCCAGTAAGCGATGAGTCGCGAGCCTCGTCGCAAACCGCGCGCGCCACTCTGGCGTTGCGGGAGATGCTCGTGCAGGGGCAACTGATGCCTGGCGAAAAAATCCGCGAAGTGCCGCTGGCCGCGCAATTGAACGTTTCGCGCATTCCGCTTCATCTCGCCCTGCAGAGGCTGGCGCATGAGGGCTTTCTCGAGATCCGGCCCAAACGCGGATTTGTCGTGCAGCAGTTTTCGACGGACGACATTTACGATTCCATCGAGCTTCGGGGGTTGCTTGAGGGCAGCGCGGCGCGCATGATCGCGGAGCGATTCACCGACGCCCGGGAATTGGCGTTGCTGGCCGACCTCAGTCGCCAGATTGTGGTTCTCGTGCGCCGCTCCAAACTAACCATCGAAGCGTTCACCCGTTACATCGAGCTCAATGCGAAGTTTCATGAAATTCTGGTCGCAACCTCCGGCAGCAGGATGTTGCGGCGCGCGATCGGACATGTCTGCTCGCTTCCTTTTGCTTCGCCCAGTGCCTTCCTGAAGCGGCAAAGCATTTCGCCGGAGCTTCGTGAATTATTCCTGATCTCGGCGGACCAGCACTGCGGAATCGTCGACGCGATCAAAAATCATGAAGGACAACGGGCCGAGGCGCTGACCAGAGAGCACGCGCGCGTGGCTCGTCGAAATCTGGAAGACGCGTTGAAGAACCAGGACATTCCCCTGGATCTCGCCGGGGCCAGATTAATCGGTCTCTGAACCGCGCCGCGCCGTTCTTACGGGGCCGCGCGCGTCAGGGCCTGAGAAAAAATCGACTTGGCGGCATTTTTTCCCGCTCCCGTCAGCGAGCGGAACTGATGTGCCGTTCTGCCGTAGACGTTCTGCCATACCAGCTTCTCAATACCGTACCCAGGTGCCGGAACTAATTACCCTTTGAATCGCGCCTTCGCAATTGAATCGCGCCTTACCGACGGGCTCGCGCCTTACCGAGCCGCGACCGGAAGGGAGCGACAGCCGGGTATCGGATTCGCGGATTATTCAATACGGTTGCGGCCGCAGGCGATTCCGACTTCTTTCTCCCGCCTTCTTCCCCCATGTCCTCCCCTCGCTATGAATGCATTTCAACCCGCCGGCCGCTGGCGAGCACGCGGGAATACGCGGCGGCCCCAAATTTTTTTTATCGAATGCATGCATTAGCCCTATTCAATCCTTACGGATTGTTATATGATCTTGCTCCAGGGATCACAGTTTGAAGTCTGAGATATCTGAGGGAAGTTTATGAGCAAATTCTTATCCGCATGCGCGGCAACCGCCGCACTTATCCTGGGGTTCGCATGTCCGATGTTCGCCCAGGTGAATGCCAGCGTCGATGGAAGCGTAGCCGACTCGTCGGGCGCTCTTATACCCAAAGCCTCTGTCACCGCCACCAATACAGCCACCGGAGTTGTTTCAAGCGCGCAGACCAACGACTCGGGAGCCTATTCATTCCCCAGCTTGCAGCCCGGCTCCTATACGGTCTCGGCGACAAACACGGGCTTCCAGGCGGAGACCTACCGCGGCGTGGCGCTCGGCGCCGGCCAGCAGGTCCGTTTGAACTTCACGCCTGCAGGTCGCGGGCGGCGCGCAGTCGGTGGATGTTGTTGTCGAGGCCGATACGAACCTCGCCACAACCACTTCGTCTGTCGGCGGCGTCCTCACCGAGAAGGAGGTTTCCGACCTTCCCATTGCTTCCCGCAACGTGCTTGACCTCGTGGCTCTGACGCCCGGCGTCATCAACGTTCCCGGCGTCTTCACTTCTTCCATGTTGAACTTCGCCGGCCTGCAGACTAATCAGGTCAACACCACCCGCGACGGCGTGATCACCAACGATGGCCGTTACGCCAACGGCGCTTACTCCGGAGCCTTCACCAGCCCGGATCTGATCGAGGAAGTTCGCGTCTCTACCAACCAGATCGACCCCTCCCTCGGACGCGGCGCGGCGCAAGTGGAAATGCGTACGCGAAGCGGCAGCAATCAGTTTCACGGCGCCGCCTTCTGGAGCAACAACAACTCGTCATTCAACGCAAATAATTACTTCGCGAACCTCCAGGGCCAGCCTAAAGACTACGGTAACCGCAACCAGTTTGGCGGCCGCGTCGGGGGCCCGATCAAAAAGAACAAGCTGTTTTTCTTCTTCCTCACCGACGACCAGCGCTACCTCGGCAAAGTGAACCACGTCGGGACGGTTCTGACGCCGCAGGCCCGGCAGGGCATTTTCCGGTATCTCACCACCGGTTCTCCCGGCGGGGGGAGCCGTTCCAACGGAAACGCCTTCTCCACCACCCCGTCCGTCGATCTCAACGGCAACATACTTACCTCCTCCAATGGGGTACCGCTGTATCTCAATACCGTTAACCTGCTGGCCTCCGGCGGTCCCAACTTCAGCACGATCGACCCTGTGTGGTTCGGGCCGCAGTATATCGGCAAGTACATGCCGCTGCCCAATAACTACACGGTCGGCGACGGACTGAACACCGCGGGCTTCCAGTGGCAGCAAAGGCTGGATGGCCTTGATGGCGCCACCGGACAAAGCCCCAACAACAACCGCAACAACTGGACGGTCCGGGTCGACTACAACATCAATGACAGGCACAAAGTGAACTTCATCATGACTCACGAACATGACTGGGGCGCGACTGGGCAAACCGGCATTCCCGACTACCCGGCCGGCGTTTACGGGCAGGAAGTTCGCGATCCGCGCTTCTACAGCGCCGACTGGACCTGGACCATCACGCCCACGCTGCTCAACGAATTCCACTTCGGACACAAGACCGACAGTTGGGAAGGCACCTCGCCGCTCGACAACGGATGCTGCATCGAGGGGGCTCCGGAGGACAAGGTTTCGCCCGCCTCGCAGGCAGTGCGCGCGTCTTACCCGCAGGTCAACAATTCGTTCCTCTACACGCAGGCCGGTTCGCTCGGGTCGCTGGCCGGTTCGCTCGGTCTCTATGCGGGCATGAACGTCTCGGCTCCCCGTACTACGGTCAGCCCGTTCTACCAGTACAACGACTCTTTGAGCTGGATCAAGGGTTCGCACACGTTTAAGTTCGGCTTTGAAGTCGACCGCACCAGTTCGGCCTCGGCCAACGCGGGCAACGCCCAAACCACCCGCCCGTCTCTCCTGCTCGGCATCGGTAACGTCGCCCCGCCGATCACCACCTCGACCTTCCCCGGCATCGGCGCGCTGAACCTGACCACAGCCCAGAACCTGCTTGCCAACCTCACGGGATCCGTCGCCAGTATCACCCAGCAATACTGGGTCAACAGCCCGACAGCTACGGACTGGACTTCGTATCTGAACCAGCTCTTCATTTACCGCACCAACGTCGCGAACGCATGGTCCGGGTACGCCAAAGACACCTGGAAAGTGAATGCCAATCTGACGGTCAACGTCGGCCTGCGGTATGACTTCTTCGGCGCTCCTTACGAGACGCAGGGTCTCGCCGGACGGCCCTTGGGTGGGCAAGCCGGACTGTTTGGCATCTCCGGCACAAATTTCGCCAACGCGATGTGGGCGCCCGGCGCTTCGGGCGGTTCGCTTACGACGGCGCAGTTTGTGGGCCCGAATTCGCCCAACCCCGGTATTGGCGTCTACAACAACTACTGGAAGGACTTCGGTCCCACAATCGGCATCGCCTGGAATGTTCCGCACATTAAGAACATGGTTATCCGCGCCGGGTACGGCATCAACTACATCGGCAACGTGGACTTCCTCACGGTGAACACCGGCGTTGGAGGGTTCCCCGGCCAGACGCTCAATACGAGTTACGTGCCGCAGAGCTTCCTCAACGTCTCCGGAATACCCGCCGCCGGTGTGATACCGGTCCCGATCAATGGCGCCGTTCCGTTCACCCCGGTTTCGCTGACCAACCGCGCCACCGGGCTGTACGGGTACATTAATAACCTCAAAACCCCGTATATCCAGAGCTACAACTTCACCATCCAGAAGCAGCTCACAAATACCCTCAGCGCCGACGTCAACTACATCGCCAACAAAGGTTCACGGCTCTACAACAACCAGCAGATCGACGACACGAATATCTTCGAGAACGGTATTCTCAACGGCTTCAATGCCGTCCGCGCGGGCGGCGATTCACCGCTCTTCGACCAGATGCTCAACGGTCTCACCATCCCCGGCGTTGGCACGATCAACAATACGACCCTCACCGGATCGCAGGCGCTCCGCAACTATTCGGTGACCAACAGCTATCTCGCCAACGGCTCGGTTGGCTCTCTGGCGAACTTCTTTAACACCAGTTCGGTCGGTACCGGAGTCAACGGCGGCATCCTGAGCCACGCGGGCCTGCCGCAGAACTTTGTCGTCGTGAACCCGCAATTCAACAGCGTGTACATGATCGGCAACAACAGCAACTCGACGTACAATTCATTTCAGGCGCACATAAGCAAGCGCCTGTCGCACGGCGTCACCGGGCAGTTCGCTTATACATTCTCGAAGACGCTCGGCGATACCACGTCCAGCAACACCTATCGGGATGTTCGCGATTTCGCGCTCAGCAAGAGCCTCCTCTCGATCGACCGGCCACAGCTCTTCCAGTGGAATGTCGCTTATCAGGTTCCGGTCGGCCGCGGCCAGCAGTTTCTGAAGAACGCGCCGCGCTGGCTTGACGCCGTGGTGGGAGGCTGGAATGTTTCGTCCTCCTTCGTGTGGCAGTCGGGCGTGCCTCTGACGTTTACAGCGGGTCAGGCCGGCAGCTACATCACCACGTTCAGCAATCTGGCGGTCAACACCGCCAATCTCGTGGGAACGTTGCCTTCCAACATGTCGTCGGTCCTGAAGGGCAACGGCTACGTGTCCTACTTCCAGGGACTCAGCTCGCAACCCATCCCGACATCGCAACTCGGCGGCCTGGGTGTGGATTCGAGCCTGTACGGCCGTTTCACCAATCAGGAGGTCGTAAACGCGCAGGGTCAGCCGGTCCTGATGATCCCCAATCCCGGCACGACGGGTAACACGGCATACTACACGCCCGGCGTGCGCGGACCCTCGCTGATGGGATTGAACGCATCGGCGAGCAAGGCGTTTACAATTCGCGAAGGCTGGACGGTCACCCTGCGCGCCGATGCCGTCAACCTGACGAATACGCCGCAGTGGGGCTACAACAGCACCGGCTCGTCGGGAACGCTCGGCATCAACACCAACATCAACTCGCCGTCTTTCGGCCGCATCACCTCGGCCGCCGGCAACCGTCTGATCACGTTCTACGCGCGCTTCGATTTCTAAAGCCGCGACCGGAAGGGAGTCACCATCGCCCTGCGGGCGGCCAAATCGAAATGAAGACGCTGCGCAGGGTATGTGGGGCCGGCGCTTCGGCGCCGCCGCCGAGCTTCCGCTCGGCGCGGAGCGGTTACGTCAGTGCCGGTAGCGCCGGCGATCTCGTCGCCGGTGTTCTTAAGCAACCCGAACCGCGTCTTCAACGGAGTCACCATGGCCCGCAGCGGGCCGCCAAAGGGAATGAAGACGCTGCGCAGGGTATGTGGGGCCAGCGCTTTGGCGCTGCTGCCGAGCTTCCGCTCGGCGCGGAGCGTTACGTCAGTGCCGGTAGCGCCGGCGATCTCGTCGCCGGTGTTCTTAAGCAACCCGAACCGCGTCTTCAACGGAGTCACCATGGCCCCCGGCGGGCCGCCAAAGGCGATGAAGACGCTGCGCAGGGTATGTGGGGCCAGCGCTTCGGCGCTGCCGCCGAGCTTCCGCTCGGCGCGGAGCGTTACGTCAGTGCCGGTAGCGCCGGCGATCTCGTCGCCGGTGTTCTTAAGCAACCCGAACCGCGTCTTCGACAGAGCGTTCTTGACTGAGCCGGGTAATCCTCCCCGGAAATCGAAATCCCCACCTCAACATATTTGACAGATCAATCGCATTCTATTGATATGCGGACCGCGGAGTGCGAAAACGTGTATCTTGAAATTTCGTGAAAATGACAAAACCCAATTTAGAAACACTCATTGCCGGTTCGAAAGGGATCGCTCATTTCCTGTACAACCAGCGGACCGGGCCCAATGTTTACCCAGGTGTCCCCCCGGAGTTCACGAATTGGCGGGACGAACAGCAGGCCTGGCAAAAAACCTGCGTCCTCTTCAATCAGTCCTATCACATGGCCGAACTCCTGCTGGAGGGTCCGGATGCGTTGAAACTCCTGACCGGCCTCGGCATCAACAGCTTCGCGAATTTCGGCCTCGATCGGGCCAAGCAATTCGTACCCTGTTCACCCGATGGGTTTGTAATCGGCGATGTGATTCTCTTCCATCTGGCGGAAAACACGTTCAACCTCGTGGGCCGCATTCCCGCGCTGAACTGGGTCCGTTTTCACGCCGAGACCGGGGGCTACAACGTCAAGGCCGATCTCGACGAGCGGACCGCGGTTCGCAAGGATCCCTCGCGCCGGCGCAACTATCGCTTCCAGATACAGGGACCCAACGCGGCGAAAGTCATCGAGCGCGCCACCGGCCAGCCCATTCCCGGTGTGAAGTTCTTCCACCTGGCCTGGACCGAGATCGCAGGAAAGAAGGTCCGCGCATTGCGGCATGGCATGGCGGGGCAGCCGGGACTGGAACTGTTCGGGCCCTGGGACGACGGCGAAACCGTGCTTAAGGCGCTGGTCGAGGCGGGCAACGAGTTCGGTATGCGGCAGGTCGGAGGGCGCGCGTACTCATCGAACACGCTCGAGTCCGGCTGGATCCCGTCGCCGCTCCCGGCGATCTATACGGGCAACGAGCTGAAGGCCTATCGCGAGTGGCTCCCCGCGGACAGCTATGAAGCGAAAACATCCATCGGCGGCAGTTTCTACTCGGACAACATCGAAGACTACTACCTGACGCCCTGGGAGCTTGGCTATGGCCATATCGTGAAGTTCGACCACGACTTCATCGGCCGCGCCGCGCTTGAGAAAAAAGCCAAAGGACCCCATCGCCAGAAAGTTACGCTCGCCCTTGAGAGTGAGGAGGTCGTGAAGGTCCTTGCCACATCTTTTCAGAAGATGGATCGGGCCAAGTTCATGGAGTTTCCCAGCGCCGTCTATTCGATGCATCCCTTTGACCGGGTCCTGGTGGACGGGAAGACCGTAGGCCTGTCGACCTGGATCGGCTACAGCTCAAACGAGGGCAGGATGCTCAGCCTGGCGATGCTCGATGAAGAGCACTGCCAGCCGGGAGCGCGGGTCGAGTTGCTGTGGGGCGAGCCCAATGGCGGATCTGCGAAGCCGACCGTCGAGCCTCACGTCCAGGTGGAAATTCCGGCGATTGTGTCGCCTGTTCCCTATGCCGAAGTAGCGCGTGAATTGTATGCGCCGAAAGGCTGGCGCGCGCACCATCAGCCCGCCTGATTCTGAAAAGCGCAAAGGAGCGGTCCCGGAGTTTCGACCGGGTCCGCTTTTTTCAGTTCAGGATTTCGAAAAATTTTTACCGCGTCCTTTCAACACTTTACAGCTCCACTCGCGTCGGATCCCGGTTTTCGCCAGCTATGCTGATGCCGGGAAAACGATATTCATGTCCACAGAAGCTCAAATCGCAGCCAACCGCCGCAACGCGGAGGCCTCCACCGGACCCCGTACCGCCGAAGGCAAAGCGCGCGTGTCCCGCAACGCGACCACGTTCGGGCTCTATTCCGCCGGCGACGTTGTTCGCCCCGAGGAAGAATCTCTCTACCAGGCCTTCAGCGAGGACTTCCAGCAGCAGCTCGGCCCGCAAGGCGCGATGGAAACCACTCTCGCCGCGGAAATCGTTCATGCCGCCTGGCGTCTTCGCCGCTGCGCCGCGGCCGAATCCACTCTCGAAGCGCCAACCGGTCTCGATCCGATGCTCGACCCGGCCACCGCCGCCGCCTGGAACTCGATCGACCGCGCCCGAACTCAGGCCCTCCGCCACTTCCAGCGCGCCAGTGCCGAACTGCGCCGCCTCCAGACGGAACGCGATGCCCGAAACGACCACGCCCGAAACGACAAAGACCTCAAACCGAGCGTCATCCCGGACGTGCTGCCCAACCTGACAAAACAAACCCAATCCGAACCACCTCAGTCGGAGTCCATCCCCCGAGGCGCACCCTGCCCCTGCGGTTCCGGAGCGAAATACAAACGCTGCTGCGGCACGAACGCCCCGGCTGTGCTTTCGCCCGCGGCCTGACGTAGTGGGGCGGACGCCGGCGGACGCCCTCGTCCGCGCCGGACCCCCGGTCCGGCTTCAACTTCCACGTTCTGACAATGCCCCGCCTCGCTGAAAATATTTTTCGGGGTTGCAACAAAAAAGCTGATCTTCGTCGCCGCAAGGTGTTCGGATAGCGAGCTTTAACAGTTCTTTGACATCTTTGAATAACGGGTTCGCACCCCGTACCAGGCTCGGACGCCAACCGTCCCGCGCGAGTCACCCATTTTCATCCGCAGGGGTGGCCCGCCGGGCCGAAGGAGCTTGAAAACTGAAACTCACCCGTTCTCAGCGGGCGTGCGTCTGCAGGCTGCAATCGAGCCTCGATATGAACTCGTCCACGTCGGAACGCCCGATGTTCATCGGAGGCGAAAGGCGCAGCACGTTCCCGTAAAGGCCGCCGCGGCCCAGGAGGATACCGTTCTCGCGGGCCGCTTCCATCACCTGAAGCGTAGCGGCGGTAGCAGGGGCTTTAGTAGTCCGGTCTTCCACCAGCTCAATCGCCAGCAGCAGACCCATGCCGCGCACATCGCCGATCATGCAGTGCTTCTCCTGAAGGCCCAGCAGCTTGTCCCTCAGATAACCGCCGACCTCTTCGGTATTGCGAAGCAGATTCTGCTCTTCGATGTAATCGATCACCGCTTTCGCGGCAGTGGTGACCACCGGATTGCCGCCGAAGGTGGAAATCGTAACGCCTTTCATGGCATCCGCGATCTCCGGCCGCGCGATGGTCAATCCGATCGGCATTCCATTTCCCAGACCCTTCGCGCTGGTAATGATATCGGGCTGCACTCCCCAGTGCTCGATTCCGAACCATTTGCCGCCGGTGCGTCCCCACGCCGTCTGGACCTCATCGGAGATGAAGATTCCGCCATAATTCCGCACGATGTCGGTAACGATCTTAAAGTATTCCTTCGGAGGCGTAATAAACCCGCCAACGCCCTGAATGGGTTCGGCGATCAATGCGGCGACGCGTCCCGATGTTGTGGTTCGGATAACCTGCTCGATATCCTGCGCGCACTTCACCTCGCACGATGGGTAAGTCAAACCAAACGGGCACCGATAGCAATACGCGTTCACCGCATGAACGACGCCGGCCTGCGGCGGTCCCAGTTTCCACGTGGCCTGGCCGGTCAGGCCCATCATCGCGGATGAGCGGCCGTGATAAGAGTGCCGAAGCGCAATGATCTCGGTCGATCCCGTAAAGCAGCGAGCGGCGAGGATAGCCGTCTCGTTCGCCTCGGTGCCGCTATTGGTGAAAAACGATTTTCGCAGCGCGGCCCCCGGCGTAATCGACGCCAGTTTTTGCGCAAGCCTTACCTGCGGCTCGTTCGCGAAGACTGTGGAGACATGCTCAAGCTTGTCGATCTGCGCATGTACCTTACTGTTGACCTCTTCGTTGCAATGGCCGACGCTGACGGTGACGATACCGCCGAAGAAGTCGAGATACTGCTTGCCGTCCGCGTCCCAGACATATTGATCTTTGGCGTGCGAAACCACCAGCGGCTCTTTAAAATAGTGAAAGACCGCCGGGAAAATAAATTCCTTTTGCGCGAGCAGGATTTCCTGTCTGGTCATATCGTCAACGGAAAGCCAGTTTCGCTTTGCGTTCCTCCTCCTCTTTGATGCCGGGTCCGAACAGCTTCTCGAAAAATCCCTCCCGCACCAGGCGATCGACCACGCTGTTATCGATCACCTTGCGAAAATCGAATTCTCTCATCTGCGCTCCGATACGTTCGTCGGACGGGTGCTCGAGTACGTACTTGACCGCCGCGGCGGGAACATAAGGAATGCGCTCGTAGTCGTTGACCTGGGCGTAATGATCGTAGACGCGTTCGATGTCCCCGCGATCCTGCTTGTCGTACGCGAGATAGGCGTTAACGGCAAATGTCTTGTCGTCATAAAAGCGCTTGATCGCCTCCGCATGGGCCTTGATCAGCGATTCGGCAAGGCCGGGATCGGCCGCAATCGTGGCCTTCCGGAAAAGGTAGACCGACGGTGCGTAGATATCGTCGTAATCGCTGATATTAGCGAGGCTCTTGTAGCCCTGCTCCTCAAGCTTGAAATACACGGGCGCGGTGATCATCGTGGCGTCCACGCGTCCGGCGATCAATGCGGCGGCGCGCGAGCTCACGTCGGAACCGATCGGAATCCATTCCACCTCTCTTGCGGTCACGCCCACCTTCGCCAGCAGCCCGATGGTGTAGTTGTAAGGAGCGTCGCCAATCTGACTCACGCCGATGCGCTTCCCCTTCAAGGCGCGCATATCGGCGACATTGGTCTTTGCCATCAGAGCAAAGAGGCTCTTCTTGAATGGACTGCCGAGAGCGATCAGTGACCCGTCGCGCGACGCAGCGATCATCGCCTGTTCCAGCGTATAAGCCGTCATGGCGGCCTGCCCGCTGACGAGCATGGCGATGCCCGCCGGATGCACACCGAAAATCAGGTTGACGTCGAAGCCGTACTTACTGTAATAGCCCCCGTCTTTGGCTATATAGAGGGGCCAGACCTGACCGGTACGCGTCGGATAGTTGATGACGATCTTCCGCTGCGGGGGAGTTTGCGCGTACAAAGTTACTGCTGCGAGCAGGAGAGAAAACAGCCGAACGGTTTTGTTCATACTGGCCTCCTAATGCCAATGAGCGAAGCCCATGGCGCTTCCGGTGCCGGCTTCGGAACGGTAGCAGGGAACGTAATCGATGAGCCTCATGGTCAAACCGGCTTCGGCCATGATCCCCGCGACTGTAATCCAGTTCTTGATCTCGGAGGTTCCGGACTGGAACAGCTCCTCCGGCAGACTCGTAAGAGCGGCGGCGTCCCCTTTTTGCAGGGCCTCAAGGAACCGCGAGTCGAACGATTCGTCGATGACGAAATGGGTCAGGCCTCCCGAAGCGATCACCGCAACCTTAAGGTCTTCAGGCCACGAAGCAAGGGCGCGTCCGAGAGCCTGCCCAAAGGCGAAACATCGCGCGGCCGTAGGCTGGTTCGGCGGATAGAAGGTGTTCACGAATACCGGAATGTGCGGAACGAGTTTGTCGCGCAGGATCCGCCGGTATACAAAGCCGTAGGCGTGCGGCGCCGCATTGGAACCGATCGCGCCGGTAGGCAAGCGCGTCAGTTGCGCGACGTCGAAGTCTTCGGCGACAACCTTCTTGATGACATGCTGCCCGAGCTCCGGCAGGCACGGATATTGCGTATAGACCGAAGGGGTCCGGTCCAGTTCGGCGCGAGCGACGCCCGGCGGCAGGCTCGCCAGAAATTCCGGAGTGCGGGGAATGCCTTCCACGTACGGTCCCCAGAAGACGGCAAAGGCCGGCACATGATCGGAGGTGAAGATCTCCATCTGATCGTTCCCGACAATGACGGCGATATCTGGCTTCGTTTTTTCGAATAGGTCCCCGAGCTCGCAGATGGCTTTCTGGCAGCGGGCATGCCGTTCGCGGAAAACCTCCGGGGTGAGCTGAAGTGCCAGTTGCTCCGCCAGACCCATTCCCGCCCGTAACTCGACCATTTGGTCGAAGTTGTAGATCCGCCCCTGGAAGTGATGTTTGGGATTTGCGCGGTCGAAGGGGACACGCTCATGCCATGCTTCCGGAGGAACGGAAAGCATCGGTCCGTGCGACGTGGCTAAACCGAGGGCGATGCGAGCCATCTCATTTCCCGTTCATGCGAGGAAAGAGACGGCGCGCGTTGTCCTCGAAGATATTGCGGCGATCCTGATCGGAGAGGCAGTCCATCGAGTCGATCAGTGGCTTGATGTCGTCGAAACTCTTGCCGGTTTCCGGATTGGCAGCCGATCCCGAACCCGGATTTTCGGTTCCGAAGAGAACATTCTCGCTGCCCACGATGCCGACCAGCATTTCGATGGATTTGCGGGCATGCAGGCACGTATCGTAGTAGAGCATTCGCAGCCGGCGATTGAACTGCTCCACGGTCCCGCCGCCTTTCATTACATGATCGGCCTGCCAGCGGCCGATCTGATAGGGGATGGAGCCGCCACCATGGGCGACGATGATTCGCAGCTTCGGAAAGTCTTCGAGGACGCGCGAGTTCACCAGCGCAAGAACCGCCAGACTCTCTTCGGTGATGAAGTGCTGGCTATAGCTTTCCCGCCCGTGCTTGCAGCCGCTGGCGTGGATCAGCCCGGGAATATCCAGTTCGATCATCTTCTCCCAGAGCGGATACCAATACTCGTCGCCGAGAGTCGGCGTGCTGTTATCGCCCTCACCGGGATCGGTGTCGATCAGGGTTCCGATGAAACCGAGATCTTCGACGCAGCGCGTCATCTCGGCAAAACCGAAGCTGACCGGCTCACCGGCAGCCTGGGGAAAAGCGCAAACACCCTCAAAACGATCGGGATAAGCCTTGACCTGCTGCGCGATGTAATCGTGATTAGCGACCGCCCACGCCTCGACCATCTTCACCGGCTTCTCGGCATGCATAAGCTGAAACGGACGTGGCGAAAGAAACTGCACATCGGTCCCGACCGAGTCCATAATCCGGAGATTACGTTTCGTATCGGGGTGATCGCGGACCCACTCGTCCGTGAACCGCTTCGGGGTATAGCCATGCGCGCCGCGCGCGGACATCTGGAGGGCTTTCCATTGGTAAAGCTCAGGCGCGGCGCAAACGTGTGCGTGAATGTCGATAATCACGGCATCATTCTTTCATAGAACATTTTTTACAGAACAGCGAAGATCTCGCACTGCACCAGCATCGAGCCCGGAAGATCGGGCGCCGCGAACGTGTGGCGCGCCGGACGCGAATGCTCGTCCGGAAACATTTCGAGCCAACCGACGTTCAGCATGTCGCGTTGAGAGCGGTCTTTCATCCAGACGTTCATCTTCACGATGTCCTCGGGGCTGCCGCCGGCAATTTCCAGAATCTGCCGAACAGTGGCGAACATTTGCGCGCACTGAGCCTCAAGCCCCTCCAGCATCTTTCCGGTATACGGCTCCTTGCCCGAAACGCCGCTCGAAATCAGAAATGGCCCGACCTTGCAGGCCGCGGGGATCGGATTATCGTGACCGAATCCCGGAACGTCGATGCTTAAGCGTCTGCCCACGCATTCTCCTCGTGGTTAATATACGTCATATGGAGTGTAGTGAATGCGCGTGGTACGCGCTGACGGTAGGACCGCGGAAGGAAAAGCTCACAGCCCAGGCCCTTCGAACCCGCGGTTTCGAGGATTTCCTGCCGATTTATGCTTCGAGGAGCCAGTGGTCGGATCGGATCAGAAAGATCGAGCGACCGTTGTTCCAGGGCTACGTGTTCTGCCGGTTCGACCCGATCGAGCGGCAGGCCGTGCTCAAGACGCCCGACGTGGTGTCAATCGTGGGTTTTGGAAGGACGCCGCAACCGGTGGACGACACCGAAATAGCGGCGCTGCAGGCGGTCTGCGAGTCGGGACTGGACGCGATGCCGTATCCCAACGCGCAGATTGGATCGAAAGTTCAGTTGAACGACGGCCCGCTGAAGGGTCTCGAGGGGATTCTCGTGCAGGACAGGAAGACCCGGCTGATTCTGTCGCTTACGTTGCTGCAGCGTTCCGTGGCAGTGGAGATCGACCGGGCATGGATTGCGCCCGTGGGAATGGTGGTGTCGTTCTGATTAACAGGCGCCTTCACCGGTCAGCACGACGCGCGCGGTGCGAATCATAAGATACAAATCGAGCCACAAAGACCAGTTGCGGATGTAATAGGTGTCGAGGGACTCCTGAACGTCGAGGTTTCCATTGCTACGGGCGTTGACCTGCCACATGCCCGTAAGTCCGGGCCGGACCTGCATTCGGAGAGCCCTGAATTCGGGGTCGAATCGGCAGTTATGATATGCGGGGAACGGACGCGGCCCCACGAGACTCATCTCGCCCTTGAGTATGTTCCAGAGCTGAGGGATCTCATCGAGGCTTGTCTTGCGAAGGAAGCGGCCGACGCCAGGAAGAATACGGGGGTCGTTTCTGAGTTTGCAGAATTGCTCCCACTCGGCCCGGTCCTCGGCGTTCTCCGCAAGGTGACGTTCCAGCATCTGTTCCGCGTCCGGGTACATGGTCCGCAGTTTGAGGATGCGGAGGGGCTTGCCATTTTTGCCCTCGCGTTCCTGAAAGAACACAGCAGAACCGGGACTGGTGAGCCTGATCCAAAGGGCGCCCACCAGAGCGAAAGGCGCAATCAGGATCAGGCCGGCCGCCGCAAAAATAATATCCACCATGCGCTTGATCCACCGGTTCACGGGCTTCAGCAGGTTGTGGCGAATCTGCAGCCCGAGAATGCCGCCCAGATCACGCGTTTCGATCCACAAACTGCCGATGCCGAAAAGGTCGGGAACGATGAGGACGTGCTCGAAAACGGTTGACCAGCTGCGGAGGTACGCCGTCAGCTTTGAACCCGTCATTCCGGGCATCGCAACGATGGCGTAATGAATTCCGTACTCGGCAGCGAATTCCGCAGCGGCGTTGATCGAGCCCGTGATCGGCACGCCTTCGAACTCGCCGTGTTTTTCTGAATCGTCATCAAGGCAGACAACAGGGCGATAGCCCAGAACCCGATTCGCCTCCAGATTCTGGATGACGCGGCGTCCCGTTTCTCCGGCGCCGAGGATCATGACGGGAACACCCCACCACGTGCGCTGGCCGAAAAGCTTGCCACAGCACCAGCGAGCCATCGGAGCGAGAGCCAGCGAGAACGCCCACGCCAGAAAAAAGCCGCCGCGGGAATCGGCCCATCGATCCTTCGCCATAAACATGGCGGCGGTGAGCATGAGATAAACCAGCGTGATTCCGCGGAAAACCCTGCGGATATGTTCGACCGCGCTCATCCCGATACCGGGATAAAGATTTTCGAACGCAAATAATGCGGCGCAAAACACGGGCGCAAGCGCCATAACCGGCTGCAGCGGAGGAATCGTCGGATTCATCAGCGACCAGACTCGGAATCCGGCAACCACGGCCAGACCTGTAGCGCAAATGTCCGCCGACGCAAGTGTTACGGCCATAAGGCCGGGACCTGTCCAGGGGCTTGTAATTGTTCCTGACGACGAGTGCGTCAGGGTCGGCGAGGCCATGTCGATTTATGCCAGCCCAGCAACTGCAACGTGAAAAGTACGAGAAATCGCGGATTATGCTTCAAGTACCGCTTCCACAATCTGCGCGGTTCGGTCAAAAGCCGGAAAAACCACTCCATTCCGATCTTCATCATCCAGCGCGGGGCCTGGGCCTTGGAGCCCGCCAGAAAGTCGAACGCCGCGCCGACGCCGAGCATCACGCATTGCACGCGATTCTTATGAGCAGCCATCCAGAAGTCCTGCTTGGGTGTGTTAAGACCGATAAAGAGAATGCGCGCCCCGGAAGCATTGATGGCGGCGGTGACCTCTTCGTCCTCTTCCGGAGTCAGCGGACGAAAGGGAGGCGAGAACGCATAAGCAATCTGGAGCTGCGGGAATCGAGCGCGAACAACTTCCTGCAAACGGCCGAGAACCGCCGGCGATCCACCGTAAAAGCCGACCGGCACGCTCTGCTCCGCGGCCATGCGAAGCACAACGGGAGTCAGATCAGGCCCATACACGCGCGTGGCTCCGGGACGCCCGAGGAGTTTTAATCCCCACACCAGAGGCATCCCGTCCGGCGTTACCAGGTCGGCCTCATTCATGACGCGGCGGAATTCGGCGGAATCCCAGGCTTCCATGACATTGTTCACAGTGGCCACGCAGACATATCGGGAGCACCGCCGCTCGGCCCATTCCAGGATGCGGCTCGGCCGCGTCGGCATAGGACGTGCCGTCGACTTTCATGCCGACGATAAAGTCAGACGTCACCGGGGTTTACCGCGCTTTTTCGTATCTCACGACAATTGAACTTCCGAAAAAACGAAGCGGGCTGGTCTCCATGACCCGCATCAGTCCAAACAGCGGGCGAGCGATCTTCTGAAGCAGTCGCAGCATGCCGCCACCGCCGTGTTCGAACGTCGGCCAAAGGTAACCGAGCGCCATGCGCTTCATTCCCAGAGGTACGAATAGCGCATCCAGCGCTCTGACAGTGAATACGCGGGCATTCGCAATGCGGCTGTGAAGCCACGGAAACCAGGTCAGCAGAGGCAGGCGGGAGAATTGCATACCGAACAGGCGCCCGCCATGACCTTCGATGGGAAACCAGCGGTTCGGAACCGTGAGCACCAGCTGCCCGCCGGGCCGGAGGACGCGCACGCACTCTCTGGTTACCGCCGCCAGATTGTCGACGTGTTCGAGCGTTTCAATAGAGATGATCGCGTCAAAATATCCGTCGGGGAATGCAAGCCTGGCGGCCGATGAAAGGTGCGGCGAATACTTTGATATCTGGTCGCCGTCCAGCCGCGCGAAGAAGCCGTCTATGTTCGCCGCCTGGACGTCGATCCCGTGTACCTCTTCGAAGTCTTCCCCAAGCGGGATGGTAAGAGAGCCCTCTCCACAACCGATATCCAGCAGACGGCGGCCCGAAAGACGGGCGATGCGGTGAATGCCCGCGATAAAAACAGACACTGTATTCCCGCAGCGACTGGATTGCCGGGCACCTCCGAGAATCGGAACGCGCGTCATAGAACGGAAGTTATTGCGCGAATACAGTCCAGGCCGTGCCGTTGCTGCGGATTCCGACGACGCCGGAACCGCCGCCGCTGACCGTCGCGCCCCATACGGTTGTCGTGCTGTCGACGATCTGATGTACGTGGCCGGCATTACCCGCCGCGGCCTCGATCTGCGAGTAAGTCAGCGGGACGTTGGTGATGGTGAAGTCGACGCCGGGGCCGCCCTTCGCGCCGCACGCGTTCCTGTTCGAGCCCTGCAGGCAGAGATTGTCCGAATAATTGATTACGTCGGACTTTGACAGCGAACTACCGGCGAAGTTCGTCACCCGCAGGTGGCGCAAGGAACTGCCGGTGAGGCCGTTCGCCCTTCCGTCGATATACATCTGGCCGAACGGAGCCGCGTTGTAGTTGATCAGGGTCGCTCCATCGACATCCACCGCGTTGGTGTAGCCGGTGAAGCAATTGAATCCGAAGCCGGACGGAATTGGGGCCGCTTCAATGATGCAACTCACATTCTTGTAGTGAATGGTCCCGTTTCCCGTGGCTCCATTGCCGAACACACTCACCGTCCAGCCGTTATCGGCCGGGCCGAAGATCCCCGGGGTTCTCACGACCGATAGGTTTGAGATCGTGATGCCGTCCGAGGTTCCTCCATTTCCGCTGTTGCCGCCCAGAACACTGCCGGAGTAGCTTTCCGCGATCTGAATATCGTCAAAAGTCGAGCCCTGGCACCCCAGGTTGTTCGGTGCCCTCGCCGCTACGTTGCAGGTGAAGGCGGCTGCCGTGGGAAGAGGCAGCCCGCGCGCGCCGATCGTCCCGATCTGAGCGTTGGTCAGGTGCACGATGCCATCCCACAGCAACACCCTGGACCAGGGACCTTGCAGGTTAAGATGGCCGACATTCAGCGCCTTCGCCGGATACGCTTCGATCAGGTTCCCCGCAGTGACGGCTCCTGCCGGCTGAATGCCAACGATTCCGTCGATCGTCTCTTGTCCGCCGCCGAGTCCGCTTACGCAGTCGCCTCCGCGCGGCATGGTGTCGCACAGAATGTTGTGGAGGTGAACGACGCCCAGGGTGTTCAACTGCAGTTCCATTGCCGCGTAAGGCGCCTGGTTATGCGCGAAAAATCCGTCGATCGTACCGGTGAGTTGAGCGGAATCGGCCCCGAGCAACACGTGCAGGCAGTCTCTCGTGGACACCTGAGAACAAGTCAGGTCGCGGATGGAGAAGTTCGTCAGGTTTGCGCCCGCGCCCCCATGTCCGAGCACGATCGCGTCGGGCCCGTTCCCGGAATACTTTCCATCCCCGACGTTCGAAAGGGTCACTTTCTCGATATCCACCGACCCCGCGGCGACTTGAACGGCGGAGCCGTACGAGTTCTGAATCGTCGAATTGCGGATCCTGAGCCCGCTTGCGGTCGAGGCCTTGATAAAAGTCACGCCGGAATATGCGCTCCGGGCGAACTGCCCGTCGAACGTGCAGCCGTCGAACGTCACGTCGGTTGAGTTGCTGACATCGAACAAACTCAAATTGCCGGCAGCCGCCTGGATCACCGCGCCCGGCTCGCACTTGAGCGTCAGGTTCGGCACGCCGACCCGGATGCCGGTTGAGACTGCATAGGTTCCCTTTCGGCAGGGTGAGAGTCTGTCCGCTCGTCGTCGCGGCGATCGCCGCCGCGAGCGACGAATCAGACGTCGCCAGCGGCGCGGTCTGCGCGAACATGGCGAACGCGAAGACGTTCCCGATTACAGCCACGCGAATGGCTTTCATGAGTTACTGATACTTGCCGCGCGAGACTGATATACAGGCATCAGTCCCGTTCGCCAGCTTGACAGATCACGATCCAGCAACCGCTCCAGAAGCCTGACCTCTCCGTCAAACTCCTCGGTCAGCATGCGGTGGAAATCCTCCGACAGGCGTGGTTTGACGGACGTGCGGAGGCTGAGTTTAACGGCCCACAAGAGTGGAAAGATCCCGCAAGCATTCAGGGCGGGCTTCAAACGCCGGCGCAGGATTTTCAAACGGGGATATGCGTAGAACGATCTGACCAGTCTCGCGACGGACTGGCTCTTGTGGGAGGCGTAGACGTTTTCGCGCGCGACTTCAGTGATTCCAATGTCTTCTATTCCCAGAAAGTCGACAACTGCTTTCATAACCGCCGCGGGATTAGTCTGGAGATCGTCCCACACAATCACAAGCCGCTGACTGGCGGGCACGAGATCGAAAAGCCTTCCGACCTGGGTACCAAGAGAACAGACTTTCCGGTACTGAAGATATCCGGGCTCCCAACACAGCCCGGGAAGGTTGCCGGCGGCGCGCATTTCCTGTAACCACCAAGCGCGCTCCGGATCTTGCACGTCTTCGTCCAGAGACTTCAGGCATTCGTTGTGCCAGGAAACGAACATATCGACGGGATTACGAACGAGCGCAATAAACTTAGCGTCGGGACGACGTTCGAGAATCGCGGGGATTGCCACCTCGGAAGTCAGATAAATTGCAGACGCCTCTCCGCGTAATTGACCGTAGCGGGCGTTAGCGAACAGGGCGTCATACTCGGCGGCGCTTTCCATCTCGCGGCGGCCGGGATAGTCGGAGGCGAAGAAACGGGGTTCCTTGATTCTCGAGAGAGCCAATTGAGGATGCTGACGAAGTGTCGCGAAGAGGGCGGTTGTGCCGCACTTCGGACCCCCGACAATCACAAAGTCCGGGGCGGGCCTGTTCAGTTGAACCATTCTCCGCTTGTGGTTTCCGGGTTCTAATTCTTTCCAGCGATGACATCCCGATAGATGTTCATCAGGAGATTGTAATTTCGTTCCGCTGTGTATTTGTATTCGAAATCGCGGCGGGCGGAAGCGCGGATTCCGGCCATGGCGCCGCCGAATGTGAAGACGTTCCCAATGGAGCCGGCAAGTTGCTGAACATCCCCCGGCGCGACCAGCCAGCCATTCCTTCCCTCGGTGATCATCTCCGTCATAGACCCGATCCGTGTGGCGATCACTGGCGTACCACGGGAGAGGGCTTCCACGATCACTCGCGGCATACCTTCATACCAGGTGGACGGGAACACCAGTGCACGCGCGTCCGCAAGGAGATCGTACACCTGTTCAGGCGATCTCCTTCCCAGAAAAGAGACCGAGGGGGAACGCGAGGCCTCGCTTTCAACAAACGACTCAAGAGGGCCTTCGCCGGCAATAATTAACCTTCCAGGGCAGGCTGCGGCTTTCCATGCATCAATCAGGTTTCTCACTCCTTTTTCTTCGGCGAGGCGCCCGACATAAAGCACATAGTTTCCCGCTCCGGAGCCCGACCCCGGGTCGGAAGCCAAAAAGTTAGGCTTAACGGTCAGTCGCTTCGCCGGCAACCCACCTTCGATGAATTTCTGCCTGGAAAACTCCGAGAGCGCAATGAACATGTCAACTTGCCGGATCCACGTGCCGAGGAGATTATGGATGGCCAGCATCGAAGTGACGGCCAGCGTAGCCGGCCGGCTGTCGCGATAGCAGCCATGCGCCACTCCAGGCCATGGCACACTTTTCCCGACGCATTCCTCGCAAACCTTACCGTCACGAAACAGAATCGCACCGGGGCACAGAAGCCTGTAGTTGTGGAGAGTCTGAACGACGGGTACGCCGCACTTCCGCGCCGCATAATAGACCGCGGGGGAAGCGACTGGAAAGAAATTATGCACGTTCACTATATCCGGCCCGGTTGTCCTGATCTCATCCAGAACGCGTTTATACGATGAGTGGCGCCATGCGGCCTGCAGCCCCGCGGACGACGCATTCAGCCTCGTGATGCCATCGTTTTCAAAGGTAATCCGGCTGACCTCATGGCCGTTCGCCACCAGCAGCCGGCTTTCCGCCTCGCACGATTCGTCTTCACCTCCACGAATCTGGTATTTGTTGTGAATCGTTAAGACTTTCACGATCGCTTTCGTGAAACTGACTCATGGAACGCTCTGGCTGGCGAGATTCTCACAGTAAATCTCCCGCGCCGACGCCTGGATGGCTTCACGGGTCGAGTAGCGCGCGCGCCACCCGAGTTTTTTGATTTTCGCGGCGTCGAGCCTTACGATCGGGACATCGCCTTTCCATCCGCGGTCGCCTCCCGAGTAGATATGGCGAACGTTCCGGAGGTCCATGACCTCCGCCACGATGTCTGCGATCTCGCGGACGGTAATCTGATCGTCTGTTGAAACATTGAAGTAGTTGTAGACTTCACCCGCGAACTGGCGGCCGCACCAGATGCCGGCAAGCACATCGTCCACATGGATGTAGGATTTGCTCTGTGTCCCGTCGCCGAGAATCCTCAGTTCCGCCGGCCGTTCCATCAGTCTGCCGATGAAATCGAACGTGACTCCATGCGTTTGCCGGGGCCCAACCACGTTGGCGAACCGGTAGACCCATGCGCGAAGTCCAAACATGTGACAGTAGGAGCAGATCAGGGACTCACCGGCCAGCTTACTCGCCGCATAGGTAGAGACGGGAAGGAGCGGAGAATGGTCTTCCGTGAGCCAGGTACATCCGACATCGCCGTAAATTCCGCTGCCAGAAGCGTAAACTATCTCCTTCACCCCGCTCCGGCGCATAGCCTCGACCACATTCTGCGTAAGAAACGTACCCTGCCAGAAGTCGATATCGGGCTCCCGCGCCGCTCGGGCTATATCGGGATTGGAGGCGTAGTGAAAGACCAGATCGTGCCCCTCCATGGCTTCTGTGAGGCAGTCCAGAGAGGAGATCTCCGCTTCCACAACACTCAGACGCGGGTCGTTTCGCGGCAGGAATTCCCGCCTGCCGGAAGAGAAATTGTCATAGACCGTAAGTCGGTCAATAAGAGGGTCGCTTAATAATTTCGCGACGGTGTGACTCCCGATAAAGCCCGCGCCTCCCGCTACAAATACATGCATAGTTTCATCTCCATTTCATGGATGGCAGCCGCTCATGTTGAGGCCCCGAACTCCGAATACAGACGGTCCCATGAATCTATGAAGCGATCCAGGGTGAACCGTTGAACGGCCTCGCGCGCATTAAGACCCATGTCGAGTCTGGCGGATTTTGAGAGCGATACAAATCTGGCAACGGCGTCGGCGATCGCTTTCGCGCTGCAATCGTGAATTGCGAATCCAGTAACTCCATCGACCGCATACTCCTCGACGCCATTGAGTGGCGTCGCGATGACGGGGAGGGCTCCCCCCGCTGCTTCGATCGTCACCGCCGGGAAAACTTCATATTTCGAGGGGAGGACGAACGCGTCGGCGGCTGAGAAGAAGCGCTGGATACTCTCATGTTTTCCGCAGAACTCGACACGGCTCCCCAGCCCCCGTGCACGCGCCTGGTCGCGGTACGACGCAGGAGGCGTACCACCTACGACCAACAATCGTGCGCAAGTCAGACGAGGGTCTGCCAACGCATCGATCAGCGGTCCGAGCCCCTTCCTTTGAAAGTCACCCAAAGATACAAGCAGCAGGACAACGTCGGATTCGGAGATACCCATCTCGCGCCGCACCCGCGCTTTTTCTTCCGCGGAGGTCTGACGGATCGCCATGCTCACAGGGGGGTAAAACACCGAGATTTTGTCGGGATCGATTTTATGTGCGCCGATGAGTTCCCGTCGTAAACCGGCTGACGGCACTACCACCGCTTGCGCCTTCCGATAAATACGGCGCTCGAATGCGCTGTTCAGGAAACGAGAAATCAAGGCGGCAAGCTCGCGCGGCCGCGTCAGTCTTGTTTCCGCTAACATCAGCGGCAGGTAACGGCGATTACAAAAGTGAGCGTCGGCAATCGCAATTTGACCGATCGCCGCGTCGCTGGATTGAACGATATCAAAGCGGCCGCGACCGGTTAGGCGATACCAGAGATAAGCTATCGACGCGTTGAAGCGAAAGGTAATGGTCGCCAGAAGCGACGGTTTCAGGAAGCAAGGTACCCATACCCACCGAATTCGATCGGGCCGGGGGTTTTCGAACTGGGTGGCAAAAACGGTGAAGTCGTACTTTTCGCATAACTGCTCCAGGCGCAGCCAGTTCGCCTTTCCGATTCCATTTGCCTTGACGACGACATAGTAGAAGATTGCAATTTTTTTACGACGGGGGGAGATGGCTTGCATCAACTAACTCAACGAATCGCGAGATTCACAGGACGCAGGCCGTTCGCAAAGTCGTTCATCGAGAGGCTCGACTGTACTCACGGCATCTGCCGGTGTTCTCAGCAGGTGACGCACAGAGTGCCTGATCAGCTGGGGATTCCGGCTGGAGAGCGTGGTTCTGGCTCTGACGAAATCCCAGGCAACGCGGACCAAAGGCAAGATCGAGACGCTGTTAAGGATGTCCAGGAAATGATCTCTTCTGAGAGATGCATGAGAACCCAACAAGACCTGACTCGGATTGCGGTTCCTTCGCGCGGGCGCTCCGCTCCACGCGTGAACATAGTCGGATTGTTGTACATTCTCATGCCGGAATCGCGTCATCCTCCTGGTTGCTACCAGAATGAGCAGCTTTGTTGAGGAGGTTATGTCCACTCTCTGACCGTTGCCTGGGGGCTTCACCTCGTACCAGCGGTCAGGCGCTATCCCCGCCAGGAATACTCTCGTTCCCTGATATCCGTTGGCCCTTGAGTAGAGCGAAAAAAACAATTCCGGGGAGAACTGCCAGAATCCATGGCCACAATAATTGTTCGAGGGAAGGACATGGAGAATGCGCCCACCTTCCACGCACATGAGCGAAAGGTTCTTAAGAGCTTCCGGCGCATTATAGATATGCTCCAGAGAACCACAATCGATGACGGTATCGTATCCGGACCTGGTAACCAGGGGCCTGTTGAGATCGGCGATACAGGTTGCTCCTTCAAAATCGGAGTAATCCCAGGAGTCGACGATCGTTGAACCGAAATGGGCCTTCAGTAAGTCTTCGCAAAATGGCCCGAAGTCCCGGGCCGCTTCGAGGTTGAGGAGCTTTCTGATTGTTTCCTTCGGAATGGCCAGACTTTGTCTGCCGATGGTCGCGGTACGTCCGAAACCCGTTTCTTTTGCGGCCAGAAGGAGAAAATTCAGCCCGTGAATATCTATAGCCATTGTCCTGGGCGTTCTTGCCGGTCTCCGGGGCGGGTCGCCTTAGTCAGGGCTCGTCACGCAATAAAAGTGACAAACGCTCCGTTGAAGAACACCGGCGACAAGATCGCCGGCGCTACTGGTTTCGTGCTTTCCCGCTCCAAGCGCCTTCATTCATTTCGGTGGCCCGCAGGGCCATGGGGACTCCGTTGAAGACGCGATTCGGTACGAGTACCGGCGACAAGATCGCCGGTATTACCGGCTCTGACGTAAAACTCCGCGCCGAGCGGAAGCTCGGCGGCAGCGCGGAAGCGCTGGCCCCACACGGGTTCGACGCGTCTTCATCCGATTTGGCGGCCCGCAGGGCCATGGTGACTCCCTTCCGGTCGCCGTGTGGACCGGTTATTTCGTGACAAGCCCTTAGCCCTGTCGAGGCGCTCCTTTGCATTCGTTGCGGAATAAAACTGTCTCATTCCGAGCGCTGGCTCGTACAGGAATCAGAGTAAATCTTCGTTGCGCCAGAGAGTCGATCAAAGCGGACCTGTTGTACCGCGGCACAGCGTGAATCTCGCAAATGAGATAGCGACATCTGGACAGCGTCTTAGCGTGCTCACCGAGCAGAATCTCGAACTCAGCGCCTTCCACGTCCATCTTGCAGATGTCTATGGTGTTTTCGGGGCTAAACCGATCGAGAAGCATGTCGAACGTAACCGTCCTGACTTCCACCGAACCCTGGTCGAGATTGGGCTGCTCGGGAAGCAGCGTGAATCCGGTACTGCACTTTCCGAAATGCAGTTTCGCGACACCGGCTTCGTTCGCGACGGCACCGTCAAAGACTTCCGCTGACATCCCGTTGTGCGCCAGATTGAATTGGAGTTTTACTCGCGAAACGGGATTCGGTTCGACGCATATCACCCGTTGGATCGGCGCCTGCAGTGCCTTGAGCAAAAGGGTGAAGCCCCCCACGTGAGCTCCAAGATCCATCACGGTGTGAACCGTATTCAAAGGAATTTGCTGGAGCAAACATCGATACTCGTCTGAGGCAAGAACGCCGCGGATTCCGCCTAAGTGATCTCCAGTGCGATGATCGGCAATGGCGTCTACGCCATCCAGGCGATACACTCTTAGCGACTTGCCGCTGAAGAGTTCGTCCGCCAGCAATTGCCAGCGGTTATCGAATTTCAGGGTCTCAATCATCGCGTGGAGTTTGCCGAGCATTCCATTCCACCGCTCTTTGCCGACGCCCTTGAACCGTCGACGATAGCTTCGACGAACTTCCCGCTCCACAGCTTTACGTCCCGCTTTCGGACCTCGCACAGACCAGCTTCCCGTAACGTGTCAGCCAACTCATCATCGTCGAGCACCCGGATAATACCTTGCGCTAAAGCCTCAGGGTCTTCGACCGGAACCAGCACGCCACAGCGGCCATCCGCCAGGACTTCGCGCGGGCCTGCATCGCAGTCCGTCGATACAACCGGAATCCCCAGCGCCATCGCTTCGGCCAGGACCAGCGCAAAGCCTTCGTACCGTGAACTCAGGACGAACAGTGCCGCGCGCTTGAGTAATGGATAGGGGTTGTTTACATAGCCGATGAGATGAACTGAGTCCACAAGATTCAATTCCCGCGCAAGGGACCGCAGCTTTTCCGGGTCTTCGCCGCCCCCGGCAATGATCAGATGATGAGGGTAGCCGGCGTTCCGGACGCGGGCGAAAGCACGGAGAAGGATATCCTGCCCCTTCTGGAATCCAAGCATGCCAATCGACATCAGTACCGGATTCTCAAAGAGAATTTCAAAATCCGGGGATATCTCCTCGCGTGCCATCGCTTCTATCCGGTCCAAATCGATGGAATTGGGTAAGCTGATTACATTTCGAAGGCCAAAACGGTTTCGCAGATCCTCAGCCACACCGTCAGAAACGGCGATCGTCTTTCGAAGACATGGGTAGAGCAACGGCACGATCCTTGAATGGATTGCGGGCCGCAAATGATTGCGAAAGATCGCCGAGAGATGAACATGGACTCCCCCGACCGGCCGTTTAAACGCCATCATCGCGGCGAGTATGGTCATGTATGTGGGAGTTAACTCGGGGTAGCTCACAATGAAATCGTGATTCCGGCATAGCCGGTAAATGGCAAACACACCGGCGAGTTTCCGGAACCAGGTAGAAAAATAATCTCCGCCAATAAGGGTTACTCCGCCGGCAAGTTCCCGGCGCGCGACCGGGCGCGCCGTGAGCAGGAAGATCGTCACCCGATGGCGATCATGGTCAATGTGGCGAGTGAGATCGGAAAGCAGCCTCCCGGAGCCCGCCAGGCCGCCCTCAAAACCAAAAGTAACTATTAATATGGAACTCGAGTTCATGGGGTATTGGCCGGATCGCGGCGCGCGACCAGCAACAGTTCGTCACCCGAGAGATCTACGCTCCCCCCGCGACTCGCGATAGCGTCGAGATCGTAAGGCTCGCTGTAAAGGCCGGCGGAGAATCCGTGTTTCCGGGATAGGGTACGCATGAACTTCGGCGTAATAACCATCGGATGAACCTGTGGCCACAGATAGTCGTAGCGCTTACGGCCAATCAGAGCTTCGCGCTCTGGTTCCCCATTTGGACAAAAGACGATAAGGTAGCCGTTGGGCCTGAGACACTTCGCGGCTTCTGCCCAAATCAGAGCAGGATCGGGCAGATGCTCGATAACGTGAGAGGAGAAGAAGCATTGCACTGTCTCGGGCAATCGCGATGCGCTTTCAACCATCGTGCAACCCATCGCCGCGCCGGCGTATTCAGCCCGTAATCTGCTTACCTCCATGGAATATACTCTGAAACCCGCCTCGCGCAGTTGCCAGCTTCCATATCCCCAGGAGCAGCCAAAATCAACGATGGAATCCCCTGACCTCAGGCCGACGGCTTTCAGGACCGCGATGTAGCGGAGATAGTTGTTTGCCGGGTGATTGAGAACACCGGTGCGCGTCAACCGGGCGAGTTCTTCGGCGTCCGGAGGCCGTTGCGCCGGATAGTCTTCGGAATATGAGTTGTCATAGTATTCCGTCACCGAAGGGTCGTCCTTCGGGACCCGAAAACGGAGACCGCAGGAATCGCACTCCATAAGGGAAAGCACCACTAGCTTCCGATGCAGCGGCGTGGCGGGTCTCTTACATGCGGGACAGAGCGTATCTTCGGCGGCCATGTGTTTCCGGGCCGCCCAGGAAATATATTTCAGACGCCTGGCCAGATCATTCATGGAAGTCATGCGACTAAGTGGATCAACATAAGGGCTCGTCACGAAATAACAGTGACAAACGCTCCGTTGAAGGAGTGGTTCGTCCGAACATCGGCGACAAGATCGCCGGTGCTACCGGCAAGGACGTAAAGCTCCGCGCCGAGCGGAAGCTCGGCGGCAGCGCCGAAGCGCTGGCCCCACAACGACCGCGTAGCGTCTCCATCCACTTTGGCGGCCCGCAAGGCCATGGCGACTCCCTTCCGGTCGCGGCTCGGAATTCTGGTTCTGCGCCGCGCGGGTAAGCAGGACGAGTTCTGGAGTTGGACTGCTATTTTCATGACGAGCCTCAAGGGCTACCGTATGACTACAGCGGAAGTGGTACGCCTTTGGTGCAAGCGGCTGCCGCGGTTGCCGTTATCCGGACTTAGGAGCGTCGCCTCCCGCTCCGCAATTGTCATCAGGATGCCTATGCTTATGTACGCCGGCACCGCACCGAACGGTGTTTCCAGAAGATTACCGGTGACCGCCATGATAATTACGCTGATGCCCGCGGCGAGGGCTGCATCTTTAGCGTCGGACGAAGGCCATCGAAGGAGGTCCCTCAATATCGCGAGCAGGACGATCACAAACAAGCCACAACCGATCAATCCTGTGTAACCAAGCAGATAAATGGCAAAATTATGTGGAGTGCGAAGGTCATGGCCGTACCCCTCGCCGGCCGAACCTGGCAAAATGTCGCCGAGGACGGGACCGTACTCGTGACCGAGAAGCCAGTCGGAAGGCGATGTCAGAGAAGCTATCGTGTCACTCCATAAAGTCCGGCGCCAGTCGGCATCGCCAGCGTCCTCGAGGAGCCCTTCACCGACTTCCGAACCCGTATTCTGCGTGAGTTCGGCCGCTGCGTCTGCACTAAAGACCGCCACCACACGCGCGAGCACGGAGACCGGAGTTGCCCGCCCCGTACGTCCGCCCAGGTTGGGAATCAGGGGCGAGAGGGCAACAGCCAACAGGACTGCCGCCACGCAGGCAGTAATGATTGGACCGGAAAGACGGCGACGCCCGGGCCGCAGCAGTAAGATCCCGATGCCGAAGGCCGCGCTCAAGAGACCGGCCCGGCCACCGATCAGCAGGGATATTGCAGCCGGAAGGCAAACCAGAGCGAAAGACGGATTGAACCGCTTTGAAAAGGCGACGTATGCGATCAGGCAGAATGACCCTAACGACGGTCCGCCAAGAATGGCGACGTCAGAGGCCCATGGCAACCCTGTCGTAATGTCCCGGTTATTGGCGATCGTGCAAATAATCCCCCAGACTCCTGTGGTAATTGTCAACCAGAGATAATAAGCCTTTAGTTCCCCGCGAGTGATAAGGCGCCCGGCGGACATTCCGGCGAACAGCAGGAGCGGATAGTAGTGCGCCGGTAATCCTTTTGCAATATCCAGAGTGGGGTAACCGTCAAGGTATCCCCGGAAACACTCCATACAGCCCCAGACGAGAAAGAGGAGAACCGACAACGCCAACACCGGCTTGTAGTTAATGGCGGAAATCAAGGTTCGAATCCAGTTGTACGGACCGAGAGCAGCCACTACCAGCAGAATTTCACCGGGGTAAAGGCCGGGAAGGCCCATATAGGCGAAGGTTCGCCCGAAAAGAAAGTAACCAGCGGCAACCCCCAGCACAAGGAATCGAAACCGTCTGGCGCTCCGTGCCAGGAGGACAGGCCGTGACTTTGCGGCGGCCGATGCGGCCGGAGCCTTCAGCACAGTCTCATCGCCGATACTCAGGTTGGCTTTATGCATTGACGTTACGCATTGACAGCCAACGGCTGGCCAGATTCGACAGGGAGCGGTTCGCCTTTGTAAGCGATATGCAGGTTCCAAAGCATCGCCACCATGCCTAGCCCATAGAACACCATCTGAATAACCAAAAAACCGGGCAATGCCGCCCATCGCGCCGCGGGAATCATGGCTCCGAGACAAGTGACGCTCGTGATCAACTGGATGCGCCAGATAATCCCGGCGCGCTTCATGCAAGCCAGAATCGTGGCCGCGACCTGGGAACATATAAGCAGAACCTGGCCGGATGTGGCGATTCGCAGCGGAAATGCAAGGCCGGCGTAGGGAGATGCGGGACCGTAAAATCGCACCAATGTCCAATGCGGGAAAAGAAAGAATATTCCGAGCACAGGCGCGACGAGGCAGGCCATGACGGTCACATAAGGCAAGGCTTGTCTGATTGCGGCGCGCGACCCGGATTTCAACGCTGCGCGCGCTACGGCCGGATTCAAAACCACACCTATCCCCGTCACGGCCGGATTTGGAATGCCCAGTATGTTGTTGATCGCCTGATATTGCGAGACGGCCGCGAGCCCTCTTATATTTCCCAACACCCATATGGATCCCTGGCTAAGCACGCTTCCAAACGCATTAAAGAGGATGATCGAGCGGCCGAGACTCCATGAGTCGCGGATTTCGCATTTCATGCGACACCACGAGACGCCGCCCCGGTTGCCGACGACAAATGTATCGGTGCACACGAGGAATGCGGCGGCGCTCGATGCGGCGATAAACATCAGCACATGCTCAGCAGAGAGCAACCGGCCAGGAAGGAATACGACCAGCATCGCCGGAATCAGGTAACGAATGGAGTCGCCCATCACAGCACGGGAGAACAATTGCCGCTGAAACATTGCCTGACGAACGATTTCCTGTATCTGCCAGAGACAGAGCGTGAGAATCGCAATGCCCGAGAGCGCAAGATGATGGAGATAAAAGCAACCCGCGATCACCACAGAAAGCTGAACCGGTAAGGTAATGAGACTAACCAGAAGGCAGTGCACGACTCCGGATTGCCACAGCTGAAGATCACTACCGGCATAACGGACCGTGAACGGAAAAACAATGAGAGCCGATTGAACGGAATTCAGCGCCAGGATCAATCCGATCAGCATGACGTAAAGGCCATAATCAGCAACGCTCAGCTTCCGTGCCAGCATCCAGGTCAGGGTAAAATTGCTTGCGCTTACGATCGATTGATCGATCAGGCCCGCAGTCTGGGGCGACCCAGCGACCGCTCCGAGCCTATAGAACAGTCCCTGCGAGGCCGGAGATCTGGAAATGGCTTCCAAGAGGTTATTGCTTGCGGATCAAACGGAACCTGTGATCGTCAACAGACGGGCGCGGCTCGCAGAATGGGGTTCAAACGCGTGATGCCGGGCAGGAAAGCGGCGATTCGGATAGTGGTTGCGATCCGCCGAAACGCGTTTCGCTCCGTTCGATGGACGCAGATCCAGTTCGCGCCGGATGCTGTTTCCGAAAAATCGGCGGCCGTCAGACGCAGCCTGCCAACAGCCCTGACCTCATAGTCATGCCCCGTAAGAGTCTCGTGGAGTTCCCGCAGCGAATGCCCCGCACGTTTTTGATGACTTCGGGTGGCTTCCAGCACGATCACGGGCCGGTTTTCACGAATATATGACTGCGCGCCCTGCAGAACGGGCACTTCGAATCCTTCAACATCGATCGCTATAAGACGCGCACGGCCGAGCTGATCGGCTAACGAATCGAGAGTCAGGCAATCGACCTCAATCTGGTCCGAATCCTCATTAAGAGTCGCTGCGATGTGCCCCAAGCCGGAGTTTTCCCGGCTGACCGGTTCGCAAAATTGAAGCTTCGCGCATACGTTTCCAACAGCGGCAGGGAAAAGAGTGACGCGCAGGCCGGGATTCAGAGCCAGAGTACTCTCAAGACTTGCGACGTTCGATGGCGATGGTTCAAAGGCGATCACCCTCCCTCTATGGCCTACAACCCGGGTGAATCCGACCGTTTCGGTTCCAACATTGGCGCCGACTTCTATGATCGTGTCGCCTTCATGACATACGGCAGCCGCGATCGCCAGGTTGCGCCAGTCATAGTATCCATTGACGCTGAATGAATAGGCATGAGGATCGGACGTGGTCCCCTGAAGTCTTACTCCCGCGTGAGAAGCAACTACGAACGGGTAATTGTCCCGGAGCGCATTGACGTAGGGATAAATCCAGGTGCGCAGTCTCGGTCCGACAAGCGGCGGGAGGTTGCGGCAGATTGTTTGCGCGACGGCAAGCCGAAACGGTTTCCTCCCGGCGATTTGGTTAAGGCCAGGCTCAGCGAGATGCGTTTCCATGGAGGCGCTTTCGTCAACTACCAACCAAATCGGAAACAGCCCGTCTGACGAGGTATGGGTTCCTGTTCGACAAGGCGGTCTTTGCCGGAAGCGCATTCTTCAGTTGCTTCCAGGCAAAGCGAGCGAAGGATTCGAACGGGAGCTTGCCGACGGTCTGTTTTATGCGCCTTTCCAATGAACGAGCCTCCCGCGTTCGGTCCGTGGAAGCAGTCTGGTCCCATAGCCGAAGATAATCGGACTGCTGAATGTCTTCGTGGGAAAAGAAAGACTTCTTTTGGGTTCTTACCATGTTGCAAAGCGGGCCGCCGGACGTAACGTTCGCCCTCTCGCCATCAGTCCTCGAGACCTCGTACCAGAACTGTTCGTTGGAAAGATCCGCCAGAAAGACCTGCGTCTCGCTATAACCGTTCTTCCCGGAATAAAGCGAGAAGAAAAGTTCCGGCGAGAACTGCCAGAACCCGTGTCCACAAAAGTTATTGGCCGGAAGCATATGCAGGATCTGGCCGCCTTCTCTGCACATTTCCGAGAGGTTTCTCAAAGCCTGAGGAGCGTTGTAGATATGCTCGAGACTACCGCCATCGATAACCGTGTCGTAACGGTATTGCTCTTTCAGCGGTATGTTCATGTCGACGATGTGAGTGGCTCCCTCGTAATCGGAATTATCAAAGGAGTCGACCGATTCCGCTCCGAACTGAGCCTTGAGGAGGTCTTCGCAGTATCTTCCAAAATCGATCTCCTCGTTGAGATTAAGCAGCTTTCTGACTTTTTCGGGGGGGACATGCAGTCCCTGCCTTCCGACTGTGGCGACCCGGCCGAATGGCTTCCGCGCGGCGGCGAACCGCAACAAGTTCAACGCATGGACGTCAATTCCCATAGGCGCTGGGCGCTTAACAGGGTGCTGAAAAAAGGGGGTTAGTCGCTCCCTCCCGCGCCAGCACCCCTAAAGGGGATGCTGGGTCGCGGCTCGGAAACGTGGGCGTTGAAGCAGAAAGGATTCTCGAGCTGCGGCTGTCGACAAGCTGCAGCCAGGAGCGCTTTTCAGCACCTTCTTAATCCTTCAATCGCTTATAGTATTTGCCGTAATACTTTCCGTAATATCCGTAGTAATAGTAGCGATCGCTCAAATCCTGACGTACCTCATTCAGCACGACCCCCATCACATTCGTATTCAGGCGCCGCAGGCTGCTCACTACGGTCGCGAGCGCCGGGCGCTGAGTCCGGCCGGCAAGGGCGACTATAACGACACCGTCAACCAAAGCGGCGATCTGCAATGATTCCGCGAATCCCAGTAATGGAGGAGCGTCGCATATGATCAGATCGAATTCTTTGCTCGCATCTTCGAGTAACGACTTCAACGTCTTTCCCAATCCGTCGGCCGCGCGACGCGAGGCGCGGCCTGCGGGAAGCACCATTAAATCGGGGAGGCCCTGCGGCGTCTGCAAAGCATCCCGCCACTCCATTCTTCCGTTGACCACGTCCACGAGACCCTTGTCGTTTTGTACTCCCAGGTGCCCGTAGACGCTGGGCCGCCTCAGATCGGCGTCGATCAAAAGCGTTTTGCGTTTTTGCTGGCTGTGAACCACGGCCAGATGGACCGCTGTTGTAGTCTTACCCTCTCGGGGCGTCGCCGACGTCATTAACAAGGTCTCCGGCGGATGGGCCAGATTAGGCAGCAAAATTGAATCGCGTAACGTGCGCATCGCTTCTTCATACGCGTCGGTGGCATGCCTGCCGTCCTCGAAAATCAACTGAGGTTTTCCGGTAGGCGCTGATTTTCCGGAGCCAGTTCCGGGCAACAAGCCGCGCCAGGCCTTCACCACCGGCAACGCGCCGAGCACCTCGGTACGAAGCTCCCTTCTGATCTGATCGGGATCCCGGATCGTGCGATCCAGACTTTCCGAAATGATGACGACGCCGATGCCGAGTAAGCTCGACAACAGTACGGCGACCATGACGTTGAGTCTCGTGTTGGGAAAAATGGGCCTGAGGGCGGGCCGGGCGAGGTCAGCCAGACGAATCGAGCTTCCCTGAAAACCCTCGTTGATTCCCGCCTCGTTGATTTTGCCTGTCAACTCTTCGTACAGCGTTTTATCGGCATCCGCATCCCGCTTGAGCGCCTTGTATTGGAGAGACCGGACATTCAGGCTGTCGACTTCAGCCTTCGCCTCATTGAGTTGCTGCTGAAGCATTTGTTCGCGGTTCAGGGCTTCGCGATACCCGGCATCCACCCGCTGAATCACATTGCCCTTAAGGGAATCAAGCTGGCGCTGCAACTCTGCGACACGGTTGGCCTCTTTTTTGTATTCGGGATGATTCGCGCCATACTGGCTCTTCACGAGCGCAAACTTCTCATCTTCTTCGTTCAGAAGATCCTCCAGTTTGCGAACCTGCTCACCCTGCAGGGAAGCCTCGATAGCCGGCGCCGATCCGCTTTGAACCGATGTGGCCGCGGCTTCGAGCTTAAGCCGATCGGCTTGAGCGGTGGTGTATTCGGTATTGAGCTGAAGTAGTCGCGCCGTCAGAATATTGGTTTTCTCATCCGGGTTAATAACGTTCAGCTCTTTTTCGAATTGAGCAAGCGCCGCCGATGAACGCTCCATTTTGGCTCTCAATTCATCCAGTTGCCGGGTGACGAAAACCGCGAGTTCCTGGGAGGCCTGAAAGCGGATGGCATACATATGATCCCGATAGCTTCGGGCGACGGCGTTGGCGACATCGGCAGCCAGTTCGGGATCGGGAGAACGGTAGCTGATCTGAATGAGGTAGGTCTTGAGTGGTCTCGTAACCGCGAGCTTGTTGAGTGTGACCGGGCGCCGCCTGCGCGCGGCCGGAACCCATCGTCGTGCCGGTCGCCGTGGCGATAGCACGCCCGTACTGCTGGATGACAGGGCGCAAAACGGAGTCGGACTGGATCAGTTTGACCTGAGTGGAAAGAAACTGTTCCGCGTCGTTAATTGCGCGCGCGTTCGACTGCTGGCCGATGACTTCCGTAGGCGCCATACGGTCGACATCCACAGTCGCGGTCGACTGATAATACTTCGTCATCCGGGAAGAGATGATAACCGTGCACAGCACGACTATACAGACGAAGGCGAGAAGCTTCCACTTGTCGCGGTTGAGCAGCCACAAATAGTGCGAAAGGGGGAGGGCCGCGGATTCGGTATCCGTTGCGTCGGATTGCGCCTGATAAATGACGGCGCGCTCGACAAGCGACTCCGAACCGGCGGAGGAATCCGGCGCCGGAAGGGAAAGGATTCTTTTCTGATCAAACATTATGATTCGCGCGGATTTACGGACGAAAGACCGGAATTCTGCAAAGCTCACGCACCACGAGTCCCAATGGGGGGTCGCCGTTCGGAGCAGGAATGTACTACATCTTATTTATCATTTGGCGGAATTGTCAAGACATTCAGGCAGTTTATAAAAAACTTAAGATATTTGTAAGCCCAACAAATAAAGGGGATTTTCTGGATTTGGCTGCGCCGTAAATATCGAAAGATGATTTCGGGGACGCCGCGATTCGCGCTGTGAATCGGCGTTTATTCGAGAAATTGAGCTAATTTCACGCCACTGCTGGGAATTTCGGATTCAATTCCCGGAGATTCTCCGGTCCCGGTCAGACCTCCGGCAAGGGTAAAGAACAGGAACATCAGCACGGGTTCACGCAGAGGATAATCCACGAACGAGTGGCCGATTACGCTGATCACTCCGAGGCCCCAGACGGATCGGAGCGCCGGCCTCATTAGGGAGAGCACCAGCGCCGCCAGGAGCACGGTAAAGGGTATTCCGCCTTCGGCCGTCCATTGCGCCCAGTCGTCATGAGCCTCGTTAACGTAGACATTGGAGTCGAAGGTGGCGAATCGGGGAAAGACGAGCGGCCATGTTCCCATGCCTGATCCGAACCACGGATGCAGCGGAATCATCTTCAGCGTGGCCTCGATCAGGTTTCGGCGCAGCGCGAATGGATTCCGCTCCTCGAAGCGGCTGCGAATCTTCTCCGTGCCGGCCACCAGGGCCGCGCCCGCCATGAGCACCAAAACGACGGCGACAATTGCTGCAATCGATTTCACCGGCATCCCGCGGCGCACGACCATCAGAATGAGGAAAACCACAAACTCCATCGATACCAGCAGAACGCCGGCGCGGGAACCGCTCGCGAGTGTTGCCGCAAACATCGCCGCATAGCAAAGGCCGCCCGGCACAACCTCCCCTTCGAAGACCTTCCACAAAGCGATGGGCGCGGCGAGTTCCATGAATGCAGCGAACTGATTTTTGTAAAAGAAGGTGCCGACCACGCTATCGGCCACGGGGATCATTCCGAGCAGCTCGCCGGGCGTAACGTATAGCTGGAACGTGGCGGCGACCGCGAGCGCGGCGGCGGCCCACATCATCAGATCCAGGAACGCCTGCCGGTTCCGCCGCCGCGCCAGTATCTGAGAGCCCAGAATGAAAGACACTCCTCCCATAAGCCACGCCATGGCAGCGAGCACGGTCGGCCAGCGGACGAGAGTCTGATGCGTGGCAAGTTGCAGACTTCCCCACGCGGTCAGCGGCACTACGAGGATCGTCTGAAACGGCAGATCGACGTCACGCGCCAGGAGAGCCCAGATGGCGGCGACAACTGATACAGACGCAACAGCAACGCATATCGCCCAATACCTTGGCGTCCACGCGACCATGATGCCGGCAACCAGAGCGACGCCCAATGCGGTCGCAAGCCATTTTGAAGGCCCTGTCATGAAACCGGCTCAACCCTGACACTGATCATCCCGAGCGAGCCCCGGACGCGGGTGGTCCCGAGTGATCGAGCGTAACGCAGTTCGAGGCTCGCATAACCTGCGTCTGGAAGACTCATGAACGAGCAGGCGCCATCGTCCCCCGCGACCAGCAATGGTGGACATTCGGTCACGTTTTCGCCGGGCTCCTGGATAATTCGGAAGTCGAATCCGGGATCCCGGGGCGCGCTCAGACCTGACCCGTCAGACTTCCAGATCAGCCGGTAAGCTTTCCCCGGAAGCAGGGGAACCAGAGTTGAGAGGAGAACGGCGGATGATTCGGATTCGTTTCCGTCGAACTCGAATCGAAGACGCGATGGATTGCTTTCAACGAACAGACCCTTCTCCATGCCTGCACGCCAGCCGAACGAGTGGTTCAATAACGGGAAATCGAAATTCGGATCGCCGATGAATATCCCGGCCGCCGGATCGAGCCGGTTGGAAGCGATGACTTTTTTTGCCACCAGGTCGTTCCATCCGCGGACTGCTCCCGGAATCCGATTGGCCGCGATCAGAAAGTCGGGGTATTGAACGAGAGCTTGCGCCTCGGGAGAGGCAACATTGACGGCTCCGGCGGCCAGCGCTCGCGGCCAGAAATCGATTGCGGCGTCCGTCCGTTTTGTCGTGAGGAGATAAATCAGGTACTCGACCGGTATCGTGCCTTGCGAGGGTATCAAGGCGGCGATTTTCCTTTCATCGGAGGCCTGGTTCCAGGCGAGATCGAAGATTGGCTTGGGATTGACGCCGACGGGCTCGAGCGCAAGGGCTCGGGAAATCAGCGGCCAGGTTCTATCCGGCTGGTTGTTGCGCGCGTAAAAGTTGATTAGCGTCCATGCGGGTTTGAAAGTATGGTCAAGCTCGGCGGCATGTTCCAGGTAACGCTCCGCTTCGCTGATATGCCCGCGAAACTCTTCCCGGAGGCCGAGCGCCATCGGAATATCGGCGTTCAGCGGATTTGCGGCGCCGGCTCGCAGGAGTTGCTGATCGACCGCGGCCGACATATCGCCGCTATCGCTTTGCGCCAGGGCCTTACGCAGAAGAAGAGCGGCATCTTCGGGAACGAGAGCCAGCGCTTTGTCGATTCCGTCCGCGGGCGGATGCGCGGCGAGCCAGTCGGCCCGCGCGATCCGGATCGTCTGCACGGTCAGGAGGCCGCAAACCGCAACAATGAGCAAGCGGACGGCCCAGGAGAAGACGGACCTCACTCCGAGTTACCGGCACCCGCCTTTCCCATCGCAGCTTGTTCGAGTATCCGCGCCGCTCGCGCCGGGTTAAAGACTCCGCAGGAGCAGAACCGCGTCAGGTAACCGGCCGCCTGTTCCGGCGTGCGACGGCCCTCCTTCACCCAGTCGATCATCTTTCCCGCGAGGTTGTGGCCGATCATCCCGTGGCCGCACATCGTCGAGAGCAGCATCACGTTCGATTCGGGCAGCTTCGATGTGTCGCCTTCGAAGCCGAGCGAATACCCGACGCTGTGCCGCGGAATGCCCGCTGCGAAACAGCATTGTTCGGCTCCGTCGATGGATGTCGAGATGTTGACGCTCAGTCCGAGATCCGCCTTCTTTACCGCAGTGACGAAATCCTCTGCAGCGGGACGATTATCGAAAACGGCCGCGACGGTCCCGGGCGTATCCAGACCGCGAATCACGGCCTCGAAATCCGGAGTGGCGTCGCGTTTCCAGTGTTCCAGCGGGGTCATCTTCTTCGATGGCCGAAGCGCGCCGCCATGAACGGCATCGCCAAGATTTACCGGGTGGAATTGCACTGCCAGCTCGAGGAAACGGCGCAGTTTTTCGAGCGCGCCCTCGTCGTTACGCCCTTTGCTTGCGATGGCGAACACGATGTAATCGTCACGAAAACTCTCGGCCGATCCGAAGCGATGCAGGGTGTTCGTCATCTCGCGCTGACCGCGGCTGATTCCGTTTGAGGCGCCTGCGCGTTCGTAATCCGGCCCAATCCGATGTTCGTCTTGGCGCGCTCCAGCTTATAGCCAAGCTCTTCCAGAATCGGCGCGATCACGTTCTCCTCGCCGTGTTCATCGCACCGCGCTCCCACGCCAAGCGCGACGACGGTATTGATTTGCTTTTCGACGTCCCGGACGAGCAGAATGATCTCCTGGGCGCGCTCGACCGGTACCTTGATCTCGACGATCGCCGATAGAACCTTCTCGTCCAGGATGTCCGGGCGGATCGTTCCGGTCGCAACATCGCTCATCAGGGACGTGACCGGATTCTTCTTCTCGAACGCGACACCCGCGCGAGCCAGAGCCCAACACATCTTCTGGATATCGCGAAACCACACTCCCACCCCGGGCCGCCCGAACTCGATGGTGAACCCGACTTCACCAGCCTTGACTCGGCCGGAGACGTCGTTGGTCTTAACCTCTTCGGTCCCGCGGCCATGCACGCCCGTCGATTCGTGCGGCACGCGCGGATCCGAAAACGCGCGTCGCACCACCCGTGGCCACTCCAGCCGGTCCGGTTCGAAGGCGGCGGTGGGACAGACATCGGGTTCCGGATCGAACCGCACGCGCGCGAGCTGAAAAATCTTTCGGACGGTCCGCACAAATGCCGGATTCAGATGCTCCTGGCTCAAGCCGTTGAAACACGCATAGCATTCCACGCATTCGTTGCGGTTAATCGTGGCGCGGCGCAGGACCGGGTCGATGTAGATCGCACCCATCGGACAGACATACGTGCAGTTCCCGCACGCCACGCATTTATCCGGATTGATCGTCATGCTCTCTCCGCAAATATGCGTTTTCCTGCATCGATTTTCAGATACAGCGCGGCCGCGATTATGCACAAGCCGGCGGTTACCAGAAAAGGCATGTTCCAGCCGTATCCCCGCACCAGATAAGCCAGCGCCGTGGGGGAGATTGCGCCCCCTATATTACCCCATGTGTTCATCACCGCGGAAACCGATCCGGCGTAATCTCCGCCGATATCGAGCGGAATTGCCCAGGAGACGCCCACTGTTACTTCGAGACTGAAAAAGGCCGCGCAAGTGAGGAGCACGCTCAGCTTCGGGTCGTGCGCGAAAGTCGCGGGCACCGTTGCGAGCGTGCACATCAGAAACCCGGCGATCGCCACCAGCCGCCTTGATCGCTTCACATTTCCGCTGCGCTTCAGCATCAGGTCGGAAAGCCAGCCGCCCATCACATCGCCCACGGTCCCGGCCAGAAACGGCAGGCTCGCATAGAAACCCATTTGAGTCAGGCTGAATCCGCGAAACTCCTTCAGGTAGGTGGGATACCAGTCCATGTAGGTGTTGAGGCAGTAGTTGTAGCAGAAGTACATCGTCGAGAGATACCAGAGCGTGGGGCTGGCAAGTATGCGCCGCCACGGGACTGCCGCCCCCACGCCGGCGCGGCGTCCGTGACCGGCCTCGATCAGCGTGCGTTCGGACGCATTCACCCCTCTGTGTTCTTCCGGCGTATCGCGATAGTAAAGGAACCATGCCGCCGCCCAGGCGAGTCCGAGGATGCCGAAAATGACGAACGTCGGCCGCCACCCGTAGCGCAGGATCAACAGCACGACCAGTGGCGGCGTCAGAGTAGCGCCCAGACGCGAACCGGCGTGTGTAATTCCCTGGGCGAAGCCGCGTTCGTGGGGCAGCATCCAGCGGGACAGCGAGCGGGTGGCGATGGGGAAGGCTCCGGCCTCGCCGATTCCGAAAAGAAAACGGATGGCGATCATCGAAGCAGCGCTCCACGCCATCGCCGTCGCCGAAGTAAATACGCTCCACCAGGTGACGATCAACGTCAGAGCGCGCCGCGGGCCGATGCTGATCCCCGAGCCATCCGCCGGGAATCTGGAACAGCGCGTAACTCCAGCGAAAACTCGCCAGAACCCAGCTCATGGTCACCAGCGAGAAGCCCAATTCTTTGCGGATCACGGGCGCGGCCGTGGAAATCACGGTGCGATCCATGTACGTGATCATGTACGCCGCGACCGTCAGGCCGAGAACGACGTGACGCGCATGTGTGGGGCGTGGAGACTGGGCCGGAGCGGACATCGGACGGGCGGGACGATCATATCAGGCGATCGTCAGGCGCCGCGCCCGCTGATCAGCGCGCTTGCGTAACATCTGGTTTGGCAATAGACTCTTTTAGGCAGGCTGTTGAAAAAGGCCAGTTACCAAATAGTTGGAGGCACGCTGAATGTATCGCACTGGATCACTGACACTGGCCACGGCCGCGTTTGCCGTAATGGGCCTGACGCCCGCGTTCGGGCAGCACGGAACGCCCGCCGACGGTGAATGGCGTGTCAATGGAGGGGACACAGGGAGCACCCGCTATTCACCCCTCGACCAGATCAACGCCGCTAACGTCAAAAACCTGCAGGTGGTCTGGCGCTGGAAAGCGCAGAATATGGGTCCCGCTCCCCAGGGCGCATGGGAGGTGACTCCGCTGATGATTGGCGGGAAGCTGTTTTTCACCGCCGGTACCGGTCGCACTGTCGTTTCCGCCGACGCGGCAACGGGTGAAACGTTGTGGATCTATCACGGCGACGATACGGCCGAGCGAGGCGCGGTGCGGCCGAACAATCGCGGTCTCAGCTACTGGAGCGACGGCAAGGGCGACGACCGGATTCTGTTCGTGACGCCAGGCTATCAACTGGTCGCGCTGAACGCGAAAACAGGCCAGCCAATTTCGAACTTCGGAGTCGATGCGCATGTCGATCTCTGGAAGGGTCTCGACCGGCCGGTGGTTCAAAAAGGCACCATCGGCGCGACCTCGCCGCCTATCGTCGTTCGCGATGTGGTGGTGGTTGGCGCCGCGCTGAAGGTCGGTGTCGCGCTGCCGACAAAGCTCAATACGCCGGGCTACACTCGCGGTTACGACGTACGGACCGGCAAGCTCCTGTGGACCTTCCACACCGTACCCCAGGCGGGCGAAAAGGGAACCGAGACATGGGGCAAAGATCCGAAAACGGGTGAGGATTCGTGGAAATTTACCGGCAACACCGGCGCGTGGGGCCCTCTGACCGGCGACGAAGAGCTGGGCTACGTCTACATTCCGGTGGAAGCGCCCAGCGGCGATACTTACGGCGGGCAACGCCCCGGGGCGAATCTGTTTTCCGACAGTATCGTTTGTCTCGATGCGAAGACCGGTAAGCGCATCTGGTATTACCAGCTGATCCATCACGAGTTGTGGGATTACGATATTCCCGCCGCGCCGATCCTGCTCGACATCACGGTCGACGGGAAGAAGATCAAAGCGCTGGCGCAGGTGAACAAGTCGGCGTTCGCCTTCGTGTTCGACCGGACCAACGGCAAGCCGGTCTGGCCGATCGAAGAGAAGCCCGTTCCTCAGGGCAACGCGCCCGGCGAGTGGTATTCGCCGACGCAGCCGTTCCCGACGAAGCCCGCGGCGTTCGACCGGCAGGGCGTTACCGAAGCGGATCTGGCGGACTACACGCCCGAAATCAAAGCGGCGGCGCTGAAAGTGGCCTCACAATACCATGCTGGGACCGATCTTTACGCCTCCGATCGTCAAGGACACGGGCGGTAAGCTGGCCACGATCCAGTTGCCTGGCGCAGGCGGCGGCGCCAACTGGATGGGCGGTTCCGTCGACGCCGAGACCGGAATGCTCTACGTGCCATCAACCACTTCTCCGTATCTCTCGTCGCTGCAGCCGGGTGGCACGCGATCCGAAATGCAGTACATCGCGGCGGGCGGCCTGGGCGGACCGAACGTCATGGGCATGCCGCTGATCAAAGGACCGTACGGGCGCATCACGGCGATCAATCTGAACACCGGCGATCACGCCTGGATGATCCCCAACGGAAAGACGCCGGACAACCTCGTCAACAATCCGGCGCTTAAGGCTGCGGGAATCGACGCCAGTCACTGGGGCGGCTCCCAGCGTTCGCCGATCCTGGTGACGAAGACGCTGCTGTTTGAAGGAAGCGACAATCTGCGCGCGATCGACAAGAAGACCGGAGAAGTGATCAACGAGATGCCGCTGGGCGCGAACCTGACGGGCGGTACGATGACCTACTCGATTAACGGCCGGCAGTTCATCGTGGCGGTTGTAGGCGGGCAGCAGGGCGGCGGGGCGGAACTGGTCGGTCTGGCGTTGCCGGTGCCCGGGGCGCCGGGACGGGGCCGCGGTGGCCGAGGCGGAGGCGCGGCAAACGAGAACCAGTAGGCGGATCCGGTTTGCCTGGCACGTTCGCTTGACACGACGTGCCTGGCATGATAGCGTTCGACGTGAATTTGTGAAGAGGTGGTCATGAAAACGAAGCTGGTTCTTTCGATGGCAGGATTGATCGTATCCGCCGCGCTGCCGTTGCTCGCGCATCATTCGTTCAACGCGGAATATGATGCGAGCAAGCCGGTGACCCTGAAGGGTACCGTCGTCAAGCTCGACTGGATGAACCCCCACATCTGGCTCTATCTGGACGCCAAGGATGAAAAGGGCGCCGTTGTCCGGTGGCAATGCGAAGGTGGTCCACCCAACACGCTGACTCGAAACGGCTGGACGAGGGATGCCATTAAGCCGGGTGACGAAGTGACGATCGAAGGTTCGCGGGCCAAGGATGGGACGAATACCTGTAATTCGCGGTCAGTGGTCCTGCCGAACGGGAACAAGGTATTTGCCGGGTCTTCTGAGGATGGCGTAAACCCCAAGACCGCGGGCGCGAAATAGAAAATTAGGATAAGCTTTTCTCCAGGGAGATTCTGACGTGAAAAAGCCGTTTATGACTTTGAGCGTCGCCGCAGTGGCCGTTGTCGCCATGTTGCCGGTGACGGCTGTAACTGCGTTCGGGCAGGGAAGAGGAGGGCCGACGCCGCCTTCCGGGCCAACGCCGAAAACGGCCGACGGCAAACCGGACTTCAGCGGACTTTGGGAGAGGCCGTACTCGCCCGACATGACGGCTTACGGCCGTAACCAGACGCCCGACCAGTCGCTGCCCGATGAGCCCAAAGATCCGAAGAATCCAGGGCCCCCGAATGCGAAGCCGAAGAAGGCGCTGCCTTTCACGGCGGCCGGAAAGGCGGAATGGGACAAGTACGATGCCGCTAACGGGGACTACACCGGTATGTGCATGCCCTTCGGTCTGGTCCGGTCCGTCAACTCGCCCGATCCGATGCAGATCATGCAGAACCCGTCGTATCTCGGCCTGCTTTTCGAGCAGAATACCTGGTTCCACCTCGTCCGCCTTGAATGGTGAGCACCCGAAGCATGTCGATCCTACCTGGTTTGGAGATTCGATCGGCAAATGGGATGGCGACACTCTGGTGATCGACACCGTAGGGTTTAACGACAGGACAAGGCTCGACACAATCGGGCATCCGCACAGCGCCAGCATGCATGTGATCGAGCGTTATACCCGCACCGATCTGGGCCACATCGCTTACGAGATCACGATCGACGATCCGGTGATGTATACCAGGCCCTGGAAAAATACCAGAACGTTCACGCTGCGCCCCGACTGGCAGATCATGGAATACTCCTGCGAGGAAAACAACAAGGACTTCTTTGAAGGTCACATCAAAGGGATCCCCATGCCCGGCAGACCGTCGGCCTCGAAGTAGCGCGAGGAAGCCGACGAGGGCGTCGGCTGCGGACCGAGGGGTCCGCCCCACGAGCCGCTGGTGGTTAAAAGCAGCCGTCAATATCGATCCGGGTCGAGCCCAAGATGCTCGACCTGGTATTCGTAGTAATCCCCGAGAAAGTTCTTGAAGATCTCGTCCACAAGGTGGATCATCTTGCGGGCGCCGTACTCGTAATCCCCATCTTCAACCGATAGCGTCAGCGAGACGTCGCCGCCTTTGTTGAGAGAGCGAGCGCGCGCCTTCTTTGGGTCGATTCTGCGGTGCTCCGGAATCTCTTCCGAGTGCCGCGAATCCAGAAATTCTTTGAAATTCGCGTACATCGCGGAATCCAGCGCAAAGCCAGGCAGGAGCAGGGGAAAACGGAAGGTTTTCTTTGCCGGGTCCAGGACCATTTCAAGTGGACGGTCATGGTGCCAGACCATTTTGAATACAGCTTTCCCCCTGCTATCGGCTGCGCGAGTGTATCCTCTGAAGACTCCCCGATTGGCGTAATATTCGAGAATTCCGGCGACGAGATTCGCCGCCGGTAAATCCTTCGAACGTATCGTAGACACTTCCGAGCCGCGACCGGGAGGGAGCGTTTAGTGAGCGAGCGCGCCGACGCTGGGTTCGGGATTGATGATATTCCCCGGAGGATAAGGAGCGCGCGCCGTAAACTCCTTCATCGACTGAACGTTGATCAGGGTGGAAATCCGATCCTTCGCGGCGGCATCGTAGCTGCGCTTCAAAGCCGCGCGGAAGTCGGTCTGCGTCCTGACGTACTCGCCGCGGGCGCCCAGGCCTTCGGCCATCTTGTCGTACCGGAGATTTTCCTGGAACAGATACATGTGCATCGCGCGGTTTGTCCCCACCGCGCTCGGCCACATGCCCCACGCATTGTTGTTGAAGACGATGCAGACGACGGGGATCTTGTACTTGGCGGCGGTGTCGAGCTCGAACATGCTATAGGTGATGCCGGCATCGCTGGTCACCACAACCACAGGCGCGCCCTTGTAGGGGGCCTGCGGACCCACTCCGAGCTGGACCGCGGCGCCCGCACCGATCATCATGGCCAGATCGGGACCCACGGCCGAGAACTGATAAGGACAATTCACTTCCTGCCCAGGCCGGTAAGCGCGAAGATAACGCGCCGCGCAGTTCCCGATGGTCCATCCGCCCCAGCCGGTCACCGTCTGCTTCGGATCGATGCTTCCCTTGTAAAGGAAGTCGTGAACTTCCCGGCAGAGCACTTCCTGGTGGAGCGTATTTGTGGATTCGCTGTGCTTGATACCCTGGGCATACCGCTCGTCGAGCGCCTGCTGGTATTTGGCCCGCGCGGAAGCGAGCTCATTGACCCACATGTCGCGCTTCTTGCGGGGCAGATCGCTCGCCAGCCCTTCGATAAATGCCGCCTCGTCTGCCACGATCCCGAGATCAAGCGGCCAGTTCCGGCCAAGATCTTCCGGAGCCGGGTTGACTCGAATCGTTTTCACATCCGGGTTCGCGCGATACTCATTCGGACTCGGCATCGCGTACTGGCCGACGAAGATAATCAAATCGGCGCTGGTGATCGCATCCGGCGAGAGGCTCGCGGAGAGGCGGTGCTCATCGGGGAAGTGGCCGCGCATCGGCCCTGAAGTAACAACCGCGAATTCGTTCTTTTCCGCCGCGGTCATCAACGGCTCCCACGCCTTACGCAGGAAAACGCCCTGACCGGCGATCAGGATCGGGCGCTCGGCCTTGTTGATCATGTCAACCGCTTTCGCCATGTCCGTCGGCGAGGGATACGGGCGGCTTTCGGTGCGGTACTTGTCCTTCGTGTAGTAATCCTTCAGTTTCGAGGGATCGGTGAAGCGCGCGCGCACGATTTCACCGGGGAAATCGAGGTGCACCGGAGCGGGAACGCCCGTCTTGAGGTACCGGAACGCGTAACCGGCATACTCGTGGACGCGGTCGGGAGCGATGAGCCGCTTGCCGTACTTCTTTAAGCCCTCGGTGGTCGGCTGCTGATAGCCGGTCTGAATGAAGGTCTCGCGGTCGTCCGAAGCAATGGTCACGTTGCTCGCCAGCACCAGCAGAGGCGTTCGCGCTCGGTGTGCCACGGCGATATTCATAATCATGTTGGTGAAGCCGGGGCCTTCCGTGCCGGAGCAGGCCGTAACTTCACCGGTGCAGCGAGAGAATCCGTCCGCAGCCGAGGTCATGGAGCCCTCGGATCGGCCACCATAGGAAGGGACGCCCGCGGCGGAGATCGCGCCGATCACGGGATAGTTGCCAGGACAACAGAAAAGCGCCGCCAGGTTCTCTTCCTTACACGCCCGCGCGAAGACCTCGGCACCCGTCATCCCCTGACCGGCGAACTCGCCGAGCTTTGTTGGCTCAGCCAGACTGTCGGTAATGTCTTTGGGGATCGTGATCGACGGCACCCCGGTAGTGGCGGCCAGAAGGGTGTCCTTCTGTAAAAGGGCGGTGGCTACTGCGCCGGCTGCGACTGGAGCCAGAAAATTCCTGCGGGACGGGCGCTCATCGCGGGCCGCGTCCTTCGTGGCGTCATTCTGCATGTTCAAATCTCCACTAATTCTTTACTTTCACTTCTGATCCTGCAGGGGAGGCCGCATGGAATCCGGCCAGAGGCTGCGAACAAAATTCACGAGATCCCATGTCTGCTGCTCATTCAGAGTGTCCTTGAATGGCGGCATCTGGGTGCCCGCCCCGTCCCGGATATTGCGAAAAAGTTCGCCTTCCGTCGTTCCGTCTTTGTACCCTTTGGGCTCTGTGAGGTTCGTCGCTTCCGCGATGACAGCCAGTTCGGCCTTGCCATCATCCCCATGGCAACCGGTGCAATTCTGGAGAAAAAGGCGCTTCCCCTTGTCGATTGATGTCTTCGAATAAGGAGTCGGGCTTTTCAGAGCCTTCGCGTCCGCCGCACTGAGCGTGTCCGGAACTGCGGCGAAAGACACCGACGTCATAATTATGCCGCCTGTAATCAGCAGCGCCAGGAGGGCTGATTTTCCCGAATGCAATTTGAACTTGTGTCCCCTACGATGATATGACAACTAAACTGTGCAGAGGGTAACCGCTTGTCGGAGAGAAGTCAGCGGATCCCGGGTCGGGACGAACTCATGCGCGATATATCCCTGAAAATTCAGGTCGGCGATGGCTTTCGCGATGGTTCGCCACTGCAATTCCTGAGTGTCGTCGAGTTCGTGGCGCCCCGGCACTCCGGCGGCGTGGAAATGCGCGATGTACTGGATATTCTCGCGGATCGTGCGGATGATATCGCCTTCCATGATCTGCATATGGTAGATGTCGTACAGCAGCTTGACCCGCGGCGAATCGACGCCCTTCATCACGCTGACACCCCAGGCGGTGTGGTCGGCCATCGTGTCTTTGTGGTCGATCTTGCTGTTGAGCAATTCCATGCAAATGGTCACGTTGTGATCTTCGGCGAAAGACTTCACGCGGCGTAAGCCAACGATGCAGTTGTCGCGGCCCTCCTCGTCGCTCATGCCGCGGCGAGTTCCCGCCAGGGTGATCACGTTCGGTAGCCCCGCTTCCGCGGCGCCCTTGATGCTCGCGCGCATCTGCATTTCGAGCTTGTCGTGATTTTCTTTGCGGTTCCAGCCGTCCGTGAAATTTCCGGCGCCCTGCACCATCGAAGACGTAATTCCGTACTTCTTCAACGTCGGCCAATCTGCCGGCGCGACCAGGTCCATCCCCGTGATGCCCATCTCCGCCGCCGCGCGGCAAAGATCGTCGATCGGGATTTTGGCGTAGCACCAGCGCGCCAGAGACTGCTTCAGTCTTCCGGCAGATGGCGGGTTTGCGGAGCGTGCGGTTTGCGCCAGCGCCAGGCTCGCGGGAAGGATCTGAAGTGCGTGTCTTCTGCTCAAGGCGGGTCTGGTCATGTCGGGATTATTATTTCAGATCAGAGCCGTCCGCCAAACAGGACGCGATTGTCGATCGCCCACTTCACGCCTCCCTCGGCTTCGCGGCCAATTTGCTTTTCGAGCGCCTTCAACTCTTTCCGGCGGCTCCGCGCATTGTAACTCCGGGATGTGTCTTTGGCGTGTCTGGCCGCCGTCCCGTCGGAAAAGATATTTTTCGGCAAACCGTTGCTTACGGACAGTCCAAAATGCGCGGCGGCGGCCCGAACGGCTTCGCCGGGAGCGTCCGCGACGCTTTCGCCGGAAATGGTCAGCACCCGGCCTGGTTCCGAACACATTCGCGCGCGTAATGCCTCATTCAGCGCCCATAGATAAGCGCCGCCTTCCGCGTCCGTCATAGCGGCCGGGTCGAATCCAGAGAGTTCGGGGATTATGGCGGCGTCTTTCAGCGCTCGGCGAAGCCGGGCGCGCAGCCACTGCCGGCGGTCCGGCGCTTTCAGCACAAGTAGCAGAAACTCTTTGAGCCCGACGGTGAGGAACACCGCTTTCGATGCGGGATCGCGCGCAAGAAGAATTTCGCCGAGGCTGTTGCAAAGGTCGTTCATTTTCGTCACGACAATGTCTTCCGGCGCATACCGGCGGTTGAGCAGCCGGATACTCAGGTCGAGAAAGCGATCCCATTCAGTCAGGCTCGCCAAGGCATCCCTGTGGGCGCCGACGCTGGCTGCCATCGCTCGCGGCCTCACGATTGCCGCCTCGGTTAGCATCAGCGGCTCCCTCAGGACAAAGCACGGTGGGACGAGATCGAGGTACCGCGCCAGCAGGGTCGAACAACAAAACGCGGCGTGAAATATGTAGTGCACCGAACTCTGAGGAGGCGGAAGCCTCGCAATGGCGACCAGAAGGTCGGCGATCGGGACTTCCAAAGTCTCCCGGCTCGCCGCCTGCGTCCTGTGATCCAGAAAACTGGAGGCTTTCCAGGTAGCTCTCGTCATGGGAACGAAGGAGATCAGGCGACTGTCGAAGTCGACTTTCACAGGATGCAGGTCCGGAGAAGCGAACAGATCGTGATTCATTTTGAGACGTCTCTCCAGGCCGGACCGCGTAATCGGGAATTAACGCGCCGGGGATATAGTGTGCAAGTGAAAAAGAAACCTGTCAATAAGGAACTTTCGTTAATCAATCACATCGTTGTCCTGATGATCGAGAACCGTTCGTTTGATCACATGCTCGGGTTTCTTTATTCGGAGAGCGGCAACGTCTCGCCCGCAGGGCAGGCGTTCGAGGGGTTGACGGGGAAGGAATCGAACCCGGACGCAACCGGCGCTCCCGTGCCGGTATTCGCGATCGCAGCTTCAGATCCGAACGCTTACTTCATGCCCGGCGCGGATCCCGGAGAAGGTTACTCCGCGACTAACTCTCAGCTTTTCGGTACGACCACCGCTCCTTCGCCGCCGGTCGCGACCAACAATGGCTTCGTGACCGACTTCAGCTACACACTCGGCTGGGAGTCAACGGACAGCGGCTATTCAATCGTCGCCGGTACAACGGCAAACGACATCATGGGCGTCTTTCCTCCGGCGATGCTGCCGGTTCTCTCCGGTCTCGCACGCGGGTTTGCGGTTTGCGATCACTGGTTTGGTTCCGTCCCCACGCAAACGCTGCCGAACCGTGCCTTTGTGAATGCCGCGACGTCCCAGGGCCATATGAATGACAAGACCAAAAAGTTCACCAGCCCGAGTATTTTCGGTCTCTTGTCCGATCACAACGTGACATGGAGCGTGTTCGGCTACGACGCGCCACCGTTGACACGGCTGGACTTCGCCGACACCACCAATGCGGATGACAGCCACTTCGGCCAGTTCCCGGATTTTCAGAAGGCGGCGGCGCATGGGGCCTTACCCTCCTACACGTTCCTTGAACCCTCCTGGGGACCCACCGGCAACAGCCAGCATCCGAACTATAACGTGGCGCTGGGTGAAAAGTTGATCCACGACGTGTACTACGCATTGCGCAAGGGCCCGGCATGGAACAAAACGCTGTTGATCGTCACTTACGATGAGCACGGAGGCTGTTACGATCACGTGCCGCCACCTTCCGGCGCCGTGCCGCCGGATAACTCGGTGGGCGAATATGGATTCGATTTTACGCGTTTCGGACCGCGTGTCCCCGCGGTACTCGTCTCGCCGCTGATAGCTGCCGGAACAGTATTCCGGGTCGCGGCCGGAGCAATGCCTCTCGATCACACCGCGATTCTGAAAACGATCGAAATGCGCTGGAACCTGCCGCCGCTGACGAAACGAGACGCGACCGCGAGCGATCTGGGCGGCGTACTGACGCTAACGAAACCGCGTACCGACGACCCGCTGCACGGGGTGAAGGCGCCAGTGGCCGCCGAAGCCGGCCCAAGTGCGGATCTGCCTTCGCATTTGCAGCAGGTTCAAGCGGAACTGGTGTCTGAGCTACCCGTTCCCGACGGGCAGGGAGGCACCCATCATGCGATGCCGCTCATGAGCACGAGCGCCGAATACGACGCTTATATCCGCAAGCGGACCGCAGCCTGGCGCGCCTCTCGCCGAAGAGGAAATTCGAAGGGACCCGCCTGAGGGCTATTTCTCCGCTTTGGCGGATGCGACGATGGCATCCAGCGCGGGAACATTCTTTGTCGTGGGCGCGGTGCTCTTGAACGACCGAATGTAGGCGTAGATGTCCTTTGCCTTGTCGTCCGGTAACGAACGCTCGCTGAAATTCGGCATCGAAGTCACGGGAACCAGGGGAGCCACGTTAGCCCGGCCCCGCAGGAACGTGATAAATCCCTGTTCGGTCTGCAGATTTCCCCAGCGCCCCACAAAATTCCGGGCGCCTGTTTCGCCGTTGTATCCGTGGCAGGCGTAGCAGCCGTAGGAAAAGTAATACTTCTTGCCGTTCGCGGCGTTCCCGGTAAACGGGCTGGTGGGCTCCGGTTTGTTCTCAATTACGGCCGCTCCCCGCCCGCGGCCGCCGTTCTGAGCGTAGAGAGTTGCACCCGGAACGGCGAATACGAACAATACCGTAGCTGCGGAGAGGCACGTTGTCTTCCAGTTGTTTTTCAAAGTGGTCCTCACTAAGGGTCTTATCGGGGCTGTGTAACGACGTCGATCATATAAGGCTCGCCCCGCTTTGCGGCGTCGACGCCGCGTTTCAGCGCGGGCGCCAGTTTCGACGGATCGGTGATCGGCCCTTCGCCCGCCATACCGTAGCCTGCCGCCATCTTTGTGTAATCGATGTAAGGATCGCGCAGCGTGCTGCCGATATCGGCGTGATCTTCTCTGCGCCCCCGAACTCCCGCCATATATTCGACGAACATGAACTCCTGATGCCAGGCCCGGTTGTTGTGCATGATCGTCAGCATCGGCAGCTTGTGGTGCACGGCAGTCCACAGGATGCCGGGAGAGTAGTTCAGATCGCCGTCTGTCTGCACATTGACGACGATTCGATTCTTGCCCCTCGCGGCAAGGCCCGCGCCAACCGATGCGGGCGCACCGTAACCCATGCCCGCCGCACCCTGCCCGCCCAGATAGCTGTAGGGTTTGGAGTGCTCCCATAGCCGCGCGTTATGGCCTCCGGAAAAATTGCTCGGGGAGGAGAGGCACCAGTCCTCTTTCGCGATCAGCGGCCACAGTTCGGCGTAAACTCGGGCCGTGCTGATTGGGCTTCCGTTCCACCCTGGCCGAGCGGCCTCTACCGCCTGCGTGACGGCCAGCACACGAGCGTCCCGATTGGCGGTGGCATGTTTCGCCGAGCGCTCTTGAATCATCGACTTCTGGCTGGGGGTCAGCTGCTTCTTCACCTCTTCGATGATCAGCGGAAGGCTGGCTTCGGCGTCGGCGGTAATCGGCGGGCTCGTTTGTGCTCCCGCTCGGGCGCCTCGGCCGCCGCCGCCCCTCGGCCGGCCATCAAGGCCGCCGAATCCAATGTCGGCCGGATCCCGCTCCGGCTTGATCGTCGCAAGGTTCGGGCCGACAATCGCGGCCTGCGCGGCCGGAACTTCGAGGCCAAGCGTGTAATCGTAAGAAGTATCGGCGCCCGGCCCGCAAAGATGATTGGTTTGCGGATAGCTCATCGGGCCACTGGTGGCGGCGGTGCTCGTCGACGCTCCCACCAGTTCCGCCAGTTCCACGGACAATTTCACGCCCTCCGGGGTTCTCAGGCGCCCGACCAGGATTCTCGGATTGTTCGCGGACACCAGCCCCTTCGCGATCTCTCTCGCCTGAGTGGAATCCACCGTGACGAACTGCGGCGGCTTGTAGGGAGGCGGCTTGAGGCCGGGCGCATTGTCTTTCTGCAGGGCGGTATCCAGCACCACGAGGGTCGGCGCCATCGGAGGTGTAATCGCCTCGTTGTAAGCCCGCTGAATTGCAACCAGCGACTCCTCGATGGTCTTCGGCTGCGCGTCCCACTTCGTAAAGCTCCGGCACATCCCCGCCATATCGTGCGCGGTGTGCGCCGGGATGAAATCCGGATCGTTCCCGGCAATCATCAGGATCGGCACCTTGTCGTAGAACGCGTTGTAAATCGCCATCGAGGCATGCTGAATCCCGAGCGTGCCGTGCAGCACGGCGAGCATCGGTTTGCCTGTCGCTTTGGCGTAGCCATGACCAAACGCAACGGAAGCTTCTTCGTGGAGAGCGGTAATGAACTCCGGCCTCTGGTTCGCCGGGTTGCCGTAGTTGATCAGCGATTCCTGCAAGCCCTCAAAGCTCGATCCGGGATTGGCAGCCGCGAACTCGATTCCCAGCTCTTTCAGCGTCTGGACCATCGCGTCCGAGCCGGGAGCCGTGATCGTTCTGACCTGCGCCGGGGGACGCACGTTTCCGGCATCCCGGGCAAGGCCTGCGGGAGTTGGAGCGGGCGCCGCTCCGTCTGCCGCCGCGGCGGCTACGGTCTGCCGTTGAGCCATTGCCGCTGGTCCGGTCGAAGCCAGTGCCGCGGCGCCGGCCGCCGCGCCTTTCAAAAAGCCGCGACGGGCAATTGAGGTCTTTTGGGATTTCGCCATAGTATCTCCTTCAACGAATGCTTTTCTTTTGGCTGCACGCTCTGTTTCCAGAATATGCCCGTGGTGAACACGTCCGATCGTCCTGAATCTTCTGACGCGGTTTGGGGGCTCACGGTTATTCTATTCCACATCGGGTCAGGATGTGTACCGGGAGGGCTGAATGATATCGACGCAGGCTATTGGATGCTCGAAACCGCCTTCAAGACTACTGAAGCGGAATAACGACTCCGTCTGGCGTCTGAACGCCTCCGACCATAGCCCTTATGGACAAGTCGCCGGTACCGAGACCTGCAGGCACTGTGAAATTGAGCTGAAATAAGCCCGCCTCAGTGATTCCCGCAAAGGAAGGCGTCACACTCACGCCGTTAATGATGAGCGTGATTTGACTCGTCGCGGTTCCATATTGGCCTGGAGCCAGAACTTTACCTGAAGTGATAGTGGGGCTTGTGGGGCCGAAACCCACTCCGTAAAGCTCGATCGCATCGCCTGCCTTCGCGGGTTTCGTAGAGGCGCCCGTCGGCCCGAGATAATCGTACGTGCCGCCTCCCTGGGAGCCCGATCCGTCCGACCTCACAATCACGCCGGCAACGTATTTTCCGCCATTCACGCACAGTGATGGTCCGAATTGCCCCAGAGTGACGGTCCCGATTGTGGTCCCGGCGCCAGTGGTCACCACAACCGGAACCGTTCCGGTGGCCATATCGTCAGGAGCCTGTACGTCGATCAGACCGGGTGACGCGTAATAGATGTAAGCAGGTTTATTGTTGATCTTCACGCTTGTGCCGCCCAGCGTTGTCGGGAAATCTCCATTCCAGGTCATAGGCGAGGCGGCCAGATTCGAGCCGTAAATCGAGACCCAGGAACCTGGCTGAATCGTCGTGGCGCTGCTGTAAATGGGAACGACGCCGGCCGGCAATACAGCGGGCGCCATCCCGGGAGTCGTTGCCGCGTAGACTTCGCGAATTCGGTTGTTCTGCGAATCCGCGATGTACAGATTCCCCGACGTGTCGAACACAAGGCCGAAATTGCCGCTGAGAGAAGCGGAAGTCGCCGGGCCGCCGTCGCCTGAAAATCCCGCCTTGCCGTTGCCCGCAACGGTCGTGATGGCGCCGGTGGCTGAGACGCGGCGAGTCACAAAGTTCTGGTCGTCGTTGAAATAGATGTTCCCTCCCGCGTCAACTGTTATGGCGCCCGGAAAGTTTAAGGATGCCGCGAGTGCGGAACCGCCGTCTCCGGTATAACCCGCGGATCCGTTGCCTGCAGCCGTTGTAATCGTCCCGTCAAGGGCCACTTTCCGAATTCGCTGATTGAACTGATCCGCAATGTAAAGCACGCCGGCGCTGTCAAATGCGATTGCCGTCGGGTTGTTCAGAGAGGCACTGGTCGCCGGTCCGCCATCGCCGGAGAAAGCTCCATTCTGGGGAGTGCCGACACCGTTCCCCGCAATCGTCGTGATAATGCCATTGGAAGCAATCCGGCGGACACGGTGGTTGCTCTGATCTGCAATCACCACGTTACCCGACGGGTCGAGCGCCACGCGGACGCAGTTATAGAACGTCGCGTTGACAGCCGGCCCTCCGTCGCCACCGTATCCCCTGGCGCCATTACCCGCAATCGTCGTAATGGTGCCGGAGGAATCGACCTTTCGAATTCTTTGGTTTCCGACGTCCGCGATGTATATGTTGCCAAGGTTGTCCGCAAAGACACCGGTGGGATTATAAAGCTCGGCGTTGATCGCGGGGCCGCCGTCGCCCGCGAATCCTTGAGTGCCGTTTCCGGCCACTGTGGAAATCGTTCCGTCCGGGGCGATTTTGCGAATCCTTTGGTTGAACTGATCGGCGATAAAGAGATTGCCCGACCGATCAGTCGAAACGTCAACAGCGATGTTCAGAGAGGCAAGCTTCGCCGGACCTCCATCACCGCCATATGTGGCCGAGCCGGTTCCGGCGATGGTCTGAATCGAATTGGGAGCTTGCGCGAAGAGGCAGGCGCTCCAGAAGAACACTACGATGCCGCGAGTCACCATGGTCAACAAATATTTCATAATTCCACTTCCGCGGGCAACGGTTTTGAGTACCAGAAAATGCCTTTCCTGAAACCCGCGAACTCGGGGATGGGTCTTGTATCACAACAAGCCAAAAGAAAGCCGGGGTTCGATAAGCGATGCGGTAGTGGCTCAAGATAGGAGTCTGAGACAGCGGTGGTGAGCCAGCACGCTCCGCGCGACTCCGGCGGTGGCCGTTGGCGTCACGGATCGGCTGTAGGGCGTTGAAGATTTCGTGGTGGCGTGGGAGGCCAGCGAGCGGAGGTTGGAAAGACGGGCGGCATCGGCACGGAACAAGTGTAGAGTCTATGCGCAGCCCTGAGAAAAATCCGGGCCGATTTGCGTTAGTCTTGTGAGTCAATGTGTTGTCCGGACTTCACAAGGGCCACCTGCGGTGCGGGAACTGACCAGGCGGGCTTTTGGATCGCTACCGGAGTGAAGCAGCCGCCGCGCCCCGAAATGCGGTATTCGTGGCTCTTCTTCCGGGACACCGGAGGAAAGAGCAGTCCCGTTATGTGGATGAACTTTTGTCCGTGGTGCGGCGCCGATCTGAACTCAAATCCGCGAGCTTGCTGGATAGGTCCACTTGGGCCAGAAAATTCAAAGTAGCCCACTACCGAGACAGCAAGTTACTAAGCCGCCAGTGATCCTGGACGCGCACGGCAATGAAATTGATTCAACGGCTGCGGACGCTTAAATGCGCTCACCACCGTTGAATCGGTTCTGATCGACAGCCTTTGGACTAGAATCAACAAAACCAAACAATTAATCCGGTTTAACCTTCAAACCGAGCCAAAACCAGCGATGCGTCAGCGTTGACTTCCCGATTTCGCTGCGGTAACTTGGTTTCGGCGCGGCTGTTTTATTCTGTAATGGAAAAGTAAGCAATTCCATCCGCCGAATCAGCCCACCGGCCCCGACAAGCCCCACCTCTCCCTGTCGGAGACAAGTCCAGTCCACTTTCCCTGTTAATTCGCCACATGCCATCACTCCGTGGTCGGCACGTCCAGCGTTTTTATGTCCGCCTTTGAACAAGGAGACCATGGTGACACTTACCACACCGGAACAGAAAGAATTTTTGAAACGAGGTTTTTCGCGTCGATCCTTTGGACAGCTTGCAACCGTGCTCGCCGCCGGCTCGACTCTTCCCTTTTACAACGAATCGGCGATGGCGCAGCTGTCAAAAGTGAGCAACGTGCCGCCCGACGCCGTGATGATCAACGCCAACGAAAACCCGCTGGGTCCCTGCAAAGAAGCGCTGGAAGCTCTTCACAAGGTCGCGGCGAACGGTGGCCGTTATATGTACGGCGAAACCGATAAAGTTCAGCAGATTCTCGCGGATCAGGAAGGTGTCAAGCTCGATTACGTCCGGATTTATCCCGGATCGAGCGCGCCGCTGCACCAGGCGGTATTGGCATTCACTTCCCCGGAGAAACCGCTGGTTATGGCCGATCCCGGTTACGAAGCCGGAGGCCGCGCCGCGAAGTTTATCGGCGCCAAGGTTATCCAGGTTCCCCTGACGAAGGAATACGCCCACGACGTCAAAGCGATGGTCGCGGCCGCTCCGAACGCGGGATTGTTCTATGTCTGCAATCCCAACAATCCGACCGGAACGCTGACCTCGAAATCGGATATCGAGTGGCTTGTCGCGAATAAGCCCGCCGGGTCGGTCGTGATGATCGACGAAGCCTACACGCACATCGCGGGCGCGCCTTTCAATACCGATCTGGTGGCGAAGGACAAAGACGTCGTCGTGCTCCGGACTTTCTCCAAGATTTATGGCATGGCTGGACTCCGGGCCGGCGCGGCGATTGCGCGTCCGGACCTGATCGAAAAGCTGGCCGGATTCAGCGCGGGAATGCTCCCGATCACCGGAATGGCCGCAGCGAGCGCGAGCCTTGAGCAGAAGAACCTCGTGCCCGAACGGCGGAAGATCATCGGCGACGTAAGAAACGATACGCTGGCGTTCCTTGCGAAGAACAATTTCCACTATGTACCGTCGGTTTCCAACTGCTTCATGGTGGATGCGAAGCGGCCCGGCAACGAAATGGTGATGGCGCTAAGGAAGGAGAAAGTCTACATCGGTCGTGTCTGGCCGGCGTGGCCGACCTACGTCCGGGTCACCGTCGGAACTCAGGAGGAGATGAGTAAGTTCAACGCCGCCTTTGTCAAAGTAATGTCCGCTTGAAACCTTAGGTCCGAAGAGTGGGTCATGATCCGCGCAACCGGTAGATATAGTTGGGAGCGGTTTTTCGGTGATTGCGCGGGGGGTCTGATTGCGGCCCTGATTGCGCTGCCCTATGGTTTGTCCATGGCGGCGTTGATGGGTCTTCCACCTATATTGGGCGTCGTTACGTCGATCGTAACGGCGCCTGTCACTGCCCTCCTCGGGCGGAATCCCGTCCTGATTGGCGGCACAGCCAGCGCGACGGTTCCTTTCATCGCCGAAGCGGTCCGAACCGGCGGAATCGGGGGAGCGGCGAAGGTTTCGATCGTCGCTTCTGTCATGATGATGGCGTTTTGTGTGCTTCGCCTTGGCAGGTACGCCTCGAAAGTCCCTCCCACCGTAGTGACCGGATTCTCCGTCGGCATTGGCGGAATCATGGTCATTTCCCAGCTCAGCGTGATCTTGGGCGTTGGTGCCACTCACGGCGAGAATTACCTCGCGCAACTCGGCACCATTCTGGGCGAGGCGGCGTCGCTGCGATGGGCGCCTGTGGTGCTCAGCGGCAGCGTGATGCTCGCCGCCGCGCTTACCATGCGCTGGTCGCACAGACTACCCGCACCATTGATTGGCGTGGCTCTCTCCGGTCTGATCGCCTGGGGATTTCACCTGCACGAACCGGAGGTCGGCACTCTGCATCTTACGATTCCGTCCTTCGCGGGTTTCCGATGGATGCCGGATGATGTCTTGAAAGTCGTTCCGAGCGGATTGATGCTGGCCTTCGTCGCCTCGATCAACCTGTTACTGACGTCAAGGGCGGTGGAGCATTTCCGCGGCAAACACAAGCATTTGAAAAGAACGGACGCCGACGCCGAACTGGGCGCTTATGCCATCGCGAACCTGGGCGCCGGAATCTTCGGCGCGCCGATGAGTGTCGGGATTCCGGCTCGAAGCGTGGCGAACGTCCGCTGCGGTGGAACGACCAGAATGTCCAATCTGATCCATGCGGTGTTCCTCTTCGCGCTCGTACGGCTCGGCTCGGGCGCGCTGGCGCACATTCCTCTGGCGGCGCTGGCCGGTGTGACCGCCTGGATGGGGCTTTGTCTCCTCGACGTGAGCGCCTGGCGCCGGCTGCACAAGATGCGATACGCCGATGCGGGCGCGTTCCTCGTCACCGCGATCGGCGTGCTCGTGGTGAATGCCGTTGCCGCTGTGCTGGCCGGGTGCGCGATTTATGGAGCCGAGTATCTCTACCGGCGCTACGTCACGCCCACACCCGGGCTTTCGGGAGTTCCGAGCATCGCCGAGTAGATCGGCGCAAGGCCCTTCAGTCTCGGCGTCTCGAGGCCGCACTCACAGCATTCAGACACAATCTCACCGGGTGGATCGAAGACCTCAACGGAGCCGTCGATGTGCAATCCGTCGTGCACCTCACACTCTCTCGCTATTACCGTCCCATCCCCTCCCCGCAGGTGTTCGAACATCGGGACGCCAAAGGCCCGCCACAGGAGATCCCGGTGATCGTCCGGTCAGCGGCGAGTCGTCCAACGACGTCAGCACAACGATCGCGACATTCAGGCTGCTCAGATCGATCAGGCCCCGGCTCCTCTGGTCCGCCAGGGACAAAGCGACGTCGAGCGGCGCGACCAGCGCTTCCGGAGCATATGAGCGCAGCCCGGCGATATCTTCGGCATCGAACTCGCGGACATTCCGCTCGGCGCAGAATCCCTTTTCGAGCAGTGCGATCCGGATCGGGCCCGAAACCGGAAACGAAAGCCGTTGCGCCTGACGGCCGGCGGGAACACGCAAACGGAGCCCACGCCAGGAGAAGGGGGAGTTCAATTACTATTCGTCTTCTCTGGCTTTAGTGGTCCGTCCTCCGACTTTTCTCGCTATTTGCGAACAGGGCGCGGAGGTTATCCCCGAAAATGCCGCGAGCCGTTTCGTTGTCGATACCGGCGGCGGAGAGAGCGGCCACCTGGGTATCGAATACCTCCCGCACCCAACCGCGCGGGAACCAGGAAGAATCCGATCCGAAAAGCAGTCGCTTCGGGCCAAGCACTTCGAGCGTCTTCGCGGAACACGCCGGGAAGATCGATGCCGGAGGGTTCGCAGCGCATCCAGCGATTGGAGCTCGAAGTATCGAAGTAAACGTTGGGGCACATGTCGGCCAGCATCAGAGCCTCACGCAGGTATCCGGCTCCGAAGTGGGGAATGATGAACGGAACGTGCGGAAAAGCCAGGGCCACGGCATGAATGTCGATCGGGTTCGAATAACGAACGTCGAAGGGCGACGGCAGACCCAGCTTTTTGCGGAAGCCCACGCTCAGCATGCCGCAATGCACGTAGACGACGCCGTGGGTCTGGCCCGCTATCGTCGCGAGGAGCGAATGAACATGGTGATCGTGCATGGAGTACTGATGCATCGCAGGGAAGAGGAAGATTCCATCGATCGCGCCGATCGCCAGTGCGGTGGCGCACCGGATGTCGGCGGCCGGGAGCAACGGATTGATCATCACCACCGAATGGAGACGCTCCGGATGCCGTTCCACCGCGATCCCCACCGATTCGATGTCACCCGGTATACTCCCGATAATAACGGCCTTGTCAACGCCGTTGTGATTCAGTTCCACGACCCAGCGGTCGGCCAGATATTCGGACGATTCGGGGACTTCCCAGCCCAGCAAAGAGCCCACATCGGGCTTGTTTTTCTGTTCGGCCAGCGACTGAAAAAAGGGCGGCGAAAAAAAGTGAACATGCGCGTCGGCAACCTCGATTTCGCCCCACGGCGTAGCGATCATAGTTCACCTGTCAGTTTTGCGGCTTCCGCAATCTCATCGTTCAATTTGCGGAGTACCTGAATCACCTGCGCGGCCTGCTGTTCCGCTTCGTCCGCTTTGCCGGCTTCGACCGCTTCCCGGATGCCGGGCAGAGTCTTTGCCTCATAACCCGTATACTGACCGGGCGCGTAAATCCGGTGACGGTACCACGGACGGCCGGGAAGGCCCGGATCGAGTGTGAGGGAGCGCTCGGAGCGGTACAGAATCCGATTCAGGGCCGTCAGTTTGGCCGGCGAGGCCGATTCGAACTTCGGCTGCGCATGCGCATAGACCGAGTCAAATCTCCCGGCAGTCTCTTCCAGATTGGCCACCTCGCTGCGGACTTCGGTAAGCCAGTGCTTGCGATTCGAACCGGGCAGTCCGGCGATGTCGTCGACATAGCTCGAAACCGCCGAGGCAAAGCGCCCGAATTCAAAGGGCAGTACCGGGGCGTCCGCGAACCGCATCATGGCCGTAGCATCCACCTGAGCGAGAGCGCGGCCATAAGTAAAGTCGCCATCGGAGTAGTGACTGAACCAGTCGAAATCGTCATAGATGGAGTGGTAAATGCCCGAATCGTTTGCCGCGAAATGGATATCGAGCGAGGCGATCCCCAGGTGCTGCAGAAACGGAGTGTAATCCGATCCGGAGCCCAGCGCGCCCACGCGGAAGTTCGGAATCAGGAGGGACCGGCCGGTCTCCGGATCGTTCACATCGCGGGCGACCTGGCGGACAAACGCTTCGAGCGAATGCGATCCCGCGACGGTGAATCTTCCCTTTCCCGTCGAGTCGCTGTTGATGTAGGCGATCAGATGCCGGTCGAGTTCGTCAGCGTGTTTCTCCGTCCATTCCGTGGAGCCGATGAGCCCGAACTCTTCGGCGTCCCACAATGCAAAGAGAATTGTGCGTTTCGGTTTCCATCCTTTGCGCTTCATCTCCGCCAGCGTGCGCGCGGCTTCCATGAGGGAGGCGGCGCCGGACAACGGGTCGCTGGCTCCGTGCACCCATGCGTCGTGATGATTGCCTTCGAGCACCCACTCGTCCGGAAATTCGCTGCCGGGTATGCGGGCGATGACGTCGTAGACGGGATGCGTAGAGTTATTCATCTCGACCTTCAGATGCACTTTCGTCGAGCCGGGGCCGAGATGATAGGTGATGGGCAGCGCACCGCGCCAGGGTTCGGGGGCGACCGGACCGGTAAGCTTCGCAAGGAGCGGTTCAGCGTCCGACCAGGAAATCGGAAGAACGGGGATTTGCTGGATGGTCTTTGCCTCGGAGAGGGGCAGTCGCTTCGATCCGGTTTCGGAAGCCCAGCCCGGCGACAAAGGGTCGCCCGGGTAGAGCGTCAGATCCAGCACGCTGCCGCGCTGGACGCCTTCGGCCGGCCTTTCCGGCCCGCGGGGGAATTCGTCACCCTGAAAATACCCGTCGTCGCGCGGATCGGAGTACAGGATGCAACCGGCGGCGCCGTGCTCGTACGCGATTTTGGGCTTCATGCCGCGAAAGCTTTGACCATAGCGCGCGATAACGATCTTCCCTTTTACATCGATGCCTACGTCGCTCAGGAACTGGTAGTCCTCACGCAACCCGTAGTTGACATAGACCAGCGGCGCGGTCACATCACCGTCGCCCGAGTAAGCGTTGTAGGTGGGGATCACGCCTGCGTCGTTCGACGATCGGTCGCCCGCGATGGGAGGCTCTTCGAGCTTCAATCGCAGACTTGAGGGCTCGGTCATTTCGAGGATGCGCGTTTTTGGGGTGGGCAGCAACGCCTCGAACTGTTCGATATGCGCGTCAAGACCGTATCCACGAAGCTGAGCGAGGATCGATTCGGCCGTCTGCTTCGATTGCAGGGTACCCGCGAGGTGCGGGCGGCTCGACAGTTTCCGGATGAATTCGCCGATGCGGGCCGGGTCGGGAATGCGGCGCGCCTCCGATTCCCAGTGCTCCTGAGTAGATTGCGAGGTCGGATCGAAGCCGCGAATGGCCTCGTCCAGTGCCGGATGAAGCATAAGGGGGGCGGCGAGCGCGAGCGCTACGGACGCTGTGCGAAGTCTCATCCTTTAAAATCCGGCCCGGTTTTTCAGGGAAAAGTGGGAGGCGCCAAAAATGGTCGCTGTATTTCCAACAACTTCTGGGGTTCGTTCGTTAATTTTTATTTTCCGGTCAACAGCGTCACCCGGCTCGCTCCAGTGGCCATTCGCTTCGTTCCGAGAATTCACGTCCACATTCCGCCTCATACAATTACTTATTACATGGGAGATGCGGGAAGACCGTCAGTCAGTTGCGGAAATCATTGATTCGGCGACAATTATAAATATCCAGAAGCGGAACTGGGTCAGGAATTCCGCCGCGTTTCAGGGAGAACGCGGCCCATTCCACCGGGCATTGTTGAAAACCAATCGCGAGCTTACGTAAAGCTTCGCGGTGGACGGACACCGACGACAAGATCGCCGGCATTACCAGTGACATAAAGTTCCGCGCCCGCGAGAAGGCCGGACCCACCCTCGAAAACACATGGCGACGTTATGTGTTTTCATTGCTATCCTGGCAGCGGGCTGGCCAGCAAACACCATTGAAAACCGCCCCGAACTGACCGTAAAGTTCCGCTCCGAGCTGGGGCTCGGCGGCAGGCCGGGGCAGGCCTGGGGGCCCGCCCCACAAAGGCTTTTAGAGTTGCTCGTGGCCCGCAGGGCCATCTGGACAGGGCCGAAGCCAGGCTTCGCAAAGGTCCACCTGGCCAGCGCCGAGGCTAATCAGCCGCCCTGCTTGTTCAATATTTTGTCGGCCCTGGCGTCGATCTTCTTTTTATCCGAAGCGCTCAACTTGCCCTGCTTCTCCATTTGCGAAGCGCGCGCCTTCGCGTTTCGAGCGTGACTGGCATCGGGCATCGGATATTTGTGTTGCTCAGGCAGACCGAATTCCTTGCTCGGCTCCTTCTTCCTTGCGGTGGTTGTAAGTTTTGCCATCCCATTCTCCCAGCCCCGCGTTTTGCACGCAGGCTTCCAAATCCAAGCATTGGCCACTAAACTGCGACACGCGTGCCCATGCCCGATCTGACGTCTTTTCCGAACCAATTGGACGGCAAAAAGCTCCAATGCCGCGCGATCATCGAGACACCGAAAGGACGTCGAAACAAATTCGATTACGATCCCGAGTCAGGCCTCTTTGAGCTTGCGGGCCTTTTACCGGAAGGGATGATGTTTCCGTTCGACTTCGGATTCATTCCGTCGACCCTCGGGGATGACGGCGACCCGGTGGATGTGATGGTGCTCATGGACGAACCAGCCCACGTCGGATGTCTGCTGCACGTGCGTCTCATCGGTGTGATCGAGGCCGAGCAGACGCAGAATGGAAAAACCGAGAGCAACGATCGTCTGCTGGCGGTGAGCATTCATTCCTACAGCCACGAAAACGTGATCTCCATCAAGCATATGGGGCAGTCGTTTCTTTCCCAGATTGAGGAGTTCTTCGTGTCCTATAACAAGCTTCGAGGGAAGAAATTCAAAGTAACCGGGCTGGGCGGTCCCGCACGCGCCCTGGCGCTGCTTAAGAAGGGCGCGAAGGAATTTGAAAAGAAGAAAGAGTAACGAGTCGAGATCTCCGGGAGTTTTGCTGGTTTGGAAGGCTGTGGCGAAATCGCTAACCAGCTTATGCGCGTTGCGCTGCCATCCGGAACTGCCAGGTCACGCGGCTCCAGACCTGTGTGCGCGGATCTCGATTCGACCTGGCTTCCTGGGCCAGTTCGGCTTCGGCATCGTCGGACAATCGCACGAGCCAGGGAACTGGGAATTAGCACAAGATGGAGTTATGAAGTCTCACACACGTGTACCTGTTGTGGCCGCATCGTTACTGATGCTCGGTTCCCTGATGGCCGCTGGGACCGGGCTCGCACAATCGTTGTCGGGAGAACTGCTCGTCAAAGCTTTGCAGAAAGGCGGCTACATTATCGTGATGCGGCACACCAGTTCACCGCGCGATGTGCCCGACAAGCAAGCGGCTAATCCCGATAACGTGAAACCTGAACGGCAACTGGACACAGAGGGCCGGGCAAGCGCCGCAGTCATGGGGAAGGCGCTCCGAGAACTGAAGATTCCTATTGGCGAAGTGCTCTCCAGTCCGACCTATCGAGCCCTGGAAACGGTCCGCTATGCCCAGTTTGGCAGTGCGGAGATTCATGAAGAACTGGGTGACAACGGGCGAAGTATGGAGGGTGGGACGGCGGCGCAGGCTGCGTGGCTCCGGAAGAGAGTGAACCAGTTTCCGAAGGGCTCGAATACGATTATCGTCACGCACCTGCCGAATCTCACCAGCGCGTTTCCGCAATGGGCATCCGGGATGAATGATGGCGAAGCCCTGATATTGGGTCCTGATGGCAGGGGGGCAGCGACGCTCGTGGCGCGGGTCAAAGTCGACGAATGGGCGAGGATGAAGCTTTGAATCGCCTTTTGCGAGCCGAGAAGTTGAGAAGATCGCCTTCGTGTTTGTACTGACTGTTGGCATCGAAACCTTTTGCCCACTTCAGCTACAGGTGCCCACCGCTGTCTTCATTCGCCTGCGGCGCCTGGCGGTTGCTCAACTTATCGCTATTCTTCGTCGAGGGTTTCCTGCCATGTCTTGTCGGGGTCGTAGCGTTCCATTGTCTTGAAAATGGTGAGCGTATTGGGCCCAAGGTCCTTCTCATAAACGATCCCATCGTGGCTGACGATAAAAGCCTTTACGCCCGTAACACGGTATTGCGCGGGCGCAGCCGCAAGCGCAAAGCCGCCAATCATCGCTCCGCGAACAACGAAATCAATCTGCCCGAAGGGCGCGGAGGGGCCCTGCCCTTTCAGAACCTTGAAATAATAGCCGTGGTAGGGATTCACAGCCGCGTCGTAGCCCTGCTCCATCGCGGCGGCGATGTCTTCTCCGACGGGACCGCCCCAGCTTCCATCCGGGTTTCGCCACGCAAGGCCATTGTGTTTGCCCGGCGTTGCGATGATTTGCTGCGCATATTCGTTCAGCTCCGAGCCGTCGTGTTTGTCGAGAGCGTACTCCTGCTGAGCTTCAACATAGCCGCGGCAGATCTGAATGGCGTCAAGTTCGTTTTCCCCGATGCGCCGCAACAATATCTCATGGCGTCCGGAGGCGGTATCGAAATACCATGCGCCGTTCCGGTTTACGAGCGGAATTGGCAGGGGCCAGTCATCGTTGCCAACCAACAACTGGGCACGACTCGAATCTTTCGGATCCACGACCACCGATTGTTTCTGGTGAGCGAGATCGACGAAGTCCGCAGCACGGTTTCTGTCCGCAATCGGATCCTTTGAAACAACAAGATCCTCGCCACCAGGTCCGAAAATCTCGAGCAAAACCGGGACGTTGTAGATCTCCGTCGCTTTGACGAGCGCCGAAGCGGCGTCCTGGGGCGTTGGGAATCCTTTCTGCGGCGCCGCGGGCGGCGCCGCGTCCGAAATTACAACGAGCGCCGAAATAAGAGTCGCCGTTATGAGGACTGGCAGAAGGTTCGGAGTTCTGGATTTCATTGGTCTTTTCCTCTCGATCATAAATTCGCGCCCGGCGCTCAACGGCGTCTTCCCCCGCCACCGCCGCCGCGGAAGCCTCCTCCCCCACCGCCTCGAGACCCGCCAAAGCTGGAGGATCCACGCGACGTGCTGCTGCGTGCACCGCTACCGCCAGCGCGGGATCCACCGAATGCGCCATTGGACCTTGAGCCTGCGCCCGAAGTCTGGCGGTTGCCGACCCGATCGCCGCCACCAGTACGACCGCCCAGACCATTTGAGCCTCCACCGAGCCCGCCACTGCCACCGGGGCCACTGCCGCCGCCCAAGCCGTTACGGCCGCCGGCACCGCCAGCTCCACCCAACCCCCCGCCGCCGCCTGGACGGTTGGAGCTCAGCTGCCCTCCAGTCCGGCCGAGATTCTGGCGCGCGCTTGCCTGCCGATTGGCGAGGCTGTCGCCGCGACTCGTCCCGCCAAACCGGTTGGCTGTGGCTCGATCTCCGTATGGCGCTCCGCCACGGTGCTGGGGATTATGTGACCACTGACCACCGGCACCTCCGACTCCGCCAACGCCTCCGGGACCGCCGACTCCACCAACACCTCCGGCGCCACCTACGCCGCCGGCTCGGCCGGCACCGCCAACTCCACCGATGCCGCCAGCGCCACCGACTCCACCAACACCTCCGACGCCTCCGACTCCACCAACGCCGCCGACGCCTCCGACTCCACCAACGCCGCCGACGCCCCCAACTCCACCCACGCCCCCAACTCCGCCAACGCCTCCGACTCTGTTGCCGCCACCTGCGTTGCGAACGAAGTTGTTGTTGTTGTTTATGTTGACGGTGTTACCGCCCCATCCGCAGCCGTAACCCCAGGCGCCGCCCCAAAATGCTCCCATGGCGATACCGACCCCGAACGACAAGGCCAGGCCCGCGGCGTAATACCCGGGGTAGGGATAGTAGACCGGTGGGTATGGATAGTAAGGCGCCGCGCCCCAGACGACCACGGGGTCGTAGCTCGGCACGTAGATAACTTGCGGATTGGCCTGCTCGATGACGACAACGCTCTTCTGTTCGACTACTTTCGTCTCGACCTTCATTTGTTCGGTGGAAGCCAACTTCCCGGAATCTTTCGCTTTTGTACGCATGCGCTGAACGGCGTCCATGACGTCGGATTGCTGGGCCAAAAAGGCGTTTCCGAGCTCTGTGGTCCATTTGATGTTGTCCGCGAGTTGTTTCACGACATCAGGAAGGGCCGCCAGTCCCTGAATACTCGGGTCCCAGTTTTCGCGTTGGACCGCATCCGCCAATGCTTTGTCTTTCAGGCCTTTGTTCTTCGCGAGCCATTGCTGTAATTGCACGAGTTCCAGCGGATAAGTCGTAGCTGCGAGCGTCTGTGCGAGCAGGGGATCGGGGTAGAGTGCGATCGGGGCAACCATGCTATCCAGTTGATCGGCGGAAAGTTTGACAGGAGTTGCAGGAGCCGATGGAGAAGCTGCCTGTTGGGCCACAAGCGGCACGTCGCCCGGAACCAGCAACGCCATACACAATAACGAACATGCGCGAAGGTAAGTGTTGCCTGAGACGGAAAGCATGTCTTTCTCCTGAAGGCTCCTGATCTCAACCCGAGACCAATCCGCGGCGGAAGCATAGGGCTACCTGCCGAAGCTGGGCCGCCTGAACTGTCTGCCGTGAGAGAGATGCACGCGCAGCCACGGATGCTTTAAAATTTTCGGGGCAGGGGAGATTTCGGCGATTTATTACCGGAGCAGAGTCGCAGCTTTCCGCTAAGTGGTCGTCACGAAAAAACAGTGGCAACGCGCTGTCGAAGACGCGGTTGGCAGGGTTACCGGCGACAAGATCGCCGGCGCTACCGGCGGTGAGATGAAGCTCGGCGGCGGGCCATGGAACGCTCCCTGCCGGTCGTGGCGCGGAATACCCGGTCTGAGGCGCTCGGGTCGGCGGGTCCAGGGGTTACGGCGCGGTAACACTGAACGTGTTAGTGACCGGAACCGCCGCTGTATAGGTACCGTTGCCGGGTTGTCGCGCCGTAAGGGAACAGACGCCGGCGCTCAGCAGCGTCACCGAGTTTCCCGAGACGGCGCATACCGATGTTGAATTGGAAACGACGCTGACCGGGAGTCCGGAGCTTGCCTTTGGTGACACCGAAAACGGCGACGCGCTGACGCTTCGGTTGCCCGGAGAGCCGAAGCTGATGGTCTGGTCCGGCGTCGTGCGCGCGAGCAGGATCGCGTCATAGGGGGCAAGCGTAACTGAAGGCGCCGCCGACCCATCGTTGTATCGCCCTTCGGACGAATAAACATAGATCGCGTCGGCGATCAGCGGGCTTGAGCTCCCATTAGTCAAAACGAGAACGGGCGGGACGCCGGTGGACAGGTCCAGATCGCTGAAAAGCGTAATCCATTGATCGCCTCCTCTCGCCAGACTCTGGTCGATGGTCTTTGAAGCAACTACCGACGTGCCCGCCATCACTTTGTAAGTGGCGCTCTTTGTCCAGGAGCTGGCGGCCGGAGCGGCCGGGAGCCATGCCTGGATGGTGTAGTGAGCTTCCGCGGGAATTCCCAAATACCACTCTCCGCTGCCGGTCGAACTGTCCAGTTCGTGGAGAGTGCTCTTCCAGGCATGGTAATAAGGTCCATTGGCCACCCGCATTCCGGTGTCGAGCGTATCCACTTTCCACGAACCGACGGTGGTAAATCTGGAGCTGGCATCGTCCACGATGTATTGATATTTTGGGGCCTGAGAACCGGTGAATCGGTGCAGGCCCGACTCGAGAGAAATCGTCTGCTGTTTTGAAGTTCCGTTCAAAACCACTACGCCGTTGCTGAAATCGCGCCGGTAGACCTGGGTGGGAGCCGTGAAAAGATTGACGGCGTCCAGCCAGATCTGAGCGGCCTGGCCTCCCACCTGGAACTCGAGGATCCCGTCGCTCGCCGTCGAGGGCGCCACGAAAGAGACGGAATAAGGATTCCACCCGGTACCGACATTTACCGATTCATTCAGTCCGTAGTTGAGATAGGGAGAGTTCGCACCCTGCGTGACAACCTGAAATTGTACGGGAGTACTGGCTTTGGCCCAGAATTGCACCTGATACTCCTGTCCCGCCGTCAAGTGAAGATTGCTCTGCTTGAATTCAATGTGCCAGGGAATAGTGGCGGCCTGCGAGATAGCGATCTCCGCCGATGGTCCCCCGCTGCCTGTGCTGGGCGCGACGCTTACGGACGCCTTTGCCGCACCATCGCTTGTTATATCGAGCACCCAGGGGGAGAGCCCGTTGCTGAAGTAGCCGTTAAGAATCTGGTTCGCCCCGGCTGCGGTTCCGATCTGCTGGGCGGGCGCGACCGGCGTTCCCAGATTGAAATTATATTCGTCGTACCACCAGGTTACGGGCGATGACGTATCGCCGAAATCGTAGATCGAGTATCCGTTGTTCATCAGCGCGATTCCCAGCCCGAAACGCATGTTGGGATACCATTGCTGGCCGAAAGCAACCGTGGAGGGAAGCGCGCTTGTCAGCGGCGAATAGCCGTAGCCGTATGCGATCTGATTCGGCGGCGAAGACTGCACCGCCGTGATCACCGGCGATTGGCCTTGAGAGAACCACTGCTGATAAGAGTTGTAGAGAGTTCCGAACGCCATACTTCCTTCGCTCACATCCGCCACGTCAAAGACGAGCGCATCTCCGTTCGCGACGCCGAGCAGGCGGGGGTCTGGCGGCAACTCGTTCGCATGCACGGAAATGAGCGCGCCGGATGACAGCTGCTTGAAGGTTGTCAGCAGCGTGTACAATCCCGCGCTCCATTTCGCATCCAGTTGGCCCGCGGGATCCGGCGGTCCGGGGTAGTTATCGTTGATCTGAATCGGATTCCCGCAGCAATCCGAAGTCATGGTGGAAATTGTCATTTCGACGTTATCGAAGAAAACGCCGTCGTACTTGAAACCCGTCTGAGTCATCTGCTGATATGCATAGTTCGCCATGAATTGAACCACGGCCGGATTAGTCAGGTTCAGAAGGTAGTTTCCCGGATTTCCTGGCCAGTTCTTGATTTTGTTGCCATGAGAATCGAGCAGGTAATAGCTATCGGGCACTACGGGCTGGCCTGCCGTTGTCTCCATTGCGTTGACCGTGATCAGAAGTTTCGCGGAGGGGTCCGAGGCTTTTACCGCGGTGGCCTCGGTTGTGGTGAAACCGGGTCCGAGGAAAAGTTTGATTTTAGCGGCCTGGGAGGGACTGGCGGTATAGATCTGGTTCCCCCACCAGATGCTGCCGATTTGAGGATATGATGCCGTGGCCGCGGCGGCTATGCCACTCAGGCCTGACAGCGAAACCAGTGCGGACAGAACTGACGGGCGGAGAACGAACCTTTGCAAGTGCGAAAAGAATCTGTTTGACAAACGATATACTCCCGAAAGGATAGTTATTGGATACAGGCTGGCGCCGTGAAAGGAATTGAACTGTTGTCGATCTGAAGTGCTGTTTCTACTGCCGTTTACGCGCCAATGCAATGGCTGGCAGGATCGCCAGGCAGAATTTAATTCTGCTGTACTCTACTTGTAGTAATTCGACGCGTCAATCAGCCGCGCGGTTGCGGTGGCGAGACGAACCCTCGATATATTCTGAAGCGTAACTTTCGATACAAGAACGGGTTGGCCGCCCTCCACCCCAACAGTTCAGGGCATTTTCGTAAATATTTTTTCGTAAATATTGTAGAATTCGCTCCCTGCCGGTCGCGGCTCGGAATCCGATTTCGGCCAGCGGATGATATCAAGAGCGGCAACCGGCGACAAGATCGCTGGCCGCGTTATTCCACCCCGAACGCGAGCACGACATTGCCCGGGGTGCCGCGCAGTGTTCCCGGGTATCCCGACGCGGCGAAAACCATTCCGCCCGCGATCACCGGACCGGCCGAACCGAACGATCCACCTTTGGCGGCGACGCCGTTGACGGTCGAAAAATCTTTCACCGCATTGAACGACCAGATCACTTTCCCATCCGCATTCACGGCGCGCAGGATTCCGTCCCATCCGCCCGTGAAGACCACTCCGGGAATCGCAGTGGCCGGACCGGCCTGACCGCGCCGGTCCGCATCGACGGCGGCATTCCATTCGACCTTGCCTGTCTTTATATCCAGCGCCTTCAGTCCGCCGCCGGGCTGCTGCAGCGGATAGTACACGCGGGTGCCATCCGCCGCCCCGCCCCAGACCACCAGACCGGATGCCGATGGCGCCTGGCTTTCCCACAATTGGGTTCGCCACAGGAGCTTGCCCTCGTTGTCCGGATCGAGCGCGATCGCCACTCCGCCCTTCCCCGCGGCCAGCAGGATGTCCTTGCCGTCGACCGTTTGCAGAATCGCGGACGAGCCGCCGAAGTCGTAATCGGGACCCAGTTTCTCGGCACAGTTGGAGTCGGCGGGATTGGCCGCCTGGCAGCGCGCCATAAACGCGTCGCCCTCGAACTCCTGGTGATGCCACATCATCTTGCCGTCACTCATGCGCAGCGCCAGGATGGAATCGCTGGTCGCGGCCGCGATCCGTCCGAAGCTGTTTCCGGTGCCGACGTAGATCAGTCCGCGCTTTGCATCGACAGTCGGCGTGTTCCAAACGGAAGCGCCCGCGGGTCCCCACCTTTGCTTTCCCTTCGCGTTTTCGCCCAGCTCGCGCAGCGGCTCCTGAACGCTCTGCGTAACCCACAGCACTTTGCCTGTGTTGGCGTCCAGCGCGGCCACGGCGCCGCGTGATTTGCAGCATTCATAGTTGAGATCGGCGCCGACCAGCGTCTCCGTGCCGGACATCGGCACGTAAAGACGCCCGTCATGAAATGCCGCCGTGGCGCTCAGGTTATTGAGTCCGGTCCGGATTTGCGTCTTCCAGAGCAGCTTGCCGTCCTGCGCATCGAGCGCATAGGCAGTCGTGGAGCGGGTGACGAACAGGATCGCGTACCGAGTTCCGTTGTGTCCGGAGATCGGTGCGGCGATCGGAGCGAAGCGGCCAAACATATCGGCCTGGTAAGCCCAGTAAAGACAACCCGTCTTCGCGTCGAGCGAATACACGACGCCGTTGTCACCGCCCACGAACGACTCTGCCGAACGCCACCGACGGGCTGTGAATACATGCTCTTGGCGCCGGGAATTCCGAAGCTCCACTTCAGCTTGAGTTTGGGTACGTCGCCGCGGTCAGACCCGCGCCGGCCTTCGTTTGAAAACGCGCGTTATTGGCGGCATTGCCCCAGCCCGACCAGAGGGGAGAGGCGTCAGGATTTCCGAGCCGCGCATTGGCCGGGCAAGTGTTTGACTGGTCTTTCAGGATGCCTTCGGTGACTTCTGCCGGCGGCTGCGCGAGTTGGGCCCACGCGGCGCTTGCCAGAAACGAGCATGCCAGAAAGGCAGGAAGAGTTGCGCGCAGGATCGGATGTCTCATTTCGTTAGCCCTCTGGAGCGCTATTCTATTGCACCAGCCCCGGCGCTATCGGGTGGAACGCGCGGGCCCGTCAATCGTGGGGGCGCAGTCGTCGCAGGGTGCGAAGGGAGTCAGGAAGAAGTTATTGGAGTCGGCAACGAGTGCGCCTTTGAAATTGGGCGGAATCGGCTGGGCGACACCGCCTTCGGACATCACCTTCAAGCCCGCGGACTTCACTGCGGTCACGATCGCATCGACATTCTGCACACGCAGCTGAAGCCGCGCCGCTCCGCGGTCCTGAATCCGCATACGTAGCGGCGTGCGGTCGACGCCTTTGAATTCCACGAATTCGATCCACAGGGTGGACCCCGGCGCCTGGACGCGGCTTCGCCGAACCTCAGCTTTCAAGAGTCCCGTGAGACGGCGCATGGCGGAGTCCGCCGTGAAGGTCCGCGAGATCGATGTCGGCATGGTCTTCTCGATTCATCCCGAAACGCGTCACGTTCCGTGCAGCGCGCGATGCCTACTTCCGCGTGCCGCCGGCCGACGCTGTGAGATTCGACGAGAAGAACGGCAGCACCTTCGCCTCGAACTGGTCCTTCACGTGATTCGTGTGGTTGCCTTCATAAACCTGGAATGTGTGCGGCACTCCCACTTGGGTCAGAGCCTGATCCAGTTGTTTGTTGGAGCCCGCCAGCGTGTCCGCATCGCCCACATCCATGGCAAACGCGCGATACGTCTTGAGATTCGGGACGTATTGATCGACCATCGCCAAGGGCGAGTTGGCGATCCACTTCGCCACGATCTCGGGGTGGACAACTCCATCCTGAGTGGGCAGATCGTAATACTTCGGCGGGTTCATCGGATTCGGCGACCATGCCGCGGCTTCCGCAAAGAGAACATTCGCAAAGCCGGCGCCTCGTCCCGCTCGGCCGGATCGCGCGGGGGGAGCGGATTGAGTGGTGCTTGCGGCCTGAGCAGCCGGCGCGGGCGCGCCGCGGCCCGCGCCGGGATTATTCATCAGGCAGCAGGAGCTCATTGCGTAGATACTCGAAAACACGTGCGGATATTTCATCGCGAGCCGCACCACTCCGTAGCCGCCCATCGAGTGTCCCGCAAGCCCGCGGCTGTCGGCGTTCGCGATCGTTCGGTAGTGGCTGTCGATATAAGAGACCAGGTCGGACGTGATATATGCCTCCCAGTTTCCAGTGGTCGGCGAGTTGGAATACATGCTTCCGTCGTAAATGGTGTGCGCATCCGGGTGAACGAGAATCATCTCCTGCACAGTGCCGGCGTTCATAAGCTTGTTCGCCGTATCGGGCACCGTCATCATCTTCCAGTACGCCTCCGCCGTTGCGCCGTAGCCATGGATGAAATAAACCACGGGGTAGCGGCGTCCGGGCTGACTTGCATAGCTCGGCGGCAGATACACGAATACATCGCGGTCGGCGGGATCGCCCTCAAGATTTCCCTCGAGCGAAGCCCCATGGACTTTAATCTTCTCTACTGTTCCGGCCTTTTCGCCGGCCGCGGTCTCGGCATGAATGCGCGGCGCGAAAGACATCCAGGCGAGGCCTCCCAGCGCCAGCAGCGGTACAGCGGTCTTTACGGCCAGGTGGGTGAATCGCAGGTTCGACATATTTTTCTCCAGTCCGTTCCGGCCTCGGTTCGGCGTCGGAGACAAGAACGATTGCGTTAACGATATTAGAGCATTTTCGCGAATATTGTAGAATTCGCTCCCTCCCTGTCGCGGCTCGGAATCCGATTTCGGTCGGTGGACGATACCCGGAGCGGAAACCGGCGACAAGATCGCCGGCGCTACCGACTCCAGACACGTTAGAACCGCTCTACAGAAAATGTGAAAGTGCTCTAATTCTTTTGGGCTCCGCCGGTGCGGCCCGCCCTACTTCATCGCGGCGCCGCCTGCGGTTGCTGTGTCATTGTCCTGGTCGCTGGTCCCACCGGACGCGCCGATCGCGCCGACGACTTTACCGTCCGCGATGAGTGGAATGCCGCCGGCGACCGGAACCGCGCCAGTGAGACCAAGCATGCGGAGCCCCGCGCCGCCACTGGCGACCGCGTCCTGGAAGACCTTGGTCGGGCGGCGGAATAAAGCGGCGGACTTCGCTTTGCCGATCGCCACCTCGACGCTGCCCAGTTGAGTATTATCCATGCGTTCGAAGTAGACGAGATACCCGCCGGTGTCGACCACGGCCACCGCCATATCCAAATGATTCTTGCGCGCCTCGGCGATCGCGGCGGCCGCTACTTTCTTGGCGCTCTCGGGAGAGATGGAAGGCCCGTAGGGAGGGTTGGGCGCGGGCGGCGCCTGCCCGAAGGCTCCCGCGGTAAGCGCCAATGCGGCTAAGATCGGTTTCAAAAGCATGGGTTCATTATGGATCACCCACATTGGTCACCCCACATTGGTCACTCCACATCGATCACCTCAGGTTGTTCAACATCCGATCCGCAACCGATCTCGCGCTTCTGACGCAATCCGGAATGCCAATCCCGTGGTATGCATTGCCCGCGAGATGCAGTCCCGGAATCCTCTCCACAAGCGCCTCGATTTCGGCAACTCGCTCGCCGTGTCCCACCGTATATTGCGGCATGGCTTCCGGCCACCTGTTGCAGAGCGAAAAGAGCGGCTCAGAGGCCACTCCCATCAGCCTCTCGAGGTCCGCCCGCATTGCCCGATCGGAGACATTCGAATCCGTCGAAAAGCACCGAAGCACGGCTTTATCTTCAGGCACGCGCCCTACCCATTTCGTCCCGACCCAGGTGCATGCCATAATCGCGCCACGTTCCCGGCGCGGCACCAGAAAACCAAACGCATCGAGCGGATGCCCGATATCCTCTCGCCGGTAGCCAAACGTCCAGATGGCGCTCCCGGTGTGGGGAATCGAGGCCAGCAACTCGCCCAGGCGCGCGTCGACGGGATTGATCAAAGGCGCCGCGCCGTTCGCGCCGCAGGAGAGCACCACCTGGTCGAACTCCAGCCACTCACGGCCGGCGTATACTTCCCATTTCTCGACGAGCCGAATCGATTTCACGCGCTCCGGAAGAATGGTGACTCGCTCGCGCAGCGTGTCTGTCAGGGAACCCATGCCGTTCCGCATGGACTTGAAAATCGGCTGTCCGGAAGGGCTGCGTTTCTCCCGGAGCGCTCCCACAATAGCGCTCCCGAACCGTTGCTCCCAGGTCACGAACTTTGGAAGAACGCTGACCGCGCTCAGGGAATCGGGCGAACCGCCGTAGACACCCGCGAGCAGCGGCTCGGCGAGGTATTCCACCGCTTCATCCCCAAAGTGATCGGCGACGAACTCCGATACCGAACGGTCCGGCAACTGCTTCGCGTTTTTGAAGATCTCGGCGGCAATCCGGAACTTCGTCCCCCAACCCAGGAGCTCGGTTCCCAGCAACGGTCGGAGTTTCGTCGGGACCACCAGCTGCAGGCCGGCGGGCAGCATGACGAACCTTCCGTCGCGCAGCACGTAGGTCCGCCGCTGCGCGTCGTTGGAACCGGCGATCTGATCGCCCATGCCCAGTTCACGAATGAGTTCTTCCGCCCAGGGTTTAGCGGCGAGCCAGCTCTCGGGGCCTGTTTCGAGGATGCAGCCGTCTATGTTGACCGTGCCGATCAGACCGCCCGGCGTGGGGTCGAACACAACTGCCTCCACTCCGCTACGCTGCAGGTAGTAAGCGCACGCGAGGCCCGAGATCCCGCCGCCAGCTATAGCGACCTTCACGAGCCGGCGACCTTCACTTTAGGGGCGAAACTCGCGCACCATCTGCACTACGGCCTTGACGTGGTCCACCGGGGTTTCCGGCAGAATTCCGTGTCCCAGATTGAAGATGTGGCCCGGCCGTGTGCCCGTGCGGCGAAGCAGATCGTGCACTTTATTGCGCAATTCGGGAATCGGCGCGAACAAAGCGACGGGATCGAGGTTTCCCTGAATCGCGGAGCGGTACGAAATATCCATCCACGCCTGATCGATATTGATGCGCCAGTCGCAGCCCATCACGTCGCCGCCGGCCGCGTGCAATTCCCGGAAGTAACCCGAAGCGCCCGTGCCGAAGTGAATCACCGGGACGCCGCTCGATTTAATGCGTTCGATCAGCGCCCGTGAATAAGGCTGAGCGAACCGCACGTAATCGTCTCCCGCCAGCGCTCCCACCCAGCTGTCGAATACCTGAATGGCGCGCGCGCCGGAGGCCACCTGCATGATTGCGAACGGCGCCAGCACGTCCACGATCTTGCCCATCAGCCTGCGCCACAGCGTTTCGTCGGAATACATCATGCGCTTGGTGCGGATGAAATTTCGCGATGCGCCGCCTTCGATCATGTAACTCGCCATGGTGAAGGGAGCCGCGCAGAATCCGATCACCGGCACGCGGCCCGCGAGCGCGCGAACGGTTTGCTGGATCGCCTCCCCCACATAGCCGAGATCGTCGGTGTTCGATGTCGAAAGCGCATCGACATCCTCGCTCGAGTACACGGGATTGTCGATCATCGGACCTTCCTTCAGCGGATAGCTGAGCTTCAATCCCATGGGTTCTACCGGCAGGAGAAGGTCGGCAAAAATGATCGCCGCGTCCACGTCCAGCGCTTCAACCGGCTGCAAAGTCACCGCCGCCGCCAGGTCCGGGCGCTTGCAGATTTCGAGCAGCGAGTGCCGCGCGCGGATGTCGCGGTATGATTTCATATACCGGCCAGCCTGACGCATGAACCAGACCGGCCGCACGTCGGTGGGCCGACGCCGGCAGGCATCGAGGAATCGACTGGTCATTGGAGCCACGCGCATCGGTTAAACCGCCTTCTCTTCACAGTAAAACACCGGGGAAGAACACCCCGGCAATAAAAACAAAACTATCACAAATTGTTGGATTTCCGGGCAGATTTTCAAATGAAGGTATCCGTTCAACGGGCCATGCCCGCGCGGCGAACGAACTACGACCCTCGAATTAGTTTAGCGAGCATCCCGCGGTAATAGCAACGAATTTCGTGCGGTTCAGGACTACGGGGTAGCGGACCGCCCCATTGAAAACGAAGACGCTCCCTGCCGGTCGTGGCTCGGAAAACTCCTTCAGAGAGCGCCCTGGTCCCGGGCCCGGCTCCTTTTGGCTCGCCGGAGAAGGAAATCGATGCGGCTTTCCGCGTCGGGGTGGGTGTCGGCGGCAAAATGAAGGTCCGGAACTCGCCGCAGATTCAAACGCGATGCCAGTTCGTGTTTGAGGAAACCTTTAGCGTGGTCCAGCGCCTCAAGCGCCTTTTTCTCCAGCCCCGCCTCGATCGCAACCTTGACGTGGGCCGTGCGCATGTCCGAAGACACATCTGCGCTTGTCACATTCACTGACGCGAGACGCGGATCGTCCATTTCAAAGCCGATCAGCTCCGCCAGTTCTTCCTTTACGGCTTCCGAAACGCGCCGCGCGCGGTGCTCTTCCATATCCTTTTCTTACAACCATTCGGTACCCGTACGAATCAGCATGGGACCCAGCAAACCCGCGGCCTCGCGCTCAACCGACTGCAATACCTTTTCCGCAAACGGGCGGCTGGGCGAAACCACCGCCGCCGCAATGACCGAGCTGTTGTGAAGGTCCATATCGTCGATCTCCGCCACGGAAACGTTGAACTTTCCGCGCAATCGATCCTTCAGACTCTTCACCACGTGCCTCTTCTCTTTGAGAGAATGCGCGTGCTCGATCCGCAACTCCAGCGTGAGCACGCCGATGGCGGCCATTACGCGGCTTCGTTCGCAACCCTCTGCATGATGAACGCCTCGATCACGTCGCCCTGTTTCACATCGCTGAAGTTCTCGATCGTGATACCGCACTCCATGCCGGCGCGGACTTCGCTCACGTCATCCTTAAACCGCCGCAGCGATCCGATCTTGCCCGTATGCACGACGATGTTGTCACGCACGATGCGCATCTGCGAATCGCGCGTAATCTGACCGTCGATGACCAGGCAGCCCGCAACCATGCCCACCTTGGAAACGCGGAACACTTCGCGAATCTCCGCCTTTCCCCGGTAAACCTCCTTGAACACCGGCGCAAGCAGGCCCGCCATCGCCTTCTTCATCTCATCCACGACTTCGTAGATGATCGTGTGCAGGCGGATATCGACCTTTTCCTGTTCGGCTGCGGCCGCCGCGTTGCGCTCCGGACGAACGCTGAATCCGATAACAATTGCGTTCGAAGCCGCCGCCAGTTGCACGTCGGATTCGTTGATCGCGCCCACGCCCGAATGGATGACGCGAATCGTGACCTTGTCGTTCGAAAGTTTTTCGAGCGTGTCGCGCAGAACCTCCGCCGAACCGCTCACGTCGGCCTTGAGGATGATCGGCAGTTCCTTGACTTCGCCCGCCGCCATCTGTTTGTGGAACTGTTCGAGCGTGATGCGGCCGGTCTTGGCCAGCGCCACCGCTCGTTCTTTTTCGGCGCGGTACATCACGATTTGCTTGGCCTTGGCCGTGTCTGTTACTGCCTGGAACGTATCGCCTGCCTCCGGCAGTTCTTCCAGACCGAGAACCTCAACAGGCATGGAAGGACCAGCCTCTTTGACTTGCTCGCCGCGATCGTCAAGCATCGCGCGCACGCGTCCGAAGACGGTGCCGCAGATGAAGTAATCGCCCTGATGCAGGGTTCCATTGCGCACCAGCACCGTAGCGACCGGGCCGCGACCGCGATCCAGCTTCGCCTCGAGCACGCTGGCCATCGCCGGACGCGTCGGGTTCGCTTTCAGATCCTGCAGTTCGGCAACCAGCAGAATCATTTCGAGCAGCAGATCCAGGTTCTGTTTAGTGCGAGCCGAAACCGGCACCATGACGGTGTCGCCGCCCCAGTCTTCCGCCAGCAGCCCGCGATCGGAAAGCTGTTGCTTGATGCGATCGACCTGCGCATCCGCTTTATCGATCTTGTTGATTGCTACGATGATCGGCACCTTCGCGGCGCGCGCGTGATCGATGGCCTCGATGGTCTGAGGCATCACTCCATCGTCCGCCGCGACAACCAGCACCACGATATCGGTGACCTTCGCGCCGCGCGCACGCATGCGCGTGAACGCTTCGTGACCCGGCGTATCGATGAAAACGATCTTCTGCCCGTTGTGATCGACGTGATAAGCGCCGATGTGCTGCGTAATCCCGCCGGCTTCCTTGTCGGCGACATGCGCGAGACGGATCGCATCGAGCAGAGACGTTTTGCCATGATCGACGTGCCCCATGATCGTGACCACCGGCGGCCGACGGAACAGATCCGTCGACTCCTCGGCGATTTCGATATCCTGCATCGCCTCTTCCTCGTAAGTCACCGTGGAAGTGGATGCGCCGAATTCGCGTGAAATATCCGTAGCCAGCTTCGCGTCGAGAGTCTGGTTAATCGTCGCGAAGATACCGCGGTCGACCAGCTTCTTGATCACGAAATTCGCCTTCACGTCGAGCTTTTCGGAAAGCTCCTTGACCGTGATGCCTTCCGAGATCGTAATGTCGCGATTGATCGGCGGCGGTGCGGCGAATTCGCGGCGCGTCTGCAGCCGCAGGTTGCGCTCTTCCGGTTCGCGCTGGCGGTCGCGGTTTCCGCCGCGTCCCCGGTTCTGCTGGTTATACTGCGGACGCCGCGCCGCCTGATCGGGCGGCGGAGGCGGAGCTCCCGGACCAATGAGCCCCCCGGCCCGGGAAGTCGGATGCATCGGGCGCGGTCCCCCGGGACGTGCACCGGGCATCATCGGCCGTCCAGTGCTGCGGCCCGCCATCGGCGCGGCGCCGGGACGCGGAGGCCCCTGATAAAGAGGTTGACCGGGCCGCGGCGTTTGCGGACGCAACGGCACTCCGGGGCGCGGCGGCGGAGCCTGCCCCGGCATCGGCGGGCGCGTCTGCTGACCTAATTTCGCAACGAGATCCGGGCGCGGCGGCACTACCGGGCGAACGGCGGGCTGTCCCGCAAACGGCCGCGGACCACCCTGCTGCGGCACGCCCTGTTGAGTCCCTGCCTGCTGACCCGGCACATATGCGGGTCTCGGCGGACCAGCCGGGCGCGGTTGACCCGGCGCGCCACCTTGAAATCCGGCCGGCCTTGGAGGAGGTGCGATCGGCGTGCCGGGGCGCACTCCCTGAGGAGCGACCGGGCGCGGAACACCGGGAGCAATACCGGGCGGAGGACTTTGAACGGCGCTCGGCGGCAGCGGCTGACGAGGACCCGAAAGAACCTGTCCCGGCCTCGGCGTCACGGTTGGAATGGGGCGCGGCGGAGCGGGAATCGGACGGCCGGGCGCGGAAACCGGAGCTGACGCCGACGCAGGCGGTCGCAGTTCGGAGCTCGGTGCCGGAGAAACCGGACGTTGGAGAGGCGGCGCGGCGGAAGCCGGGCGCGGCGCTCCTACAGGCGGATGAATCGGCCCTCTCCCGATAATCGGCGGCCGCAGCGGAAGCGCTCTCGGCTTATGTTCCTCGTCCGTTTTTTCCGGCGCGGCCGGAGCCACCGGCGCTTGTGGCCCTGCATTTGGAGCAGGCGGAGCGGCCTCGCGAGAGCTTTCGGGCTTCGGCTCCGCGGGAGCCGCGACGGGAGTTGACGTCACACGCGCTTCGGGCTGACGTGAGGCCGGTGAAGCATCATGAGATTCGTCATCACTCCCGGTTTCGGCGGCGTGTTCTTCGACCGCGGTGCCCGCGCCGTTCCGGTGAGACGTCGATGGTCTCGGCGCATACGACTCACCCTTGTAGTAACGGCGCAACTGATCGGCTTTATCTTCGTCGATTGAGCTGGAGTGGGTAACTTTTTCGGCGATCCCGAGTTCGTGCAGCTTGTCGATGACCTCGCGCGACTTTACTTCCAGTTGCCGCGCCAGCTCATTGATTCGAATCTTACTCATAATTAAGGTATTTCGTTTATCTGCCTGTTACTACTCGTGATCGCCGTTTTCAGGAAACCGGTTGTTCGCCCGATTCTGCCGCCAGATGGTCCTCCACGGCCCCATCCGCGGCGGATTCCGCCGATTTAACCATCGTATCATTCTGATCGGCCACCGTAGCCTGATCGCTCCCGGCGCGATACGCGTCCATTTCGCCCGCCTGTTCGGCGGTCAGGTTATCGGGATCCGCCTCGGCGGTCATATTATCAACAACCGCTTCGCCATTATCAGCGACCGCTTCGCCATATTCGGAACCGTAGAACCCGTTAATCGCCTGCTGGATGCGATTCACGGCGTCGCCGTCGATTCCCTCGAGCGCTTCCAGTTCTTCCGGCGTCATACTGCCGAGCCGTTCCACCGTCCCGATATTGCTCTTCACCAGAGCATCGACCGTCGCTTCCGCCAGACCATACTCGATGAGAGCCGACACCGGCGCTCCGGTCGAAAGCTGCTCGATCGCATTCTGTACTTCCTGGCGCTTCTCTTCCTCGCTCTTGATGTCGATCTTCCATCCGAGCAGCTTTGCGGCCAATCGCACATTCTGGCCCTTCTTGCCGATCGCGAGCGAAAGCTGCGAATCGTCGACGATCACCTCCATGTGGTGGTCCGCCGGATCGATAATCGTCACCCGGCTGATCTTCGCCGGACTGAGCGCATGCGTCGCAAAAGTAACCGGGTCGTCCGAAAACTCGATAATGTCGATCTTTTCCCCGCGCAGTTCGCGGATAATCGACTGCACTCGCATCCCCTTCATGCCGACGCACGCGCCGACGCTGTCGACGTCGCGGTCCCGGCTGGAAACCGCAATTTTGGTCCGCTCCCCGGCCTCGCGGGCGCAGCCCCGGATACTCACCGTACCGTCATAAATCTCCGGCACTTCCTGCTCGAACAGCCGCTTGACCAGTTCCGCGTCGGCGCGCGAAACCACCACGCCGGGGCCCTTCGCCGACTTGTCCACGATCCGGATCACGCACCGCACCCGATCGCCCACGCTGTAGCTCTCGAGGCGCGACTGTTCGCGTTTCGGCAGCCGGGCTTCGGTCTTGCCCAGGTCGACCACCAGATCGAGGCCTTCGACACGCTTGATCGACGTATTGACCAGTTCGCCGACGCGGTCGGAATATTCGCGGTAAATGGTCTCGCGCTCCGCCTCGCGCACTTTCTGAAAAATGACCTGCTTCGCCGTCTGCGCCGAAATCCGCCCCAGCGCGTCGGTCGGCCTCGGCATCCGGATTACTGTTCCGATCTCCGCCTGGGGATCGAATTTGCGCGCTTCAGCGGGCGTAATCTCGACGCTCGGGTCTACGACCGGATCGGCCACCGTCTTCACGGCGAAGAGCTTGATTCCGTTCTTGTCGTCGAACTCGGCCTCGTAGTTCTCGACCGTGCGGAAATGCTTCCGCGCCGCAATCAGCATCGCGTCCTTCACGGCATCGAGAACGATTTGGGCGTCAATGCCCTTTTCTTTGCTCAGGATTTCAATCGACTGATAAATGCTTTCCACAGATTTGCCTCGAATTTCAGTAATGAAGCCGCTAAATAAAAACGATTCCGGTGGACGCTACCACTCGAACTTCAGATTGGCGCGATCGACCTGTTCCACGGGGAATGTGACGTTTGTGCCGCCCGTGAGTTCCACGGTAACGGTCTGATTTTCGGCGCGCGAGATCACGCCATCGAAGTGTTTCAGTTCGGTGGCGCCCTCGCGCAGGACGGGTTCTTTCAGAACGACCTTGACCTTCTTGCCGGCGAAACGCTGCCAATCCTGCCATTTCCCGAGTTTGCGCTCGACGCCCGGGGAGCTGACTTCGAGTTCGTAAGTCCCGGGAATCGGGTCTTCGACGTCGAGCGCATCGCCCACCGCGCGGGAAACCAGTTCGCAATCGGCGTGGCTCACGCCTTCGGGTTTATCGATATAAATTCGGAGCAAATGGCTGCGGCCCGAACCTTTCAGTTCCACTTCGACGATCTCGATCCCGGCCGGCGCCGCGGCCTGCTCGGCGATGGCTGCGATCTTCGAAATGATTTCTTCCCGCTTCATGCTTAATAAACCCAATACCAATAAAAAAGTGGGCTTCCGCCCACTCCACAGGTCCGTCCGTCGCCTTCAGTATAACAGAGAAATGGGGTGGGAAATCGGGGCTTCGGTAACGGCTTGCCGCGACTGCTTGCAGCGTCAGCTTGCCGCGACTGCTTGCAGCGTCGGCTTGCCGCGATACTGTTGAGGAACGGTCAACATTGCGAAACCGAACCGGGTCCCTCGATTTCTGGATAGTAGCGGCGCTGATAACCGGTAACCTGATCCTCCTGGGACCCTGGCTCGGTCTCGAATTCTCCGACCAGCCGTGGAATAACGGCTACATCTATGTGGGAATCGCCCGCATGTTTCGCGACCTCCCCTGGACCTGGAACCCTTTGCAATATGGCGGTGCGCCTTTCCACTATCTGTATCCACCGCTCTTCCACATCCTTGTCGTGTCGCTTGCGAGCCTCCCCGCGATTCCTCTGGGGCGCGCCTTCCATCTGGTCGCCGGAACCGGGTATGCGATCACCCCGGCCTGTCTCTACATATTGGCGCGCCGGCTGTTCCCCACCCGGCTTCCCGCGATTCTCGCGGCGGTTGCCTGGGGCGTGTTTCCGTCTCCCGTTTATGTGCTGACGGCCTGGAAGGCAACTGCGCAGCCGTTCGCCCACGCCCCATGGCCCTTTGTCTCGCTCGTGGGCTACGACGAAGCGGGACATGCGTTCGCTCTTCCCCTGGCTCTGCTCGCAATCGCCGAAGCGTGGCGCAACCGGTGGCGGGCTGCCTCGCTTCTCGCGGGCGCCGTTTTCCTGATCAACTGGCCCGGATTGATCGGACTCGGGTTCATGCTGGCGGGGCTGGCCGTGGCCCGTTTCTCTCCCGGACGTGCCTCCGGAATCGCGGGAACGGCGTACGGCCTCGCGGCATTTTGGATGACGCCCGGCTATTTCGCCTCCTCGACACTTCTGAACCGGATCGTGCTTCGGCACACCCTTTTGGCTGCGCCCTGGAATGCGGTTACCTGGATCGCTCTCGGTATCGCGCTTGTCATGATCTGCCTTTCCTTCTGGCCCAGGGTTCCCCGCAATATAGCGTTGCCGGCCGTCTGGACAGCCCTCGTCGGTCTGGTGGTCGTCACATACACGCTTGCCGGAAACTATCTCCTGCCGTCGCCCCACCGTTACATGCTCGAATTCGACGCGGGGTTGATCCTCCTGCTCGCGTCGTTGCTGGCGGCCTTGCCGGCGCGTGTCCAGATTTCCGTCGCGATTCTGGTTGTTATCGCAGGAACGGCATTCTCCTGGCGATTCCTGACTCACGCCTGGAAGGTTGAGCCGAAGGCCGGAAATCCCCGCGAGGGCATCGCATACCAGACCGCCAAATGGCTGCAGGAAACGACGCAAAAAAACGGAGGCGGCGCCCGCGTGGTGGCGGCCGGAGAGCTCGACAGCACCCTCAACCTCTGGTCCGACGTTCCCCAGGTGGGCGGCAGCGGGCAGGACGTTTCGAATTTCCTGTTCTTCGCCGCCGAGCGGGAGGTCTCATTCGGCTGCCGCCCCAACGCCGGCCGCCTCTCCCAGCTCTGGCTCAAAGCGCTCAATGCTCCCCTGCTTGTTGTTCCCGGAGCCGACTCGCCGGAGTACTTCCACTGGTACGCCGACACGCCGAAATTCGCAGCGATGCCCACAATCTGGAATGGACCCGGAGCCGCGATCTACCAGGTTCCCCATTTCGAACCGCACGACGCCGTTGTCGTCGATCGGGCGGCGCTTGTCCGCCTTCCGCCGCTGCATTCCACGGATGACGAGCGATTTCTCGAATCCTATGTAAGTTGGGCGGCGGGCAAACGTCCCGCAGTCATCCGCTGGAAAGCGCCGGACTACGCCGAAATCGACGCCGATCTCGCTCCGGGCGAAGCCATTCTGGTCAAAGTGAATAACGATCCCGGCTGGCGAGCTTCGGGATCGGCCATCGCCAGCGATCCCATCGGATTCCAGGTCATCGAACCCGGTGCTCCAGGACGTCAGACGCTGACGCTGCGCTTCGGCGCTTCCTGGGATCAGTGGCTGGGCCGAGCCATCACTCTGATGACAGTCGCTCTCCTGCTGTTTCGCCGATCGCTACTGTGGATCGGGGCCTGCGCGCTTGTACCGGCGGTGATTGCGTGGGCGATCCTGATGTCGTCCGTTCCGGCAACCGCCGCGGTGGCGGAAGAGGCGTTTATACGGCTGCAGCCCCCTCTGATCAATCCCGGAGGCATTGTCGTTTCGCCTGGCGGCGTTGTCGCGATTTACGGCTTGAACATGGGTCAGCCGAAAGATGACGTCCGCGTATGGGTGAATGATCAGCCCGTCGCGCCCGATTTCCACCAGGCGAATCTCGTAGGTGTGCACTTGCCATCCGGAAGTCCCGCCGCGACGAAGTTCAGCGTAGAGGTCAACGGTTGCCGCGGCAACGAATTCGTTGTCAAAGCAAGATGACAGATCCACGCGCGTCTGTGGGCAGGGGCTTGGGCCCTGTCCAGATGGACCTGCGGTTCACGAGCAACCACGAAAAACCTCGTGGGGCAGGCCCACAGGCGGGCCCACAGGCCTGCCGCCGAGCCCCAGCTCGGCGCGGAGTTTCCGGTCACCTGGGGCTGTTTTTCGAGGGTGCGGTCGGCCTTCTTGGCCCGCGCGGAACTTTACGTCAGCTCGTAAGCGGGAACCACCAGCTCACGCGTCCCCGCTTCGATGCCGGCTCAGCCGGTTTTTCCGGAAAAGCGGCGGAAGAGATGCCGCTGCTTAACTGATCAGCGGGCCGCTTTCACGGCGACCCCGCTGAGACGAAGTTTCAAGCGTAGAGGTCAATGGGTGTTGCGGCAACGAGTTCGTAGTAAATACAAGGTAAGAATGGCGAGTCGTCGTTCGCCGTGTTGGTATTCGCCGACTCGCGATGTGAGGTAATGATCGATTGAACGCCTGCCGCCCCTTACTTTGCCACAAGGTGCCGCATGTCCTTCTCATTCTCCAGGCATATGTAATCGATCAGCTCTGTATCCGGCTTCAGATTCTGGTGCACAGTGACCGACCACGGCATCGTGTACGCCTTCAGATCATCCACCGTCATCGCAATCTCCAGCCGCCCGTAGTCCACCCGCCGGAAGCGCTCGGTGATAGTTGCAGCCTCCGTCAAAGGACTACCTTTGCGGTCCAGCCAGATGCCATCGCGAAATCCGCTTGTAGTCACCACCAGAACGTCGCCGTCCCATCGCCCGATCGAATAGCCATTCAGGGAGGGTTGCGGATCCTGTGGCAGCGAGCGACCGTCGGTGAAGATCTGCCGGTACATCGCATTTCGCTCATTCAGGATGAGGATCAGCCCAGGGGTCTGCACGATCTTGCGATAGAGCGGGTCTGTATGCAGTTTGACCGGTCCGCCTGGCAGGCAGTGCGACGTCGGATCATCCTGCCCATGCGCTTCCCCCCGTTGCTTGACCAGTGCCAGAGCCCACGGCTGATACGGAAGCCCGCCGCTAAGGCTCCAGCCGATGTCCCAGAATTCCTGGGGAGTGAGCATATCGTCGCAGTTGTATGGTGGGCACGGCCGGTTCTCTTCGTCCAGCCAGATTCCCGATAGATCCGGTTTGCCGTCGGCGGCTCGCGGCGTGGGCGCCTTCAAATTCGGGCGGTGATCGGGAAGCCGGGGAACGTCTTCCGCGCGGTGTATCCATTGCGCGCCAGCCGGGCCCACTGCGAGGATCACACAAATGATGATTCGCACACCGTTCACATTGATATGAACCATGTTATTAGTCTCCCCCCGCTCGCCGGATACCTCGTCATTTACCGCGCTGACCGCCGTCCTGTTGAAATCGTGGCGATCACACAAGGGTCCCGCGATATCCCCGCCTTCCTGAGGCGCCGAATTCGCCACGCGAGCCCTGCGCTGTAGATAAAGCCTCATTGCGCAGATTGCAAATTCCGCAATGTTCCTGCCGGGCGGTTGCTCGCTGCCGCAACAGGTGAAAATGAAGGGAAGAAATGCCGCTCCTCAACTGGTCACCGGATGCGCTGGCAGCAGTCCCGAATAAGCGCCATCGGGAAGAAATGACCCGCCTGTTCGATGCGTACTTCCGCGTAGCCGGAGAGAAAGGCCACGAATCCCTGACCGGAACCATTCTCCATCTCGACTTACCGGCACAAAGCACTGTGGATTCTTTTGATGCGCTTCATGTTAGTGTTGCGCCGCGTTCACGCCGGCCAAAACCAGGAGCGCCGTTGAGGCAACCCGATAAAAATCGGTATCACTTCTATGCGAAGTTCACCAGGAGTGGCGGGTGGGTTGTGCAAGCGGCACTGAGACTTGAGTATCGGGTAATCGGTCAAGGGGCGAACCTTCATTAAGTGGTTTCCCTTTGTGTCTTGCGATCTGGTTCGCCTCAGCGCCGCCCGTCGAAACAATTCGCTTTACAGCACCTTGTAAGTCGCCTATTATTCGGACTCCATATCGCGCTTACGCTCGCTCCGGAATCGCGCCAGGCACGATTTTCACCCTGGATAGAGTAACTTTCAGTCACCGGCTTTTCACCTCGGTGCCGGGAACGATCGCGATACACGCGGACAAGCGGACCCTCGTGGCGCTCCATGAGTTCAGTCGTGAAGCGTTTACCGACGAACTTGCAAAACGGCGATACCGGATGTGAAAGACGCGTTAACGGATCTGAAGCGTTCCCGATCCCACCTCAGGCGCGATTGAGATTCGTTGGCTGCACTACAGGAGCCGTGCCACCGCAGCGTGCTCGAAACACCAGCTTCGTCGGATCTACTTTCTTCGTAGTACCCAACTTATGGCTTAGCTTCGCCCTGGCCATGCGGCGCCTCCGCCGGCGGAGGCGGAGGCGGGGGACCACCCCTGCCGCGCCCGAAACCGCCCCGCGCAGGAGCCTCCGGCATTTTCTCCGTGCCACCGACCTTCAGCGCCATGAACCGGGTGCCGGTCGCGAACCCGACATACTGCGTGTTATCGACCATGTAAGTAATCGGGGGAGCCCCACCGCCAAGGTTGAACGGCAGCGCCAGCAATTCGTCGCCCGTATCCGCCTTGTAGGCGTAAAACGAAGTACCCGCAACCTGGAACACGAGGTTGCTGGCCGTGGTCATCGTGCCGCCGCCGATCGCGCCGCCGCGTCCTGTCTTCACCCACTTGATCTGGTTCGTCTTGGGATCGCGTGCCTGCAGCCCGCCGCGGCCCACATTATCGGGGCCCCAGATCGGCATCGGGGTCGTCCTCTTCTGCACCGCCGCGGCCCAACCCATGCGCGCCGCCGCCGGCCTTGACATCGGGTTCCCTGGCGGCGGTGAAGGTGTAGCTGCCGGCGCTGTAAGGCAGATAGACCAGCCCGGCATTCGGGTTGTAAGACATCGGCGCCCAGTTGTGCGCGCCGCCGCCGCCCGGGTAGATCACCACCGTATTCGTCTGATCGTAGTATGCGTCCTGATTGATGATCGGCCTGCCGTTGTTCTTCTTGTCGAAGCCCGTCACCCAGTTCACCGGGACGAACGGTTCGGCCGAGATGAACTGTCCATTGGTACGGTCCAGGATGTAGAACACGCCGCTCTTCGGAGCCTGCATGACGACCTTGCGCGTCTTGCCATCGATCTGGACATCGGCCATGATGAAGCCGCCCACCGAGTCGAGGTCCCAACTGTCGGTCGGCACCGTCTGGTAATACCACTTCAACTTGCCGGTCTTCGCATCCACGGCGACGATCGAGCAGGTATAGAGGTTGTCCCACTTTCCCCAGTCCGACTTTCGGAATGCCGCGCATCTCCTGCGGCCAGGGTTCCGCGTTACCCGTCCCGGCGATCACCAGGTTCGTCTTCGGGGTCATACACCAGGCCGTCCCACACCGGGGCGCCGCCGCCGTACTTCGCCCAGTCGCCGGTCCCAGGTCTTGGCCGCCTCTTCCTGAGCCTTGTCCTCAAAGGGCTGGCCCGGCTTGGGCGGAACCGTGTAGAACTTCCACGCGAGCGACCCGTCCTTGAGGTTGTACGCCGCGAAGAAGCCGCGAATGAAGAACTCGCCGCCCCCCACGCCGATCAATCACCTTGTCGCCCGCGATGCGCGGCGCGATCGTCAGCGAGTAGTACTGATTGATGTCCGCGACCTTGCTCTGCCACAACTCCTTGCCGCTGATGGCGTCGAGCGCGATCAACCGGGCGTCGTTGGCCGCCAGGATGATCTTGCCGTCCGAGATCGCGAGCCCGCGGTTGTGCGTGCCGCAGCACATATGGCGCTGCGTGATCGGATCGATCTTGGCATCGTACATCCACTTCTGTTCGCCGGTGCGCGCGTCGAGGGCGTACACGATGCTGTTGTCCATCGTCTGGTAGATCGTGTCGTTCCACATCAGAGGCGTGCCTTCGGTGCCGCCGCGGCCTCCCGCCGTGGTGAGCGGCGCCGACCAGGCCAGGCCCAGCTTGCCGACGTTCGACTCATCGATCTGCTTCAGCTGGCTGTAGCGCTGTTCGGTTTGCGTCAGACCGTAGGTGAGCCAGGTGCCCGGCAGAGCGTCCTTGGCGGTACCGGCGGTCTTGAGAACTTTAGCGTCAACCGCGGGCGGCTGTTGGGCGATGATCGCGGTAATGAGAGTGAGAGCGGCGATGACGCCGAAAACCCACAAGCCTGTCTTTTTGATGTTGAGCGTAGTCAGATGCATCCCCCGGTTCACTCGCGGTTGCGAGCCCCATCCGGAACCTCCGTTTCGGCGTTCCGCATGCGTAATTCTACACCCGAGCGCTTCCAGGTGTGAGGATCTCGTAATGTTCAGGCCGATCATAAACAAAGTGGCTCTCCCGCAGACCCTTGTCATCTTCGTTGGCGCCAAAGCGTCGCGGCGGCCGTGGCAGTCAACAGCCCATCGAACGCGCCCGGACTTGGCTTGCTCGGCTTCGTGGTTCCCCCTTCACTCCCCGAAGTGGGGACAAGGAATCTAAATTAGCCACTGTCTTGCGGCGGAAAGATTTTTTCTATCAGCGCGCGAACGCGCGGATGTTCCCGGCACCGCGCCGGACTAAAACACACCCAGATCACGTCCCGCCCATCTTCGGCGCCTGTTTTACAGCGAGTCTTTCAGCGTCGATCCGTTTCGCGAATAGCTGGCTCGGCTGACAATGGCGGGTATTAACAGCGCACGAAACGGATCCAAAGATGCGCCCAATGAAGGCTCTCCGTCAGGCCCGAAGCCCTCCTGGCGTCCTGCTCGTCACTGCAAAGAACCAGATCTGAAGGGCCCGCTGACGGTGACAACTGTGTCCCGTTCGTCTTTGTTATTCAATACGAATACTCGAAAGCGATCGCCGCCCTGATCCACTCGCACTACAATGTGCCCGGGCCCACCAGCCAACTGATCGGCGCGCGCGCCGATTACGATCCGGGCGGCGTCGCGCATTTCGGTCGCAAAAATATACCGAGGCACCGGCGGTATTCTGCTGTTGACGATTCGCTTCAGCACGTCCGGGGCCGGATGACTGGGCGCCCAACTGGGAATAATAAACACTGCGGACCGAACGCTGCGAAGCCACGCTTCGCTTGCCTCGCCCATGGATCCGTGTTGATTGATCACTTGCACATCTACCGGGCCAATCGCGGGAGCGACCGCGGGTTCCATGGCGTGCCACTCGGGAAATCCGGGGTCATGATTGCCTGTCAGGTCCCCACCAGTGAAATAGCGGAATCGTCCGTATTGAAGTCTGAACCCGATACTGCACATGTTCTCGCTCGGCCAGTCCGCACGCGACAGAGATTCGAGTGGCGGAAAGATCCTTCGCGTTGCTTCACCGGTCCCGGTCCAGATCTCGCCGTTAGCCACCACGTTTTGAACTTCGAAGCCGGGATAACGGGACGGGTCCTTTTGAAGACGGATTTGTGTAGATGATCCTGGCCTGAATCGCGACACGATCATCCCGTGCGTGCGCCGCAGATCAACGAACCGCCGGTAGTTAGCCATCATTTCGTCCGTCAGCGGTCCGGGATAAGCATAGTCGGGCCATCCACGATCAAACAGGGAATGAATGGGGAGTGTATCGTCCACTTCAGTAATACCGGTCAATTTATACGTGCCGGTGCGATCCAACCGCGACGAGGGCGTGACCTGGCCCATGTGATCGGGATGGAAGTGCGTAATGAGGGCATAGTCCAATCCGCTCGCATCAGGAGGCAGATGCCGTTTGATGTACCGTGCGATCCAAACGCCGGGTTGACGGGACCCGTCGGGGTGCGGTTCCGTCTCGGGTGGACCATCGGCGGCAGCGCCGGCGTCAACGAGCATAGTTGTTCCGTCTGGCAGAACGAAAAACGCTGCATTTCCTCTGCCCGTAGAAATCTGATGGATATCAAGCACACCGGGACTCCACGCCGGAAGAGGAGCGCCGATCTGACTGTCCGTTTGAGCGATGAGAGAGGCTGCCACGCCCACGATAAGTGCCAGCGTGATCAACAAACCGGAGATTGCGCTGGCTCGGGACACGTTCACTGTTATGGCAAACTGATGCGCGAAACGCACGAACGATGGATTCTTAGGGTTCACGGTTATGTCATTGGCTCCGGATGTGTTCTGTGGAGTCAGTACCTGGAATGATACACAGGCGAAACCACGGAACCATCATGCGGCCTCCCCGCACCTCGATGAACGCCCGAAAACCTGCCCGGCGTCGACGCATAACGGTTCGAAGTTCGGCAAGCTGCATGATCTGCTCCCGATCTCTCTCCCCTTCGGCGATCTGGAGACTCGTTAACGAGAGGGCAGCTTTAACGGTGACAGCTCAGCGGCTTGTTTGTGTCGAATCCAGTCAACAACTTAGCTCCTGGTAGTGTCACCATGGGCAATTTCGGCTGCTACTGTCAGATCGGAAAAACAGATGCGCCACGAAATCCGCGAACAAATCAACCGAGCCAACGCCGAAAAGTCCACGGGCCCAAAGATCCACCCAAAACCGAACCCGAGCGCCAGCTCGCCTGGAAGATCATCGACGGTCATTTCCGTCTGAATCGCCTGGCCGGCGTGGAAAACAACATGTTCAACTTCGGATTAATCCAGCATACGACCGACACAGACCACGACGACCGCGTGGAAGTCATGGTCGCTCAAACCCGAGCCTGGATCGAGCAGTCTCACGCCTTCGACGTGCTCGACCGTTACGAGACCCGCCTCTCGCGCCAGCTTCTCAAATACACCCAGGAATTCAAGCGCATTCAGAACGACGGATCGCCCGCGAGCGCGCCGATCGCGCGGAACGCGAAGCCGATCCCCGCGCCAAACGCCATGAAAACAAGCGAGATCACTTCGATCTGGCTTCGTTTGGCAAAACCGCTCCCGAGATGGTGATGAGCATGAATTCCTTCCGCGTCCTGACCCGGTTACCGATCGAAAACGCCGGGACCGACCCGTCTCGCCCGCCGCTACCGGTTTTGCCGCGAGTTTGACTGCGGAGTAAATCGCTTTCGCGGGATCACGGGATACAATGTCGTTAATTCAAAGAAATTACTCGCCTGCCACGCGTTCTAACGATAACCTTATGCGCAAGTTGAATTGGGCTGGAATTACAGCCGCCATCCTTATGCTGACTGCCGGTGGGCGGTTTGCCTCAGCCCAGGTAAATCTTGCCGGCGAGTGGGCAATGACCCTCAATGAAGACGAACCGGAGCGGCTCCCCGGCCCCGAGATCGGAGACTACCTCGGCATTCCGATCAATCGCCGCCGCGCGTCTGCACGCCGAAAGCTGGGACGCCTCGCTGCTCACGCTCCCCGAATATCAATGCAGAGTCCATCCGGTCGATTATGTTCCGAGCTTTTTCAACATAAGGATCTGGGAGGATCGGGATAAAGACTCGCAGGAACTCATCGCCTTTCACGTTCATCACCAGGCCTGGGGAACGGAACGGACCATCTGGATGGATGGCCGGCCGCATCCGCCAGACTACGCGCTGCACACCTCCCAGGGCTTTTCCACGGGCAAATGGGATGGCGAGATTCTGACCGTGACCACGACTCACCTCAAGCAGGGATGGATCCGGCGCAACGGCATTCCGCGCAGCGACCGGGCGATCGTTTATGAGAACTTCATCCGGCACGGCGACCATCTGACCTGGACGACCGTCATTCACGACCCCGCCTACCTCACGGAAACCTTTATCCGCACGCGGGATTTTCTGCTGAGCATCGGGCTCCAGATGGGCGCGTATCCGTGCGAAAGCGTGGTGGAAGTGGTAATGCCGAAAGGCAAAATCCCCCATCATCTGCCCGGCACAAACACGTTCCTGGCCGAGTTCCCGGCGCGTTACGGAATACCGGCCGAAGCGGCGATGGGTGGGGCGGAAACAATGTATCCCGAATACCAGATCAAACTGAAAACCATGCCGAAACCCGAGAAAGCGCCTGAAAAAGCTCCGGCTTCCAGGCCGCAATAGAGCAGATCTCCCGGAGAAATCATGATACGTACATCATTCGGGTGCGCCGCCGCTTTGGCCTTGCTCGTCCCGGCGGCTCTGGCACAACAGAACCAGAACTTCGACAAAGCGGAGATCCACGTCCTCGCGGCTCAGGGAAACGTGTACATGCTGGTCGGACCGGGCGGCAATATCACCGTGCAGGCCGCCAACGACGGCGTGCTGCTTGTCGATACCCAGTACGCGCCGCTCGCCGATAAGATCGTCGCGGCCATCCGCACGATTTCCAAAGGCCCGATTCGTTATATCGTGGACACCCACTATCACAGCGATCACACGGGCGGCAACGAGGCCCTGCGCAAAGCCGGAAGCACGATCACGGGCGGCAACGTCTCGGCGGACATCAGGGATTCGGCGGAAGGCGCGCAAATTATCGCGCACCAGAATGTCATGAACCGGATGAGCGCGCCGACCGGAGCCCAGGCGCCGACGCCTTCCGCCGCATGGCCGACCGACACCTATCTCGGCGACGAAAAGGATCTCTTCTTCAACGGCGAAGGCATTCAGATCATTCACATCCCCAATGCCCACACCGACGGCGACAGTCTCGTTTTCTTCCGCCGGTCCGATGTGATCAGCACCGGCGACCTCTTCACCACCACGAACTACCCGGTTATCGATCTCGCCGCGGGCGGCAATATCCAGGGAATCCTCGCGGGTCTGCAGAAGATCGTGGATCTGATCATCCCTGTGTACGGGCAGGAGGGCGGGACGCTGGTGATCCCCGGTCACGGGCGCCTGTGCGATCTGGGCGACGTGCTCGAATACCGCGAGATGACGACCATCATTCGCGACCGGGTTCAGGACATGGTCAACAAGGGCATGACGCTGGAGCAGGTAAAAGCGGCGAAGCCGACGCTCGATTACGACCCGCTGTACGGGTCCGACAGCGGTTTCTGGACAACCGATAAATTTGTCGAAGCGGTTTACAAAAGCCTGAAAAAGCAGGGAGCATGAAGCCAATTCTCGCCGTAGCGGCCGTTTTGACAATCCTTAACCAGGGTTTCGCACAGCGGGGGGGCCCTCCGCCCACGCCGCGCGCAGCCGCGCCGGAAGATCTCACCGGCTACTGGGTTTCGCTGGTAACGGAAGACTGGCGCTACCGCATGGTTACCCCCGCCAAAGGCGATTACGACGGGATTCCCGTATCGATGGAGGGAAAGAAGATGGCGGACGCATGGGATCCGGCGAAAGACGAGGCCGCCGGAAACCAATGCAAAGCTTACGGGGCGGCGGCGATCACGCGCGTACCTGGCCGGCTCCATATTACCTGGCAGGACGATAAGACCCTGAAGGTCGAAGCGGATGCCGGTACGCAGACGAGACTGTTTTTTTTCGGGGGCAAGCCTCCCCAAACGGGACCGCTGGAGTGGCAGGGTTACTCAATTGCAGCCTGGGATCACCAGGCGGGCGGCGGATTTGGTCCCCCAGGACCTGGCGGATCGCTAAAGGTGGTGACCTCTCGGCTTCGAGCGGGCTATTTGCGCAAAAACGGAGTACCGTACGGTTCGAACGCCGTGGTGACGGAATATTACGACGCCGTCAAGGAACCCGATGGAGAGCAGTATCTGATTGTAAAGACGCTGGTTGACGATCCTCAATATCTGGCGCAACAATTCATCACCAGCACGCACTTTAAAAAGGAACCAGACGGTTCCAAATGGCATCCTACGGTCTGTTCAGCCCGGTAACTCCTCCCAGAGCGGTTTTTTTTCCGGAACCGGCCTGACGGCGATCAGGTCGGTTCTAAAATTGCAGTACAGGGAAGGACGGGAGTTTTTCGCACATGCCGGTATCGAATCAGGTAAGCTGGCTCAGCGCCGGGGGTTGGCGAACGAATGCCTAATCAGAATCCGGTCAATGATTTGCCGGAAACTCGAGCAAGGATTCTCCTGATCGATGACGATCCTGTCGATCGTTCTATTTTCAAACTTTGTCTCAATTCGGGCCAGCCGGGAGCCTACGAATACGCGGAAGCAGGCGCTGGAGGCGACGGACTTTCCCTGATCGAAGAGTTCAAGCCGGACTGCGTCCTGCTCGATTTCCACCTGCCCGACGTTGACGGTCTGGCGATGATCCGCCGCCTCCTCGACCGTTATGAGGTTCTTCCCTGCGCCGTCGTGATGCTTACCGGAATCGGCAGCGAAAAAATTGCAGTGGAAGCCATGAAGCTGGGCGTGATGGACTATCTGCCCAAAGGCCCGGCAAGCACGGAAGCGCTGCCGAGGACAGTCGCCAGCGCCGTGCAACGCTTTCGGCTGCAGCAGGAGATCGTCGAGCAGCGCCGGGCTCTGGAACAGCGCAATCGCGAACTCGAAGAGATCCGGGGACAATTATTCGAAGAGAAGGAGCGCTACCGGATTCTGGCGGAAGCTATACCTCAGCTGGTATGGACGGCCGATTCCGATGGCTGTATTCACTACGGAAATCAGCGGCTTTGGGAATTCAGCGGGAAGACGCCAGACGAAGGATGCACCCTGGAGAGCATGGTTCACACGAGGGATCGGGGCGAATTGCGCGACAAATGGGGTGAAGCCATCCGCTCCGGGCGCCCGTTCGAGACGGAGCTCCGGCTCCACCGAATGCACGACGACACGTGGCGCTGGCAGTTGATGCGGACCACGCCGATTCGGGCCACCGAAGAAGGACCCGTCAGGTGGTTCGGAACTTTTACGGATATCGAAGATCAGAAACGTGCGGAAGAAGCGCTGCGCGAGCGGGAGAAACTGGACAGCATCGGTTTGCTCGCCGGCGGGATCGCACACGACTTCAATAACATTCTGGTGGGCATCATGGGTGGCGCCAGCTTCGCCATCGATTCCCTGCAGCGCGACCACCCGGCATATCCAATCCTTGAAATTGTGGTCCGGTCCAGTGAACGCGCCGCTCACCTGACACAACAGTTACTGGCCTATTCCGGTAAAGGGCAAACCGCGCTTGAACCGGTAAGTATGTCCCGGATGGTTCGTGAGGTGAAGGAGCTGTTACGTACCTCAATCCCGCGAAATGCGAGCGTGGAACTCGCAACTGAGGAAGATCTCCCCTTCGTCGAGACCAGCGCGAACCGGATGCAGCAACTGATCATCAATCTGGTGATGAATGCGGTGGAAGCGATAGGCGAAGAAAAAGGTGTCATCAAGGTCAGGACCGCAACGCAGCACCTTGAGCCGGGGAATCTTCAGAGGAACGTGCTGGGCTATCGGCTGCCCGCCGGAAGCTACATTCTGATTGAGGTGTCCGATTCCGGCGTCGGCATGGATGAGCAGACGCAGACACGCATTTTCGACCCCTTCTTTACGACGAAGTTTACCGGCCGCGGTCTGGGTCTGGCCGCGGTGCAGGGCATCGTTCGAACTCTCGGGGGCGGCATTCAAGTGGAAAGCGAACTGGGCACTGGAAGTACCTTCAGGGTCCTGCTGCCTGCCAGCGAATCCGCCACGGGCAAGACCGTGGACGTCTCAAGTGCCGGAGAGAGCACGAGAGTGGTGGTGATCACGGAAGACGAGGATGCTCGCAGCGTCGCCACGGCGGTCCTGCGAGAGACGGGTCACGATGTTATTATCGACTCCGGCGGCGTGACAGATCCCGACCGCATCGGCCTGGTTATTTTCGATGCCGACACTTCGGGACCAGAGTTGCTTGACCGCATGGGAGTTTGGGCAGCGACCGTTCCCGTGGTGGTTTTGACGGCCACCGACGAGAGGCCCACATCCGGCCGGTTCGGGGGAATCGAGATAGCCGATTTTATCCGGAAGCCCATTTCGACGCGATCGCTTGAGCTTTGCATAAGCAATGTGTTTTCCGGTGCGGCCGCGCCCGGTGTTCCCGGCGTCAGAGGACGGGATGGCGCCTCGGCCTGACCCCGACCCGGGAGTCGCCGTGAGGTCCCGGGTACTGGCGGAGGCGTTTTCGGAGTTTTCCTCGCGGGCCGGTCACGATCTCGTGAGCCCGCTGAATCAGGCGGCCTCCCTGATTGCATTATTCGTTCAGCGATACAAGAGTCAACTCGATTCCGACGCGGACGTTCTCCTCGAGCTTTCTGCAAAGTTCGGCCGCGAGAATGCGCGGGGTTGTCGCGGGCGTCCAGGAATATCTGGAGACTGCCTCCGGCGTTCCGGAGATAAGCGATGCCGACTTGAACGTCTGTCTCGCGACAGCCCAGGCAAAGCTGGAAGGCGCTATCGCGCAGAACTCCGCCGAAATCGTTTCGGAACCTCTTCCCGTGATTCGAGCCGACCGGCGCCAGATGGCGCGAGTGTTCGAAATCCTCCTCGGCAACGCCATCAAATTCCGCCGCCCGGATGAACCGCCCCGCATTTGCATCAGTCGAGGTAGTGCTGACGGAAGACAGCTGATCGCGGTCGCAGACAATGGTATCGGCATCGATGCCAACTACCGCGAGGCGGTGTTTCTGCCGTTCCGCAGGCTGCACGGAAAAGAGTATCCGGGAGCCGGTCTGGGACTGGCAATCGTTAAACTGATCGTGGAACTGAACGCGGGAACCACATGGATCGATGCGGGTTCATGCTCCGGCTCGGCCCGAGGAACCAAAGTGATAATCGCATTCCCTGACGCCGCTGGTGAAGGGGACGCTCCGTAGGGACCGCTACTTCGCCGCGGCATCTTCGACAAACTCGCGAACGGCATCCCTGACGGCATCCTTGACCGCGTCCCTCACCGTCTCCTCGATCTGCTGCCGGTCCAGTTCCACCTCCGCGTGCAAGCCGGAGAGTTCCCGGAAAGTCATCTCAACCACGGGGCTGACCGGGTCAAGATTGCCGGCTACTGTCTTCGCCACTCTTTTGGCAACCCTTGCGGCGGAAGCTCCATCGTCTTCTATCGGCTCGTTCTCCCTGAGTCCCTGGGCAACGGCCTCAGCCTTCGATTCCCAGTCGCTCAGGAACGTTTTGAGGATCTGGGCGACACTCTTCCGATCCCGGAAAATGATACCGACTTCACGCCGGGCATCGAGTTCGATCGCCCGTAAACTCTGACTGCCGACGAAGGCCCACGTCCCGTCGCGAACGATCGTCCGCGTGTGCAACCGGATTTGAAGGGTGCGAGCCGCGGGAAGAGCGCTTGGTTTGCCCGCCAGCTTGCCGATGATGCGGATGTCGACTCCGGCCCGAGCCCGCGCCTCAAGAAGACGAACCATCTCGGGGTCGCTCGCTTCCGGATCGTATATGAAGAGTTGCTTCTTCGCACCGCGGATAAATGTCGCAAGTTGCTTACGCGCATTCACGGGACTTACGACAAATGATACGATTCCGGCGGTATACGGCAACCTCTGCGTGTCGCACTGGAAAAGTTTCGCAGCCTCCCTGACGTGTTTGGGGTTCGTCGTGATTATGCCGAAACTTCGGCTGCGCTCCATATCAAGCGCGGAGAAATTGAAGCCGAGGACGTAAAGCGTCTTGTTATCGACCACCATCAACTTGCCGTGATAGCGAACCAGATCGTCGTCGGTACGGGCGACTGTGACACCCGCGGCGAGCAAACGCATCTCCAGTTCGCGCAGATTCTTCTCACCGCCGCGATTCGTGTTGGCAATTAACGCGTGGACATGCACGCCGCGGGTCACGGCGTTGGTAAGAGCCTTCTCAATCTCCGCCTGGTTAAAGCGGAAGATGACAATGTCGATGCTCTTGCGGGCGCCGTTGATCCCCTTGATTACCGGCAACACGCCGTCGTCAGGCTGAACTAAACATTTCACGAGGGATTGCATTGCAATTTGGCATCCGTATTGCCTTATGAATGTCCGAGGTGTATCAAATGCACATTTTCCGCCGGCAGGCGCTGATACCTGGCGTTGTTGCCATTACCGCTCTTCTTGCTTTTGCGGCGCCCAGGCGGAATTCTCAATCTTCGGCGGGCGCACCCGCGCTCTGGCAGGACCCGGTGGACATCGCCTCGCGCGATCTGATGTATGGCGCGGGCGGGGCGGCGGACCAGCCGCGCGGGCCGTTCCAGTTCGTCAAAGAAGACCTCAGCGGCACGAACCCGAAGCTGGTGATCAGCGACGCTCATGGCGTCAAATGGAAGCTTAAGCTGGGCGTTGAAGCCCGTCCCGAAACGGCGGCGTCACGGCTCGTATGGGCCGCGGGATATTTCACGGACGAGGACTACTTTCTTCCGGACCTGAAAATCGATAACGTCCCCGCCAACCTGCACCGGGGAGCGAATTTGATCGAGCCCGATGGCCTGACGCACTACGGTCGCCTGAAACGGTATCTCAAAGGCGAAAAAGACGAAGGGGACTGGAAGTGGAAAGACAATCCTTTCACCGGTACGCGCGAATTTAACGGCCTGAGAGTCGTTATGGCTGTTATTAATAACTGGGACCTGAAGGACGTTAACAATAAGATCCTCGACCGCAACGGGCGACAGATTTATCTGGTCAGCGATCTCGGCGCCAGCTTCGGAAGCACAGGCCGAAGCGTCACGCATGCGGATTCGAAAGGAAACGTGGAAGTCTATTCGGATTCGAAGTTCATCGCGTCCTTCACTCCGACTGTGGTGAATTTTAACTTCCCGACCCGGCCGGCGCTGATCAATGTTTTCGACGTTTCGGATTTTGTCTCGCGCGAGAACATGCAGTGGATCGGCAAGAATATTCCGGTCGCCGATGCGCACTGGATCGGTCAGATTTTGAGCCGTCTCTCGACGCGACAAATCGAAGAAGCTTTTGCCACAGCCGGATTTTCTCCGAAGGAAACCGGCGGGTTCACCGCGACGATTCAGGCGCGAATCGCCGAACTGAGCAAGCTGTAAGCCTCACTCCGAGGCGGGCAGCAGGCCGATTCGGGGCGAGGTCCAGATCACGCGCCCGCGAGCATCGCGGATCTTAATGCCTCCCGACGCCGTGATTTCAACGCGTGGCTGTCCCCCTCCGTCATTCAAGACCAGTTCCGCTCCCGAATTGCCCGGGCGGATGGTTGCCTGCGCATTTCCCTGTGCGTCCACGAGCGTGAACGATTTGGCTCGAACATCCGTGGGGAGAATCAGATTCTGCGCGTGGACGACCGGTGATAGCCGGTTCGCCATGTAGCCTCCCGCAGAGGCTCCGGCGAGCACGAGCGCGCAAAGAACAAGATAGCGGCTTCTGGTCATGGGACGAAATACTCCTTACCAGGTTGGACGACGAACCGGGCGAAGCGATAGCTATTGCAGATCTCTATTGCAAAGCCCCGAACTGAATTTCGTAAAGTTCGGAATATAACCCGCCCGCGGCGGCGAGTTCGTCATGGCTGCCGCTCTCGACCACCTTGCCATCTTTCACGACGAAGATGATGTCGGCCGAGCGGATTGTAGAGAGCCGGTGCGCGATCACGATGGAAGTCTTGCCTTTCATCAGACGATCGAGCGCATCGAACACCAGGCGTTCCGATTCCGCGTCGAGCCCGGAACTTGGCTCGTCGAGGATCAGGATGGGAGTGTTTCGGATCACCGCGCGGGCAATGGCTATGCGCTGGCGCTGGCCGCCGGACAGCGTCACCCCTCGTTCTCCAATCTGAGAATCGTATCCCTGCGGCATCCGTTCGATGAACTCGCTCGCGTTGGCGAGTTCGGCCGCCTTCACGATTTCCGCACGCGTCGCATTCGGTTTGCCGTAGGCGATGTTCTGCCAGACGGTGCCCTGGAACAGAATCGATTCCTGGAGGACAACGCTCATATGCTCACGGAGTGACCGCTGCTGGAGGCGACGCACATCAATGCCATCCACTTTGACGCTGCCTGAAACGGGATCGTAAAACCGCGGGATCAGGCTGACGATTGTGGTCTTGCCGGCTCCGGTAGGTCCCACAATCGCGGCAACCTGACCGGGCTCGATCCGGAAGGTCACATGTTCCAACGTAGGGGAATTCGGATCGTAGCCGAAAGTGACGTCATCAAACTCGATCGCTCCGCGCAACCGCGAGACCTTGCGGGCGCCGGGAGCATCCCTGATCTCGCCTTGCATGTTCACGACTTCGCGAATCCGTTCATAAGCGATTGCGGCCCGGGAATACGCGTCCGTCATCTTCGACAGGTCCTGCATCGGCTTGTACATTTTGCCGAGATACCAGATGAACAGGACCAGCGATCCCGCGGAAAGACTGCCCGCCAGGACCAGCCGCGCTCCAAACCAGAGGACCAGACCGGTGCCGACAGGCCACCATGACTTCCACCAGGGGAGACAAGCCTGGCTTTGATACCGCGCGCCCGCAGCGCGATCTCGACGTTTTCCAGACTTTCTTCTTCGAGGCGATGCACCTCGTAGTCCTCGCGCGCAAAAGCCTTGACTACGCGCATGGAGGAGAGCACTTCCTGAATTACGGATGCGATCTCGCCTTCTTTCTTGCGTACCTCCCGCGCGGCCTGCTTGATGCTGCGCGTGTACTTGAACACCACCAGCGCGAGAAATGGCGTGACCGAGAGAGCGATCAGAGTAAAGCGCCAGTTGATGTAAAACATGACGCTGATCATTCCGACCAGTGTGAGCACGTTGATGAAGGCGTCAAGGAGTCCGGAGGTGATGAAGGTCTGAATCGAATCGATATCGCTGGTGACGGTGCTCAGAAGGTCGCCGGTGTTCTTCTGGTCGTGGAAGGCGAGCGACAGGCGCTGGATGTGGAAATAGACCGTCTGCCGGAGATCGTGCATCACCCACTGGCCGACGGTAGTCGTCAGCAGTTTTTCCGAATACGCGCAGAAGGCTCCGAACAAGGCGATCACCATAACGGCGATGGCGGCGAAGTTGATCACGGCGAGCTTGCTCGAACCCGCGAACGAAAAAACGAAGGCGCTGAGCCAGCCGCTCCCGGCCTTCGACTTCAGGACGTTGTCCAGAACGATTTTCAGAGGAACAGGGCCAAGCAGATTGGCGATGCCATTGCCCACCGCCGCCAATACGCCAAGGGTGAGAGCCTTGCGGTGAGGCCTGAGAAGCTCGCGGATTGTTACTTTCTGACCGGCAGACTTCGCGGTTGCCAAGTTTGTCCTTGAATTGACATCAGCAATTCAGCTTCCAGCGCAACAGTGTGCGCAACAGGACAAATCCGGCTGGCGGGGACCTACTTCTTTTTGACGGCCGCGCGGCACTGCTGGCTGTTGATGAAGATATCGGTGGTGTAATCCTGTTTCAGCTTGACCTGCTTGCCGTCGGACCGGGTCAACCAGATGTTTTTGTCGTCGTAGCGGAGCGGAATTTTTTGTCCTTCGGACGTCCACGGCTGCCACGACTTGTGAACCTTTGTCAGATGGTTGGCTTCCGGATCTCTCCAGCTGATCGACGGGAACTTTCTGGTATCCGATCAGGATTTTGTTGTCGGCTTCGAAGCAGTAGTAGTAACTGCTCGACCCGAAAAGGCAGTTATCGCAAAGGTATTCGTTGTGATCGAGCAACTGCGCCTGAACCTCAGGCTTATCGGGCGTAGCGGCCGAAGCCACCTGGGCAGCGGAAACGATCAAAGCAAACGCGAAAAATGTGCAGACCGATTTCATTCTCTTTCATTTTAAACGAGGGCCGTAACCCGGACTGTAAATGATAATGAATTCATGAGGATCGGCATCATCGGGTCGGGACAAGTCGGCGGAACGCTCGGAAAGCGATGGGCGCGGGGCGGGCACACGGTAGCATTCAGTTCGCGAAATCCGGCATCCCAGGAAATGAAAAACGTCGTGGCGGAAGCGGGATCGACCGCGAGTTCCGGCTCGGTCGCCGAGGTCGCGGCAAAGAGCGACGTTCTCCTGCTTGCGACTCCCTGGAAAGCTGCAAAAGAGGCGATCCAGTCCGCCGGAAATCTCTCTGGCAAAATTCTGATCGATGCTACGAACCCTATTTTGCCGGATCTTTCCGGCCTTGAGGTCGGCTGTAACACCTCAGCGGGAGAGCTTGTGGCCGAATGGGCGGCAGGGGCAAAGGTGGTGAAGGCGTTCAATACCGTCGGTTTCCACGTCATGACGAATCCGAAACTGGGTGGTCAGAAAGCGCTGCTCTTCTGTTGCGGCGATGACGGCAACGCGAAGTCCGTAGTCGCGGGACTGGCGACAGAGCTTGATTTCGACGCGCGCGATGCAGGGCCGCTGCGGCAGGCGAGGTTACTGGAACCGTTTGCGCTTCTATGGATCGGCCTGGCCATCTCGCAAGGCTACGGCCTGGAATTTGCGTTTCAAACGATCCGGCGCGGTTGAGTGAGGAGGCAGAAAACAGGAGTCAGCCCCGTCTTCGGCAGCGCCGGATTGGATAACCTGTGGCTTCGATCCGCGGCTTCAGCTCGGGTGAAGAAGCACTGGCGCTACCGGCTGACGTAAAGCTCCGCGCCGAGCGAAAGCTCGGAGACGGGGCTTTCGCCTATGGCGGACGCCCTGGCCCCACACCGGCTGGAAGTCAGGAGTCGGGCGGTTATACTGCAAGTCGTTCGAGAAAGAAGTCTCCATGATCAACAGGCGCTCCACCATCGCAGCCCTCTTCCTCACCGCCCTCACACTCAACGCCCAGTCCCCGGTCAAATCTGTCCGGCTCTATGTCTTCGATTGCGGCAGGCTGAAGAGCGGTAACCCCGCCGTCCTGCTGGAGCGAGGCGTCACAACCACCGATATGTCGGTCGAAGCCTTTCTCGTCGTGCATTCGCGCGGAACGCTTCTTTGGGATTCGGGGGTAATCCCCGACGAACTCGTTGTGCCTGCGGGAACCACGGAAGCCCGGGCTACCGTCCACACCACGATCAAAGCCCAGCTTGCCGCGATCGGTTACAAACCCGCGGACATCACGTATCTCGCACTCTCGCACAATCACTACGATCACTCCGCGAACGGCAACAACTTCGCCGCATCGACCTGGCTCGTGCAAAGGCCTGAACGCGCCTTCATGTTCCCCGACACGCCTCCCGCCACGCCGATCAATGGCTCCGCCCGCTGGGCCGAACTGAGGAACAGCAAAACCAAAATTCTTGATGGCGACTATGACGTGTTCGGCGACGGCTCCGTTGTGATTCTCTCGACGCCCGGACACACTCCCGGCCACCAGTCTCTGCTCGTCAATCTGAAGAAAACGGGCCCGGTTATACTCAGCGGCGACCTTTATCACTATCCGGCCGAGCGCGAACTGAAAAACTTCACGCCGTTCGCGAACCTCGGCGATCCCGCGCAGGAAGCCGCATCGAAGGCGAAGGTCGAAGCGCTCATCAAACAGAAGCACGCAAAGCTCTGGATTCAGCACGACATCATCGCCGACGCGAAGCTTCGTAAATCCCCCGCATATTACGAATAGCCTGTGATTCCTGTCGACGTACCGATCTCGAGATGTTGAAGATACCTTCTCCGCGAAACTTATCGAGCGTTTGTGCATTCGCCAATACGATGAAGTCTTTTCCGCTGGCCTCCGGAACATTCCCATTTCCTGTCAGATGATTATTCGACGTTTATCAATGACCGGGCGTCAGCCGCAGAATCAAATACCTTTATCGCCGGAACGGTCTGTTAGTTCGGGGTAGGTTGTTCACCATAAGAAATAACGAGTACCTCTACGGGATCTTTTTGCGGAACGAGCTTGAGCCCAAGCTGCTCTTGTAGCGAAGTGAATACGGAGGGTGCGAGGGACTGCGCTGCCGAGTCATGCGTGCTCTGCGCGTCTGATCTCGGCAGATCGAGCGCGAAATCCATTTTGAAGTCAAAAATGCCGGTGAGCCCGGTTTTGTCAATGACCGGGCGCCGCATCATAGTCGTCAAGACCTCAGCCAACACTGTGGTGGACACATTGACACCCGAGAGCACCTTGCCATTTGCAAACCGGAGCCTGCTACACGCGCCGAGCTGTGGGGGCTGACAACCAGGGTCTGTCGGAAGCGCAAGGTTCGGGCCGTTTTTCCCAATAACCAGCGCATATGCTGGCATGGTTTGGCTCTCTCGGGTCAGCGACAATTTGAAACGGGTCGCCAATAGTTCCTGGAGCATCATTCGAGTTTCCGGCCATGTCGCCCTGGCAGCGGCTTTGGCGTTCACATCGAACTTAGCTGCGTCAAGCCACTTCGGACCGCCCGGACCGCGCGAGATTTGAAAGTTTTCTACGTCGTACGCTGTTCGAATGAGAGTTCGCAGCGTAACGTTATTTGCCCGGAAGCGATCACCTCCCACCGGAGGGGAGATGCTACCACCCACCGGTTCGTCCGACGTGTTCCGTTTGACGGACGCTACTTCGAAAGCGTGGGCTTGGGCGTTGCTTATCCATGCATTGGCCAGGATGATTGCCAATCCGACCGTGTACCTCGTAAATGCTTTTAGAGCCAGCGTCTCCATTATGCCGCCGCAGCCGGCCCTTAATGGCACGGGAGAATCTTCACGCATTTCGAATCACCTCACAGCGCTCTTTCGGATCTACGAAGATGCGGTGGAGATTGCATATATCTATTTCTACCGTTTCCAAAGAGGGGCTGTCGGGCCAAAATTGCCTCCGGTCCACCACTCCATCACCGGCCAACCGGAAAGGTGCCCGCGAATTCATCCTGTCTGAGTGCGCGGCTTTCACCTCGCCCCGGCCGTCAGGAGGGCAAATTCAACCCACACCCAAACGATTGCCGAGTTGTGGAAACTGTGGGCGGAAAATCCCGGCTAATCCGGCACGGGCTTCGGTTTAAGCGGTCGTCAGCGATGGCCTCAGCAATGACAAAATTAAGGAAGTCTTCTCCGGATCGCGACGTGTCGGCGGAACACCGCTCCCGCAGTCTCGATGACTCGAGCCGTTTGCGGGCCGGGGCCTCGAATTTACGCTCAACTGATTCGGCGCGGTTAAAATTCAGCATGCGATTCTTTCCGGGCGTTTCCGGTTTGTTGCTCTGTGGCGCGATAGGGGCGTTTGGGCAGACGCCGCCGGCCCAATCGCCCGCGGACCTTGAGGCGGTTGTGACTACCGACCTCGGGACCTTTCGATTCGAATTCGCGCCCGACAAGGCTCCGAAGCATGTCGAACAATTCATCCGTCTTGCGACGGAAGGCTACTACGACGGCAGCGCCTTCCATCGCGTCGTCATGAACGGCATCATTCAGGGTGGAGATCCTCTGCTGAAGAATTCGAGTACGCCGCGCAATCTTTGGGGCACGGGCGGTCTGAACATGCTTGCAGCCGAACTCAGCGATATGAAGCACGAACGGGGAGTGGTCTCGACGGTTCATATACCGAACAAAGCGGACAGCGACGGGAGCCAGTTTTTCGTCTGCGTCGTCCCGCAACCTCCTCTCGACGGCCAGTACACAACGTTCGGCCGGGTTACCGAAGGAATGGACGTCGTCGAGCACATTTCGCAGGTTCCCGCGGACTCGAACGGTCTGACCGAAAAGCCGGTCCGAATCCTGAAGGTCACCATCGAGAAGAAGAAGGTCGAGCCGTTTTTGAATGCTTCCGTGGAAGAGATGCGGAGAACGGTAACCATGAAGACTACGCTGGGCACGGTCAAGATCCGGATGGAGCCTGACTGGGCCCCTGAGAACGTGCGCAACTTCCTCGGACTCGCGGCGTCCGGCTGGTATAACGGCACGATCTTCCATCGCATCGTGAAGGGTTTTGTAGTCCAGGGCGGCACTTCGGATAAGCGCGCCGGCGGAGGCGCCAATCCGGCCGATCGATGGGTTCATCCGATCAAGGGCGAGTTCCGGAGTGACGTGAAACACGTGCGTGGCATTGTGTCCATGGCGCGTAACGACGATCCAAATTCGGCGACGACTTCGTTTTTCTTTGTGCTGGGTCCGGCGACGAACCTGGACGGCCAGTATTCGGCGTTCGGCAGGATTGTCGAGGGCATGGATGTTCTCGATGCGTTCGAAAAAGAAGAAGTCGATGGCGAGACACCGAAGCGGCGGCTGGAGATCGTTGAGGCCACGGTGGATCCGAATTAGAATGCTGGTGTGCTGACGCCTCGTCAGCTTTTCCGCGCCGTTCGCGGACCATTGGTCCGGCGCGGACGCGGGCACGCCAGTGCCCCCACTTGCCCTCTGTGAAGGAAACTTCTAACTCAGCACGCCGGCAACTCGGCGGTCTAGCTAGAGACGTCCGATCTTCGGCAGGTTCCAGTGCTGCCAGACAGCGACCAGTCGGAGCGCGAAACAAACCAACGCGCCCGCAACCATCATCACGGTCCCGGGCAGACCGAGGCGAAAACCGGTGACAAACACGGCGGCTCCGGCCAGAGCGGCCACGGCGTATATGTCCGCCTGGAGGATACCCGGAATCTTCATCAGAAAAAGATCGCGGATGGTGCCGCCGCCAACTCCGGTGATCGTACCCATCAGAACGGACAGGAAGGGACCGATTCTATATTCCAGCGACTTCTCCGCGCCGGAGACGGCAAAAAGGCCGAGGCCGGCCGCGTCCACTACGGTAAGGACCGAATTCGGTAATGCGCGAACGGACGCAAAAAGAAGAAAGGCTATGGCGCCGCCGGTAAAGGCCGCGACGGGATAACGCGCGTCGCGAATCGCCGCAGGGGGAGCTTCTCCGATGAGAAGATCGCGAATAACACCGCCCCCGAGCGCCGTCGCGAAGGACAACACCATGACGCCGAAGAGGTCGAGACTCGCTCCGCTCGCCGCCAGCCCGCCCTCGATTCCGAGGAATACGGTCGCCGCCAGGTCGATAACCAGCAGAAGGTGTCCGGGCGCAATTCTTCTCATAAGCAGAGAGTCCAGAATACCGGGCTCCGCGCTTCCGCACGGCCTCGGGGGGTTCAAGGAGCGGGCGGCGGGACGGCTCGGCGCCGAGCATTAAATTATATTAATTAAGTCTTTAATTTCTCAAACAAAACTCGAATTGTTTAAATAATTCGCGCTATTTCACACATCGCCGGAGCCGGTTGGATACTTGGGAAGGCGCGGCGTGCGGTGGTGAGCGAGCCCGCGGCTTCCCGCCGCCGATTTTTTCCACGATAATCTTTATATAAGCCTTGAAGTAACTCTAAACAAGAGAAAAGGTACCCATGGGTGAGTTTTTTCGGAAACTTTTTACGAGCGATTTCATGCCGCACGGGATGTGTTACTTCTGGAACCCGGCGATTCTGTGGCTGAATGTCGTATCCGACGGGTTGATTACCGCAGCATATTATGCAATTCCAATTTTATTGTTGATCTTTTTCCGCAAACGAAAGGATATATCGTTTCGCTGGATCTTCGTCGCATTCGCGATATTCATCCTGGCCTGCGGAACGACGCACTTCATGGGGATCTGGACGGTGTGGCATGGCACCTACCGCCTCGATGGAGTGATCAAGGCGATCACCGCCGCCGCATCGATCGTGACGACCGCCATGCTCGTGCCGGTGCTTCCGACGCTCGTCAACCTGCCAACGCCCGATGCCTTCCGCCTCGCGAACCGGAAACTGCGAGATGAGATCGACCACGGCCGTGAGACAGCCAGGCTTCTGGAGCGGCAGGTCAGTCTGCTGGAACTGGCGCACGATGCGATTATCGTCCGCCGGCCGGACGGATCGATTCTTTTCTGGAATCGCGGGGCAGAGCTGATGTACGGATGGACCAAAAGCGAAGTGGAGGGCGAAGGAACGCACGAATTGTTGAAGAGCGTCTTCCCGCAACCTTTGGAGGAGATCGACAAACAGCTGGCCACCTGCGCCCGCTGGGAAGGCGAAATTCTTCATACCCGGCGCGACGGAACGGTGGTGGTCGCTTCAAGCAGGTGGGCGCTGCGAGAAGGCGACCGGCCTGGAGAAGTGGAAGTCATGGAGATCAACAGAGACATCACGGAGCGGCAACGGGTCAAACAACAACTAAGGGAAGCGAACGAGCAACTGGAAAGGCGCGTCGCCGAGCGGACGACGACGCTGCGTCAAACGGCAGCCTCGCTGGAGCGAACCAACGATGAGTTACAGCAACAGATGGAACTCTCGAGGAAGCTTGAAGATCAGTTGATCCAGTCGCAAAAGATGGAGGCAATAGGCCGGCTGGCGGGAGGGGTGGCCCATGATTTCAATAACGTACTCACGGTGATATTGGGCTACAACGGGATGGTCATGGAAGACCTGAGGAACCAGCCCCGGCTGCTGGAACGCGCCGCCGAGGTTCAGCACGCCGCGGAGCGGGCCGCCGGTCTTACGAAACAACTGCTCGCGTTCAGCCGGCGCCAGATCCTTCAACCCACTCTTCTAGACCTCAATGAAGTGGTGAATAACATGGAAAAACTCCTTCGCCATGTTATCGGCGAAGATATCGATTTTGCGACCCGCCTCGATCCATCGCTCTCCCCTGTCCGCGCCGACGCGACTCATCTCGATCAGGTGATCATGAACCTCGTGATCAATGCGAGAGACGCCATGCCGAATGGCGGAAAGCTCACGATCGAGACGGCCAATGTGGTGCTCGACGAGGTTTATGCTGAGTCCCACGCCGGCATCATTCCAGGGCGCTACGTCCATATCGCGGTCAGCGATACCGGACATGGAATGAGTGAAGAGACGCGGCGGAAGATTTTCGAGCCTTTCTTTACCACCAAGGAAGTCGGCAAGGGAACCGGCCTGGGTCTGTCGATCGTTTATGGAATTGTAAAGCAAAACGGGGGAGATATCTGGGTTTACAGTCAGGAAGGGAAAGGTACGACTTTCAAGATACACTTGCCGGCGGTGATCGACCAATCCGCCGCGAAGCCGCCCGTTCCATCTCGCGCGCCGGCTCGTGCCCGAGCCGAAGTTGTGTTGCTGGTGGAAGACGACGCCAACGTTCGCAAACTGGTTGAAGGCGTGCTTCGCGAACACGGATTCCAGGTGGTTGCGAGCGAGGACGTGGCCGAGGCGATTGCGCTTTGTAAAGAACGCGACGAGCCGATCGATTTGCTGCTGACCGACGTAGTTATGCCCAAGATGAGCGGACCTGAACTCGCCGAAGAACTGGCGAAGCTGCGTCCGGGGCTGAAAGTCATTTACATGTCGGGTTACGCGGATAATGCCGTCGTTCGGCACGGCGTTCTGAAACCGGGGGCGGCGTTTATCGAAAAACCTTTCGTCGCCGAGACCCTTACGGAAAAGCTCCGGGAGGTGCTTGCGGGGTAGAAGCGCAAGGGCCGCCGAACGCGGCGCCAAAAAGGGGAGGAACCCGCCCGTCCAGCCGCGTTTCGGCGGCCAGGACTTGCGCGTGTTTCTTGGAACCTGTATGTTAGACTTCGAGGCGTCGGGCTTCCTCTAAGGACTGTTCCCCGCACGGTCTCTGTTGCCCACGGGCGGCTAGCCTTGCCGCATCCCGGCGCGCGGTGGGTTATGACAGGTGCGAGTCTTCGGCAATCGACAGCGACCGTTAATGGCGAAGCCGTCCCGCTGGGCGACTATCCGGTACAGAGCACGCTGCTCGATTTTCTGCGAGACCGCGGCCTGACCGGCGCGCGGGAAGGCTGCGCGGAGGGCGAGTGCGGCGCCTGCACGGTGCTGATGGTAGCCGAAAACGGCGCCGGCAGCGAATACAAACCCGTCAACAGTTGTCTTATGTTTCTGCCGGATGCGATCGACCGGGAGTTCTATACGGTGGAGGCGCTGGCGCGTCAAGGGCAACTCGCGGAAGTGCAACACGCCTCGCGACGGGCGGAGGATCGCAATGCGGCTATTGCACGCCGGGTTTCGTGATGAGTCTGTTCGCCGAACAGTACCGGCCCGGGCGCGCGGGGCCGTGCGATCCCGAGTCGATGGCGAGGCAATCTTTGCCGCTGCACCGGATATCGTCCGATTCGCGATGCGGCGCTCACAGTCGGGCCGGCGCCCGAGGGGTTTTTCCGGGGCCGCCTTGCCCGGCCGGCGCCTGAGTTGAAGGCGGTGCATCGGGTAGCGGGCGATGCGCGCTTTAATCGACCCGGCAACCTTGCCGAGTGCCTTTCGCTGCTCGACCGCCATCCTGAGGCGAAGGTGATCTGCGGCGGGACGGATCTCGGGGTCGAATCGAATCTGCGTTTCCGGCGATGGCCGCATCTGATCAGCCTTCAGGGCGTGGATGATTTGCGGGAGTTTTCCGACGATTCGGAGAAGGTGCGAATCGGGGCGGCGCTGCCGCTGGGGGAAATTGAGCGCAGATGGACGAGCGCGCCTTCCGCGGTGGGCAAATGGCTTCGTTTTTTCGCATCGCCTCCGATTCGGAACCGCGCCACACTCGGGGGAAATCTGGCGACCGCGTCTCCGATCGGCGATTCCGCGCCGCTGCTGCTGGCGCTCGATGCATCGCTGGTCCTGACGAGCATCCGGGGAAACCGGGAGACGCCATTGGCTTTGTTTTTCTCCGGGTATCGGGAGACGCAACTCGAAGACGGCGAACTGATCCGGCTGATCGAAATTCCGAAGCCATTTCCCGCGTTCGTTCGTTTTTATAAAGCCAGCAAACGCCGCATGGACGACATCAGCACCGTAGCGGCCGGGCTTTCCCTGGATTGGGACGATCGGGGCCGAATCTCCCGCGCGCGGTTTGCGTTCGGCGGGGTTGCGCCTTTGCCGCTGCGCGTTCTTGCGGCGGAAGAGGCTGCGACCGGTCAGCCTTGGAACGAGGGGACGGTTCAGCGAGTCCAGCGGGAGATCGAACGCGCGCTTCAGCCGATCGACGATCATCGCGGTTCGGCGGCGTACCGGCTGGCGCTGGCGAAAGGGCTGGTCGAGAAGTTTTATTGGGAATGGCGGGAGGCCGGCATGAAGTCCGCAGGCAAAGCGATCCCACACGAAAGCGCCGGCGGCCACGTCTCCGGGGCCGCGCTTTACACGGACGATCTGTGTCTGCGATATCCGAACCTTTTGCACGCGTGGCCCGTGACCGCGCCTCATGCGCACGCCCGGCTGGTGCGGCTTTCTACCGCGGCGGCGGGGAAAATGCCAGGTGTTTGTACCGTCCTGACGGCTGCGGACGTTCCGGGCGAGAACGATACCGGCTCGAATCGGCACGATGAGCCGCTGTTTCCCGAGGAAGTGATGTTCCACCAGCAGCCGGTTGCCTGGGTGCTGGGTGAAACGCTCGATGCCGCGCGGGCGGGCGCCGCCGCGGTGCGCGCCGAATACGAGGTGCTGCCCGCGATTGTCACGATTCATCAGGCGATCGATGCGCGGAGTTTCCTGGCGGAGCCGCTTTCGATGACGCGCGGAGATGTTTCGGCGATGGAATCGAGCGCGTTGCGATTCGAGGGCGAACTGGAGATCGGCGGACAGGAGCATTTCTATCTCGAGACGCAATGCGCGATCGCGAGCTTCGACGAATCGGGCGGGATCGTTGTCCAGTCGTCGACGCAGCATCCGACGGAGACGCAGGATATCGTGGCGCGCGTGCTGGGTATTGCCTGGCATCAGGTGACCGTGCAATGCCTGAGGATGGGGGGAGCGTTCGGCGGAAAAGAAGTGCAGGCGAATCCTTTCGCGGCGGTGGCAGCTTTAGGCGCGTGGAAAACAAAGCGGCCAGTACGTGTGCGCCTGCCGCGCGTTCTCGATATGGCGCTGACGGGAAAACGCCATCCCTTCTTTGCCCGCTATGAGGCCGGGTTCCGGGAACACGGGCGGCTTGAGGGTGTGCGCATCGACCTGTATTCCGATGGCGGCTGGAGTCTGGATCTATCGGGTCCGGTTATTTCCCGCGCCATGTTTCATGTGGACAATGCATATCTGCTGCCTTCCGCCGTAATCACCGGACACATCTGCCGGACGCATAAGACCTCGCAGACGGCGTTTCGGGGCTTCGGCGGCCCGCAGGGCATGATCGTGATCGAGGAGATCATGGATCAGGCTGCGCGGCGTCTTGGATTGCCACCAGATGTGGTGCGCGAGCGCAATTTCTATCGCGAGGGCGACAAGACCCACTATGGACAGCCGGTCAAACATGCGGACCGGATTCATACGATCTGGAGAGAGCTCAAGACTTCCAGCTCGTTTGAGAGCCGGCGCGAGGAGATCCTGGCGTTTAATGAATCGCATCGTCATGTGAAACGCGGAATAGCGATCACGCCGGTGAAGTTCGGCATTTCTTTTACGGCGACCTTTCTGAATCAGGGCGCGGCGATGGTCGTCATTTATCGCGACGGCAGCGTTCAGGTGAATCACGGCGGAACCGAGATGGGTCAGGGTGTTCACACCAAGATCGCCCAGATCGCAGCCGACGGTCTGGGCGTGAGTATCGACCGGATTCGCGTTATGCCGACCCGCACCGATAAGGTTCCGAACACCTCGGCGACGGCTGCTTCGGCGAGCACGGATTTGAATGGCGCCGCGGTGCTGGACGCCTGCAGGCAGCTCAAGAGCCGGCTCGCGCCGATAGAGGCGGAAATGCCGGGGATGCCATTCGAAAAAGTTGTGGCCGCCGCCTGGCATAAACGCATTCCGCTGTTCGCGCAGGGCTACTACAGCACTCCCGGAATTCAGTACGACCCTGCGACGCTCACCGGCAAGCCGTTTCATTATTTTGTCTGGGGGGCGTCGGTTTCGGAGGTTGAAATCGATCTGTTTACCGGCGACTGCCGCGTGCTGCGCGTGGATATTCTCGAAGACGCCGGGGCGTCGATATCGCCGCTGATCGACAAGGGCCAGATCGAGGGCGGGTTCATTCAGGGGTTGGGCTGGCTCACCATCGAAGAGTTGCTCTGGGACGCACAGGGCCGCCTTGCGACCGCCGGGGCATCGACTTACAAGCTGCCTTCGTGGTCCGAATTGCCGGAGGTGTTCAACGTTGCGTTTCTGGAACGCGCGGAAGATCCTGACGTGGTTTTCGGCAGCAAAGCGGTGGGCGAACCGCCGCTCATGCTGGCGTTCTCCGTGCGCGAGGCGATTCGCGACGCTATTGCCGCGTGCGGCTCAGGCGGTCCGGTGACGATTGATAGCCCGCTGACTCCCGAGCGGATTTACTTTGCGATCCAGGCGGTGCGAGAAAGCCTGAAGACGCCCATTGCGGAAGCCGTTCTGTTGTGACCGGCGAATTACTGCGCGCGGGAGTGTTTCATACTCCGCGAAATCCGTTCCGCGAAGAGCGCGCTCTGGAGTCGTTCGCGGATGGCGGGCTGCTGATTCGGGCGGGCCGGATTGCCGCTTGCGGCGATTATTCCGAACTTCACTCTTCGAATCCCGACGTTCCGGTGCGCGATCTCCGCGGCGGTTACCTGATCCCCGGACTGATCGACACCCACATCCACTTCCCTCAACTTCGCGTGCTGGGCGGGCTTGGTTACGATTTGCTGGACTGGCTGGAATATGTTGCGCTGCCGGAAGAAGCGCGCATGTCCGATGTTGCGTATGCATGCGATATCGCCCGGCGTTTTGTGCGGGCGCTGGGTTCGCATGGAACCACTACGGCTCTTGTTTTCGGCGCACATTTCAAGGCGGCCACGGCCGCGTTGTTCCGTGCGGCCGAGCGATCCGGTTTACGAATCGTCAGCGGCATGGTGGTTTCGGATCGAGGTCTGCGTCCGGAACTGAGGCAGTCTCCCACGGAGGCATACCGCGACTGCTCCGGGCTCATTCGCGATCATCACGGCCGGGGACGCCTGCTGTTTGCGGTGACGCCGCGTTTCGCGCTTTCGACGTCCGAAGCAATGCTCGAGGTCTGCCAGACGCTCATGCGGGAACATGCCGGTCTGCGTTTCCAGACGCATATCAACGAGAGTGTTCGAGAGGTCGAGGAGGTGGCTCGAATGTTCCCGTGGGCGAAGGATTATCTTGCGGTTTACGAACGCTATGAACTCTCTCGCTCCGGCTCCGTGCTTGCTCACAACGTTCACGCGACCGATTCGGAACTGGAACGTCTGGCAGCGAGCGGGACTGCAGTGGCGCACTGTCCCTGGAGCAATGCCATGCTGGGCAGCGGGCTCTTCCCGCTGCGACGGCATCTGGCGGCGGGGGTTCGGTGCGCGCTGGGCACGGATGTCGGCGGGGGTACGGGCTTCGGCGTTCTTAAGGAAGCGCTGCAGGCTTATGCGCTGCAGCGGCTCGCCCCGGACGGAGAGACGCTCAAGCCGGCGCACTTGCTCTACCTCGCCACACGGGCGGGCGCCGAGGCGCTGCAACTGGAACATGAGACGGGTGATTTCACGACGGGTAAAGCGGCGGATTTTGTCTATCTTCGCGCTCCGCAGAAGAGCCCGCTTGAGGCGGTTCTGCAGCGGGCGGAAAGCATGGAGCGTGTGCTTGCCGCGTTGTTTACCCTTGCGGGTGAAGAGAGCGTCGCAGAGGTTTGCGTGGAAGGCGAGCCGGTTCGGTATGACGATTGAGGAGTTGAATGGGATGGATCGCGCGTCCTTTACCGCGGCTCTGGGATGGATCTTCGAAGAATCGCCTTGGGTGGCGGAACGCGCGTGGGCTTCGCGGCCATTCGGCGACATTGCGGTGCTGCATCGGGCGATGGTCCGCGAGGTGGAGCAGGCCGGGCCGGGAGAGCAGCTTGCGCTTTTGCGAGCCCACCCGGATCTGGGGACGCGCGCGCGAATGAGCGCCGCGTCTACGTCGGAGCAAGCGGGTTTGGACTTCGACCAGCGGTTCATCGCGCTCAACGAGAGCTATCGGGATAAGTTCGGTTTTCCGTTTCTGTACGCGGTCAAGGGCAGCACGCAACACGATATATTTCGGGCGCTGGAACAGCGGTTCCCGTCGGATCGGGAGACCGAATTCGCGGAGGCGCTGCGGCAGGTTTATAAGATCGCGGCAGTTCCGACTTCAGGAGATTTAGTGGAACGATTCGCCAGCGGGTGGAAGAAGAGTTACTACGGAAAGGGCGATATTAGCGTCTATCGGCTGAATCGGGATGGCGTTACGCCGTCCGGACAAAGCCCGGTATTTGGCGCGAACGTCAAGATTCTGATTTACGGCGATGCGTTCTGGCCCACTTACTCCACGGGTGACAATACCGGGCTGATCGCGACGGATTCGATGAAGAATTTCGTGCAGCGCGAGACGATGAATTTCGCCGGCGCGGATCTTGAAAGTTATTGCAGGTTTCTGGCGATGAAGTTTCTCGATACTTATCCGCAGGTGGAGGGCGCACAGGTTTCGGCGAGCGAAATCCCCTATGCGCCGGTTCCTGGGCAGACTGCCGCGTTTCTGCCCGCCGGGCCGGAACGACTGACTGCCCGCGTTGAAATTAACCGCGAGGGTGTTGTGGAGTTCGCTTCCGGGATTGCGGGCTTTAGAATGGTCCGCCTTGGAGGAAGCGCTTTTTTCGGTTTTGTGCGCGACGAGTACACTACGCTGCCTGAGATTAAAAATCGCCCGGTGCATATGTGGCTCGATCTGGAATGGCTCTATACTTCGCCTGATGCCGCGCTTTCGGAGGGCCGCGTCTCGGCGCTTGCGCGCGAGATCATTTACGACACTTTCGGCGCGTTCGAATCGGGTAGTATTCAGCAGATTATCTATCAGATCGGTACGAAGATGCTGGCTGAGATCGCAGTGGTTTCGGAGATTCATCTCGAAGCGAAGAATCAAACGTGGGACACCGTTGCGGAAGCGGGGGAAGCACTGGGTGTTTACACTGACGCTCGTCCTCCGTATGGGTGCCTTGGGCTGCGCTTGCGCCGGGAGGGTTACGTTCGCGGGAACGCTCCCTCCCGCGCCAGCACCCCTGAAGGGGATGCTGGGTCGCGGCTCGGCACGGAGGCCGGTATTTAGTGGGGCGGCTTTCCACGCACGTTCTCGATACGTCGCGCGGCGTGCCGGCGGCTAAGGTTGCAATCGACCTCTATTGCGGCGGATCGCATCTAAAGTCGACTGCCACGAATGCCGATGGGCGCACCGATGAGCCTTTGATTTCGGCGCCCGAGTTGATTCCAGGGCGATACGAACTGGTCTTTCATGCGGGCGATTATTTTCGGGGTCTTGCTATTCCGCTTGCCGATCCGCCGTTTCTCGACGAAATTACGGTTCGCTTTGGGATCTCAGATCCGCTTGGGAATTACCATATACCGTTATTGCTTTCCCCCTATGGCTACAGCACCTACAAAGGCTCATGACTCACGGTGACGACTGCATCGCCCGCTGCCGCGCGCTGGCGCTGCACAGCGAGGAGCCGGGGTGGATCACGCGTACGTTCCTCTCCGAACCGATGCGTTGCGTGCATGCGGATCTCGGCGGATGGATGCGGGAGTGCGGCATGTCTGTAAGTGTTGACGCAGCGGGAAACCTGCGTGGGGTTTATTCGGGGCGAACACCGGACGCGCCAACTCTCTTCATCGGTTCGCATCTGGATACGGTGCCTCACGCGGGCGCGTTCGATGGGGTACTCGGAGTGGTTCTGGCGATCAAGCTGATCGAGTTGCTGCGGCGGAGGCAACTGCGAGTTCGGCATTGAGGTCGTGGGCTTCTCGGAAGAAGAGGGTGTGCGGTTCGGATTTCCCTTTATTGGCAGTCTGGCGCTGATCGGCGAACTGCGCCTCGATGGAACGCCGATCGCCGACGCGATCCGTGCCTTCGGGCTCGATCCCGATGAACTGCCCCTGGCCGTCGCGCGCGAGCCGGCTCTGGGTTATCTTGAGTTCCACATCGAGCAGGGGCCTGTGCTGGAGAGCCTTGGGGCTCCCCTTGGAGTTGTCGAGACGATCGCCGGCCAGACGCGCCTTGAGCTTACGTTCGAGGGTCGCGCGGGCCATGCAGGCACCACCCCCATGCATCTCAGGCGGGATGCGATTGCGGGCGCTGCGGAATGGATTGTCACGGTGGAAGCCGAAGCACGCGGGATTGCCGATCTGGTCGCTACCGTCGGACGTATCGACGTCTGGCCGGGCGCTTCGAATGTAATTGCGGGCGCCGCGAAGCTCTCCCTTGATGTACGCCATCGCGACGACACCGTGCGACGCGATGCGGCAGTTCGCCTGATCGCGGCCGCGGAGAACATCGCGCGCCGCCGCGATCTTCTCGTCACGACGGAAATGCGAATGGAGCAGCCCGCCGTGGCCATGGATCCGAGCCTTACGGATATACTGGCGCGCGCGGCCGGCGCGCCGCATCGCGTGGTCAGCGGAGCGGGGCATGACGCGATGATCGTTGCGCGTCGCATGCCAGCTGCGATGCTTTTTCTCCGCAGTCCCGGCGGCCTCAGCCACCATCCCGATGAATCAGTGCTTCCCGAAGACGTTGATGCAGCGCTGACCGCGGGTATGAACTTCCTCGAAGAACTGGAGAAGGCCGCTTGAGTTCTGTGGTCGTACGCGGTGGAACGGTTGTCACGCCCGAGGGACTCCTTCGCGCCGACATCCGAATCGAAGGCGAAACGATCGTGGCCGTTGAGCCTGAACTCTCAGGGGCGACCGAAATCGATGCGCGGGGCCTGCATGTTTTCCCCGCGGTGATCGACGTCCACCTGCACTTCAACGAGCCGGGCCGCACCGAGTGGGAAGGCGCCGCGACCGGTAGCCGCGCGCTTGCGGCGGGCGGTGGCGCCGTCTTCTTCGATATGCCGCTTAACTCGACGCCGTGTACGGTCAATGCGCGCGAGTTCGACCGGAAGCGTGCCGCCCTTGAGGTTTCTTCCATTGCGGACTTCGGGATCTGGGGCGGGCTTATTCCGGGGAACATGCCTGAGATGGCGGAAATGGCGGATCGGGGCGTCGTCGGCTTTAAGGCTTTCCTGTGCGATTCCGGTCTGCCGGAATTTCCCCGCGCCGACGACCTTACGCTCTGGGAAGGATTGGTCGAGGCGGCGCGCCTGGATCTTCCTGTCGCGGTTCACGCAGAAAGCCACGAGATCACGAGCCAACTGGCAGCCCGCGGAATTTCTTCGATCAAAGATTTCCTCGCCTCGCGTCCTGTGCTCGCGGAACTCGAAGCGATTCAGCGCGCGACGCTGATGGCGGCGGAGGCGAAAGCGCGGCTCCACATCGTTCATATCAGCTCGGGACGCGGCGTTGTCGCCGCTGCCGAAGCGCGGGCGCGCGGAGTCGATGTATCGATCGAAACCTGCCCTCACTACCTGTTCTTTACCGACGAAGATGTCGAACGGCTCGGCGCTTTGGCGAAGTGCGCGCCGCCTCTGCGGAATGCCGGGCATCGAAGCGAACTCTGGAATCAACTGGTCAACGGGACCATCGATATCGTGGCCTCGGACCACTCCCCCGCGCCGCCCCATATGAAGACGGCGGACTTCGTGCGCGCATGGGGCGGCATTGCGGGCGTGCAATCCACGCTTGCGGTGCTCCTCGACCGCGGTCATTTCGAACGCGGCGTTCCGCTCGAGCGAATTGCCGGCCTGCTCGCCGCCACACCTGCCCGGCGCTTTCGCATTCCACGCAAAGGCACGATCACCGCGGGAAATGACGCCGATCTCGCGCTTGTGGATCTTACCTCGTCCTTTACTCTGCGTGCGGAAGACATGGCGCACCACCATCGCCTGAGCCCCTACGCGGGTGAGACTTTTCGCGGCGTGGTGCGGCGGACCATCCGCCGCGGCGAAACCATTTTCGCGGACGGGAACTTCTGTTCAGACAGTCGAGGCAAGCTGATTCGTCCAAAATAGGGCGTTGCTATACTTGGCAAGCCCAACTGGTACTGCGACGGTTGCCTCCAATCCGTTCCGGGCCTGGCACGCCCACGGCAGGCTCAACAGGCGACCAGTGCGCTCGGAACGAGCGGGAGTTTCGTTCGTCGGGAAGGCCGTTGCTTTCATTGAGGCGCCGACAAGCTCGTGAGTCGGGCGTGATGACGGTCCCTGATGAGTCAGGTATACGGCCAAAATAGGCTATGCACTCCTTCGGACAAACAAGAAGCGCACGTCACCCGGACCACCTCCTGCAGACGCCGGACACGTTCGTGCGCGCGCCGCTGCCCGGGATGAAGACGCGCCACGGCAATCGTGCATGCGTCTCCCGGCAATTGGCGCGAAATTCACCCAATACACGGCGGAGTTTGAAGCGGGGGGCTTCCTGCCAGGGTGTGAGACGCAACGCTTCGTCTACGTGATTGAGGGAACGCTGCAGGGGATGAAAGCCGGCGACTACGCCTGGTTCCCGGCCGGCGTTGAGCTGACGGCAGAATCCATAGCCCGGGCGGCGGTAATCGAGAAGGCTTACCAGCCTCTGCCCGGGACCTCGATGCCGACCTGCATTCGAGGCAGCGAAAGCCTCATTGCTCCCACCCCGCTCATGGGCGACCCCGACCTTGAAGTGCGCACCCTGATCCCCGCCGACCCGGCGTTCGATCTGGCCGTCAACACAATGACGTTCCGGCCGGGCGCGACGCTTCCTATGGTTGAGATCCACGTGATGGAGCACGGTCTCGCTGATGCTCGAAGGCGCGGGGATCTATCGCCTGGGCGACCACTGGTACCCGGTCGCAAAGGGCGATTTCATCTGGATGGCGCCCTGGCTGCCCCAATGGTTCGGCGCACTGGGCAAAGTGCCGACGAAATACCTCATCTACAAAGACTGGAATCGCTGAGCTTTGGAACTGCAAATTGATCGGGAACGCCTGAGCCGCGAACTGGACGAACTCGGCGCGATTTCGGCGGAGCCAGCGCCTGTCGTCACCCGCGTCGTCTTCACCGAGGCCGATCTGCGTGGCCGACGGTTCGTCAAAGATCTTTGCGTGGACGCCGGTCTCGAAGTGCGCGAAGATCCCATCGGCAACACCTTCGCACGTTGGACGGGAAGCGAACCCGGCATGCCCGCTGTGGCGACGGGCTCTCATATCGACGCGATCCCGAACGCGGGTCGCTTCGACGGCACAGTCGGCGTACTCGGCGGACTCGAGGCGATTCGGTCACTGCAGGCGCACCGGGTTTCAGCCGCGCCGTTCCCTCGAACTGATCGTTTTCACGTCGGAGGAACCTACACGCTTCGGCATCGGGTGCTTTGGGAGCCGCATGATGGCGGGAGCTCTGCCCATAGCCGCCGGCGACAAACTGCGCGACACGGATGGCACATCGCTCGACGAAGTGCGCCGCGCTGCGCGGATTCACGGGTGATTTGTCTCTGGTTCCACTGTCAAAAGAACGCTACTCCGCCTTTATCGAACTTCATATCGAACAGGGACCGATCCTCGAACACGAGCAGGTCGATATCGGCATCGTGACCGCCATCGCCGCGCCCGCGACTCTCCGAATCGAGATCGAAGGCGAGGGCGGCCATGCGGGAGCGGTGCTGATGCCGCATCGCCGCGATGCCTTTCTGGCTGCGGCCGAGATTGCGCTGGCTGTCGAATCGGCAGCGAAATCGACGGGCGCGATCGACACGGTCGGCACCACCGGGATCTGCGACATCTTCCCCCGCGCAGTCAACAGCATTCCGAGCCGGGCGCGGATGGAGATCGACGTCCGCGATATCGACGGCGTCCGGCGCGACGCCGTGCTGGCGCGCATCGGCAGAGCCGCCGAAGAGATCGCTAGCCGCCGGAACGTGACCCTGCGCAGCGAACTACTGAATGCCGATCCGCCGGCGAGTTGCGATCCCGCCGCCATTGCCGCACTCGAAACGGCTTGCCGGACGCATGGAGTCCGCTATCGGTTCATGATCAGCAGGGCCTATCACGATTCGCTGTTCATGTCTCTGATTGCGCCCACTGCGATGCTCTTCATCCCCAGCCGCGGCGGGATCAGCCACCGCCCGGATGAATACTCTTCGCCCGAAGGCATTGCGCGCGGCGCCCTTGTGCTTGCCGAAACGCTCTGCCGCCTTTCACGCCAGTAGAGCGAAAATCTGCCAGAATATAGACAGATGTTGCGGCTGCTGGCGATCGTCGGCGTGTTGGCGGCAATGGCCGCGCGCCTGCCGGGCTCGCCTTCCGATGACGCCGCGACGATCGTCGATTCCGGCTCTACCAATCGTTCCGGGTTCCGGATTGTCGTCGACCAGACGGGCGCCGCGGAAATGACTATGGTTCCGCGGGGCGTTCGGCGCAAGACAAGCCCAGCCGCAGCCGGTCCAGCGTCAGCTGCCGCAGGCGCTGGTCGATAGCTTTTATTCTTCCCTTAAGGCCGCCGGACCCCTCGCATCATTACCCGCCGAGCACTGTATGAAAAGCGCGTCGTTCGGGTCGAAAATGACTGTCTCCTTTGGCGGCGAAGAGACGCCGGATCTGAATTGCGGCGACGGCGGCAATGCCACGTTGGCCGATCTCATCAAAGAAGTCGGCAAGATCACCGCGATGATGCAGCAGCATTGAGAGACTACGTTCTCCAGTCACGCAGTCCTGTGCAACATAAATTCCGCGAAACTGCCCGAGGCGGGTTTCTGGAGCGGCCTGCGGACGAAGTCCGAGTTCATTTATGCCAGCGCAACCCGGGGCTCTGAACGCACTCGAGTTGTTCCCTGCTTAGTGATCTGAGCGGCGCGAACGTTTCATTAATGCCGATTTGCGTTGAAATCCACGACCATTTCACATAACATTCCCAGAGGTGCTCAACGCTCTGAAATCGAATCCCCGCATAGGTTCGCGGGAAGAACTGATCCAGGCTCTTCGTACAGGCGCCGAACTCGAACACGGGCTTTGCTGTCAATACCTGTTCACAGCTTTCACAATACGCAAAACAGCGAGCGACTTCGGCAAATCTCCCGATCTGGTTGTCATGCAAATGGCGCAGCGCTGGGAAGCCGTACTGATGCTGATCGCAAGACAGGAAATGGAGCACCTTGCCCTGGTTTGCAATCTCCTGAACGCAATCGGCGGCGATCTGAACTTCGACCGGCCGAACTTCCCGCAGCCGGCCAAACGGTATCCGCTTGATATTCCTTTCCGGCTCGATCCCTTCGGAGTGCCTGCCCTTCGGCGATTTGTGTGGTTCGAAAAACCGGAAGAGCTTACGCCCACTTTTTCGCGCGATGGCTATTGTCCGGATTACCCGGCCCCAGCGGCCGCAAAGTTCCTCGAAGCCGTTAACGTACCGGAGACCGAGTACAGCTCAGTCCAGGAACTTTATACCGAGATCAGCGTCGCTTTTCAGAACCTCGATCCCACGCAAATCTTTCGCGGGAATACAGACCGGCAGGTTGACGGTTCGCAGTTTGCGTACCGAATTACGGTCGAACCGGTGACGAATCGGGAGCAGGCCGCGGCGGCAATCAGCCTGATTATCGAGCAGGGCGAGGGGATTGGCCTGACGCCGCTCGACCCGAATGGTTCACACTTTCAGATGTTCGTTCGTGTTCTGCGGGAATTTGAGGAGGCCAAACGCACGATTCCGGATTTCAATCCGACCCTGGATGTGGTGGAAAATCCCGTGCTCAAGCAGAGTCCGGGTTCTGGCCACGGGACGATTGTCACCGACACGGCAAGCCGGTTCGGGATGGAAATATTCAACGAGGCTTACAACCTGATGGTGGTAATGCTTCGGGGCTGGTTCCAGCAGTTCAGTTTCTCTCAAAACTATCCGCGGCAGGCTGCGCAATTCTACGCAGCGTTTTTTCCGCTCATGACGATGGTGATCCGTCCGCTCGGCGAGATCCTGACGCGCATGCCGGCGGGCGTGGACGGTAAAAACGCCGGACCCAGTTTTGAACTCCCGCCGATCCCACCCGATCAAACGATCACCCGCGATTGGTATCTTCAGAAACTCAACGAACTGGAAACCCGATGCTGGGAGTTCATTGATTACGTCCCGGATGTCTTAAAAGAACGCGCGACCTTCATTTTTCAGAACGTTCACGCCACCAGGCTTCATTTCGCCAACTTGTGGACAGCGACGGGAAAGCCGACTAAGATTTCCCATTTCCCGATTTAATCACCGATAGAAATGACCGAACTCCGCATCAATTTTGAAGGCTACTGGCAATGCCGCCAGGCGACCGATCCCGATCCGAGCGACGAACCGCGCGGCGTGAGCGGCTATACGTTCGCGGTGGGCCATGAGAGCGATATGGATCAGGTGATTTATCTGCAGCGTAAGCAGATCCCGGATGGCGATTTCCGCGAACCGCACACGGAGAACTTCGGAGTAGAAGTCAAAAGCGCCGAGTTGCTGGAGGAGGGCCTGGAGCCGAAGCGCCTCGATCTCGCGCGCGGCGCGCGGGTTTTTCTCCTGCCAGGCGAACGCGACTTGAAGAAACTCCCGAAATTCGAGCTGCGAAACGAGATTATCTTTCACGAGTTGCAGGGCATAATCATGCCCATTTGCCCGTTCAATCTGCAAATCGCCGGCGACGGCTGGCAGCTGCGACGCGAAGATCCGCTGGACATCAACGACCCTTCCCTCGAAGTCTGGCAAATGGTGGAGGGTTATGGACGCCGCTCACCGAAGAATTTCAACTCTATTTCCGACGAAGTGTTAGCCGCAATCGGCGTAGCGCCTGCGCCGGACTATACCACCGCTTTCTCCGACTACTTCCAGCGCCGGAAGCAGTGGCTGGCGTTGAAACTGGCGGAGACCGAAGATCCAGTCGAGGCGGAGGCTTACAAGACTCGCATCTGGGCGATCGACTTCTTCACGCAGGACCAGCGCATGGAAAGCCGGCTCGGACTCCAGGCCATCTGGGACTTCGATATCCGGGGACAGAACGCGGATATCAGCGGCGCCGAAAGCTATTTCGGGGGAACCATCGACACCGTGACTCCCTGGCGAACCAGTTTCTGGATGGGCGGCTTCGATGGCGATCTTATGCGCGGATACATGCGCGGAGACCTGCGAGTGCCGTTCACACCCGGACCGGTTCCGCGCTAGGGCATTTTCGCAAATACTGTAGAATTCGCTCCCTTCCGGTCGCGGCTCGGAATCCGGTCCCATTTCGGAATCCGGTATGGGACGGCGGACCATCCCAGGAGGGGGAACCGGCGACAAGATCGCCGGCGCTACCGGCTCCGGACACGTTAGAACCGCTGTACAGAAACTGTGAAAATGCTCTAAGTGAAATTAAGTGAGTTTCAGGGCCTGCTTGCGTGCGAGACGGCCCCATCTTCCCGCAACCCGCCGCAGATATGAAGGCGCCAGAGCGGCCGCTTCGGACGATCGCTCATAGGCTTCGCGAGCCTCTTTCATCTTTCCCAGACCCTCCAGGGCCTGCCCGTAGTGAAAGAGGCCTTCCGCGTCATAGGGTCTTCGCTCCACATATTCCGCCAGTTCATGCCGCGCGTCCTCGAACTGATGCGCTTCGACATAGAGAGCGCCGAGTTCCCGCAGAATCTCGCCCTGATTGTGCCGTTCGTCCTGATTCACCACGGTCTGGAAAAACCCGAGAGCGTCCTTGAGCCGCCCCTGATCGAGTGCGATGCGACCCAATTGGAAATGCGCGTCGGTGTGCAATGGATCGATCGCCACAGCGTTCTGGAAGCGGCGAATAGCCTCGCTCACCTGCCGGCGCTGCTGATAAATCAGGCCAAGTTGATACTGCGCCTCGGCATCGTGCGGGTTGATCGCGGCAGCTTCCAGATTTCGGCGGAAGCTCTGACGCCGCCGCAGACCATCTCCCAGGGCGCCGAATTCGCCGCGGAGATAGTAGAAGATGAAGAAGAGAAAAAACGGAGACGCAAGCCAGCCCAGAACATATTGGATCGGGCCCCAGAAGTAATACGCGGCCGCAAGCGGAATCCAGGAGAGGCAAACGATTACGACGGCCGCGGTGTTTCCGGTTCCGAGCACAGTTCGCACGGCGAGGAAAATCAGGACCGCGCAATAGAGATAAGCGACCATGATTGCGTAAACGAAGATTCGCGGCCAGAACCAACCGATCACGAGCAAAGGCAGATTCGCCGCGATCCACGCGCTGGCGATGCACGTCAGCAGCGGCGCATAATCACGCTGGAATACGCTCCCGAACCCGCCCGCAAATCGGCCGGCAATGCCGCTGATCACCAGAACGCCGGGGACATAGACGGCCGCGAGAATCAGCAGAGGGGAATAAAAGGAAAGCGGAAGGCCACGAATCGTGTGCCCCAGCAGCCAGGACAGGACAATCACCGAGACGCTGGCGAATACCAGGCTGCCCCGATCCAGAATGTCGCTCATTGCCGAGGCAGGCTGCGTGTAAAGGCGCGCTACGAATTTCGCGTCGGAAATCAAATCAGCAGAATAGCAATCCGGGCGCGAATGGGCGTCGGCGGAAGAAAGCCGGTAAACTGGTGGACCGATGACTTTAATCCGATCTTTGACCGCACTCGCTCTTATTACGCTGCCGATGCTTGCCGCGGACGCTACTCCAGACGCGAAACAAATCTTCGACCGGCAATTGAGCAGCACGGAACGGGAGGTCGTGGGCGCCACCGAAGCGATGCCCGCCGACAAGTTCAACTTCGCGCCGACGAACGGCGAATTCAAAGGCGTGCGGACCTTCGCGCTGCAGGCCAGACATATCTCATTCGAGATCAATTGCGTCGCCAGCGCCCTGCTGGGCGAGCCGATTCCCTCTCAGGAACACGACAACGGGCCGGACAACCTGACGAGCAAAGACGACATCGTCAAGTACATGAAAGATGCGTTTGCCCATGCGCACCGGGCCGTAGCCACGCTGAACAACCAAAACCTGATGGAGTTGACCGCGGATCCGTTCAATCCCAAAGGCAAGAGTCCCCGCGTGGCATCCGTTGCGATCTTCTACTGGCACACTTACGATCACTATGGACAGATGGTGGAGTATCTTCGGATGAATAACATCATCCCTCCCGCCAGCCGTCCGCGAAGCCGGTAAACCGGCCCGGCAAAAAAGCATTTGCGACAATGCGGACGTGATCCAGTATCGTCGGCTTGCCTCTCTCCTTCTGGGCGCATGGCTCGGCGCCGGGATTCTGACCGATATCGCCGTGACGCAGAACTTTCAGACGGTCGACCGGTTTCTGGAAACTCCGGGAAGCGCGACGACCTCGGCTCAACTGAACAAGATCGGACGCGCGGAGGCGCGGGTCATCCTGCGCCGGAACGCGGGCGAAGAGAACAACTGGATTTTCCTGAACTGGGAGCGGGTGGAGCTTGCGCTCGGCGGCGCGCTGTTTATCCTGCTGCTGTTCGGCTCCCGGCCGCAGAAACTGATGCTCGGGCTCTGTGCGGCGATGCTTCTGATCGTCACGGCTCAGCACTTCCTTCTCGCGCCGCAAATCGCCGAGATCGGGCGCAGAGTGGACGACCTGCCGCCCGCGGATCCCGAGGTCCACAAATTCTGGATGCTCCACGGCTTTTATTCCGGTCTCGATATCCTCAAGCTTCTGGTGGGATTCGCCTTTGCGATTCGGCTGACGGTTCGCAAAAAGCTCGACCAGGACCACTTCGTCGCGCGAGTACGCCGCTGCCGCCCCGGATCGCGGTGTGGTTGAAATGAAGCTCTCCGGTGAAAGCTCCAGACGTGGATAATCGCCGGATGTGCCCGAACTGCCGGGCCTTCGTTACCAGCAGCGACCGCACCTGCCCTTACTGCACTCAGCCGATCGGACCGCGCGCTATCGATGTCCGGCGCCCCGGCGAGATCCTCGGCGGCCTGATTCCGCATGCGCACTTCACCACGATCCTGATTCTGGTCATCAACTTCGGACTGTTTTTCGGCACGATGCTGCTGGCGCGGACGATGGGCGAAAACGAAGCCATCTACGCGCTGGGCGCCAAGATCGGGCCGCTGATCTTTCAGGATCACGAATACTGGCGGCTGGTCACGGCAGGGTTCCTGCACGGCGGCTGGCTGCACATTCTGATGAACAGCTGGGTGCTCTACGATCTGGGCGCTCAAACCGAGCAGGTCTATGGAACGCCGCGATTCCTCGTGGTGTATTTCGCGGGAACGGTCGGCGGCTTCTATCTGAGTGCGCTGGAGAATCCTCTGGTACCCTCGCTCGGGTCGTCGGCCGGAATCATGGGATTGATCGGCGCGATGATCGCGTTCGGCGTCGCCAACCGCTCGACGATCGGGCGCGCGATCCGGAACACCTATGGCCGCTGGGTGGTTTATATCATTGCCTTCGGTCTGATTCCGGGCCTCAACGTGGATAACTGGGCGCACATCGGTGGCCTGGCCGCGGGCTTCGTGATTGGTTATGCCGCCGGTACGCCGATCCGTTCCACTCCAGCGCGGGAGGGAATGTGGCGGTCGCTTGCCGCCCTCTGCGTTCTGCTGACAGTCTGGAGCTTTTATCTGGTCTACAGAAATTTTCCTTCGCCGGACCAATTAAGATAAAAGATGGAGTAAGATAAAACACAAATGCGCCATTTCGTTTTATACGCCGCCCTTTGCTCCGCATTGGTCCTGGGATTCGCTCCCGCTTCCGCGTCTGCCGCGAATACGACCAAGGCAAAACCCACTCACGCCAAAACTCACAAGTCTTCGCACCATTCGCACAAGAAGGCCAAAACCCACAGTTCAGCCCACGCCGGCTAGTGCAGAATCTGCACGAAATCGCCCGTAGAGGCGTCCACAAGGACTGAGAAACTGCTTTCGCCGGCGGTTTCGCCCCAGATTACCCGCCACATCGGGTCTGCGCCCCGCTCGATCCCGAGCGTGTAAGAGATCGGCATCTTCGGGTTCTTTGCGTTGTATTCCGCGCCGTGCTTCAGCGCCGTTTCCCAGACCGTGTCGGTATCGATCTTTGCGGCCTGGATCTGAAACGGCTTCCCTCCCCCCGACCAGTTCTCCGGCGAGTCCGGGAAAAGCCCCTGATGCAGCGTTGCGCTGGCTTCGTACACCGAAAAACTGTAGGTGCGGGATTGCCGGAGCGCCTCGGACACGAATACAACCTGCCACGCCGCCGCTTTGCCGGGTTGCCGCGGCACTTCAACGATGTTAATGCTGGAATACTTCAGGATTTGCAAATCCTGCGCCCAGGCTCTTGCCGACGTATACATCTGATATAGGGCGTGAAGTCCCGTAACCGGTTCGGGTGCTTTTTCCGCTTCGGTCTTTGCGGGAGGAGGCGTTGAGCAGGAGGGCAGAAGGAGGGCCGGGGAGAGGGCAAGCAGCTGGCGGCGGGTCATGTAAGGGTGTAAGCGTAGCACGTGGCTGGCCATCGTCGAGGTTCCTGTCTGTCGAACGACGACGATCGCCGGGCTCGCGGTTTGAAAACATCGCGCAGGGCGAAGGCCATGAGATACTGACGATTCCCTCGTATGCCGGAACAGATTCCCATCGAAATTGTCAGTGCGCACAGTCCGGACTCGGACGATGCATTTATGTTCTATGGACTCGCCACGAAAAAGGTTCGCTCGGCGCGTGTCGCCTTTCGCCACGTCCTCTCCGACATCGAAACGCTGAATCGGAAGGCGATGGAAGGACTTTACGATCTCAGCGCAATTTCGTACCATGCGTACCCCTACGTCGTTGATAAGTACGTTCTGATGGCGAGCGGTTCGAGCGTTGGCGACGGTTACGGCCCGATGGTCGTAGCATTGCATCCGATGGAGCCGGAAGAGATCAAGGGGAAGAAGATCGCCGTTCCCGGCACCCTGACGACGGCTTTCCTGTCCCTGAAGATTTACGAGCCCGATTTTGTGCCCGTCGTAGTCCCTTTCGACAAGATTCTCGAAACAGTGCAGAACGGCGGCGCCGACGCGGGCCTGATTATTCACGAAGCGCAGCTGACCTACAACAAGACCGGATTTCATCGCGTGCTCGATATGGGCAGGTGGTGGAAGGACAAGTTTCACCTTCCGTTACCGCTGGGCTGCAACATCCTTCTGCGGTCGTTGCCGGACGACGTAAAGAGCGAGTGTTGCCGCATGATGCGCGACAGCATTCAATACGCGCTCGATAATCACGCGGAGGCGCTTGAGTACGCGCTGCAATTTGCGCGGGATATGGAGCCGCGTCTGGCGGAGAAATTTGTCGGAATGTACGTAAATCATTTCACCGTGGATGCGGGCGACATCATTCCGAAAGCCGCCCAAAAGCTGCTGGACCTCGGCAATGAGGTTGGTCTGATTCCGAACCGTGTTACGGTCGAATTCGTGCGCTGATTTCGTTCGCTGAGCGACACTGGCCAGCGATCTGCCCCTTCAGGAAGCAGGCGTTAGACGCCTCGGAGGAGCAGTCATGAAGGCCAAAATCGCATTTTTCCTCGTTTCGTCATTGGCGCTGGGAGTTGCCGGTGCAAACCCCGTTTTTGCGCAAAACACGCCCGGAACTCCGGGGACCCCAGGGACCCCGGGTACTCCAGGAACTCCGGGTACGCCCCGACCCGGTATGCCGGGACCGACAAACCCGAATGGACCCACGCCCAGTCCCACGGAACCGAATCGCAACCCGCGCGGAAACGCTCCCGATGGAACGCCGGCTCCGGCGCCCACTACCCCAAATACGCCGCAGACGCCGGGAGTCCCTCCCAGTCCCGCCGGGCCCACCCAGCCGAAACTGTAGATCGGGAACAACTGCCGCCGCGAACAGGGGGCCAGGCGCGGGATAATCAAGTGAGATGCGCCGTGTCATTTTTATCCTCTGTCTGGGCCCCGGTTTTCTGCTCGCTCAATCGCCAAAAGACGTGCGGGCAGTTGCGAAGCAGGGTCCCACGGCGATTCCCACTGTCGCGGGATATCTGAACAGCGCGAATGCCGATACGCGTATTGAAGCGGTGAAGCAATTGATCGCGCTGGGCGGCAAGGATACAATCGATCCGCTCATACGCGCCACTCACGATGCCGATCCGGAAGTGCAGTTTCGCGCCACAGACGGGCTGGTGAACTTCTATCTTCCCGGATATGTCAGGCAGGGGATGGCTTCGACTGTGATTCGCGTTGGCGAGTCGGTCAAGGCGAAGTTCAGCGACAAGAACGATCAGGTGATCGATGCCTACGTAATCGTGCGCCCGGAGGTGATCACGGCGCTGGGCCAGCTTGCCCGCGGCGGCTCAGCGATGGATACGAGGGCAAACGCCTGCCGAGCCATTGGAATTCTGCGAGGACGCGCCGCGCTGCCGGATCTGATCGATGCGCTGCGGACAAAGAACAACCAGGTGATGTACGAGGCGCTCGCGGCCATGGAGAAGATTGGCGACCCGTCCGCCGGGCCGAAAATCACGTATCTGCTGCGCGATTTCGACGATCGCGTACAGGCAACGGCGATTGAAGCCTCCGGCGTCCTTCGGAATACAGAGGCTTTGCCGATTCTGCGAGGTATCGTCGCCAATCCACGCAATATCAAATCCGAACGCTCCGCTCTGGCCGCGATCGCGATGATGCCGCAACCGCAGGATCGGGATGTGTTTCTGCGTGAACTGGGTTCGAAGGACGAGAAGTTGCGGGTCTCGGCGGCAGAGGGCCTCGCCAGGATCGGGAATCCGGCGGACGAACCCGCGCTGGCCAAACTCTGGCAGGATGAGGACAAAATGGCGCCTCGCCTTGCCGCTGCCTTCGCCCTGACGGAAGCGAAAGCGGCGGAAGGGAAGACGGACCTTACCGAGGAAAGTCCTCTTCGATATCTCATCGACACGCTGAATTCCGCCTCTTATCACGATGTCGCGTATTCGTATCTTGTGGAAGCCGCGAGACGGAAGCCGGTCCTGGAGGCGCTGTATACGGCGCTCGGAGATGCCAGCGCGGACGAAAAGATCTACATCGCGCGGGTGCTGATGGTGAGTGGGGACAAAAGCTCTATCCCGTGGCTGGATAAGATCAGCCGGGATAATCAGAGCGACGTTTCGAAAGAGGGTTTGCGAGCTCTGAGATCGCTCAGAGCCCGCCTGGGAGCTTAACTGCGACTGGCCTGAATCTCGGCAAAATGGTCGAGTTTGTTCTCGATCCGCTGGAGAATCAGATGGATCTCGTTGGTCGAGCCGCGCAATTCGCCCTTGAATCTCCGCACGCAGTACGTCTCGCATGTCTTCGACAGCCTTGCGGTTGCCATACATCGCGCCGAAGATCGCGAGCAGCGTAATTGCGAGCGTAACCAGTTGTAAATCAGTCATTTCGACTGAACCCGGCCAGGGAGAACTACTTTGCTTTCTTCTGCTTCTGCTGACCGACGCGGACTTTAGTCTGCTGCACCTTCGCGTCTTTAAAAGCCTTGTGGTCGTGGCGGGTCACAGCTTCAGCGAGGAACGCGTCAACATTCGCGTCCTCTGGGAAGTACAGCCATCAGGGTGTAACTCGCGTTGCACTCCGGGCAGAACGGTCTGAAGCGCTTGATATTCGGAATTGCCATAGCCATACCATACTAGCAAAGGCACTGGCATGGCTGCGGAAAAGGCGGCCCGTCGCTCCGTCGCAGACGCGGTTCGGAAGGTTTGGGAACGAGCCACCAGCAGCGACTACTCAGTCCTCCACTTGCGGCCATCGCGCTTCATCAGTTCGTCCGCTTCCTTCGGCCCCCAGGAGCCGGCTTCATAGTTCGGGAAATGAACGAGGCGGCAGGGCTTTCCAGACATCGAGCACCGGTTCGACGACGCTCCAGCCCGCTTCCACCATATCGGCTCGCTGGTAAAGCGTGGCATCGCCGATCATGGCATCGTAAAGCAACCGCTCATAGCCGGTGCTGGGCTCGGTCCCGAAGTAGTCGGCGTACTGGAAGTCCATCGTCACGCCGCCCACCCGAACATGCGCTCCGGGAATCTTCGCGCCGAAACTCAACGAAATCCCTTCATCCGGCTGAATATGCATCACCAGCAGGTTTGGCGTCAGTTTATCCACCGGCGTGTCACGGAACAGCACGAAGGGCGCTCGGCGGAACTGGATCACGATTTCCGTGACGCGCTTCGGCAGCCGTTTCCCGGTCCGGACATAAAACGGAACATCCGCCCAGCGCCAGTTATCGAGCTGGAGCTTGAGCGCCACGAAAGTTTCGACATTCGAATGCGGGTCGACCAGTTCCTCGCTCCGATAGGCGGGAACTTCCTGATTACCGATTCCTCCCCTCGTCATACTGGCCCCGCACTGCGCGCGTCAGGACGTCTTCCGGCGAAATCGGCTGGATGGCATGCAGAACCTTCGACTGCTCGTCCCGCACCGCATCCGCCTGAAAGGAAATCGGCGGTTCCATCGCCGTCAGCGAAACGAGCTGAAGCACATGGCTGGGAATCATGTCCCGCAGGCAGCCCGCGTGTTCGTAATAACCGCCGCGCCGTTCCACACCGAGACTTTCCGCAACCGTGATCTGCACGTGATCGATATAGCGTCGATTCCACACCGGTTCGAAAATGCCGTTCGCGAAGCGGAAGATCAGAATGTTCTGAACCGTTTCCTTGCCGAGATAGTGGTCGATCCGGTAAATCTGAGATTCCTTCAGAACCTGGCTGATCTCGCGATTCAGCGCCTTCGCGGATTCCAGATCGCTGCCGAAGGGCTTCTCGACCACGATCCGACGCCACACGCCGTGATCTTCGTGTGTCAGCCCCTGCTCGCCCAGCTGCCGGACGATCTCCGAGATGAATTGCGGCAGGGTCGCGAGGTAATAGAGAACGTTTCCCTGCGTGTGATAGAGGGCGTCGAGCTCCGCGATTTTGTCTTTCAGCCTGACAAAGTCGGCCGGCGTTTTGAAATCGCCCGTGAGATAACTGCTGCGGTCGGCAATCCAGTTACACAGCTCGCAATCGGGTGGCGCGCCCGCATACTCGCGGATATCGTCGCGCGTTCTGGTACGGAATTGTTCTTCCGACAGTTCGTCCTTCGCGAAACCGAGAATTGCAAATTCGGCCGGCAGCAGATGGTTACGGCACAAGTTGTAAAGAGCCGGGAGCAGCTTGCGCGAGGTCAAATCGCCGGAAGCGCCGAAGATCACCATGATGCAGCGGTCCGCGACGTGACCCTTGTCTTCCGGCGGATGTGAATGCGCCGCGCGCGGCGGAGTTTCCGTTCCGGTCATTTATTCAGTTTCGCAAGTCGGGTCGCGCCGGTATTCGGGCTTTCTCAACCACAAGTAGCAATGATTACCGATCCGGCGCGCCTCGCGCATTCGAAAAAGCGGCAGGTCGAGATAGCGAAAGGGGAAAAGCAGCCATCCGCAGACCAGATGCGCGGCGCCTCGCCAGATGCGCCAGGGAAGAAGCAGCTTCACGTATTCGATGACGAACACCAGCAGCGTCGCGGTAGGGCCTGTCCGCCATCCCTCGGCGACAACTTCGAGCGGCCCCGCCAGTTCCTTCAGACCATCGAGCGTGAACCGCCTGTAGTCCTTCGGGTATTCATGAAACGGATGACAGAACGGCGTCACGAGATGAACGTAACCGCCGGGCGCGAGCACCCGCCGGATCTCGCACATGACGCGAACGGGATCGCGAACGTGTTCGAGCACGGCGTCGCATTCCACGCGCTGAAAGATATCGGCCGGGAAGGGCAGGTTTTCCGCATCCGCCGCAACATCGACCCCCGGCACGGCAAACAAGTCGAGGTTGATACAGCCATCGACGGTCCGGCCCGCACCGCCGATGTAAAGATTCCAGCGACCCAACGGAAAGTCGGTGGGTTCTGCCGGATTCATGATGAAAGGCGCCGGGGGTTGTATCAGCCGAATGAGGCGATCGCGCCAACGCCGTGAACTCCGCTTGCGGTAGAGGGCTTCGAGCGAGGTCTCGTGTTCGCGCAACCCTCTATCGTACTGATGCCGGCCAGGGATTCGAGAAACGCGTATCGTGAATCAGCGCCTCGTCAGTCAGCGATTTGAGGAATTCGATCAGATCCGAGCGATCTTCGGTGGAGAGCGTAAACCCGCCAATCAAGGGGTCCTTGTTGGGGTTATCGTGGCCATTTTTGCCGCCCGCCGCATAGTGGTCGAGCACATCGTCAAGAGTCTTGAGGCTGCCGTCGTGCATGTAGGGCGCCGTGAGCGCAATATTTCGCAGTGTCGGGGTCTTGAACTTTCCCTGGTCGCCGGGAGCCTTCGTGTATTCGAAAATGCCGACATTCGGCGCGGGGTAAGGGTTATAGAGGCCCGTATTGTGAAACTCAACCCGTCGGCCCGATCGCATTGAGGGTGGGTGGGCGGCGGAGGTTGTGGCGTCGCTGAAGTCGAACCCGCCGTGACACCGGAAACACGAGAGATGCTGCTTAAAAAACAGGCCTTCGCCACGCTTCGCCGAATCGGAAATCGCGGCGTCGTCGCGTCCGTAGTGGTAGCGATCATACGGCGACTGGCCGGAAATGATGCTCCTCTCGAAGCTGGCAATCGACTTCGTAATATTGGTCACCGTGTAGGGATCGTTCTCGCCGGGAAACGCGCGCGAAAACAGAGACCGGTACGTGGCGTCGGATCGAGCAATCGGGAGGAACGGAGCACCATCATCATGCAATCCCAGTTCGACAGGATGATCGCCCAGCATCGGCACAAGCGCCTGCTCCTCGATCGTTTTGATCTGCGGATTACTCCAGGTAAAACTCGCGTTCCACGCCACATTGACCAGGCTCATGGGGCCGCGTGAATGCGATTCGCCGGTCGCCCCGATGCCGACTGCGCGTCCGTCGGTGAACGCGAGTTCCTGTTTGTGGCACGTAGCGCATGATGACTTTCCGTTGATCGACAACCGTGTGTCGTAGAACAGATAACGGCCCAGTTCCACCTTGGCCGTGGTCATCGGATTATCCGGCGGCACGTAGAGCATGGGGAATCCCTTCGGCAGATTCCATGGATAACTCGCGCTTTCGGGCTCGGCCGCGGCGCAGAAAGTGGTGAACCCGGCGAGCAGGATTCCGGCCGTCAAAAATAACCGAGCCGGCTTCATTATTTCTGGAGCCGCACTACTTCAAGTGTTTCGAGCATGCGCACGGAGCGAGCGCCCGCTTTATCGTTCGGGCACACCAGACGCAATGGCCCCTGAAAGCCGAATAGCGGCTTGCCGTCGCGCTTGTCCGCAATCAGAATCTTCTCGTTGCCGAAAGCGGGATCAAGCTCGCCCAGCGCGAACACGACCTGATAGCCGTCCTGCGCTTTGGCAAGCACATAGCTCGCGAGCGCCTTGCCGCGAAGCTTTCCGCCCAGTGGAACCCCGGCTTTTGCCAGAATGTCGCGGAGGGGAACGCCCTCATACTCGACTTTGGTTCCATCCTGATCCGGTATCGAGACCGTCTCGTGCGGCATCTTTGCCAGATCGTCAACACTCAAAGTTAACGGAGTGTCGACATCGCCAGAGATCGTAATGCTTGACGGACCGGTTTTGGCTTGTGGGGCCGGGGCCTGGCCGAACACCAGAGCAACGGTGACGGCTGTCAGAATCGAAAACCGCGCAACATTGCGTTCACGCTCCTCCCCGAGAGTTGTCATGTTAACACGACAAACTCTTGTATCAAATCGGCATGACCACAGTCTGTAACGGGAATGCCCCCGCCTCTTCCCGGCCGCTCACCCGAAATCCGCGATCGCGCGCAATTAGTCGCCCGCCGCAACCTCAGGGACGCGGGAGCGGTTGGACTCTTCATGTGCTTTTACCAGCTTTGGGATCCTTTGTCATTCTCCAGATGCGCATCTCCAAATGCGCAAGTCTCCAAATGCGCAAGCTTCCGCCGCAACAATCGCTTGCCTGATGGAGCCGTGCGCATGGTATCGCCGGTTTAAACGAACGGCCGCACCGGATCCCTGCCATCCCAATCAACCGAAGCGCCATGGAATCGGCCGAACACTTCATCGAAGTCGGCGCCCAGCTCGATCAGTTCGACCATCCCCGGCAAATCCCGTGTGGTATCGATATAGGCCACCCGCCCCCCGGTCGGCACCCGCGCATGGAACGCCGTTTCGTATCCCCGCGACTGGTATCGCGCGAGATCGGCATCGAAATCTTTCGACGCGATGCCCCAATGGTGAAATCCGTAACCGCGGGTTTCGATCGTCTCCCGGTAGACCGACGGAACCGGGCGGTGCTCCTGCAGCAGTTCGATCATCATGTGTCCGGCAAAGCTCATGGCAAGCGATATGGAGGCGTCCGTGGGCTGTCCGCGGTACCGCGCGTCTATCCCGGTGAAACTTTCCAGCAGAAACCACGGCCCCACCTTCAAATGCGTCACCCATTCATCCATCGCCCGCTGAATGTCTTCGACGACATACGCCATCTGAACGACTCCGTCGTCCGGCTGCCCGAAGGTGACGAGGCCCATGCCGCTCCACTTTAATACATGGTTTCGCTCTCGTGCCTTACACTCGGAGTGTGGCGGTTAATCTGCTGCCCGTGGCCGCTGCAGCCGGCGAGTTGGCCGGACGCACAGGGGTCCGCGAGGCGCTCCAATGGTTTACGCGTGAGAAGCAATGGGTGAACGATATTCACCTGCAGATCTGCCGCGTTCCCGCCCCCACATTCCTCGAGCAGGAGCGGGCCGAATGGCTGGCCTCCCAGTTCCGCTCCATCGGCTGGCATGTCGGCATCGATCGCGTCGGCAACGTTCTTGCCTCCATCGATGCTCAACCCGAGGGCCAGTTAATCGCCCTCACCGCACACCTCGACACGGTCCTCGCCCCCCGCACCAGGGACGACATTTCGATCGACCGCGACGGAGACATGCGCGGCCCCGGCGTCTCCGATAACGGCGCCGGTCTCGCAGCGCTGCTGGCTATCGCGAAGGCTATAAAATCCGGGCCCGATTCGACGGAACTCTGGAACCGATTACTCCTCGTGGCCAATGTGGGCGAAGAGGGTGAGGGTGATCTGTGCGGCATCAGGCACATCTGCCGACAGCCTGAGCTCCTCCGAAGGATCCACGCCTTCCTTGTTCTCGATGGAGCCGCCACCGACCACATTACGATTCAGGGTCTTGGCAGCCGCCGCTTCGAGATCGCATTCTCCGGTGCGGGCGGCCACAGCTGGAGCGATTTCGGGATTGGCAATCCGGTACACGCGCTCAGCCGAGCGGTCGCGTCCTTTGTCGATCAGCGTCCCGTCGACCCTCGTTCCACGCCGAAGGTCTCCGTAAACGTGGGAATTATCGAAGGGGGCGCCAGCATTAACGCCATTCCACCCAGCGCTCGGGCCAAAGTCGATATCCGGTCGGAGAGCGACGAAAAAATCGATCAACTGGTGACCATATTGCAGAACTCGGTTGCCAGGGCCGAGGAAATCGAGAACGGGCGCGCCACCGGCTCGAAGGTCTCCTCCCGAGTGCGAGAGATCGGAAGCCGGCCCGCCGCTCGCCTTGCCAGTGACGCACCTATCGTTGCTCGAATCCGCTCGGTCGATGCCCATCTGGGAATTCGCTCGCGCCTCGACTGTGCCTCGACGGATGCCAATATCCCACTCTCGATGGGGGTTCCCGCCGTCTGCATCGGAGCGGGCGGACAAGGAGGCGGTGCGCATACGGCGGCCGAGTGGTATCGCTCCGCCGGTCGCGACCTGGGCCTGAAGCGCATTCTCCTCTCAGCGGCTCTGCTGCTTCGGGACAGCGCGCCCGAATGATTCGGATCCTGTTCTGGTCGGCACGATAAGCATGCAGGTAAGCCGACGCGCCGAACTAACCCTGGCTGGAATTACGATTCTGTGGGGAACTACTTTCGTAGTTGTAAAGTCCGCCCTCGCCGAAATCCCAACTTTCGCCTTCCTCGCATTGCGTTTCACGGTGGCGGCCGCGGCGCTGGCGTTGATCTACCGGAGCGCGATTCGCAGGGTCGGACTCATGGGAGGCCTTCTTGCGGGCGGGCTACTCTTTCTCGCATATATGTTCCAGACACTGGGCCTCGGCCTGACAAGCCCCTCGAAATCCGCGTTTCTGACCGGATTATCGATTCCGATGGTACCTTTAGCGAGTTCGCTCGTCTATAGGATCAAGCCGCGCCTCGTTGAGATCGCCGGTATCGTGATCGCCTCGGTGGGAATGATGCTGATGACATTACCTTCCCTGCGATTTGAGATGAGCCGGGGCGATACTCTGAGTTTTCTGTGCGCGGTCGTTTTTGCGCTGCACATCGTGGTTATTGGTCATTATTCGCCTCTCGTCGGATTCGAATCGCTCGCGGTGTTCCAGGTCGGAACAGCCGGAGTGCTGGGACTGCTGGTCTACGGTGGTCTTTTGACTTTCGGGCGACCCGTTCCGGTACATTGGTCGCCGGGCGCCATTGCGGCAATTCTGATCACAGGTCTTCTGGCAACCGCCCTGGCGTTTACCGCGATGGCCTGGGCGCAGCAGTATACGTCGCCGACGAGGGCAGCCTTGATTTTCTCGCTCGAACCTCTTGTCGCATGGCTCACTTCATACGGGTTGACGGGCGAGACGATGACAAATCGCGGTAAAGTAGGAGCCGTAGCGATTTTGGCTGGTATCCTGCTGGTGGAAATGAACAGAGCCGATATTGAGAGAAAGCGGACCTGAAACGAACGTTACCGGAAGGACATCTTCATCAATAGGTATTCACGACCTGAATCCCGGAAGATCGCGCCGCTGATTAGAGGAGCAAGTTGAAATGAGTTTTTACGACAAAATGCGCCGCCAGAAGTTCCTGACGCTGACGCTCATGCTGTTTATGCTGTCCGTCGGCATAATTATAGGCACTCTGGTTCAAACGAGCGCTAAGGCAGCGAAGGAACAGACCGCCGCTCCAGATGCGACGCCGCTTACCATTCCGAAGGCGGTGCCCCTTCAGAACGAGTTCACCCGCGTGGCAAAGGAACTGGAACCGTCCGTGGTCAATATTTCCATCGACTATATTCCGACGAAGACCAAAACGGAGTCTCGCGCCACTCCCCGCAGGCGCCAGCAACCGCAGCAACAGTCGCCAGATGATGACGATCAGGATCAGGGCGGCCTGCCGGACCTCTTCCAGCGGTTTTTCGGGCAGGGCGGCGGTGGGCAATTCCAGTTCGGCGAACCGGACGATCAGCCTACCCAGAGCCTTGGTTCCGGAGTTGTGGTTGACCGAAATGGATATATCCTCACAAACAACCACGTGGTGGAGAAAGCAACTCGGATCAAAGTCAAATTCATGAACGACGACACCGAGTACCCCGGAACGGTAGTAGGTACCGACAAGGAAACGGATCTCGCTGTGATTCATGTCGACCGGAAAAATCTTCCTGCTGCGCGGATCGGCAATTCGGATGCATTGCAGCCTGGCGACTGGACGGTCGCCATCGGGTCGCCGTTCGGCTTCCAGGCGACCGTAACCGCGGGCATTGTGAGCGCCCTATCTCGCGACTTGGGCCCCGGAGATTCGACGACGTTTCAACACTTTATCCAGACCGACGCGGCTATCAATCCCGGCAACAGCGGGGGCCCGCTTGCCAACATCAACGGTGAAGTCATCGGTATCAACACCATGATTGCCAGCCGTAGCGGCGGCTACCAGGGGATCGGATTCGCCATGCCGATCAATACGGCCGTTGCTGTCTACAACGAGATCATCAAAGCCGGGCACATGACCCGGGGATCGATCGGCATTGAGTTTCCGCCAGAGGAGAACGCCGCTCTGCTGAAGGTCTACGGAGCCGACCACGGTATCTTCGTGCAAAGGGTCATCCCCGACGGTCCCGCCGAAAAAGCCGGCCTGAAGGCACAGGATGTGCTTACCACGATCAACGGCAAACCGGTGAGCAAGGGCCAGGATTTAATCGATACGGTGGCTGGCAGCCCGGTCGGCAGCACACTGAAAGTCGGTCTCATACGTGACAAAAAGCCCATGACCGTGGAGATTGTCGTCGCCGATCGGACGAAGCTCTTCGCCGGTGGTATTGGTGGTACTGCTCCGGAGGAATCGGGGTCTCAACCCGAGTCGTCGAAGCTGAAATTCGGGATGTCCGTTCAGACGCTGCGTCCTTCCGACAGCCAGAGTCTCGGATACAAGGGCGGCGGTGGCGTCCTGGTTACCTCGACGGATCCTCTCTCCTTTGCCGACAACATTGGTCTGACGAAAGGCGACATCATCGTCGAGATGAATCGCCAGAAGGTCACCAGCACGGAAGATATCCGACGCATCGAGGCGACATTGAAGCCCGGTCAGCCGGTTGCCTTCCAGGTAATGAGACAGGCGCAGGGTCCGCGCGGCGGGAGCGGCGAGTGGCAGTCGTTCTTCGCGGCGGGAACTGTACCGGCGACGTCGAACTAAAAAAGAAATCAAATCGATAACGCCAGTCCCATCAATCCCGTACAATGGCAGGGGGCAACCGATGCCCCCTTTTGTTTTATCGGCTGCACCCTTTTTTCCTGATGATGAAGAACGGCTTTTTTCTTTTCCTGCTCACCGTTTTCTCGACCTCGCTGGCGCTTCCGCAGTCTGCCGGTACTGGAACGAAGAAAACGGCCAAATCCTCGTCGGCAAACTCTGCAAGCACTTCAACTCCGAAGAAACCCCGGTCGAGCAAAAGGAGGAGTTCCGGCACGGTTGCCGGCTCCAGCTTCCGACCGCGTCAGAGCGGGCCTACACCAGAGCGGTACCGCGAAATTCAGCAAGCTCTGGTCGATAAGGGATATTTGAAATCGGAGCCTGACGGTGTCTGGGACGCTCAATCGACGGATGCCCTTCGGCAATTTCAGGCCGACCAGAAACTTACTCCAAACGGAAAAATCACTGCGGCGAGTCTGATTGGCCTGGGCCTGGGTCCCAAAGATCCGGAAGATGCCTCCAGCGCGGCTTCCGCCGAGACTCCTCCCCCGTCGCGCTGAAAAGCGGAAAGAAATGATCATCGGTGTTCCGAGGGAAATCAAGGACCATGAAACCCGCGTCGGTTTGGTCCCGAGCGCCGTTACCGGGCTGGTGGAAGCGGGTCACAGTGTCCTGGTGGAAACCCGGGCGGGGGAGGGGAGTACTCTGTCGGACTCCGAATACACGGCGGCGGGAGCGACTGTACTGCCCCTGGCTGCCGACGTCTGGTCCAACTCCGACCTCGTTGTAAAGGTAAAGGAGCCTCAGCCTTCCGAGTACGGTTTCTTTCGCCCGAATCTGATCCTCTTCACCTATCTTCACTTGGCGCCTCTGCGAGAACTGACCGACCGTATGCTCAGCTCCGGTATCTGCGGAGTGGCCTACGAAACAATCGTCGAGCCCGATGGATCCCTCCCGCTGCTCACCCCAATGAGCGAAGTGGCCGGCCGCCTTTCGGTTCAGGTTGGGGCGCAATATCTGGAACGGCCGAACGGAGGAAGGGGAATCCTTCTGGGCGGCGTCCCCGGCGTTGCTCCCGCGAATGTCGCGATCATCGGCGGAGGGGTGGTTGGCACAAACGCCGCCAAGGTAGCGACCGGCATGGGAGCGCACGTGACCATCATCGATCGCAGTCTCGACCGCCTGCGCCAGCTTGACGATATTTTCAACGGCCAGGTCGTCACGCTGGCTTCGAACGCATGGACCATTTCCGAAACTCTGAAGCTGGCCGATCTTGTAATCGGCGGCGTGCTGATTCCCGGGGCCTCCGCGCCCAAGCTGGTCCGGCGCGAGATGGTTTCGCGAATGAAACGGGGATCGGTTATGGTGGATGTCGCCATCGACCAGGGCGGTTGCTTCGAGACCTCTCACCCCACCACGCATACCGATCCTGTCTACGTCGTCGACGACGTGCTCCACTATTGCGTCTCGAATATGCCCGCCGCGGTGCCCCACACGTCGACCTTCGCATTGACCAACGCTACCTTCCCGTACCTCCTCGAACTGGCGAACAAGGGGCTTGAGAGGGCCTGCAGCGAGAATCCGGGTCTTTGCGCCGGCGTCAACGTCTGGCACGGTTCGGTGGTGTATCCCGCCGTCGCGGAATCGCAGCAGCGATCTCTCGCCGCATTTCCCGCATGACGCCGCTCACGCAGCTGAGTGATGAGGAAGCCCTGTTCCGCGACACTGTGCGACGCTTCGCGCGTGAGCGCATCGCGCCGCTGATTCGTGAGATGGACGATGCGGCGGTCTTTAACCGCGGCCTGCTGCGGGAATTCTTCGACCTGGGCCTGATGGCCATCGAGATACCCGAAGCGTATGGCGGGCAGGGCGGCAATTTCTTCCAGTGCGTGCTTGCGATCGAAGAAATCTCCGCGGTCGATCCCTCCGCCGGCGTGGTTGTCGACGTTCAGAACACGATTGTGAACAACGCCATCGCGCGCTGGGGAGATGACTCCCAGAAGGCGAAATATCTCCCGCGTCTCGCTGCTGGAACCCTCGGCGCCTACGCCCTTTCGGAGGCTGGTTCCGGATCCGATGCTTTCGCGCTTGCTACCGTCGCCAGAGAATGCGGCGACCACTACTCCTTGACCGGACGCAAGCTCTGGATCAGCAACGCCGGCGAAGCGGGGCTCTTCGTCCTTTTCGCCAATGCGGATCCTGCGGCGGGATACAAGGGAATCACGGCCTTTCTGGTCGAACGCGGCTTCCGCGGCTTTGAAGTGGGAAAGAAAGAAGATAAGCTCGGTCTGCGCGCATCATCCACCTGCGAGCTGATCCTTGATGATTGTCGTGTTCCGAGGGAAAACCTGCTCGGCGAGCGCGGCAAAGGCTATAAAATCGCGATTGAGACGCTGAATGAGGGCCGCATCGGGATCGGCGCGCAGCTCGTTGGCCTGGCTCAGGGCGCGCTTGGCCATGCGACCAGATACGCGAAGGAGCGCAGCCAGTTCGGTAAGACCATTGCCACCTTCCAGGGCGTGCAATTTGAGTTGGCGCGAATGGCGACCGAAGTAGAAGCGGCGCGTCTGCTGGTCTACAACGCCGCCCGATTGCGCGATGCCGGCCTCCCGTTCGTGAAAGAAGCGGCGATGGCGAAGTATTATGCTTCGGATATAGCGGAAAAAGTCGCTTCGAAGGCGATCGAGATCCATGGTGGCGTGGGCGTCACGAAAGATTACCCCGTCGAGAAGCTCTATCGGGACGCGAAAATTGGCAGGATTTACGAAGGGACGAGCAACATCCAGTTGCTGACCATCGCAAAGAAACTGCTCGGTTGAAAGGTACGTCGTTTTGAGAAGCAGGTCGTAAGGAGAATTCAGATGCGCGGTTTCATGCTCTGTTCGATGATAGCGGCAGGTATCGTGTCCGCCGCGGGCCAGGCGCCTCCTCCGCCGGCCGCCATAAATCCGGACGAAATCATCCAGAAGTTTGCGGCGAAAGAAGCCGAGTTCCGCAAGGCGCGGGAGAACTACACCTACTCGCAGTCCGTCAAGATGGAAGAAATCGATCCCAGCGGCAGTGTAGAGGGGAAGTGGGAGATCAACTCCGACATCACATTCGGCCCAAACAAAGAGCGTGAGGAGAAGGTCACTTACGCGCCGATGGTTACCCTTCGGAATCTGGTGCTGACCCCGCAGGACGAGCAGGATCTGCGTAACGTACAGCCTTTCGTGCTTACTTCGGATGATGTTGGAAAATACGACATCCAGTACGACGGCAAAGAGAAGCTCGACGAGATCAATTGCTATAAATTCAGCGTCAAGCCGAAAAAAATGGTCAAGGGGGAGCGATACTTCGAAGGCGACATCTGGGTAGACGACCGCGATCTGCAGATCGTAAAGACGTACGGCAAAGGTGTGGGGCTGACGAAAAAGGGCGAAGACAACCAGTTCCCGAAATTCGAGACCTACCGCCAGCAGATCGATGGAAAATACTGGTTCCCGACCTATACTCGGGCGGACGATACGCTCCACTTCCGCAACATGGATCAGCGAATCCACATGGTCGTGAAGTACGACCATTACAAGCGTTTCGGGGCGCAAACGACGGTCACCTTCGGAGACGAAGTGCCTGACAACAAACCCGACAACAAGCAAGACGACAAGCCGAAGCCATAGCGCGTGCTAGCATCGGCTTTTCATGGCAGCCACGAAAATCACGATTAATAACGACGGATCAGTGCGGGTCGAGGGCGATTTCGAGATCCTCGACCCATTGGGACAGCAGTTCGGACTGGCAGGCAGAACCGTTATCGGCCTCTGCCGCTGCGGCCAGTCGCAGAACAAACCCTTCTGCGACGGCTCGCACGCCCGAACCGGCTTTCAGGACAAAGTAATCGCGCGCGACCTGCCCGCACCGAAACCGAAAATTTGATCCATTGACTCACCTCGATATAGATTTGCCGGCCGGGTTTCACCCCACGTTTACAGTAGATATGTGACGGAACAGCAAATCCGGGAGCAGTTCTTCAGGACGCGCGATGCGGCCGCGGCCATCGCCGGCCGCACGGCGCGCGTTGACGAACTGGTGCGGCAAGCGCTGGCGGTGGCTGCCGCCCGAAGTGGCTCTCCTCGCGGTCGGAGGATACGGCCGCAGCGAGCTGTTTCCCCTATTCCGATATCGATTTGCTCATCCTCACGCCGGACGAAAAGACTCAGCTGGCGATTCAGGAGCCGCTGGCAATCTTCCTGCGCGATCTTTGGGACGACGGGCTCAGGATCAGCCAGTCGGTCCATACCCCGCAGGAATGTAACCAGATCGACGCGGGGAATGCCGAACTGGCGGTGAGCCTGCTGGACCGGCGTCTGCTCGCCGGCAGTGAGGAGCTGTTCCGCCAGATTCGCGATCCGCGCCCGGATCTCGGCCGCAATATCGTGCAACTGACAAACGAGCGGCACGTGCGCTATCAGAATACGATCTATCATCTGGAGCCGAACGTCAAAGACGCGCCCGGCGGATTGCGCGATCTCCAGGTGCTCCGCTGGTTGTCGAAACTCGGGGCCGGAGACCACGATCTGCCGAGAGGCGTTCCGGTTCTCTTCGAGATCCGCTGTTTCCTGCACTACCTCGCGGGTCGCGACGACAACAAACTCACCTTCGAGCGACAGGACGAAATTGCGATGCTGAGCGGCGCCGCATCGCCGGAAACGCTGATGCGGGAATACTATCGCGCCGTCCGGAATATCGCGCGGCTCGCGAATCGCCGTCTGGATCGGTTCGAATCCAAACGCAGCAGGCTGTTTTCGAACTTTCGGGATCGCACGACGAAGCTGTCCAACTCCGATTTTTCCGTGCTGCACGGAGTCGTCTTTCTTCGGGCTTCGCTCGGTCTCGAGTCGGACCCGAGCCTCATGATGAGGCTCTTCGAATTTGTGGGCCGTCACGGTCTGCCGCTCGCTCCCGATACGGAGGAACGGGTAGATCGCGCGATGCCGGCATTCGCGCGCTGGGTGGAAACGCAACATTCCCTCTGGACCGCTTTTCGGGACATTCTCCGGCTGCCGCACGCCGCGGTCGCCCTGCGCGCCATGCATGAGACACATGCCCTCGAAGCCATCTTCCCGGAACTGCGCGATATGGACGCTCTGGTCATTCATGACTTCTACCATCGCTATACCGTTGACGAGCATACGCTCGTTACGATCGAGACGCTTCTCGGTCTTCCGGGGCTAAAGGACGACACGTTTGGAGAGCTTGCGAAGGAGACCGACGAACTGGACCTGCTGACGACGGCGCTCCTGTTTCACGATGTCGGGAAGGCAACGCCCGACGAGAGTCACCCGGTGGTATCGAGCCGCGTCGCCGCGCGGGCGTTGCTGCGATGCGGGATCTCCGAGCGGGAGCTGGGAGTCGTCGATTTTCTGATTGTTGCGCACCTGGAAATGTCGGCCATCATGAACAGCCGCGATCTTACCGATCCCGGGACGACGCGCGATCTCGGCGCAAAGACGGGTACGGTTGAGCGGCTCAAGCTGCTGACGCTGATGACTTATGCCGATATCAGCTCGGTGAATCCAGCGGCGATGACGCCCTGGCGACGCCAGTTGCTTTGGAACCTCTACGCCAGGACTTACGCGGAACTCACGCGAGAGTTGACTGCGCGGACCTCGCTGCCGGACACTCAGACGGATCCGGAACTGCGAGAGTTCCTGGAAGGCCTGCCTCCACGATATCTCCGAACACATAACCCGGAGGAGATTCGGGGCCATCTGCGTCTGGCGCAGCAGAGCGCAGAAAAAGGAGTGGCGGCGTCGCTAACGAAATCGGCGGTCTGGGTGCTCGACGTGGTGGCCGACGACCGGCCGTTTCTGTTTGCATCCATCGCGGCGACGCTTTCGAGCTTCGGTCTCAACATTCTCAAAGCGGAAGCATTCTCGAACGCGCATGGCAAGGCCATCGACCGGTTCACGTTTGCCGACCCGACCCGTACGCTCGACCTGAACCCGGATGAAGCGAATCAGGTGACGCGCACGGTGGTCAAGGCGATCCGGGGAGAGACAAACGTCGACCAGCTCCTCGCAAGGCGCCCGAAGGTGAAGGCCGACCCGCGCGCACTCGCTGCCGCGAGTACGAGCTTCGACAATGAAGCGTCTCCATCGGCAACGCTGATCCAGTTGACTACGCAGGACCGGCCGGCTCTGTTATACGATCTGGCTTCGGTGATTTCGAAGCGCGGCGGGAATATCGAAGTAGTCCTGGTCGATACGGAAGCAAAGAAGGCAATCGACGTTTTCTACATCACGAAGGACCGCGCGAAGCTGAGCGATCAGGATGCGCGAGAGATGACGGACGCGCTGGCGGAGGTTGCGCGGTCCGTTTAGCTCCCGCGATTCGGCCCGGAAGTGTATCCGCATGTTTGCAGACACACTACGTTCCATGGCCCGCGGCGGGCCGCCAAAGGGGATGAAGACACTGCGCGGCCGGTGTGGCGCCAGGGCTTCGGCCCTGCCGCCGGGCTTCCGCCCGGCGCGGAACTTTACGTCGAGCGGTAGCACCGGCGATCTTGTCGCCGGTGACCCTACCTACCGCGTCTTCGACAGAGTGTCGTTCGAATGCTTTAAATGCCGTTGCCGGATCCCTGCGCGCGCTCTTTTTGTTGATCCCTGAGCATCCAGAAAAGATCGAGGACATAAGCGGCTATGACCGCATCTCCGATGAAAACGGCGACGCGGCCCGCGGGCATGAGCTGATCGATCGCCCAGAACACAAACGCCGCCGCCAGGAGCAGGCGCTTCAGCAGCACCGCGCGCGGAGGCCGGAGCTGGAACTGAAACAGCGCATATCCGATACCGGCCAGCGCCAGCGGCAGCGCGCTGATCCACGGATGCAGCCGCGTATGCGAAGGAAGCGGCATGAAGATACTTGCCAGCAAAAGAACTCCCGCTGCCAAAACCGAAAGCCTTGCGAGGAGACCTGGCGCAGTCATTGTGCAATCAGGGGCCAGAGCGACGGCTTGTTTGCCCTGGGGAGTTTGACTCCGATCACATCGGCCAGAGTCGGGGCAATCTGCAGGAGATCGATTTCGCCGAGCTTTTTGGGCCGTATACCTTCTCCGGCGATCGCGAAAACCGATCGGTAACCAGGCCGGGAGGGCCACAACCCGCTGACGCCGAAATGCGAGCCGGGTCCAAGCGCCGGTCCGCTGTCATCTTCGGTGGCCACGTAGTTGGTTGGAGTATCGAACGCCGCAACCCAGTCGCGGAGGGCTGGTGCTCTCTCTGTGACCTCCGCCATCGGCAGCTCGCGGGCGATGCCGTGGCGGTGCCCGTCGATCATCAGTCTGCGCAAGCGCTCGGCAACAGCGGGATCGGATGTACCGATCAGGCCGTACTTGACCTCAACCGGCATTGCGGCGAGTGATCGCCGGCTCTGACTCAGCAGCACACGCGGGCGCACAAGATAGTTCTCATTTTCGAAACCATGATCCGAGACCAGCGCCACGACCATTCCCTGAGGCGCTTTGGCAAGCATCTGACCGACGAGATCGTCATCGTTCTCAAGGGCGTCGCGCGCGTAGATGCTGATCGCGCCCGTTTGTCGCTGCTCATCACTGACGTCGGTGAGCTGCACGAGAAGAAGATCCGGTGCGGAGGTTTCCAACACGTACGTCGCGGCGCGCGCCGCGGAGGCATCATCCCAGAGTTCTTTCTGGAATCCCGGAGATTCCTTCTCAATGCGATCAATCGTACCGGGAGGCGTGGATAGCCGCGCGACGGAGTCGAAAGACACGTCCTGGCTGCCCGGCATCGTAGCGGTCGCGGGAAAGTCAAACGCGACCTCCGCGCCGGCGGTGGCGGGCCAGAAAACCGTAGCGGTCTTAAGACCTCTCTCAGTCGCGGCGCGCCATAGGGGCATGGCTTTCACTGCGGCGGAAGACTCCTCATCGGAGAGAACGCCATGATCCGATGGCCGGAGTCCGGTGATCAGGGAAGTCAGGGACGCGGGAGTATTTGACGGCGCCACTCCGATAACGCCGCTCGCGATTGCGGCCTGCCGGATCAGCTTGCGGATGTTTGGAATCTTGACGCGTGACGGAGGCTCGCCCAGAAATCTTTCATCCAGCCCGCTGATGCAAATCACGAGCAGTTTGCGGGAAGCCGGTTTCGGACGATACTGAGGCGCCAGCAGGGCAGGCAGAAGTAGTGCTGGCAGGAGCAGGGCGAGCAAACGATGGCGCAACAATTTCGATCTTAGCGCGAGGGCCGCTTCCCGTGGATGTAATGGGCACTGCGGTTAAGGCGGCAGGTTGATAATCATTTATTGACCTGGCAACTTGCAACACGCCGCGCGGCAATCGCGGCCGCGATCGGGCTGGTGTGTGCGCTTTACCTTGCCGATCTGACCGGAATGGGAATGGTGACGCCGGACGAGCCGCGCTATGCGGCGATCGGGCGTGCGATGGCCAGTTCCGGGGACTGGGTAACGCCACGCCTCTGGGGCGATCCCTGGTTCGAGAAACCCGCTTTGCTGTATTGGATGACGGCTTCAGCGTTCAAACTGGGCTTCAACCCGGACCTTGCGCCTCGCCTGCCGGTGGCGCTTCTCAGCCTGACTTTCCTGGCATTCTTCTGGTGGCGTCTGCGGATCGAATGGAGCGCGCGCGTAGCATCCTTTTCAACCGCCATGCTGGCCGCCAGCGCGGGCTGGCTCGCTTACAGCCATGTCGCCGTGACCGATCTGCCGCTCGCGGTATTCTTCTCCGCCGCCGTCATGCTCTCGATGCCCTGGATCGCGCGTGGGGAACGGAATTTGTTGCCTGTTGCGGCGGCCTGCCTCGGACTCGCAACGATGGCGAAGCAGTTGGTGCCCCTGGTACTCTTTCTGCCGGTACTTGCGGTCGGATGGCGCGGATGGCGCGACTGGCTCCGGCCGGCGCCGCTCCTGGCCTTCGGCGTCTGCGCATTGCCATGGTACATCCTGTGCACACTCCGAAACGGCATCGAAGCTCCGCGAATCCTGTTCCTCCAGCAGGCCTTCTCGCGCTTCAGTTCCGCCGCGCTTCAACATGTCCAGCCCTGGTGGTTTTACTTCCCGATATTGCTGCTTTTGCTCTATCCCTGGTTTCCGTTGCTGGTACTGTTTCCGGCACGGTCTACCGGCGACCCTCGCATACGGGCGCTAACGGCCATTGTGGTTTTTGGGTTCGTTTTTTTCTCGGCGTCGCTGAATAAGTTGCCGGGTTACCTGCTTCCCCTGATGCCGGCCGCTTTCGCGCTCATCGGAATCGGGCTTGAGCGCGAAGCGCCGAAACAGCTGGGGACACGGGCGAAACGTCCTGCAGTCCTGATGGTCGGGCCGGTCGCGCTGGTGGGGCTGCTGCCGTATATATCCCGGATTGCCCCGGCCGTCCTTGCCCACGGATTTCGGGCGGTAAGAATTCCCTGGCAAGAGCCGCTGCTTTGGCTGATCGCGGGCGGAGTTGCGGGGGGAATTCTATCGTTATTCGGAGCGAGGTTTGCCACGGGCACAGCCGTTGCTCTTGCGGGCGCGGGGTTCCTGTGGTTTCAGATCGCTACCTTCCCGGGATTCGACGCGGCGGCCTCCGCGCGCCCGATGTGGCTCGCAGGCCGCCCGCAATGTGCTCCCAATCTGACCAGGAGCCTGCTGTACGGTCTGAACTATTATGCCCAGAGACAATTGCCGCCCTGTCCGGCGGGCGAAACGAATTCCAAAGAATCCACTGTTATTCGCCGGCTTATAGAATAAACGACTACGTTCCGGAATGATAATCCCTGGCAGTTCCTCCATCGTTTTGCTGATGCTCGTCCTCGGAATGCTCTGCCGGGGATTGTGGGCCAATACGTTCAAAGCCGAAGGCGGCAAGTGGCGCTTTGAGCTCTATTGCTTCGATTTCGCCATCGGCGCGCTCGTGGCTGCGACAATCTTTGCGTTTACGCTGGGAAGTCTCGGCTTTGACGGCTTTTCCGTGATGGACGATCTGCGCCTCGCGGGAAAGCGGCAAGAGGCCGTCGCGTTCATAGCGGGAGTGGTCTTCAACCTTGGGAACATGCTTCAGCTCGGGGCCGTTTCGATTTCCGGCCTCGCCGTGGCGTTCCCGATTGGAATGGGATTCGCCCTCGTGCTTAATGTGGTCTGGAACTCCATCCTGAATCCAGGAAACACTTCCCCGCTTCTGTTTACGGGCGCCGCGGTCGTGCTGGCCTCGATTGTTCTTGCCGTTCTGGCTTTTCGGGAGTATTCGCTGGCGAAACTGATCGCCGCGGCGCAGCTGGGCAAGACAAAATCCACCAGAAAAAAGGTCAGTCTGAGAGCGGCGGCCTTCAGCCTTGCCGCCGGACTTATGATCGGTTCGGTTCTTCCCTTCGTTCAGATATCGGAGGCGGGCGAAAACGGGCTCGGCCCTTATTCAATCGGTCTCCTTTTCGCGATCGGCGTCTTCCTCTCGACGTTCGTCTTCAACCTGTTTTTTATGAACCTGCCCGTGAGTGGCGAGCCGATCGAGATCCACGAATGGTTTGGCGGGAAGCTGAACCGGCACCTGTGGGGCATTCTTGGGGGCATGCTCCTGTACACCGGCGCCATTGCGAGCCTGGCTGCGGACCGGGCGGAAGGTCCCGCAAGGGTATCCACGGGGATCGGGTACGCGCTGGGCCAGGGCGGCATCGTAATCGCGGCGGTCTGCGGAATTGTGGTCTGGAAGGAATTCGAGGGCGCCGATGCGAAGGTGAAGACCTATCTTGCTTTGATGCTGATTCTTCTTTTGATCGGCATCGGAACCATATCGACCGCTTCGCTCGCGTCGTCGTTCTGACGATTGCTTTGATTTGTTCTGATCACGAACGCGCGGACGTCGAATTAAACTGTGTATATGGCGTTAGCGTGCGCCTTTCTTGCCATTCTCCTGTTCGCGCCGGCGCAGGACTTTCTGGCCGAAGGCGTAAAGGCATTGGATGCGAACCAACCCGCCGCCGCGGAGTCCCTCCTGCGACAGGCGGTCGCCGCCGCCCCGGACGACTACACTGCCCACTTTAATCTGGCTCTCGCCCTGAGCCTGCAACAGAAGGACGCCGAAGCCATCGCGGAGTATCGGAAGACGCTCGATCTCAAGCCGGGGTTATATCAGGCCGATCTGAACCTCGGGATGCTCCTGTTGAGGAACAAACGCCCCGTCGAGGCGGTTCCGGTTCTGAAGAACGCTCTCGATGGCCTGACAGATGGTCTGACAAAAGACAGCCTGACAAAAGATGCGCCCTCGAATTCCGCGCAGCAATCCGCGCGCGCCAACCTGTACTACGCACAGGCTCTGTTCGACGCGGGTGATCTGGCCCAGGCTGAACCGCCTTACCGAGCCGCGATCGAAGCGGATCCCGCCTCTGCCGCCGCCCAGTCGGGACTGGCTCACCTTCTGCTTAAGCAATCAAAACTGTCTGAAGCCGCGGAACATTTTCGCAGCGCCGCGGCCCTCGACCCGCGGTATCACGATGGCCTACTGGAACTTGCAAGCGCTTTTGAAGCGGCCGGGAAGCCGCGGGATGCGATCGCGATCTACCGCGAATTTCCTGAAAACGCGGCTGCAAAAGAGCGGCTCGCGCAACTCCTGCTGAATAACGGCGATCCCGCCGGGGCGATTCCGAATCTCGAGCTGGCAGTGAAAACTTCTCCCAGCACCGCCAACCGGCTGGCGCTGGCCGACGCCTATAAGCTCAACAAGCAAACTGACAAAGTGATCGAGCAGCTGCAACTGGCAGTCGCTGCCGAGCCGACGAATTTCGACCTTCGAATGGACCTGGGCCGCGAACTTCGCGATGCGCACAAAGCGCCGGAGGCCGCGCAGCAGTTTGTGGCGGCCTCGAAAATCCGGCCTGATGAAGTGAAGGTGTGGAACGAGCTGGCCACCATTTATGTCGTCAATGCGGATTATGCCGACGGCCTCGCGGCGCTCGATCGGGTGAGGGCCCTCGGCAAAGAACTGCCCGGCGACTTTTATTTCCGGGCGATATGTCTGGAGAAGTTGAGACAGTTGAAACCCGCGATCGAAGCATACCGGCAATTCCTCGCGACCGACGGCGGCAAAATGTCCGATCAGGAATTTCTGGCTCGCCAGCGAGTCCGTATCCTCGAAAACGAGTTGAACCGGCGATGACCGCTCTGCTTATGTTGTTTCTGCTCTGGGCGCCGCCTCCCCCTGCGTCGCTCGATCAGGTAAAAGCCGAGCCGAACCCTGAGCATCGAGCCCACGTCGCCATCGAGTATGCGGCGGTGGCGGAGAAGAACGCGGAGATGGCTTTCGCAAAGGGCGATACGGATGCGCTTTCTGCCGCGCTGAAAGAGGTCTCGGAGAGCTTCGACATCGCGGAGGAGTCGTTTGTTGCAAGCCGGAAAACCCCGGGCCGAAATCCCGGGCCTTATAAATATGCCGAGGTGCACTCCCGCGAACTTCTCATTCGTCTGAGCGATCTGGAGCAGCGGCTCGACCCCAGCGAACAAAGTCTGGCCGAAGAAGTGAAAGCGAAGGTACAGAAAATTCACGATGTCTGGTTTGAAGGCATCATGGAGAGAGCAAGATGAGACACTCGCTGATTTACGCAGTCCTGATTGGCGGTTTTCTGGGGAATGGCCTTGCGTTCGCGGAACGGGATTTCCTGACGAGCGATGAGGTTGAAAAGGTTCGAGAGGCGCAGGAACCCAATGATCGCCTCAAACTCTACGTGCTGTTTGCGCGGCAGCGCCTCGACCAGCTGCAGCGGCTTCTCCAGAAGCAGAAGCGCGGCCGCTCGCTTGAGGCTCGCGAACTTCTCGAAGACTACGACAAGATCATTGATGCCATCGACACGGTATCGGACGACGCGCTCCAGCGCGGCGCCGATATTGCCCTGGGAGCGGCTGCCGTGCACGACGGCGAAAGTCACTTTCTGGCGCAACTCCAGAAGATTAAGGAGAGCGGCCCTCCAGACCTCGACTTATACGAGCTTGAACTGAAAGACGCGATCGGAAACACGTCCGACAGTCTCGATTTGGGGAAAGAAGATGTTACTGCTCGCGCCTCGAAACTGAACGCAGACGACAAGAAGCAGAAGGAAGAGGCCGAAAGAGAAATCGCCGCGGAGGATTCAAAAGGTGCAAGCAATACGCCCGCGAAAGTCACGGATGCGAAGGCCGCCGACGCCAAGCCCGCGCGCAAGCCCCCGACGCTCTATAAGCCGGGCGAAAAACCGACCGACCCATAGAGGCCTTCCCCAAATAACAGCTCGCGCCGGTTTTGTGGGGCGGACCCTCGGTCCGCAGCCGACGCCCTCGTCGGCTTCCTCGGAGTGTCAATTTAATTTGTGGAAGCAGCGGTCCAGCGCGGATCAGGAGCTCCGCTTACCCCGGTGATGGATACTACACGCTGGCCGGGATACCGAGCTCTTCGTTGGCGCTCTTCACTTCCAGATAGCGCCGACGGCAATCCGTAATCGCCTTGCGCGCCTCGCGGGGTCCGCCCCAGCCGTCCATCGTGGTCACTTTACCCTCAAGTTCCTTGTAGATCGAGAAGAAATGCTCGATCTCCCGCCGCACGTGAGGAAAAATTTGATCGAGAGTATGAATCTGGTCGTAACGAGGGTTTTTCGTAGGTACGGCGAGCACCTTCTGGTCTTTTTCGTTGCTGTCGACCATGTTCAGCACAGCCACCGGACGAACCTCGATAAGCACCCCGGGGTAACTGGGCTGCTGCACTAAAACGAGCACATCGAGCGGATCGTCATCGTCGGCAAGCGTGCCGGGGATAAACCCGTAATCGCCAGGATAGTGAAGGGGCGAGTACAGCGCCCGGTCCAGCCGAAAGACACCTAACTTCCCGTCGTATTCATACTTATTCGCCGAATGCTGTGGGATTTCCACAATCATCCTGACGATTTCAGGCGTATCCGGTCCGGGATCGATATCGTATAGGCGATTCACCCACCTAGCTTAACATGCTGTCTGGCGGCTTCTCCTCGTATTCGACCCCCAGCAGGACTAGTCCTTTGGCGGGTGCGGTAGGGCCCGCTTTGTGCTTTGATGCGCCGGAAAATAAGCTCGCGAGGCCATCCGGAGAGAGGTTTCCACGGCCGGTCTCAAGAAGTGTCCCGACGATGTTCCGCACCATGTGTTTGAGAAATCCGCTGCCCCGGACAGTGTAAATCAACGCGTCCCCGACGCGCTCGAGATCCGAGCGAAAGATGCGCCGCACGCGCGATTTCTCCTCGGAATCTCTTGCATCCGAAGCCGCAAATGCCGTGAAATCGTGCTCGCCTTCGAAGAGCCTCGCGGCTTCGAACATTGTTTCTTCAGACAGGGGATACGGATGATGGTGGACGTAACGCCATTCAAACGGCGAGCACACGGGGCCGCGAAATAGCGTGTAGCGATACGTCTTGGCGATCGCGTCGAATCGGGGATGAAACTCCGCATGGGTCTCTTTGGCGTCGAGAATTCGAATCCCCGACGGGAGCAGGCGGTTGATGGCTCGCTGCAGATTGGAAGGCGGAATGGGATTTTCGATCGTGAATGCGGCGACCTGCGCCTCGGCATGCACGCCGGCGTCGGTGCGTCCGGATCCCGCGACATGAACGGGCTTGCCTTCCATCGCGCCAATGATCTCTTCGAGCGCTCCCTGAATGGTCGGAAGCCCCGGCTGGATCTGCCAGCCATGGAAATCCGTGCCGTCGTAAGCGATTGTGATGCGAATGCGGCGTGTCAAATCAGAGCAGGCAAATTCGTACCGGTAGTGTCACACGGGTCGCGACCCGGGCTTCGTGATGGGCTCGCCGTTAGCACAACTCGGGCATCGCTCCGGTTCGAACGATGGGACCGTGAGCGTTTCGAGAGCCGCGCGCGGAATGCCCAAATCCGCGGCGCCCCCACTGCGATCAATGATCGAACCTGCCGCTATCGCTTCGGCGCCCGCCGCTTTCACAATCTCGATCACCTCTCTGGTACTGCCTCCGGTGGTGATGACGTCCTCGATCACGATGGCGCGCTCGCCGGGCGAGAGCGTAAAGCCCCGCCGCAGAGACATCCGGCGATCGCTGTCGCGTTCGGTGAAGAGAAAACGGACGCCGATCGCACGCGCTACCTCATGTCCGATAATTAATCCGCCGAGAGCCGGGGAAATAACCAAACCTGGCGGCGCTCCCGCCGTCAAACGAGAAACGGCGCTGGCAAGGCTCCGGCCCAAAAGCTCTGCGTACTGGGGATATTGCAGAACGAGAGCCGACTGAAGGTAACCGGAGCTGTGAAGACCGCTGCTCAAACGGAAGTGCCCTTGCAAATAAGCGCCCGTCTGCCTGAAAAGATCGAGAACACGATCCGGTTGCGGGGTCACAAACGGCTACTATACCATTGAGAGTTACCACCGGGAAATCCATCCAGGCGATTGAAAAGCGCGAACCGAATCCCGCTTGCGCACGTATTCTCCTGCTTAGAGAACAATGATCATCTTATGAATTCGACCGCCCGCGCCCTCATTGGGCTTCTCTCTGCCGGGCTTGTCGCCGGCGCCGCAAATGCCCAAAGTTCCGTTCGAATCGATCCGGCTAAGGGGGGGCTCGGCTGGTTGACTCGCCCTTACCAGCAGAGATATGTTCCGCCGATCAACCTCGTTAATTCATCGCGTTTCGATTCGTTGATTCGGGCCGGCAATCTTTACCTTACGGCGCAGGACGTGATTGCGCTGGCGCTTGAGAACAACATCGATATCGAGGTTCAGCGTTACGGCCCTTTGCTCTCGCGCGAGTTGTTGAGACGCGCGGAAAGCGGCAGCCTTTTACGCAATGTCGGACAGCCGGTGGCCGCCGGCCCGACGAGCGTAAATCTGACCGGCGTCAGCGTAAATACCAATGGGGCACCGTTGGGTAGCGGCGGCGCCGGGGTCAGCGCGGGCGGCGGCATCATCACTCAGCTCGGCCCGAACCTCCTGTCTTTCGATCCGAGCATCTTTGCGTTTGCGAACTTTCAGCACGCCACTTCGCCGCAGAGCCTTACGGCTCTCACGGGAACCAACGCGTTGATTTCGGATACGAGGACATTTCAGATTCAATACACGCAGAACTGGTCCACGGGTCTTTCGGCTACGCTGACATTTGCCAGTACCCATAACCATCTCAATAGTAATTCGTACAACCTGAATCCCTTTCAGAACGGCGACCTCGATCTGGTCGTCACGCAAAATCTGCTCAACGGTTTCGGCCGCGCGGTGAACGGGCGTAACATCCGCGTCCAGAAGAACAATTTAAAGGCGACCGACCTTCAATTCAAACAGCAGGTGATTACAACCGTAACCGCCGCCCTGAACCTTTACTGGGACCTGGTGAGCTTCAACCAGGATCTGAAGGCACGGCAGGAGGAAGTAGCGACGGCCGACCAGTTACTGAAGAACAATCAGGACCAGGTCAGGATCGGCACGCTTGCCGAGATCGAAGTAACCAGGGCTCAGTCGCAGCTGTATGCGGCCCGGCAGGATCTCGTAATCTCCCAAACCAATCTGCTGCAACAGGAGACGGTACTGAAAAACGCCCTGAGCCGCACCGGAATTGCAACATCCGACCTCGCCGATGTCCATATCATTCCGCTGGACGTCATCACGATTCCCGCCAACGATGACCTGCCTCCCGTCAACGATCTGGTCGCGGAGGCGCTCAAGAATCGACTCGAAGTGGAGCAGGCCAGGATTAACCTCGACAGCAACCAGCTGAATCTGGTAGGCATTAAAAATTCTCTGAAGCCGACCTTGCAGGTCTTTGCGGAATTGACCAATAACGGATTGAGTGGCGTCGGCAATGTGCCCGGCTTCTCCGGCGGCTATGGATTAATGCTGGAGCAGATTTTCACCCGCGATTTCCCGAACTACTCCGCCGGGTTGTCGTTGAATATTCCACTTCGAAATCGCGCCGCCCAGGCCGATTACGCAACCAGCGTAATCGAACTCCGGCAGAACGAGTTGAATTTTCAGAAGCAGATCAATCAGGTCCGCGTGGACGTGCAAAACGCCGTCATCGGCATGCAACAGGCGCGGGCGCGCTACGACGCGGCCGTGCAGGCGAGGAACCTCTCGCAGCAGACATTCGATGCGGATCGAAAGAAATACGATCTGGGCGCGGGTACGCCGTATCAGGTGACGCAGGATCAGAGGGATCTGGCCAGCGCGCAAAGCTCCGAGGCGGAGGCTATGGCTAATTACACGCACGCTCGCATCGCGCTCGATCAGGCGCTCGGCCGGACGCTGGAGGTCAACCATATCTCGATGGCGGAGGCCCTCTCCGGCCACGTCAGCGCAGTGTCCAGCGTGCCGCCCCAGGAGGTGAAGCCGTGACCTTCAACAAGCTGCTGCACAGCCGGGTAGCACCGGCGATCTTGTCGCCGGTGACCCCGCCAACCGCGTCTTCAACGGAATCAGTATGGCCTTGGGGACCACCGAAAGGCATGAAGACCCTCTGCAGCGGATGTGGGGCCAGGCCTTCGGGCCTGTCCAGATGGACCTGCGGTCCACAAGCAACCACGAAAAACCTTGTGGGGCAGGCCCCCAGGCCTGCCGCCGAGCCCCAGCTCGGCGCGGAGTTTCCGGTCACCCGGGGCGGTTTTTCAATGGTGCCGCCGAGCTTCCGCTCGGCGCGGAGGTTTACGGGAGCGCCGGCAGCACCGGCGATCTTGTCGCCGGTGACCCTGCCAACGGCGTCTTTAGCGGAGCGGCGTTTGAATAAGCTTTTTCAGCGCGCCGCCAGACCTATCGCGATCGGCATGTGCTGGCTGCTGACGGGACTGCCGATCATGGCTCAACAGCCGTCCGCGGGTATCGAGCCCATTCGTCCTTCGGCTCCGATTCTCTGGCGTCCCTATCTCCCAGTAGACGTGCCACCGGTGCGTCTGTCGAATTCGGACCGGCTCCAGGTCCTGATTCGCGCCGGGAAGCTTTATCTGACCGCGCACGACGCAATTGCGCTGGCGCTCGAAGACAATATCGACATCGAAATCGCCCGTTACAACTCGAGCCTGATGGCCTGGAATCTTGAGCGGTCTCAGGCGGGCGGAGCGTTGCCCGGCGTGCCGAACGGAGCCTCTCAATCCGCCTCAGTTCAGAACGGCCAGGGCGTATTCGGAAGCCAGCAGGCGGCGGGTGTCAACATTCCGGGCAGCCGCGGCGGTTCCAGCGGAACGACGAATGCAACGGTATCCCAGGTTGGTCCCGTGACGCCCGTGCTGGATCCTTCCATCCAGATCGGCGCCGCGTTCAGCCATCGAAGCAATCCCGAGCCCAACACCGTCCTCAGTCAGACGCCGAATCTTATACAGGGAACGCGCACATACACCGGAAGCTATCAGCAGGGTTTTCTGACCGGCGGATCACTGACAGTAAACTACAGCGATCACCACCTCAATGAAAACGCTCCGCTGGACGTATTAAATCCCTCAAGCGCTCCGGCTCTTTCGTTCAGCCTCCAGCACAACCTCTTACAGGGATTTGGTATTGCGGTAAACGCCAGAAATATTACCGTGGCGAAGATGAACCTGCAGGATTCCGATCTGAACTTCAAGACGACCGTTTCGGGCATTGTCGTGAACGTCCTGAATACCTACTATTCACTGGTTGGCGACGAAGAGGATCTGACGGCGAAGCAGGACGCGCTCAATACGGCGCAGAGATTCTACGACGAAAGCAAGAAGCGGTTCGATCTGGGTGCGCTCGCGGAACTCGATGTCACTACGGCGCAAAATCAGGTCGCCGTGAATCAGCTTGCCCTCGTCAATTCCCAGGCGGCTGAACGGCAACAGCAAGTGCAGCTGAAAAATCTGATCAGCCGGACCGGAACGGGCGCCGCACTAATCGCCGAAGTCGACATCATTCCCGTGGACTCGCTTGTAATTCCGGCTACCGACGATATACCGCCCGTTAAGGATCTGGTCCATCAGGCGATCGCGAATCGAAGCGATTTGATGGTCGAACGCGAGAATGCGAAAAGTGCGGAAGTCTCGGCGCTAGGCACGAAGAATGGACTTCTTCCATCGGCCGGAATTCTTGCCGGCCGGAGCACCGCCGGCCTTGCCGGAACGGCGAAGACGGTGACCATACCCGGCGAGCCTCCTTTCACGGCCGATCCATATTTCAGGGGCGGAATCGGCACGGCGCTCGGCCAGGTGTTTCGCCAGAACTTTCCCACCGAAAACATCGGCGCTTTCGGTTCGATTCAGCTCCGCGACCGGGCGGCTCAGGCCGACTATGCGATTGACCAGCTTTCCCTGCGCCAGCAGCAGTTGGCGACGGCGAAGGACATGAACCAGGCCCAGGTGGACATCACTAATTCCGTGGTTGCATTGCGCCAGGCGCGAGCCCGCTATGAAGCGGCGGTTCAGAGCCGGATTCTCCAGCAGCAACTCCTTGATGCGGAGGAGAGGAAATTCAATCTGGGAGCGTCGACTCCCTATAACGTGATTGTGCAGCAACGCGATCTGACAACGGCTCAGTCTTCTGAGCTGGCGGCGCGGGTCACGTATCAGAGCGCGCGCATCAGCCTCGATCAGACCACGGGAGTAACACTGGAAGTGAATCACGTTTCACTCACCGATATCCAGTCGGGAAAAATTCCGCAGTCTTCCGTGTTGCCCGTTCAAAACTGAACGGCAAGGGACGAATTTTTCTGCGGGGTGTCCGGTTTGGGATGCCGAAACAGTACCTGCAACCACTCGGCGACTGATTCCAAAGACATTACACTTTGGCGAGCGATTTGCTTATAGGGTATGCGTGAATTACCTCAAAGAGGCTCAAGAGCGGCGAGAAAACCCCTCCCTGGATTCTCTTCTTTAAATATCCCCCATTTGACCTCAACACCCTTCCAGAACCCCCGTCGTCGCCTTGAGCCTGATGTATGTCAGGCTCATTTTTTTATGGCACGTGTTCGGTCGATTCCGCATTCTTCAAATGCTTGTAGAAACCCAGATCGCCACCAGTAAACGACTTCGTGGCGAAGATAATCTGCCCGGTGTGATAGGAGAAGTGTTCCACCACGTGAAACACCGCCTCGACGCCCGAAACCTGATAGGTCTGAATTTCATACGTACGAGCGAGTCGTTCCGGCGTCAGGCCTGAAACCGTATCGATCGCGCGTTCCAGAGTCTTTCGCAACCGCGCGGCAAGTTCTACAGCCGTTAACCCGCCCTGGGTGTCGAATTCACTGTTCCGATCCCGATGGTCCGGTTGGTCCCCGAGTGAAGAGACGATCCACTGATGGACGTTGCCGGACAGATGCAAAAGAAGGTTGCCGATCGCGTTTTCGTTCCCATGCCGGCGGAACCAGATCTGCTCCTCGCTCAGCATCCCGAGGCAGATCTCGATCCGCCCCATAAGTTGTTCGAGTTTCTCCACCGCGTAGTCCAGGAATAGTGTTTCGACCGTCATAATTTTTTCCGCGCCCCAGTATAAGTCATCGGTACAATTCCTCTTATGGCAAAACTCGGATTTCTGGGACTGGGCCTCATGGGCGGCCCGATGGCGCGCAATCTTCTGAAGGCCGGTCACGACGTTGCGCTCTGGTCGAACACGCGCGCCAAAGCGGAACGGCTTGCGGCCGAGGCGGGAGGGACCGTCTGTGCGACGCCGGCTGAGGTCGCCCGCCAGGCCGAGTGCGTTTTCATCTGCGTCGGCGACTCGGCAATGTCCGAAAGCGTAATCCTCGGCCCTGAAGGACTGAAAAGCGGAGGCAACGAAGGTCTAACGATTGTCGATGCCAGCACCGTCAGTCCGTCATCGAGCCGCCGCATACATGAGGAACTCGCGAAAGCGCGGATTGATTTCCTCGGCGCGCCCTGCACAGGTTCGACCCCCGGCGCGATCAACGGCACCCTGACCTTTATGGTCGGCGGAGACGAAAAAGTCTTCGAACGCGTTCGGCCCTGGCTGGAGGTCATGGGAAAAAAGCTCTACTTTTGTGGTGGACCCGGCATGGGCCTCCACGCCAAGTTGACGCAGAACCTCGTGCTCTCAAATCTTCTCCAGGCATTCAATGAAGGAATCGTACTGAGTACGAAGGCGGGCGTCGATCCCGCCCTGATGCTCGACATCCTTTCTAATAGCGCGGCGAAATCAGGCCTGATCGATTACAAGGCTCCGTTCATCTTCCGGCGAGACTTCGAGGCAAATTTCTCCGTAAAATGGATGCACAAGGATATCGGACTCATGCTGGAGTCAGCTCAGGAGCTGGATGTTCCTCTATTTTTGACTGGACTGACTCGGCAGCTTTTTCAGACTGCGATCACCCGCGGTCACGGCGAAGAAGATATCTGCTCTACAATCAAGGTCCTGGAGGAATTGACCGGAATTGAGGTGAAAGCCTGAAGTACGGAATCGTACCTATCCAAATTTTATATACAAAATTTGGTTGATTCCAAAAATTATCTATTCTATTATTGGAATCAAGCCGGGGAGGAAAAGTAACTCCCACCAAAGCGAGACTAACCTCTAAACTGAAAGACCCCTGAAGCAACCTCCCCGGCGCCCGCAAGGGTTATCTCAAGAAAACGGGTTGCTTCAACGAAAACAGGGTTCAGTTCTTGCCTCGCGCACTCCAAACCGCCAGAAATAAGCATGATATGATCGGGAAGGCACCCACGGTGATTGCTCCCGGGCGCCGCAATCAAGGAAAGAAACCGTATCTCTATTTAATGCCTGTTCGTACGCTTAGCATCCTGGGTTCGACCGGTTCAATCGGAACTAACACTCTGGATGTTGTTCGCCAGAATCCGTCGAGGTTTCGGGTGTTCGCCTTGGCTGCGGGACGAAATGTCGACCTGCTGGCACAACAGATTCAGGAGTTTAGACCGGAAGTTGCGGTCATTCAGGAAGCGTCTGACATTGATCGGCTTCGTGCGCGGCTTTCCGATTTTGGAATCTCAGATCGCTCGGTCCCGGAATTACTGACCGGGCCGGACGCGCTGGTCCGGATCGCCGTCGCCGGCCAGGCTGACACCGTAATGTCCTCGATCGTCGGCGTCGCAGGGCTTCCGGCTACGTGGGCTGCTGTATGTGCGGGCAAGAGGGTCGGCCTCGCAAATAAAGAGGTCCTGGTGTCAGCCGGGAAACTGGTCATGGATGCCGTTCGCCAGCATGCCGCGGAACTCATCCCGGTCGATTCCGAGCATAACGGCGCTCATCAGTGTCTGCGCGCGGGTTTGCGTTCGGAGGCGAATAAACTGGTACTGACCGCTTCCGGCGGCCCGTTTCGGAACACGCCCCGGGAGGCCCTTGAATGGGTGACGCCGGCCGACGCGCTCAAACATCCAACATGGAAGATGGGGAACCGCATCACGATCGATTCGGCAACCCTCATGAACAAGGGGTTCGAGGTCATCGAGGCGTGCTGGCTGTTCGATTTTGCGCCTGACGATGTCGAAGTCGTCGTACACCCCCAATCCACCGTTCACGCCATGGTCGAATACAACGACGGAAGCGTCGTTGCACAAATTTCGGCCACGGATATGCGCATGCCGATTCAGTACGCGTTGACCTGGCCCGAGCGCGCACAGGCTCCCGTACCCAAGATCGACTGGAACGAAGCTCGCAAGTGGGAGTTCTATCCGCCCGATCGGGCGAAGTTCCCCCTCCTCGATCTGGCCTATGATGCGCAAAGAAACGGTGGGTCGGCAACCTGCGTCCTGAATGCTGCGGACGAGGTTGCGGTCGAAGCTTTCCTGCGGGGCCGAATCAATTTCCCCTCCATCGCGCGAGTCGTAGCGGAGACGCTGGAACGGATGCCAAATTGCGAACCGGCAAGCGTTGAAGAAATTCTGGAGATCGACAAAACGGCGCGCCGCGTGGCGGACAATGTGATTGATGCGCGGTCTGTGGCTTTTGCCCCCGCCGCGGCGCCGGCAAGAGCATGAAAAACGGCGTAACGTAATAAGGACACGGAAATGGCTCTCTCATCGTTCCTCCTGAACATCTGGTGGCTACTGGTACTCGTCGGAGTCATGATCCTCATCCACGAGTTGGGACACTTTTGGGCCGCTCGCGCCTTTGACGTCAAAGTGGAAGTGTTCAGCTTTGGTTTCGGGCCCCGCCTCTTCGGTTTTCGCCGCGGCGAAACCGACTATCGGTTTTCACTCTTTCTCTTTGGCGGTTATGTAAAGATGGCCGGCGAACAACCAGGAGAAAACTTCGTGGGTTCGCCTCTGGTTCAGGCGAACGTGGGTGAAATCGCTGTCTCCGCGCCGGACCGAAACGATCCCCGGGCCATGTCGAACAAGCCTCGCTGGCAGCGGCTGATCATTCTCGCGGCCGGGCCATTCATGAACGTTGTGCTCGCCGTCGCCGTCCTGACCGGGCTGTTCATGTTCTCGTATGAAAGGGTTCTGAACGCCGGCGGTGCCGTCATTGGTCACGTTATGCCCGATTCGCCGGCCGCAAAAGCGGGCGTCCAACCAGGCGACAAGATCGTCCGTCTCGATGACGAGAACAATCCCGACTGGGAAGATATCACCACGAAGGAGATTGAAAGCGCGCAACGCCCGATGAATATCACGATCGAGCGTAACGGTCAGCAAATTCCTCTGACCGTCACCCCCATCCTTGATGAGAAGGAGGGCCTTGGCTCGGCGGGCTGGGAAGGACAGGAAGAAGTGCAGGTCGGCGACGTCAACGCCGGATACCCCGCTGCCACTTCCGGGCTCCGCAAAGGCGATCTGCTTGTCAAGATCAACAATCTCCCCATCCACTCGATTCACACCTTGCCGGAAGTGATCCGCAAGAGCAACGGGAAGCCGGTCACGCTCGAATATGTTCGCGCGGGCGTACATCGTACCGTGACCATCAGTCCGGTGTTCAGGAACCCGGATGGCACTGCGCGCTGGATGATCGGCGTTCAATCCGACATCAAGCTGGATATTGAAAAGACAAGACTTTCGTTCCCCGACGCGCTGCACGAGTCGCTGGTTCAGAACGGGAAGAACGCGAGCCTGATCGTCGAGTTCCTGCGAGGCATTCTCGAACGCCGAATGTCGGCGAAAAATCTCTCTGGACCCATCGGAATTGCCCATTACGCCACGGAAGCCGCGCAACAGGGGCCGGCGGCTTTTCTCATGTTGATGAGCGTGGTGAGCCTCAATCTGGCGATCGTCAACCTCCTGCCGATCCCGATTCTCGATGGAGGCGCAATCCTGACACTACTCATCGAAACCGTCATGGGCCGTGACCTCAGTCTGAATGTCAAAGAGGCGATGCTCAAGGTTGGCTTTGTTTTTCTGATGATGCTGATGGTCTTCGTCATTTATAACGACATCGCAAAACGCCTTGCGCCCGGAGTGTTGCTCCCGCCGGGTGTAAGCCTGCACTCAAAGCGCTGAAATAGCGGAGCTTATTCTGGACCCGAGTGGGTTTCACTTTCATCTGTTAATCTGACACAAGCTAATGGAGTCTTCGTGTGTCCGCCAGACAGATCTCCCCGGAACGTCGAAGCTGTTCGCCGACCTGATCTATCACTTCGATCGGGTTAGCGATCTTTATCCCTGGCGTCCAAATGATGCCGCGGCGCTCGCGGCAGCCGCACAATTCGATTTTCCCGACGATCGGCGCGCAGCGGTGGTTCAGGCTCTGACGCCGCTGAACCACGGCAATCCTTCCCTTGATCTGCTCCGTCAACCCGGCACCGTGGCCATCGTCACCGGGCAGCAGGTCGGCCTGTTCTCCGGACCAGCCTACAGCGTCTATAAGGCCCTCACCGCGATCAAAGCGGCGCGGGAGCTTACAGCCGCCGGAATTCCCGCCGTGCCGATATTCTGGCTGGCCACGGAAGACCACGATTTCGCCGAAGTCGACCATGTCTGGGTATTTGGCCCCGATCATCAGCCGGTAAAGATTCGGATGAAGGGTCCGGACGTCAATGGATCCCATCCCGTCGGCGGAATCGGCTTGAGGGACATTCCCCTCGATCAGTTGCGAACCGCTTTGGCCGGTTTGCCTTTCGCCGATGACGCAACCGCCCTGGTCGAACGGGCCTACGCCCCAGGCGAAACAATGGGGCTCGCCTTCGCAAAGATCATCACAGAGCTACTCGGATCCTACGGACTGCTGCTGATCGATCCCATGGAGCACGCCTTGCGCGAGATCGCGGCGCCGCTGATGAAGGAAGCGGTGGAGCGGATGCCCGAACTCACCGAGGCTCTGATGGCTCGCTCCAAAGAGCTCATCGACCGCGGCTATCATGCTCAGGTGCTGGTGGACAAGAGTACGTCGCTCGCCTTTCTGTTGCAGGACGGGCAGCGCATCGCCCTGCGTCGGTCGAACGGAGACTTCACTGCAGCCAACCAGAAGCTGTCGGCGCAGGAACTAGCCGGCCGCGCTGCGAGCCTTTCGCCGAATGCTTTACTAAGGCCGGTAGTCCAGGATTATCTGCTGCCGACCGCCGCTTATATCGGTGGTCCCGCCGAGCTGGCGTATCTCGCGCAGTCGCAAGTGCTGTACGGCAAACTGCTCAACCGGCAACCCGCTGCCTTCCCCCGGGCCGCATTTACACTGCTCGATGAGCGCAGCCGTAAGCGAATGGCTCGTTACGGCCTCGGCCACACCGATCTGCTCGCAGGGGAACAGGGCCTGCACGATGTCATCGCTGCCCGCCTGGTCCCCGAGCAACTGCGCGGCCGTCTGGATGAAACTCGTACCGCGTTCACATCGGCGCTCGACGCGTTGAAGACCGACTTACGCCATTTCGACATCACTCTGGCGAACGCTCTCGACACCAGCCGGCGGAAGATCGACTATCAGGTTGACAAAATTTCGCGGAAGACCGCGACTCAGATCATGGCGAAGGACCAGCAGGCGGTCCGGGATGCGCGCTCGCTGAACGGCCTCGTGTTCCCCGACAAGCACCTGCAGGAACGCCTCTATTCCATCATTCCCTTCATCGCAAAATTCGGACCGGGCCTGGTGGACGAGCTATACGGCGCGGTGCGGCTCGAGTGCCCGGATCACCAGTTCCTCACTGTTTGAGACGACAGACACTTACCGAACTGCGACCGGCAGGGAGCATTATTCGAATGGCCTCAGAACCCGCTTCAGGCGGACCGAATTAAAACTGAGAAATTTCCCGCCTTCAGGGTACAATTCGGTTTGGGGCGTTAACTGCGAAGCAGGTGACGGCCTTTCATTTTTGATCCAACACTCAAGAATGAGGGAGTCGGCTCAAGCAACGTCTGTGCGCTGGTCGCTGCCGGTTTAACCCGGTGGATGGCTCCTAATGGCGTTCGGTTGATTCCCACCCTTTACAAAAGGGGGTCAAAAGCCGGGTCGAAGCCGCCGAGCGGTGCGCTCCAAATTGCTTCTTCGAATCAGCCTTCCGCCGGTTTTTCTTCCGGCGTCAGGATTCGGACACTGCTTGCGGCGATTTTGCCGTTCCGGTCCATGCCGAGATCGTAAGCCACTTTTGCGCCAGGCACCAGATCGGTCGCCTGCCCCTGATGCAACCGCGAGATGTGGAAGAAGATATCCTTGCCGCCGCCATCCGGCCGCAGGAACCCAAAACCCTTCTCCTCGAAGTAGGTCATCACGGAGCCCGTCTGGACGTCCATCGGAACTTCTTCCGCAGCTTCGCCGCCGGCCGACGCTATGGTCTGCGGGCGCCCGCTCTTATCGCCCACGCCCTGTTTTAAAAGCGCCATGTCCTCGTCGGTGAGTTCGCCTGACGGCTGGCTCGCCTCAGAGGGCATCTTCAGATTGGGATTTTTCTTGAGCGATTCTTCGAAGAGGCGTTTCTGTCTGGCGTTCAAACGTCGAATCCTTCTTAACTTAAAGGGGCTGGAGCGGGCTTGATCATGCCTGCGCGGGAAGAGCAACGACTTTAGGCTTGCGGGCACGGGAGGCGCGCTTTTCAGCCGGCGGCTGGCGATCGCTTTTCTTCAGTGAAGCTGCGACCATCGTCGTGACAAACTTCTTCTCGCCGTGGTCGTCAAATTTGATAACAATGCGCTCGTCGGAACTGGAAAGAACTGTGCCGAAACCGAACCGCTGGTGCTCAACCTGAGCTCCCTGATTAAAATTGGCCATATTATTTTAGGATCACTCCTTTGGAGTCGTTCCTGGTGCTGCTGCAGTGGAGGAATGCCCGCAAATTACACTTTCATAATACCATAAGTGGAATTTATGCCTGGTCCTGCAGTAATCGGCCCCGCTGAATCAGGCAATTGCGCTCAGAATTTCGAGGGGGATGCCCTCGTATCGAGAGAAGCCGCGCTCGAACGTAACCAGCGTGAAGCCTGTCGTTAAAGCGAATACGGCGAGCCATGCGTCCGTCCAGAGATTTGGGCTCGGTTGCGGCGACTCGCTGAATTCCCTCCAGACGGTTTCGATTCCTGACGGCTCGGCAGCGAATCGAATGTCGGGATTCCGGAGCAGGCTGTCCATAATCTTCCATGCCCCAGGGAGCTGGCCGCCCGCTTTCCCATTACATGCTCATTCGTCAGCAGTCGAAGAAAGCCCATCTGAGTGACGCGCGAAAAAACGAGCGTGTCCCACTCGGCGCCGTTGTACCAGTGGATTGCGGCCTCGTGGTGCGTATGCTCCGCGACCGTGAGAGCGATCCAGACATTAGCTCAGGAAAGCAACGCATCGAAATTGAAGGTTGTCAGATCAAGGGTGCGGCCTGGTTCCAGACGAATCAAGGGCAAAGGGAGCCGCTTCATTCCAGACGGTCTCGGCCTGACCAGCTCGACCTCCCTTTCAATGGCAGTCACTATAAACTGCTTCAAGGTGAGTCCACGAGCCGCGGCGAGAGACTTTGTCCGACGAAAGAGAGCGTCGGGAATTTCGATGGTCGTCCTCACGCACCCAGCTTCGCACAAAAACACAAATATGCTTTTATGCGTGACCAGTCGGCCGCCGCTTCGTGAGCATCCGGATAGCCGCGCCAATCATGGCAGCGACCGGTCCGCAACCGGCAATAGTCGTCTGATACCAGCCGGGCTTCGTGATCCCCTCCTGACGCATCGAAACGAAGCCCGCGAACACCATCAGCAGTCCCAACGCCGCCGCGTGGGGGAACTCCCGAAATCCCGCGATCCAGGCCGTGATGTAGCCCGCAATCAGGGCGGCCCCAACCGTCCAGATGAGGCTCTCGATCAGGTAATTCATAACGGGCCCATTGGTGTAAGCGCCGCTCGTATCGGGACCGCTCCCGACAACCGCGGTCATTACGCGAACGATCCCGAAAAATACGGCGAACCCCACGCAAACAGAAAGCAGGCTGCGGACGGCCTTCACCCGAGGCGTTTCCTCATTGCTGCTCTTTTCACTGCTGGACCTCGCTCTGAATCGCGTCGAGTTCGCGGCCGGCATCCGCCCACTTCCCCTGGCTCGCGAGATCCTTATAACGCTTCAGGTGATCGCGAATACTCTGAATGCGCGGATCCGTAATCTTCGTCCCGATCGTCACCGGCGGCGCGGGAGCGGCAGGCGCCGGCTGGTTCGTCGCCGAGGCTGGCTGCGGGCCGGTTTCCGATCCACCCGGCTGGCTGAGCTCAGCCAACGCCTCCTCGTAAGTATCGGCGTATATCAACCGGTTCCCAACCGCCAGAACGACTTTCTTCAACTGCGGCATCCGCGCCTGCGTCGCCTGCAAATAGATCGGCGCAACATAGAGGAAGGTATCGCCGACCGGCAACACCAGCGTCTGTCCCTCAAGCGCCGTCGACCCCTGCTGATTCCACAGCGTCAGGTCTTTCGAAATGTTCTGATCCTGATTGATCCGGGCCGCAATCTGCATCGGCCCCAGAGTCAATTCCTGCTTGGAAAGCTGCAGAACCACAATCTCGCCCAGCTTGTCCCCATCGCAACGCGCCAGCATCACGCCGATCAGGTTCTCTTTCGAAAGCGGCGTGAAGGTCGTCATCAACAGAAACTCCGGTTTACTTTCCCCCGGCAGCGTGGCAAAGACGTAAGTCGGAGTAACCGGCTGCGGCTCGGCATTCTGTCCGCCCGACGAATACTTCGCCAGTTCCCACACGTCTTCGTTGTTGTAAAACGATTGCGGGTTCCGCATATGATAAACGCGGTACATGTCCGATTGCACGCGGAACAACTCTTCGGCGTACCGCGTATGCGCGCGCAACGCGGGCGGCATCTTCGAAGCATCCTCATAAAGCGCCGGGAAAAGAGTGCGATAGGCCTCGATTACCGGATCTGAAGAATCGAAAACGTAGATATGCGTCTCCCCGTCGTACGCGTCGACCGTGGCCTTCACCGCATTGCGCATATAGTTGATCCCGCCGTACGCATCGATCGCGCGGGAGAAGGGATGGGCGTCGGATGTCGTATACCCGTCGATCATCCACACCAGCCTGCCTTCTGGCGTGATTACGATGTAAGGATCGGTATCCCATGTAAGATAGGGCGCGACAGTCTGCAGGCGTTCCCGCACCCGGCGATGAATCATCATGCGGCTGTGATCCGTCAGATACCCGGTGAGAATAATGTTCGAATCGCCGTAATGCAACGCCGCTGCCGCGCGCATAAACAGCGAAGAAATGGGAAATCCACCCTTTCCCGCATACCTGGTCTTTGCGTTGTCGGAGCCCTTTGGATAGTCGAACTCTTCCTGAGCCGTATCGACGAAAACCGGATCCTGCTGGAACTCGCCATAGTAAAGTTCCGGCCGCACAATCTTAAGCGAAGGCGTCTTGATATCGGGCGGCATATCCTGGATCAGATAAACCGGCTGACCGTCAGGTGTAATCTTGCTGACCTCCGCCATCACCAGACCATATCCGTGGGTATAGATGAAATGGGGATTGATCCAGCTCGATTGCGTTCCCGGCAGCTGCGTGATATCGAGTTCGCGAGCCGACAGCAGCACCTGGCGGTACTGACCGTCGATGGTGTATCGGTCCACGTCGGGCGGTTCGTGGAAGGTATAGTAGGGCCGCAGCGCCTGCAACTGAATGACAGTGTCGTGAAACGGCTTCCAGTCCCAAAGCCGGACATTGTCGAGCAGAGGGCGGTGCTTCGACACATCGATTGTGGCGTTGGGATCGGTATGCATTTCGATCTCGCGCGTCCGCGTCGAAAGACCGAATGCCGCGCGCGTGGCTTCGATGTGCGTCTGGATGTAAGGGCGCTCGAGCGAAATCTCGTTAGGCTTGACGTAGAGCGCGCCTGCGATTGCCGGCACAACCCACAGCAACACCAGACTGACCCCCACGACAAAGCCTGTCGCAACCCATCGGCGGGCGATGACGAGACCCGCGCCCACGATCAGCGCGACGATCATCAACCAGTAAAGAGGGAGCGCGAAATGCGCATCCGTATAGTCCACCCCGACAAGGAAACGGTGCTGATTCCAGACCATCTCGAACCGCGCAAGGTAAAACCTCGCGGCAAGAGCCACCAGGAAAAAGGCCAGAGCGCCGCGCAGAAACTTCGATTCCAGCCCGCCGGTCAGGCGGAGAAGAGAGAGATCCAGCGGTCCGCGCGTGATCTCGGGCAGCGTGAATCGCAGTTGCCACCCGCGCGCCACGAGCCAATAAACCAAAATTGTCAGGATCACGACGGTGAAAATAAATCCGCGCAAATCCGACCAGAACGGCAGATCGAAAAGATAAAACGTGACGGGCTTGCCGAAAATCGGGTCGGGGAAGCCCTCGATATTCTTCAACGCGCGGCTGCCCGCAAAGCGCAGCACCGTCCAGTTATCGATGCTCGCGTCGGCGACAAGAAACGACACCACGAGCAGCGCCACGGCGGCGAGGCGGGAGTAAATCGGATAATCGCTGACGCGGCCGCCAGCGAATTTCACGCCGCGGCTATGAGCGGTCAGAAGGACGAACCAGGTAATTAGAGTCGCACCCGCAATCGGAAGCGTCGAATACGCGTAGAGGTCGATCCAGGTGTTTACCTGCCCGAGCTCCTTCCACCACGAATAATCGATCAGCACCGACGCGCCCCAGCTCGCGCCGATCAAAACCACAAAAAAGAGAACAATAAGAGCGATCAGGCCAAACCGCAGGCCCGAACGGCGGCGCCCGGTAATTACTCGCGTGTTTCCTGGAAACTGGTCCATACGATTTCGCCCCCGACTATCGTCGCGAGCGGACCGCCGCGGAACCGTCTTCCATTAAAAGGCGAGTTGCGGCTTTTCGAGAACGACTGTTGAACATCATACGTCCATTCTCTCTTCAGGTCGAATATCGTGACATCGGCCGGCGCGCCCACCGCCAGCGTTCCCCGGTCCAGCTTGAGAATGTTCGCCGGACCGGTCGTGAACAATTCGACCAGCCGCGTCAGACCGATTCGGCCTGTATGAACAAGGATGTCGAGCGCCAGACCAAGCGCGGTTTCAAGACCGATGATCCCGAACGGGCAGCGTTCAAACTCCTGCATCTTGTCGCTTCCGGGATGCGGCGCGTGATCGGTAGCGATCGCGTCGACGACACCGCTGACGATACCCTCAATCAGCGCATCGGCATCATGCTGGCAGCGCAGCGGCGGCTTCATCTTGAAATTGCTGTCGTAGGTTTCCAGCTCGTGATCGGTGATCGCGAAATGATGCGGAGTCACCTCGCAGCTGATCTTCAGTCCCCGGCTTTTCGCAAACGCAACCATCTCGACCGAGCGCCGCGTCGAGAGATGCGCCACATGATAACGCGCACCGGTCAACTCGGCGAGAAGCAGATCGCGCGCGACCATGACATCCTCTGAGGCCGCCGGAATACCGCGCAACCCGAGCCGCACCGATTGCCGCCCTTCATGCATATCGCCGCCCGCGCTGAGGTTCAGGTCCTCGCAGTGATCGATCACGGGAATGTCCAGTGCGACCGCCAGTTCCATCGCCCGCCGCATGACACGCGCATTCATCACAGGACGCCCGTCATCCGAAATCGCGACAATGCCCGCTTCGCGCATGGAACCAATCGCCGCGAGCTCATCGCCCAAACTACCCTTCGTAATCGCTCCAATAGGCCGCACATTGATGCACGCAACCTCGCGCGCCCGCTGCACGATGTAACTGGTGACCGTGGCGCTGTCGTTCACCGGCATCGTGTTCGGCATACAGCAGATAGTCGTGAATCCACCGGCCGCCCCCGCGCGCGCTCCCGTCTCGATGGTTTCCGCATGTTCGATCCCCGGCTCCCGCAGGTGAACATGCATGTCGATAAAGCCCGGCGCGACGATGGCGCCCGTTGCGTCGAAGCGAGCCAGATTTTCATCAACAAACGCGTCCTCATCCAGGCCGGTCCCGATGGCTTCGATACGGCCGTCGCGAATCAGAACGTCCGCTCGCGCATCGCCGCCAGACGCGGGATCGATCACGCGTCCGCCGGTAATAAGAAGGGAACTCATTGCAGTATCCGCTCCAGCACGGCCATCCTGACGGCAACCCCATTCCCGACCTGATTGAGAATCACCGACCGCTGGCTGTCGGCAACCTCAGACGACAGCTCGCGCCCGCGATTGATCGGACCCGGATGCATCACGATCACGTTCGGCTTCGCCAGCGTCAAATGTTCCAGCCGCAGCCCATAAAAATGGAAATACTCGCCGGCCGACATCGGCGCTTCGTGCTGCCGCTCCAGTTGCACGCGCAGCATCATGATCACGTCCGCATCCCGGATCGCTTCGGTCATTTCCCAAGCCAGGTGCACTCCCGGAGCCAGCTGCTCGAGCTCGCGGGGCAGCAGGGACGGAGGCCCGCAAAGCACAATATCGGCGCCGAACTTCGAAAGCAGGTGCACATTCGAGCGCGCCACCCGGCTGTGCGCGATATCGCCGATAATCGCCACGCGAAGGCCTTCGAGCGTGGCACGCTGATCGAGAATCGTCCGCGCATCGAGCAGAGCCTGCGTGGGGTGCTCATGGGTTCCGTCGCCCGCATTGACGATGGGAATCTGCAGGTGCCGCGCAAGAAAGTGCGGCGCCCCGGAAGCCGCATGGCGCATGACGATAGCGTTGGGGCGCATCGCAACCAGCGTATTCAAGGTGTCAACCAGCGATTCGCCTTTCGAAACGCTGGAACCCTGCGCAGCGATGGAAACGGTATCGGCGCCCAGCCGTTTCGCGGCAATCTCAAAGCTGACCCGCGTCCGGGTGGAAGCCTCAAAAAAGAGGTTCACGATCGTTTTGCCGCGAAGGGCCTCAAGCCGCCGATAAGATTCATTCTCCGCCGGCTGAAAGAAGTGGGCCCTATCCAGAATCGCTTCGATTTCGGTCCGGTCCAGGCTCTCGATATCAAGCAGGCCAGTGGGTTGAGCCCCCATCGTCAATATCTACGCCTGACCAATCTGTCTCCAACCTTTCCCCACACCATTACCGTTCTGATACGCTTGCGAACCGCGCGCGTAAACACCGTTCCTTGCCCTCTCTGATCACCGTTACTGAGCCGCGACCGGAAGGGAGCGTCATTCCGATACGCGTCCAATCCGCGCACATAAACAATATCTCTCTACCCTCATTCACTACCCAGCCAGTGCCTGTCCCAAATAAAAGCTCGCCACTGGATTACATGCATTCTGAGAGGTGGGGCAGGCACCCTTGCCTGCGGACAGGCTCCCAAGCCTGTCCTGCCGCCGAAAGGCGGCTGCACCCTAAGCCGCTTCCGCCCCGGAACGTTCCACCAGAAGCACCTTCTCCACATCATCAATCTCGCTGAACTTAACCTCAATAATCTCAGTATCCGAAGTCTGAACACTCCGCCCGACATAACGAGCCTCAATCGGCAACTCCCGATGCCCCCGGTCAATCAAAACCAGCAACTGCACCCGCGCCGGACGCCCATGATCGAAAAGGGCATCAAGCGCCGCCCGAATGGTACGACCGGTGTAGAGTACATCATCCATCAGAATGATCTCTTTCCCCTGCACCGAGAACGGAATTTCGGTTCCGTTGTGCACGGGTTTCACGTCCACCGTGCTGAGGTCATCGCGGTAAAGATTGATATCGAGAATTCCGACCGGAATTTTGCGCTTCTCCAGGGCCTCAATCTTGGCCGAGAGACGCTGCGCTAGCGGAACTCCCCGGCGGCGAATCCCGATAAACGCGAGTTGATCCAGATCTTTCGTTTTTTCGAGGATCTCGTGTGCCAGCCGCACCAGCGTGCGATCGATCTCCGACCCGCTCATGAGCTGTGCTTTCACTTGCGTCAGAGCCATCGAACGGATTGTAGCGCACGCGAAGTCGGACGCAGTTCGCGTGAGGGTGGCCGCCAAAGGTTTGGAATCTCGAACTGGCAGGCTCGGAATTGCGCAAAAGCCGCCACGCCGCGGATCCTCATTCGAGCGTGGCGCGCGAGTTCGCCATCTATTCCGGCAAGCCGCTACCATGCCCGACACATCGCTCTCGGTCGGACTGAAACGAGTCGATGGCTAAAAAGACGGCTCGGGATGCTGCGTTCAAACTCCCCACTGGTGCTTGCGGAACTAAATCCCCGGAACTACCATTCCGCTAATCTATTGTTGGACTGTCATGAATCTGTTACCGAAGGACGAGAATTTCTTTTATCTTTTCGAGCGCCACTCTCAAATTCTCTGTCGAGCCTCGAAACTCTTCATCAGCGGGCTGAGCGACGGGTATGATGGCGTCTGCCGGATCGAAGAGGACATCAGCAAAATCGAAGATGAAGGGGACCGCGTCGTCCACGATATTTTCCGCCACCTGCGATCGACATTCATCACTCCCTTCGACCCTGAAGACATTCAGGCCCTGGCCACGAAGCTCGACGATGTCCTTGACGGTATTGAAGACGTCACCTTCAGGATCGTCGCCTATCGGCTGAAGCCCATTCCGCCGGCGGTGCTGCTTCTCGCGGAGATGGTGTCCAGATGTTGTTCTATTCTGACGGACGCGATCACGGCATTGCATAAGAAGAGGCCTGTCCTGAACTTCTGTATCGAAATCAACCGGATTGAAAACGATGCCGACAAACTGGAACGTAATCTCATAGGCGAACTTTTCCGCGACGAAAAGGACCCCATCGAGCTTATCCGGAAAAAAGAAATCTTCGAACTGCTGGAGGCGACCACCGACCGGTGTGAGGATGTCGCCGACGTGATTCAGAACGTGTCGGTTAAGAACAACTGATACGCAGATGAATTCGTTCGATCTGGTTGTTATTATCATCGGCCTCGCGCTGATTTTCGATTACATCAACGGCTTTCACGACGCCGCCAACTCGATCGCGACCGTAGTTTCCACACGCGTATTGACTCCGGGAATAGCTGTCGTCTGGGCCGCCGTTTTCAATTTCCTGGCGGCATATCTGCTCGGGACCGGCGTCGCCGCAACCATTGGCAGCGGGTTTGTGAATGTCCATCTCGTCACGCCCTGGGTCTTGCTCGCCGGTCTGGTGGGAGCCATTCTGTGGGATATGTTCACCTGGGTTCTGACGTTGCCCACCAGTTCTTCTCATGCTTTGATCGGTGGTTATGCCGGCGCCGCGTTCGCGAAAGCGGGTTTCAGTGGTCTGATCGCCGGAAAATGGGGGATCACGATGGCCTTCATTGTTCTTTCCCCTCTCATCGGTCTGGTGGCGGCATATCTGCTTATGGTTGCTGTCTATTGGGGGTTTCGAAGATTCACTCCATCGCAAATGGACCGCCATTTCCGCCGATACCAACTCGTCTCGGCCGCCTTTCTCAGTTGTGCGCACGGAACGAACGATGCGCAGAAGACGATGGGAATCATCACGGCGGTTCTTTTTGCCGGTGGCTTGCAAAAGGACTTTCACGTTCCTTCGTGGGTGATCGCGGCTTCCAGCGTATCCATCGGACTGGGTACAATGAGCGGCGGCTGGCGCATTGTGCGCACCATGGGAACAAGGCTTACCCGGCTTCAGCCGCGAAGCGGTTTTTGCGCGGAAACGGGCGCTGCGATCTCGATTCTTTTCGCTACCTGGCTCGGGCTTCCCGTTTCCAGTACCCACGCCATCGCCGGAGCGATCGCGGGCGTTGGTTCGATTCAGCGAACCCGCGCCGTGCGCTGGCACGTGGCCGGCGAAATTGTGACAGCATGGATTCTGACCATTCCCGCAGCCGCGGTGGCTGCGGCGATTGTCTATTGCGTAATTCGCCTTTGCGTTCGAGGCGTCTGATGTTATTAAGGCCGGCCCTTCACCGGAGTCACCTTCGCTTTGCCCAGCGGAAATCGGCCGGCAAAGTTGCCAGCCGCCTCGAACTAAAGAGAGGTCGTCGAGAATCTGCGCGAGGCCCTTCGACCCGCCGGTTGTTACGGTCCTCGTCCGGTGCGCCATATCAAGGTAGAGGTTGGCGCGACCTCTCGAATCGCGGGCTTTCAGCTCTATAGCATTTCCGCAGTTTATACAAACCGATCGGTGTATTCCCCTGTGGGGCCAGGGCTTCGGCCCTGCCGCCGAGCTTCTGCTCGGCGCGGAGCTTTACGTCAGATCGGGAATGGTCCATAGAAACTATGGAAATGCTTTAACCCCTGGACGCTTGGGTGTTGTAAAGTATAGCTTGACAATCGGCAAGTATTGCTTCAGGGTGTCCCGATGATTGGAAGCTTCAAGCATCGGGGCCTGAAACGCCTGTTCGAACGCGGCGACCGAAGCGGGATACGGCCTGATCTTGTGGAAAACGTCGAAGACATTTTGGGCCGTCTCGATCAGTCCGCGACGCCGCAGGCGCTCAATCTTCCCGGCTATCGCCTGCATCCGCTCAAAGGCGAGCTTCGCGGTTTCTGGTCGGTGACGGTGCGGGCAAACTGGCGCATCATCTTCCGATTTCAGGGAGAAGACGCTTTCGATGTGGAACTGATCGACTACCACTAAAACAGAAAAGGAGAGAACACCATGAGCATGAAAAACCCGCCCCATCCCGGACGCAGTATACGGAGCGCGTGCCTTGAGCCTTTGGGGCTATCGATTTCCGAAGGGGCTAAAATCCTGGGCGTCAGCCGGCAGGCTCTCAACAACGTCATTGCGGGCAAATCGGCCATTAGCCCGGAAATGGCTATTCGGCTGACGAAGGCCTTCGGCAGCACGGAGGAGACGTGGTTGCGGATGCAGCTTGCTTATGACCTCGCCGCGGCCCGAAAGGACGAGCGCAAAATCAAAGTCCGCCGTCAGCACGTCCCGCAAGAACTGCACATGCATTGATGTGCCGGCGCCCGGAATACGCTTTGCGGGGAATAAACCACACAGCCTCGGCCCGCAAACCCGCAGATTTCGCAAAGCGCCGAACGATCAAAATACGAATCGAATTTCATCGGCGATATCTGGGCCAAAATCATCTTCATGAAGCGCCCATTTTCCGCTACCGTCTTGCGCGAGGGAGAATGGTTCGTTTTCCAATGCCCGGATATCGGCGTCGGCAGCCAGGGCCGAACTGAAGTAGGGGCTATCGAGAAGCCGCGCCAGGCGTCGGAATTGCACTTCGAGCCACCGGTTGCTACGCGTCCTCCTCCGGTGCGCCATATCGAGGTAGAGGTTGACGCGGATTGATCCGCTCAGCTTCCGCGAGATCAAGCGCCCTCTCAAATCCGCAGGTTTTCAGGAACTCAGCCAGAAGGGAAGTCACGTAAAGTTCGCGCGCGCGTGGCCCAGCGTACTGACTCCCTAATTGTCCGCGCGGATCGTACGGCCGGTGTAGAGCACATCATCTATCAGAATGATCTCTCTCTCCCCTGCACCGGGAACGGAAGATTTCAGTTTGTTGAGTGAGTGCGCAAACGCCCGTTGCCTTCTGCTATAAATCATGGTGCCAATGCCGATTACGGTGACGGAAATAACCGAAGCAGAGCGAGATAAGGTTCTCGCAATTGAAGAGAGTCATTTTGCCGATGTGAAGTCCAGAGCCATTTCGCCTGCAAGGCTAACCAAAACGATTGCAGCATTTTCGAACGCAGAAGGCGGAGAACTCTATATAGGCATCGGGCAAGACAATTCTTCACCACGGAAGAACTTCTGGGATGGTTTTCCTGACCCGGAAAGCGCTAACGGGCACTTGCAGGCATTCGAGAGCCTCTTTCCCCTCGGAGATGGTTACACATATACTTTTCTTCGTTCAGCTACAAATACCGGGCTTGTTCTTAAGGTTGACGTCGCCAAGAGCCGAGAGGTGAAGAAAGCTTCCGACGGTCATGTTTACGTGCGCCGCGGGGCTCAGAGCCTGCCGATGGATACAGAAGACGATTTGGCCCGGCTGCGCCGTAACAAAGGCCTGACATCCTTTGAAACGGAGCCCGTCAATGTTGGCGCGGATCTCATCACAAATTCGACAGTTACGTTGGAGTTCATGTTGCAGGTGGTTCCGACCGGTGAGCCGGAGCCCTGGCTCCGGAAGCAGCAGGTCATTCAGGCTGATAAGCCCACCGTCGCTGGCTTGATTTTGTTTGCAGAAGAACCGCAGGCAGTGTTACCCAAGCGTTCTGGCATAAAAATTTACCGTTATCGAACGACTGCTGATGAGGGGACGCGGGACACTCTGGAAGCCGACCCGCTGTCGATCGAAGGACATGCATACGGGCAAATAAAAACCGCCGTTCGTGTCACGGCGGAGATCATAGAGTCTGTTCGCGTCAACACTCCGGAAGGCCTCGAAGAAGCAAGATATCCGATCACCGCGCTTCACGAGATCATCACGAACGCCGTGTTACATCGAGATTACAGCGTAGCGGATGATGTTCACATTCGAATTTTCGACAATCGATTGGAGGTTGTTAGTCCCGGGACACTACCCGCCCACATCACACGGGACAACATTCTCAGTGAGCGATTTGCCCGTAACGCAGCGCTGGTGCGATTGATAAACAAGTTTCCAAACCCGCCGAACAAGGACGTCGGTGAAGGGCTCAACACTGCTTTTCTGGCGATCCGGATGCGTGAAATGAAACTTAAACCCCCGATCATCACGCCGTCTGGCGCCTCGGTGATGGTTGTCCTGAGGCACGAATCATTAGCCAGCCCGGAAGAAGTGATTTTGGAGTACCTTCAGACCAACGAAAAGATAACCAACCGGATTGCGCGCGAACTGTGTTTCATCGGATCGGAGAACAGGATGAAAGGTGTGCTGCAGCGACTCGTGAGAAAGGGGCTCATTGAACTTGTACCAGGCACAACGCGATACTCAGCTGCGTATCAACTCGTTCGCGCTACTCAGGCTTAGTAGCGGTCTTTATTCTGCGTTTGCGTGGATAATGCGGAACCTCCGACTCTTCAAGGGCTAACACGAACAGATCAGAATTTTAAAGCACCCCTGCTTGAGGCTGCGGTGCGGTCGCAGCCATCCGTGCTGCCGACGAACGAATCTTGCTCATTTGACGGCACCAGCAAACGGTTTGACCCGTCTTTCGCTCTCGGCGACACGCTCCTCGTTGTCGAGTGCAAAGCCAAAAGCTGGTCACTTGGATTTGAGCGTGGAGACATCTCGGCAGTCGTGGAACGCACCAGACATGTTACCGAGATACTCCGGCAGATCGTACTGGCACTGTCATCGTGGTGCCCAGGAAAAAGCTTTCGACGCGACCAGCATCAGAAAAGACGCGAGAACTTTTGCGCCAAATTGCCGTCGATCGTACCGTTTTCACGCGCCCTCCTGCCCGCGCCGCGGATCCGCTCACACGAATTCTTCGCTTTGATTCCCGTCTTGCCATAATCCCGTATTTTCGCGTAACTTGAAGGGCATGGAAGTACATTTCTCGCCCGACGTCGAATCGCGGCTCCAGCAGGTGGCCTCTGCCAATGGCAAGGACGCCGAGCAGCTGGTGAAAGACGCCGTTGCCCGCATGCTTGACAATCAGGCCCGCTTCATCTCTGGCGTGCAGAGAGGCATCGCGCAAGCCGACCGGGGCGAGTTTGTAGAGCACAAGGACGTGCTGAATCGCATCGACCGCCTGTTTCATTCGTGAGGATCATTCGCTGTACACCCGAAGCCTCGGACCAACTTGAAAGCCGCCGTTAAACACATCCAGCAAGACAATCCCACCGCCGCCCGGAATCTCTCGCAGGTGGTTATCGACGGCATCGAACAACTGACAACCTTCCCCGGCCTTGGCCGACCCGGAGAGGTGAGAGGCACCCGCGAATTCGTCAGTCCGCCCTACGTCGTTGTTTACCGTTACACCGAGGAAATGGTCGAAATCCTCTACATCTGGCACGGGGCGCAAGACTGGCGCTGAAAAATCGGCGACACACTTGCCACACGCCCAAAACGACCTCATCTGACAACCCGGGCGCATCCTTTCGTTACATAACGTGTAAGCAGGACACCTTGCCAATTCCTGGGTCCTGGGAAAAAGGGCCATCTGAGAGGTTACTTCGCTGCACGTTCTCTTCAGCTTGCGGGCTGGCCGGTCATCCGCTTCCGCCGGATTTTTGTCCCCGCGACGCTGAAGAGAACTTTTCCGGTCACAAGCGATGAAAATATTTCTTGAATAGCACCTATCTCCAATTCCCACAACACGGAAGGCGGCTCTCCGACCCCACTCATACCCCACCGCCAGCAAGCTTTTCAACCTCGCCATGCTAAAAGTTGAATCGCACTGGATATGATTTCTCAAAAACAACTCGAAGCCAACCGCCGCAACGCCCAGCGTTCCACGGGTCCCCGGACCGAGGAAGGCAAAAAAGCGTCCGCCCTGAACGCCCGCCGCCACAATCTCACCGGCCAGGTAACCGCCATGACCGACGCCGATCGGATCATGCACGACGCCTTCTCGGCCTCAATCGTCGAAAACCTCGCGCCCGAAGGGGCGATGGAAATCCAACTCGCCCAGCGCATCGCCACCGACAGCTGGCGCCTCAACCGAATCAGCGCAGTCGAAGACAACCTCTTCGCGCTCGGCCACAACGCCAAATCGGATGAAACCGAAACAGAAGACCCTGAAATCCACGCAGCCCTGACCGCCGCAAAAGTCTTCAATGCCGAAGCGAAACAGCTCCAGCTCCTGACCCTCTACGACCAGCGCATCAATCGCAACCTGCAGAAGAACCTCGCCACCCTGCAGGCCCTCCAGGAAGCCCGCCGCGCCAAACGCGAAGCGGAAATGAAAGAGGCAAAGAAACTCCTCCAGCTCAGTGAAATGAAGGGTTTACCCTACGAACCAACCAAAGATGGCTTCGTTTTTTCGACCGCCGAAATCCATGCCGCGATCGACAAGGAACGTCGCCTCAACCGCGCAAATCGGACCGATTTCAGCCGATACAAACCCCAAAAACAATACGCCCAAGCCGCCTAAGGTGTTTTATTCGTGTGAATTCATGTTCATTCGTGGCCACATATTCTTAGGCGCGCCCGAGGTGCATGCAATATCAGTCATGTATTATTGGCGAGGAGAAATCGATGGTAATTGACGCCCACGGCCACGTTACGGCGCCCGACAAACTATACGTTTATAAAGCAGGACTAATCTCGCATCGCGGTGCTCACGGACGTGGCAGCCCGGGCGCAACCGAGACGGATATCGTCGAAGCTCTGAATGCCCCCGTCTTCGGCGGATCCTCCCATCTCGCTCAGCTCAAAGAAGCCGGCACGGACATGCAGCTTATCTCCCCGCGTCCCTACCAGATGATGCACAGCGAGCACCCCAGGCTGGTCGGATGGTACACCGAAGAGACCAACAACATCATCGCGGAACAGGTCAAGTTGTTCCCGAACGTCTTTCGCGGAGTCTGCGCCTTGCCACAGGGGCCGAACATCAGCCCGAAAAACTGCCTCGCGGAACTCGAACGCTGCGTGAAGAAACTCGGCTTTGTCGGATGCCTGATCAATCCCGATCCAGGCGAGGCGTCCGGCATCGAAACACCGCCGCTCGGCGATAAATTCTGGTATCCGCTTTACGAGAAGCTGGTCGAACTGGACGTCCCCGGCCACGTGCATTCCGGCGGCTGCCGCTCGGACCGCCTCAGCTATTCGCTGCACTTCATCAACGAAGAAAGCATCGCCATCTTCTCGCTTCTGAACTCAACCGTCTTCACGGATTTCCCCACGTTGAAGATCCTCGTCTCACACGGCGGCGGCGCAATCCCCTATCAGTACGCCCGCTTCGAAGCCAGCGCCATCCGGCGCAAGATCCAGCGTTTCTCCGAGCGAATGCGCAACATCTGGTACGACACGGTCCTCTATTCGGCGGGCGCGCTGGAACTGCTGTTCAAAACAGTCGGGGCGGACCGGTGCCTCTTCGGAACCGAACGGCCCGGCGTCGGCACTGTCCTCGATCCGCGCACCGGTAAATGGCTGGACGAAACCCGCTATATAATCGAAGCCTTCGACTGGCTGAGCGCGGACGAAAAGAAACTGATTTTCGAAGACAACGCGAAAAAGCTTTTCAAGCTGGAGGAACCTGCATGAACCTCAAAACCATTTCCAAACGGCCCTTTCCCTGGTCCTTGCGATCTCCGCTTTCGCCCAGGGACCGCTGCAGAAGGTCACCATAAACTATCCCAATCGCAGCGGCTCGAACTGGCCTCTTTTCCTTGCGAAAGAAGGCGGTTACTATCAGGCCCACGGTCTTGACGTCAACCTCGTCTTCGGCGTCCATCCCGCCGGCATCGCGATGCTGGTGAGCGGTGAGGGACAGATGGTCAACTCATCGCTCGAACAGCTGATGCAGGCGGCGTCGAAAGACGGTTCGCTCGTGCTGATCGGCAGTTCGCTCAATCGCGGCATGTTCGCTCTGATGGCGAACAAAGACATAGCCAGCGTCAAAGCCTTGAAGGGCAAACGCGTGGCGATCGGTCAGGTAGGCGACGCTCCCTACGGGTATCTCGTCGCACTACTTGGCAAGTCGGGACTCTCACCGCGAGACGTACAGTGGATTCCCGTCGGTACCGACGTCAGCGGGCGCGCCGCCGCACTGCAAAGCGGACGCGCGGATGCCACGCTGCTTACCGCCCCCGCTTACTTCAAAGTGGAAGAGGCCGGTTACAAGACGCTCGACAATCTGGCCGAGCATGCGGATATCTTCGCCTCCACCGCGTACATCATGAAGAAGAGCGTTGTGGCGCAGGATCCGGGCCTCGCCGAGAAGCTGATCATGGCGCAGGCGGAAGGAATCAAGCGCTTCTACGAAGACAAGGCGTTCGCGGTAAGCACCTTTCTGAAGTACGACAAGAACGCCCAGCAGTCGGACATGGAGCGCGTCTATGACCTCTATGCCAAACCGAATGCCTTCGAAAGAGTACCTTATGTGCTGGCCGGAGCGGTGCAGTCGGTTGTCAATCAGCAGGCCGATCCGCATGTGGCGGCCGAGATGAAGGCATACGACTTTCACAAGGTCATCGATAACGAATACGTTTCAAAGCTGGTGAAGGACGGTTTCTTCGAGAAACTCTTTGGTCCTTCCATCAAAGCGGAAGAACAGCGCAAGGCAAAACTCGCGTTCGGAAAATAGGAACTAACTATGGCTGAAATTGTATTGGGGATTGGTGCGTCTCACGGACCTCTGCTTTCCACCCCACCCGAAAAGTGGGACCTGAGAGCAAAGGCGGATCGCGAAAACAAGTCGCATTGGTTTCGCGGCAAGTCTTACACCTACGAGGAACTCATGGCAGCGCGCGCGCCCGGGTTTGCGGGCGAAGTCACCGTGGAAGTGCGCCGCGAGCGATTCGAACGCTGCCGCGCCGCGATGGAAGTACTGACAGGAATCTTTAAGCAGGTCCAGCCGGAAGCGGTGGTGATTTTAGGCAATGACCAGAGGGAATTTTTCGGACCCGATCTGACGCCGTCCATCACCATCTTCAACGGCGAAAAGATCGTCAACGTGCAGCATCTGCACGAAGGATCGCCAGGCCTGAATATCGCCGAGGTCGGCAACGCCCCCACCGAAGGGACCGAATATCCCGGCGCGGCAAAGCTCGCGAACCACCTTCTGAGTTCCCTCGCCGATGAGAACTTCGACATCGCGCAATCTTCCTCGACGCCCAAAGGAAGCGAGCGCCACGGCATCCCGCACGCCTACGGCTTTCTCTATCATTCGATCCTCGGAGACACACCACCGCCCAGTGTGCCGGTGATTCTGAACGTTCACTATCCGTACAACGTCCCGAAGAACCAACGCTGCCTCGACATGGGAAAGGCCCTGCAGCGGGCGATCAGGAGCTTCGACGGTTACAAGCGCGTAGCGATGATGGCTTCGGGCGGACTGACTCACTTCGTAGTGGATGAGGACCTCGACAAGACCATCCTCGAAGCCCTCGACAAAGGCGACGAAAACACTCTCGCGGCCGTGCCGGAAAACGTGTTCAAAGTCGGAACCGCGGAGATCAAGAACTGGTATCCGGTAATCTCGGCGATGAACGCCGAAGGCCGGAAATACCACTCCGTCGATTACGTGCCCTGCTATCGATCCGAAGCGGGAACGGGCAGCGGCATGGCCTTCGGCTACTGGGATTGAAACGCCAGCAGCACGTTGCCCGGCATGCCGCCCTGGCGGGCATAGCCTGAGTTAATGTAAACCATCCCGTTGACCACGACGGCTCCGGGGCCATCGATCGAACCGCCCTGGCCCTTGATCCCGTTCACGGCGTCGTAGCTTCGCACCGTGTCGAAGTCCCACAGGACGCGCCCGTCCTCGGCGCCGAACGCGCGCAGGTGGCCGTCGACTGAACCGGAGAAAACCACGCCAGGGATACCGGTTACAGCGGCTGGTTGCGCGGGGCTGCATCCGGGCTTGGGCGTATCGCAAGGGTGTCCCGGCACATGCCAGGCGCTGCTGCCGTCCGCCAGCCGAATCGCGGTAAGTCCGCCGCCCTTGCCCGGGTCTGGATCGAACGGCCGCAAATCGCTGGGATCGCCAGTTGCGCGCCGCGTCCGGCTGATGTCCGAAACGGCGGCGTACGCGTACCGACCGTCGGCCGCCATGCCCCAGAGCACGCCGCCGTTAGTACCGCCTTCGCCCACCCGAAGCTGCCAGACGATCTGGCCCTTGCGGTCAGGATCGACGGCATAAACGATTCCGGATTTCTGACCCGCAACCAAAAGGTTGCGTCCGCCGGCATCGATAAGCATGGCGGATGACCCGAAATCGTAATCCGGGCCGCAGTACCCTGCCGCCCGGCAGCCGCCGGTGAAGATGTCCCTTGCGGTGAATTGCCGCGACCAGGCGATCTTGCCGCTTTTCAGTTCAACCGCCACCAGCGCGTCGCTGAGCTTGGTATCGGGCTCCGAATAGTTGTCGCCCGTGGTGACGTACAAGAGGCCGCGTTTCGTATCGATCGTGGGAGCCGACCAGATCGCGGCACCCGACGGGCCGAACTTATTTTTTCCGGTCTGCTTTGGCGGATCGACCATGTACGCCTTCCAGACCTGGGAACCATCATGGATACGAAGAGCGACGACGCTGCCGCGCATAGTGCAGCACGCATACTCGGGATCGGACGCGCGATTCTCTTCCCAACTGGCGACCGGTACAAACACGACGCCCTGGTAAGCCACCGCGGATCCCGTAATTCGCGTGGCGTCATGCGGGTCCATCTTCTTTTTCCAGATCAATTGGCCGCGAACCGCATCGAGCGCGTAGAACCACCCCGACTGGTCGCCAAAGAGAAGCACGTCGCGGCCGGAATCGTGCACCAGGAGCAGGGACGATCGCACCGGTCCGCTCCCCTGCCACACCCATCGGATGCACCCGGTCTGAGGGTCGAGATCGTGGATCGCTCCGCCCGCACTGCCGACGAAAAGGTTATTGCCCAGAATCGTGGGTTGAGAGAACGCAGTGAGGTCTCCGTCGAAGGCGAACGCCCACTTCAATTTGAGGTTATGGACAGCGTCGAGCGTCAGGCCGGCCGCGCCGGCAGGTTGAAACCGCGTGTTGTTGGCGCTCGGACTCCAGCCGTTCCACTGCGCCGCGGCAGCATCCGGAAGGCGCACGGAACGGTCGGCGCAGAACGCCGAGGGCGGTGGAGCGGAATCGCCTCCCGGAGTGCCCAGCCAGTTGGCGACCGCTTCCCGCTGGCCCGTGGTCATCGTGTAAGCGATGCTGATCATCGCCCCGTAATTGAGCGCCCGCAAAATTCGCGTCGCGGGCATCTGTTTCAACGTCGCGCGGGTCGGGATTCGCGGATTATTCAGTTCGTGGCATCGGGCGCATCTCTGCCCGTAAACTGCCTCACCGGAATCGGAAGCGGCCGAAAGGCCGCCCGCGAGCAACACCGCTATGACCAAAGCTTTCATCTCAAATCCATATATCATGTCTGTGGAGGCATTTTCCATGTTTATGCTCCGTCTGACCTTTGCCACCGCGCTGCTCGGCTCCGCCGCCGTCGCCGCGACGCCGGTCACGTTCAACAAGGACGTTCTTCCGATTCTCCAGCAGAACTGCCAGCAGTGCCACAGGCCAGGCGAGGTCGGCTCCGATGTCGCTCCTGAGCTACACCGATGCGCGGCCTTGGGCGAAGGCCATCAAAGCGGCAGTCGTAAGCCAGAAGATGCCGCCATGGTTCGCCGACCCGAATATCGGACACTTTTCGAACGACCGCAGATTGAGCGACGCCCAGATCAAGACGCTTGTGGCGTGGGTTGACAACGGAGCACCGGAAGGCAACCCGAAGGACCGTCCGGCGCCGCGTACCTTTCAGGAAGGCTGGAATATCAAGCCGGACCTGGTGATTGAAATGCCGAAGCCGTTCGAGATCCCCGCGAAGGGCACGGTCGATTATCAGTACATCCTCGTCAAAGGGAACATCACTGAAGACCTTTGGGTGAAGGAAGCCGAGATGCGGCCTTCCAATTCCGCGGTCCTGCATCATGGCAAAGTCTGGGTGCGGCCTCCCGGTTCGCACTGGATGGAAGATGCCGAGCCCGGCGTCGCCTACTCGACCGGCATGGGAAGGAATTCGTCGAGCGAAGGCAATGACATCATCGGCAAGTTCAATCCAGGCCTCGGCGCGCAGAACTTCGACATCGACGGCTCGGCCAAATTGATTCCAAAGGGTTCGGATTTCGTCTTCGAACTGCACTACACCGCGACGGGCAAACCGGAAACGGATGTTTCAAGGGTCGGCCTCGTCCTGATGAAGACCGCTCCCCTGACGCGCTACTACACCTCGCCCGGCACGCCTTCCGCGTTCAACATGGTGATCCCGCCGCATGAAAGCAACGTGGAAGTGGTATCCGAATCGACCGTCGGCGCGGATATGAAACTGGTCTACATCCAGCCGCACGCGCACCTTCGCGGTAAGGATTTCGAACTCCGCCTGGTCTATCCGACGGGCGAGAAGCAGACCGTTTTCAAAGCGAAGTTCGACTTCAACTGGCAGCTGGGTTATGATCTCGCGAAGCCGATCGTTCTGCCCAAAGGCACGAAAATGATCCTGATCGCGCATTACGACAATTCGGCGAATAATCCCTTCAATCCGGATCCCGAGAAGGAAGTTCGTTGGGGGCCTCAGAACTGGGACGAAATGCAGGGCGTATTCCTGGGCCTTGTTTTCCCGGTCAACACGGATATATCGAGGGTTTTGGAAGCCTCCGGCCCGAGCCTGCTGCCGGCCCCTCGAACCGGCGGCCCGACCCTTGCCGCGCTTGATCTTAAGTAGTAAGGCGCTGTGCTTTGCGACAGCATTCTGGATTTCTGTCGCGGTTCTTTCGCAAGCCCAAAGCAAAGCGTCGGAGCCTTTTCGTTTCGATGTTGCCGCAATAAAGCGGAATACCGACGGCGATTACCGGGTTTATGTTTCGGATAACCTGGGCGGCCGGTTCTCGGTCACGGGAATGACGTTCCGGCTACTCATGCGTTATGGATACGATGTTCAGGATTTCCAGATCATTGGCGGACCACCCTGGATCGGAACAGACCGATGGAACGTTGAAGCGAAAGCGGAGGGCGTTGTGGGCAGGCTGCCCGTGGAGCGGCAGAAAAGCATGATCCGCACACTGCTTGCCGACCGATTCGACCTGAAAGTACATTTCGAGAAGGAAAAGGCTACCACGACCTATGCGCTTCTCCTCGACAGAAGCGGCCCGAAATTCCAGAATAGCGCGAACGTGAAAGGATTCGAAATCCAGCTCGCATCGCGGCCACATGTTGCTGAAGAAAGCTCGCCTCGCAGCCCTGGCCGCGCAGCTCACGCGGCAACTGGGGCGTGAGGTCGTTGACAGCACGAATATCGAGGGAGAATACGATTTCATTCTCGACTGGACGCCCGAACCAGGCGAAAGCGGCGCCATTCCCGGTCAGCCTGGACCTCCGCCGGGCGTTGAGTCCATAGGGGGAGATGGCAAGCCGTCCATTTTTACAGCGTTAAGGGAGCAACTCGGGCTTCGGCTGCAAGCGACCAAAGTTCCCATCGATGTATTAATAATCGATCGGGTAGAGAAGCCCTCTGAAAATTGACTGTTCATATGGAGTACCATGCGGCGCGCGTTTGACAGCGGCGGCGCAACCCGCTAGCATTGGAACCAACTCCGGTAGTCCTTCCGGATTGCATTAAGGAGCGCCTGTGACGAATCGCGATTATCTTGTCGATGGCCTCCATTCCGTGCTGTCGGGGCTGTGGGATGGTTCCGATGAAATGGCCGCTTCCGAGTTCCGGAAGCTGGTGTCATGGCGGATCAGGGCTTTGAAATCCATCGTCCCCACCTACCGGGCGGGAACTTTTCCGGCCCCGGTACTCGCGGAAGGCGAGGATCACGACTTCCTGGAATCCGCTGGCGAGAGCATGCAGCTTATAGAAAAGTCCTTCGCTTCAGGCGACTCCGAGCAGACCGCACGTCTCGTAAAGGAACTTCTGACCGCGCTATCCGAACGCCGTTCGGGACTGGTCAGCAAGTAGTTAACCGAGCACGCGGCGAAGGCGCTCTTCATCCAGTGCGTTTTCCCACTTCGCTACCACGATCGTGGCCACCGCGTTCCCGATCAGATTCGTGGGCGTCAAGCCTTCCGACATCAACCGGTGAATGCCCAGAACGAGCGCCACGCTTGCAACGGGAATCGTTCCCGCAGTCGAAAGCGTGGCCGCCAAAACCACGAACGCGGCGCCTGCCACACCCGCCGCTCCTTTTGAGGTCAACAGCAGAACCAACAGCAGGCCGATCTGCTGTCCGATGTTCAATGGTGTGTTCGTCGCCTGCGCGAGGAACACCGTTGCGGTTGCAAGGTAGAGACACGTGCCATCCAAATTGAAGGAATAACCGGTCGGGATAACCAGCCCCACCACACTTTCCTCACAACCCAGATCCTCCATCCGGGCGATCATGCGCGGAAGCACGGTTTCAGAAGACGTCGTGGCGAAGACGATGAGCAGTTCCTCGCGAATATACCGAAGCAGCTTCGGCAGACTGAATCCCACCCACGCGCATACCGGCCACAGAACGCCGAAGACGAAAATCAGGCAAGTAAGATAAAAGCCGCCCAGCAAGTTTACCAAGCGACACGAGCGAACCTGCGCCAAACCGTCCCACTGTAAACGCAATCGCGCCGAAAGCCCCGATAGGCGCGGCCCACATCACGATTCCCACGATGCCGAACAACATGCTCGAAGCCGTTTCGATCAGATCGACGAGCGGCTTACCCCGCGAGCCCAGGCGCGTGAGCGCAAATCCGCAAAGCACGGAAATCAGCAGGACCTGCAGGATGTTGCCATCGGCGAACGCGCCGATAAATGTCTGCGGAATGATGTTCATCAGGAATTGCGTAACGGTCTGATTTTTCGTCTGCGCCACGTACTGCTGGACGGACGAACTGTCGATGTGGGCGAGGTCCACATTCATCCCCTTGCCAGGTTGAAGAACATTCACCGCGACGAGGCCGATCACGAGCGCCACGGTCGTCAGAACCTCGAAGTAGATAAGAGCCTTGAGGGCAACGCGCCCGACGCGCGCCATGTCGGTCATCCGCGCCACGCCGTGCACCACCGTGCAGAAAATGATGGGCGCGATCAGCATGCGGATCGCCTTGATGAAGCCGTCGCCCAGCGGCTGCATCTGCGCACCCAGGCCCGGACGGAGCACGCCAAGAAGGATGCCGATCACCATCGCGAGAAGAACCTGCACCCAAAGTCGCCGGTACCAGATCAACGCGAGATCATAACATTACAAATAGTGTCGTCATCTTTGAAAGAGTTTCCGCCCCAGTTCTGGGCCGTGGCGGCCGCGACCTTTCTTGGCTTTCTCGGAATCGCAACCGTGCTGCCGGAGCTCGGTCCGCACGTGCGCAACGATCTCGGCGGGTCCGACGAAACGGTGGGTTTCGTCGTAGGCATCTTCTCGTTCGTGGCCCTCGCCGCCCGGCTCGTCTCGGGGCCGCTTGCGGATCGGCGCGGCCGCAAGCTAGTCTTCGCGGTGGGCCTTTTCAGCTGCGCGCTTGCCGGCGCCGCATATCTCGCGCCCCTGGGTATCGGCGGCGTGTATCTGGCTCGCATTCTTCATGGATTCGGCGAAGCGTGCCTGTACACGGGAGCGGCCACGTGGGCGGTCGAACTCGCAGGCGTTCATCGCAGCAGTCAGGCGCTCGGCTATATCAGCAGCGGCATCTGGGGTGGCATGTCCGCGGGCCCCGTCCTCGGCCACTGGGTAGGGTCGTTCCAGCATGCCGCGATGACCCAGATGATCCTGGCAGCTGCCGGCTTCGTCCTCCTCGCCCGCGTGAAGGAAACCTACAAACCGCACGCTCACAACGGCAAACGAAACTGGCTACCGCGATCGATTCTCGCCCCGGGGTTTGCGATCGGCTTTGTCAATGTGCACTATCCGGTTGTTACGGGCTTCCTGATTCTGTTCCTCGCTCAGCACGGAAACTCCGGACCGGCGGCATTCACAGCCTACGCGCTCGTCATTCTGTTCTCGCGGTTCTTTTTGGGAAGCTTGCCGGATCGCGTGCACCCGCGCATCACCTTCTACACCGGGCTCGCCGCGATGACCACCGGGTTGCTGGTGCTCGCAACGGGTCCGTCGCCTGCGATAGCCATCGGCGCGGCGGCGGTGCTCGGATTCGGATTTTCCTTTCCCTGGTCGTCCGTGGCATCGATGGTGCTGCGCCAGACGCCGGACCGGGAACACGGCTCGGCAGTGGGTCTTCTCGGAGCGTTTTACGATCTGTTCGTTGGGATGGGTTCCTTCGCTGCCGGCGCAGTCTCCGACCGGTTCGGTTACGGCGCGGCGTTTGCCATGGCGGCTGCGGCGCTGGGCGTAGCGGCCGTTATCGGATTGTTTCTCTTTCCTTCGCGGCAGCGGGCCATGGCCGTCAGCGAAAGCGCATAATTCCTGAATGAGGATCTTCGCCGCAATCGTCGGCTTCGTGCTCGTCTGTCTGGCCCCGCTCTACGGCCAGGGGCGCAAGATGGCCGCTCGATGGTCATCACGCAGCAAGGAATCGCCGCCACCAGTCAGACCCTCGCATCGAAGGCCGCAACTCGGATCGTCGCAAAACGCGGATCTACATTGGCTGTTATCGGATTGTCAGCGAAAGCGGATAATTTCTGAAATGAGGATTGTCTCCGCAATCACCGGCTTCATGCTGATCTGTCTGGCCCCGCTTTACGGCCAGGGGCGCAACTATGGCCGCTCGATGGTCATCACGCAGCAGGGAATCGCCGCCACCAGCCAAACGCTCGCGTCGCAAGCCGCCGCACAGATCCTCGCGAAAGGCGGCTCCGCAATCGATGCTGCCATCGCTGCAAACGCCGTGCTCGCAGTCGTCGAGCCGATGAAGACGGGCCTCGGTGGAGATCTCTTCGTGCTGTACCGGGAGAGCAATACCGGAAAACTGGTGGGCTTGAACGCCTCTGGACCAGCGCCCAAAGCTCTTTCTCCGGAGTTCCTGGCCAAACAGGGCGTGAAGACGATGCCCGCTTATGGCATCCACAGCTTTACTGTTCCTGGCGCGGTGGATGGCTGGGCGCAGATCCATAAGAGGTACGGCAAGCTCCCATGGAAGGACCTGTTCCAGTCCGCCATCGCCTACGCTGAAAAGGGCTTCCCTGTGACCGAGGCGATTCACGAATCATGGGCAGCCTCGGTGGACCGAATCAAACCCAACCCGGAATCGGTTCGTGTGTTTCTTCCGGGCGGCCGCGTGCCCGCCGAAGGCGATTTGTTCCGGAATCCGGACATCGGCCATGCCCTTCGCATCATCGCCGATCAGGGTCCGAAGGCGTTCTACACTGGCGAAATCGCGGCGGCCATACTTAAGACCTCGCAAAAACTGGGCGGCACGATGACCGCCGGCGACCTCGAGAGCTTTTCCTCCGAATGGGTGACTCCGATCTCCATCGATTACCGCGGCTGGAAGATCTCCGAACTTCCGCCCAACAGCCAGGGCTTCGCCGCGCTCGAAATGATGAACATTATGGAAGTGACGCCAGCCTCGCCGCTCGGCCCTTTCAGCCCGCCAGAGATGCACAAGCGGATCGAGGCCATGAAGCTCGCTTACTCAGATGTGCGCCGCTACAACGCCGATCCTCGGGCCGCACGCATCCCGGTCGATCGGCTTATTTCCAAAGACTACGCCCGAAAGCGCGCCGCTCTAATTGATCCGCATAAAGCCAATTGCAACGTTCCCAACGGCGATCCTGTCGCCAGCAACACGACGTACCTCACGGTGGTCGACAAAGACGGCAACGTCGCGAGCTGGATCGAGAGCGTCTACGACGAGTTCGGCTCGGGCCTCACGGCACAAGGCATGGGATTCATCATGCAGAATCGCGGCGCGCTGTTCACGCTCGATCCCGCATTCCCCCAATGTGCTCTCCGGCGGCAAACGTCCGTTCCACACCATCATTCCGGCGTTCATGGAAAAGGGCGATCAACACATCGGCTTCGGAATCATGGGCGGCGCGAATCAGCCGCTCGCGCACGCGCAGTTCGCGTCCAACATCATCGATTACGGCATGAATATTCAGGCTGCGCTCGAAGCGCCCCGCTTCACGAAGAAGAATTCCGGGGGCTGCGATGTATCGATCGAAGACCGCGTCCCGACCGCAACCCTGCAGCAGCTTTCCGAACGTGGTCACGAAATTCGGATTCGCCGCGACTACACCCAGGAAATGGGGCGCGGCCAGGCGATCCTGCACAACTCCCGCACCGGCACCAACTACGCGGCATCCGACCCGCGCGCCGACGGCGAAGCGATTCCGGAACCGATAGTCCCCTGACGCGGCAATAGCAAGACCAGCCCGGCCGAAACAAATAGAGTGACGCCGGCAAGAGCGAGGCCCCGATAAATCCCGCCTGGTCCATGCGCCAACGCGCCGATAACGGAAGGTCCGATAAATCCGCCCAGGTTCCCCACCGAGTTGATCAAGGCGATACCTGACGCCGCGGAAAAGCCCGTCAGAAACCCGCCCGGGAGCGCGAAAAAAGGACCAAGAAAGCTATAAAGGCCCATAGCCGCAATGGACCACAGCACCAGCGAGGGCACGAGAGAGTTCGTGGTCCCGAGTAAGATCAGCGCAGTCCCACCGGCAATCGCCGGCAGAGATACGTGAAATCGCCTCTCGAGTCTGCGGTCGGAACTCCGCGAAATCAGGGCCATCGCGATCAAACCGGCGAGATGTGGAACCATCACGAGCACGCCAACGAGTGTATTCGAATAACCGTTCGACATTGCTTTCAGGGCCTGCGGCATATAGAAAGTCATTGCGTAGAGCGCGATATCGAAACCAACAAGGCTGATCGCCAGGCGCCAGACCATCGGGTGTGCGAGCGCGCGCCACGCTGACGTGGGATTATCGCCCGCCTTCCGATACTCTTCGCGGGCCAGTTCACCGCTGATCCAGCCGCGTTCTTCGTTCGTCAGGAATGTGGCGTCCGCAGGCCGGCCCGGCAGCAGAAAGTAAGTAACAACGCCGCAGACAACGGCCGGAAGTCCCTCCAGAATGAAAAGCCACCGCCAGCTTCCAACGCCGGCCCAGTGGATGTGATCCAGAATTACGCCCGAAAGCGGGGCGCCCAGAATGTTCGCAACCGGCAGCGCCATCGAGAACAATGCAATCACCCGGGCCTGCTCGCGATCGCGGAACCAGTAAGTCAGGTAAAGAATGATGCCGGGGAAGAAACCGGCCTCCGCGAGTCCGAGCGCGAAACGCGCTACGTACAAGTGCGTAACGTTCTGCACCGCTCCGGTGAGCGTCGCTACTATGCCCCAGCTGATTAATATGCGCGCAATCCAGATGCGGGCTCCGATCCTGTGAAGCAGCAGATTGCTCGGTATTTCGAAGAAGAAGTAGCCGCAGAAGAAAATGCCCGCAAGCAATCCGAACTGTGCGCTCGTGATCGATAAAGCCGCGTTCATCGATAAAGCGGCGAATCCCAGATTGATCCGGTCGAGATACGCGACAAAGTAAAGGATCAGCAGGAGGGGAATGATCCGGCGGCGGACCTTACGGATCGTAACCGCTTCGAGACTCGTCGCGAGCACCAGCCCTCAAAGTATATTTCAATAAGCAGACCGCGCTCAAAATGAAGATCGACCACGTCACACTCGCCGGCCGGAACCTTGCTGAATTACGCAAGGCCTTCACCGCAAGCACCGGTATTCCTACCGAAGACGGCGGCCCGCATTCCGACCAGGTAACCGAAATGGCGCTCGCGAGCTTCCCCGATGGTTCCTATCTTGAGCTCATTGGCATCCGGCAGGAGGCTGATCCCGCGGCGGTCGCCGCGCACACCTGGAGCCAGTTCCTGCGCGACAATGCGGGCCCCTGCGCCTTCGCGATCCAAATGACCGAAGCAGGCCCCGGCGCCTCTTCGAGCGCCCCCACTAAAGGCGGCCGCACACGCCCGGATGGCGTGAAGCTCTCCTGGGAAACCGCCCGGGTCGGCTCGGGCGCGCTCGGGTCGGGCCCGCTTGGCTCGTTCTGGCCCTTCCTCATTCGCGATCTCACTCCGCGCGAAGAGCGCGTTTACCCGTCCGGCAAGCCCACGTCGGCGCGATACCGTGGAATCGGGCTGGTGGTCCTCGGCGTTCGCGATCTCAAAGGGTCTATTGAGCGGTACCAGAAAGTGTTTCAGCTCCCCGCGCCAAAGCGGCAGCGGGAGGAAAGCTTCGGAGCGGACCTCGCGTGGTTCGAAGACTCGCCGGTCGTGCTCGCCGAACCGCTGACCTCCACATCCTGGCTGGCTCATCGCATCGAGCGTTTGGGCGATTCCCCTTGCGCGATCGTCTTCACGGCCGCGGGCGGCTTGATGGGCCAACGGTCGCCGGACTGGTTCGGCCACCCGACCTTCTGGAAGGCGGACCAGACATTCGGCTGGCGGCTGGGCGCATGGATTTCGGGCATGTGGATCAGGTGATTGGTTCAGAAAAAGCTACAGGCTAAAGTAGTGAGTTGCCTCCGCCTCTCCTGCTGCCTGTCGACTCCGCCGAACTGCGGGATGCACTCGCCTCGGCGCAGGCCTCGAAGCAGCCAATCGAACTCTTCGGCGCCAATTCCAAGCGCCTGATGGCCGGTCCGATTGCGCCTGCCGTGGTCCAGATCGGCACTACCCGAATGCGCCGCATCCTGCAATATGAGCCGCGCGATCTCACAGTCAGTGTCGAAGCCGGACTTCGCCTCGCCGATCTCAACGACGAGCTCGCGCGCAACGGGCAGATGATTCCGCTCGATGGCCCTTACAGCGAAGTGGCGACTGTGGGTGGAGTGGTCGCCGCCAACATCAGCGGCGCGCGCCGAAGGCTCTACGGCTCGGCGCGCGATCTGGTCATCGGGATGACGTTCGCGACTCTCGACGGCAAGCTCGTGCAGTCCGGCGGAATGGTGGTCAAGAACGTCGCGGGCCTCGATATGGGGAAGCTCATGATCGGCTCTTTCGGCACGCTGGCGGCGATTGCGTCTTTGAACTTCAAGCTAACGCCGAGGCCTGCCGTCGCTCAAACCGTCCTGTTCTCGTTTGACGACCTGCAATCCGCCATCGCCGGACGCGACGCCGCCATTCGCGGCGTGCTGCACCCGGCTGCAGTCGATTTGATGAATCCCATCCTTTCGGCCCAGCTCGGCCTGAAGAATTTCACGCTCGCGATCCTGTTCGGGGGCAATCAGGCCGTGATCGAACGTTCGGTCCGCGAAGCCTCTGTCCTCGGCTCCGCGCGGGTGCTGACCGTGGAAGAGGAGCGGCGTTTCTGGAATTCGTTGTATGACGTCACGCCGCGCCACATGGAAAAATTTCGCGACGGCGCCGTCGTGGTGCGGGTGTCTACCACGCTTTCCGAATGCGGCGAAGCTCTCGGTACACTGGAGGGCCCGGGCCACGCGCACGCCGCAAACGGCATCGTACGAGGCTGGTTCAGCCGCCCCGAGAACGCGGCGAAGTGGCTGGCATCCGCCGTCAAGCGGGGATGGAAAGGCGTCGTCGAGTTCTCCGCCGAATCGGTCAAACCGCAGATGGCTCTGTGGCCGGAACCGGGCGGCGACTTTGCGATCATGAAAGAGATCAAACGCATGTTCGATCCGGAAAACCTCTTAAATCGTGGGCGCCTTTACGGTCATCTCTAACATCCAGATCGATAAGCCGCAGCAGACCGATCTTGACCGCTGCGTGCATTGCGGTTTGTGTCTGAACGCCTGCCCGACATACCGGGAGCTGGGCGTCGAAATGGATTCTCCCCGCGGCCGTATTTATCAGATGGTGCAGGTCGCGGAAGGCCAGCCGATCGGCGATACCTACCGCGAACACATCGACCTCTGCCTTGCCTGCCGCGGTTGCGAAAGCGCCTGCCCTTCGGGCGTGCAGTACGGGCGTCTGGTGGAGGCTGCGCGTGCCGACATTGAAACGAACACCGTTCGCCCCTGGCACTCTCGCATGCTTCGGGACTTCGTCTTCCGCAAGCTGCTCCCTTCCCCCGCGTTGTTAACCGCCGCCGGCGCCATGATGTACGTCTACCAGATCAGCGGACTGCAGAGGCTTCTGCGCGCATCGGGACTCATGAAACTGATGGGCCCTCTGGGCGCGCGCGAAGCTCTCGCCCCGGCCGCCCAGATTCCTTTTTTCTTCCGCCAGATTGGCCAGACATTTCCCGCCGAAGGCGAGAAGAAATACCGCGTCGCCATGATGGCTGGTTGCATCGCGAACGTTTCGTTCGCCCGTCTCAACGAAGCTACGGTGCGGGTTCTCCAGAAAAACGGGTGCGAGGTTGTGATCCCCGTCGCGCAGACCTGCTGCGGCGCGTTGCATGTCCACGCCGGAATTCGCGATGAGGCGCGCAAGCTCGCGCGGCAGAACATCGACGCTGTTCTGTCTGACCCCACCGGTTTCGATGCCATCATCACCAATGCCGCGGGCTGCGGGTCAACCCTTAAGGAATACGACGAACTTTTCGAGCACGAACCGGAACAGCACGCCCGCGCGAAGAAGTTCAAGGCGCTGATGAAGGATGTGACGGAGTTTCTGGCCGGCATCGAGCTGAATCGCGAGATGACGCCGGTTGAGGCCACGGTGACCTATCAGGACTCCTGTCATCTGGCGCACGGCCAGAAGATCCGAAGTGCCCCGCGCCAGCTCCTGCGCGCGATCCCGGGCCTGAAGTTTAAAGAAATGCCGCTCTCCGATATCTGCTGCGGCAGCGCGGGCATTTACAACGTCCTTCACACGGATCTCTCGATGCAAATCCTCGAGAAGAAGATGGGAAACGTGAAACTCGCTCGCGCCGAAGTTATCGCGACGGCCAACCCGGGCTGTATGCTGCAACTCGAAGCGGGAGTGCGTAAGTGGGGCAACGGCGAGCGGGTGGCGCATGTCGTGGAGTTACTTGACGAGGCGTATCGAGGTTTTTAAGGTCCTGTGATTCCGCACGAGATGACGACAGGCGCCTTCGACATACCCGGTTTCCAGACCACCCGAAGTTTGGGGGTTGTGCGCGGAATCGTGGTCCGCTCACGGTCGGTTCTCGGCACGATTGGCGCGGGACTCCAGACGCTGGTCGGCGGCGATATCACGCTATTTTCCGAGTTGTGCGAGAAGACTCGCGCGGATGCCTTCGAACGCATGCTGCAGCATGCTGCCGATCTGGGGGCCAACGCCGTGATCGGCATTCAGTACGACGCAACCGAGATCATGCAGGGCGTTACGGAAGTCCTGTGCTACGGGACGGCCGTACAAGTTCAGAAGCTGTAGCGCTTTGTCTCTTTGCTCTTCATCGCCGAAGCCGTGTCGCTCGGGAAGCATGCATTCGTGGAGAATGCGAGAAACTCGAATGCCTGAGACCTCCCGCCGAAAGAAAATGACGTGCTTTCCGGTCTCCTTGGGGTAGAGGCCGGATCGAACATGATCGCAACGCCGGCCTGCGGTGGGATCGTCGGCAAGCTGCCGGCAGCATGCTTCCAATTCGTCGATATAGCGGACTGTTTGCGCGGCGCCCCACGTGCGCAGCGTATAGGCGCCGATATTCAGCAAAGCCGCCTCGGCAAGGCGGGATAGATGAAACTTTCCCAACGCCTACTTCCGCTTCGGGAGATTAAGCGCCGAGCGTACGCGCGCGAAAGCATCGCCCTCGGCGATTCCGCTCGCGTCCCCTTCATCAACTGCCGCACGCAGGGTTGCAAGCTTCGCCTCGTATTGTTGTTCTTCCCGCTCCAGCGTCCTGAGCGCCGCTCGAATCACTTCGCTCGCATTTTCGTAACGGCCGCTTTTGACTTTAGCGACGACGAAGCGTTCGAGTTCTTCAGTCAGGTTTACATTACGGGTCGGCATGCCAAGGCTTCCTGAAATCACGATAACACTTTTGGCAAAGATTGCCACCCCCGCAAGCCCATGCCCCGCGATACAATCTCCTTTACATGTTTCAGGGCCTTGAGCACACCGCGATCGCCTCGCCGAATCCCGAAAAACTCGCGCACTGGTATGTCGACAATCTCGGATTCCACATCAACTTCTCCTACGCCGGTAATTTCTTCGTGAAAGCGCCAAACGGCTCGGTCATCGAAATCATCCCCAGCGAGGGTTCCAGACCGCCTCAAACCATGGAGAACAACAAGAATCCAGGCATCCGGCACTTCGCGATCGCGGTTGATGATTTCGACGCGGCTTACAAGCATCTCCAGGTTCTCAAGGTCAACTTTCTCAACGAACCCTTCGCTCTTGGACCCAACCGCCTCGTATTTTTCCACGATGGCGACGGCAATCTGCTCCACCTGATCAAACGCGAGACACCGCTTCCCTAGGCGATCCCGACCGAGTGCTGCGCCGCACCTTCAAAGCCTTTGAGTACCGCGATTTCCGCCTCCTCTGGGGCGGGGCCTGCACCTCCAGCATCGGCACGTGGATGCAGGAGATCGCGCAGAACTGGCTCGTTCTCGAAATTACGAACTCCCCGTTCCTGCTCGGCCTTGACGCCTTTCTCGGAGACATCCCGATCTTCCTCTTCTCCCTCGTCGGCGGCGTTATCGCCGACCGTATGGATCGGCGCAAGCTGCTGATGTTCTCGCAGGTCGTGCAAATGACCAGCGCGATCACCCTTTCCATACTGATCGCGACCCACAAAATCCAGATCTGGCATATCCTTCTCTCGTCATTCATCGTCGGCACCGGCCAGGCGTTTGGCGGTCCCGCGTATTCCGCCCTCGTGCCAAGCCTCGTCGAAAAAGAGGACCTGCCCAACGCGATCGCTCTCAACTCCATCCAGTTCAACCTCGCACGCGTGATTGGCCCCGTATTGGGCGGCCTCGCGCTCAAGTACGTCGGGGCGGCCTGGTGCTTTGGCCTCAACGCGCTTTCCTTCGTAGCCGTCATGATCTCGCTGATGCGCCTGAACATCAACTTCAACCCTCCGCGCACGGGTGATTCGATTCTGACCGGAATGAAGCAGGGCATCGGTTTCATCCGCAAACAGGGCGCAATGGAAACGCTCATCCTCATCGCGTTCTGCATGACGGCTCTCGCGATCCCGATGATCACCTTCCTCCCCGTCTTTGCCAAGGACGTTTTCCACAAGAACGAACTGACTTACACACTGTTCCTGGTGACCTCCGGACTAGGTTCCATCACGGGAGCGCTTACGGTCGCGGCGCTCGGCAACATCGCCAACAAAGGCCAGGTCGCGCTCGCCATGCTGATCGCGCTGGGGGCCGGAATCACGGGCTTCTCGCTCTCGAAATGGGTGCCCCTGAGTTGTGTCCTGCTTTTCTTCTCAGGCGCGGTTCTGATGTGCGCGTTCGCCATGATCTCGTCTCTTGTGCAATTGATCACACCCAACGATCTCCGAGGCCGCGTCATGAGCGTGTACAACGTCGCTTTCCGCGGCGGGATGCCTTTCGGCAGCGTTACAACCGGATGGCTTGTACCGATTTTTACCGCTCCCGCCGTCCTTTCTGTGAACGGGCTGGTTCTGCTCAGCCTCGGCGCCTACTTCCTGTTCGTGCAGAGGCGCGTCGCGAGATTGTAATCGAGCTGGTTGTAATCGAATTACAGGAGGGTTTGTAATTGGAAGTAATGGAAATCTTTTCGATCAGCACACTCCCGCGACTCATGCTCCTCGGCATAGGGCTCGCCTCCCTCGCCAGCGCCGCCGACGATCTGGATCGTCTCCGGGACCATCAGGATCGAGCCGGCCTTGACGCTCGGGCCGCCGTGCTCCATGCGGCCGCGGTGAAGACGCCGAATGACCCCAACGCCTGGTATCGCGCCGCAATCGCGTATTCTTTTTCAGCCGAGGTAGCGATGGAGCAACGCGACAAGAACGCCGCCGAACGGGCTGCGGAAGCGGGAGCTGCCGACGCCGAAAAAGCCATTGAACTGAACGGTAAGAACGCCGACTACTATCGCGTGCTCGGCACTCTGTGCGGTCAGATCATACCCGCCAACCCGATCATGGGAGCGCTCTCCTACGGTAAGCGCGCCAAAGAGGCGCTGGATAAAGCGGTCGAGATGGATCCGAAGTCGCCCCGTGCGTACATAGCCCGCGGCGTCGGCAACTATTACCTTCCGCCCAGTTTCGGTGGCGGGCCTGACACCGCGATCCGCGACTTCAAAAAGGCCATCTCGCTCGATCCGAACTCCGCGGACGCCTACCTGTGGATGGGAATCGCGCTGAAAAAGCAGCACCAGAACGCGCAGGCGCGCGAGGCCCTCGCCAAATCGCTGCAGCTTGATCCCGATCGCGCGTGGACGAAGGATCAGCTCGACAAGACCCCGCCCCAATGACGATCTGCACCTCCGATGCGCTCAGCCTCATCGAGCGTTTTGACCCCGGCGTGGACGGCCTTGCGCGGAAGAGCCGCGAACTCGCAGCCAATCTGCTGCGGTATTCGGATGCGCCCTTCTCGCGAAATCAGTTCGCTCCCGGGCACCTGACCTGCACTGCTCTGGTGTTTCATCCCGAGGAACCGAAAGTCCTCATGATGCTGCATCACAGACTACGCCGCTGGCTCTTGCCTGGAGGCCACATCGAAGAATCCGACGCCTCGCTGAGCGACGCCGCCGCGCGCGAAGCGCTCGAGGAAACGCTGGTGCAGATCGACCCGCAGCGCGCGCCCGTTCTTGCGGGAATCGACGTTCACGGAATTCCCGCAAAGGAAGATGAACCGTTTCACCTGCATCACGATCTCATCTGGTCTTTCCGCGCATTGACACCCGAGATCGAACTCACCGACGAAGCGCCGTCGATTGTCTGGGCCGGCCAGGAAGATTGGGAACAACTGAACGTGGCCGACAGCATTCGTTACAGCATCCTCCGCGCGGGTTTGAATCCCGGACCACCCGCACGCCATCCATTCCCCTGAACGCAAAATGACGAGCCAACAGGCGTTTCGTCAGAAAGTCTGAAACGAATGAGTAAATTAAAAGGAAAAGTAGCAGTCGTCACCGGTGCGTCCAAGGGGATTGGCGCCGCGATCGCCAAACAACTCGCCGCGGATGGAGCCAGTGTCGTCGTAAATTATTCCACCAGCCGCGCAGGCGCCGATAAAGTGGTCGAAGAGATTACAAAGTCCGGCGGCAAGGCCATCGCCGTCGGCGGCAGCGTATCCAAAGAATCCGACGTTACAGCTCTCTTCGAAAGCGCGAAGAAGGCTTTTGGAAAAGTGGACATCCTTGTCAATAACGCCGGTGTCTACGCGTTTGGCGCGATTGAGCAGGTCACCGCGGATGAATACAGGCGCCAGTACGACACTAACGTTCTCGGCGTGCTCCTCGCGACGAAGGCGGCTCTCCCGCTCTTTCCGGCCGAAGGAGGCAGTATCGTCAACATCAGCTCCGTGGTTAGCACACTGGCGCCTCCCGGAGCTTCTATCTACTCCTCCACCAAGGGGGCCCTTGACACGATAACGAAATCGCTCGCGAAAGAACTCGGGCCGCGTAAGATCCGTGTGAACGCTATTAACCCGGGCCTCGTCAACACGGAAGGTACCCAATCGGCAGGCATGGCAGGCAGCGATTTCGAAAAGGAAGCCGTCGCCCGAACTCCCCTCGGCCGCGTAGGACAGCCGGAAGACATTGCGATGCCCGTAGCGTTCCTTGCCTCCGAGGATGCCCGCTGGATCACGGGCGAAACAATCTTTGTCTCGGGCGGGTCTGCCATCTAAGACTTTATTTCTGTAATTTCTCTAACACCCGCAACTTGTGTACGAATCCTTATGTTCTTCTTAGGCTCCAGCCCTGAATTGTGCTAGCCTGATCCCGCCGGGAAAATTGCTCAGCTCTGTTCGGAGACGCGACGGCCAGGACCAACGAGGAGAACATCACAAGTGCGGCCTGTAAGTTCATGGATCGCGAACACGGTGCGATCGCTACGATGGCTTTTGGGCCTTACGCTGGGGGCCCTTGCGATAAATCCATTGATGGCTGCCGACTGGCCAATGTTCGGACAGAACCTCAGCAACACCGCTCATAACAATACGCCTTTCTTCGGCCTTTCGCCTAAGAGCGTTGTAAATCTGACACCGAAATGGACCTTTACCACGGGTGGGGACGTCTCCGCCCGTGCGGCAGTCGTCAACGGCGTCGTCTACTTTCCCGACTGGGCCGGCAACATATGGGCGTTGACGGCGGCGAATGGTACAGTCTTGTGGTCGCATCAGCTCTCGGATTACGGTTTAACCACGGGCACCATCTCCCGCACGAGTCCGACCGTCGTGAATGGCGTGCTGTACATCGGAACTCTCTTCCTCAATTCAGGAACCACAGGCTGGCTCCTCGCGATCAACGCATCGACCGGAGCACTCATCTGGAAGGTTCAACCAACCACGTCGAATATCTTTCCGGGTATCACGGGTTCACCAGTTGTGGCAGGCGGCAACATATATGTGCCCATGAGCTCGAACGAAGAAGGCGCGGCTGCCCAGGGATCTTCCAAGTACAATTGCTGCTCGGTAAGCGGCAGCGTCGTGGCCCTAAACGCCACTACAGGCGCCAGGTTGTGGGAAACGTTTATGGTCCCCTCGGGTTATAGCGGGGGCGCGGTCTGGAGCAGCAGTCCCGTGGTGGACATGGTTCGGGGAACCGTATTCGTGACCACCGGAAACAACTACAGCGTTCCCACCGATCCGGCTTATGTCAATTGCATTGCAGCCGGCGGCAACAGCGACTCCTGCGAGTCTCCCGACAACCATGCCGACTCTGTCGTCGCGCTCGATATGTCGAGCGGAGCCGTGAAGTGGGCCACGCGCCTTGAGAACTGGAATGAGCAGGCCTTCGGCGTTGCGAACGGCAGCGATTACTGGAACGTCGACTGCAAACAGACCTTCACCAACTGCCCTCCCGACCCGGGCCCCGACTACGATTTCGGCTCGAGTGCGAACGAAATCACTTACAAGTTCGGCAAGATCGAGAAGACTATCATCGGCGCCGGGCAGAAGAGCGGCATTTACTATGCGCTCGATCCCGACACCGGCGCGATCCTGTGGCAGACTCAGGTGGGTCCAGGTTCCTCGCCGGGCAGTATGCAATGGGGATCGGCCAGCGACGGCGTGCGCATCTACGTGGCGGTCTCCAATTACAACGGCATCCCTTACTCGGAGATCGGCTTACCTGCAAGTCTGGGCAGTGCGGGTTCCTGGGCCGCACTAAGTCCCGTGACGGGAAAAATCCTGTGGCAGGTACCGGATCCCAACGGTGCTGTGGACCTTGGACCGATGGCGGTAGCTACTGGCGTTGTCTACGCGAGCTCGATGGCGGGTTCGACCACAGCCCCCACCATGTTTGCCCTGAACGCCGCCGATGGGAGCACTATCTGGAGTTATGCGGCAGGCTCATCAGTAATCGCGGGCGCCACCATCGCGGGCGAGAAGGTATTCTGGGGCTCCGGATATACGCACTCCGGCATCGCGGGCTTTACCGGTAACAACAAGTTCTACGCTTTCGGTAAGTAATCCGCCTCACGCACTTTGCGAGCTTCGACCGCAAGGGAGCCCTACGTCGAACACGACACGCTACTGCGCCTCCGTGATCTCAGCGGTAATGGCCTGCACGGAATTCACGTATAATTCGGTCATATGAAACTCGCCGCGGGTTCCGTCTTACTGTTCTTTTCGGTTCCAGTCTTCGGCCAGAATCTCACCCAGAATTTGGCTGGCAATGCCGCTTCGGCATCCGCCGAGAAACGAGTCGAGTCTCTGAAATTATTCAGCTCGCCTGCCATTAATCCCGATCAGCATTCAACCTCGCCGGGCTGGACGTTTTCCCAACCACGACGACCGATCAGGATCGCCGGTAACGTACAGATCTCGAAGCCGCGGATTTGCGCAAGTCCACTGCTTGAGGCCAAGCCTCCGGCCAATCACTCAGACGTCATGCCTGTAATCAGGCCCTCCCCGCCGCCGACAGGAACGCGGGACACGTTCGCGCCAGTCCCCACCTGTGGCGAATCTTCTTCCGCGGACCGGTAAATCGCGGCGTCAGTGGACGAGATGTAGCCAGCGCTTGATATCGGGCTTGAATTCCTGAAAGACGTTGATGCCGGCGTCGATCAACAGAGTATTTGAGCCGGCCGCAAGTATCGAAGAAGCCGTGCGGTACCGGTCGGGCCACCACTGTCTCGATATCGCGGCTGCTCCGTAATCGCCCAGGAATTCACTGTAGGCCGGCATCATCCCGCCTGTGTCGTTGTGGCGCCAAACGGTGTGCAGTAACGCATCGGCCACGCGGCCTTTATAGCTCGTTCTCTCGGATCGGAAATATCTGACGTCTTCATGATCGATTGCCTGTACGGGAAACATGATGCTGCGCTGGATCACATAGAATCCGATGTGCGAACCGAACCGTTCGCCGTAAGGTCCCCAACCCTGGCCCCATTCGCTTGGCCGGTCGCGCCACTGGTCGATGCCAGCGCCGAGGGCCGCGAAAGCGACGTTTTCCGCGTTAAACAGATGAACCCAGTCGTACTTCAGCTTCTCCCCGACCGAGAGTCCCTTCCATTCAGGGGACTTCGGTCCGGATGCGGGTCTGTGCTCCTCGGCTGCGACCAGGGGCGCCGCCGCCACATCACCGATTGCCGCCGGGGTGGTTTGCTGCGGAGTGTCCTGAGCCCTGGCGAAGCCGGAACCCATGGCGGCCATAAGGATAACCGGCACCAGTGCTCGATAAGTCACTATTGCCTGGTGTCTCCCATTGTTGATTTGGTTTCGCAGACTTACATTGGATGCGAGGTGGAACACTGTCTCCGCCAGCCCCTGTGAACCGTTGAAAGATATGATAGACGCGATGCGCCCCGTTGCAGTTTTTTTTGTTCTTTGCCTCACAGCTGGCACCTCTTCAAGTCAGAGCACGTCAAGCTCCATCGACAATGCGGGAGCTACTCATGCTGATTGGCCTAACTACGGAGGCAGTCTTTTCTCCTGGCGGTACAGCGCGCTCAATCAGATAAATACCGCGAATGTGAAGAAACTCTCGCCTGCCTGGATCTTCCAGACCGGCGACTACTCTGAAAATCTGCAGGCTACCCCGATCGTGGACAACGGCACAATGTACCTGATTACTCCGCGAGCGCAGGTTTTTGCGCTCGACGCCGCCACCGGGCACGAAATCTGGCATTACAAGTACCCGACTCCACGGCCCGGGAGGCCGGGAAGTCAGGCGGCTTTCGTGCAAAACCGAGGTGTCGCGGTCGGCGGGGGTAAAGTGATCTTCGGCACCAACGATAACTTCCTGGTGGCGCTGGACGAGGCAACTGGTCTCGAATCCTGGAAGGTCAACGTTGACGACTCGAAGCAGTGCGGCTGCAATATTACCGCCGCTCCGCTCATCGTGAAGGACAAAGTGATTGTCGGGGGCTCAGGCGGCGATGGCGCACATCGCGGCTACCTCACCGCGTTCTACACGAAAACCGGCCGTTTCGCATGGCGCTGGTACGTGATTCCCGGGCCTGGAGAAAAGGGGCACGAGACATGGAAGGGTGACAGCTGGAAGTTCGGCGGCGGCGCGCCGTGGATGACCGGATCTTTCGACCCCGACCTCAACCTTGTGTATTGGGGAACCGGGAATGCCGGCGGCGACTTCAACGACAGCGATCGCCTGGTCGGCTCCGACAAGAGCAAGGAAGCCCAGCTCTATACCGCCAGCGTCGTGGCGCTCGACGCCGACACTGGCAAGCTGCGCTGGTACCACCAGGAAGTCCCCGATGACGAGTGGGATTTCGATTCCGCCTACGAATGCGTGCTGATGGACCGCATGGTGAGCGGGCGCATGCGGAAGCTCGTCGTGCATATGAACAAGAGCGGCCTCACTTCCGTTCTGGACCGGGTGACCGGCGAATTCATCGGCATCTTCTCGGTTCCCGAAGTACAGACATGGATTTCGGGCGTTACGGAAGACGGCAAACTGGTCGGGAGGAGAGAGCCTGAGCCAGGCAAAGTGGTGAACACCTGCCCCAGCGCAGCGGGAGCGAAGAGCTGGAACTCGATGGCTTATTCGCCGCGTACCGGCTACCTTTATATACCGGTCAATGAACTCTGCAACGATTTGACTTCCAACCGGACCGAGCCGCAGGAGGGGCGCTTCTATGCGAACGGAGGCTTCTCATTCAAGCTGCCACCCAATCGCACCACGTACAGTCATCTCGATGCCTGGGATCCCATAACGCGCAAGCGCATCTGGAGCATGCCGTATAAGTACGTGCTGCTTGCTTCCGTGCTGGCCACTGCGGGGGATCTGGTGTTCACCGGCGATCCTGAAGGCGATTTCTTCGCCCTCGACGCCCATACAGGTGCGAAACTGTGGAACTATCAGACCGGGGCGGGCAATCGAGGTTCGGCGGTTTCGTATTCGGTGAATGGCCGTCAGTTTATCGCTACTCCGACGGGCTGGCAGCAATCGATCACAGGCACGCAAACCGCGGGCGTTTTCCCCGATCAGACATGGCGGCAGGGGTCGACCCTGGTGGTGTTCGCACTGCCGGAGGACACCAAGTGAGATTGGAAGTGAAGCGCTACTGTCTGTTGCTTCTGCTACCCACGCTCGCTTGCGCGCAGGGGCTCCAGGAAACGATCGCTCGGGGGGAGAAGGTTTTCAACCAAAGCTGCGCCACCGGTTACTGTCACGGTACGAAAGGCGCCGCCGGCGGAGCGCCCCGTCTGGTTGCGCGTGGATTCGATCAGGCCTATATCAACACCACCGTTACGCGCGGCATTCCCGGTACGGCAATGCCTGCGTTCGGCGGGACTGCACTCAGCCGAAGCGATTTGACTGCAGTTGTGGCTTATGTCGCGACGCTGAACGGAATCGCAAATCCCACAGTGGGCGGCGGTCCGGGAGCCGGCCGAAGTGGCCCTCCACCGCCGGAACTTTCGGCGGACGCGAAGCGCGGTCGCGAGCTTTTCTCCGAAGCATTTCGCAGTTTCGGCAGATGCTCAACCTGCCACGAAATCGAAGGCATCGGCATGCAAATCGCTACGCCCATCGCAACCGTTCCCGCGGACGCGCAGACGCTTCGCAATCTGCCAACCCCCGATGTCAAGATAGCTGTTCTTGACGGCGAGTCGGTGCCGGCGCTGATCGTCAGTCAGGGAAAACGTCGTACGATCGTCTATGATTTGACGTCGGCGCCGCCGGTGCTGCGTTCGGTGGATCCCTCGGCTGCCAGAATTCAGGACGGCAGCACCTGGAAACATTCGTCTGTGATCTCGTCGTACAACGACTCGGAATTGACTTCGATTCTCGATTATCTAAGGGCGGTGGTGCATCCTTGAAGGTTGTTGCTGTTCTTCTGCTGACGGCATCTGCGTTTGCTCAGACGCCCGCGGCAGACCATACGGTGCCGCAGCTCGCCCACTTCCATCACCTGCACTTCAATTCAGTCGACCCGCAAGCGGCGATCGAGTTCTATACGACGCGCTTTAACGGCGAAAAGGCAAAACTGGGTGGCAAAGTAGATGCCGTCTGGACAGGCAAATCATGGCTCCTTTTCAATAAAGTCAACCAGCCGCCGCCATACGAGGTCGTCGCGTCGCTCTATCACCTGGGCTGGGCTGAAAAGGATATCAAGGCCGCCTACCAGCACCAGCTCGATATCGGCACAAAATTTGAAACACCGCTCGGCGATCTCGCGGATCTGCTCGGCAGCGGCACACGCGGCCGCGGCTACTACGCTTACGTCGACGGACCGGACCACGAGCTGATCGAAATGAACGGCGGCGGACAGGAAAACTTCTCGCACATTCACCTGCGGAGTGACGATCCGGTGGGCGCGTCGGCCTGGTTCGCAAAGGAACTCGGCATCCCGCGCCGCGGACCTGAACCCTCGCGCGAACCGCGCTTCAACGCCAAAGGCCTGCAGTCCGGCCCGCTGGTCTTTCTGCCCATCGACGGTGTTCTCTTCGCCTGGTTTCCCACCGGTACCGCAAAGAGCCTTTACCCGAAACAATGGGAGGGCCGAACGAAATACGAACCCACCGAGGGACGCGTGCTGGATCACGTCGCGTTCAGCGTCGACAACCTCGACGAGACTTTGACCCGTCTTCGCGGCGACGGCGTGAAGGTGCTTGAGCCGCCGCACATGACCGTTGAGGGGACACTGAAATCCGCGTTCATCCAGGGCCCGGACAAGCTTCGCATCGAACTCGTGGAGGGCGCCGCTTCGAGACAATAGGATTTGAAGAAAATGACGAAACTTCCGAGATGTTTTCTGTTTAGCCTGTCTTTGCCGCTTTTGTCATATGCGCAAGCTGGCCGCGGGGGCTGGACCACTTTTGGCGGCGACCTGCAGCGATCCGGATGGAATAAAGCCGAGACCGATCTGACGAAAGACAACGTCAAGAACCTCAAGCTCGAATGGAGCCTCAAACTCGATACGCAACCGAAGGGTTTGGACGGACTGACGGCGCCATTGGTTCGCGTCAATATTGCCACGCCCAGAGGAGTAAAAGATCTGATCGTTGTTGCGGGCGCTTCCGACAAGCTTTTCGTCGTCGACGGCGATACGGGAAAGGTTTACTGGCAGCAAACTCTCGCGACCGAAACAAAACCGGAGCGGCCCGAAAGCTGGCTTTGTCCCAACGCGCTTCTCGCTACTCCCGTCATCGGCGTGCTGCCGGGTAAGGGACAGGCTGTTTTCACCATCGCGAGCGACGGCAGGATGCACGCTTTCCAGCTTGTCAGCGGCGAGGAACTTCTGCCACCCACGCAGTTCGTGCCGGCATTCTCGAAGGTCTGGAGCATGTCGCTGGCAAACGACGTCCTTTATACGGGAACGTCGCAGGGCAGTTGCAATGGCTCGAAGGCCGGCGTTTACGCGATGGACCTGAAGGATCCGGGGCGTAAAGTCACGCAGTTCCAGGCGTCCGTTTCGGGCGGAGGAATCTGGGGACGCGCGGGTGTAGCCATAACCGCGGACGGAAAAATCGTGGCGGAAACCGGAGACGGGCCGTGGGACCCGGCGAAGGGCAATTATGCGGATTCGGTTGTGGAACTGTCGCCAAAGGACTTGAAAATTCTTGATTACTTCACCCCCGCCAACCGCGAGTGGATGACAAAGAAGGATCTTGATCTGGGGAGCATCGGGCCGTCCATCTTTCCCTTTCACGGTATGGAACTGGCGGCTGCCAGCGGTAAAGAGGGAGTGATCTTCCTGCTTGATACGAAGTCGATGGGCGGAGCCGATCATCGCACGCCGCTCTTTCGCAGTCCTGCTTACACGAATGAAGAAATCAACTTCGCGGGAAAAGGATTTTGGGGAGCCTTTTCGACGTGGGAAGATGCGGCGGCAACACGCTGGCTTTACGCTCCCGCATACGGGCCGCCCTCCGCCGGCACGAAGTTTCCGACTCGAGTACGGCGCCACGCCGCACGGCAGCGTTATGGCCTTCAAAGTCGAGTTACGAGGCGACAAACCCAGGCTGGTCCCGGCCTGGAACTCGGTTGACATGTCGGTCCCCACTCCGGTCGTCATCGCCAACGATGTTGTCTATGCCCTTTCCGACGGCGATTCTCCGGTGCAGTTCGGAGCGAGCGGCGGTCTGCTGAATACCGAGCAGCGCAAGGCGGCCAGCGGCCATTCGATCCTTTATGCGCTCGACGCCGCGACAGGAAAGGTCTTATTCTCCAGCGGCGATACCGTTCGCTCGTTTTCGCATTTCAACGCGCCCGTCGTCGCCGGTGGCCGGGCATACCTTGTGACCTATGACGGAACGCTCTATGCATTCAGTCTGGGGTCGCAACGGCTGCCGCCAACTCCTTAGACGGCAGGGTATTGAAACTCGTAAACACTCACTTCCGGTCGCGGCTCAGTAAGGGTCGCGGTTCAGCAAACTGTGAGGAAAAGGGACGCGTTTAAGCGAGCGGCCCGTTCAGATATAGATCATGAATTCGAGCAAGTTCCCGTCGGGATCGCGCACATAAACGCTCGAAGCGGCCTTCCGGCGGCCACCCTGTCGCGCAACCGGGCCTTCGATAATCTTCGCGCCTGCTTTATCGAGCATCGCGTGGAGCGCTTCCGGTGCGCCGTCCCACACGAAGCACAAATCGCCGCAGGGCGGCTTTGCGGCGGGCGCGCGCAAGGTGAACGATGCTCGCTGCCACGTGACCTTGCGATGGAAATTGATCATCTGATCGCCGATGTAAACGGAACAGGCGACGGGATTCTCCGCCACATCGAATCCCAGTCCGCGATAGAAGGCAAGCATCGCCTCCTCGTTCTCCATCGGCAGCGCAACATGATCGAAGCCCCGCACGCGCCCGCTCGTTTGCGCGGCGGCTTTCGATCCCGCGCTCGCGGCGCCGGAAACCACACCTTGCACGAAGCGCCTCCGTGAGGTGGCTTCAGACATCCATGACCTCCAGCGCCTGCTTCAGGCTCTCGACGGGATCGCGCCCCTCGGCGGGCCGGAATTCATGACTCACATACACGGTAAATCCAGGATCCGCAATTGTCTTCGCGACGAAATGGTAATTGATCTCCTGGGGCGCCGTCGTACTTGCGAAGCGTCTGCCAGTCTTTATTCCCGTCGAGGTCCATCCCCTTTCACCCCAGGTTTGCAACCGTGCGGTACACGTGCTCAAACGGCATTTCGGGGGCGAAGTTGGCCCTCATCGCGCCCTGCTTCAGGCGGCCCGCCACAGGCGCGATGCCGCCGTCTGGCGCCGCCGCAGCGACTGCGGTAGCGAACTCTCTGCGTCTCATTGTGTTCGATCCTGATCGATCTCAATTATATTGATAAAACCGCCTGATCGTAATCGCAGCTTCCCATCGTTCCTTCCTGGAAGATTTCATGCTCGGCGATCCATTGCCAGGATTCCCGATAGACTTCCGGCGTATACGGCTCAAATACCAGCCGTTCCCCGGGGCCCCAGCGGCGCGTATCCATTTGATCCAGAAAACGCGAGGGAAACTCCTTCTTGTAGTGGTGCGTGTAGAGCTCCGGATGCAAATCAATATCGCGCTGTGCGCGGCGAAGGGCTCGAAAATACTTGCGCACGTCTTCGGGATCCGCCTCACCCGTAAGCATCGTCGCGATCATAAACGTGGTATCGATGATCTTGCGGAATCCCAGCTGCTCAGCGAAATAATATGGACCGCTGAACAGCGACGCAGCCTCGGCCTTCCCGTCGATGAGAAGCTCCATCCGCCGGAACAGCAGCCCCTCGGCGAATGACAAATTGATCTCTTCCGGTTTCAGGTATTGTTCGAGCGCCTGTATCGTCGAGTAATGACTGCCCGACTGAAAGCCCACTGAGATCGGAACGCCCGCCAGATCGGCCGGTTCACGAACCGGCGAGTCGGCCGGGACAAAAATTCCCGCCGGAGAAACCGAATAAACATCCGCATACAGTTTCCCGTGCCCGTTGGAAGCCGCGACATTCACCGTCCAGTGGCAGGCGCAACTAATATCGGAATGCCGCCCGCGCTCGAAGGTCTGGTACGCGCCGATCATCTCTCCCAGATCGTGTTTCCGGCCTTCTTTCGACACCAACTCATCGAGAAAATCGTACTCAAGCCCCTCGGCATTAAAATAGCCCTTCTCTTCCGCCACCCACTCCTGAAGCCGCATATGCGGCGCGATGACAAACCTGCTCATTATCCCCCTCCTTACTTCAACGCGTCGTAGACTACTCGGCCGCCAACCACGGTGAGTACAGACTTCAACCGTCTGATACCCTCGTCGGGCACTTTGGCGGGATCGAGATAGTCCGCGCTGAGCACCACGACGTCGCCCAGCTTCCCCGTTTCAATCGATCCCAGTTTATCCTCTTCGTGAAAGAACCACCCGTTCGCCGCCGTATAGAGTCGCAGCGCCTCCGCGCGAGTGATCTGCTGGCCGCCGTTGACGAGAACGCCGGCGGCGTTCTTCCCGGTCACCATGTAATAGATCATCAGCCACGGATCGAGCGTTGAAATTTGCGCAGAGTCCGAACCCGCACCCACGTGTATTCCGCTGTCCAGAATCGTTCGCAGCGGAGGGCCTCCCCCCGCCGCGCCCAGATACTCGAAAGGATGCACGGCGATGCCGGCCCCTACAGCCTTCAGCCGGTCCAGCGTTGCGCGGTCGATCCGCGGCGCATGCGCAATCGACCAGTGCAGCCCCGCAATCGGCGTAACGGCGTTCACCGCCTCGAACGTCGAAGCCGTGAGTTTGTCCTCGTCCGGCGAAAGGCTGTGCTGCTGAAAGGTCCACCCTTGCTTCGCGACGAACTGAAGCGCGGTCTCGTAATTGGGAGGCGGAGTTACCGATCCGAACAAGGGCCAGTTCGTCGCAAACTCGCCGATGCCGGACACCCGCATCATGTCGTCGCCGAGGCCCGGCAAGCTGTTCAGCACGCGTTCGCGCAGCAGCGGGATGCTTCCGTCTTTATCCATGGAAAGATAGAAAACGCGAAGTCGCATGGACATCTTCCCTTCCCGATGCAAGGCAAGAAATGCGTCATAAATTCGAAAGGGATTACCGCTGGCGAGCGTGTCGAATTCAAATGAATCCTGCGCATCGGGCGTACCCGGAATTACGAACACGCCCATATCGGCGCTCGTTGTGATTCCGACGCTCGCGGCATATGCCATGGCGTCCAGCGTTCCTCGCTTCTGATCTTCGAATGTTTGCGCCGCTCGCAGCGCGTTCAGCGCCGCAAGCGACGGAGCGTTTGCCGCAATCGCTCCCTTGTCGTCGACAACGATTCCCTTCGAGGCGAAGAACGTTTTACCCTGCGTGTTCGTGGCGGAGGGGCCCGTGAAACCCTGGTAAACCAGCACTGGATTTCGCGGCGCCGCTGCGTCAAGCTCCGACAGCGTCGGCAACCGCTTCTCCGCGAATTGCGCTGGATTCCACCCTCCCATCGATGTGACGAACTCGCCGGCCGGCACTGTCTTTGCGCGTGCGGCGATCAACGCCTGCACATCGGCGATCGAACCCGCCGTCTCGATCCTGACATCGTGGCCGGGTCGGAGCCCGAGGGCCACGACATGGTTGTGATTGTCGACAAGCCCCGGTACCGCCGTGCGTCCGTGCAGATCGATCGTTTTTGTGCAGGGAGCCGGCTTGCCGCTCGCCTGCGCCGCGGATTGGAAAATTCCGTCCTGAATCGTGACTGTGGAAACAATCGAATTCTTCGCGTCCATGGTGACGATCCTGCCGTTTACGAGCCTGAGATTCCGCGATCCGGCGCACGGGTCTCCGGCGGCCATTCCGATGACCGGGGAGATTAACAAAGCGATTGGAACACAGAGGCGAGCGATCATTGACACCAGCCGTTCATTCTACTGGATAAAGCCCATCGCCGGGAGCAAACCCTTCGTCGTAAACAGATGGCGGCAGCCGAATTGCTTTTTTCGATATGCGGTTCCCGGCCGTCGCGCGCTTCGAGATTAAATTACAAAAAAAAACGAGTGCGTGCCTCAACAAATGTCAGGATAAATATGCGCCGTAATTAATTTATAAAGTGTCGTATATAAATAGTAATTTACAGGCAACGGGTAATCGTCCTTAATCGTTCCTGACAGCTTGCATGTTTCCAGATAATTCCAAACACGAACTTCGCCTGAGAACCGTGGTAGAGACGACGGTCGACGGCGTCATTCTGATAGACGCGCAGGGCAGTATTTTCATGTTCAACCCCGCCTGCGAGCGGATGTTCGGCTATGAGGCGGCCGAGGTTCTCGGGCGAAATGTGAAACTCCTGATGCCGGGTCAGTTTCACGAAGAGCATGACCAGTATCTGAAAAATTACCGCGATACCGGCGAACGCAAAATCATCGGCATAGGGCGGGAGGTCGTGGGCCAGCGCAAAGACGGTTCCACCTTTCCCATGGATCTCTCTGTCGGAGAGGCGAAACAGGACGGGGATCCCGTCTTCGTCGGAATCATTCGGGACCTGACGACGCGAAAGACCAGTGAGCGAGCCCTCAGAGAGACCGTGGCCCGTTTACGCGCCGTTGTGGTAACCGCGGTCGACGGCGTCATTCTGATCGACGCGCGCGGCACGGTGCTGATGTTCAACCCCGCCTGCGAGCGCCTTTTCGGCTACCAGGCCGAAGAGATTCTTGGCAGGAACGTAAAAACGCTGATGCCTGAGCCGTTTCACAACGAGCACGACCAGTACCTGGAAAACTACCGCGAGGGTGGCGAGCGGAAAATCATCGGGATTGGCCGGGAGGTGGTCGGGCGGCGCAAAGACGGCTCAACCTTTCCCATGGATCTGTCTGTCGGCGAAGCGACTCAGGACGGCGAAGCCATCTTTGTCGGCATCGTGCATGACCTGACCGATCGGAAACGCACCGAGGAGCAGCTTGTGCAGGCCCAGAAAATGGAAACCGTCGGGCAGTTGTCTGGCGGAATCGCCCACGATTTCAATAATCTTCTCACCGTAATCATCGGCAATGCGGATCTCCTCAGTCACAAGCTGAAAGCCAGGCCGGACCTGAAACAGTACTGCGACAGCATCGCCGGCGCCGGCCTCCGCGGGGCCGAACTTACCCGGCGCCTTCTGGCCTTCAGCCGCCGCCAGGACCTTGAGCCCGCCGTGATCGACTGTAACCACCTCATCGAAGGAATGAGAGTTCTTCTTCGCCGGACGCTGCGCGAAAACATCGAGATCCGGACGGCGTTCGAAGAGCATCTCATTATGGCCTATGCCGACCCCGCTCAGCTTGAGTCGGCGATTCTGAATCTGGCGCTGAACTCGCAGGACGCGATGCCCTCGGGCGGCATTCTGACAATCGCGACCCGGAACGCCCTGATCGATGAAAGGTATCAGGACGAGCACCCCGAAGTTTCCACAGGCGCCTATGCGCTGGTCACGGTGACGGACGACGGAACCGGAATGACCCCGGAAGTCCGGGACCGCGTCTTCGAACCGTTCTTCACCACCAAAGACGTCGGCAAGGGCAGCGGGCTCGGTCTCAGCATGGTCTACGGTTTCATAAAGCAATCGAACGGTCACGTTGCCATCTACAGCGAACTAAATCTGGGAACGACGGTGCGCCTGTATCTGCCGGCGGCAAAGAAACCGGCATCGCAGAGTTCCGCGAATGAGGAAGCCGAATCGGAGCCGGTACCGAATGGATACGAGACGGTGCTGGTGGTGGAGGACGATTCGTTCGTGCGAGGCTATGCCGTCGGTACCCTCGAGAGCCTTGGTTATCGAGTCATCACCGCGGCGGACGGGCGGGAAGCGCTGGCCCGCCTGAGCCAGAGAAGCGACGGGATCGATGTCCTGTTCTCCGACATCGTCATGCCGGGCGGCGTGAGCGGCTGGGAACTGGCCCAGCAGGCTCAACAGCAGCGGCCTGGTCTCAAAGTACTTCTCACCTCCGGATACCCTCTCGAAACAATGACCGGGAACCTCCGGCCGAGTTCACGTCTGGCAATACTCCACAAACCTTACCGAAAGCCCGAGCTTGCGCGCCGCCTCCGCGAAATTCTCGACGCCGACTAACCCGTCACGCGGCTGTGACGCTAAAATCGTAAATTCGGCAAGCAAAATCAATGACCCGATACTTTGCCCTTCTGGCCGCATGTCTCGCGGCCGGGGATGCCTTCGCCCAGACTCCCGCGCCGGAAACTCCGTACGAGAAAGTTGTCACCGCCGAAGCCAGAACAACCTCAGGCGTGTTTGTGGTCCACCGCATCGGTGATCGCGTTCATTATGAAATCCCCGTCGCCGAACTGGATAAGGACTTTCTCTGGGTCACTCGCATCGCGAAAAACGCGCTGAATGCCGGTTACGGCGCAGAGGTCGCAAGCTATCACGTAATCCGCTGGGAGCGCCACGAGCGCCGCATTCTGTTACGCAGCGTGTCCTACGACGTCGTGGCGGATCCCAAACTGCCAATTGCACGCGCCGTGGCCGCATCGAATAACAGCGTGATCGTTATGGCCTTCAACATCGAGACCACCAGAAAAAATGGCGCGCCGGTAATCGATGTCACCCGCCTGTTCGACTCCGAAGTGCCCGAATTCAGCGTGCGCGCAAACCTTCGCGCCAAAGGCTTTGATCCCGCACGCAGCTTCATTGAGAGCATCAAGACCTTCCCCACCAATATCGAGGCGGAAGTGACCCAGACCTACACAGCGCCTCCCGACAACAATCCCGCGCCCGCGATCCTGCAGGACGGCAGCGCGACCGTGCTGGTGCACTACTCGATGATCCGGCTCCCCGAGCAGCCGATGAAGCCGCGGCTCTTCGACGAACGCGTCGGCTACTTCCTCGTCCCGCAGACCGACTACGGCGTCAAAGATCAGCAAGTGCGGCGGCGGATTTACATCACGCGCTGGCGGATTGAGAAGAAGAATCCCGCCCAGGCCGTTTCGGAACCCGTGCGCCCGCTGACTTATTACATCGATCCCGCGACACCCTCCGAGTACGTCAAGTGGATTAAGAAAGGCGTGGAAGACTGGCAGCCCGCGTTCGAAGCGGCCGGCTTCAGGAACGCCATCATCGCCCGCGAAGCGCCCACTCCTCGCGAAGACCCCGACTGGAATCCCGACGACGTCCGTTATTCGGTAATTCACTGGGAAGCCTCGCCCGTCGAGAACGCTTACGGACCACAGATTCACGACCCGCGCACCGGCGAAATCCTTTCCGCCGGAATCCTCATCCATCAGAACGTTCTGAACATGGTGCGCACTGCCTACTTTGCGCAGGTCAGCCCGCTCGATCCGCGCGGGCGTAAGTTACCGCTCCCCGACGACCTCATGGGGCGGCTTCTCGAATATGTCGTCGCTCACGAAGTAGGCCACACCCTCGGCCTTCAGCACAATATGAAGGCAAGCGCCGAATACCCCGCCGATAAAGTTCGGGACGCGGGATGGATCAAATCAATGGGCTTTTCGCCGAGCATTATGGATTACTCGCGCTTCGATTATGTTGCGCAGCCGGAAGACCACATACCAGTAGAGGACCTGGTTCCCCGTATCGGACCGTACGATGAATGGGCTATCCATTGGGGCTACGCTCCCATATCCGACGCGCAGACTCCTGACGAGGAACTGCCTCATCTCGACTCCTGGGCTCGCCAGCAGGACCAGACCCCGTGGTATCGCTTCGCAACGGCAAACGCAAACGGCGCCGATCCAGGCGAGAACACCGAAGCGGTGGGCGATCAGGACGCAATTCGTTCTACCGCCGCGGGACTCAAAAACCTCGCGCGCGTGATGGAGTACCTGCCCGAAGCGACCACGCATCCAGGGCAACGGTTACTGGGACCTGGGCGCCATCTACGATCGCGTGCTCGGCCAGTGGGCAGTTGAGATGAGGCACGTCGCGGCGATTGTGGGCGGCATGGAATCGCAGGATAAGCATTACGGGCAGGAGGGCGTGCGGTTCACGCCCGAGCCGAAGGAGAAGCAGCAGGCGGCGGTCCGGTTCCTCGGCGACAATGCGTTCACAACACCCAAAATGCTGATCCGCCCGGACGTGCTGCGCCGCATGGAACCCTCCGGCGAGCTGTACAGGATACGTAACGCGCAGATGAGCATCCTCACGCCGCTGCTGAGCCCGGCGCGTCTCGAAAGACTGGTGGAACAGGAATCCATCCAGCAGGACGCCGGCCCCTCCGGACCGTACCGGCCCGAACAGTTTCTCGCGGATGTGCGGCGCACCTTGTTCCGCGAACTGGACAGCGCCTCGCCCGTAATTGACGCTTACCGCCGCAACCTGCAGCGCGGCTATGTCGCCCTGCTCTCCCAGCGCATCAATCAGCGCGATGTTTCGGATGACACCCGCCCGTTATTTCGAGGAGAGCTGAACCTCCTGAGCGATGAGATCTCGCGCGCGCTACCAAAAACGGCGAAGCGTGAGACCCGGCTTCATCTGGAGGACCTTCAGCATCAGATCGAGATGGCGCTCGATCCGAGGTTTCAGTTGACAGTACCCCCGGCGCAACGTAGTAACGGCGCCTTTGGATCAGGCCTGGACGGAGATTGCTGGCCCGATATTTCCATCGGAATAAATCCCTGAGTCGCGTCCCCATCAAGAGGGCCAGCCACGCAGCCACAAGAAGGCAGGCAGTCTCGAGCGGTTTGCGACCTCCCCTCAACGGTCCGGCGCCTGCGACCTCGAAGTCCATCTCATATTGCGATTGCGAATAGTTTCGATTCTGCGAGACGATTCGAATATCGCGATCGCGCGGAACGAGAGCATTTACCAGGTAGGCCGCAATCCGGCTTTTGTGGCGATTCTCAAATTTTAGTTTTCGGTTCGGGCCGCCTGACGGAAAGTCGGCATCGAGTTCGATCTGGATCTCGCCGCGTCCCTCTCTCATGTCCTCGATTGCGGGAAATCTCGTGGACACCAGATGTGGCGTCAGTGGATGTCCGTCGATTGAAAGCGATATGTCGCGAAGAACCCTTTCCACGTAAGCACGCTGCTCGGCTTCTGAAACCGCTCCGTCCGTGTTCACATCCATGTCAGCGATCAAGGCCGGAAAGACAGCGACGCCGGGTGTCAAAGTCATCTGCGCGTCAACGCGATTCTTTTCGACCGAGAGGATCGTGCCTTGCAGGTACTCATCGAGCCTGTGCGCGACCGCGGAAGGTCCTGAAAACAGCAAGATCGCGATAGCGGTGATTGCGGATCTCATTGGGAGGCGCCCTTCCGGCCGTAATCGTTTGTCGGATCGCGGTACATCGTATGCACGTGCAGCGACGGGTCTCCACCCAGTTCCTGCGGCGCGTACTCGATCACCAGATGCGGCCCCTGAATTCGGTAGTAAGCCGTGATGTTGCGTCCCGGAGTAACCGTGGTCGGACCGCTCCACGCGAACCAGGTCTCGTTGATATCGGCTTTGAGCTGCGCCATGCGCGCGGCGGCCGCGCTCTCATGAATGATGCCCGCCCACTGCGAAATCACATCGAGCAGCATCGCGCGCTGCTTGTCATTCATGTTCGAAGCTTTCAATCCCTCCGGCTGAATCGTCTTTCCATCCTGTCCTGGCCCAAGGACAAGGTCGGCCACACGATAGCTCAGAATCGCCTGCTTGCGCTGATTCTCATCAAGCGCGTTTAACAGCGCGATCGCCTTGTCGCTCTCCGGGCCAAGAGGGCGAATCGTCTTGCCGTTCTCGGTATAGAGCGCGGGCTGAGCGCCGGTCAGGGTCGGGGTGAGAATGCCGCGGTCGCCGGCGATCGTGATATTGAGCGCCAGATGGTGGCCCGCCGAACTGCAACATCCACGGCTTGTTCTGAGACGGCGTTCCGAGGATCGAGATGTAGTAAAGATCTTTGCCGAACATCTGACCGTTACCCGCCGCGCCCTCTGCCGAACTGGCGACGGACCGTCCCCGCCTCTGTCAGGTGGGCCGCCGCGTCCTCGGCCCCCGAATGGCCGCCCATTGCCCTCGCTGTTCTTGTTGACCTCATCGCCTTCCATGATTTGCTGCACCTTCTCCAGACCGCGAGCGCTCAGCGCCGACGAGAGCAGCGCCATCACGGCCGAACTTTGCGGCGGAGTCATCTCCTTCAGACTGATCCCGGCGCGCGGCACGGCCCCGGTCGGCAGGTTCGACCAGCGTTTGCGCTGCGGTCTCATCGTCGAATGAGAACAGCACGCTCTGCCGCTGCTTCTCATTGAGGGTCGGAAGGAACGCATTCGTCGCGTTCACGATTCGGGCGGTCGCCGTCTGCGCCGCGGCGGAACCGAGCGAGAGCGAGATCAAGACTGATATCCGGACGATGTGGTTGATTCTCATGATTAATTCACCTGACTCCCGAAGGTGTTTTTAAAGCCGGCCACCTCCGAGCGAAGACTGCCAGCAGAGTCAGACCGAGTGCGATCCACGCGGCGTGTTGCGCGAGCGCCGTTACGAAAGCGTCGGTTGGATTGGGCAGACTCCAGGCGCGTTGCGCGACCCACCCAGCGGCAACGCCGCCAACAAAAAGAGCGCCGACAATTCTGACCGATGGATACAGCCGGGTCCGGCTGAGCAGAATCAGAGACGGAAGAGCGGCTGCGACGACCACCAGTTGCATCGCCTCGATTCCGAGATTGAACCCGAGAATGCTCGCGATCCGATCCCAGCGGCCGAGGCCAAGTTCAGCGAGCGTGCTGGCGAACGCCATCCCGTGGACAAGGCCGAAACACCCGGCGATCACGGCCTCGCGGCCGGGGAACAGAGGCCGAAGAGCGTGCGCCGCGGACACAAGAATCGAAACCGCGATCAGCACTTCGATCGGGCGGCTCGGCACATGAACCACATTCATAGCGCCGACGGCGAGCGTCACGGAGTGCCCGACAGTAAACGCGGTGACCACCGTTCCGATCCGCAACAGGCAGAGATGCAGATTCGCATGCCCGGCCCACCTGCCATTGCGAACGAGAAGCGGCGCGGGAAGCAGCAGGGCGAGGAGAAAGAGCAAATGGTCCGTGCCTTCCGCGATGTGTTGCATGCCGAGCCGGAATACGCTCGCGAATCCGCGCCACCAGCTGGCCTCGCGCCGATCGATGCGTACCGATCGCTCGCTGTCACGGATCACAGCGACAAGCTGTGGATCGTTGGCGAATGTGCTCGTTTGCCAATCCGTGCGTACCGAAACAAGGAAGACCTGCTCCGGGATGCGATCGAGAAGAACGTTGCAACGTAAGTCGAATAAGCCGGCGTTCGCCCCGAGAGGCGGTGTGAGCCGAAAGCGCGCCACGATGTATGGCGCGCCTTCGATGCTCGACAGATGAGGAAAATCGACCGCATCGATACGAAACGCGGCGCCGTCAGGCAGGGAAGCGGAGAAATCGCGAAGGATGTAACTCTCGATGCGTTCGCGCTCCCGCTCGATGTTCCGCGGCGACAATCGCGTGCGTAATGCGGTCTCGAGCCGCTCAAGCGGCAGTTGCAGTTCAACGTCTGCGCTTGCGCCATGGAAATCGAGCAGGATGGCGCCCTGATACATCGAATGCGCGCGGGCGGGAAGTGACCCTCCGCCCGCGCAAACCAGAAACGCGATCGCTCGCAAACAGATTCGTTTCATTGCGTCAACCCTCAGGACGCGCCGCCGAAACAGCTTGTAACGTTAAGGATTGTTATCTCGCACGGCCCCGGCCGACACAAGCACGGTCTATGATGAACGAGACGTTCAACGGGAGAGTTCGATGAAAAGACTACACACAACTGCTATAGCAGTATCGGCGGCGCTGCTCCTGGTAGGTGTCGCGCACGCTCAGGTGACACTGAATTCGGTGCGTGTCGGCGCAAAAGACAGCGTCGCATTGGCGAAGTTCTACCAGTCCGCATTTGGTATGCAGGAGGTTAACCGGATCGCATCGCCCGCCGGGCCCGAGGTCTTCGTAAACTTCGGCGCGACCCCCGAGGCCGCGAAGGCCAACAAGAGCGAGCCAATCGTGATCCAGCATCGCGAGTCCGACGATCTGAAAGATCCCATCGCACATGTAATTCTTAACGTGAAGGACATGACGGCGACCGTCGCCGCCATCAAGGCTGCCGGAGGCTCGATGGCCGGTGATCCCCGTCCGTACGGGAACACAGGCATCGTCATAGGAATCGCAATCGATCCGGCCGGCAACCGCATCGAAATGATTCAACGGCCCTGAAAAGCGCTATTCAAAAAGCGCGTTATGTGCGGTCATCCACGTCATCGCGGCGGCGATCTGATCGGTCGTGCCGCGAACAATGATGTATGCGGGAGTCGTCGTCGAGAAGACTTTCCCGATGTTCAAGTCGGACCGCAGACCGGTAACCACCGCCTGAAGCGATTGCGGAGTAGCGTTGCGCAGTTGGAACGTCCTGGTCACGTCGTCGCCGGTTGACGCTGTGAAGGTCGCGCCTCCCGGAGACTGTCCTGCAGGAAGATCCAGGCGCTGAATTATCCATTCGGCGCGCCGCAAATCGGAATCACTGGCCCTGAGCACCAGAGCGTGGGTGGCGGAGTAGTTGAAGATCTTCGCAATATCACCCACCGTGCGAAGGACCGTGAGAAGTTCCTGGATTTGTAGCTGCGATGTCATGCCGTCAGAAAATTTATGCGCGCCCCATGGCCCAGGCCCCTGAAATCGGGCCCGCCGACGGTGAATTCCCGCGGAGTCGGGTCCGGCTTCTGCTGCCCGGACTGATTGATCTGATCGGTGATCCATGCGGCGAATGCAACTTTCCAGTCCGGCCCGCGCAGGACGATGGCATGGTTCGCGGTGAAAGTGAAAAGTTTCTGAACGTCGACAACGGTGCGAAGTATTGTCACCAATTCCTGAAGGGCCTGTGGTGTTTGGACGTTAGGAACGAATATGACGCGACCCATGTCACCCGACGGCAGTCCGTATTCGTGAATGGCATCGTCGCCGGCGATTTTGTCGATCCGCGGCAGCAGCCATTCGGCGAAATCGACCGCCTCGGCCGGCCCGCTGAAATTCAGGGTGTCGGTTGAGGCATCGACAGACAGTTGCGGAATGGCGGCGACGGTTCGGACGATCGTTGCGGCCTCCTGTAAGTTCCGATCCGTCTGTGGCGTGGTGAAGTGATACGCGCCCTCAACGGTTTTGGAAGGTGGTTCAGCGCGAGAGATAAGCGAAAAGGCCAGGATAACCAGAATCATTCGCTTCATCGTTTCTACCTCGACATGAAGACGAGTGTGGTGGCGATCGCGTGCAGGAATTTTATGGCTTCAGAACCTGCGCGAAGAAATCCAGCGCCCGCGGATCCTTCGATTGCCCCAGCCAGAAAAAGGCCTTCTTACGCACCGCGGGATCGGGATTGTTCCTGGCCACATTGATCAACAGCGGCACTCCCTGGTCTCCGGGCAACTGGCTGAGCGCAAACACAGCCTGCTCCTTCACGGACCGTTCCGGATCGTTCTCGATCGCGCGGTTTATCGCATCTCTCGCCTGTTGTCCGGCCGCTTGCTCTCCGGCCGCTTTCTGCGCGATCCAGAACAACGCCCGGCTGCGGATCCGCGGGTCTTTATCGTTGCGCGCCGTGTCGAGAACCGCCGTCATCCCGGCCGGTTGCCCGCTCTGCGAGAGCGCGAATACAACCTGCTCCCGTACCTTTTCGCTGGTATCGTTCGCGAGCATTCGCTTCAGCATATCCACGCCCGGCGCTCCCCTTGTAGTCCCGATCCAGAATGCGGTCCTTTCGCGCACGCGCTCGGGTTCGTTCGGCGCGATCAGTTCGTCGAGCGCACGATCCGCGGGCTGCCCCGAGTGCATGGCGATCGCGAGGATGGCTTCGTCCGCATGACTGCCCGCGGTCTGCGTCTTCAGCCATGCGATGCTTTCCCCTGCCGGCACGCCGGTGATCCAGTGGAACGCCAGCCCACCGCCGTCAAACCTGCAATCGGGCGAAGCAACGCGAAGCTGGTTGACCTGTGCGTTTTCCATGCGCACAAGGATGAGGACGGCAGCCGGACCCTCGAGCCGCACCGGCGCTCCCGCCGCATGGCCGTCGTTGTCCGAACGATTGCCATTCCCCTGGTTCCAGCACATGTCGCCGTGGCGGCCGGGAATGATCGGCTCCTGCCATGCCGTCCAGAATGGGCCTGCCCCGAAGCTCGAAATCTGCGCCGCCAGCGCTCCTGCGAAAGCGCGCGATTCCAGCTTTGCGTTTTCCACCTGCGGCGCTTGCTGTGCTGCGAGATGCACTCCAGGAGCCGCCGTAAAAGCAATCGCTATAAAGAGGGTTTTCATTTCAGCAACTCGATCATGTAATCAGTGGCTTCTTTGTTGTGCCGCATCATTCCCAATCGCTGCACGATATAGCTCTTCATCGCCGGGTCGGACTCCTTGCGCGCGAGGTCGACCAGAAGCTTCCCGTCTCCGCGCTCAAACAGACCGTTCACGATCGCTCTCCTGGTCCCCTGGTCTGTGTTCGCCGAATAAAAGCCGGCTAGAGTCTCGGCGGTGGCTCCGGGCGTTCTGGCATAACTCCGGATCGCCTCTTCACGCACCTTCGGGTCCTTTTCGTTCTTCACCAGATCCAGCAGCTTGTCCGTGTCGCCGGCGACGAACAGCGCCCGCACGATGCGGATCCTGTTATCGGCTGAGGGTTCAGACGCATAGAGCTGGCTCAATTTATCGGTTGCCCGCATTGCCCCCAGCATGGATATCGAGAGCTCGCGAAGGTCCTCTTTCTTCTCGTTCCTGGCGAGCTTGTAGAGCGCATCCGAATCCTGCGCCGCCATGAGAGATTGAATAATTACCCGCTTGACGGCCGGATCGTTCGTGTTGGTGTAATAGCCTGTCAGCAGCTGCTGGGCATCTTTGGTACCCGACATTCCCACGTAGCGGATTGCCTTTATCTGGAGATCCGGGTTACCAGCTCCCTTCGCATACTCATTGAGGATCTGCTGGGCGCGCGGCGAGCTGTTCTGCGTGAGAACGAAGAGCGCGCGGTCCTTCACTTTGGGGGAGCTGTTACCTTTCAGAATGCCTTCGATCAGCGGCATGGCGCGTTCCGGGATCCGCGTTCATCAGGCTGTTGATCGCCATCAGCTTGAGGTCTTCGTTGGTTTCCTGCGCGGGAGAAGCCGCCTTTCCGGAACTCTGCCCCATTTCCGCCGCGAGCGCCTGCGCATCGTTCAGCCAGCGGCTGCTCGCATAATCGCGGCGCAGCACTGTAATCGCCGCCAGCGCGTCGTCGCGGCGGCCGAGACGGTTCAGCGCGTACGCCTTCCAATAGAGCGCGCCATCGGCGCGCGCCGATTTGGCGTCGATCACGGCATCGAAGCGTTTCACCGCGTCTTCATACCGGTGATCGTCAAGAGCACGCGTTCCCTGGTCGTACTCGGCGTCGGACCTCCCGGCGCCCGCTCTCCCCTGGAATGCCAGACCTGCGCCGGCGATCGCGTCGTAGAGGGTGTTTCCCAGTGTTCCCGCAATATAGGTCTTCGGCCAGTCTTTGGCGAACGCCTGCGCCATCTCCTGCTGAGCCCTGGCGAGGTCGGACTGCATCCGCCTCAGGTCCACCTCGACATCAAAGGGCATAACGGGCGCTACCGGCGTTAGCTGAGGGAAAGGTGCAGCGGGAACGGCGGGAGGCTGTTGCGCCGTCAGGCCGGTCGCCATCACGGCCATTGCAATGAATATCGGTTGGTTCATAATCTCTGTCCTTGTGTTCTCAAATTCGCTTCAATGACCCGTACTTTGAAAAGCAGGGAGTTCGACCCGATCCGCTCCCGCACGGCTTTCATCTCTTCCGCACTCACCGCGTCAGGCGTGTTCGCCACTTCCAGCAGGACCCGCTCAACCTCGTCGAGAAATGCGAGCGTTGAAGTCGCTCCCCGCAATTTCAGCATTTGGCGCATCAGGCGACCCTCTTCCACGAGATCCTGCGCGCGACCGCGCTCGATCGCCATGCCCGGCGACTCCGTGTTCGAGATCTCGGTCAGGAGCCTTCCGGCGCGATCGAAGTGATCGGCCAGCGAAATATCGAGGATCCGCTGCCGCGCCTGATTCGAGAGCCCGGCCATCATTGGTCCGGAGGCATTTTGTGTGCTCCGATTACCCGAGACTCTTCCCACCACGAAGGCGCTCGCCATCAGGAGCACCACTGCCGCGGCTGCGATCCAATAGCGCGGCGCAAACCAGCGGCTCGCGGTGATGCGGACGGAGGGCTTCGCGGCGATTGCGGGGACGAGACCTGCCCAGAGGCGACGCTCGAACGCCGCATCCGGCTCTGGGACGGTCCACCCATTGCACAGCCCCAGGGTATAAGCCAGCAGGTCCGCGGCGTCGCGACACTCCGCGCATTCGGAGGCATGCGCTCGCATTTCGGCTGACGGCCCCGGCTCGTTGTAATAGATCAGGATCAGATCTTCTTCCGACAAGTGCTTCATAGTCTTTCTCATGTCATTTCCAATGCGCGGCGGCTACGGGCTGCAGTGCCCGCCGCAATTTCTGAACAGCCCGGAAAACGGTGTGCTTGGCCGCGCCTTGCTGCACGCCGAGCGTTGCCGAAATCTCCTTGATCCCAAGGCCTTCGTAGTGACGGAGCACAAACGCGGACCTTTCCATCGCGGTCAACTCATCGAGCGCCGCCCCCAGAATCGCGCTCACCTGTGAACTCACCGCAATCCGTTCGGGGGAAGGCGCGTCCGCCTCCATCTGGACCGCCGGATCGAACTGCACGTCATGCTTCCTGCTCCGCGCCCGAATATGATCGAGTGCGCAATTGGCGCAGATTCTGTGTAGCCATGTGCCGAAGGTTGCCCGGCCATCGAACCGCCCAATCTGCTTCCACGCCTTGAGAAATGTCTCCTGCGCCACATCTTCGCCATCGACCTCGCTGCCGGTCATGCGAAAAGCCAGACGGAAAACAGCGCGCCCATGGCGATCCACGAGCGCGCGGAAGGCCTCAGGATCGCCATGCCGCGCCCTGTCGATGGCGGTTTCTTCGCCCTCCGCTGTTTCGATGTATTCCACCCGGCTGTCAGATTAGACTGTTTCGCCGGCGTCCGGTTAGCCGGCCGGGATCAAAGTCGCCGGCTTCATCGTGTCGATGAAGTAGATTGCGTCGAAGGCCGTGGCGGGGTTGGCGACGGTTTCCACCTTGTATTTGGGAATGCGCATCGAAACAGGGACGGCGGGCAACGGCAGGAAGGCCTGAGGCGCACCCAGCCGGTGAAGGCGCTCTTCGAGGCTGCCGGGCGGAGCGGGCGGCACCGGCGCGGGCGGCGCGCCGACCAGACCCATCGCTTCCCTGCCAGGTGGTGAACCCGATTTTGTATACCGCGGCGCCGTACCAGCCGGTGAGCCAGACCCCCGTTGTCTTCATTCCCTCTCTCAAACGCTCAAGGCTCACGCTGTCGAACCCCGGTCCGTACCAGGCATTCATGACGTGCGCATTGTGAGCCCAAACTATGATCTTCCGCCCGGTATAAGCTGTGTCGATCAGCCATCTCAGATTGTCGGCATTGATCCGATCGCGGCGGTTCTCCATCGTGAGCGCGTATCGGGCAGGATCTTCGGCTTCGAGGAGATTGACGCCGTAGCCCGCAAGACTTGCGAGAGCGCGATTCATAAACCCAGCGCCCTCTGGCAGCAAGCGCTCCAGCGCACTGGCGGCCCCTCGAGACGGTCAAGATCCTCAGCCACCGGGCGGAGCGCGTCGCGTGCTGCCTTATCCCCGGGTTCGACAGCCTTTGTTGCCAGGGCGTCGGTGTAGCGGAAGAGGCGTCCGAAGTGATTGAGCACGTTCTCCGCGAGCGGTTCCGCCTCGCGCCGCGTCATCGGATCCAAAGTGCCGATGAAAGCGCGCAGTTCCGCGCCGAAATAATCGAGCGTGCCGGGCGCCGTGATTTGCATATCGAATCCAGCCATGCTGAGCGGTCGCGAACCCGCGTGGCTCGCCTTTGCATAAGCGAACAAAGGCCGGCATTCCGCGCTCGCCGACCAGATTTTGAAAATGCCGCGCTGCGCCGATTCGACGGGATCGATATCACCGCGAAGGCCTGCTTCGGTACGTTCGACGTCGATGATGCCCGATTCCCATATCAGGACGTCGAAACCGAGCCGCTCGTGCAGCAGCTGGACCAGACGGACCTTGGCGGCGAACGCCGTTCCCGCCCCGTGGCTGGGCTCGCCGAGCATCACGATCCTGGCATTGCCGATAGCTGTGAGCAGCCGGTCGGAATTGACGCTCACCGCGTTTCGCTCGATCCAGTGCTGCAGCGCATCGTCGTCGGAGGCCTGGCCCCAGGCAAAACCAGAAGCGAGAGCGCCGAGGCAGGCTCCACTCGCCTTCAGAACCCTCCTCCGCGTCACAACACGATTGCTGCGCAGACTAGTCACGCGCCCTTTTGACGACGTCGAGGGGCATGGGTTAGCAAAGGGTTCGGCGGAACGCCCCGTTATTCCACTCCGAACGCGAGCAACACGTTACCTGGCATCCCGCCGGCTGCTCCGAGGCCGGGATACCCCGAGCCCGCGAACACCATCCCGCCCGCGATTGTCGGTCCCGCGGCGACCATCGATCCACCCTTCGCAGGCACGCCGTTCGTCGTCTTGTACTCCTGCGCCATGTTGAATTGCCACAGCACCCGCCCGCCGTCTGTCGCGAGGGCCCGCAGCACGCCATCCCACGCGCCCGAAAACACTACGCCTGGAATCGCGGACACAGAACCTTCTTCTCCCGGCAGGCTGCTCGACCACCGGATCAAGCTGCGTGAACCAACGGCGCTCACCGTTCGACAGCTGCAGCGCCACGATGCCCCCGCTGTGCAGTCCAAAGTACGCGCTTTGGTCATCGGCCGCGCCGCCCCACACGATCTGCCCGCTCGCCGGCGCCGGCGTACTCGTGGTCGGCGTCTTCCAGACCACGGCGCCTTTGTTGTCCGGATCGTGTCCCCAGACCATGCCGCTCTTCTGACCGGCAACCAGAACGCGCTTACCGCCGGGCAGCTCTTTCAGAATCGGCGAGGAGCCGAAGTCGTAATCGGGCCCCAGATCCTTCGGGCAATTTTCCGGGCGCTTCGCCACATCTTCCGGACAACCGACCAGCCACGCATCGCCCGCGAGGTCCTGCACCGACCAGAGCACCTTGCCGGTAGCCAGATCGAGCGCCATCAGGCCATCCGAAGACTTGGCCGCCGGCGAAGTATAAGCATCGCCGGTTCCGATATAGAGTGCGTTGCGCTTCGGATCGATCGTCGGCGAGTCCCACACACCCGATCCCGCCGGCCCCCACAACTCCACACCTTTGGAGTTCTTCCGAATCACTTTCGGCTTCTCGGAAATCGTGTATGTCTTCCAGATCTGTTTGCCGGTCGACGTATCCAGTGCGACCACACTGCCGCGGAACGTACAGCACGGATAGTTGGTTTGCGCGGCGGTGCCCTCCTCGCCGCCTGCAACGGGTACGTAGAGCCGGTTCCGGAAGATTTTGGGCGCTCCAGTCAGGCGCGTCAGCGGGTGATCTTCCACCTGAACACGCCAGATCTGCGCTCCCGTGCGGGCATTCACCGCATACACGTTGCCCTTCTGGTCTCCAAAGAACGCCCCGTACTCTCCACCATTCAAGGGGCCGATGTTTACAGCCGTCCGCACGGCCCCCTCGGCGAGAAACGACCAGTACACGCATCCCGTGGCCGCGTTCACCGAATACACATAGCCGGTATCCCCGGCAACAAACACACGGCCCGCTACAACGGAAGGCTGCCCGTAGACGTACGTGGCGCCCGGCAGCCCGAAGGACCACTTCAGCTTGAGCCGGGGCACGTCCGCGGCCGCAATGCCGGCGCTGTTTTGAAAACGGGTGTTGGCGCTATCGGCGCTCCATCCGTTCCACGAAGAGCCCGCGTCGATGTCGCCGAGCGGCGGGTTTTCGACGCAGCGGTTAGACATCCGCGAGGCGTCGCCGGCGGCGACGGTTCCCAGCTTGCGGCCGCCGATATATTCCGCGATTGCCTGTCTCTGCTCGTCGGAAAGACTCTGTGCGCGGTCCTTCATCGAGCCGTTCGAGATCGACTTGTAGACTGCCTCGGGCGTCAGCTTGCGGAGGGCCTTGCGGTCCGGCGCATTCGCCGGTCTGGCCGCGTTACCCGCCTCATGGCAGGACGCGCAGTTCTGATCGAATACGGAGTCCACGCGTTGTGCCGACGCGACGCCCGCGAATAACCCAATGGACAAAACGAAGCCAAAACGGATCAGCACGGTTCCTCCTCACAATCGGGAACCGTAATTGTACAGCGTCGCTGGACGCCGGCTTCTCCAGTCCACCGTCAATAATTCCTGGGTCGACGCACTGAATCTCCAGAATCCAATCACCGCGGCGGCCTTGCCCATCGAGCGAGCACATCAGGGTGTGGTTGTCGGAATGAACATACAGCGTCACCTCGTCGTCGGGAATCTTTTCATAAGCGAGCAAATGTACTATACAGCTCCCTTACGGTGATGCCGGGATCCTGGTTGACGTGTTGTTTGCCATCGCGAAAGCGCTGCCGACGTCTTCGCGCAGTCGTGCTTTTTCGGATCTGATCCGAGAAGGAAGGTTCGGCCAAAAAATCGCTTCCACGTTTCGAACACCGGCCCAGGCTCCGAACACGATGTCATCCGCCCCGATCGTGAGATCGGCGGATTTTCGGCGCAGGGCAGCAGCGTGTTCGCAGCCGGCGCGAATCAATCCGCGCGCTTCAATTTCGCGAAAAAGGTCCGCTGCGTTGCACTGCAGGTTACGGAGCCGTGGTGCGCCTCTTATTTGATGAACCCCAGACGTTCGAGCGTACTCGCCGGCTCCTTACCTTCAAACTGCAGCAGCATCGATTTCTCATACCCGTTTTCCAGCGCCACACCGGCCGGTGGCGTATCGAACGGGAAAGTCTTTCTCAGAAGATCGAGATCGTTCGAGATCGGGCCTTTGCCTGTCAGACCGGCTTTGCCCATGAACCAGGTCCCGAACTGAGGATTCTGCGTGGGGACGCCGACGAAGCGCGTATCGCCCCAGTTGAGGGCGGCCAGACGCTGTCCCGCATCGCGGCAATGCAGGCATTGGGGATCGAAGAAAAAGATGAAAACCTTTCCTTTGTCCAGCGATATCGGAGTTCCGTCCTGGGCCGCAATGGTTGCCGGCGCCTTCGTGCCGCTATGCCGAGTCAGGGAATACCCGTATGACGCCGCTGCAAACACGGCGACGGCAGCCAGAACAAATCCGGCCGACCGAATACCCCGCGAGGACCGCGCTCCAATCCCGGCGCCGATCGCCAGCAGCATCATGATTCCGTCGCCGATGAAGAATTGCGGACCGACGGCGCGTTTGACCCACGGGAAACAGGAACAGTCGGCGCCTCGAAGCTCGTTGTAATGCGCGCCGATGAACACCATGAAGGCCAGCAGGAGCAGCGTTCCGATCAGGGAACCCCACCGGCGGAAACGGGGGACAAGCAGGAGGATGCCGGTGAAGGTTTCGAATGTTCCGAGGACGACGGCGGCTGGAATGCTCAGCGATTCGGGAACTTTCGCTTGCGCCAGACGGGCTGCCGCTCCGGCGGGATCGGTAATCTTCCACAAGCCGGCCAGCAGGAACACCCCGGAAATCAGCAGGGCCATGGTCCAGTTGGCCGCGGTTTTCCAGCCGTTCCTTCTCTCGAATCGGACAAAGACATCCCGCGATACGGCAACGCCGTGACTCATAACACTTTCAGTGTATTCGCAGACAGTACGTTCAGTTACCCGAAACCTGACGGATCGTGACGATTCTGGAGGTGGTGACCCGTTCGTGTGAGGGGTGCCAGAACTCGAGCCTCATGCCACGCCCGAGATAGCAGGCTTTCAGCAGCGAGCCGCCCCAGTTCGATCCGGAAACGGTCACCCGAGTTGGTCCGGGACAAAAGTGCGGATGTCCGCAAATCTCTACCCGCCCCTGCCCGAGGTTCAGGAGAGAGTACCGGTGGTGTTCGGTTTCCAGTTCCAGACGAATTCCCGGTGAAAGGTCCGAGAGATATACTCCGCCTTCGATTTCCGACTGAACAATACTACGATTGACTTCGTCGCTGAGGTTTTGTTGTGGCAGCGGCTGATTCCGCATGGAATTCTGTTATCCCCTGGTTTTTTTGTCGCCGTTATTTTTGAAGACATACTTTGTCTTCACTTACCCGTTTATGCGCATACCACGCCAGAAACAGGCCATCGGGCGCCACGTCTTCCCAGTACGATAAATATTCGCTGCGAACGGAGTAACAGCTTTTCGCCAGCAGCTTTTCCAGGTCGCGCCGGTGGAACCATCGTTCCCACCGTGGAGTAGAGAGTTTCCCCCAATATCTCGCGTTTTTATCGATGATTACGAGTTTTCCATTGGGCTTTAATACCCGGCACATCTCGTCTATTGCGGCCTCTATGTTTACCGCATGTTCCAGCGACTCGGTCGCATAGAGGGCGTCGAAGGTGGCTTCCGCAAACGGAAGCTCCGTCATCGATCCCACACTGGTATGAATACCCGGTGGAACAAATCGGAGCATCTCCTCGGAAATATCCAGGCCCCAGATTCTGATGCCCGGGTTCTGTGCCGCCAGAACCCGGGCGAATCGCCCCTTCCCACACCCGACGTCCAGTACACATTTATCGGCAAGATCGCCGAAAAACTTCAACAGGACCTGCACGTGCTGAATTCGCGGATCGATGGTCGACGGAAAGTGATCTTCGTCCTGCGCCGCGTGATCGAAACTGCTGCGGATCTCGTCGCGCAGTTCGGGCGTCAGCGTCTGGCGAGCGGAATCGAACGGGTCCGGTGTTCCCAAAAGTCTTCGCCAGATCGAGTTCGGCCTCACGCGCGCGTCAGGAAAATCGGCAGCCCCATCTTGCCAGAGTAAGTAGGTCGATAACGCTCCGTACTGTACATCGTCGGAATATCGACCTTGCGCGGTCCGAGTTTCGGATCGGGAATTGGGACCGCGGCGTAACATCCCTGGTTGATGGCCATCATGAGGCCGTGTTTTCCTTCCCCAATCAGATCGACAGCCATGCCCGCGAACGTGGACGCGACCATTTTGTCGACGAAATCCGGTGGGCCGCCCCGCAGGTCGTAAGTCAGATCGCTGACGATCGTTTCATCCCCGCTGCGCTTCTTGATCGCATCGCTGAGGGCTTCGGCGACATTGGCTTTCTTGCGGTGGCCAAAGGCGTCGGCCTCTCCATATTCGCTGACCTGATAGCCCTCCCATTCCGCGCCCTCGGAAAGGAGAACGAGCGCATAACTGCTCGGATTTTTCTGCTTGTCCTCGAGAATCAGATCGAGCAGTTTCTCCAGGTTGACCTTATATTCCGGAATGCAGCATCGAATGGACGTCGCATATGCGGTAAACAGCGCAGTGTACCCCGCATCGCGGCCGAATATGCGAAAGACCCCGATCCGTTCGTGCGATCCGACGGTCGTCCGCTGCCGTTCGATGGCATCGCTCGCGCGAGTGACCGCGGTTGAGAAGCCGATACAGTATTCGGTGTTGCGAACATCGTTGTCCATCGTCTTGGGGACGGCAATCACGTTAACGCCCTGCTTGTCGAGGTGCGCCGCGTAGCTCAACGTGTCGTCTCCGCCGATCGCCACGAGGTAATCCAGTTTCAGCCGCTCGATATTTTTCAATACCTGCGAAGTCATGTCATAAACAGTCGACGTGACTCCGCCTTTCGTATTCTGAGCCGACGGAAAGGTGGCGTCGGCGAGAAACGCGGGCGCTTTCTTCATCTTCAGGGGGTTCGTGCGCGAACTATGCAACCACGTCCCACCCGTGCGGTCGATGGTGCGCGTGTTGTAGCGGTTCAACGGAAGAATGTAGCGGCTGAGGCTGGCCGGATCGTCGAAATTGACGTGCGTGAGTCCCTCCCATCCGCGGCGAATGCCGGTGACCTCATAGCCCTCGTGCGAACCGCGATAGACAACCGTCTTGATCACCGAATTAAGACCCGGGACATCGCCACCCCCGGTGAGTATCCCGATCCGTTTTGCCGGCATTTCAGCTCCTCAACTGATTGATGTGATTCTCCATTGTATGAGGGGCAGTATGGTCGGCTTTACTTTATGGCCGCCTGACGACAGAACGGCGCTTCATTTCGGCGATATGATAAACGCCATGTTCACCAGACGTTCGGCGTTCCACGGCGCGCTCGCAGCGCTCGGAATCACCGCCTTTACGGTAAGCGCAAAAAGCATCGATCCAAACAATACGACGGGAAGCAGCGGCCTTATTCTGATCGATAAACTCGGCCGCCATGTCCGCTTCTTCGATCCGAAAACGTGGACCGAAATATCCAGCATTGAAGTCGGCGTAAACCCGCACGACATTGCCTTGTCTCCCGACCACAAGACCGCGTACGTTACGATCTACGGAGCCGGTATCTACGGCAATAACCCGAAGCCTGATCATACGATCGCAATCATCGACCTCGCGAGCCGCTCTCAAACGGGCGTTATCGATGTTTCTCCTTACATCGCGCCTCACGGAATTCAGGTCGATGCCGATGGAACGCTCTACGTCACCTGCGACGCCAGCCGGAAGCTTCTCATCATTGATCCGCACACGCGCGCCATCAAATCCGCGATCGACACTGAGGGGACAGGGCACTGGCTCGCCGTGCTTCCCAACGGCCGCAAGGCGTATGTGGAGAACAAGAACGACAAACCGTTCATCGGCGTTATCGACCTCAAAGCCGGCAAGATGACCAACAGGATACCGGCCCCGAATGGCACTGAGGGGATTGCAGCCTCGCCCGACGGGAAGCGTGTCGTAGCGCTCGACTATGCCGCCCCGGTGCTCTTTGTAATCGACACCGCTACCGACACGGTGATCGACAGAGTCAAGCTTCAGGGTAATGATAAAGCCGGTTCGCGCGTGCGTTTCTCGCCTGATGGCGCAAGAATCGTCACCGACAATGGCGCGCAGTCGCTGGTCAATATCCTGACCACTTCGGACCTTAATCGGAAAGCAGCTTGTGGTGCCGGTAGGAAAGAGTCCGATGGGGTTCGGTTTCGCCCCGGACAACCGCACTGTAATTGTGGGGAACCATGGGGACGGAACTGTCTCCGTAATCGACATGAAGGCAGGGACGGAACTGACGCGCTTCCATGCGGGCACGGGTATCGAAACCATGACCTGGTATTGACGTCCCTTTAAGACAACAATTCGTCCGCCGTGTCGCCTTCCGGGAAGCCGCGTCCCTGAGCGTTGAAGAGAATCTGCAGGTTCGATTCCTCGAAGCGTACATGCACCGATTGTTCGCCGCTGGTCCCGGCGACCCCGGACGTCAGTTTCATGATCGGTTCCACGAGCGCGAGGAATCGGAGTAGTTCATAGACCTCTCCCTCCTCCGGAAACGAGAATTCGAATCGTTGGGACTGGAACCAGACCCGCGTGTTCCGCTCCGCGAGCCGCCAGGCGACAAACGCGCAATCCTCCACGAGTTCCTCGAATCGTTGCTGCTGGCCCGGGTCAATCCGCCGGTCGAACAGAATCTCGACCAGACCCTGTTCCTCACGAGTAAATTCGCGAACCTGCAGGGCGCCCGCATGAGCGGTGCTTTTCCAGTCGACATGACGCGCGCTGTCCAGCGCCTCGTAAGGCCGGATCCGATAGAAATCGCGCCCGTCTCCCCGGAGATGAGCTTCCATTTCAGCCGCAATCGAACTCAGTATGAGTTCCATTCCGGGCCGCGGTTCGAGCGCCGGATAGACGATCGTCTCGCGCCGCAGTGCGACTCGTGTGCTCTTTCGCAGGAAACCGAACGGGAACTTCGTTGAAATGATGAATAGATTCTCCCGATGCCGCCCCCGGCGGGGAAAGACAACATCAACCGGCGCTTCGATCGCAGTTCTCCCGGAGATCAGCGGGAAGTAGACGGGAATCCTGAGGATCGAGGGCGCACTGTCAATCGAGCCGGGCTGCCCGGCGAGCTCTATGGAGAACGATGGGGTGAGCCGTTTGAGATTGCGAATGCGCACTCGCGCCTGTGTCGGCATTCGCGCGGACACGTGCTCGGGGAGGAGCAATTCCAGTTCGAGACCGGACAGCATCAGGCGGCTGATGAAACCGGAAACCAGAATCAGCGCCAGCATGGCCGCGAAGACCAGGAACAGCAGGTTATTGCCGGATAGAAAAGCTCCCGCCCCGGTGAGAGCCAGCGCGAGCATGAAGAGCGCGCCGCCGCTGGTTACGCGGTACCGGATGCGCCGGCGGATCATCGCATGGAGGCGGCCGGGTTTCAAATCCGATTATCGTTCTTTGCGCGGGAGAGCGTTGTGTCCTGAGGCTATAGTGAGCCGCGTGGCCGCAATATGGACGAAGAACTGAAGCAGTACCTGGACGCGATGTGGTTTCGATTCAGCATGTCGACGGGGTAGCGCCGATGATCGTCTGTTTGTTCCGGCATCTGGAGGTTCAGGTGGTGGTTGACGTTCCAGGAAAGAGTGCCGAAAGGGACTTCTGCGGGAAGTGGACAGATGGCTGGATCTCTTTCGGAAAGGCAACGGTAACTTCAACATATTTTGAAGCGGCCCGTTTCCTTTACTCATCATGCCTCCACGAAGGTTTGACCAGCGGTGCGGAAAGGAAGAAACATGTCGAAAAAAAGGGTAATGACCGGTACCGACGGACGCCCACTGCCGATACTGCCGCCGCAACGCGATGCGCGCGTATGGGCAAAACTGGTCCGGGTGATGTTCTACACGCCCGGCTTTCTGGCAATGCTGCTGCTCAAGGCCGGTGAACCGACGAGTTTCGGGATTACTGTGGAGCTGCTGATGCTCGCCAGTGCGGCAGCCATCGTCGGCGGTCTCTTCATAGGCACCGAATCCGATGGTGAGGGAGCTGATGACGCGTCCCGTACTGGCGTCTGGTGCGGCGCGCTCGTGCTCGAGTTGCTGGGTGTGGTGCCTTTTCTTTGCGCCGTGCCGCCGCTGTTTCACGAACTCGCCAACAGCACATTGCTGCATTCCCGAGCTCCCGGCGCCGTCGATATCTCGCTCGGGGCCTCCGAGTTGTTACCGGCGATGGCGATCCTGCCGTTCATGCTTTACCAGCTGACCGGCTTCGGCACGCTGCGTTTCATCCTCTCGAAGCCCGCAAACTGGATGATCAACATGGCCATAATCGTATTGATCATCGCCGGGTATACCGCTAACCGCATGGCTCACTATGACATAGAGAGGGCACTCGCCGGGGTGCTGATCGTGAGTATGGGCGCCACAGTGCTGTACGGCATCCTTAAATTGAGGAAGATGCAGGCGGATTATGATTTGCGGTGCCCTTCCAAAGAGGAAGGTAAGGCGGCCAAAGCAATCGCGTGAGTTCTCGCGGCACGACCCTGGCGCGGTTCGCTCGATAGAACTCATTTGAAGAGCCCCGGAATGCAGGAAGGACCTTATTTTGTGGTGGATCAGCTATCGAGGTGAGGGCAAAACCGGCGTCGAAAACATCGGCGTCTTCGAGGATGACGGCACGCCTCGGAAGAAGCATCCCCTGCTCCTCGACCAGTCGCCCGATTCGCATCCGCTGCACATTGCCCGCGGCTTCGCTCAAGTCGGCGACGATCTCTATATTGCCAGCGCGTGGCGCAAAGACAGCCATCTCGCCCGCTACCATCGCTGCGGCGATACGTTCTGCTTCGCCGATGTGGTGGTGACCTCGAGGCACGTTTCGGCGATGGTCCATCCCTTCGATGTGGAACTTGGCGACGACGGCCGCCTCTACGTATCGTGCCAGGACACCAACACCGTTCTTGCCATCATGCCGAAGACGCGCAAGCCCGCGCCGGTGGCGACCCACCTCCGCAAAAGATTTCCCAACGGAAAATTTCTTCCCGGCACACTGGTCGCGTCCAGCCTTGGTCGGCTCCCCGAATGCGGCGAGGACGCGCCGCGGGATGTGCCCGCGCCGCAAGGTCTCAAAGTCGTTCTCGACGTGCACGGCAGGCCGCGCCACTCTGTGCGCGGGATCATTGTGCACCGCCGGCTACCTTTACGTGGCTGACGAGGCGGGGGACGTCGTCAAGATCTTCGAGATCGAAACGGGACGGCTCGTGGCTCACATCAGGAAGAAGAAACTAACCCAGCCAGTGCACCTCGTTTTGCACGGCGAGACACTTTACATCGGCGCCGCCGGGAGCGGAAGCATCCTTGCTTACGACATCCCCGAAACGCCTCCGCGAGGCAAGCTCCAGGCGCGCGTGGTCATCGACGGCAAGCTCAAGGCCCCTTCCGGCTTTGCGTTCGGCCCGGACGGCGATCTATACGTGGCCGAGCGGTTCGATCAGCGGGTCCGGCGCTTTTCACCGGATGGAAAGAAAAAGGGAACGTTCATTGACGGACTTCCAGACATGCCGGAGTTCCTGTTGCACCTTCCGGATCGGGCGTGTTAGAGCGTTTTCACAGTTTCCGTACAGCGGTTCTAGTCCGGAGGCGGTAGCGCCGGCGATCTTGTGGCGGGTTTCCGCTCTTGATCTCATCCGGTGGCCGAAATCGAATTCCGAGCCGCGAGCGGGAGGGAAGCGAATTCTACAGTATTTACGAAAATGCCCAAGTTGCCTGCGATTCCATCGTGCACCACGCCGGAACCAGATACGCCTTCCACTCCCGAGGCATGGGCCATCCGGAAATGACCAAAGAGGTTTAACCTCCTTCGATCTGTTTTCCCTCGCGCGCAAAATGCCACACGCGCTTCGCGCCATTCCGTTGATCCCGTATCAGCTTGATCCTCCAGAGAATCTCGCTCGGGCTGCCACGAAACAGCTTTCGAAGCACCAGGGCCGGCAAAACCGGAAAACGGTACGGCGGACCCTTCGGGAACAAGCGATCATGCAGGCGCTTGAGCGCAAGATTGCCGGCATAGCCTCTCCAGAAATAACGGCCCGTAATCTCCGCCAGCGCCGCCACGCCCACCCACTCCGCGGGCAGACGAAAAACGGTAATGTTGCGGAACATGATCAGATCATTGCGCGCTTCCGAATCCAGAAACCGCACCTCCCAACCAGCGCGTAGCACCGCATCGGTCGCGAGGTCGGCCGTGTCATACCACTTCCAGGCTTTGTAAGGTACCGCCTCATCCCGATATTCATTGCCGGGGAGGAATCCCTCCGGGACGCTCCGCAGCGCCTCGCGATAGATTTCGGCTTTCATGACGACTGAAAACGTCCCTGTGCTTGTCCTGTGATTGCGTCGCACGCAAGAAACCGCTGCGACGCGAGGATCGGCCATGTGCTCCCGGATCTCACCCCAAAGCCTGTTCGATACCCAGTAAACGTCGCTGTCGACAAAAGCGAGCCAGGGTGTCTCGACCCGCGCGAGAGCGTCATTGTAGGCTTCCTGAAAGTCCCGTCTGCGGCGTGTTGGTTCGAGAATCGTGGCTCCAGGGAACAATCGGGGATCCAGCTCGCACATATCCGAGTCATGATAAATTTCGTAACTCGCATCGCCGTCAGGGACGGCGCGCCGCAGACAGGCATACCAGATCCGCGCGATATCCTGGTAAACGCTGCAGGTGAAGAAAGTAACCAGCGGCTTGCGATTCACGCTGCTCCGAGGACAGATTTTGCCAGGACTTTACCAAGCAGATCCGGCGCGGCAAGTGCGCCGCGAGGCATAGTCCACGCGGGTATTTGCAACAGACGTCCGATATGCCCTTCGTAGTCCGGGAAATCGGTTTCCATTCCGGTCGCCCCAGCCGCCCATTCGGTCGCGGCCTGTTCCCGAGTTAATCGCTTGAGCGTCCGGCCGCCGTTCAGGAAGACAATCGCAACAAGGCTTGCGTGCGTCACGGCGCACCCCGTCCGAACCGATTCAACTTCAATTTCAAGCCGTTCCCGCCCTCCGGCGATAAGTACGGCCTCGGAAGGTAATTCTGTGAACAACGCCCCCGCCTCGCGCGAAAAATGAAAATACCAGGGCATTCCCCACGCGCATTTTCCTCCATTACGCGTGTCGATCCAGATCACGCTTTCTCCGAGCGTCTGCCAGCCGGCTTTGACGCAGGCATAAGCGGTGGCCGTCTTGCCCGACCCGCTCGGACCGCGTAATAAAATCGCGGAACCGTTGCGAACGCACGCCGCGGCGTGAATTCCAGGAAATCCGCGCCGCGCCAGCATGCTCGCCAGAATGAACTGGAGCACGTGATAGCGCAGCGCGGCCGGCCGGCGAGCGAGGTTTGCGGCAATCGTTCCCGTCGCTTCGCCGTTCCGGGTATCCAGAGTGACCCGCGTCCCGCCGCCAGTAAATTCAACGAGCGATCCGCCGTCCGTCACTTCATATAGCGGTTCGAGCGAGACATCGGGCGTGTCCACCTCGATCAGGTGGCACCGGATATCCGGCGAATTGACCGGCTCGCACCGTCCGTAGCCTCCGAACGTCGCAATAGCCGCTTCGATGACCAACGGGCTGTTGGCGGTGATTTGAAAAAACAAACCCATTGGGCGGAACCAGGCCTCGATCGGCCGCCTGGTCAGCATCGTTTCCATCCGACGGGGTCGGCCCAGCCGTTCCAGTGCGTGCCGATCATCCCCCTCCCCCGCAGTTCCTCCAGTATTCCGGCATCCAGTTTGCCGAGCTGGTCCCAGTTGGTCCGCCCGCCGCCATAAACGTTCAAATACGGAACGGGTCCAAGTTCGGGTTGCGCCACTCCCAGAATCAGGCCGCCATCGTCCATCTGCTCGTACATGGCCGCCTTTTCGAAGTCCCAGGGACTTCTCCCCGGCTTGAGCAAACCGGCCAGGTAGTCGCGTTTCCAGATGGCCGCCTGGAGGGAAGATCGATATCGCGATTTCTGATCGCTCACAAGAACCTCAAAACCGTCCTCCGAAGCGAAATGGTGATGAGGGTTGTGATAACGGTCGGCGGAAAGGTCGATCTTGACCACGCCCGGATGCGGCAGGTATTTTTGCAGGATCTCGATCTGACGGTGGTTCACATTCCGATGAATGAAGTAGTCGATCTGCAGCAGGATGAAGACCTCGTCCTCGACCCGATCGATCCACCGCTTCAGGCTGTCGCTCCATTTCGGAGTCGGATACGGCTCGCCGAATCTGCGCCCGCGGCAGCCGGGAGACCATTCCGGTTGATGGTTACCGAACTCCGCCGCATCGCCCAAAGAATGAACCGAAAAGTTGCCGGGCAATTCGCAGGCCGGCGGCGTATAGCAGAGAATGACCACTTCCTGTGAGTCCGACCAGAAGCGGTTAAACAGCCACGCAAAGGCGGGAACGAGAGGGTTGTACCAGTCGGATGTAGTCACGAAGACCTTCATTGCGCCGCGGCCACTCCCTGGGGTCGCTCGACCCATCCATTCCACCCCGTTCCGATCATTCCCCTCGCCGTCATGTCTTCACGGGTCTCCGGATCGAGCTGATCGAGCTGTTGCCAGTTCACCCTGCCGGAGTAATAAACGTTCAGGTAAGGTACCGGGCCGAACCGGGGCTGGTCCACTCCGAGGATCAGCTTGCCGTCGTTCATGATCTCAGTCATTCCGATCGTTTCGAAGGTCCATGGGCTGCGGCCGGGCTTGAGCAGGTTCAGGAAATAATCGCGTTTCCAGATCGCGGGCAGCAGCGAAGTCCGGTAGGGCGCGGTCTGACTGCTTACGACCACCTCAATACCGTTTTCAGTCGTATATTTTTCATGAAGCCAAAATGCCCGGTCCCGCGTGAGATCGATCTTCGTCACGTTATCGATTGTCAGGAATCGGGTGAGATAGTCGATCTTATCGAGTTCCACCGGAAGGTGCAGATAGTAGTCCGCCTGGAGCAGGATGAATGGCTCGTCCGGGAGTTCGCGGAAGAACGGGCGAAGGCTGTCGGTCCAGCGCGGATTGGGATATGGTTCCTGAAATTTCCGGCCGCGCCGCCCCGGCGCCCATTCCGGAATTTCCCCGCCGCAGGTGGCGGCGGAGCCGAGCGAATGGACAGTGAAATTGTCCGGCAGGACAGCCTTCGGCCGTTCGTAACAGAGGATCGTCACCGGCTGGCGGTCGGACCAGTTGCGATTGAACAGATAGCAGAATCCCGGCAGAAGTGGGTTGTAGTAGTCTGAGGTCGTGACAAAAATCTGCATCGTTTTCAGTAGCTTGCGAACAAAATAGCAGGCCGGCAGTGACGGCGGCAATACCTTTCGCTTAAATTCTAGAATTGGCCAGATGGATTGAGGCGGAAATCGCCGAAGCTGCGCGTCTGATTGCAAAAATCGAAGGGCTCTCGTTGCCCCGCCAAAGTCCGAATCCCGGCAAAATCGTTCTGAGTTTGTCGCACGCGGCGCCTTTTCTGATCGGCATGCGCAGTACGTTCCGGGCCTTGCCGATCCGGCAACTAAGCGCGGTGCTGGGGTTTAGCGAGAGTCGCGTCTTCGAATGGCGTCTTGACCACAAGCTCGTACAGGCCCTGGTTCTGAACCATTACATTCCCGAAGCGATTCCCGTCACCTGCGGCATGCGGCGATTCGCGGCCAATGAGCGTGGCGATGCGGCAGCCTCCCGCGCCGCATTCGCGTTCGATGGGCGCTATGTCATCAAGGCGGTTCTGGGACATTCTTCGGGCGAGAAAGGCAACTTCGATATTCCGCCGTCGATTTTCGGCGAGACGGCGCATTTCAACGGCGGCGGTCCGATCCGAATCAGCGACGAGACCTTTATTCTCCAGGAGAGGATCGCGATCGAAAAGGAATACCGTGTCCATAGCATCGAGACGGATGTCGTGGAAGACATGACATTCCATCGGTTCGGAACGGGCAACATCCCCGGCGAGCGCGATGCGCCGAACGCCTTCGTTCAGAATTTGCTGAACAGTTTGCCTTCCGGTATTGTCAACGGTTCTCTGCTGGGCTGGGATGTCGCGCTCACGGCAACCGGCGAATTCAAAGTCATCGAGGTGAATTTCAGCGGCTGCCATCCCGTCCATCTGCCAGGATTTCATTGCAGTGGCTTCTATCAGGATGTCGATTGGGGAGCGTCGATGATCGCCCGTTTGTTCCGTTATCTCGAGGAAGTTCGCGGCCTGGAGATTCAAGTCGCTGCCGACGTTCCCGGCAAAAGCGCCGAAAAGGATTTTTATAACGAGGTGAACCGCTGGCGGGATCTATTTCGGAACCGTCGATACCCATGAAGCGGGTAACACCGGCGATCCTGGCGCCGGTATCCGTCCCTGCGCAATATCGCGGATTGGGCATCGCCGTCCGCATTTGGCTCGCCATTCGTTCCCGACTCCAAACCGGGATATACTTCCCAAAGGCCAATCGCCAAAGGAGTCTCCATGCGCCGACTTTTACGCCTTCTTCCCCTCGCGGCTCTGCCCTGTGCAACTCTCATCCTCACCGCGGCTTCGCTGCCCGTTTCGCCGAAGCCGGAAGACGTCGGCCTCTCCGCCGAGCGTCTGCAGCGCATCCACCAGATGATTCAGCGCCACATCGACGCCGGCGACATCACCGGCGCCGTCACGCTCGTTGCGCGTAAGGGTCAGATCGCCTGGGTCGATGCGGCGGGCGTCATGGACCTCGAAACCAAAGCTCCCATGAAGCGCGACTCCCTCTTCCGCATGGCTTCCATGACCAAGCCCGTGATCGGCACGGCCATGATGATGATGCTCGAGGAAGGTAAGGTCTCGCTCAGCGATCCCGTCTCGAAATTTATTCCCGAATTCAAGAACATGAAGGTCGGGATTCTCCAGTCGCCCGGTGGCCGGGGTCCGGGCGCCGCGCCGCCGAAGTACTACACGGTCCCCGCCGACCGCGAACTTACGGTAAAAGAGCTTCTCACTCACACCTCCGGCCTCGTCGCCGGCCCCATGGGGCAGAACGCCGTCGCGCCCCTTCGCCGCAAGCCCGAAGAAACGCTCGCCGACTTTATCCCGCGCCTGGCCCAGACCCCTCTCGAATTCCAGCCCGGCGCGCGTTGGATGTACAGCGCCTCCGACGGTTTCGACCCGCTCGGCCGCATCATCGAGATCGCCTCCGGCAAACCACTCAACGTCTTCCTGAAAGAGCGCATCTTCGATCCGCTTGACATGTCCGACACCAGCCACTATCCGACCGACGCCCAGATGTCCCGCCTCGTCAGCGTTTATCAGAAACGTCCTGACGGTCTCGCGAAGACACCTCTCGCCCAATCGCTCTCCATGTCGAGCAAGGTCTACTTCGCCAGCGGCGGCGGTCTCATCTCCACCGTCGACGACTACTCCCACTTCGCCCAGATGCTCGCCAACGGCGGCGAACTTTACGGCCATCGCCTGCTGAGCCCGCGCACCGTCGAAGCTCATGGCGTCCGTGCACATTCCGGACACTCTTCCCGGCCGCGCGCCCGGCGAAGGCTTCGGCCTCACCGTGCGCGTCGTTCAGGACGCCCTCGCCGGAAACATCCGCATTTCCGACGGCAGCTTCGGCTGGAGCGGAGTTTACGGCACGCACTTCTGGGTCGATCCCAAAGAAGAAATCGTCGCGGTCATGATGTGCCAAACCTCCATCGGCCCGATGCGCAACGAATTTGAGAACGCCGTCATGCAGGCGATCATCAAATGAGGTGAATCCGCGACAAGAGACCCTTCGTCCGACACTCCCTGCTGGTCGTGGCTCCGCAGGTGTCTGCAAACATGCGGATACGGTTTCGAGCCGCGCGCTTGTGCAGGACGCGCGGCGCACACGCCGGATAATTGAGAAATGGCAAACCTCTCGTCACGATGAAAATCGCCACCTGGAACGTTAACTCCATCCGACGGCGTTTGCCGACCCTCCTCGAGTGGATCGCCGAACACAAACCCGATGTGATGTGCTTACAGGAAACCAAGGTCCAGGACGCGGACTTTCCCGTCGACGCAATTCGCGAGGCGGGATACATCTCTTCTTTCCGCGGCATGAAGGCTTACAACGGCGTTGCGACACTGACCCGTACACCGCCGGAAAGAGTCATTCATGGGTTGCATGAGGGAGTGGACAACGAAGATTTTCGGATCATCCAGACTGTCGTTGCCGGTATTCCGATCATCAACAGCTACGTCCCACAGGGCTATTCCATTTCATCGGAGAAATACGCTTACAAGCTCGCCTGGTTTCGACGTTTGCGCGCCTATTTTGAGGGCGCTCTGAATCCCGCCGAGCCGGCAATCTGGGTGGGCGATCTCAACGTCGCCCCTGAACCGATTGACGTCTATCATCCTGAAAAGCGCGTGAACGATCCCGATTTCCACATCGACGCCCGGAATGCCTACAAGGAGACCGTCGCGTGGGGCTTCATCGATGTCTTCCGCAAACTTCATCCCGATGTGGTGCAGTACACCTATTGGGATTTCTTCCGCAATGCCTTCGAGCGGAACTTCGGTTGGCGCATCGACCATATCCTCGCCACTGGTGTCCTGGCCGCGCGCTGCCGCGCTGCCGAAGTTGATTTGGCGCCCCGTAAAGTCCCCGGAGCCTCCGACCACACAATCGTCTGGGCCGAATTCGAATAGCATTGTCCCGCCGCGGAAGACTCTCCGTTCCGTAGACACAACGTCATAAACAATTGCGCATCGTGGCGTTAATGTTTACGAGCTGCGGCGTCAGCGAGCGGTTGTCGCGCAAGCGGTTCTGTCGCGACGAATTCTACAGTATTTGCGAAAATGCTCTAAAAGCATCTCCGGCAGCGAGGACCGGGCGCGCTTCCCGGAAAATCTTCAAAGCGGGTTCTCCAGCTGAAGTTGCATGACCCATAATTCGCCCCCTCTGGAGACATAGAGGTAAGTTCCCACCCGCGCGATCTGGTAGCCGGCCCCGCCGCCAATCAGCCACGTGCCGACCTGAACCGGCCTGGTCAGATCGCGGAGGTCGGCCACATATGCCGCCATACCGCCGCCCGTCGCAATCGCATAGCGACCCATCATCGTGATGTCGAGTACAGGGGCGGAAAGACGGAAGGTGGCGATCTGCGTCGGCGCCGCCGGATTACTCACGTCGATCACGACAGCCCCGAAGGAGTTGCGGGCATCGAAGTTGGTAACCAGGAGAAAGTGTTCGAACGCGGCAATGACCGGAACGATTCCGTATAAGCCCTTTATCTTCGCATTGCCGCCAACGCGTACCAGGGACCGCGGGGAATCGATCCTGTAGATCTGCAGGCCGCTCCGTTTGTTCACGATGTAGAGCAGGCCGTTACTCACCGCGACCCGAATGGAAGAATCGTCTTGTTCGACAGGAATATGCGCAGTCAGCTCGGGACGGGACGGATCCGCGATGCTGAACGCGCCCACGCCGCCCTCACGCGCCGCCACGAAGGCAAGCTCGGACGTTAAACCAATGTTGCCGAGCTTCCCGCTCTTCAGCAGTGGATCGCCGGCCGACCCCACCAGCTTGAGCGCGCCGGGCAGACCGGATACATCGAAAACGAGCAATCCACGCTGAACGGGCGATCCGGCAAGTCCGGCGGCGTAGAGGTAGTTCCCGAGCATAACCGCGCGGAAGCCCGGACTCGTCTTCAGCGACTGAATCTCGCGCGGATTCGCACGATCGCTCAGATCGAAAGCGTGCAGGACGTTGTTGCCGGTGACAAGGAGATAATTGCCTGACGCAAGATTACCTGACACCGCCAGCCCGACGCCAATGAACGAAGCAGGGAGAATGGACACCCGCTTGACGCCGGTGATCCGGAGTTGGCCAAAGGCGTTGAGTTGGTCATTGCTGCATGCGTAAAGCGTGCGGCCAGGGCCGATCACGACCGGCCAGCGGAGCGGCGCACCCGTTTCCCGCTTCCATTTGACGACGCCGTCCCTCCCGATCGCAAAGAGACTTCCGTTCTCGCTGCCCACGAAGATCGTGCCCAGGGAATCGATAGCCGGCGGACACTGATTGATGCCGGCGTTTTGTGGGCCGAGATTCACCTGCCAGAAAATCGAGCCGTCCGTCCGGAAGGCATACAGGCTGTCATCGGCGTGATGGACATAGATGGCGCCGTCGGAACCGAGTGCCGCTTGAGAGAACGCGAGGCTGGCATTTTGCGACAGAATCTTTTGCCATTTGAGTGTCCCGTCCGGATGGATCGCGTAAAACGTGCTGGCGGCGCCGGCATGGATAGTTCCATCCAGACCCACAACCGGCGCTACGTTGACCGGACCGTTTACAGAAAGCGTCCACTTCACTTTGCCGTCGGGAAAAATCGCGTATAACTTGTTGTCGACCGATCCGGCATACAGTGTCCCGTCGGGCGCCAAAGCCATTTCGGCGTCGAAGCGGCCGCCCCCAAATGTCCATTTAAGCGAGCCGTCCGCCGCGATTGCGCAGATGCCGGAGTTATGCTGCGCGACATAAATTGTGCCATCCGCCGCAATGGTTGGCGCGCTCCGCACCGCTTCTCCGGCCATGTACTTCCACCGCAACTGTCCGGCGCCGTCCAGGGCATAGACATAGTGGTCTTCCGAGCCGAAGTAAATCGAGCCGTCTGCCCCAACAGACGGCGAGTAACAGACTGCTGGCGGGGATCCGGACCACCGCCATCGCTCCGTGCCATCCGGGTTGAAGGCCGCAACGAAGTTCAGCGCCGCGGTAATGACGGTTCCATCTTCCACGACGGCGGCGGACCCGGAGCGGAAGCTGAGGTTCGAAATCGACCACCGCTCGTCGGGTCCTTCGGGGCCGGGGAGATTGCTGCGGCCCGTCCGCCGGAAATCGTGCCCGGGCGTCTTCCAGACGGTTGGCTGCGACCAGGTAAACGGCGCCGGGCTGCTGTAAGGACCCTCGACCGCCACAGCTTCGGCCCGGACCTCAACCTGATACGCCGCGCCGGCAAGGAAACTGCGGGGATCGACATTTGCGCTCGTACCCGCGAAGGTGGCCGAAGGTTGCGGATTCATGGGCTGGTCGCCGTCCAGCACCTGCAGACCGTAGCTGGCGGCGCCGGGCACCGCGGACCACATCACAAAAAAGGCTTCATCGCGATTCGCAACGGAAACATTGGCGGGCGCCTCCAGGTTGAGGATGTCCACCGTCACGGACGCGCTCCACTCGGTCAGATCGCCGCCCGAAACGCCTCGCATCCGCAGCGTGTAAGCGCCTTGAGCCGGATTGCTCATGGCCAGTTCGGAATGGCCGTTCCCAACTCGGGTCTCGGCTGGCGTCACGGCATGGCCGGCGTTATCGAGGATTTCAAACTCGAGCTTGCTCGCCCTGCCGCTGACCGTGTAGTCGATCAGGAGCGTTCGATCCCCGGAACGATAAAGGTGCCCGGTAATCACCGGGGCCGGGATCGCGTTGACCACAATGGAGAGAGGCGCTGAGACCCGGCCAACGGAGTTCGGAGCGGCCGCTTTGATTGTGACCTGGATATGCGCCCCGTCGATAATGGCCGCGCCGGAGAGAATCGCGGTTTCACCCTGAATGGCGATCGAGGCGTCAATGGCCTGGCCGCTCGCGTTCGTGACGGCGCCCGCATATCCGGCAGCGCCAGGCACTGGCTGCCAGGTAATGCGGACGCTCGCTCCCGCGGTGACGGCAGCCAGCGACTTTGGCGGGTCAAGCACAGCGATCGTAAGGCCGGCGGCCGCGCTCCAGGGGCCGGTAACGTCTGGAGCAAGCGCCTGCACCTGGATTTTGAATGCGCCCCCGGACTCGAATGCCTGCGCCTGCACGACTGCCCGCATGCCTGTAATGCTGACCCGCGGGTTGGGCACCGGAACACCCAGCGCATCCAATGCTTTCACCGCATAATCGCCGGCTCCCGCGACCGGGGACCAGGTGACCGTGAGATCCGGGTCATTGAAAGCCGGCGTCGGGGCGTCTGGCGCGGTCAGCAGATAGAGCGTGGCTGGATCCCCCGGATCGCTCTGGCCACCGGGGCCGGCCGCGATAATCCGGACCGTGTAGCTCCGTCCGAGCTTCAGCGCGGATGCCGGGATGCTTGTCCCGGTGTTCGTGACAGCCGATACCGGGTAGTGGTTGCCATTCTCATCCTCCACCGCGATTGCATAAGCGGCTGTGTTGCCTACATCCGTGGCGGGCCAACCGATCCGCAGACTATCGACCAGAAAAGAGAGCATCGGCTTTCCGGGTTTTCCAGGCCGGGGCTTGTGCTGATCCGGCCCGCTCTCCTGGTTCGTGACCACGCCCGCGACAATCGAGGCGACCACCCCGCCCGCCGCGACAGTGGCGCCGCCGCAGGCCGCGACCGTGCCCGATTCCGCCGACGCCGCCACTGCCACAGCGGCTTCAGCGGCCTCGACGGTCAGACCCCGGCACACCAGATATTCGATCGCCGAAGCAATCGCCCACTTTGCGCCGGCTACCGCCGAAAGCTTCGCAACATTCTTCGCGTTCCTCAGCAGATTCTGGACGATGGATTCGCCGGCCTGTTTGATGGTCCCGACGAAGCCGTCCCGCAGTTTGTCCCAGTCGTATCCGCCTGCCGAAGGAAAAGGGATTCTGGCCGTGGCATTCACGACGTTTGCGCGCAGCAGAGGATCGTTCCGATATGCGCCGCTGGTGACGGCTAAGTCAAAGGTGCCGTTCAATGTAATATCGAGCGTCGCCGGCCCATTCAGTGGCGGCTGAATCGAGAAGCTGACGTCCAGGTTGAACCTGCTGTCAATTGGCAGAAGATCCAGAATCACCTGGCTGCAGGCGCCTTCGCCTTTCAGGTTCTCGAGGTCGAACTTCGGCAGTGCAAGCTCCCGAAGAGGCCAGTTTTTGACGCGGAAGCCCTTGTCGTCCCACTCGAAGGTGAGCGAGGATCCGCGAAACACCCCGGCGCTCTCCGGCAGCGTCAGGGTGCCGGTCATCCCGGTCCTGCGCACCTGGATCGTTACGTCACCCACCTCACTGCCGAGGAGAATAATCGAACTGCCCAGCGTGAAGGGAAGCGCGCCGTTCCGGGTGTCGATCGTGAGAAAAGGACCTGTAGTGGAGCCGCCCTGTGTCCTGGCGCCGGTGAATCGGATGAACGACCAGTCAATCGGAGCCGCGAATTGAGCCGATGCGCCGAGTCCCTTCCTCGTGCCATCGCCGTCTATCTCAACCGCCAGGCGAATCTTCGGCAGGGAGAAGAGCGTGACATCGGCCGAAGCATGGAACCCCGCGACATAGGACTCACTTTGATATGTTACGGCGCTGGCGCCTGGGACATACCACAGCTCGCCGTTTGAAAGCACAATGTCGAGTACGTCGGGCCAGTCAAGACCGGTTGTCTGATGGAAGAGCGTCCCGATCGAAAGCTCGGCGGGCGGCGTCGATCCACCGGCCAATTTCACCAGTACCAGGCGGGCAACGCCGTCAGAGAGTCCCACGAAGCCGGCGAGCGTGAGCCCATTGGCGAAGCTGACCTGGCCGCAAAAGGTCGTGACCGTGCCCGTCGCCTTACCGCTGACGAACGCGGAGCGGAGGTTAAACCCCAGCGCATCAAGAGTGATGCCGGGTATACCCAGCGGGTTATGCACACTGTTGGTGGTTGCGGCCTGAAATGAGGCCATGTCCGATGTGAGATGCAGGTCGCCAGAAAAAGAGTAATCCTTGTCCAGTCTGGCGACGATGGTTCCGGTCACACGCAGGTCATTCGTCGCGGCAACTTGTCCAGCCGCCGGAGTTCGGGTGTAGCTCAGAATGGCCTGCTGGAAGGCGAAAGTTCCGAGCAGCCGCAGGTCTCCCATGGTGGCCTTGAACGTCACCGGCCGCGTTTCATCCGGCGGGATGTTCCCACTGATCGTAAACGCTCCCTGAATGGAGACAATCTGCGCCAGATTCTCCAGCCAGCCGCCCGCGAAGTTCAGCCGCCCGAAGAAGTTCAGCCCGGGCATCACAACCATCTCGCCGCCGATTGCGGGAATCGCCGCGGCGACCTCGGCCCCGGCCGTTCCATCCAGCAGGGAGAGAGCGATTGCCGCATCCGCGGCGGCGATTCCAAGCACTGCGTCCACGCCGCTCAGAGCCGGCGAGATGTCGGTGAGCGTCCACCGATTCAATGCCCCCGCCAGCACATACCCCCACCGGCCATCGCCTCTTGGCGCGACGAGCAAAGCCACTCCCGCGTAGCGTCTGCCATCGTCACCCGCATATTCCCCGGTCAATAACAAACGGGATTTCGTCAGGTTGACGCTTAGAGCGGCTCGGGTAAAGCTGGCTGGCTTGATGAAGCCCGCTGGCCCATCGACTCTCTGCCAGGAACCTCCGCCGGCTACCGAGTTGACGATCTCGGCCGCTCCTGGCTGCTCTCCCGCTTCGATTTGAACGGATATGACCGTATCCGTTTTGCCAAGCGCGAGCATTGCCAGGCCCCGGACGCCGCCAATGGTGAAATCACCGTTCAATTTGCCGGTCGTAGCGCCGGCGCCGCCCGGAATATGCAACTCACCTCCGAGTGCGTCGATTGTCATCGTCGTCTGACCGAAGGCAAACGACCAGTCGGCGGTGCCCTGACTGTAGAAGTCGAGTTGCCCTGTCGCAGGAACGAACGTCAAATCGGCGACCAGTACAGTGATCGAGGCCGGTACGCCGTAGCCGGACGGCAGCCTGAGTCCGGAGCCGATCTGCGCCAGAGCCGCGTCGAAATCGAGAGTGTAATCCTCCGCCAGCCCACCGTGAAACGACCACGGATCCGAACGGCTTTTCTTCTCCGCTTTCAGATCCAGAACCGCTCCGCCGAGTTCGACGGTGCCGCTGACCGATCCCGTAATCTCGTATGCGGCCTCCTTACCGGCCCGTGTTGCCCGCAGGTGCAAGCTGATGGACCAAAGTGTCAGGAGGCCATTCAGCCACGTCCAGCCCGCATCGACATCAAGGTCGAAAGTGGATTCCGCGATGAACGACTCGGCCGCATTGTAAGTCATGCTGAAGCCGCCAAGACCGAAATCGGTGCTGGTCTTCAAACCGTCCGGAAGGAAGGAAGCAATCTCGCCGGCAGGCAGGACATCGCTGATGTCCTGAAGTCCGCTCAGGTTCGCCGCGAATGCCGCCAATTGCAAGTGCCAGGTATTGCCTGAAGAGAAATCCACGTCGACTTCGACCTGCACACTTCCCAGAGTCATCAGACTGCGGACCGATCCCGTGACGATCCGGCTGGATTGCGTGGGATTTTGCACGTCCATTCCCAGGACGATCTGGTCCATCGTGAACCAGGGGAGAGCCGGGATAGTCCAGGCGGAGACCTCGAAGTTGACCGAGAGCGACCTCAGGCTCGCGCTGTTGTCGGAGACGCCGAACCGAACCGTGATGTCGGTCAAAGAGAGGCTGCCGACGCGACCGAGCTGCGCCAGAGCGTCGCTCAGCGGCGAAGCGTCGCCGCCCGTGTAGCGCGCGAGGTCCGCGAGGCGGAAGTTCGCGGCGGAGGCGCTGCCGGAGAGAGTCCAGAGGCCTTCGGGGTTCGGACCCCAGATACCGGCGCCGATGGTAAGGGTGTCGTTAATCGCCAGGGCGCCGTCGATAAAAACTTTCGACTGAGCTCGGAACGTCCCGTCGACGTTGAACAGGTCAAGGTCAAAACCCGCGGTGATTTCCCGGATTGAAATCGTGCTGTCGCCAATCGGGTTCCAGACCGCGGTCGGTTGTGCCGTCAGCAATGCCCGGACGTTCCAGGTGTCGGGCGACGGAAGAAAGGCGAAGCGCAATTGCGTCAGGCGGAAGTTCCCAAAGCCGATCACCTGCGCCGGAAGGCCTGAGTTGGCGCCCGCCATGATGGCATTCAGATTGGACACATCGCCAAGCCAGGCTCCGGAAGGGTCGCCCAGCGTGATCCTCCATCCATCCAGACCGCTTGGCATCCGCAGGAGCACAGGAATCCTTGTGTGCTCGCTGACGGCGAGTTCGGTGCGAACGTGTGGGACGAACTGTTTGCCCTCACCCGGCGCTTCGGGCACCGCAATTCGCATTGCCGGCGTAACTGGGCCGATGCCGACTCCCGCAAGACCGATGTTGATCGCCCACGGCCCCACCGTCGGCGGACCGGTGAAACTCAGCGCGCGCTCACGCGAATCCAGCGTCACGGAAAGTTGCGGAAAAGAACCCAGGCCCGCGGCCCACGCCGCCGGATCGAAAACGCTGTAAGGAATGATCTTTTTCGCAATCAGATCGGTGATCTGGAAACTGCCCAGCTCCGCCACAGTCATGGACAACTCAATCCGGTTCCCGACATCGGTGAACGTTAGCGTTGCAGGCTTGCCGGTGGCGAACGGAAGATCGACTGAGCTCGCCGCCAGATCCACTGAGGCCGGACTCGATCCGATCCGGGTCCCGCCCAACGAGAGAGCGTCGTTTGGTTGGTTCAGCAGGTTTCCAAAGAGGCCGGTGGCATTTTCCGCCTGTACCAGTTCGGGTGTAAGAGCGAAAGCGTGATTTCCGCGCCGATCCGCCTCCTGCAGCCGTGCCAGCAGCGCTCGCAGCGGCAGACTGTCGGGAAAGCTCTTGTTGATCGTCCAGGGAGGCGAGATCGCAAGAGGCCCAAGAGAACCATCCAGTTCAGCCTGGACCGAAACTTTGTAAACGGCCAGGTCGGTCAGGGCGCTTCCGGCGAAAGCCACCTCGGTCGCGCCTTCCGTCGTGACCGGTGGCTGCGGATTGATTGGTTGCGCGTTTGTGTCGAGCAGCAGAACGCGAAACGTGAACGAACCGTTTCCGGCGGGCGCCGTCCAGCGCGCGTGGAGCGCGCCTGCATGCCAGTCCAGCGAAAGGTCCGTCACGCCGCCGATCGCGTGGATAATAACGTTTTGGGCGGGCGTGAAAGGCGACACCAGCCGGGCGCGAACGTGGAACCGCTCGCCGACGGCGGGCGTCCGCGCCAGTACGGCCTGGCCGGGACCGTAATTAACGGTGGGCTGCTCCTTGAGGGCCGCGCCGTTTTCGTCGAGAAATTCGAGTAAGACACTGAATGGGTCCGCGACCGAGCCGGCGTCCCATTGCGCGCGAAGCTCCCCGTCCGCGAACAGAACTCTAAAGTTTGCCGGAGTCATGTCTTGTAGTTGCTCCTTGGCCGTTGAATCGGTCCAGGGTTACGTGAAGGCCGCCAGATTAAGCCTGCTATCATCGGTTCCTGGAAAAAGGGGCGCCGCCGGATTGCCGCCTTGCTCGTTCGGGTAGTAATAAAGCAGCGTCCGCTCAAGAATTTCCTGGCGGTTAGCCTTCGACACTCCATACCACCGTGTTCCGGCGGCCGGATTTTCCAACGCCTCTCGAAAGACCCAGAACCAGACGGACCAGAAACCGGTGGCCAGCGCCGCCTCCCGAATCGTCTTGACGGTCAGGATCACCCGATCTGTCGCCGGATTCGGGGTGCCGGCGTAAACGGTTTCGAGTTGGCCCAGCGCGCCGAGGGCAGCGCCCCGAGCGTCGTCGCGGTTGTCCACTCGCCGGTTGTTATAACCGGGATCGTCCGTGTTGTTGAGGTTGAGATTCAATCCGGCGATGGTGGCGACCACACGCTGCCGCAGGACGACAGGATTCGGCTGGGTGGTGATGTAGTTGTCATTGGGCAACACCCACGTCTTTGTCTGCGGCGCCAGGGCCCACGCCGGCGCCATCGCGGTTCTCCATGGCTTCCGCACGAGTCCTGCCGTGGCCAGAGCGTCCTGCGTTTTCGGGGAGTGCTCAAATCGAATCAATCGATAAATCTCGTCGACGGACGGTGCGGGCTGATAGCGCATGGCCGCGGTGCTGTCCGGCCAAACCCAGAGTTTGAGCGCCTCCAGATACCACTCTTCCCTGTCTTGCCGGGCATCGCCGTGAACATCTTGTTTACTGGGGGTTTGCCATTTGGCTGCGTTGCAGGACTGGCATGCGAGCAGCAGGTTGCGCCACTCTGTGGCCTGCCTCGGGAAGCCCTGCGCGGCCGCCTTGGGAATCTTGTGCTCCACAGCGCTGTCATTCGCGACAGGCTGCTCGCAGTAAGAACAGTACGCGCCGATCCGACTGAAAAGATACGTGCGCAGGACATCGTAATCGTTGCCGTTGTATACCGTGATAGCTCTTTTCTTTACCGGTCTCATCGCGCCAGTCCCCACTGCGGAGTCACAAAGGCAAACGCCAGACGATCGCCGATGTGCCTCGAAAGATGTCCTGGAGGTACGCCTGCGCCGTCTGCTTTCCAAGGCTGCCACCGATAGGCGTATTGCCCAGGACCTGCACCCAGATTGGCCAGAACCCGGTATTGAGAATGGCAACTCTGGTAATTGCGATGGCTGCGTCGCGCAGGTAACCGTCGTTCTGCTGGAGGGCTAACGAAAGGCGCTGACGCAGAATACGCGCGCGGAACCAGGCCATCGTGCGATTCATGATCCGCCGGTCGATCGATTCGGAGATCTTTGCGGATTTTTGGATTCTGTTGAGCGCGGTTGCATCGATCACCGCCTCCGCGGCAGTCTGGTTGAACCACCCGCTCGTCTGGACCGCTACTCCGAAAAACTTCTTCGCGCGGCTGCCGGGGGCCTGATCGTAGTAGAGTCCTCTATCGTGCAGAAGAGTTCCCTGCTCAAACCGCGCGGTGAGTTCCTTTCGCTTCGATGCCTCGTCGATCGGCCGGTCAAAAACCAGCTGGTTGCCGTCCCGTACTATCCAGGACAGTACATAGCGAAACGGAAATATCGGTGCGGTTCCCAGGCTGGTCCAGTCGAACGAAGGCCAGTAATAATTGATCTCGTCTTTATTGGTGATGTAATCTACGGCGTCGTTCGTCGATTGGGGATGCCCGGGAATCGTCGCCTGATTGGGTTTGTTCAACTTTGCCGAGTTGCAACTGGCGCACGCGAGGAGGAAGTTGGACCAGGCGAAGATGTCGTCGGGGAAGGTTGACTTGGGAAGAATGTGTTCGATGTGCAGGTGCGAGAAAATGGGCGAGTCGCAGTAGCAGCAGTACTGACCGATATAGAAGATCAGGTCCCGCCTCGCTTCCCCCCAGCTGTGACCTCCTCCCGTCAGCCGTTTTATGTGCTCGTCATAGTCGTCCTGGGATGTGGCATGGTAACTGAAGTCCGGCGCGCCCGATCTCAGCAAGGCCCCATTGGCGATCCAGTTGTCGATCAGCAGAGTCAGGCCCACGATGAGATAGTCTTTGGTTCGGGTTGTCCACCGCGCCTGCGTGGCGATGTCCAATCCGGCGTAAATCCGCGCCGCGAGCTGCTCTTGTTCCCTGTAAGTCCTGACGGCGTGGCTCGCCGGAATCACAACGGGTCTCATTGCTCATTCCTGCCTTTCATGATCTCGTGGCTGAATCACGATTAATCGACCGGGATGCGCGGCGCCGAAGGTGGCTACGGCGCACCCCGCCAAAAGATGCCGGTGCTATCCGACTCGAGGTGGCGCAGGGACGTCTTCGCGCGCGGGCCAGACATTATCTCTCGAATGTCGATCAGTATAGCGAAAATTAGCCGTAAATTATTCCCATTTTCCACTATTGAATCGATTTGTAACTATTTGCCACCTCACAGCCCGATCAAGGCAGTTGGAACACCCACACCGCCGGAGAACGGTCGAGGTTCTGGATTTCCGGCACCAGCGCCGCGAACCCGGTCGCCTGCGCGCCGCCGTTGCCCACGCCGATTGCGATGTACTGCTTGCCGTTCACCGTGTACGAAATCGGGGCGTTGCTCGGCACATCGCTCAGACGCGTTTCCCAGAGCAGTTTGCCGGTCTGATCGTCGTAGGCGCGGAAGAACCGGTCGATCGAGCCGTTGAAGATCACCCCGCCGGCCGTATCCAGCGCACCGCTCGACACCGGCGCGCGATGGCGCTCGGTCCACACCACTTCGCGCGTCTGCATGTTGATGGCTTCCACGCGGCCGTACTTGCCGTCCGAATCCGGACGAGGCCGCAACATGGGGCGACCGCCGGCGGACAAGCAGGCCGCGGCCGCCGCCTCGGTCGACCGGCATCAGATCCATACACGCCTCAATCAGCGGAACGTACATGATCTTCGTGTTCGGATTGTACGAACCCGGAAGCCAGCTCTTGGCGCCGTCCGACATGGGGGCAGACCAATCGCGTCTTGCCCGTCGCCCGGCAACGTTTGCGGATTGATGGTCTTCTTGCCGGTGACGGGATCGATCGAGGAAACGATGTTTTGCAGGCCGAGATCTTTCGACCAGATCCACTTTCCCGTCTCCGCGTCGAGAACGTCATAGGTCGCCTGCTTGCCCGAAGTCATGATCACCGGGCGAACCACACCGTTAACCGGCATTCGCACGATCTGGCGTTCAAACACCCAGTCGAGGTCCCACTGATCGTTGGGCAGGTGCTGGTAATACCAGACCAGCTTGCCGGTATCGGGATTGATGGCCAGGGTACAGTCCGTATACAGGCCGTCGGTCTTGACCCCCGGCCTCACGGGCTTCAGCCAGCAAAGCGGTGTCATAGGTCTGCGCAACGCCGAAGAACGCGAGGTTGAGCGCCGAGTCGTAGCTTCCCGCGATCCAGACGGAGCCGCCGTTGCGCTCCTCGGCTGTGTGATCGTTCCAGGTATCGCCGCCGGGCTCGCCGGGCTGCGCGATGGTGTTGAATCGCCAGGCGACGTTGCCGGTTTCGGCGTCGAGCGCGACGATGTAGTTCTTGCCGCCGACGCGCCCGCTGGTTCCGATCATCACCTTGCCTTTGGCGACCAGCGGACCGCCTGAGAGTCCGAAGCCCCTTTCCTCCGCCAGCGGCTGATCCCAGACCACCCGGCCGGTCTTCACATCGAGCGCCACCACATGCACGTCGGAAGTCGCCCATGTAGACTTTGTTCCCGTAAATCGAGATGGCGCGCTTGTTGCCGGCGTTAACGCCCGGAGGCAACACTCGCGCATACTGCCAGAGCAGGTCGCCGGTGGCGGCGTCGAGCGCTTCGAGTTTGTCGCCCGGGCTGTGCAGGAACATCACGCCGTCATGAACCAGGGGCGTGGCTTCATTGGAGCCGGGGGAAAGCGTCCAGGTCCACGCGACGCGCAGATTGTTCACATTCGATTTCGTGATCTGCTTCAGCGGGCTGAATCCCTGATAATCGAAACCGCGGCGCCACGTGAGCCACTCGCCTGTGGGCGGGTTCTGCAGCAACGCGTCGGTGACGGGCGTGATTTTATCGAGAGGGTTCGCCTTCTTCGGCGCCGGAGGCAGCTTCACGCCGACCGCCAGATCTGCCACCGCCGCCGCGTCCTCCCGGCGGAGCGGGAATCGTCACGGAAGCGAGCGCTGCCGCATCCGATGCGAACTCCTTCCGTCCGGTCGCAAAACCATTCTGCTGGAGCACCCAGGCGATGATCTGCGCGTACTCGGTGCCGGCTGATGCTTCCGGGATTTCCTGGTGGCATCTTCGTGCTCACATAAGTGAACAAATCGGCCGCGGGTTTCCCGCCGTATTTGCCGAGAAAAGCCGCGCCGCGGAGCGGAGGAGCGGAGTTGCCGTCATCGACGTTCGCGCCGTGGCAGCTGGCGCAGTTCCGCTCATATGCCGTCTTCCCTGCGACCGCTTGTGCCGATGTGAACAGTGCGTCGCCCGGCGGAACGGCGCCGCGACCCCGACCCGCCGGCGCCTGGGCATGCAGCTTTGCGGATGGCTCAACCGTGATCAGGATCGCTGCGCCTGCACATAAGGCTGCATAGAGCGCCACTCGCCATCTGTTTTGAGGATTTGTAGTTGTCATCTGACCGGTACCTGCGAGATTGTACTACTGAATCCGGGCAATTTCGATCATCCGGTGGGCGATTCGCCTGACATCGTCGTTTGACGAGTTCGTCAGGACGATGGCCGTCACCCGGCGCGACGGCACCCGAAGAATGTGCGTGCGATAGCCCGACCAGTCGCCGTCATGTTCGAGCACTACGGCGTTGTCTTCCGAACTGACGAACCAGCCAAATCCATAAGCGCTCGGATATTCGAAAAAGTGCGTCTCGATAACCTTGCCGTCGTTGGTGCGGCCCGGGGTAAACGCGAGATCGAGCGTGGCGCGGCGAACCAGTTTTCCGGCGCCAAGGGCCTGATCCCATTTGACGAGATCGTTCCCTGTGCTTTCGACCCCGCCATCCCCGTACTCATAGTTCTCGGGTGAATAGGTGATGTCTTCCCAGCGACCGTTGCGCTTTCTGTAAGCGAGCGCGAGGCGAGGCCCGAAATGTTTGCGTTCATCCAGCACCAGCGTGTGCCGCATGTCGAGCGGATCGAAGATTTTCTCCTTCAGGAATTCCGCGTAACGCTCGCCGCTGACCCGCTCAATGATTTGCCCCAGTACCTCGTACCCGGAGTTGCTGTATTCGAATCTGGAACCCGGAGCGAAATTCAGCTTTGGCTGCCGGCTGAGCGTCTTCAACACTTCGCCCGAAGTGAACTCATGCGCGGCGGGCGGGCCTTTCGAGGAGCGAAAGAAATCGTCGCCGATCTTCCCGACCATCAGCTCTTCGTAATCCGGCAGACCGGAAACATGATGCAGCAGGTCGCGAATCCGGATAGTCCGCACCACGACGTTGAGTTGATAGAGTCCCGCTTCCACGACTCCGGCAAATTGCACGGTGGCAGAAGCGCCCCCGATGAGTACCTGCGGAAGAATTGGCAGGGTAATCGGTGTCTGGATGATCTGTCCGTCCGTCGAGGGAGGGTTGGTCCCGCCGAGGCCAGTTGCGTAAAGAATCACGATTTCGCCGGGCATCGTGGGGCGGGTCGGTTCCCCGGGACCGAGCAAACCGGCAGGCCCCAGTGCTGCATAAGAGAGACCATCCTGCGCGATGACATACCTCCCACTCTGCTGGGGATAGGAGAAGAACTCCGGCGCGATCGCTTTCTTCGTTACTGTAAGAAAATTACTGCTTCCCGCGGAATTCACCACTTGGACCAGCAGCGGCCCGGTCGTCGAGTCCACCGGCGCAAGGACACTTACCTGGTTCGGGCTCACGTAATACACGTACGCGGCTTTGCCGTTTATCGTAACGCTCACGCCATCAAGAGATGTCGGAAGACTGGTCCCGTTGAAGTCCGCCGCTGTCCAGGTTCTGGTAGTTACGGAAAGGTTGGCGCCGAAAATAGTCAGCCATGCACCGGAGGCGCTACCGTCCAGAAAACTAGCGGCATTGACCACGCCTCCGGGTGAAATCGTGGGCACGAGTCCCGAGGGCTTGCTCAGCAGAACGCTCGCTCCATTCAGGCTGGCCGCTGCCACATCTGCGCCGCCGTCTTTGTTGAAATCTCCGGTAACTACAGACCGGGGAGAAGCCACGCTGTAATTCCCGACCATCTGGAAACTGCCGTCTCCCACACCATCCAGCACGCTGATGGTGTTGTCGGTGAAGTTCGCGACAACCAGGTCCGGTTTGCCGTCGCCATTGAATTCCGCGACTGAGATTGAGGTCGCGAGGTTGCCGACGCCATAAGCGGCCGCTGTTCCGAAAGTCCCGTCTCCGTTGCCGAGGAGCACGGTTACAGACCCTTGACCATCGCTTGAACTCTCGTCCGCCAGTGCGACGTCGTCGAGGCCGTCGCCATTGAAATCGGCCACCGCGACTGAGCGCGGCTGCGTGCCGGCGCCGTAGTTCACAGCCAGCCGGAAGCTTCCGTCACCGTTACCGAGAAGGACGCTCACGGTCCCGTCGAAGTAATTCGAAACTACAAGATCAGCGTGGCCGTCGCGATTGAAGTCGTCCGTTGCAACCGCGAATGATCCGTTGCCTGTCGCGTAGTTAACGGCTGGTTGAAAAGTCCCGTCTCCCTTACCCAAAAGAATGCCCACGAAATTTTCCAGATCAAAAGTCAGAGCAATGTCGGCTTTTCCGTCTCCATCGAAATCCCCGGAGACAACAGAACCCTGGCGATAGTTGGCTAAGTTGTTCTGTAGAGTGCGGAACGTACCATCCCCCAGACCCAGCAGCACTCCAAAGCCCGGGACCGCGATATCGGTGTTTCCATCGTTGTTGAAGTCCCCGATAGCCAGGAACAGAGCGCCGTCCGCGGCATAACTCCCGGACTGACGAAAACTCCCGTCGCCATTATTGAGAAGAATGCTGACGCGATTCAAATCGTAGGCCACCGCGAGATCCTGATTCCCGTCTCCGTTGAAATCACCCTTCGCGACAGAGTAGGCCGTGCCCCCAGGATAGTTCACGGGGCTCTGAAATTGAAAAGCTTTAACGGCGATGACACTCTGCGCCAGCGGAGCGGAACGGCTGGGGGAGTAGTTCGGATCTCCCCCATAGTAAGCGCTCAGCTGGTGCAGGCCAGGTAACAGTCGGCTGGCCGTCAGTCCGGCTTTGCCGCTCGCCAGGGCCTGGCTTCCCAAAGCCACAACGCCATCGAAAAATGTAACCAAACCGGTAGCGCCGGCGGGAGAAACTGTAGCCTCGATGGTCAGCGCTTCGCCATAATTCGAAGGGTTCGGCGATGCAGTGAGCGTGGTGACTGTAGCTTTAGCGGTAGAAGTAGTCTTCGTCGCAGTGCCGAGTAGGACATTTACTCCGTTGTTACTCCCTACCACCAGATCTGCGATGCCGTCGCCGTTCAAATCGCCGATCGCAAGCGAATTGGCGCCCGCGCCCGCGGCGTAGTTCGTGGGCGGCTGGAACGTCCCGTCTCCATTACCGAGGAGCACGCTGACGCTTGCCCCATTAAAGTTGGTTACGGCAAGGTCCACCGCTCCATCTCCATTGAAATCGCCCACCGCAAGCGACGTCGGTTTGGCCCCCGCGCTTTGCATTACCGCGTGCTGGAACGTCCCGTCTCCATTACCCAGCAGCACACTGACGTTATCGCCACCCTGATTTGCAGTCGCAAGATCGGGTTTACCGTCTCCGTTGAAATCGCCTGAAACGAGAGATACAGGGCTTGTGCCGGCGCCGTAGAGCGCCGCCGCTCGGAAGCTTCCGGTGCCCGTCCCCAGGAGGATTTGCACGCTGCCGTCGGAATTTGCGACTGCCAGATCCGCGTGGCCGTCGGCGTTGAAATCCTCCACAGTCACGGAAACGGGGCCGGATCCGCCGCTGTAACTCGCCGCATTCTGGAAAGTTCCGTCTCCATAGCCCAGCAGGATAGAACTGGTCGTAACGACGTCTGCCTTACCGTCGCCATTGAAATCCCCAACCGCAAGCGATCCCAGGCACGGTGCATTCCCGTTTGTTGTTTCCGGTCGAAATGAACCTCCGGAATCGCCCAACAGGATACTTACTCCCTGATCGCACAGAGCGAGATCCGTCTTACCGTCTCCGTTGAAATCCGCGGAAACGATGTTTCCCTGGGCGAAATGGGTAGGACTGTTAACGGGTGTTCCGAGCTTTCCGTCGCCGCTGCCCGGAAAGAGACTCAATGTCGTTCCACTCGAGGCAGCCACGTCGTCGTAGCCATCGCCGTTGAAATTGCCCAGCGTGATCCGTACTGCGAACGGCAGCCCCGTGGCGAAGTTCGCCGCGGCCGCCAAACTGGCTCCCGGAACCGCACGCACCGCCACCGGAAGCACTGCCGACCGGGTCGCCTCATAGACGGTGTCTCCACCGTAGAAAGCGCTCAGCGAGCGCAATCCAGCCTCTCGAAAATCAGTGCTGAGAACCGCTTTCCCCGCTACAACGAGCTTTCTCCGAGGATTGTCTGGCCGTCGTAAAACGTCACAGTACCGCTTGCGGTTGCGGGCGAGATCACCGCTGTCAGAATCCCGGTACGGCCGAACGTTATTGGGTTGGCCGGCGAGCGTAGAGTCAGCGTGGCAGATCCCGTTCCCGCCGGCGTCTTGCCTGCAAGCACGGTGAAAGTGCCATCGGCGGAATTAATCAAAACGAGGTCGGTTCGCCCGTCCCCGTTAAATTCGCCCGCAAGCAGGAAGCCGACCACTGAGGAATATGAAGAAGGCATCGTCGGGAGGGGTGGGTTAAGGGGCGAAAAATGAAACGTTCCATCGCCCTGACCCAGGTACAGTCGAATCGGTTCGCCCGACCTGTCTGCGTCCCGCACCGCGAAGTCGATCTTGCCGTCGCCATTGAAGTCACCGGACGCCAGGGTGCCAATAGCCACCCCTCCCGACTGACTCACGAGATACGGGGTGCTCGAGAAGGTTCCGTCGCCTTTACCCGTGAAAATAGCGATCCCGGCGATTGTCAAGACGGCCACGTCCGCCTTTCCGTCTCCGTTAAAATCTGACGTGATGATGGAGTACGCCGCGCCTGGGGAGTTGAGATAAGTTGGCTTCTTGAAAGTGCCGTCGCCGTTACCCGGGAAAGGCGCTTCTGTACGACACCGAACCGGGTCCGCCAGCTGAGCGTCGGCGGCGCTCCTCGGCCATCAGCCGGAAACTGCGAATGCTGCGCGCTCACGGAATCGTCCGGAAAATTCCGTCGCACACTCACCGCTATCAGGTCACCGATGCCGGGCGCATCATTCTCCTTGCGGTTCTGACCACTGACAGGACCAGCATCAACCAAATCAATCACCTTCCAAAGGCAGCATGAGAAAATCGTCGCTCCGCGCAAAGAAACAAAGATTTAGTAATACAGTGCTCAATCTCGACAAACCCGCCGAGTACGGAGCGCTAAACGAGGGCTAAACGAGCTTGAGGCGTCAGTAGACGGCCAGCGTACCCGGCTGACAGTCCGAGGCCTGTTTTCAATGCTTTGCGGCAACGCTTTAATGAATTAAGAGCGCCGGAAAAGCAGACGGGTGGCTCTAAGTGATTGATTCTATGGAGCGGGAGACGGGACTCGAACCCGCATGGCCAGCTTGGGAAGCTGGTATTTGAGAGTTTGGAGGCGCTAGAGTCCTTGTCTCAAACAATATAGTGCAAATGAGTCAAGTTTACGCGGCGAGTCGCTCGGCCATGCAGCAGGCGTCGATTTCGGTAGTAAGTCCGTCAAATGCGGCGCGCAAGGGAAAGGCTATCAGGGGCGCGTCCGGCATGATCTGGGCGAGTTTGGGTCGCAGAAGGCGGGCATAGGTTCTGGAAAAGAAGAGTGCGATGCGCAGGCCGTTGGGTGTGAGTTGATAGCGATGGCTGTGCGGAATGCGTTCAATAATGCCGTGCAGGCGGAGGCGGCGAAGGTCGCAGGTCATTCTGCCGATGGGATAGTTGGCTGGATCGAGTCCCAGCAATTGCGCCAGTAAGGGGCGCATTTCCTGATTGGTGAACCAATGCAGTTGCAGACTGAATACAACCAGAACCGCGAACAGCGCCTGCACTCTCTGGTCGCCGAAGCGCAGGGCAGATGCCCTCTGTCCCTGTGCCTCTACAGGACGAACCACTCGGTCGAACGCGTCTTCGCCGATCGAGCAATCGTGCGAAATCTTTTGCACGTCAAGGAGACGCCGGTTGGCCCGGAAGCCGACCTGCCGTAACGCGGGCAGGTTCTTGAGCAGTTTGCCGATACCGAAGTCACGCGTGTTGTTGATGGTTGTTTCGGTGCGAAGGGCACGTCCCTCCTTGTGATACTGCTTGATCCGTGTGGTCTTGTAATCGACATGCAACGACGGCACCACGCCGTCGGTAATGACGCGAGTCCGAAACCGGCCCGGCGTCTTCTTGTTAACGCGGCGATCAAAGATCAACTGCACCTGACTGGGCCGACCGATATCGGTTTCCGGGTCCTTGCTCGACCGGGGCCAACGCTCCGATTATCCGCGTTCTCCGGGTCCGACGAACATACATCTCGTCGGTCTGAGGCGGAGCCTCGCTAGACGATACGACGGCTGTCCGGAAAGTGCCATTCGTGATGAGGGGTGGGAAGGTCGATAAGTTCTTATCCGCCGCCGCGTTACATTAAAGGCAGTCGCTGGTCTATTTGCTTGCGGCCACCAGCTCCTGAGTTGCGGCATCGAGAAGATCGGCTTCGTCCTGAAGTGCTTTCGCAACTCGGGTCATCTGCTGATCGACTTCGCCGGATCTCTTCTGCTCGATCGCCTCGCGCACGCCCGGAATTGTTTTTACTCCATAGCCCGTGTAGAAGCCCGGTGCGTAGATCAGATGCTGGAACCAGGGGCGGTTGGGCAAACCCTCCGCGGCGACTAACAGCCGCTCACTCTGGAGCAGCTTCGCATTCACGCTGACTGGCGCGCGGTCCCCTGCCGCCAACAAGGCTTTCTCGTAACCCTCGGCGGCTCTGCTCAACTCGTCTGCCGCGTTATCGAGCGGCGCAAAATTCACATAAGGCGGCACCGGCTCTTTCGAAGGCGGGACCATCTTCTTCTTCGGATCGAGCAGGGCTGTGAAGGTGCCGTCGTCTATCTCGGCATTTCGTTCTTTGATTTCGGCACGCTGGTCCGTCGCCAGCTTCTTCAGTTCCGTGACGTAGGTATGGATCGTATCGGCGAAGCCAGTGAATTGAAACGGCACCACCGCCGCGTCGGCGAGACGCATGATCATTGTCCCGGCAGTCTGCGCCAGCAAGCGGCCGTAAGCGAAGTCGGTGTCCATGAAATGCGTGTAGTAATAGAAATCGTCATAGATGGAGTGGTACTGGCCGCCCTCATCCTCCCCGCCGTAGGACACGCTCAAGCTGGCGATACCGAGGTGATCGATGAACACCGTATAGTCTGAGCCGGACCCCAGGGCGCCAATGCGCAGATCTGCACGAGATCGAATCTCGCCGCGTTTGTCCGCTGCCGCCCGCGAAGTATCCGCCAGCCGCCGCCGTTTCCATACGGTCATTTTGGCTTCCGGATCCTCGATGTCTTTGATCACGCTGTTGACGAAGTTCTCAAGCGAATGCGATCCTTCCGCGCGAAAGAAGCCACGCCCGTTGCCATCCGAATTAATGTAGGCGACAGCGTGCTGCTTCAGTTCCACGGCATGCGTCTCGGCCCACTCCGTCGATCCCAGCAGGCCGGGTTCTTCGCCGTCCCAGAAACAGTAGATAATCGTCCGATCCGGCTTCCAGCCCTGTTTCAGCAACTCCCCCAGTGCGCGCGCCTCTTCCATTTCCGGGCTCACGCCCGATACGGGGTCGGCGGCTCCGTTGACCCAGCCGTCATGATGATTTCCCCGCAGCACCCACTCGTCTGGATATTTCGCACCCGGTATTCGCGCAATCACGTCATATAGAGGCTTGCGATCCCAGTTGAACTTGAGGTGCAGATGCGCTTTGGCCGGGCCCGGCCCCACGTGATATGTGAGCGGGAGACCGCCGCGCCAGGGCTCCGGAACCACATCGCCGCTCAGGTTCTGCAGAAGTGGTTCCGCGTCTTCATACGAGATCGGCATCACCGGGATCTTCGTCAGGGTCGTGACCTGATTGAGCGGCAGCTTCTTTGCATCGGGCGTTGCTCCGACTCCGGGCGTTTGAGGGTCGCCCGGGGAAACGGGCATATCCATCACGCTGCCGCGCTGTACGCCAGACGGTGGGCGCATGGAGCCTTTCGGAAACGGGTCGCCGTCCACGTAGCCGTCGTCGCGCGGGTCGGAATAGATCAGGCATCCGAGCGCCCCGTGTTCGGCCGCCACCTTGGGTTTGATCCCGCGCCAGGATTCTCCGTAGCGCGCCAGCACAATCGTTCCGTTCACGGAAACGCCCATGCGCTGCAATTGCTCGTAATCGGCGGGTGTGCCGTAGTTCACGTAGACGACAGGCGCGGTGATATCGCCATCGATAGAGTAGGCGTTGTAGCTCGGAAGCTGCTCGTCTTTCTGCTTGCTCGTGGGGTCTTCCGGCAGCGTGGGTTCTTCAAGCTTCGCCTTGTACTTGACTGGCTCCAGCAATTCCAACGAGCGTTCCGTCGGCGTGGGGAAAAGCGTGTCGAAGACTTCGATCTTCGCATCAAGTCCCCAGGACTTGAGCTGCGTCAGAATCCAATCTGCATTGTCCTTGTCGTAAGGTGAACCCACGTGATGCGGCCGCGCTGATAGTCGCCGCATGTTTTCGCGCAGACGATCCTGTTGGGGGATTGCACGGAATTTCTTCTCCCATTGAAGCTCAGAAATTGCGCCGGATTCGGAATAGCCTCGGATCGCGGGCGGGGTGTCAGCCGCCTGCAGCGTGAGCGCTGAAACAAGTAGAACCGCTCTAACCTGTCGCATGACCAATATTACAGCAATCCCGACCTCCTTCGACATCCGTTTCCCGTGCGCCCTTGAGCGTCGCTCCACTCAGATCAGCCCGGATTTTCCCTGAACATCATTACCCAGCCCGGCGAATCGTTCCCAGGACTCCTCCCGCAAATCGCCGCACTCTCTGCGGCCGTGCCGCACGGAGCACCATTGCTGCCTGAATCTTCCCAGCGAGGGGTACTCAGCGTCTTCGGAAAGTGGGACAGAAGCCACTTGCCAAGCGAAAAGAAGCTACCGATATTAGCGCATAACGGTTCCGGCGAAGCCAGACCCATCCTTGGTTTCGGCCGACAGATAATCAAAACCGTCCGTCTCCGCTGAAGCGCCGCACTCGCGCCGGGCAATCACGTCTCCCCACGAACCCGCTACACTCAAGCGGGGCCGCGAACGCCCTGGGGGAGCGTCAATGCAACGCATTGCCATTGCGGGAGCCACCGGCTATATCGGAGGCCGGCCGGCGCCGCGCCTTCTCGACGCGGGGTACGCCCTTCGCTGCTTCGCTCGATCCCCGCGGAAGTGATCTGGTCACGCTGCCGATCGCATTCGCCCCAGCTTTGGCAGCGCAATCGGACTAGTATCGCGACCGGGAAGCCCGCTTTGGCGGATACCGTCCAGCACCTCGAGCGTACCAGGCAGGAATTAATGTTCCGAAGGTAAGCCTTTACCTCGATGGCATCGACGGCATTGGTTCTTTGCCGTCCAGCGCGAATACGAATAACCGATTGTTCGGATACGAACGCGCCAGGAGCATAATGTATTGCTTGCCATCAAGCATATAGCTCACTGGCGTGACGCTCGGCGCGCCGACGTCGCCGTCCCACAGCTTCTCACCAGTATCGCCGTTGAACGCCATCGCGCCGTGAAACACGAGATTGCCCCCCGTTGCCAGTGTTCCGCCGCTGATGACGCCGGGCTGAGCGGGCACCCGCCAGCGCTCCTTCTGCGCCACCGGATCCCACGCCAGCAGGAATCCGCCATTCGCGGCAGGCGCATTCTCTGCACCTTCGGGAAGCTTTGGCCTGGCGGACGGAGGTGCTGGTGCGCCCGCGGGACGAGGCTCAAACGCAATCGCGCCGTCGGCCCCGCGCCGTTGTGGGCCGCCTACCATCCCGGTGTTGTAACCGCCCGGCGTGTAGACGAAGTTCGGGTCGGGATTGTAAGTGCCGCTTGATTCCTGGCCGGGGATGTAGACCAGACCGTTTGCTGGATTGAAAGACATCGGCTGCCATTGATGGGCGCCTCCCGGGCCGGGTGAAAGGCTAACCGCGTCCTTCTCGTAACGCGCGCCTTTGGCTTCGATGGGACGTCCCTTCGCATCGAGGCCGGTGGCCCACGTGAGGCGCTTCACGTACTTTTCGCCGGAGATAAACTCGCCGGTCAAACGATCAAGCACATAGAAGAATCCATTCTTGGGTGCGTGCAGCAATACCTTGCGATTCTCACCGCCGATCTTCAGGTCCGCAAGAATGATCGGCTGAACCGCGGTGTAATCCCAAGCCTCGCCTGGGACTTCCTGGAAATACCACACCATCTTGCCGGTGTCGGGTTTCACTGCGACAATCGAGCACAGAAACAAATTGTCGCCACCCTCAGGACTGCGCTTATTCCGATCCCACGGCCCTCCGTTTCCGGTTCCGACGTAGAGGATGTCCGCATCGGGATCATACGCCATCGAATCCCACGTGGATCCCCCGCCGCCGACCTTCCACCACTCGCCGGTCCATGTCTTGGCGGCCATCGCGAGCTCAGGATGCTCGAATGGTTTTGAAGGATCGCCGGGCACAGTGTAAAATCGCCACACCATTTTTCCTGTCTCAGCGTCGTACGCGGAGAAGTAGCCTCGAGTTGCATGATCCGCGCCCGACGTTCCAACGATCACTTTGCCTTTGACCACGCGCACAGCAGCGGTAAGAATAATGTCCGGGTCGGTGGTCGTTTGCGTGGACCACAAAAGCTTGCCTGTGTTCTGATCCAGCGCCACCAGCCGTCCATCGAGCAGCCCCGCATAGACCTTACCGTTGTAAAGGGCCACGCCTTTGTTGACGGGTCCGCAACAGAGCTTCGAGATGTGCTCGCGCGGCACGTCCGGATCCCAACGCCACTTCGTCCTGCCCGTGTGCGCGTCGACGGCGAACATTACGTCCCACGCGAGAACGCCGTAGATGACGCCATTTGAAATCAGCGGCGTCGCTTCGATGCGTCCGCCGGAGGGCGATTGTGTCTCCCAGGACCAGGCCAGCCCGAGTCGCTTCACGTTTTTTGTATCGATTTGTTTGAGCGGACTGTAGTGAGTTTCGGCATAGTCGCGGCCATAAGTGAGCCACTCATCTGAATTCTTTGCCGCGTTACGAAGCGCGGTATCATCCACACGCCTGGCTGTCTGGGCAGACACAAGCCCTGCGAGCGCGAGTGTCGCGAAGGCAGGAAGTAGTCTCGTCATCGAATCTCCTGAATATCCCGTCGCAGGTCAACGCCAATGCTCCCATGGAAACGCCGGTCAGATACCAGCGCCTGCCCGCGATCTCCGCAAAAACGGCTTGCGAAAACTTCGACGGCCTCAACGGGTGGCCGCTCCACAAGAATATATCAATTTATAAACGGTCCTTCCTCGAATGGAGTCAAGGCGTTCGGCGGAAGCAGGCATTCTTGCCTGCTCGAATCGGTCCGGTAGCGAAGCTGAAAAATGGCGGCTATTTGTCGCCGCTATTCTGGTTTGGAACTTTGATTCGGCCCTCCACCAAGCCGACGTTGTTCTCCTCGCAGGAGTATTCGAGCACTTCCCAGTCCGGGCGCAGCGTAAATGTCCGGTTGCTTACGATCGGCTTCGTGTACGTCTTGGGATCTTCGATAGTCAACTGGTATGCGATGTGTCCCAGGTCCGTACGGGTGTAACGCTCGGTGGTCCTGAGCTGATCGCTATGCGGATGTCCGGACGTATCAAGCCTGGTCAGGCCGTTGAAGTCCTTCGTTTCGATTACCAGTGTGTCGCCGTCCCAGTGGGCGATAGAATCACCGAACCACGTCGGAACTCCTTTTGTCGGCGCCTTGCCCTCGATGGGTAGAACTTTGAACCAGTTATTTTGCTCCCACAGGAACGCGAGGGTTTTTTCGGTCTGCATTATGTGGACCGGGTCCGGCGAGTTGATCGACCGCACGTACCCGAACGGCAGACAGGCGCCGGTGTAATCGCCCTGTTCGGCGTGGTAGCTCTCCCACTGTTTCTTGCCCCATTCGGTGTAGGGCAAGGTGCTGCCGCGCTGCTCGATATTCGCGACGTAAGGCCGCTGCCAGACACCGTTGAAGTCCGGCTTACCCCACGGAAGCCGCGGCGCCGGGCCTGCCGGCGGCTGGTATCCACCTCTGCCTCCGCGGGCCGGCCCCGGGGACTCCGCGGCAGGAGATACCTGCGGCGCCGGTCTCTGGGCAGCGAGTTGTCCGGCAACAGCCGAGGCGAAAAGCACGGTGATGACGACTTGCATCTTCATCTTTGCTCTCCTTCAACGCCGCTCGGACTGGCTGAGCAGAGTGCGGCCGTCTTTCGACTTCACTACCCGCGTACTGCAAATATTGGCGCCCTGCTTGGCCAGAAGGCCAACCAGAACAATCTCTTCACCGGGCTTCACCGAATTCGGGGTGAAACCAGCTCGGGTCATTGCGTTCGGCGAACCCAGTTCGCAGCGCCAGTTTTCCACCACTCCATTTGCATTTTTCACATCCAGATAAATCCAGGCGTGGGGATTACGCCAGTCAAGTTTGGTAAAGGTGCCGCTTAGCGACACCGGTTTGTTTTGATCGTATTCCGCGTTCAGGGAGTGATGAGCCCACAGTGCGGACCCTCCGAAGAGGACGAAGTAAACAGGGAGCAATTTTCGAAATTTCATTGCTGGTGGCAATCGATTCTCCAGTGAGCATAGTCTACGTGGCAATCACCCTCCATCGCAAGCCACCCTTCTGTTGATCATCACTGACTGGCCCTATACCCAGCCCGTGGCTCGACACGACGAGGAATCAAGAGTTCCTTCCTGAAGCCGTTGGGCAATGGCGGGCCGACGCAGCCGTAAAGGGGAACGGAGTCCGGATCATCCATCGACCGGAAATGGACGCCTGAACGCCGCGGTGTTGGACACACGATCGCGACGGCGTTTGTCTGAAGCGAAAATTCCACCGTGGACGCCCACTCGTACATTGACCAACAGTAGAGGGTGATTTTTTGACCTAACGCCACCTGCCCTGAGTGACTCCACTGTCTTCCTGGCCGTTCTGCTCGGTCTCATGACCGGCGACTACTTCCCTGGTATGAAACGGGAGGGCCGCTGGTGCAAAAGGCGAGTAGAGGAGAAACGATTCCAGGATGTTGAAGGTCCATATTTTGACCAGACGCCGCTCTGACATGACGCATGAAGAATACGTAGCGCACTGGCGAGATGTACATGGTCCCCTCTTCGTGAGCCAACCTGATGTCAAACGCTATGTCCGCCGTTACATCCAATGTTGCGTCACGTCGGATCGGCCCAACGGCCCGAACCTCGGGCAGAGCGACGGCATCGTCGAACTCTGGTTCGATGATATCGACGGCTACAATGCATTTGCCACTTCTGCGTCTTATCTGGATGTTATCCAACTCGACGAGGAAAGATTCAGCGATCCGTCCAGGTGCGACTACTTCTTTTCGGACGAATACCCCATCATTGATCAACCCGCGGGATTGAGTTTGTTTCGGCCAGGCTTTGTCTTTAAGGGAGGGGCAGCGGGTCACCGCCAGGCCGTGCGTTATTTGGCGTTCACCTTAGTGACCGGCGCGGCCAGGAGCGGAGTCCGCCTGGCGATATCCTCCGGTAACGCGAATACCTGGATCGTATTCATACGTCGGGTGGACGTCAGCTGCCTTGTTGTAAGCCGCCACTCCCGCGGTCAACTGGCCGTCGCCTGTATACACCGCCAGATACTGACGGCCGTTGACGGCGTAAGTGATGGTCGAATTGGCAATAGGGCCGGGCAGCGTCTCATCCCACAACACCTTGCCGGTCTCCTGATCGAGCGCGCGAAGGTGCTGTGCAAGGTCGCCGAAGAAGAGCAGATTGCCGGCGGTGAGCAGAATGGCCCCGTTGATGGGTCCGGGTCCCTTGAAGATGTGATCGATCTTTCCGGTGGCGGCATTGATCTTCGAAACGCCGGAGAGCTCGTCGAGCTTCGAGGGGTCGCGCACAACGCCGTTGTGCGTGGAACGCGTGCCGGCATCGCCCATCTTCTCTTCGTTGCAGGCGTCCACGAAGGGCACATACAGCGAATTGGTGATGGGGCTGTAGCCCTGCGACCAGTAGCTGCGGGTATTGAAGAAGCACACCGTGTTGGTCATGTTGGGATGGGTCAGCATGGCGCTTTCGTTCAAATACGTGATGCCGTTCTCGTCGATGTTCTTCAGGAAGAAGTTCGGCACGTCGTAGGGCCAGGGGTTGGCCCACAGGAACTCTCCCGTGCGGCGATCGAGCGCGAAGACGCCGCCGGATTCACCGGTGGCCAGAACAATGTCGCGGCGCTCGCCGGCCTTGATTCTGGAGTTGAACCATTTGGCGGTGGCATGCGTGGGATTGAGGGCGGTGGTGACCAGGATGCGATCGTTGGTCCAGTCTTCATCCCAATCGTCGCCGGGCAGATGCTGGTAGTACCAGTTCAGCTTGCCGGTGTCGGCGTTGATCGAGACGGTCGAATTGCTGAACAGATCGGCGGGGGCGTGCGTCGGAATGGCGTTGAAATCGCCGTGGCGTTCCAGACGAGTAGTTCGGCGTCGGATTCGCCACGCCCCAGATGACGGAGTTGGTGGTGGGATCCCAGGTGCCGGAGAGGCCCCACGGGCCCGCGACGCGCTTGTCATCGGGAAGGCCGCCCCAGGTGTCGCCGCCTGGCTGGCCGGTTTCGGCCGCAGTCATGAACTTCCACAGCAGTTTGCCCGTTTTGGCGTCGTGCGCGTCGATGAAGCAATTCTCGTGCTTACCGCCGCAGGCGCCGCCGGAGATCACTTTGTCCCCGGCGACGATGGCGCCCTGGGTGGCTCCGCGGGTTTCGGTCTTGGCTTCCCAACGCAGCTCGCCGGTGCGCGCATCCAGCGCAACGAGGTAGCTGTCGGGCGAAGTCCAGTAGACCATGTCGAGGCCGATGGCAATCGTCTTGGCGCGCGCGCCGCCTTTGATGTTCTGGGGCAGGTCACGTTTGTACTCCCAGATGAGCTGGCCTGTGACAGCGTCGCGGGCTTCGATGACGGCGCCCGGCGTCTGCAAGTACATGACGCCATCGTGCACCAGCGGAATTCCCTCCTGCGAGCCAGCGCCCTGCGTGATCGACCAGGCGAGCTTGAGTTGGCCGACGTTGGATTTGTTGATCTGCTGCAACGGCGAAAACCGTTGCGCGTCGTAGGTGCGGTTGTACATCAGCCAGTCGTTGGGGCTGGGGTTCCTGAGGTTGTCCTCAGTGAGGGGCACAAGGTTGCGGCCGGGTTGTTGAGCAATACAGTGAACAGCCAGGACCAGGATCAACGCAATCGGGGCTGAAGCAAAGCACGTAGTGTGGCGTTTCATGGGTCGGGGGAATTATATCGGTTCGCCCTGCCGCTTTGAAGACGCCGATTGAAAAGGCCCATTCGATCGCGCCTGAGACTGCCGGCCACCATCTTTTGGCTGCCGGCAAACATCCAGCAGAGTGTAGGCCGATCGCAGGTGAACATCGCCACCGGCGCTGCGCTCTCCAGGCATCAGCACCACGATCAGGCCGTGCTTGCTCGCCTCTGATTAAGATCCGGTTTCCAAGTGATAGCCTCGATGAAATGCCAATCAACCGCAAGCCGGTCGATGTCGCAGTGATCGGCTTGGGCGCGGCTGGCGGAGTTGACGTGTTGCCACTGGCCCGCGCGGGACTAACCGTCGCCGGGATCGAAGCCGGCGGATGGATAGACCCCCACAGCTTCAAACCTGATGAAATCAACACAATGTCCGCAGGCTGGTGACCTACGTCCCCATCAGGCCGTGGTTTTTCGTCAGCGAGCCGCCGGCGCTCAGCATGGCCCGGGTCGTATGCTTCTGCCAGTTCATCGCAGCCATGATCTCTTCGAGCGTCGTGCCGCCCTCTCGCTTCGCTAAAGAGAGCCGTTTGCGTTCACTGCTCGTCTCCGGAATATCTGTTGTCCTGGCGTCGGATGGGGAGGCTGGTGGACCCGAACTGAATCCGTACTTAAACATCATGATCGCGAGCCAGTATCCAGACAGGCCGCAGGAATCACTGACCCGCGCACAAGCGGTGATCGCATATACCAGATCAGCGGCGTACGCCGAGTTCGCCGAAGATAACAAAGGAACGATCGCGCCGGGGAAACTGGCAGACCTGGCGGTTCTATCCCAGGACATTTTCAAAATCCCTGCGGCCGAATTGTCGAAGCCGAATCCGTCCTCAGAATGGTCAACGGAGGGATCGTTTACGCGGACTCTGTTCTGGGCTGCATGTAACTAGGTCTTTGACCGCGTGAAGCGGTTCTTTTTGTAACCGAATTTGCGGCGTGCTGCCTTGCGATCGAATCGCCAGTTGATTCTGGTGCGGGAACGGTTCATATGACGATTCCAGGCGCGCACTTCACGGGTTAGAGTCTTCAGATCCGGAATTCTTCGGATGCCGAGACACTGGCGCGAGAGGATACCGATTTCGATCTCAGCCTGGTTGAGCCAGCTTCCGTGGGTTGGAGTGTAATGAATGGTGAACCTGCTCCAGACTTCGTCCCCGAGATTCTTGCCGAGCAAATCAGTGAGTGACTTCCGGCGATGGATGTTCAGATTATCCATAACCAGATGAATGGTTTCCGCTTCCGGATATTGCATAGCCAGATCGACAACGACCTTTGCAAACTGGACCGCCGACCGATCAGGCGTTGGATACGTGAAGTGCCGGCCGGCCTTTGGCTCTACCGCGCAGAAAACATTGGCCGTGCCGCGCCGCTCGTATTCATTGTCCTGCCTGGCTTCGCGGCCTGGCCGGGCTGGTGAGGCGGGGCGCACGTCGGCATGCAGTGTGACCGGCTTTTCGTCCAGACATACCACCGGTTCCGCCGGATCGTATGGCTGTTCATACGTCTCCAGAACATCTTCCATGTTTTCGATGTACTCTTCATCGAGTTCGGCCACGCACCACATTTTTTTCCCGCCACGGCTTGAGGTCGTGGTGAAGGAGCAGAACCCGGATTGTTTCTCTTCCTACTCGCGGCACCAGGCGCCGTTTTACCGCCTCTTCGGCCACAAGACGCACGGTCCATCGGGCAAAGCCTTCTGGCGGATCGCTGCAGACCATGGCGATAATGCGCTGGCGCTGGCTGTCTTCCAGCAAAGCGGCCGCGCCGGGCCGTTCTTTCTCATACAATGCCCGTTCGAGCCCCCCTTGCCGGTAACGATGCCCGATCTTGCGAATAGCCTGAGGGGTCAGGGGAACAACCTCGGATATGCGTGGAGCACTGACCCCTTTGGCCAACTGCGATAGCGCAACAGCACGAACGACCACTCGTACCTGCTGTACACCGCCCGAAAGCAACTTCTTCAACTCGTTCTGATCCTTCCTGCTGACATCGATACGCAGAGCGGGACGCGCCATACCCTCAGTATGCGTCAGAACATTTCCAGACTGAAATGTTTTATTAGAGTGTTTTCAGGCGGTCAGAGACCTAGCAGCCTGTGTCAAAAATAAAACATCTGGCCCCAGAAATGTTTTGATTTTATGCTGGAAGCATGGCGATGGGAACGCGGAAGAAGCGTGAGCGGCAGGAGGGGCTTTGGTATGGCGGGGAGTTGGCCGAAGCGCCGGGGCATCCTTTTTACGACCGTTTGAACGGGATTCTGAACCAGGCGGGGTTCGACAGCTTTTGCGAGAAGAGATGCGTCCATTTCTACGATCCGGCCCTCGGCCGTCCGTCGCTGGCGCCGGGATTGTATTTCCGCACCATGATGATCGGCTTCTTCGAGGGGATCGACAGTGAGCGGGGCATTTGCTGGCGGGTGGCCGATTCTCTGACCCTGCGCGACTTTCTCTTGATCGGACTGGACGAGCGGACACCGGATCATGTGACGGTGTCGCGGACGCGGCGGTTGATCGACGCGGAGGTTCACCAGGAGATCTTCGGCTGGGTGCTGAAACAGATCGCGCGGGCCGGACTGGTAAAGGGCAAAACGGTGGGAGTGGATTCGACGACGCTGGAGGCGAATGCGGCCATGAAGTCCATCGTACGGCGGGACACCGGAGAGAGTTACAGCCAGTATCTGCAACGGCTTGCCGAGGCCGAGGGCATTGATCCGAAGGATGCGGCGGCGGTACAGCGAATGGACCGGAAACGCAAAAAGAAGATGTCGAACGAAGAGTGGCAGAGTCCGTCGGATGCGGAAGCGGAGATAACGCGGCTCAAAGACGGACGCACCGCACTGGCTTATAAGGTGGAGAATGCGGTGGATATGGAGACTGGGGCGATTGTGGCGGTGACTACACACAGCGGGGCGGCTGCCGATACGCAAACGGTGTGCGAGACGGTGGTTGAGGCGGGGGTTGCGATAGCGGGACTGACCGCGGTGGTAACGGCCGAGGGAGAGTATGAGGTCAATGCCAAAGGCCTGGAAGAGGTGGTGGCCGACAAGGGTTATCACGGCAACGAAGCGCTGGTGGGACTACAGGAACTGGAAGTCAGAACTTACGTCGCCGAACCGGAGCGGGGAGAGCGTAAGTGGGAAGGGAAACCGGCCGCGAAGGCGGCGGTGTACGGCAACCGGCGGCGAGTGGAAGGGTCGCGCGGCAAGCGGATGCAGAAACAGCGGGGCGAGAAAGTAGAACGTAATTTCGCTCACCAGTTCGACACGGGAGGTATGGACCGACTATGGGTTCGGGGTAAAGAGAACGCTCATAAGAAGCTTCTGCTTCAGGCCGCGGCGTGCAATCTGGCTTTGTTGATGCGATCCCTGTATGGAAGCGGTAAGCCAAAAGCATTCCATGACCGGAAGAAGGAAGAGATATTTGCCATTTTTGTGTTCCTGGCAGCTATTACGGCCGTAGAACGCCTCTTGGAATCACAGTCCACTCACCACACCTCGCGACCGCCTGCCGTTCCCGCCAGGCGCTCCCGATATTCAAACCATCGATTCGCCCGAAAATGAGGGGTTCTGACACAGGCTGCTAGCGACGGATTTTGAGCGTTATCGAATGAACGTAATATCAGTATTAAGTATCTTGAAGTATGAGATATAGCCCAGCGGCGACGGTCGCGACTGTCGCCCATTCAACCATCAAGCGAGATATTTCTATCCTCCAGCTCCAATTGCTGCGGTCTAGATGGGGTCCGAGTTTGGGATCAGCCATGTTCTTGATGGATTCGATCTTAACCAAAAAACCCGGAAGCGTAGGTGGCGAGAAGATTAGCCCATACTCACCGACCGGACTGATCTCATCTCCGCGCCGCTCCCTGACGTTCTCCGTGCCGATCCACGGCGGATAGATACCCGTGGCGGCGATCAATATGGTAGCCGACAGAAGTACTATCCGTCGTGGCTTATTAAGAATCATGCTGGTGTCACTCAGTGTCGATTGATACCAGTCGATCTGCCATCCAGAAGGACACATCAGTTGCGGAAGCTGCCTCGCCAGCAAGAATCGACAAGCAGTACCTCTCCGCTTCTTCATCTGTCGCCTCCGCTGAAGGATTAAGAGCCAGGAGCACGTGCATAGCGGCGGCCCAAGAAATACGCTTGTTGCCATCGCCGACATACCAATTCAGCGCCGCGTCGGAATGGTCGGCATCGATTTGCCCGTAGACCGGAGCCAGATCGCGCTGGGCGCGCTCGGAGAGACTAACGAGGTATGCCATGCCCGGCTTCGAAGTCCTCGAAAAACTCCCGCGCCCGTCGAATCTTCCCTTTCCTGACATCCTCGATCCCCTGACGGATACCTTCCTCGGCGTTGGCAGGGGCGGCGATGTCGAGCAGCCGCTGATAGGCTTCGGCGTCCTGCACGACGGCCGCCGCTTTCCCCTTTACCGTGAGCACCACGGGGCGCCTGGTCTTTCTTAAGTTGCTTCATGAAGTCGCCGGACCGGCGGCGGAAGGTTGTCAGCGATTGGATGTCGCTCGTGATGTCAATCATGGCAAGCTCCTGTTTTTGCGCACCTTTTTAGGTGCTACCAGAATACCCCTGTATAGGTCAGACGACTCCAGCGAGGCGCTAATCACCAACGCCGGACTGCGAGAACCTCACGAAACGGTCAGACGGCCACGGCTTCCACGACACTCACCGGCGAAGCAGTCGGCGTGACACCCGTCAGGCGGAGGCCCGCCTTTTCCAGCAACGCCGCATACTCGGCCTCGGTACGCTCCCGGCCTCCGGGCACCATCAGCATCACCATATCGAGCATCTTCCCGGGATGAGGTGCATCCCCGCCAGGCAACACCATTTCGACCAGCAACAACCTCCCCTGCGGGCTCATCGCGCGGCGGCAGTTGCCGAGAATCGTCAGGCACTGCTGCTCGCTCCAGTCGTGAATAATGTGCGACAGGATATACGCATCGGCTCCGGCCGGAACGCTTTCGAAGAAGCTGCCGGCTTCGATCCGGATGCGGTCCGCCATGGCAAGTTGCTGGAGAAACACCGGCGCGTCGCGCACCACATGCGGCATATCAAACAAGATGCCTCGCGGCCCGGCGTGCCGATTCAGAATGGTGGCCAGGAGATTGCCTGTTGACCCTCCCACGTCGGCGATCATGTGGAAGCTGGAGAAATCATAAGCCGCGGCGATTGCGGCGGGTTCCGCTCCATGGATCCCCACCATGGTCTGGTTGAACAGCGATGCTTCCGTCGGGTGATTTGCCAGCCAGTTGAAGAGAGACACGCCGAAGGCTTTCCCGAACCCGGTTTCCCCCGTTCGGACGGCATGGTCAATATGGTCCAGTGAGCGCACAACCATTTCGCCTCCCATCATCAAAGCCGTTGCGTGCGAAGGCGTTCCGGACTTAAGCGCTTCGCCCAGCGGCTTCAGTGAAAACCGATGATCTAAGTCTTCCGTGAAGAATCCCATGCTGGAAAGGGTCCGCAGGACGCGATAGAGCGTCGGCGCATCGGTTGAGGTGCGCAGCGCGACCTCCTCGGCGGTTTTCGGCCCGTCGCCCAGATAGTCGGAAAGCTTCAAGGTGGCGGTGATGTGGATCAGGCGCGCCAGGAACGGCGCCATCAACATCGTCAATATCTGAGTTTCCGGCGGCAGGGTCTCCGTTTTCGCAAACGCGGCTTCGGGCATGTCCACAAATTCTACCGAACCCGGACTTTTCGTGGCAGTTATTACTTTCGTAGCAGAAAGAGACGCCATGTTCTCGGCCTTTTCGCTCCGCCCGCTGGTAGGATGAGACAGGTGCGGAGCCGTTATGCCAGGAGCATTTCAACCGTTTTCCTCCTGAGCTTCGGACTTGTGTTGCGGGTCTCTGCTCAGGACGCGCCCGCGCAGGCCGGATCCGGCGCGGAGATCACCTCCTTTGAAGGGCAACGGATAGTCAACATAGTTTTCGATCCCGTCGATCAGCCCCTCGAAGCCAGCCAGCTCAATGCAATCCTGCCCGTGAAGCGTGGCGATAACTACACCGCCGATAACACACGTCTCGCGATTCAACGTCTTTATGCGACAGGCCGATTTCAGGATATTCAGGTCGACGTCAGCCCTTCCACGTCCGGGCTTGTCGTGCGCTTTATCACCAAAAATAGCTGGTTTATCGGCAATGTTAAGGCAAGCATAGACTTGGCCGAGCCCCCCAACGCGGGTCAGATAGTGAGTGCTTCGCGTCTGGATTTGGGCGACCCCTTTAATAAGGACCAGGTGGCGCCCGCGGTTGAGAACATCCGCAAGGTGCTGGTACAAAACGGGTACTTCGATCCGGTCATCGAGCCGCAACTCGAATACGACGACACGTATCAGCAGGTAAATATCACATTCGCGATCACGACGCGCAAGCGGGCGCACTATGATGATCCGGAGATTTCCGGCGACACGTCGGTTCTCAGCGCAAAAACGATTACGAAGGCCACCGGGTGGCACCGCTTTCTGATCCCGGGATATGAGGGAATCACGGCGAGCCGGACCCGCGGCGGCATCGATAAAATCCGGTTGAAGTACGAAAATGCCAACCGGCTGATGGCGACGGTCACCCTCACCGGAATGGAAGAGGAAGGCAAAAAAGGCGTACCGCGGATCGATGTCGTTCCGGGGCCTCAGGTGACTATCACCGCGCCGGGCTCAGGAATTTCGAAGAAGAACTTAGGGCGAACGTCCCGGTTTTTGAGGAACACGCCGTAGACGCGGATCTGCTCGCCGAAGGAGTCACCAACCTTCGCGACTATTTTCAGGCTAAGGGCTATTTTGATGTCGAGGTGCGGTATCGGGAGCGGAACGTGAGCGCCGGCGTTACCTCAATCATCTATGAGATTGAATTGGGAAAGCGCCATCGCTTCGTCCACCTCGACATCAGCGGCAACAAATACTTCGACGAGAAAACAATCCGCGAGCGGATGTTCCTGGCTCCGAAGTCGTTCGAGTTGCGCAGCGGGCGCTACAGCGAAGTCTACGTTCGCAGTGACATCGAGACCATCAAGGACCTTTACCAATCGAATGGATTCCGCGACGTGGTGGTCACGGCGCGCAGCGTTGACGACTACAAAGGCCGCTCCGGCGACATGGCGGTGTTCTTCACGATCGATGAAGGTCCCCAGTATCTGGTCGCGTCGCTCGTGATAAAAGGAAACGACAAGGTCGATCTGAAAAGAACTGTTTCGTCGCTGAGTTCGCAGGAGGGACAGGTATTCAGCGAATTCAATGTGGCAACCGACCGCGAGACGATCATCCAGGCAATACGGCGCAACGGGTTTCCCCGATGCGACTTCGAATGGAATTCGAAACCCGGACCGCAGCCCCACACAGTCGATCTCGCAGTTCGTCGATCAACGAAGGCGAGCAGCAGTTTGTGCGGCAGGTAGTGACCACCGGCCTGCAGTACACCCACCCGTCGCTGGTGGACAAAGCAGCTCGACCTGAATCCCGGTGATCCATTGTCGCCGAGCGCGATGGCAGACACGCAAAGGAAACTCTACGATCTGGGTATCTTCTCGCAGGTCGACATGGCAATCCAGAATCCCGACGGCGATGAGGACAGGAAGTACGTTGCTCTACGATCTGGAAGAGGCGCGCCGGTACTCCATCACGACCGGCTTCGGCTTGCAGTTCGCGCGCATCGGCGGAAGCAACTGCGGTTACGGATCTTTCCGACCCGGCGGCGCGCCGGGCGTGAGTCCGCGGGTTTCCCTCGCACTGAGCCGGCTGAACCTTTTCGGCCGGGGACAAACGCTGACGCTGTGCAGGCGGGTGGTCTTCCACGCTGCAAACGCGCGCGGTGTCGCAACTATTTCGTGCCGAAGATCTTCAACCTGCCGAAATTCGACGCCACGTTTTCGATCTCTGTACGACGACACGTACGACGTCCGGACCTTCCAGTCGAAACGGGAGGAAGCGCACCGTCAAACTCACGCAACATCGTATCGAAGCCGATCACCATCTTTTACGATTTCACCTACCGCCACGTGGGCGTTCGAACCTGAAAATCGATCCCCTGCTGCTCCCGCAACTGGCCCAATCCGTGCGGGTCGGTATCGCCGAAATCAACCTGGTGCAGGACCGCCGCGACGATCCGCTCGACCCGCACAAGGGCATCTACAACACGGTCGACGTCGGTCTGGCGACGAAGGCATTTCGGATCGCAGACCAGCTTCGTGCGGATCCTGGCGAGAAACGCCACCTACTACCGGCTCGGAGCGAAACTCGTGCTCGCGCGCGAGACGCAGGTCGGCATGCAGCCCGCTTTCAGATTTCCGGCCAACACGAGGCGACGACACGGCGATCCGATTCCGCTCGCCGAGCGCTTCTACGGCGGTGGCGGCAACACGCAGCGCGGATTTCCCGGAAAACCAGGCCGGACCGCGCGACTTGTTGACCGGCTTTCCGCTCGGCGGGTCCGCCCTCTTCTTCAACAACACCGAACTGCGGTTTCCCCTCTACGGGGCGAACATCAACGGCGTACTCTTTGAAGACGCGGGCAACATCTACCCGAAGTCTGGGCGCGATATCCTTTCGAGTCGACCAGAAGAACCCGAGCGGATTTCGACTACATGGTTCACGCGGCGGGCTTTCGGCGTCCGATACAGGACGCCCGATCGGACCGCTCCGGCTCGATCTTGCCTACAGTATCAACCCGCCGAAGTACAACGGATTTCCCGGGCAGCTACGCGCAACTTGTGCAGTGCTCGGCGGCCATACCTGCCAGGCATCGCTGCAGCAGATCAGTCATTTTCAATTCTTCTTTTCGATCGGGCAGGCCTTCTGATTCGCCGGGTTCTGTATTTGCAAGCCGTTCTCCTTCTGCTGGCAATTCCAGCTCGCGCGGTAATCGTCGATCGCGTTGCCGTTACGGTGGGAACCGGGGTCATCACCAGCAGCGAGATCGAGTTACGAATCCGCCTCATGGCGTTTCAGAACGGCGACAAACCGGATTTCAGTCTCCCTGCACGGCAGCAGGCGGCGCAGCGTCTGATAGACCAAAAGCTGATCGAGCACGAGATGGATGTCGGTCGTTATCCTCGCGTGGACGCGAAAGCGAAAGAAGGCCTGCTGACCGAGTACGCGAAGACCAACTACAAGTCGGATACGGCGGCAATGGCGACCGCGCTCAAGGCGTATGGGCTTAC
>CAWHSB010000012.1:0-403654 GCA_963831795.1 Terriglobia bacterium | reverse complement strand
GCCGACAGCATGCGGGCAACCTGGCCCAGCGGCGTCTGGTCCAGCCGGTAGGTGGCATACACCGGGTTGAACACGCCGATGGTGGCGATCAGCCCCAGCTCGATCGCCATGACCTCCACCAGCCCGGCCACGCCGGGCCCGATGAAGGCCAGCCCGACCGGGAAGCACGCGCGCACCGTGCCGGCGGTACGCATGACCTGGTGCCGCCCGAACCGCGCCACGAGCCTGCGGGACAGCCGGGCGCCGAGCAGGCCGCCCAGGCAGGGGACGGCGAAGGCCAGGCCGTACTGCCAGGGCGCGAAGTCGCAGACGGCCGAGCATGAGCACCGCCAGCAACGGCGCGGGGGCCAGGATCAGGCCGCCGACCGCGATCGTGTTGAAGAACAGCGGGCGCAGCGCCGCGTGGCCCAGATGTACCGCCACCCGTCGGGCAGGTCGCCGGACGCGCAGCCGCGCGGCGCCGATCCCGGGCCGGGCGCGGCTCGCTCCCGCCGATGGCGCGGATCCCGGCCGCCGACAGCAAGAAGCTCACCGCATTGGCCACCACGGTCGTCATCGGGCCGAACAGGCCGAACGCGGCCCCGCCGAGCGGCGGCCCGAGCGCGATCGCGGTCCAGGTAGTCGGACTCGAACCGCCCGTTGGCGACGAGCAGGTCCTCCCCCGTTACCAGCACCTTCAGGTACGCCCCACTGGCCGCTTGAACGTGATGTCGGCGGCGGTGATGACCACCGCTACGACCAGCAGCTGGGGAAAGCTGAGCCAGCCGAGCGCGAACGCGGCGGGGATGGTCATCAGGGCGGCGAACCGAACCAGGTCCATCGCGATCATCACCGGCCGCTTGCGGCGGAACTCGACCCACGGGCCGAGCGGCACCGCGACCAGCGCTCCGACGGCCATCCCGGCGGCCGCCAGCACCGACACCTCGCCCGGCCCGGCGTGCAGGACCAGGATGGCGAGCAGCGAGAACGCATCGAACGCGAGCCACGTGCCGAGCGTGCTGACCGCGTACGCCGACCAGAGCCACCTGAACTGCCTGCCCATACCCACGAGCAAAGCGAGGCGGGGGCCTGGCGGGCGAACAACCGCCGCGCCGGCGAGCCACAACGACACGTTGTGGGACTAGGGTCGGTGGGCGTGGATCTCGAGGCCGTCCGCACCTTCGTCGCGGTCAGCGACGCCGGGCAGTTTTCCGAGGCCGCCGCCGCGCTCTCGATCAGCGAGCAGGCCGTCTCAAAGCGGATCGCGGCGCTGGAGAAGGACCTCGGCGTGCGGCTGTTCACCCGCACGGCGCGCGGCGCCGAGCTCACCGTGGACGGGCAGGCGTTCGCGCCGCACGCCCGCGAGCTCCTGCAGGCCGAACAGCGGGCCGCCGCCTCGGTCCGGCCCGGCCGCCGGGCGCTGCGGGTCGACGTGATCAGCAGGCGGATCGCCCCGGCCGCCCTGCTGCGCGGCTTCCATCACGCGCACCCTAAGACCGAGCTCGACGTGGTGACGCTCTTCGACGCCGAGACGGCGATCGCGGCGGTCCGGTCCGGCAGCATCGACGCGACCTTCCGGGCCGTGTCCGCGCGGCAACTCACCGACGGCGTCCGGGCCACCCGGGTGCTCGACGAGCCCCACCAGCTGCTGACCGGGCCGCGCCACGCGCTCGCCGCGGCGCGTTCGGTCACGCTGGCCCAGCTCGCCGGGCACCGGATCTGGATACCCGGCATCGTGGCCGGGACCGAGTGGGCGGCCTACTACGACGAGCTCGCGGCCGCGTTCGGCCTTTCCATCGACGCGGTCGGCCCCAACTTCGGCACCGAGTCCCTGCTGGACGTGATCGCCGACGCCGCGGACCTGGCCAGCCTCGTCGGTGAGCAGACCCGGCTGCTGTGGCCCGCCGACTACGGCCTGCGGCGTATCGCCGTGCATGATCCCACGCCGGTGTACCCGCACTCGCTGGTCTGGCGGAACGACAACCCGCACCCCGCGCTGCGCACCCTGCGGACGTTCCTGGGCTCGGTCCAGCCCGGCGCCGGAACCTGGATCCCCGGATGGGCGCGGCTCTAGCGGAGCCGCAGGTAGCGAGGGGGTGCCTGAGCGGGCTCGGCGCGGCGGCTCGGGATGTGAATATGCAACAACTCTGGAACTCGCGACGGAAAACAGTAACATGGATCCGTCGCCCCTGGAACCGGAACGAGGAGGGCGGGGGTGCCCGCTGAACCGCAGCCAGACGCCGTGACCCGGCCGCTACCGCCGCCGGACTCCGTGACGGCGCCGCTGCTGCCGCGGACCGAGATGCGGAACGACCGTACGACGGAGATCGACACCGTCGGGACGCTCGAACTGCTCCGGCTGCTCAACGCCGAGGACGCGGTGGTGGCCGGGGCCGTGGCCGTCATCTTGCCGACCCTGGCCGAGGTGGTCGACCTCGCCGTGGCCCGGGTCCGCGACGGCGGGCACGTGCACTACTTCGGGGCTGGCTCGTCGGGCCGGATCGGAGTGCTGGACGCGGCCGAGGTCGTTCCGACCTTCGGGGTGGACGCCAGCTTGTTCGTCGCGCATCACGCCGGCGGCGAGAGCGCGATGGCGTACGCGATCGAGGGGGCCGAGGACCGGGAGTCGCTGGGCCGCCAGGCGAGCCGCGGCGGTGACCGGGGCCGACGTGGCGGTCGGCCTGTCGGCCAGCGGACGGACCCCTTATGTCGCCGGGGCGCTGCGCGCAGCGCGGTTCTTGACGAGGGACGCCGCGGCCAGCAGCGGCTCGACGCTCTTCGCAGAATCGGCGACTCAGTCGATGAAGCTGGGCTGTACGAACAAACCCTGATCCCCGACCAGCAGTGACCGGTGCACCGCTTGTAATTTTGGATGCTTGCGTCCTCGCCAACTTCTCGCTCTGTGACACTCTGCTGCGTCTTGCGGAACCGCCGCCTCTCTTTGAACCGAAATGGTCCGAGGAGATCATCCGCGAGACGACGCGTACACTGGAGTTCAAACTTGGCTGGCCGAGTTCTCTGACCGCCTACCTCGAAGCTGAGTTGCGCGCGAACTTCAAAGAGGCGTGGATAATGGGTTATGAGCCTCTCCTCCCATTGATGACGAACGATGAGAAGGACCGCCACGTAACGGCGGCCGCGGTTCACGTTAAGGCCCCGATCATCGTGACCTTTAACCTTCGGCACTTTCGGAGCGAACATCTTGATACTGGAATATCCGCGCCATTCACCCTCAAGCCTTCCTGACCGGGATTTTCCGGGAGGAGCAAACACTGGTAATGGCGAGACTGGAACAGCAGGCCGCGGACCGCAATCGTACTTTGCGTCAACTTCTTGAAATCCTGAGGGCGAGCGTGCCCGCTTTTGTAGAGCTGATTTCCGAGGCAAGAGCAGGAACATTCTGATCTGTACCAGGAGCAAATAATTCAGGTGATCGCGTCCTGGCCCTCTCTACCTCCGATCAGCAGCGCCCGCGCCTCACCAACCAGAAACAACGAACCAGTAACAAAAGTCGTCATGGGCCGTTCCCGGCTGATCGCTAAGGCCTCGCCGATATTTCGCGCGATCACGACATTCTCATGGTCAACTACCTGTGCTAAAGCCTCGGCATGGAGCGCCCGAGGCTGATCCGGAGTGGTAAGAACCACCTCCGCGGCCAGGGGAAACAGCGCATTGATCACCTCGTCCACCGCCTTATCCCGCATGGCCCCATAGATGATCCGTATCGGTTCATCGGCAAAGAATCGCCTGATATATTCCGCGAGCGCGCGAGCGCCCGCCGGATTATGTGCGCCGTCGAGAATAATATCCGGGTCTCTCGCCACCCGTTCCAGACGACCGGGCCACACGGTACGGGCAATACCCTCGCTGATTGCAGCCGCCGATAGACCAAAAACCCCAAGCGCCGCAACCGCCGTCCGCGCATTCTCCACCTGGTGCGCTCCCGCAAGCGAACAGCGTATGGGAATCTCTTCGTCCGACGCGAGCGTGAAGCGGCTGCCGAACTTATCCAGCTGCAAATCCTCGATGCGCCACGCGGAGGACAACGTTACAGGCGCATCCAGCTCCAGTGCTCGCCGTTCCAGAATCCCGAACGCCGCCGGACGCTGCGCCGAGAACACCACCGGACGCCTGGTCTTGATGATCCCCGCCTTCTCCGCGGCGATCGATTCGATGCTCGATCCCAGAAACGCCTCATGATCGAAATCGATCTGCGTAATCACCGCAATCTCCGGATCGACAACGTTCGTGGCATCCAGCCGGCCGCCCAGCCCCGTTTCGAGGGCAACCACCTCCACCGAGGCCTGCGCAAACGCTACGAACGCCATCGCGGTCATCGTTTCGAAAAAGCTGGGATGCCCGTCGATCAGCTCCCGCGCGAGAAGTCCCTCCACCGCGGCATGGACCTTATCGAAAGCGGCGCACCAGGCGGCCTCCGAAATCATCTCGCCATCGAGCCTGATGCGTTCGCGCGGATCAACCAAATGAGGCGACGTGTACAGCCCCGTGCGGAAGCCCGCCAACCGCACCGCCGAGGCTATCATCGCGCAGGTCGAGCCCTTGCCGTTGGTCCCCGCAACGTGAATAAACCGACCCCGCCGGTGCGGATTGCCAAGCGTCCCGAGCAGCGTCTGGATGCGCTCCAGATCCCACTTGACGACCTTCAACTCATGCCCGAGGGAGTGAAGAAACCGGACGCTTTCCCCAAAGGTCATGCAGCTTCGCGTTGTTCCGGAGGCACGACCTCGCCAAGGCAGAAGTCCAGCGCTTTCGCAATCCAGGCCTTCATCTCGCCGCGCGGAACCACCGCGTCCAGCATCCCGTGCTTCAGCAGAAATTCGCTGCGCTGGAAGCCCTCCGGCAGCTTCTGACGGATGCTCTGCTCGATGACGCGCGGTCCCGCGAACCCGATGAGAGCGCCCGGCTCGGCGATGTTGAGATCGCCCAGCATGGCGAAGCTCGCCGTGACGCCGCCGGTAGTCGGGTCGGTCAGCACGCTGATGTAAGGAAGGTGCACTTCGTCCAGCCGCATCAGCGCCGCCGAAACCTTGGCCATCTGCATCAGGCTCACCGCGCCTTCCTGCATGCGCGCCCCGCCCGAGGCCGAGACCACGATCAGCGGCGATCGCATCTCAATCGACCGCTCGATCGCGCGCGTAATCTTCTCGCCCGTGACTGCGCCCATGCTGCCGCCGATGAACTTCGGTTCCATCGCGCAGATGTTCACCAGGCGCCCTGCGAGTTTTCCCGTCCCCGAGAGCAGCGCATCCTTAAGTGACGTCGCCGCCTCCGTCGCTTTCAGGCGCTCTTTATACGATTTCGAGTCGACGAAGTTCAGCGGATCGGAAGACTCGAGCGACGCGTCCTGTTCCTGATAAATGCCTTCGTCGAACAGCATGCGCAAGCGCGCGCGGGCGTCCAGGCGGAAGTGGTAGCCGCACTTGCCGCAGGTGTTGAAGTGCGCCTCGAGATCCTTTTTCCAGAGGATTTCGCGGCAGCCTTCGCATTTCAGCCAGAGACCTTCGGTCTTGACAGTGTGCTGGGATTCCTCGCCTTGCGGATTCTTCGCGCCGTTCGATTCTCGCTTGAACCATGACATGAGATTGATCTTGCTCCACACATAGTTTCACTGCAGCAGTCTCACTGCAGGCTAGCGCGGGTAAGGATGCCCCCGCAGGATGGTAAATGCCCGATAGATCTGTTCTGCCAGCATAGCGCGCGCCAGTTCGTGCGGCATGGTCATGGCCGAAAGTGAAACCAGCACATCGGCGCGCTCACGCCAGCCGGCGGGAAGGCCGTCGTGACCACCCACAACAAACACCAGATCGTAGCCCAGCATTTCGGCTTTCCGGAAGAGCTCTGAGAACGCCGTCGAATCGAACGAGCGGCCGCCAGGGTCCATCAGGATCTTCTTCGCTGTCGGATGTTTCGCCCAGATATCGGTCTTGTCCGATCGGATCTCGGTCATTTGCGACGGCGCGAACCGGCCCGCGCGCTCCATGTAATCCGCCGCCATTGCGTTGGCGTGCGCATCTTTGGGCTTGCCGAAGTAGTAAAGGAAAACCTTCACTCCGCCGGAATGGGCACGATCTTCGCTTCGCGCCAGAGGCGTTCGAGCGAATAATATTCGCGGGCCTTCTGAGACAGCACGTGCACCAGAAAATCGCCGTAGTCGCTCAGAATCCACTCGCCCTGCTGATAGCCCTCAACGCTGTTCGGCAGCTCACCGTGCCTTTTGAGCTGGATTCCGATCTCGTCGGCGATGGCCTGATTCTGGCGGGTGTTCGAACCCGAGCAGATTACGAAGTAGTCGGTGAACGACGTGACCCCGGTAAGGTCCAGAACTTTGATGTCGGTCGCTTGTTTTTCCTGAGCCGCGCGAACGGCGGTAAGCCATCCGGGTTCGGGCTGAAGTTTTGAGGAATGTTTGGCTGTGCCGGTACTACTGGTTGTTTCGAAATCCGTCTGCGGCAGAAACTTGCCCCCAGCCGTTATCGTACTATAGAAGTAATAGTGATTTTGAGATTCGCCGCGCTTTCCGCGCTCTCCATTCTATTTGTGTCCGCCGCCGTCGCTCAATCGGATGCGTCTGCGACCGCTGCTTCCGCGGCGCAGCCCGCACTGACCGCCGCGCAGCCGGTCCTTACAGTCGACCAGAACGATCCCCTGATCGTTCGAGCAAGGGAACGTCTCGACCAGGTCACCAAACTGGTAAGCGCCGGCGCTTTGCCGCTGATGCGTCTGCAAAAGGCGCAGGAAGATGTTCAGGACGCCATGGACATGGCCCTGCTGAAGAACAATCTGTACAGCTCGAACATATTGCCCGAAGAGGCCGATCAGCTCGTGCAGGTGGCGCAGCGTATGGTTCTCAGGCGGGAGAAGTCGCTCAACGATATGAGGGAACTCGTCAGCGCCGGGGTCCTTTCGCGATCCGAAGCCGAGGCGTCGGGCGCGAATCTCGACCGCGCGCAGCAGGAACTCGATCTGGCGGAGTCGCGCGCGAAGCTGATCGAACAAATGGCCGAAAGCGCTCGTATTCAAAAAGCCATGGCCAGCCTCGAAGTCGAAGCGCCGCAGCATCCGGACTGGGACGGCAAAGTTTACACGCACTACGCGGGCAGCGGCATCTTCACGCCGGCCGACTTACATTCGCTCGAGGTTGCTTATCTGGTTCACTTCGCCAAACCGATGCCGATCAGCGCCGAGGGCGAGACCGCATTACATCGGTCGTTTGGTTTCGACCATCGCGGAAGAGTCGATGTTGCGGTGAATCCGGATCAGCCGGAAGGCGTCTGGTTGATGCACTATCTGGAATCGAAGCGAATTCCCTATTTCGCATTTCGCGCAGCGGTGCCGCATAAGGCGACAGGCCCGCATATCCACGTCGGACCGGAAAGCACCCGGCTGGCTCTTTCCGACTAGTATTTCCATTTTCAGTGACCACGGAGGCTCGACTGCGGGAAGCTGTCCAATCCGCGCCTGTACACGGTTCGGGCGTCATCGCAATCGTTCGTGAAGCCCTGGCGGGTTCCCGGCGCGATCTTACCGAAGGTAATCTGAAGCGGGCGATCGTCGTGCTCGCGATTCCGATGATCCTCGAGATGCTGATGGAGTCCCTCTTCGGCATCGTCGACATGTTCTTCGTCGCGCGCCTCGGAGTCGATTCGCTGGCGACCGTAGCCTTGACCGAATCGTGTCTGGTGCTGGTCTTCGGGATCGCGATGGGGCTCAGCATGGCGACGACGGCGTTCGTCGCGCGCAGGATCGGCGAAAAAGACCCGGAAGGGGCGTCGATAGCCGCGGTGCAGGCTATTGCAGTGGGCCTGCTGCTGGCCGCAATTGTGGGTGTTGCCGGAGTTTTCTATGCGCCGCATCTCCTGGGACTCATGGGCGCAACGCCGTCCGTCATTCAGATCGGTTCGACCTACACCAGAATTCTCCTCGGCGGCTCGGTCACGATCTTTTTGCTGTTTCTGATCAACGCCATATTTCGTGGAGCGGGTGACGCGGCACTGGCCATGCGCGCGCTGTGGTTCGCCAACCTGATCAACATCGTGCTCGATCCCTGCCTGATCAATGGCTGGGGTCCTTTTCCTCGCTTGAACGTAATGGGAGCCTCGGTAGCGACGACCACGGGTCGCGGCCTGGGCGTGTTGTTTCAGTTGTGGATGCTATTCGGCGGGAAAAGCCGCATTCGGGTCCACGTGCGGCAGCTTCGCATTAACGTGGGCATCTTGTGGCGGCTTTTGCGGGTCTCCTTTACCGGCATCCTGCAGTTCCTGATCGCCACCGCCAGCTGGACGGGCCTCGTGCGTCTGTGCGCCACTTTCGGAAGCGTACCGGTGGCCGGATACACGGTTGCCATCAAGATCTTTATGTTCGTCATCCTGCCGTCGTGGGGACTGTCGAACTCGGCGGCAACACTGGTCGGCCAGAACCTCGGGGCGCGAAAGCCTCAGCGCGCGGAAGCGGCCGTATATCAGACGGGCCGGTACACGATGGCCTATATGGGATCCATAGCGATCGTGTTTCTGGTCTTCGCCAGACAGCTTGCGGCATTTTTCACCTCCGATCCCGCGGTGCAAAGCGTTGCGGCCGGTTGCCTGCGTTTCATCAGCGTGGGAAATATCTGCTACGCATGGGGCATGGTTCTGGTGCAGGCCTTCAACGGCGCCGGCGACACCAGAACGCCATCGCTCATCAACCTGTGTTGTTACTGGTTCTTCCAGATCCCGCTGGCGTGGACCCTTGCCGTTGTCCTGCACTGGGGGCCTCCCGGAGTATTCGCCGCGATTCCAACGGCTGAGACGGCCATGACAATTTCGTCGCTGATTCTGTTCCGCCGCGGAGCCTGGAAACAAAAGATGATCTAGGGGCGGCGGCACATCTCTCCATAACCGGCAAAGAAAAAAAAGATCTTAACGCGGTCTCGCGAGTCTTAATCTGGCAAGACATCCCGCAGGAGATTGAAGACATGCGTTGTTTTGTTACGGCAATCCTTATGGCGGCCGCGCTTCTTCCGGCGCAAGCGATGGCCCAGAAGGTTCGCGTCGACTACGAACACGGAAATGACTTTGCGAAATACAAAACTTACAAATGGGTCAAATATAAAGAAAGCCCCGATGTGAATCAGATCGTCGACCAGCGTATAACGAGCGCAATCGACGCCGAGATGATGAAAGAAGGGCTGACCAAATCCGAGACCAATCCCGACCTGCTCATCGGTTATCAGGCCTCGTTATCCCAGCAACAGCAGCTCACGACATATAGCAGCGGTGGCCCGGGCTGGGGGTACGGTGCTCGCTGGGGCTACGGATGGGGCGGCTCCTCCATTTCGACCACCACGAGCAACACCATCAACAACGGCACCCTGGTGGTGGATCTGATGGACCCGCAACAGCAGAAACTCGTCTTCCGTGGTATCGGGACGGACACGTTAAGTGATAAACCCGAGAAGAACGCGAAAAAAATCCAGAAGGCAGTAGCGAAAATATTCGAGAAGTATCCGCCTAAAGACAAGGAGTAACGCGATCGGCGCTAGGAGCTAGCGCCGGCCTTGAGGCGCTCAGCGAATTTTTTTCGGAATTTCACCACCTTCGGCGACACCACAAAAGCGCAGTAGGGCTGATTCGGGTGATTCTCGAAATACTGCCGATGATAATCCTCGGCGGGATAGAATTCGGTCGCAGGCTCTATCGCCGTCACGATTGGATTCGGGAATGCCTTTTCCGCGGTTAAGGCGCGGATTACTTCCTCGGCGACCGCCTTTTGCCCGGATGAATGATAGAAAATCACCGACCGGTATTGGGTTCCCGCATCGTTGCCCTGGCGGTTGAGGGTCGTCGGATCGTGCGTGGCGAAGAAAATCTCCAGCACCTCGCGATACGTAATCACCGTCGGATCGAATTTCAACTGAACTACTTCCACATGACCGGTATTACCGCCGCAGACCTGCTCATAGGTCGGATTCGGTTTCGTGCCGCCCATGTACCCGGACATTACGGAAGTCACTCCAGCCGCTTCAAGATAAACCGCTTCCACACACCAGAAGCAGCCCCCGCCGAGAGTCGCGATTTCCTCGTTTGCCATATCGCTCCCATCATAGCGCGGCCCAAAGCAAAACCGGCGAGGGTTCACCGGAAAACCGGTGGACGCTCGCCGGACAGGACTGGTTTGCGAAAGGCCGATTACTTCGTCGCAGGCGTTGCAGCCGGAGCGTCCGAGGCGGGCTTCGACTTTTTTGTCTTTTTCACGTGCTTTTTGGCCGTGGGCGCGGTTGCCGGCGCGGCTGTCTGCGCCGGGGTTGTTGCAGGGGCCTGTGCGGCAAACGTCAGTCCGGCCGCCGCCAGTGTGAGAGAGAGGCCGAGAACGGCCGAAGTGAGCTTTTTCATTTTTTTGTCCGATTCCTTTTTCGAGGCGGCATCATTTTCGCCTCTGTAGTGATTGACGCGGCGATTGTTAACCAGACCTGAACGCGCAATTAAATCGGATTCACCTCGGCAGAGTAAGATCGGATACCAATTGAGCGCAAATGAAGAGATTCTTAACAACAGATTAACTGGTTTAAATCTCCAGAGCATGCGACATTAAAAAGGTGGCCGGCCGCGCTGGCCGGCGTTTACTTGAACCTCCCCGCTGAGAAGCAACAGACAGACGAGAGGATTTCATGTCAAAAGTAGTTCTTATAGGGCTTGAGCAACTCGCTGCCAGTCAGATCTGCAGGACGCTTGCTTTCGAAGGCCATCAGATCGAACAAAAAGCGCGAGACGCCGTGGTTTCGGATCTGCTCGACGCGGATATCGTATTCGCCGGCGGCGAACCGGCCTGCTATCTGTCGCTGTTGAGACTTCTGCGGGCGGAGCGCCCCTCCGTTCCTTTCGTAGTGGTAACAGGGGTTCCTGAAACCAGGGAATGGCTCGATGCGCTGGAAGCGGGAGCGACGGATTACTGTTCCGCGCCCTTTGAAATCAAACATCTTCGATGGTTGATGGAATCCGTGCTGCCCCGCCGGCGCAGCGCAGCCGCCTGACCCGGGTTCTATAATTCAACACATGAAAAGGCGTGCGGCCTTATGGGCTGCAGCGATCTTTCTTCGTATTGTTTCAATAGCTTCGCCGGCGCTCGCCGCCCCGCCCACGCCCGAATCCTGGTTCGGCCACAAGATCGGTGCCGACCGTCAACTGCTCGATTGGGATAAGGTCGTCTCTTACTTCTACGCGCTGGCCCGATCCAGCGGCAAAATACGTGTCAGGGAATATGGTCGTTCCGCTGAAAACAGGCCGATGATTGCGGCGGTGATCGCCGATCCCGACACGCTTGCGAACCTCGACCGGTTTCGTGAAATTCAGCGCCGTCTGGCAGATCCGAGAATCACCACCCCCGCCGAAGCCGAGCCTCTGTTCCACGCGGGCAAGAACGTCGTTCTGATTACCTGTTCGATCCACGCAAACGAGGTGGCTTCGACTCATACGGCAGTCGAGTTCGCCTGGCGCCTGATTACCGAAAACAACCCGCGCTTTGAAACCATCCTCAGCAACACCATCATTCTGCTCGTTCCGTCCCTGAATCCGGATGGCGTCGATATCGTCACGCGCTGGTACCGTTCGACGCTTGGCACGCCGTTCGAAGGAACCAATCCGCCTGAGCTCTATCAGAAATATGTCGGGCACGATAACAATCGCGACTGGTACATTTTTTCGCAGCCCGAGACCCGCGCCACCATCTCGCAACTGCATAACGTCTGGCATCCGGAGATTGTCTACGACGTTCATCAGCAGGGCGCATATGCCTCGCGCATGTTCGTTCCTCCGTGGCTCGATCCCACGGAGCCGAACATCGACCCGATCGTCTCGCAGGAAATGAATGCGCTCGGCGCCTCGATGGCATCCGATCTGACCGCGGCCGGCAAAACGGGCATCGTAATCCATGGACTGTACGATTTCTGGAGCCCGTCGCGGCACTATCAGGCTTTTCATGCGGGATTGCGCATTCTCACGGAGTCGGCGAGCGCGCTGCTGGCCACGCCCCTCACGGTAAATCCGGATGAGATTGACCAGACGGCCCTCGGGTACAACCCGCGCGAGAAGAGCTGGAACTATATTCAGCCCTGGCTGGGCGGGACGTGGCGGTTGCGGGACATCATCGACTACCAGGAACTCGCCTTCGAGTCGCTGCTCTACAACGCCGCCATTAACCGCGAAGAAATGCTGCGAAACTTCTACCGGATCGGCCAGCATGAGATCGAGCGCGCCGCGCCGTGGGGAATTGTCATTCCCGGGAATCAGCGCGATCCCGGCGCGGCGCGGCGCATGTTGCAAACTCTGGCGTTCGGGGCGGTCGAAATCTTCCGGAACCGCGCGGGCGATGACATTATCCCCATGCGCCAGCCCTACTCGGGCTATGCCAAAGCTCTGCTGGAGCGTCAGGAGTATCCGAACCTGCGTCTCTATCCGGGCGGTCCCCCGCAGCGCCCTTACGACGTCACGGCCCACACGCTACCTCTGCTGTTCGGAGTGGACGTGAAGTTCGCAGATCGTCCGCCACCCGGCGCTGAAACGATGAAAAAGGCGGACCTCTCAGACCCTCCGGGACGCGATTTCTATCCGGCGTCGGATACGGACGGCTGGCAGGCGGCGAATGAGGCCTGGGCCCGAGGGGCGGCCGTCTGGCGAAACGAGGCCGGGGACTTTGCGCTCTCGCGCCGCGGTCCCGACTGGCACGAGGCAAAGCGCCCCCGGATCGGCCTCTACAAGAGCTTTATGGCCGATATTGATGAGGGCTGGACCCGCTGGCTTCTGGAGCATTTTGGGTTCGTTTATTCGAGCCTCCGCAATGCCGATATTCGGGCGGGAAGCCTCCGCAACCGCTTCGATTCCATCATCCTTGCCGACGAAACGCCGGAAGCGATCGAGAACGGGCACAAACCCGGGACCATGCCGCCCGAGTTCACCGGCGGCCTCGGCTCGAAAGGCGCCGATGCGCTCAGAGAGTTCGTCCGTGCCGGCGGCACCCTCGTGTTTCTCAACCGTGCTTCGGCCTATGCCATCCAGAAGTTCGCAGTCAAGGCCAAAGACGTCGTGGAAGACGCGCCGCCGCAGGAGTTCTATTCGCCCGGGCTCGCTGCTCAAGGCGAGTCTCGATCTGCGCGACCCGCTTACCCGCGGACTCCCTAAAGACATCACAATCTGGTCCGAATCGAGCCCGGTCTGGACCACGGAAGAAGGTTCCGTGGCTCGCTATCCCACCAGTGGAGTTCTTGCTTCCGGATGGCTGCTCGGAGAGAAGCGCATCGAGGGCAAGACTGCCCTGATTCACGTCCGCTACGGGAACGGAAACCTCGTGTTGTTCGGCATGCGTCCGCAGTATCGGGCACAGAGTTACCAGACCTTCAAGCTCTTTTTTAACGCGCTGCTGCTGAATTGACCTCGGTGTGGAAGATAGTAGTAGAGGTGTTCATCAAAGAAAGCAGGGTCGATTGAGCAGGATTTCGGCGGGCCTTCGCCGCGTGGTTGTGACAGGGATAGGGGCGGTGAGCCCGAACGGGATCGGCCGGGAAGTCTTCTGGGACGCAACGCGCAGGGGTGAGAGCGGCGTCGGGCGCATCACCCGGTTCGACCCTTCCGGGTATCAGGTGCAGATCGCCGGAGAGGTAAAGGACTTCGATGAGTTCGCCTTCGTGGGCGCAAAGGAACGGCAACATGTGTCGCGCGCCGTTCCGCTGGCGGCGGCGGCCTCGGGCGAGGCAATTTCCGACGCCGGAATCGAGCCGGAGCGCATGTCCCGCGACGAACTGCGTACGATTGGAGTGCTCATCGGGTCGGGCGGCGGGTCCCAGGAGTTCACTGAAGAGCAGTACCGGCTCTACTACGGCGGCCACGAAAAGCAGTGCAGCGTCTACACCATTCCAACGTCGACAATCGGCACGCTCGCGAGCGAAGTCTCCATGCGGTTCGGCTTTCGCGGGCCCAGCCACATCATCTCCACAGGATGCACGTCGTCCACCGACGCCCTGGGCCATGCCTTTCATAACATCCAGTGGGGCGTGTCGCCCTGGATGCTTGTGGGTGGCGTGGATGCCCCCATCGCGCCCCTGATTCTGAGGGGTTTTATGGTAATGCGCATCCTCACGACCCAATGGAATCGGGAGCCGGAGCGCGGTTCGCGGCCCTTTTCGAGGGATCGCAGCGGATTCGTCCTCAGCGAGGGAGCGTGGTTCCTGATCCTGGAAGAACTGGATCACGCTCGCGCGCGCGGCGCGAAGATTTACGGCGAAATCGTCGGCTACGCCTCCACTTGCGAGGCTTACCATCGCGTCAGGCTTGAAGAGTGCGGTGAAGAACCGGCTCACACGATGACCATGGCGATGGATGAGGCCGGCGTGGGACCGGAGCAGATCGGATACATCAACTACCACGGGACAGCCACAGACCTTAACGACAGGATCGAAACCCGCGCCACGCGTCTCGCCTTCAACGGCCACGCCTTCCGGATACCCGGTTCTTCGCTCAAGAGTCTGATTGGGCATCCGCAGGGCGCTTGCGGGGCCGCCGGCGTAACGGCTACGCTGCTCGCCATGCGCGATGGGGTTGCGCCGCCTACGATCAACCTCGAGGACGCGGACCCCGAGTGCGACCTCGATTACATCCCGAACGAGGCCAGGCGAATCGACTGCGAATATGCTCTTGCGAACTGCATTGCGTTTGGCAGCAAAAACTCGGCGCTGGTGTTGCGAAAGCTCTGACTGAGGGCTCGTCTCGATCACGCGAGCGAATCGGAACCGGTATTCCGAGCAGCGACCGGCAGGGAGCGTTTGCCCTTGTCGTCTTCTGACGAGGCCCTACTGCTGCAGCACCGCGAACCGGCTCACCGAATAGCCGAGCGCTCCGCCTACGAAAACATCGGCCAAAAAGTGCTGCGACAGGCTGGCTCGGGAAAAGCCCACGAGCGCTGCCAGTCCATAACTGACAAAAGGAACCCAACGGTGATTTCCATAGCGCCGCGCGACAATCGTCGCCACAGAAAATGCGGCGATCGTGTGGCCTGAAGGCATGCCGCCGCTGCCGTTCAGAAAAGGACCGGAACTCTCGAACCACGTGTCCCAGTAATTATCACCGGGCGCCAGCGTATGCGGGCGGACACGTCCAAACGAGACTTTCAAAACATACGACAGAATCTCGGAATCGGCCAGTGCTTCTCCAGCCAGCAGTGCCGTTCCCGTCATTTTGGAATCCTTCGAGGCGAGGCCGCCCACATAAAGTGCCGCGGGAGCGGCCAGGATGCCGGCCGTAGTGGCGGTTCCGGAGAAAACACTATTGAAGCCGCTGAACGTCGATATGTGTTGGAAATGCGGCCCGCTGTAAGGGTCGGTCGCAATCAGAGCGGCGGTGGTACCCAGGATCAACGCCGTGGGGATCCAGTTTCTCTTCTTGTTCAGTCTGGCGGGAAAGGTCCAGATCTTTGTTTGGTCGTCGAGGATATTCGGTACGATTCGCCCTAAAGAAATCGGCCGATCCACTTGCGGAGCCGATTGCGATGCAGGCACGGGCGCAGGCAAGCCCGGATCCGGCGTGGTCTCCTGCGCGCTCAAGACGCAGGAAAATGCCAGAGCTGCGACTACCGGCAGCGCGACTGGAAATTTCAATCGGAGCCAGACCACCTGACCAACGATTATAAGAACTCAGCGGCGAAATATGTACATGCCGATGAGCGAAATCGAACAGGCTAATCCGGGACGGGAACGATTTTAAAATCGATTTCGGCCAAATCCTCGGCATGGATGATTCCCGCACCGAGGCTGATCGGCTTCATGCCGAAATCGGTCTGCTTAAGCGACAGATGGCCGGAATAAGATTCGCTCTCCCGGTTTACGTCAAAGGTGATCGTGCGCGAAACCCCGTGCGCGGTAAGCGTTCCCTCGACTTTGATCTTGCCGTCGCTCCCGGGTCCGATATGAGTCGAGCGAAAAACGATTTCGGGATATTTGTCTGGTTCGAGGGTAATGCTGTCCATTTCCCCCTGAATCCGATCGCGCACCCTGGGATTCACATTCGGGTCGGGCTTGATCGTCATCCTCGCCGTCTCGATCGTGAGTTCCACGCGCGCCGCCGCCTCGTCGATCTTTCCCGAGGCGATCGGTGCATCAATCCAGTAGTCGCGAGCGCTGACTCCCAGGATAGCCGCTCGCCGGACACGGACAGTGATCATGCTCTGCCCCGTGTCGACAGCCCTTTCCCGCGCCCGGAGAGGCGCAGCCGCGAGGAATGTCGAACAAAGCAGCGTCGCACAAAGCGTAATGGTCCTGCGCCGCATTCTCTCCCATTGTCCGATGCCCGACATCGCGAAACGCGTCGCCGCGCGACCCAACTATAATTACCGAGCCGCGCGCGTGAGCGAGCGATAACGAAATGGCCCGCCCGTACGTAGCTATTGGGTCTTTTCTTTGACCTTATCGGCGCCCTTTTCGGTTTCGGACGCTACCGCGTGCGTACCCTTAACAACGCCGTCTTTAGTTTTCTCCGCGCCCTCTTTGGTGACTTTGGCCGTACTCTTGCCAACGTGCTTTGCTGTCTTCGCCGTAGCCTTGCCGGCGTCCTTTGTTGCGTCTTTCGTTTCGGCGCCGGCCTTTTTGATATCGTCTCCCGCGGTTTGAGCGAATGAACCCGCCGCAAGAGCCACCCCAAAGATAACCGGACCAGCGAATTTGAATATTTTCATGCGAAATCTCACAGCAGGTATTGTGCCATTCCGCTCACTCGCCATCTTTGGCGGATCGATCCGCGCCCGTATCGGAGTGCCCCAGATTCCGTTCCGGCGCGATTTGATCGCGGATTCGCTGTTTCATTTCCTTCATTTCCGGAAAACGGCCCTCGCCGGCCCGCGACCAGACTACCGCCTCATCCACGCGAACCTCGAACACCCCGCCCGTCCCCGGAATCAGAGCGATTTCTCCAACTTCGGTCTGAAACGTGGTCAGAAGTTCCTGCGCCATCCATGCGGCGCGCAGCAGCCAGCGGCACTGCGTGCAGTATTCTATTTCCACGCGCGGATGTTTCGCGGGCATGCTCTGCAGTTTAGCGTTTTTCAGTTAAGCGCCGGCTCGCCAGTTCGCGAAACAGGAGTGGAACCCGTGAACGCAGCGGACTTTCGCCGAATCGCTCTGAGCCTGCCCGGCGCCGAAGAAAGCTCCCACATGGGCTCCCCCGATTTCCGTGTCGGCGGCAGAATCTTCGCAACCCTTGCGTCGGAAAAGCAAGGCTACGGCAATGTGAAGCTCACACCCGAGCAACAGGCCGAGTTCGTAAAGGAACAACCTGAGGTGTTCATCCCGGTAGCAGGCGGATGGGGAAGAAGCGGAATGACCCATATGCGCCTGGCTGCGGCAAATGAGGATCTGATGGAAGGGGCGCTCCGCGCCGCCTGGAAGCTGCGCGTCGAAAGAAACGCCCCGGCTGGCCGGAAGAAGCGAGCTCCTTCATCAAAGCGATAGAAGCATGCGCGCGCTACCACCTGACGCTTCCACTCGTTCACGCGAATTCATATAATCTCGGGCAGCATGTTCCACCGAGGTAAGGACAACCAATTGGCAAGAACCCTGGCGTGCACGCTACTAATCGTTTCCGTCGCTGCGGCTGCAACCACTGATTCGCGATTGGTGGACGCCGCCAGGAACCATGACCTTAAGACCGTCCGTTCGCTCCTGAGTCAGCACGCCTGACGTCAACAGCCGGTCGGACGACGGCTCGACGGCGCTCCTTTGGGCCGCGCACCGGAACGACCTGGAAACCGCGGAACTGCTGCTCGGCGCGGGCGCGGACGCGAACGCCGCAAATGACTTTCGGATGACGCCGTTGTCTCAGGCATGCACCAACGGAAGCGACGCGTTTGTGCGGTTGCTGCTGAAGTCGGGCGCCAATCCGAACACCGCGATCGCCACCGGCGTGACTCCGCTGATGACTTGCGCGAAGAGCGGCAGCGTGGACGCCGTTAAAAGGCTGATCGAGTACGGCGCCGCGATCGACGCGAAAGAGCCGGACCAGCACCAGACGGCATTGATGTGGGCCGCGGCGGAACATCAACCGAACGTCGTGCAGGCGCTCATCGAAGCGCATGCCGATCTCAAGGCCCACAGCAAGGAGGGATTCACCGCGATACATTTCGCGGCGCGGCAAGGCGATCGGGAAATGGTCCAGTTGCTCCTGGCCGCGGGAGTGGACGTGAACATCCTGGCTCAGGCTGAGGCAAGCGATGCGACAAAGCCGGCTGCCCCGGGCCGCGCGGGCGGGTTGCAGATCGGCGGCCCCAAGACCGCGGGGGTCAATGGCTACACGCCGCTGCTCGTGGCCACCGTAAGGGGCCAGGTCCCGCTGGCGCTCTTTCTGCTCGATCACGGAGCCGACCCCAACATCGGCGATGCGGGCATCACACCGCTGCATTGGGCGTCGACGGAATGGGAAAGCTACACGGCGAACCGGTGTACGGTTTGATCGACCCCATGGGCGGTATTCCGGATCGTCAGGCCAAGCTGCGGCTGGTGAATGCTCTTCTGGCCCACGGCGCAAATGTGAACGCGCGCATGACCAAGCCGAGACCCAGTATCGCGGGCGGATACGAGGACACCGTAGGAGCCACGCCCCTCCTGCTCGCCAGCTCGGCCGACGATCTGGAGATGATGCGCATCCTGCTCAAGGCCGGCGCCGATCCCAAAATACCGACCGCGACCAATGCGACAGCCATCATGGCCGCGACGGGCCTGAACCACGGCATCGGAGAAAGCCCGGTCACAGAGGCTCAGGCGCTCGAGGCCGTCAAATTTCTGCTCGATCTCGGCGTCGACCCGAAGGGCGCGACAACCTTCGGCGAAAACGCCTTGTTCGGACCGGCATATCGCGGCTGGAACACGCTGCTGGCGCAAATGATCGATCTCGGCGTGGACGTGAATGCGGTCAGCAAGGCGGGCGTCACGCCCTAGCTCGCGGCGTCCGGCGAGGGCGACCGGCTCGGCGGCGTCCTATATAACAAGGAGGGCGCGGATCTGCTGCTCAAGCATGGCGCCGATCCGAAGCTCGGCCATCCCTGCGAGGCCCAGAACAAGTGCCGTCCGGAGTGAGATCCCGGTCATGACGAAACTTGCGTGGATCCCTCTGTTCGGCGCGATCTGGTTCACGGCCTCGGCTTTCCAGACCCCCGCGCCCAGATACCCCGGCGCGCGCGCTGGTGAACAAGTATTGCGTCTCCTGTCACAACCAGAAGCTGAAGACCGCGAACCTCATGCTGGACACTGCCGACGCTACGCATGTCGCCAACTCGGCGGAGACCTGGGAAAAAGTGATCGTGAAGCTGCGCAGCCGTGCGATGCCGCCTCCGGGTCTCCCGCGGCCGGATAACGCCACCTACGATTCCGTCGCCGACTGGCTGGAGTCGGAACTCGACCGCGCGGCCGCGGCGCACGTGAATCCCGGGCCGCACTGCCAGCCTGCATCGTCTCAATCGCGCCGAATACGCGAACGCCGTGCGCGACCTGATCGCGGTTGATGTCGATGCCGAGGCGATGTTGCCGCCCGATGAGCAGGCGTTCGGATTCGACACCAACGCCGATGCGCTCTCGATGGAGCCGGCGCTTCTCGATCGCTACGTATCCGCGGCGGCGAAAATTGCGCGCCAGGCCGTGGGCGACCCCACGATTCCAGCCGGCTTCGAGCGCTACGGCGCGATCAAGGACAACGCGAACGAACAGACGTACCTTTGGCAGACGGAACGCCTGGGTGAAGACTTTCCCCTGGGATCGCGGGGCGGTATCGCGGCGCGCCATTATTTTCCCGTGGACGGGGAATATGTTTTCAAGCTAAAGCTGCAGCGGACTTTGACGAGCGAAATCCGCGGCCTGAACGTGCCGAATCAATTCGAAATCCGCGTGGACGGCAAGCGCGTGGCGCAATTCACGCTGGGCGGCCCGGCGGCAAAAGCGAAGTTCACCGGCGATCCAACGAAGGTTTTTCTCTATGACGGGGATGAGGCGCTGCAGGTGCGCGTCCCGGTGAAGGCGGGCTCGCACGAAGTAGTCGCCACCATGCTCAAGACCGAGGATCCCGAGCCGGAAGGCATAGGTCCGGATCACCTTCCCCTCTGGAGCCGCCAGTCCGACACACCCAATACTCCCACTGCCATTTCCTCGATGTAGATCGGCGGTCCGTATAACGCTCAAGTGCCGCAGGACTCGCCGAGCCGCCGGCTGATTTTCGTGTGCCAGCCGCAGAGCGCCGCGGATGAACTCCCTTGCGCGACGAAGATCCTGTCACGATTGGCGCGGCGGGCCTACCGGCGATCCGCAACCGCGACGACGTCGAGACGCTACTCAGTTTCTACAAGCGAGGACGCGCCGCGGGAAACTTCGACCAGGGGATTCGCGCCGCGCTCGAGCGCGTGCTGGTCAGGCCCGATTTCCTGTTCCGCATCGAGGCCGATCCCGCGGGCGCTGCTCCCGGCGCGGTCTATCGCATTTCCGATGTCGAGCTGGCTTCGCGCTTGTCGTTCGCTCTGTGGAGCAGCATTCCGGACGACACCCTGCTCGATCTGGCCATCCGCGGAAAACTGCATGAGCCGGCGATCCTCGAAAAACAGGTTTCGCGCATGCTGGCCGATCCGCGCGCGCGTGAGTCGCTGGTGCAAAACTTCTTCGCGGAGTGGCTGCAGACGCGCAATATCGGGCTGCTGAATCCGGAGACAACGAAGTTTCCGTGGTTCGACGACAATCTTCGCTTCGCGTTCGTCGACAGAGATCGACATGTTTCTCGACGCTCAATTGAAAGAGGACCACAGCATCGTCGACCTGCTGACGTCGAATGAGACCTTTCTCAACGAACAACTGGCCCGCCATTATGGAATTCCGGGCGTCTACGGGACCCACTTCCGGCGCGTGACGCTCACCGATGAGAACCGCTTTGGATTGCTGGGCAAGGCGGCGGTGCTGGCCGTCACGTCGTATACCACGCGAACCTCGCCGACCATTCGCGGAAAGTGGCTGCTGGAAAATATCCTTGCCGCGCCGGTGCCCGCTCCGCCTCCCAATATTCCCGCTCTGGAGGCGAGCGCACCCGAAGGCAAGGTTTTGTCGGTACGGGAGATGCTGGAGATGCACCGCGCGAATCCGGTCTGCGCGAGTTGCCACGCGCGCATGGACCCGCTGGGATTCAGTCTGGAGAATTTCGACGCCATCGGGCAATGGCGCACCACCGACGCGGGCAAGCCCATCGACGCATCCGGCGTGCTGCTGGACGGCACGAAGGTCGACGGGCCCGCGGATCTGCGGCGCGCGCTGGTGGCGCAGAAAAAGCAGTTCGTCAGAACCGTGACGGAAAAGCTGCTGACGTACAGCCTGGGCCGAGGGATTGAGTATTACGACGCTCCCAGCGATCCGCGGGATCGTGCGCAACGCGGCCGCCGACGACTACCGCTGGTCGTCGGTGATCCTGGGTATTGTGAAGAGCGCGCCGTTTCAGATGAGAGCAGTCAAGTGAGATCGCTCAAAGCGATCGGTCAAATGAGGAGATCGGGTCGATGATCGTAACAAAGAAAGCCATTTCACGCCGCACGGTGCTTCGAGGCATAGGGGCGACCGTCGGCTTGCCGTTGCTCGATGCCATGATTCCGGCATTTGCGACGGCCGCGACCACTCCCGCAGCGGCGCGCCGGTTCGGCGTTATCTACCATCCGAACGGAGTCATCTACGACAAATGGCTGCCCACCGGCGCCGGTGCAAGCTTCGAGTTCTCGCCCACGCTGGCCGGACTGAAGCCTTTCCGTGACCAGTTGATCGTCGTCACCGGCCTCTTCGCCGATGAGGCCGAGGCGCTCGGCGACGGCGGCGGCGACCATTCCCGCGCTTCCGGTTCGTATCTGACGGGCGTGCATGTCAAGAAATCGGACAGCCAGCTGGAGAACGGAATCTCCATGGACCAGATTGCCGCGAAGGCATTCGAGCGCGACACTCAGCTCTCCTCGCTGCAAATGATCGCCGACGACAACAGCCTGGTGGGAGACTGCGATCTCGGCTACAGTTGCGCCTACAGCACCACGCTCTCCTGGCTGACGCCGACGTTGCCGCTGATGGCCGAAAACAATCCGCGCGTGCTCTTCGAGCGGATGTTCGGCGCGAGCGACAGCACGGATGCGCGCGTGCGCGCCGCGCGTCTCAGCCAGGACCAGAGCCTGCTCGATTCGGTCAACGATCGCGTGAATCAACTTCAGAAGCAGCTGGGCCGGGCCGACAACCGGAAGGTGGACGACTATCTCACGTCGCTTCGCGATGTGGAGCGGCGCATTCAGAAAGCGGAAGAACAAAGTTCCAAGGAGCTGCCCGACGTCCCCCAGCCCGCCGGCATTCCGAATGTTTTCGAGGAGCACGTCCGGCTCTTGTACGATCTGCAACTGCTGGCCTACCAGTCGGACCTGACACGGGTCATCACTTTCATGTATGGCCGTGAGCAGACGGGCCGGCCCTATCCGCAGATTGGGGTTCCCGAGCCGCATCATCCCCTTTCGCACCACCAGAACAACCCGGCCAAGATGGAGAAGTGTGCGCTGATTCAGCGGCATCACCTCATGTTGTTCGCCGAGTATCTGGAGAAGCTGCGGAAGACGCCGGATGGCGACGGGTCGCTGCTCGATCACATCATCCTTCTCTTCGGCGGAGGCATCAGCAACAGCGACCGGCACACGCACGGCCCGCTGCCGACCCTGCTTCTGGGCGGAGGCGCCTGGGGCTGAAGGGCGGCCGTCATATCGTCTATCCGGAACACACGCCGCTGACGAATCTTCAGCTGACATTGCTGAATAAGCTCGGGGTTCCGGCTGAGAAGCTGGGCGACAGTAACGGACAGTTTAAGGAGCTATCCGAATTGTCCTGACACTGGTGGGGCGGCCCTTCGGGGCTGCCGCCGGGCTTCTGCCCGGCGCGGTAATCGAAGTCAACGCCCCGCAACCGTTGCGCTCCCGCTGGACCACGGCATAGACATCGAAAAGCGCTTTTGAACCGAGGAGGTTCAGACGACGGCGCCGATGAGCACTCGCACTTCCAGCTTCCCGCGAAGAGTATTCATCATGATGCAACCCCGGTCGGCGATTTCGACGAGCCTTTCGAGCAGATCCCTATCGCCGCTCTCAGCGGCGACCCGCAACTCAATTCTTTCAAACCGGGCGGGTGAATTGGCAAGCGTCCCGACCACCTCCACCCGCACATCCCCGATCTCCGCTTCGCGCGCCTTGATGGCGGCTAACAGGTTGCTCATGAAGCAGCCGCCCACCGCGGCAAGGAACAGTTCACCGCCCATTGGTCCGGCATCGCTGCCGCCCTTCGCGACGGGCCGATCGATGAGCACCTCGTGCCGGCCTATCGTTGCCTCCGACGTCGAAGCCGAAATCTGGCGGAGTTCAATCTTCATCTCGCTGGCCACATCCTCACCTTTCCCTGCGCGGCGATGAGTATCGCTTTCCGTGTGTCCCGTCAAAAGCTATACTCACTGCCCCGAATGGACATCTTCATCATAAAGTCCTGAAGCTCCGCCTCGCCGCGAAACCTGGAACGGTCGTACCGCTCATGGTGAACCATTTCTTCGAGCGCCCGGCGCGGATGGTGAATCGTAGGACTTCGCTTCGCAAACCCGATGGGAAGCAGATGATAAATCTGCAATGGCTCCGGAATGCCGAGGAGGGACTTGAGCATGACGCTGAAATAGGGCGAGGCCACATCGCTGATGTACATCGAGCTGAGCCCCAACACCTCGGCGGCCAGCAGCATCTGCAAGACGCAATTCGCCAGGCTGCTGTAAATAGTGCGCTTCCCACTTGTCCAGCTTTGTGCGCATCGGATAGGCGTCGTTCGTGCGCGGATCGCCGAGCACGAGTACATGAACCGGCGCATGGCGGAAGTCCACACCGGCATTCACGCGGCGGCGCTGGCCGCGCGTCGCCTCCTCGATTTCGATCTTGTCGCGCATTTGAGTCTTGAAGATCTCCACGATCTTTTCCCGAGTCTCCAGGTCTCGTATGACCAGGAATTCCCAGGGCTGCGAGTTTCCCGCCGAGGGAGCCCATCGCGCCGCTTCCAGGATCTTTTCAATAAGTTCATTCGGGACTGGCTTGTCCTTCAGAAATCCGGTGCGAATGCTGCGGCGCCGCTGAAGCACGTCCAGAAAGGCGTCGATCGACTCGGCGCCATAAGGAATTGGAAGTCCTCCAGGTTTTTCAGAAGTCACGAATTCAGGTCCTCATCGTCGTTACGCTGCTCAGCAAATGTTTGCGCGGATTGAAGCCAGCGCCCCGGTTGTCGAAGGTGACGCCGTGATCTCTGCGGACGACGCCCAGTCGCTTCTACAGATCGAGCAAATCCACCGAAACCGGCTTCGAAGTCATCTGGCTATAAAGCTCGACCAACACTTTATCAACTGGCAGACCTCGATGACACGCTCACGCGGCAGACCTTTGGCGTTGCCCTGTTTTCCGGCATGAGTCCAGAAAAATCCCCGCACTATCCTTTCAGCGAACTTTCATTCTGATCCGATATGCTGTTGGGCACAATGCGGATGATTTTTCTGCTGGCGCCGTTTCTCGTCCCGCTGACCATTGTTGCCCAAACCTCGCCGAATTACGTCGGATCCGCCGCGTGCAAGACCTGCCATCCCGCCGTTTACACCCGTTGGAGCAAGACTCGGATGGCCAACGTGATACGCGACCCGAAGACACATCCGGACGCCATCATCCCCGATCTTTCCAAACCCGACCCGCTCGTGAAATTTACGAAGGATGACATCGCCTTCGTCTATGGCAGTAAATGGAAGCAGCGCTACTTTACGAAAAAGGGCGACGACTACTACCCGCTCGGCGCTCAATGGGACGTGACCCATCGGATCTGGAGGGCCTATCAGGCAGCGCCAGGTTCCGACTGGTGGACCGCATTCTACCCGAACGACAACATGCAGCGCCCGACCGGCCCGCTATGCGACGGCTGCCATTCGGTGAACTACAACATCCAGACGAAGACGGTGACCGAGTGGAATGTGGGCTGCGAGAAATGCCACGGGCCGGGAGGCGCGCACACGGCGAAACCCTCCCGCGAGAACATCGTCAACCCTGCGCGGCTTGATTTTGTGAAGGCGAACAACGTCTGCATTCAGTGCCACTCGCAAGGTCTGCCGCTTCAGAACCCCATCGAAGGTAAATATTACGATTGGCCGGTAGGGTTCGCAGTTGGCGCAAGTCTGCAGGATTTCTGGAAGCTGGAAGAGCACAAGCTGGGCGAACAGTCGTTCACTCATTTCGCCGACGGCACCGCCCATAAGAACCGCATGCAGGGCAACGATTTCGTCACCAGTCAGATGTACACCCACGGTGTGACCTGCTTCAGCTGCCACGATGTGCACGGCACGGAAAACAATGCCGACCTGATCAAGCCCGCAAACGTTCTGTGCCTGGAGTGCCACGGTCCCAACTCACCCAACGGCCCACGCGCGCCGACCATCGAGGCGCACACGCACCATAAGGCCGGCAGCCCCGGAAACGAATGCGTAAGCTGCCACATGCCGAAGATCGAGCAGACGATCGCGGATGTCAACGTCCGCGCCCACACCTTCAAATTCATCACGCCGGCAACGACCAGAACCCTGAAAGTGCCGAACGCCTGTGCCGGCTGCCATGCGGATCGCCCGCCGGACTTCGCCGAAAATGCGCTGAAAAGCTGGACGAACATCTCACCCTGGCGGGTCGCCCAATAACGATGACAAGCTACGAAGAAAAATTTGCAAAAATCGACTGCTTTAAATCAATAGGTTGCAGCCATCGCCCCGGCAGCCCTGCACGCATTGCCAAAAACGCATGGTAGCTTTCAAATCGAAAGAACCTCGTCGCACCCATTGGCGTACGGGGGCACTAAACCACACGATTCCTCGAGGCTCCGTGTGGCATAACGTCGAAACAAATGGGCCTGTAGGCGTAAGCAGGAACTATGCGCTCCCGGTCTCGTCCGGCGATAAAAAAACGGCGTTGGTCCGAACGATATCGGACATCGGGGCGCCCCAGATTTTTTGAAACGAATTCAATCTCGTGAATACAAGTTACGCATCGCAAACATCCGCGGAGGCGACGCGTCTCGCGCGTTAACCAGGCAAGACTCCACAGCACTGCCGCGCCACGCGTGGACAGCGATGGTGTGTCAGGCAATGGTGTGTCAGGCAATGGTGCGTCAAGAGACGTCGGCGCTCGAACCACGACGGCTGATTGCGGAAGACCCGCGTCGCACGGCGCGCACCTTGCCGCTGGTTCCTCCGCCGCAAAAGAATCGATCGCGGCCGTCGCACTCCAGCCCGGTCACGCCGGCGCCGGGCGGCATATCAAACTGCTCCAGGACCTCACCCGTCTGAGGATCTATTCGCCTCAGATCGCTTTCGTCACCTTCCAGAGTGCCGTGCCAGAGCTCTCCATCGACCCAGGTAACCCCGGTAACGAAGCGGTTGCACTCGATGGTGCGAAGAATTGCACCAGTCTCGGGATCGATCTGATAGATCTTGCGGTCCCGATACTGTCCCACCCACAGCGTGCCTTCGGCCCAGGCGAGCCCGGAGTCGCGGCCCCCGCCGGGCGACGGGATCGTCGCAAGTACCTGGCCGGTTTCCGGATCGATCTTCCGGATACGATCCTCGGCGATCTGAAACAGATGCCGGCCGTCGAAAGCCGTCCCGGCGTGCGCGGGGACATCGATCGAACGGAGGGTCTTGCCGCTCGACGGATCGAGAGCGTTCAGCTTGTCGCCGGACGCAAACCAGACCTGCCGGCCGTCATAAGTGACGCCGTCCACTCTCTCAATCCCCGGAAAGGGCCCGTATTCGCGAACGATTTCAGCCGCTGATCGATTCATGCTCTTGTTCCGGGCGTCCGCCCCAATTCCAATTCATGCTGTCATCCTAATCACTCGGCAGCGGCGTGGGGAGTAACAATGTCGTCGTGAATCCCGGCACGGGCGGAGTCATCCAGCGGCGAGCCCGGCCGCGGCCGAACGCCTGCACTCTGCCCGCGGCCGCGAGCGAATCGAGCGCCCGCTGCACGGTGCGCTGGCTGGCCCCGAGTGCCAGCGCCAGGGCCGAGCTCGACCAGGATTCACCATCCGCGAGAAAGGCAAGCACATTCCCATTGCTCATGTTCGACGGGTGGGCGAGGACGACGACCTCACGTGCACCGCACGGCGCCAGCAGAAACCCGCTTCTCGTCGCACTTACCGTGGCGAGTGTTCGAAGCATTCTGCGCAGCCGCCCGATTTCGACACGCAACCGCGCGCGGTGCGATTCGTCCGCGAGCTTCGCTCCGAAGGCGCGCGCAAGCAGGACATCCCGCGAAACGTCTCCGGGCCACGCTTCGGCCAGCGCGCGTGCGAGTTCGAACAACACCGGACGGCTTGCGAGCGACACCACCTTGCCGGCGGCACGCACGACGTAACGGCACGCATCCACGATGAGCGCTTCGGAGGTCTGCAGCGCTTCGACATCCTCCAGCAGCAGGGTCCGCTCTAAGCCGCCGGCGATCAGGCGCGCGGCAGGCATGTTCAGCACCTGGAAGCAACTTTCCACCTCAGCCGTGAGCGCGGGAATATCGGCCTCGATCGCGGCGAGCCTTGCGCGGACAGAGCGCCTCGCGGGCTGCTCTGGTTTGCAGGCGCCGCAACGCGATCCCGGCAGCTGCCAACTCGTGGACGGCCTGCAACATGGGCGGAAGGTTCGTGGGGTCGAGCTGCGCGAGCGTGCGCTCGGCCTCATCGAGGCGGCTGATCAGCAGGAGGCGCCGCACCTCGAGGTACCGCGCGTGCGTGGCATTGATCCGGTCGCCATGCGCTTCGAGTGTCGCGCGAGCCGCTTCGAGCTTCACCGGCCGGCTCAGATCGCGCGAGGCGAGCGCGATCTCGGCTTCGGCGACCAGGCACCTCGCGCGGGCTACGGCCTCCCTCGGATTGAAGGCGCGAGCGGCGCTTCGCAGGAGAGCCCTGGCCCGGACCAGATCACCAAGCTGCGCCATCGCAATGCCGCGAAGCGCCAGTGCGGGCGCGTCGTCGCGCAGGGAGACCCGTTGCAAGGCGCCGAGTGGATCGCCGGCGGCCAGCGCGCGCGCCGCGGCGGTGATCAGCGAGTCCATGTCGATCCGGCGCTCCGCTCGTTATGGAATCCCGCCACACTTGTCACTCCCGGCATTCGAAGATTCTCAGGCTAAGTTTATCTCGTGAGCAATCAGAGCTCAGAGGAGGGACATATGTGCCCGGTATGCATCGCAAGCACAGCGGTAATGGTCGCCGGCGCCGGATCCACGGGAGGAATTCTGGCGGTGTGCATCGGCAAGTTCAGGAGATTTTTCAAAGCGACTCGTTTTCGGAATTTCACAGAGCAAAGGAGAAACAGGATGGCAACAAGCAAAGAGAACGGCAGCGAACGCGGGAACGGGAATCCTCGGCGATGAACACACCCCCGATCGTGTCGCAGCAGGAGTGGGAAGCTGCGCGCCAGCAGCTCCTCGTGAAGGAGAAGGCGTTGACCCGCTCGCGTGACGCGCTGGCCGCCGAACGCCGGCGGATGCCGTGGCTGGCTGTGGACAAGAAGTATGAGTTCGACGGACCCAGAGGCAAAGTGAGCCTGCTCGATTTGTTCGAGGGCCGCCGTCAGCTGATCGTCTATCGCGCCTTCTTCGAGCCCGGGGTGTTCGGCTGGCCCGAGCACGCCTGCCGCGGCTGCTCCCTGGGCGCCGATCAGGTCGCCCACCTCGCGCATCTGAACGCCCGCGACACCACTCTCGTCTACGCCTCACGCGCGCCGCAGGCGGATATCGCGCGCCTGAAAGCGCGCATGGGCTGGGAGATGCCGTGGTACACCATCACCGACAACTTCGACGCGGACTTCGGCGTGAATGAATGGCATGGCCACAACGTGTTCTTCCGCGATGGCGAGCGGGTATTCCGCACATACTTCATCAACAACCGCGGCGACGAGGCGATGGGGACCACCTGGAGCTATCTCGACATCACGCCGCTCGGCCGTCAGGAGAATTGGGAGGACTCGCCGGAGGGTTACCCCCAGACCCCGCCGTACAAGTGGTGGAACTGGCACGACAACTACGACGCCGCGGCCTCGCCTGACCCGAAGTGGGTCAAGGTATCCGACGTTGGAGAAGCCGCTTTCCGAAAGCTCGACCAGGACAGGGCATGAGCGACGAGCGGATTATCGCCGCATAAGCCTATTTCGCGCCCAGGACGAAATCGATCAGATCGCGCATTGTGACCTTATTGGCGCCTGTGATGCGCGACTTCCACCCCGGGTCAAAGCGGAACTCATCGTCGTAGTAAACAGCTCCGGCGAGAACCTCGGCGACCAGCCGGCTGCCCAGCGGTCCCAGCATCTCGCCGTTGCTCTTGACCTCGGCTTCTTTGAGGATGTAATACCAGAGCGGAGTCTTGAATTCGCCATCGTGGGAAAACAGCTGGGCTGCTTCGGGATGCGCCGCCATGTCGACCATATCGGATGGGCTCAGCGACGGCACGTCATAGAACCTGGCTAATTCCTCGCCGCAGACGACGCCAACCATACGGCTGCGGATCAGGTTGCGGTGCGGCAGATTGCCGATGAACTTGATGTCGTCCGGAATAGCCGTTTCAGGGAGGTCGAAGACAGGAGGAGTAATCCTCCCATCGATCAGCAGCGACTGGTGCTCGTCCTCGGGTTTCAGCGGGTAAAACTCGTACCAGTCGATGACGTGATCTTTCGAGAGCGGCCGGCTGCCGCGGAGGTCGTCCACGCCTCCGGTATGGCGATTGTTGAACAGCTCCACTGTCGCGCCGGCATTCAACTTGTACTCCGGCCGCAACTGGCTATGGCCGAACCGGAACCCGATGGCGAACTCATGGGGCATACGGACAATGTTTCTGCCGTCCACCAGATTGCGGTACGGCTTGTGCTTCAGCGCGCCATAGTCCTTTTTCGCGATCTCACCCAGAACGAACCGCAAAGTGTCCGGCTGTATGATCCTCGGCAGATAGTCGTGGAGAACAACGCTTTGGAAGTTCGCAACCACCTCCTTGCGAACGGCGGCGATCAGGTCCTCCCGCGGCCGGCCGGGCGACGACATTTCTCCGACGAGCTTGTTGTGCACGCGCATCAGCAGTATGTGAATCTGCAGAACCAGCTGATTTTCGTCGTTCCGGCCATCGATAATGTAAGCCGGCTGCAGGCCGTCGGAGTTCTTTTCCTTTGGCCGCGGCAGATCGTAGCCGCTGCCCACCTTGACCAGCTTGAACGTTCCATCGGCATGAAAGATATCGTAGGGTTTGCCGCCTTCGCCGGGCGCTCCCAGCGCGTTGTTCAGCGTCGTACGCAGCCCGTAGATGTTGTCGAGGTCGATGGTGGGGGACGCATTGTCAACGGTAACGTTGCCGCTCTGGTCGACCGTCAGGTTCACCGCGTTCATCGTGAGGTCATGATCGATGAACTGCCCGACAAATGTGAATATTGCGGGAATTCGCCGGTTAACGTGCGGCGTATCTTCATATGCCGCCCCTTCATGCGGAAAGGCGATGTACGACATCAGGTCTGAGTTGATGGCGTATCCGCTGAGAGGACAAAGCCGATAAAAGAAGCTCTCGGCTATCGACTGCACCTGCTGCACAGTCGTTTGCATCTGCGAACTGTTGGCGCCCGTCATCAGCGGTGTCAGTCGCGCTGTGGTCATATCCTGATCGAAGAGAGTGTACAAACCGCCGTGCCTCATCAGGGCGGTCAGCAACGAACCATGGGGAAGTTCTGAGTGAGGCGAACCCAGGCGACTTTTAACGGCTCGGAGGCCCGCCTGGAAGACGGCCTGATCGTGAGAGTTGAACACTGCCATGGGGAATAATCTCTGTGTCTGGAATTACAATCGGGACCATTTCTGCGAAATCGCGCATGATATGGCCACAAGCTGGGCGACCAAGGGATTATAGCTGAAAAGCGGGAAAGATACCGTTAAAAAATCGGCGATCGCTCGCAACGCCGTTTTTAATTCTTCCGCGCGGCGTACGCGAACCTCCGGTTGTGCGCCCGCTTTCGCAGACGTTATGATGATGCCTGCGCTCGGAGTATCAGAGGCGCTATTCCTGCGAAGGAAACAACAATATGCAGCCTCAATCGGTCACTCTTTTGCCGGGATGCCGGCAACAATTTGCGGAACCAGCGGCGGCGGTTTGGATCATCAGTCCCAGCCTGGGTACGATCGATGCCGGTCTTTACACCGCGCCCGACAGGATATGGCTATCGAGAACAGTGGCCGTAACGGCTTTGGACAATGGCGGTCTTCAGATCGGCCAGGCTACCGTTACCATAAGTTCGGCGAGATCCTGGATGACCCTCCTCGGTATCTTCTGGGCCGTATTGTCGTCAGGATTGCTTTTTGGCGTTATCGCTTACTGGCCCCCGCCCGCCAGACCTGCGTCCGTGAGTGTATATCCCCTGGTCGCGACGCTGAGGACTGGTGAATCCCTGCAATTCCTGAGTTCCACGACCGGCGCCGGCGATACCGCCGTGACCTGGTCGGCCACCGACGGCGGGATCACGCCATCCGGCGTATTTTCGGCGCCCGCCACGCTCAAAACCGACCCGATCACAGTGACGGCCACACGCAATTCGGATCACACCCAGACGGCCTCGGCGCAAGTGCTTATGGCCACCGCGCAACTGATCCTCGATCGCTCCGTCGTCGATGCGTCCGGCATGAAGGACGGCGAGACGGTCCCATTCCACGCCGCGGGGCCTGCAGGCGGGGCGAAGGGATTGCAGTGGTATCTGTCGGGGCCGGGCGAAATCGACGTCTCGAACGGCACTTACACGTTGCGCGCGAAATCCGGCGCCCAGGCTGTCGTAACCGCCGTCGATCCCGCAACCGGGCGGAAGGCTGCCGCCACTGTCATCCTCTCGTCCACAAGTGTCATCGGCGACGCATCGATGCTCTTTCTTGTTGTACTGATGGGCGCGTTCGGCGCTATGCTCGCGGCCGTCCGAAGCTTCGTCAACTTCGTGGGGAGCCGCAGTTTCGTGCCGAGCTGGAGCTTTTACTACTTGTTTCGCCCCATGTTCGGTTCCGGCCTGGCTCTGATCGTATTCTTCGCGTATCGAATCGGCGCGGTCAGCGGACCGAAAGACGGTTCCCCTGCCGACCCCTTTACCGCCGCCTTCGTTGCGGGAATGGTCGGTCTGTTTGCGGACACAGTCCTGCAGAAGCTGAAAGAACTGATCGAACAACTATTCCGGCCTCAGGATACGCGTTCCGATAAATTGCCGAGTCAAGGTGCTGTCTCCTCCGCGCCGTCCATCACGAAGCTTACTGTTGCCAACGGAGTGCTGACCATCGAAGGAGCCGGGTTTGCCCCGGGGGCGGCCGTCTCGCTGAACGGGCAGGGCGCGACAGCTACGTTTGTGGATTCCACGAAACTGACAGTCACTCTTCCCGCCGCTTTGGCCGGACAGATTAGTGTGATCGTAACCAACTCGGACGGCAAGAGCTCGGCGGCCGGAACTTTCACGGCGCCGGCCCCCAACGCTCCCGGCTGATTAAACTTCAAAGGGGTAATTCGCAGTGGCTAAAATGAAGCTCTTTGTCGGCTCATCCGTTAGTGGACTCGGGTACGCCAAGGCTGTTCAGAAAAACCTCAACTACGACGCCTGGGTGCGGGTCTGGCCCCAGGGCATCTTCAAGACCAGCAGCTACCCGGTTGACGACTTGATAGCCGCCCTCGACGACGCCGATTTCGGCGCATTTATCTTTCTTCCGGAAGACGTTCTGATCATCAACGGCCGCCACGAGGCGGAGACCATGGCCGTGAGGGATAACGTCCTCTTCGAGCTGGGAATGTTTATTGGGCGCCTGGGGCGAGACCGCGCGTTTATGGTCAAGCCGCGAGGAAACGAATTGCATCTGCCCTCCGACCTCGCAGGCGTTAACGTTTCCGATTTCAACGACGATCCCAACATCTATTCGGCGCTGGGGCCGGCTACCGACGATATCCTGTCTCGCATGAAACAGGCCGGGCCCAAAGCGCCCTCCGGAGCTCCGGCCCAGCCTTCCTCAACTCCCGGATACGATCGGGCGCAGGCGCTCGACCAGGCGGTCTCCCGATCCAAACCTTTGATTGAAGGTCAGAAGTTTATCCAAAGCGACGTAATACTGGCTTCGGGCGACGTAAGATCTTCAGAGCGACTCGAAGGCGGGCAGGCAATCGGCGACCAGCCAGTCGCCGGAATACCGATGACTTTGCATTCATCGGCGGGCCGTCTGGCCCCTCCTCGAGTCGAATCTCTGACAGAAGGACAATCCGTCACGCTGACCTGGAAAGACGCAAAGGCGCACGACGAGACCTGGGAAGGCAGCATGAACTTCCTGCCGCCGCTTACAAAAAACCATCCCGTGACCATCAAGCGCGAACGATATATGGCCAATGGCGTCTCATTCACGCAGCGTGAGCGCATGGACGTGACTAACCAGCTGGAGAGCGAGGAGGAAATCAGCGTTTCATTCGGTCAGCTTTATAAGGAGTATCTCTACCAGTTGGTGTTTCCCGACGGGCGGTTCCCCAGGCGCTTTCGGCTGGACGTCTCCCTGAACAACGTGAGAGACGATCGGGAGAGCTCTTTCGCCGAGAGATATCTGACGGAGTTACCCGCCACCAACACGCTGCTGCTGGATCTTCCCCAGCCCTTACCCGGCTATATTTACGCGGTGAAGTGGGAATTACCGGAAGAGCAGATGGACGGCCAGTTTACCAGGGTGCAGTCGGGATTTGTTGAGGAAATGACGCGACGCCTCCTGGGACTGAGAACCGTAAACCAGACGCACACGCAGGCGGTCCGGGATGCCCTGCTGCAGACCCGGAAACGGTTGCTGCCCGGCGAGCCGGCCGCTGAAGTTGTCGAGGTTTCCCTGTATGTTTACGATCGACAGTTGAGCTCTCTCGTCTGCGTGGCGTCACTCGATGCCGAAATCATCGAAAAGCAGTGGACCAGCTACCAGTTCAAGCCCGGCAGAGGCGTCGTCGGCTGGGCATTCCGACAGCGTAAGCTCGAAAAGTATTGTCCGGCGAAAGCGAGTCAACGAGACGAGCCTGAAAGGTATGAGCCAATAACGGAAGATGACCGTATAAATCCTCCGCAGGCGGTTGTCTCCGTCCCGTTGTTTTATTCGGGAAATCTTGCTAGGAGCGTCGCCGTGCTTTGCCTCGCGACCCGATCGCCGGGCTCCGGACTGATCGCTCTCGCCTGCGATGCCTCGCTTCTGGACAAGCTTGCGGCGGAATTAAACAGCTGGTACGAATCTCAGTTGGCCGAAGCGCTGGGCGTGATCGCGTCGGCGGCCTTCTGGAGACTTTAGGTCATCAAAAGGCAGGCGCGGTATAGAGTCCCATGCGCTGCTTCACAAGCTCTACAGTCTCATCGGCAATCGGCGTAACAGCTTCGGCGCCCTGCCGCAATATCCCGTCCAGATAACCGGGCTCGGAGACGATTTCCCGATAACGCCGCTGAATGGGTTCGATTTTTGAAACCACCATCTCGGCTACCTGCTTTTTCAGATCGCCGTACCGCAGGCCGCTGAAACGCGCTCGCATTTCTTCATCGGTGGATTCGGAAAATGCCTGAAATATGCTGAGCAGGTTCGCCACACCGGGCCCCATATTCTCGAAATCCACCGCGGGATTCGAATCGGTGGTCGCGCGCATGATCGTCTTGCGGATGCGCTCGGGCGGATCGAGCAGCGCCACGGCGTGGCCCGATCCCTGTGCGGATTTGCTCATCTTCGTCGTCGGATCGTCCAGCCCCATGACGCGGGCGCCCACGGCCGGCAGCTTCGTTGCCGGCATCGTAAAGGTCTCGCCATAGAGCGAATTGAAGCGCTGGGCGATGTCCCGCGTCAGCTCGAGATGCTGCATCTGGTCCTCGCCGACCGGCACGATCGCGGCCTGATAGAGCAGAATATCGGCGGCCATCAAAACCGGATACTGGAAGAGGCCATCGCCCACGGATTCCTGAGCGGCGGATTTGGCTTTGAATTGCGTCATACGTTCCAGCCAGCCCATCGGCGTGACGCAGGTCAGCAGCCAGGCCAGCTCCGCATGGGCGGGAACGCTCGACTGCACGACAATTCGCGAATGCTTCGGATCAATGCCGGCGGCCAGAAACAGCGCGGCGAGTTCGCGGATCTTGCCGCGGAGTTCATCGGGATTCTGATAAACCGTGATCGCGTGAAGATCGACGATGCAGAAAATGCTTTCATAGTCGTACTGGATTTTGACCCAGTTCGCCAGCGCGCCCAGATAGTTGCCGATGTGCAGATTGCCGGACGGCTGGACGCCAGACAGTACGCGGGATTTCATGGATTTTTGGCGTGAAAGAGTTATCGTAGCAGCCGGATACCACGGGTTGCGCGATCACTGGTCCGGACGACCCGCTCATTATAAATCGGCAGGAAAAGCGCCCGATCCCGGCTACAAAGTCCTTGGATTATTCGGCGCAATAGGTGTAATGTAAAGACAATCGCTTGCGAGCGGGCGCCATTGCTTCCTGACTCCTCCAAATTTGGCGCCCGCAACTACTCCGAAATACCAAAGATTTGCGGACGATTCATTTGATCCGCGGGTCGGGATTTACCGTGACCGGCTGCGTATAAGACTGGCCGTCGACCGTCAGGCGGACCGTATATTGTCCCGGTTGCAAAGCCGGTGCTCCGCCGCGTCCGGGGCGTTCCGGCGTCGCGGGGACAGAGCCCGTGCAGGCGTCGGGAGCCGCGGCTGCTGCAGCTCCGCCTCGTCCGACCGCACCGGCCAGCGCAAAGCGATGCATCCCTGCCGCGGCTGAGGGCGGAAGAGGCGGCTGTTCCCAGATCGCCTGCACGTTGATTGCTTCCGTATTCACGGGACGAACCAGGGTGTCGCTTGCGGCGCATGCCTTTGCCGCGCCGGAGCTATCCACCAGTTCCAGTTTGAGCGGCTGTCTGGCGGCCGTCTTGAGCGCGTAGTACACCACAACACCCGACGGCGGATTCATCAATTGCGGCTCGTCATGCGGCAGCGGCGTGCCGTTCATGCCGCCGGGCCGCACCGCGTAAGTCTGGCCGGGTTTGAACAACCAGACGTTCGACGCAGTGATCTGAGTGCTCTGTTCGGCGATTTCGCGCAGCGGCGTCATCTGATCCATCACCCAAAAGCCGCGGCCGTGCGTAGCGATCGCGAGATCGTCGCCGTGCACCACGATGTCTCGAACCGAAGTGACCGGCATATTGTTCTGCAGCGGCTCCCATTGGTCGCCGTCATCGAACGAGACGTAAACGCGCAGTTCGGTCGCGGCATACAGCAGCCCCTTCGCTTTCGGATCTTCCTTGACCGAGTTGACCCAGGCGCCGTCCGGAATGCCCGCGGTCACGTTCTGCCACGTCTTGCCGCCGTCGTGCGTTCGATAGATGTACGGTTTGTTGTCGGCCAGACGGTGACGATCCACCGAGGCGTAAGCGGTTTCGGGATCGAAATGCCCGGCTTCGATTTGCGAAACCTTGCTCCAGGCCGTCATGGCCGGAGGCGTGACGTTGTTCCAGTTTTTACCGTCATCGCGTGTTACATAGATCAGGCCGTCGTCTGTGCCTACCCAGACCGTGGTGGCGAGAAGCGGCGAAGGCCCGAGGCTGTAAACCACTCCGAAGCGATCGGTCATCGGCTCGTCGATGTCCTTCGCCGTGACCGGATCGAGATTCGCGGGCACCGGCGGATTTACGCGGGCGAGATCCGGGCTGATCTTTTCCCACGTCTTGCCGCGATCCCGCGATCGCATGACGAATTGATTCGAATAGTAGAGCGCTTCGTCCGCCTGCGAGAAAACCTGCGGCAGCGTCCAGGTCTTGCGGTTCGGATCGGCGGGATCGGCCGGCGGCAACTCGCCCCCAGCGGAACCTGCACGTTCAGGGTCTGATCGCAACGTCCGTTTCCGCCGCCGTAAAGAATGTTGCCGTCCTTCGGATCGGGAATGACCGTGTTGCTTTCGCCCGCCTGGCAGGTGGGTATCCAGTCGCGGAACGAGAGCAACCCTTCGGGCGACATGGTGCGGACGCCGACTCCGCCGCTGTCCTGTTGCGCGCCGTAAAGCCAATAGGGGAACCGATTGTCGGCCGCGACGTGGTAGATCTGGGCGGTCGGCTGGTTGTACCAGCTGCTCCACGTGTCGCCGCCATCGACGCTGACGACCGTCCCCTGGTCGCTGCTGAGAACCATGCGCTTGCCGTCTTTCGGGTTGATCCAGAGCTGGTGGTAATCGTCGCCGCCGGGAGCGCCTTTGAGGGGCAGGAATGTCTTGCCACCATCCGTGGTCAGGTAAGTCGCGGTGTTGATGATGTACGCGCGGTCGGGATTAACCGGGTCAACCGCAACCCCATTGAAATACCAGCCGCGGCTTCCCAGGCGGCTCTCGGCATTGGCCAGCCGCCAGGTCGCGCCGGCGTTATCGGAGATGTAGATTCCGCCGGTGGGCTTTGCGGCGGGTTCGCGGTCTGCGCCGCGGCCGGTGCGAGGCGGCGGTACCGCGCTGCCGAGGTCGTCCACAACAGCCCAGAGGCGGTTGGAATTACTGGGCGCGATCGCGATGCCGATCCGTCCCACGAAATCATCCGACGGCAATCCGCCGGCGAGGCGCTTCCAGGTGTCGCCTCCGTCTGTCGATTTGAAGAGGCCGCCGCCCGGCAGGTTGCTGGGCGCGTATACGGACCATGGCGGACGGCGCGTTGCCCACAGCGCGGCGTAGATGACGCGCGGATTCTTGAAATCGATAGCGAGATCGACCGCGCCCACATCATTCGGCCGATCCTTGTCGAACAGGATCTTCTTCCAGGTCGCGCCGCCATCGGTCGAACGATAGACGCCGCGTTCCGGATTCGGCGCGTAGATGCTGCCGAGGGCTGCGACATAAACACGATTGGCATTGGTCGGATCGACCACGACACGCCCGATCTGGCGGCTTCCTTCGAGGCCGATATGAGACCAGGTCTTCCCCGCGTCGGTGGATTTGAACATGCCGATGCCGTAGGAGTTCTGGCTTCTGATATCGGATTCGCCGGTGCCGACGTAGACCACGTTCGCGTTCGATGGCGCAACGGCAATGGCTCCGATCGAGCCGATCGGAATGCCTTGATCGGCGATCGGAAACCAGGTGCGGCCGGAGTTCTCGGTCTTCCATACCCCGCCGCCGACGGAACCCATATAGAAGGTGTCGGGCTGATCGGGATGTCCGGCCACGGCGAAGGTGCGGCCTGCTCGCATCGGACCCACATCGCGCCATTGCAGCGCGCTCAGCAGAGTGTCGGGCGAACCCGATTTCTGAGCGAAAGCTGCGAGGCTCAGCAGGATAAAGAAAGACAATCTTCGGCGTGCGGCGATCATGCAATGACTCCCGTCCGGCGCGGCGACAGGGACTTGCCGAAAGCATCAATGTAGCACCTTGTAAGGGATTGCTAAACTAAGCCCATTCAGGAGAGAAAATATTGCAGCCTGTGCGCCGTCTTGCACTCCTGGGCTTCTCCGTCGCCGCCCTTGTACCCTTTGCTTCAGCACAAATTGGTTCAAAGCAACCGCTCGATCCGAAACTTTATTCCGAGATGCACTGGCGGCAGATCGGGCCGCCGCGCGCCGGCCGCGCCCGCGCGCTTTCGGGCGTCCCCGGCAAGCCGAATGTCTTTTACATCGGATTCGATAACGGAGGCGTGTGGCGCTCGACCGACTTCGGGTCCACCTGGGTTCCTCTTTTCGATAACGAACCAACCGGGTCGATCGGAGCGATAGCAGTAGCGCCGTCCGATCCCAATATCATCTATGTCGGCACAGGCGCGGGAATCATCCGGCCCGATCTCGCCATCGGCGATGGAGTCTACAAGTCCACCGACGCCGGTAAGACCTGGACACACCTTGGCCTTCGGGATTCGCAGATGATCGCCAACATCGAAGTGGATCCGAAGAACCCGAATCGCCTGTTCGTCGCGGCGCTTGGCCATCCCTACGGACCGAATGCGGAGCGTGGCATCTTCCGATCCATCGACGGCGGAGCAACCTTCGAGAAGGTGCTCTACAAGGACGAATACACCAGCGGCAACGACGTCCGGATCGATCCGAGCCATCCCGACATTGTCTACGCGGCTTTGTGGCAGCAGCAGCAAGGCTTTTTTGAAAACGGCGCTTTTGGCGGTACTGATGGCGGCATCTTCAAGTCTGCCGACGGCGGGTCAACCTGGAAGAAACTGGCCGGCGGCCTTCCGCCCATCATTGAGGCCAACCTCGCGATCGCTCCGAGCAACCCGAATATCGTCTATGCCATGGTGGCTGCCGACAATCCGAATCCACCGCCCACACCGGCGGGAGGGCGCGCGCCTCGCGGCGGACGCGGCGGCAACATCTCCTTCTACAAGACCACCGACGGCGGAGAGCACTGGGCGCTTGCGACCGACGATACGCGTGTGTTCGAAATGGGTTCGACAGGCCGTCATCCGCCGGATAACCGTCCGCTTGGCCGCATCGGCGGCGGCGATCTGCCCACGATTACAGTCGATCCGAAGAACGAAAAGGTCGTCTATAGCTGCTCCACCGTTTTCTGGCGGACCGAAGACGCGGGCCTGACCTGGTCGGCGGTGCGCGGCGCGCCCGGCGGCGACGATTATCAGAAGAGTTGGATCAATCCCAATAATCCCGAATATCATCCTGGTCGTCAGCGATCAGGGCGGAGTCGTTTCCGGCGAATCGCGGCGAGTCGTGGAGTAACTGGTACAACCAGCCGACCGCTGCCATGTATCACGTGACCGCCGACAACGCTTTCCCTTACCGGCTTTGCGGCGGCCAGCAGGATTCCGGATCGGCGTGTGTCGACAGCCGAAGCATGGACGGCGAAATCACTTTCCACGACTGGCATCCGGTGAACATCGAGGAGTACGGCGAAGCGGCGCCGGACCCGAAGAATCCCGATCTGGTTTATGGCGGGAAGGTAACGGTCTACAACCGGCTCACGGCTCAGAAAGCCAATGTCGGCACCGCCCAGCAGACGCTCCGGCCCTGCCCGGCGCGCACGGTTCGGACGCAGCCGATGATCTGGTCGCCCAAGGATCCCAACATTCTGTTCTATGCGACGGCCGGAGTCTGGAAGACCTCGAACGGCGGACATAGCTGGACTCCGATCAGCGGCGATCTCACCCGGCAGACCTGGGACATTCCGGCCAACGCCGGTAAGTACGCGTCCACCGTGAAGCCCGCCGCGCAGGGATCGGTTACCGCGCTCGCTCCCTCTCCACTCGACGTCAACGTCCTCTGGGCCGGCACGGGCGACGGCTTGATCCAGGTGACCACCAACGGCGGCATGAAGTGGACCAACGTCACGCCGCCGCAGATCAAACCCTGGACGCGCATCTTCAATATGGAAGCCGGCCACTTCGACAGCGAAAACGGCGTATGTCGCCGCGAACACGCTGCGGCTGGACGACATGAATCCCCACTTCTGGCGCACTCACGATGGCGGCAAGACCTGGACCGAGATCAATAACGGCATCGCGCCGGGCGCCGTGACGAACTCGATTCGTGAAGATCCGCGCAAGAAAGGCCTGCTCTATGCGGCCACCGACACGCAGGTCTGGGTCTCGATCGACGACGGCGATCACTGGAATTCGCTCCGTCTGGATATGCCGGCGATCTCCGTGCGCGACATCCAGGTCAAGGACGACGAGTCGTGCTTGTGTTCCGACCTGGTGGCCGGCACGCATGGCCGGGGTTTCTGGATTCTCGACGACGTCACTCCCTTGCGCCAGGCGGCCGAAGCCGCGGCTGCATCCAAGCCGTACTTGTTCAAGCCGGCCACCGGCATTCGCATTCGGTTCGGCACGAACGATCCCACACCGTGGCCGCCGGAATTACCCGCCGGCGAGAACCCGCCTCCCGGCGCGATCGTCGATTACTATCTGCCTTCCGGCGTCGACGAAGTGAAGCTGGAATTTCTCGACGCCGAGGGTAAGGTTGTTCGAACGTATTCCAGCACCGATCCGGTGCGAAAGCCCGATCCGGCTACCGATCCCGTCGCCTACAACAAGCTTTGCCAGCGACTCCCAATGCGCCGGATTGCGGTCTTCCCGCTTTACTGGCCCGCTCCGCCGCAGATTCTCAGAACGTCGGCGGGCATGCACCGCTTCACCTGGGACATGCACTACGATCCGATCCCCGGTACGCCCGCCGCCCGCGGCGGAGATGCCGACGGGGCGGTTCCGCATCGCACTTATCCGACCGTGAATGCGCCCTGGGTCGCGCCCGGCGTCTATACGGTGCGCCTAACCGCAGGCGGTCAGAGCGTGACGCAGCCGATCACGATTCGCCTGGACCCGCGAGTGAAGATTACGCCGGAAGTTCGCGAGATCTTTACCGTGACGACGCGCATTGAGAGTGAAGCGCGGAATGCGCTGAGCGCCGCCGCAACCACGAAGGACGAAAAGCTTGCCGGGGAATTGAAGCAGATGGCAGGCCAGTTGATCGCGTCGGTGATGAGCATGCAGGGCTCCGAAATGGCGCCTACCGCTTCAGAGCTTCAGACGTGCGCCCGGCAGGAGGCTGCGTATACCGCTCTGATGAAACGCGTCGCGAAGTAACCTATCTGGCTTCTTTCGCCTGGATCTCTTTCGCGGTTTCAAGGCTCTGTCGCGCGTCCTCAAACTCGGGGCGGATGCGAAGGGCTTCCGAGAATTGCGCGATCGCTTCGTCCATCTTTCCCGACTGAGCCAGGGCGCTGCCCAAATTGAAATGGGCCATTGCATCGCCGGGATTGAGTGCGATCGCCTCCCGAAATTCCACTGCCGCCTCATCCAGCTTTCCCTGTACCGCGAGCGCGGTGCCCAGGTTGTAATGGCTGGCGGCGTCCGCCGGTTGCAGACGAATCGCCTCTGTGAATTGCGATGCGGCTTCGGTTACGCGGCCTTCCGTTCCCAGAAGACGCCCGAGGTTGTAGTGGGCCGGGGCGTAATCCGGATCGATCTCGACCGCTTCATCCAGTTCCTGCAGGGCTTCGTCTTTCCGGCCTTCGTCCTCAAGGACCGAGCCCATTCCCGTGAGAGCGGCGGCGTCCCGCGGATCGAGCGAAAGCGCCGCCAGATACTCGGCGTGCGCGTCGGGCAGTTTTCCGAGGCGTTCCAGCGCGGCGCCCATGTTGGTATGAGCATCGGCGGAGGGCTGCAGACGAATGGCTTCCTTCAGGTCGACAATCGCCTCGTCCGGATGACCCAGCAGGAGAAGCGCCTCGCCAAGATTGTTTCGCGCGTCGGCAAAGTCCGGCTTGATTTCGAGAGCTTTCCGGTAGTCGGACACGGCCTCTTCGATCTGTCCGCGATCTCTAAGAGCAAGCCCCAGACCCGACCATGCTTCGTAATTTCCCTGGGTGACTGCGATTGCGTGCCGGAACAGCGATTCGCTGTCTCGCCAGTAAGCGGCCTGCGCGGACGCCGTGACGATCCACGCCAGGCACACCACAAGGGCCGTGACTGCCGCCACCCTCGGTTTCAGAATCGTGCGCGCGCCCCATGCGAGCACTATTGAGATTCCGATAAGAGGAATGTAGGTATATCTGTCGGCGTGAGATTGCTCTCCCACTTGCACGAGCCCAATGACCGGGACGAGAGTGCCGAGATACCAGAACCATCCGCTGAAGAACCAGGAATAGCGGCGGCGCGTTCGCCACGCAAAGAGCGAGATCGCGGCGATCAATGCGACTGCCGCCAGAGTCTCCGACAAAGGTAAAACGTCCGGATAGGGATAGAACGCCGCGAGCCTTGCGGGCCACAGAAATTGACCGAGCCAGGTTACATACGAAAGGAAGGCATTCTCGATACGAAGTGAAATCGGGACGCGCTGGAGCGTTATAACCGCACCGCCCTGCCGCTGAACTACAAACGTCACGACCGACGCGCAGACCGAGAGCGCGAACAACGGAATCTTCTCGCGAATCAGCTTTCCCCAGGGCTCGCTTCTCTGGAGCGGCCAGAAGTCGAGCAGAAGAAGAGCAAAGGGCAGCGTCACAATCATCGGCTTCGCGAGAAGCCCCAGACAAAAAGTGAGGAGCACAAGAAGGTATCGGCCACGGCCCGGCCGCTCCACATAACGCGCGTAGTTCCAAAGCGCAAGAATCCAGAAAAACGCGCTCAGGACGTCTTTCCGTTCGGAGATCCAGACTACCGATTCCACATGCAGGGGATGAACTGCGAAGACGAGCGCCACAAACGCGCTCGGCCACACCGCCTTCGTCATGCGGTTGAGAACCGCGAATAACAGCAGCACGCTTGCCAGGTGGATCGCGACACTCACCAGATGATGCATGCCGCTCCGCAGCCCGAACAACTGGATATCCGCCATGTGCGAAAGCCACGTCAGCGGAATCCAGTTGCTGGCGTGGGCGGAGCCGAACGCCCACGCCACGCCTCTGCCTGTCAGACCCGCTCGAACCTGAAAGTTATGCGTGACGTAATCGGGATCGTCATAGTTGACAAAAGCGAATCGCGCCGCTTGCGCGTACACCACGATCGTGGCCGCCGCCAGCGTGACATAAATCGGAAAACTTCTCGCGCGATAACTTCAACCGCCTCCTGACGTCTCACAAGCCCGCTTCGTTTCCACGGCGCGGAAAACCTTTCGTCCGCGCAGACTTCTCAGAAAACCGTGTCGGCAGTGGAATCAGCCGTCAACAGGCAGATCTTTGCCCGATGCCGTATTGAAACAGAGCCTTCGATCAGCTACATTCTAGTAATTCCTATTTGATTTACGCCGAATCGGAAGCAAATTGTCGATTTGGCTCCTGAGTACTCCGCGCCACTGCTCTGTTTGCGGTGGAAACCGAATATCTGTTTTCTCTCCGGTTGCGATTTCGCTCCGCTTGCGAACATCTCGTCCTTCACAGTCGAAGTGTGTTTTCCCGCTTTTCCGCTGCGTGTCAAAGGAAGGAAATCGAATGAAGAAACTTGTTTTACCGTTACTGGCGATCATTGCTCTCGCAGGGATGGCGCTCGGACAAGGACTCACTTCGCTGAACGGAACCACGAGAGATCCCAGCGGCGCGGTGATACCTGGCGTCGGCGTGTCGCTGGTGCGGACGGATACCGGCGCCGAGCGCGCGGTTGTTTCCGACGATCAGGGCCGCTACAGTTTCGCTCAGGTGCAACCGGGCACTTACCGGGTTGTCGGGCACGCGGCAGGCTTCACGGACGTGACCATCGACTCGGTTCGCCTGCTGGTCAACTCGCCGTCGACTGTGGATTTGAGTTTCGACAAAGTTGGCGCGGTCGCGAGCACCGTGACGGTTACGGATACTACATCGCAGGTGAACACGCAGGACGCCTCGCTGGGGAACGCGATCGGCGGAGCGGTGATCGATGAGCTGCCGTTCGAAGCGCGTAACGTGATCGGTCTGCTGGCGATTCAACCCGGCGTCAGTTATCTGGGAGAGCCCGCTCCCGGCTCCCTGAACGATCCGCGCAGCGGCGCCGTCGATGGAGGCAAGTCCGATCAGGCGAACGTAACTCTTGACGGCGTCGACGTAAACGATCAGCAGAACCATGCGGCATTCAAGAGCGTTCTCCGCGTCACTCTCGACTCGGTGGAAGAGTTTCGCACCACGACAACCAATGCCGGCGCCGAGTATGGCCATAGTTCCGGCGCACAGGTGACGATGATCACCAAAAGCGGAACGAATTCCATTCACGGGTCGGCTTACGAATTTATTCGAAACACCGATACCACGGCGAACAGCTTTTTCAACAACGCATCGGGGATTGCGCGAACTCAATTGAATCGGAATGTTTTCGGCGCCGCTCTGGGTGGCCCGATCAAGAAGAATAAACTCTTCTACTTTGGGAATTTCGAAGGCCGGAAGGACGCGAGCGCATCGACGGGATTGCGCACCGTTCCCAATGCGCTGTTCCGTCAGGGGACCTTTACCTACCTGACTACAGCTGGTGCAAAGGCGACGCTCACACCGACCCAGATGAGCGCGCTCGACCCGGCCGGCCTGGGCGAAGACCCGGCGGCTCTTGCGACTTTTCAGCAATATCCGCTCCCGAACGACAACACGGTAGGCGACGGACTAAACACGGCAGGCTTTCGCTTCAACGCGTCTACTCCGCTCAGCTGGAGAACTTATATCGCAAAGTTCGATTATGCGCTGGGCTCCAAAAATACCCTCTTCTGGCGTGGCAATCTCGACAACGATCACGAAACCACCTCAAGCGGCATTTCGCAGTTTCCGGGGGAAGCGCCCAGCAGCGTGTATCTTGAGAACAGCAAGGGTTGGGCGGCAGGCTGGACGTCTGTGATTTCGCCGAGCTTCGTAAGCACGTTCCGTTACGGACTGACGCGTGAAGGCGTTCAAACCACAGGTTCCCTGACGGCTCCTTACGCTTACTTCAACAGCATCACTCCGCTCTACTCGACATCGACGGGGCTCGCTTCGATTGTTCCCACGAATGACTTTCACGAAGATCTCGTGTGGACGCACGGCGCCCATACCGTTAGTTTCGGCACGGAGATCTACCTGATCTCCAACCAGCGCGGCAGCACTTCCACTTCTTACAGCAACGCTTTCGACAACGCCCTGTGGCTGGTGGATGACGGCGCGTTTCTGCTTGCCCCGGGCGCGGCAAAGAGCAACAGCTATGAGCGCCAGGCGGGCAACATCATGGGTTATCTGCCCGAGCTGACGCTGAAAGTGAACTACGACCTTAATGGAAACGTATTGCCGCAGGGTACGGTGATCAACCGCGATTTCCTGGAACGGCACTATGACATGTATGTTGAGGATACCTGGAAGGTCACGCGCGGCCTCACTTTCTCGGCGGGCCTGCGCCTTGGCCTCGCTCCCGCAATTCACGACGCAAACGGGTACAACGTGAACGCCACTCCGCAGGTGGCGAACTGGCTGGCCGACAGAGCTTACTACGCCAGCATCGGACAGTCGCAGGCAAACGCGGGACCGCTCAGCTACAATCTGGCCAGCGCCACGGGCCACAGCCTCTATCCTTACCAGACCGACTGGGCGCCTCGGGTTGCGATCGCTTATTCGCCGCAGTCCCATTCATGGCTCACCGGCGATGCCGGACAAACGGCGATCCGGGCCGGCTGGGGAATTTTCTACGACCAGTTCGGACAGGCGCTGTCTTCGCAGTTCGCCAACAGCGTCGGATTCTCGACTTCAGTAGTCAGTCCGCCCAGCCAGCAGCCGGCAAACATTCCGCGGTACACCGGATTCTACGATGTTCCTCTCGCAGCCTTTCCCACAGCTCCGGCGGGAACTTTTCCGCAGACCATTCCTCAAGGGTCCGAGCTTCAGGGCAATACCGTTGACGGATACCTCAAGGCCCCTTATACGATGAATGCCAACCTGAGCATTCAGCGTGAGTTCAAGAATGGGTTTCTGCTCGAAGTTTCGCTGGTCGACCGTCAGTCCCGGCGATCCCTCATCGGCGAAGACCTGGGGATGCCGACCAATTTGACGGATCCGGCGTCGGGAATGACGTACTTCCAGGCGGCCGATCTGCTCGGTCAGTATGTTCACGCCAACACACCTGTGCAGAACATTCCGAATATTTCGTTCTGGCAGGATTTGTGGCCGGGCGCCGCCACGAGTACTCTCTCAGCCACCCAGGCGATTTACAACGTCTATAAGTCCTCCCAGGGCGACTGGACGACGGCTCTTTACAATATCGACATCAACTGCGCGCCCTCGTGCAGCAAGCTTGGCAAAAACGCGATCTTCAATTCGCAGTATGTGTCGCTGTTCGGATACCGTTCGATCGGGACCGGCAACTACAACGGGTTAAATGTGACGGCCCGCAAGCGGCTGGGCCAGAATTATCAACTTACCCTCAATTACACATGGTCCAAGTGCGAAGACACCGGGTCCTCCCCACAGAGCAGCGGCGCGGGCGGTGGCGCGATTATCAATGCTTTCGATCCCCGACTGAATTATGCCGTCTGCGACTACGACACTACTCAGCAAATCAATGGTCTGGGCGTAGCGCAGCTTCCCTTTGGCCGGGGCAAGAAGTACCTGACCAACGCGAATAAGTTTGTGGACGGTTTTCTCGGCGGCTGGCAGCTTAGCGCGGTTTACCGGCAGACGACCGGTTACGTAGTCAGCGTCAACAATGGTGTCGGCTTTCCGACCGACTGGTGCTGCTATGGCAATGCAACCCAGACGGGCTTCGTACCTGAGGGCGGAGGCACTTCCAACGCTCCCGCGGCCACCAAAACCGCTATCGGCGGCGCGAATATATTCTCAAATCCGGCGATCGCGCTCGCAGGATACAGCCCCACACTTGCGGGAGGCGTCGGGCAGCGGAACGGGATTCGCGGAGAGGGTATTTTTAATATCGACGTGGGTCTGCAGAAGAGCTTCACGCTGTTCTCGGTCCGAGATAACCCGAACCGGCTCATGATTCGCGCAGAGGCGTTTAATGTTACGAATTCGGTGCGATTCGACCCGTCGAGCGCCCAGTTGAACCAATCCAATCCGTCTACGTTCGGGAAGTACACTCAGACTTTCGGGAGTCCGCGAGTCATGCAGTTTTCGGCGCGCTATTCGTTCTAGAAATGGCTAATACGATGTTGAAGAACGCTTTTTGGTTGACGCTCCCTCCCGGTCGCGGCTCTGTGATTCTCGCGGCTTCTCTGGCGCGTGGCGCTACTGCGCAAACACTCGCGCGATTCGGTGATCAAGAGCCTGAAGTTTCGCGAAATCGGTCCGGCGGTGATGGGTGGCCGCGTCGATGCGATAGCCGTGGTCGAGAGCGATCCCCGAATCGCCTATGTCGGCCTTGCCAGCGGCGGGGTCTGGAAGACGGTTAACGCGTTCACCACCTGGGAACCTGTGTTCGACAACGAACCCGTGTCATCCATCGGCGCGGTTGCCGTTGCGCCTTCTGATCCGTCGGTTGTCTGGGTGGGAACGGGAGAACCGAATAACCGCCAAAGCTCGTCATGGGGCAACGGCGTTTACCGATCGCTCGACGCAGGCAAGACCTGGCAGCACATGGGTCTTGAGGATACGCACCATATCGCACGTATCGCGATTAATCCCCATAATCCGAGCGTTGTCTATGTCGCCGCACAGGGCCATCTGTGGGGCCCGAATCACGAGCGTGGAGTTTTCAAGACAGTGGACGGGGGCAAGACATGGACTCCCGTTCTCTACGTAAGCGACAATACCGGCGCCACCGATCTCGCGATGGATCCCGAAAGCCCGGATACTCTCTACGCTGCAATGTACGAACGCCAGCGTACCGTTGCCGGCTATAACGGCGGCGGCCCGGAAAGCGCCCTCTATAAGACCATTGACGGCGGCGCAAACTGGACCAAACTTACCAATGGCATTCCGCGAGGCGATCTTGGCCGTATCGCGGTCACCATCTATCGCAGGAATCCGAACATCGTTTATGCGCTGATCGAAAACCCTGACGGCGGCGTCTTTCGCAGTAACGATAAGGGCGCGACCTGGGCGAGGATGGGGAACACCAATCCCCGGCCTTCTTATTTCAGTCAGATCCGGGTCGATCCTAATAACGATCAGCGGGTCTGGGTGGAGGGATCGAGTCTGATGTCCTCGGACGACGGGGGTAAGACTTTCCGCAACTCCACCCTGAGTACGTCAAACGGTGTCAAAGGCTCGATGCATGAGGATTTTCACGATCACTGGATCGATCCCGCGAACTCCGATCATATGATGGCCGGCAACGATGGCGGCATGCAAACCACCTGGGACGGCGGCGTTCACTGGGAACTGCATAACAATGTTGCTATTGGACAGTTTTACGGAATTTCCTATGACTTCAAGCGGCCCTATAACGTATGCGGCGGACTTCAGGACAATGACAGCTGGTGCGGGCCGAGCGCGTCTCTTATTATCCGCGGCATCAGCAATGACGAGTGGTTAAAGGTGGGCGGCGGCGACGGCATGTACTCGCAGGTCGACCCCATGGAGCCGAACATCATTTATTCGGAGGGACAGGACGGTAACATCACCCGCCGGGATTTGCTCACAGAGGAATCGAAGAGCATCAAGCCCCAGGAAACGAACGACAAGGAACCGCGTTATCGCTTCCAGTGGACCTCGCCGTTCATCATTTCGCATTTCGACAATAAGACTCTCTACCTTGGCGGTAATTACGTCTTTAAAACGACCGACCGGGGCGATAGCTGGACAAAGCTCGGAGACGACGTCACTACGAAGGCCGATCGGAACAAGATGCCGATTCTCGGCGTACTGCCGAGCAAAGACACGCTATCCCGCAACGATGGTGTCAGCGCCTTCCCCGAAGTCACCACGCTTTCCGAGTCGCCAGTTAAGGCCGGAATTCTCTGGGCGGGAACGGACGACGGAAATGTCCAGGTGACACGCGACGGAAAGACCTGGAAGAATGTCGCCGGAAACATACCTGGGGTGCCGAAAGGTACTTATGTCAGCCGGATTCTGGCTTCGCAGGTGGGTGAGGGCGTCGCTTTCGTCGCGTTCGACGGCCACCGCAGCAACGACTTCAATCCCTACCTCTTCATGACGACCGATTTCGGCGAGCACTGGACGGATGCTTCCGCGGGCCTGCCGAAGAACACGGGCACGGTGCATGTGGTTATCGAACACTTCCGGAACCCGAACCTGATGTTCGCGGGCACGGAAATGGGCCTGTTCGTTTCCTTCAATCGCGGGCAAAACTGGCAGGAATTCAAGAACAATTTTCCGAGAGTGCCGGTCGACGACATCAAGATTCATCCGCGCGAGAACGACCTGATTGTTGGTACGCATGGCCGGTCGATCTGGATCCTCGACGACATCACTCCGCTTGAGCAGCTTACGGACGAAGTTCTGACTTCGGATGCGCACCTGTTCGATGTGCGTCCGGGCGTCGAGTGGCACATGATGGACGCGAAAACAGCCATCGGGCACGCGTTCTACATCGCGGACAATCCGCCTTATGGCGCTATCATCAACTATTATCTGAAGGCCCGCGCGGGGCGTAACGCCGCGTTGAAGATCGACATTCTGGATAAGGACGGCAAACTGGTGCGAACGCTCGCAAATCTTCCTGGCGATGCCGGTCTTAACCGAACTGCGTGGGATCTGAGAAGCGAAGCCCCGGCGCCGGTGGAAGCGCAGGCGGGCCGCGGCGGCGGCGGACGTGGAGGGGGCGGGCGCGGCATTCTTGTGCCGCCGGGCGATTACACCGTACGCCTGAGCCTTGGCCCCACACAACTGACGAAGAAGGTGGTGGTTGAAGATGACCTCAGGGTTACTCTTAGTCCGGCCGATCGTGCTGTTCGAACTCAAACGATCACGGAGCTTCTCAATCTGAGCAAAGAAGCCGATGGACCTCAGCGAGAGTTTACGACTTTACGTACCGCGGTTTCGAATCTTCGCGCGGCCTGGAAGAATTCGGGGAACGTTCCCGCCACGGCAACCAAAGCGCTCGACGATTTGGAAGCGAAGATGGATGCGGTCGAGAAGACTCCCGAGCCGGATCTGGCGGCCGGGACGCCGCTGGCGCAATATACAGCTCCACCCGTGTCGCAGCGCATCACTCGGTTGATGGGCGCCGTCGACGGTTATGCGCTTAAGCCCACGGCCGATCAGTTGGCCGAATTGAAGCAACTCGAGGCTGAGTTGCCCGGAGTGAACGCAAAGATCAGGCAAGTGATCGATGTCGATCTTCCTGCGGCAAATAAGGCGATCGATGCGGCCGGAATACCGGCTCTCTCTATCACCGGGCAGCCGGCGGGGGCGGCACAAAGGCGGCGGCGTTGAGGCGTTCGGTCTTAACAGGCTGCGGAGAAAGTTCACGAATCGCTCTGTCGAAGACGCGGTTCGTAAGAACACCGGCGACGAGATCGCCGGCGCTACCGGCTGACGTAAAGTTCCGCGCCGGGCGGAAGCCCGGCTGCAGGCCCGAAGGCCCGCCCCACACCGGCTGCGTAGCGTCTTCATCCCCTTTGGCGGCCCGAAGGGCCATGGTGACTCCCTTCCGGTGGCGGGTCGGAAGCTTATCGCTGGTCGGAAATGTGTGCGTTGCAGCCGATGCGGTTACCGAGCCGCGCGCGTCAGCAAGCGCTAACTTAAGGCGGAGTTGCGGTTCTCGTGTCGGTCTTTTGCGCGGCGACTGTGGCGCAGACGCCCGACGCCGCCTCCGTTCGCGGCCGCGTGGTGGATCAAAGCAACGCGGCAGTGGGCTCCGCGCGGATTGAAGTAGTAAATTCACTGACGAAAAGTGCTCGCTCGGCTCAAAGCGACCAATCCGGCTACTTTTCTGTCGAAGGTTTGCCCATCGGAGGGACCTGGACAGTTACAGCGAGTAAACCAGGTTTCGCCGATGCCCGTGTCGGCGATCTGGTCCTGGAGGGTGGAACCGCCGCCAACGTCACGCTCCAGTTGAATGTTGCCGGGGGCCAGACTCGCGTAACCGTGACGGGTGTCGCAGGCGAGGTTCGGACGGATGAGCCTCAGTTGGGCGATCGTCTCGATTCGACCCAAATGCAGGAAACGCCCCTGTTCAATCGCCGCATCACTTATCTGCCGCTTTTAAACGCGGCCAATCGCCCCGCGATCAATCAGGGCGATGTCTTCATGAATCAGGATCTTTTTACGACCAACGGCGCGGGACGCCGCCAGACCTGGTTTGAAGTGGATGGCGTTACGGGTAATGACAGTTGGGGCCGGCAGACGATCTTTACAAACATCCCTCTGGAGGCCGCTCAGGAGATGACAATCCTCGAAAACGCCTTTTCCGCGGAGTACGGCGGAAGTACCGGGAGCGCCGTCAACATCGTTACGAAGAGCGGCGCAGATCAGTATCACGGCGACGCGTTAGTCCTCTATCGACCCTCCGCGACGGGAGCGGCGCTTTCCGGATTCAATGCCAACAATGCTACCAGCGGTAACGATCTCACCAAAGACACTCTGACTCAGCCCGCGTTCTCGCTCTCCGGCCCGATCGGAAGCGATAATCTTACTCACTTCTTCGTGGCCGGTGAGTATAGCCAGGAGGACAAAGCTTCGCCGGTTATTTCGCCCGTGGCGCCCGGGAACTTTATCGGCCGCTATCGCGATTATCTGGGATTCCTTCGCATCGACCGCGAACTGAACCAGAAGAATAATCTGTTTTTTCGCAGCCTCGCGGACTCGTTTTACGATACGAACCCCAATGGGACGGTCGGGGGCAACAATCTTCCTACGGTGGCGCGCACCTTCAAACGCCGGACTTACTCCGAGGAACTGGGCGAAACGGCGGTCCTCAGTCCGACACTGGTAAACAGTGCCCGCGTGCAGTTTCAGCTCGCATCGCCGATCACGGCTTTCGACCCGGTAACGTATGGAACCCAGTATTCGGTACCGATCTCGACGGGCGGCACATTCACATCCGGGACGTCACAGTCGGCCTGGCTTGCGAACCGACAGTATCAGGCGAACGACACATTGTCCACCGTTCGCGGACGCCATCAGATCCGATTCGGCGTCGATACGATTGTGGCGCACACGGGCGGCAACAGCAAAGAGTTCGGCGGTCCGATCTATCTGGGGCAGTTCGTTTACAACACCTGTACTCAGGCGCTTAGCGTCTGTGAAGGTCAGGCGTACCTCAGCAATATCGCTAACGTCAAGACTTATACCCAGAGTTATGGAAACGCCAGCTACACGGTGAACGATACGCTTTTCTCGGCGTTTGTGCAGGACGACTGGCGTGTACGCCCGAACCTGACTATCAACCTGGGATTGCGTTATGAACTGCAGACCTTCACGGATTCGCGCAAGGATTTCGCACCGAGAGTCGGCTTCGCCTGGGATCCATATGGCGATGGAAAGACGGTCATTCGCAGCGGCTTCGGTATCTATTACTCACAGATTGTCGATAATTCCGAAGCCAACTACGCGCTGACCGGGCCTACCGGCGTATTCAATTACACCGCCGCGCCGGGACAGGTCGGCTTTCCCACCAGCGTGGCCGATGCGCCGCTGCCGGCCTTTCCGGCGGGCGCGCCCGTGCCGCTGCGGAGCCTCTACGTTCGCCCGGGCGATGCTGCATACCTCAACCAGTTCTTCCCTGTCTCGACGCTGCCCAATTATCCGGGCCAGTTGCTGAATCCATATTCCGAGCAGTGGAGTTTCGGCTTCGAGCGCCGCCTGCCTGCCGGTTGGGTGTTAAGTGCGGATTATGTGGGAGCGCACACGATTCGCATCAATCGGCCGCTTGATATCGACGCTCCGGCTTCCTTTCTCCGTACGGCGCCTGGGCAGATCCGCTCGCCCCAGGCGGCGAATTGCACGAGGCCCTACTGGATCTGGTGGTACAGCCAGCACAACCTGACCTGCAATACTGCGACGGCTACCAACCCCCAGCCTCCTTACGCCGTGATCCAGACGGACGTTAATAATGGATACGCCTACTACGACGCCCTTGACGTAAATCTGAGCCATCGCTTCAGCCGCCGTCTCTCGATGCTGGCCAGCTACACCTGGTCTCACACTATCGACAATGTCGATCCGGACACGACCAGCCAGAATCCGAACGACGCGAATTTTACCGGTCATATCGAGAATGGCAATGCGATCTTCGACCAGCGCCACCGATTTGTGCTCAGCGGGGTGTATGTCCTGCCCTTGAAGATCAATGTCGGCGGTATCGTGTCTCTGGCTTCGGCGCTTCCCTTTAACATCGTCACGGGAACCACGAACAGCGGAGACACCGGCGCAACTACGGACCGGCCGGTGATTGACGGGGTTGTCGTCGGACGTAATGCCGGCCGCGGCCGGCCGATTTACGACGTATCGCCCTTCATCGAACGCTCGTTCGTGCTGTGGCGGGAACGCCTTCATCTCGATCTGCGCGCCGAAGCATTCAACGTTCTGAACCATGCAAACTTCGTGGGGTACAGTGGGACTTACGGTAATGGCGCGGCCGCTGGACCTGGATTCGGTGCGCCGCTTGCCGGAGTTACTAACCAGCTTCCTGCCCGTTTCCTGCAGTTTTCGGCCAGGCTTGCCTTTTGAGATCCGCCGATGCGCGTTCTGACGTTCTGCCTGGTTGCAGCGACTGCCCCGCAAATTGCCGCCCAGTCTGTTGATGTCAGGGCGTTAGGCGAGCTGTCGTGGCGGTCTCTCGGACCAGCCGCAATCGGCGGACGCATTTCGGCGATTGAAGGCGTACCCGGTAATCCGACTATCGTCTATGCGGCGACGGGATCGGGCGGTCTTTTCAAGAGCGTCAATGCGGGAACGACATGGCAGCCGATTTTCGAACGGCCTCCGCTGATTTCGATCGGCGATATCGCGATTGATCCGAAGGACCCCGAGAAGATCTGGCTCGGCACGGGTGAAGCGAACGTGCGCAACAGCGTCTCTTACGGGGACGGAGTTTACTTTTCCGGGGATGGCGGCAAGACGTGGGATCGGCGCGGGCTTGACCGCACGATTACGATTTCGCGTATTCAAATCGACCCGGGAAACGCTCAGAGAGTCTTTGTCGCGGCCCTTGGCCACCCCTTCGGATCGAATCCGGAACGCGGCGTCTTCTTCACTCCCGATGCCGGAGAGACGTGGCAGAAGGTTTTGTATACCGACGATCGCCACGGCACTTCCGACCTTGAGATTTCTCCCTCGAATCCAAACGTGATGTTCGCTGGGCTTTGGGCGTTCGACCGTAAGCCGTGGCGGTATGACAGCGGGGATACGGGCGGCGGTCTCTTTCGTTCTACCGATGGCGGCAAGACCTGGAATAAGGTGACACGAGGCCTCCCTGCCCTCATGGGCCGGATTGGTGTAAAAGTCGCTCCCAGCAATCCGCGCGTTGTATATCTCGTCGCCGAGACCCGCGAGGGTACCTTGTTTCGCTCGCATGACGGCGGTGAGAGTTTTGAGGTTGTTTCAAACGATCGGGAGCTTATCCGGCGCGGCTACTATTTCTGCGATCTGCGCGTCGATCCGAAGGATGAGAACCGCGTCTATGTGCTGGCCGATGCGTTAATGCTCTCTAAGGACGGCGGTAAGACCTTCACTCGTATCGGCGGCTCGGTGCACAGCGATCTTCAGGCGCTCTGGATCGATCCTTCAAACCCGAGCCGGATGTGGCAGGGATCCGATGGCGGCCTGGCACAGACCTGGGATGCCGGCAACACGTGGCAGCATGTCTCGAACATTTCGCTCGGCCAGTTTTATCATGTGTCCGCAGATGACCGGAAGCCTTTCTACTTCGTCTCCGGCGGCACGCAGGATAACGGGACGTGGACCGGGCCTTCGCGTACACGGGAGCCTTCCGGGATTCTCAATGACGATTGGCGCATGGTCAGTCCTATTGTTGGCTTCAATGTTATTGCCGATCCGTCGGACCCCGACCTGGTTCTGACTCAGACGCCGGGCGGCACGCTGCTCCGCACCAACCTGCGGACGCGGGAACAGCAGTCGGTGGGTCCACAAGTCCGCAATTACGGTGGCGCGACGGCGGCCGACATGAAGTACCGGTTTGCGTGGGACGCGCCACTGGTTCGTTCACCACACGGCAACACGATTTACTATGCCGGAAACGTGGTTTTTCAGTCGGGTGACATGGGGAAGACATGGGAAGCCATCAGCCGCGACCTGACCAAAGACGATTTGAGTAAGATGCAGCCGTCGGGCGGTCCGGTTTTTACAGAGAACAGCTCGTCTGAGACTTACAGTGCAATTACTCAAGTCGCGGAGTCTTCCGTTCAGCGGGGATTGATCTGGGCCGGAACTAATGATGGCAATCTACAGGTTACGAGAAACGGTGGGGGCTCGTGGACCAACCTGACCGCGAATCTGCCCGGTGTGCCGGCGGCTTCTCCTGTGTCTGCGATCGAGCCGTCGCATTCGCAGGCCAGTGTCGCCTATGCCGGTCTGGACCGGCACATGTTCGATGACACGCAGCCCTGGTTGTTCAAGACCGTGGATGGCGGTCTCACCTGGAGAAAGATCACCACCGGACTTCCGTCACAAGCCGTGGTTTGGGTGGTTCGGGAGGATCCAAAGAATTCGAATCTGCTCTACGCCGGCACTGAAGCGGGCCTGTTCGTTTCGTTCGACGCGGGCGAACACTGGGCTTCGTTTGGTCTTAAGAATCTGCCGAACGTAGCCGTACGCGATATTTTCATCCAGCCTTCCGCAAACGATATCCTCATTGCGACCCATGGGCGCGGGCTCTGGGTCCTCGACGACGCCGGTTCAGTTCAGGAGCTGGCCCGCGCCGCCAGTCAGCCGGCATACTTATTCACACCGCGCCCGGCGCTGCGCTATACAGTGCGCGCAACGCGTTCGGGAGGCGGCGATAGTGAGTTCGCCGCGCCGAATCCGCCTTATGGCGCAATTTTCGATTACTTCCTCCGCGAGTCTGTAAAAGATGCGCATTCTGGAGATAATCGACTCCAGCGGCAAGACGATCCGGCAACTCGCCGAACTGCCCAGTGGGCCCGGCGTTCACCGAATCGCCTGGGATCTTCGGGCTGCCGGCGCCACTCGAAATGCGCGCGGCCCTCAAGTTTTGCCGGGGACTTACACCGCGCGATTCACCGCGGGTCCAGTGATAACCGAGCAGAGAGTCGAAGTAAGACTGGATCCGGAACTCACTACCAGCGCCTCGGATCTGAAGGCTCAATGGGACGCGCTGAATCAGATTGTTTCGATGACTCGCCGCGTGAATGAAATGCTCCGCGCCGCCGATACGCATGCCGATTCCGCCGCCTGGCAGGAATTCCGCGCAACACTGGCGCGTCCAAAGGGACTGTCGAATTCCGAAACCGGACCGCGGCTTTCCGAGCAACTGCAATCCTTATTCAATCTGATCGATGGGCCGAATGCCGCACCCACATCCGCAATGACGAAACTCCACGCCGAGCTTGAAGACGCTTTGGGTAAGGCGGAAACGGACTTCAAGACACTTCAATGATTCCCATCCTGTTTGCCACATACGGAGCTGTATTCGTAGCGGAGATCGTGGGCGACAAGCTGCTCTACACAACCGGAGTTCTCTCCGCGCGCTATAAGACCCGACCCGTTCTTCTTGGTATGCTGATCGCCTTTATGTTGAAGATGGCGGTGGCGGTCGCTGTCGGCAAGGCGATTTCGGAGTTGCCGCCGCTGTTCGTGGCGGCCCTCACCAGCGCGAGTTTCATCGGTGTGGCGATCGCCCTCTGGTTCAAGCCGGTCGAGCGACCCGATAGAAAGCGGGAAGACACTACGGCGTCAAAGGCCGCCATGGTCTCCTTCGCCGCGATCTTCTTCTCGGAGTGGGGGGACGTGGGACAAATCACCGCGGCCACCATGGCGGCCCGATTTGGCGCACCGGTCATCGTTTGGGTTGGAGCGGTGGCGGCAATGGCGACGAAGGGCGCGCTGGCCGCTTCCGTGGGGGCAGGGGTCCGGCAGTGGATCACGGCCAACGTATCGCCCCGCGTGGTGCGTTACGCCGGCGTGAGCCTGCTACTTCTGTTGGGTGTACTCTCAGTCGTGGAAACACTCACGGAAGGCCATGCTTGACCGCATCCTCTGAAAAGCGCGCCGCTGTTGGATTCATCATCTGCCTTGGTGTGGTCAGTCTGTTTGCGGACATGACCTACGAAGGCGCGCACAGCATCATCGGCCCATACCTGAAAGGCCTGGGCGCCACGGCGTTCGAGGTGGCACTAATTTCGGGCGTGGGCGAAATGCTGGGCGCGAGCCTGCGGTTCTTTTCCGGGCGCCTCGCCGATCGGACTCACGCTTACTGGGGCATCACGTTTCTGGGATACGCGATGAACGTCATCGCGGTGCCCGCGCTCGCATTCGCCGGCAACTGGCAAATGGCCGCGATTCTCATCATCGCCGAGCGCACGGGAAAGGCGCTGCGCGGCCCGGCGCGCGATGTCCTGCTTTCCAGCGCGACTGAGGAAGTCGGCCACGGGTGGGGCTTCGGGTTGCACTCGATCATGGATCAAACCGGCGCGGTGATCGGGCCACTGCTGATGATGGTCGCCATCGCGCGATCGCACCACATCGGTTCGGCGTTTCTCTGGCTGGTTGTGCCGGCGATCGGAACGCTGATCGCGTTAACGACTGCCCGGGTACTTCATCCCTCGCGCGGCGTAGTTGCCAAATCAGGCTCGACGCAGGTGCTTCCGCAGGTCTTCTGGATTTACGTGGCCGCCGCCGGGCTGCTGGCTTGCGGAACTGTGGATTTTCCTCTCCTCGCCTATCACTTTGAAAACACCCGCATCGCTACGGAAACCGAGATTCCTCTGCTCTATTCCGGAGCCATGGCGGTGAACGGGCTAACCGCGCTGCTCTTTGGCCGAATGTTCGATCGCGTCGGGCTGATTGCTCTTGTGACGGGGATTCTCATCGCGCTGTTCGCGCTCCCGCTGGGATTTCTTGGTGGACCCGCCGCCGCGATTGCAAGCGTTGCCTGCTGGGCTACCGGACTCGGCGCACAGGATGCCTGTCTTCGCTCCGGCATTGCAAAGGTGGTCTCGATGAACAAGCGAGGTTCAGCCTTCGGCGCGTTCAACGGAGTCTATGGAGTGATGTGGTTTCTGGGAAGCCTCGCTATGGGATTGCTCTATTCGCGCGGGCTGTCTGCGCTGGTCGTATTCGGAATTTTCGCGCAGCTTGCCGCCGCTGTGATATTCCTTCGGCTCCGCTCGGAACTTTAGCGTGACGCTGAAAAACACGTCGGAGCGGGCGTAAGAACCTTCAGACCGGCCGTGCGAAGATCTGGAAGTCGAGCTGGATTTCGTCCTTCACCTTGACCATTCCGCCCGCGACGCTGATGGGCTTGATTCCAAAATCGGTCTGTTTGAGAACCGTGTGCGTAACCCAGGAATCGCCGCTTTGTTTCACGTTCAGGCTGACTGACTTCGTAACACCGTGAAGAGACAAGTCGCCGTCGACCTTCCATTGACCGCTGCCGATCTTTTCGATATGCGTGGACCGGAAAGTGATCTCGGGAAATTTCTTTACCTCCAGCGTCATATCCTCCATATCCACCTGGATTGTGGCCTGAGTTTTCGCGTCGATCTTGGGGTCCGCCCTCACCATCATCGCCGCGGTTTGGACTGTGAATTCGATACGAGGCGTCGGGGACTCCTGAAGGGTACCGGAAGAGATCGGTGCGTTGATCGTATGGTCGTGCGCGGCGGCCGAGAACAGCCCTGATTTTCCAACATGAATCGCGATCGTGCTGCGTTGAGTATCGATCGCTCTTTCCTGCGCCATGAGAGGGGCGCCTGACAGCACCGCCCAGAGCGCGATGCCCTTAAGTAGCATACGAATAAACCCTCCTCAGATTCCGCTCAAAGATCTTCGCAGTCAGCATGCTTGTCACCACCTCCCGTCCGCCTGTTATCAGGCGATTCTCCCATTGCCCGATGTTTCCCATGACAAGCGAGCGGCGCTGCACATGGCGAGTTCGCCTCCGGCGCAGCGTTTCGTAACGGCGGAGAGCCAGCTCGGGAGTCGGCTCTTTGCAAAACGATTTCGCGAGAACGAGGGCGTCCTCAAGCGCCATGCAGCCGCCCAATCCGAGGTTCGGCGTGCACGGATGAGCGGCGTCTCCCAGCAACACCACCCTCCCCTTCCCCCAGCGCCGCAGAGGCGCCAGGTCGTACGCTCCGTTTTTCAGGATCGCGCTCTCTTCGGTGGCGGCGATCAGGCGTTCCACCGGTTCGTGCCAGCCGGCGAACATCCGAAGAAGTTCGCGCTTGCGTCCTTCGGACGAATCGACGTGATCGGCGTCGGTGTTCGCCGTGGCATACCAGGTGAACCGGTCGCCGCCGGTGTTGAGAATGCCGAAGCGTTTTCCACGCCCCCAGCTTTCACTGTTCGAACTCGTTGGGATAGCGCCCCTCAGACGCGCCAGTCCCCGCCAGACCATGTAGCCTCGGTAGACCGGTTCGTGCACGCCCAGCACATGAGAACGCACACGCGAGCGAAGGCCGTCGGCGCCGACGACGAAGTCATGCTCAACTACGGCCTGATCTGCGAAGTGAAGCCTCACGCACGATTTTCGCTGAACCAGGTCGTCGAGATGATGGCCGAGGCGAATGCGCTCGCGGGGAAGAGCCGAGATCAGCGCGTCAAGCAGGTCCGACCGGCGGTGTGCAGAGGGCGGGAACGTCGAACTGTCCCAGCCCGATATCCATCAGGATCGCGCCTGCGCGGGAACGAACGATGAAATGATCGCTCCGCCCGCTCACGGCCGCTATCTTTTCGAGCAGACCAAGTTCTTGTAGCACCCGCGTTGCGTTCGGCCAGAGCATCAGGCCCGCCCCGACCTCCCGAAGCGCCTTCGCCCGCTCGTAGACCGTTACGTCGATGCCCGCGCGGTGAAGCGCGACTGCCGTCGCAATGCCGCCGATCCCGCCACCGATGATGCCGATATTGAAGTTAAAGCGACCCATCGCCCGTCGGTAAGGTTGTTACGACTCCTCTGCATGGATGGGACGCCTGCCGGGTCGTTTCGTTCCTGACGATTCGTTCATCGAGCTCCCGGCGCTCCAGATCGCGGAGGCTCATCGTTACGTTTATATCCGCCGCGAATGACCCCTGTAAAACCGGGAAATGACAACATGTTCATGAACTCGAACTTTCCGAGTTGCGGTCGATACGCATTTCAGGAGTTAGTGACTAATATGATCAATCCGGTTTCTTCAACGCCGATATCGCAGGCCGTCTCCCCGCAGACCACTGCGCAATCCCGACCGCCGCAAGCGTCGTCTGCCGGCCCGCAGGATACGGTTCACTTGAGTTCGACGGCGCAGGCGCACGTGTCGGGAGATGTCGATCACGACGGCGACAGTCACTAACCTCGACAAACCCGCACAGAGAAAAAACGCTGCTCGCATGCATTAACATCAAGGCATGCGGCTGCTGCTGGTGGAGGACGAACTCGATATTCGAGGGTTCCTGCAAAGGTCGCTGTCGGAGGCCGGCTATCAGGTGGAAGCGGCCGGGGATGCCCGCACGGCTGAGAGATTGGCTGTTGACAATCTGTTTGACGTTCTGGTGGTTGACCTCGGTTTGCCCGATGAGGACGGCATCAGCCTGATTCTACGGCTTCGGCAGCTTGGTTTGCGCGCGCCCGTCCTCATCCTTTCCGCAAGGCGTTCGGTGGATGACCGGGTTCGCGGGCTGGAACAAGGCGGGGACGATTACCTGACGAAGCCCTTCGCTCTTGCGGAGTTGCTTGCGCGGTTGCGCAACCTCCTGAAGCGGACCAGTTCTTTAAGCAACGAGGCGACTCGCCTGCGAGTGCTCGATCTGGAGCTCGATCTGCTGCGACGCGAAGCCTCGCGCGGCGGCGAGCTATTGAATTTGACGCCACAGGAGTTTGTACTTCTCGAGTATCTGTGCCGAAATGCGGGTCGGGTGGTCACGCGTTCCATGATTCTCGACGAGGTTTGGGGGATGCGAATCCAGCCGGATACTAACGTCGTGGATGTCCATATTTATCGCCTGCGCGGAAAGGTCGAGACAAATGGACATGGCCCCCTGATTCGAACCCTTCGAGGAGTCGGGTATGTTCTCCGGGACCGTTAAGACGGGGATCGTCAAAGCCGGAATCGTCAAAGCCGGAATGGTGAATGCCGGAATGGTGAAAGTTAAGATGCGGAGCGCCGCCTGGCGCATCTCGCTATGGGCCGCGCTCGCGTTCGCTTGCGGCGCCCTGGTGGTTTTCATATTCCTCCACCAGTTTGTCGCCGGGGACATACAGCGACGGACCGACGCATGGCTGACCGGCGAGGCGGCGGTCTTGCGCGATGTTGCGGAGAGAACTCCAAAGCAGTGGCTCTCCCGGCGCGTGGTCGGCGAGGTAGCGGAACTCGCCAGCAGAGAAGTGCCGTACCGTCGGCGACCGAACCAGACGATGAACGACTCGGTGTTCTTTATCGAGACCGGCGCAGACGGTTCCCCGGCACTATGGGTGGGCGCCGGAGATGTCGCTGCCCACCTAAAAGCAATTCAAAACAGCAGGCTCGTTCCCGACACCCCGTCCGACGTCATGATAAGCGGCTTCGATACTCCATTCCGCGTAGTCAGCGTCAGCTCGAAGACTAACGGCAACATTTTTCTGGGGGTGTCTGAACGGGATCAGTTGCGGGTCCTCGGAAGGTTGCACGTACGTTTTGCGCTTCTTTGGCTGCTGATCGTATGCATCGGCTACACGATCGTTTTTCTCACCACACGCCGGCTGCTGCGCGATGTTCGCGAGATTACGGAGGCCGCATCGGGCATCGGTGAAGCGGACCTGAGCAGGAGAGTTCCAGCCGCGCGGAGGAATGACGAGGTCGGACAGCTGGCCCTCACGCTGAACCGTATGCTGGATCGCATCGAAAGCTCCGTTCACCAGTTGCAAACCATCACGGAGTCGCTTGCCCACGATCTTCGAAGCCCGCTCACAGCTGTGCGAGCCAGGCTGGAGATGGCGTTAACGGCGGACGCGCGGGACGAAGAGGCGGAATCGATCATCTCGGCGATCGAAGACCTGGACCGACTCACCGAGTTCCTGAATAAATCTCTCGATGTTGCCGAAGCAAAGGCGAATGCGCTGAGGCTTGACCGCATCGCGCTTGACCTGGACGAGCTTCTGAGGGTGATGATCGATCTGTATGAACCGGGCATGTCGGAAAAGGGAATTCAGGTCCGGCTTTGCAGCGCCGGCATGGTGGAAATATATGCTGACACCGCGCTGGTTCATCGGATGCTGGCTAATTTGTTCGACAATGAGCTGAAGCATCTCCCGCCCGCTTGTACGGTGACGATTTCCGTTCGCGCCGCAGGCGACGCGGCGCTCATTGTCATAGAAGATGACGGACCCGGCTTCGATGCGGAGATCGCATCCCACCTGTTTGAGCGCCGCGTCAGAGGGCGTAACTCCCAGGGTCACGGATTGGGTCTGGCGTTCGTTCAGGCTGTAGTGCGCGCCCACGGCGGGACGATTGCGGCTTCCAACCTGGATCCGGGAGGCGCTCGTCTGGCGATTACGCTTCCGCTCGCCGTTAAGTCTGTCGAAATCGTGTCGCCGTCCCTGGCGCATGCTTCCGATTGATCCGGACGGCGTGGCCGGCGGCGCCGAAAATGACGCGCACACGACCGCCGGATGACGAGATGTTCATTTTCGCTGAAACACTACTCATAAGGCTGCCTGCTTTGTTAAGCTGAGCATCTTTATGAGCCAAAGAGCGGGAACGCCCGCCGCCAGGAATCACTTTATCGAGCGATTTCTCTGTCACGCAAAACATGCCCGCTTGTGCTGGATTGCCTTCGCCTTCGCGTGCGCCCCAACGTTTGCCGTCGCGCAAACGGACGAGATTCAGGTATACGATGCCGCGATCGCCGAGCGGGGCAAGTTCAACCTCATGATTCACAATAACTACACTCCCGACGGGCAGAAGACGCCCGCGTTTCCCGGAGGCGTCGAATCCGACGGGGCTCTGGTCGGCGTTGCCGAATGGGCATATGGAGTGACCGACTGGTTCGAGCAGGGCCTCTATCTGCCGCTGTATAGTTTCTCCCACAACCAGGGCGCGACTTTCAATGGCTTCAAGCTTCGCTGGCTGTTCGTAAAACCGCATGCGGCGGAACAGACGTTTTTCTACGGCGTGAATTTCGAATTCAGCGTCAACCAGAAACAATGGGACCCGAGGCACTTTACGTCGGAGGTGCGACCGATCATCGGATGGCACCTCCATCCGGTCGACATCATCATCAATCCGATCATGGATACCGACTACACGGGAGGATTCAAGAACCTCGACTTCGCGCCATCGGTTCGAGTCGCTTACAACTTCTCTCCGAAGTGGGCCGGGGCTGTTGAGGAGTATGCCGACTACGGACCTCTGAAGGACATCTATTCCGCAACGGATCAATTCCAGCAGATATGGGCGGTCGTGGATCACCCCTCGAAATTCGTCAACATCGAAACCGGCATCGGCTTTGGCCTGACCGCGGCCTCCGATAAAGTGACGTTGAAGCTGATGCTGTCGCGTGATCTTAACTGATGAAGATCGTGAAATGGCTATTGCTGGCAGCCATTTTGATTCAGTTCGTCCCTTACGGCCACACTCACACCAACCCACCGGAGGTCAGCGAACCATCCTGGAATTCTCCTCAGACGCGCGAACTCTTCCGCCGCGCCTGTTTCGATTGCCACAGCAACGCGACGGTCTGGCCCTGGTATTCCAACGTCGCGCCGGTGTCCTGGCTTCTGCAGCGAGACGTGAACGGCGGGCGCAGCCATCTGAATTTCATGGATTGGAATCGCCCGCAGAAGCACGCCAAAGACGTTGCTGAGCAGGTGAAAGAGGGCGAAATGCCTCCGTGGTTCTATCTTCCGATGCACCCTGCCGCCAGGCTCACTGATGCGGAAAAGGGTGTGCTGATTGACGGGGCTGAGAAGTCTCTGGGACCGCAGGCTGGACCTGAGAAGCATTAGGGAACTTCCGCAGACGCGGTCATGGCAACCAGCGACTCGATGCCCACGACCGCCGCGTCCGCAAGCATTACAACCGGCCCGCGCGACACTTGATCCGGGCTTCACCGAACCGAACGTACCCCTGGATCTTGACGGCGATCCGAGCCGGACGCGGCCACGGGCCGCCGCCCACTTCAGCCCATCGGGCAATTGCGGAGCAGTCGTCGCTGCAGGCTGGCTTCCACGATCTCCTTTGCCAGGTTCGCCATCGGAATCCGCCGCCTCCGGCTGTTGTGGCGCAGCAGACGGTAAGCCTGTTCCTCAGAAAGCCTTCGGCGCCGTTGAAGTATCCCCGTGGCCCGCTCGACCAGTTTCCGGTCGAGACGGTCCTGCCGAAGCGAGTCGCGCTCACGCACAGCCGCCAGCAATCGGGCGGCGCGCTGAGCGATTTCAAGCTCGGACGGATTGAAGCTGGTTTCCTCGGCGCGTCCCAGCGTGAGCAGGCCCAACAGCTTGCCGGCCCGTAATGGCACGACGGCGAGTCTCTTGATTCGATACTGAAAAACCTCCGGGAATCTCTCGAAAAACCGCCCGTCGGCGGGGCTGCCTTGCACCGGACCGGGCAGAGACTCGATGCGTTGGCTCATCTCCGCTCCAATTGTGATCGCTGCGTCTTTCACCCTGCTCGCAATGCTGGAGCGCGCGGCGATCGCGCTTAACGCCAGGTCCTCGGCATGATAGGCATAGACCACCGCGGTTTGGGAACCCGTCTGCAACCGGGTTGCATCGAGCAGGAACGCGTTGTCCCTGTCGGTTTCCGCCGTGCCCGTGTCGAGGCGGATGTACTCGATCGTCAGAATGCTGTTTCGAAAGGCTAAAGCTGCCATTTTGTTCTCCTCTTGCCTGCGGAACTGTTGTTGTCCTTTGCCGAAGGTGCGGCTTCAACAACAACGGAATGGGAAGCGGAAAAACAAAGCCATTATGATCACCTATTACTATATAGAGATTATAGTCTAATAAAATGCTTGTCAAGCCCGATCGTTCACACCGGAGAAAAAACTGCTTAAGTTGTCTTCGGCGAATATTTCTTGTATCCCCTCAACAGTTCTCGCCATTAACAGCTCCGGAGGATTCCGGCGCATTGCGGCGCGATTTCATTCAGAGAGTGGGTTGCCGGCGCGACCCCGGGCTATTCCGCCCTTCGGCATCCATCGTCAACGGCGCGAGGCCACAGGACTGATTTCCGTATGAAAGAGCACGCCACGTTCGTTTTCAAGAAATCGCTTGCGGGACTGCTTGTTATAGCTCCTATTTATCTCGCTGGTTTATTGCTGCTGAAGGTGGCGAGCTCCCTGATCGGCCTGGTGCAGCCAATCTCGCAGATGCTTCCGGAGTGGATGCCTGGAGCTCAGGTCCTTTCTTTGCTCATGGTTTTGATTTTCTGCTTCGTCGTAGGGCTCGCGGTGTCTACATCGATAGGACGGTCGACATGGGAGCAAATGGAGCATGCGCTCTTTCAGAAGATTCCTGGCTATGCTCTTTTTCGAAGCCTGACGCAACAAATGGCCGGAAGCTCTCAGGAAACGGCGTGGAAGCCGGCTCTGGCTGAGATCGAAGAGGCGCTTGTGCCTGCCTTCATCATCGAACAACTGGACGACGGCAGTTTTACGGTGTTCGTTCCTTCGATACCGACGCCTCTCGCCGGAGCGGTCTACGTTCTTGCGGCGAACCGGGTTCATCCCATAAATGTTCCCTTTACCCAGGCGCTCAAGGCTGTCTCGCAATGGGGATCGGGATGCAAGGATCTTGTCGCCGCAATGCAGGGCAACAAGCCGCCCGTCGTAGCGCAAAATGAGTTCTTTACGGACCGGAAAGTTGACCCCGAAACCAACCCGGCGATGGAAGCTCGCGCGTTGCCGCGGTTGCCATGAGTGGAACGCCGGATTTTAGAGCGACTGAAGTGCCGCCGCCTCCAGGATTGCGGAACGGTCGCTGGCTGACTCGGCAATAGCCCGCTATGGGACGCCGCTGATACGATCGGCCTGGGACTGGGGTCGAACCGCGGCCCGCACTCCCCGGCGACGGCAGCCCCAGCGCGGCGGTCCCGCCGATCCCTGAAAGGCCGCGCTCACTGCGTTTCTTGTGTCCGGCATGTTTGCAACACCAGACAGGTAATATCGTCGTGTTGCCGCGACAAGGCAACGAACGCGTCCACCGATGACATCAGATGCTTAACCACTTCTCCGGCGCTTCCCCTGGCCTCGGAGAGAACGCCCAGCATACGGTGCTCGCCGTACTCCTCCTCGCGATCGTTCTCCGCTTCCACCACTCCATCGGTGAAGATCAGAAGCAGGTCTTGCGGCGCCAGAGTAATGTTGCCGCATTCGTATCGCGCGCCGGGCGTGATCCCCAACGGAATGCCTCCGGTTTCCAGTCGTTCAACTGCCCCCGAAACATGGCGCAGCACCGGCCAGTTATGCCCGGCATTGACATAAGCCAATTGCCTGGTTGCGGGCTCCAGTTCGGCAACAAATGCCGTGGTGAATCGGTGGCCGCGCGGATTTTGCGCGCAGGCATAATCGTTGAGACGCCCGACCAATTCGAGCAGTGAACCAGGGAGGGCGGCCAGAGTCCGAAGACTCGCCTGCAGCGTCGCCATCAAAAGAGCCGCGGGAATACTCTTGCCCGCAACGTCCGCGACCACCAGCAGGAGGCGCGCGCTCTGATCCGCTGTGGCGGGGCGAAAGAATGCGTCATAGTAGTCTCCCGCGACGGTGTTGGCCGCTCGGGTAGCGAATGCGACCTCCACACCCGGCGCGGCGGGGGCCTCAGCCGGCATCAGCCAGCCCTGAATCTCGCGCGCGATTTCCAGATCGCGCTTCATCGTCACGCGATCTGATAATTCCAAAGCGAGCAGAACGGTCAGTCCGATACCGCCAAATACCGCCAGGTTATCCAACCGGAATTCGGTGTCGCCGCTGCGAAAGGTAAAGCCGGGGAAGACGAGGAGCGCCAGCGAGATGAGGAAAAGCACGCGGCGTCCCGGAGAAAGCTTCATCATCATCGCCCAGAACAAAGCGCGGCAACCCCGCCAGAAGCTCTTCCAGCGCGATTCTCCTCCTGCCGGGGTCCAGTCGACATCGGCGGCATAGAGCCTGTAGCTGGCACGCGCATCGGCGTGAAACTCGGCCCAGAGTTGCTGTAACTCAACGCCGTCGGTCACACGCTGCCAGAAGATTTTCAGGCGACCTGCCATAAGCGTGGGTCAAGTATAGCTGAGGCTGGTGGATTCGCGCGCCACTCCGTTGACACCACTCCGTCAACGCCGGTAGCGCCGGCGATCTCGTCGCCGGTGTCCGTAAATAGGAGATCCGCCAGATCTCTCGACATGAGCGGGCGCACCCCGGCCGCCCGCCAGTCGGGGCGTCGGCGAAAGAAAAATGCCGGCGCCCATATCGCTCTTTAACTCGTCATACGTTCGTTCCCGTTGCTGTACCTGCCTTCGCCTGTGGATTCGTAATTGGAACCTGACGTTGAAGCCAATCTTCGAAACGCGTCTTTCCGAGTCGCGCGTCGGCGCCGGGAATTAGTGAGCTCTCGCTCAACGCGATACCGACGTACCGCCCGCCAGGGTCTGTGATTACTTCGCGAGGATCCTTGAGCGCAGCCAAATCGCGTCGGATGAGGTCATCGAGACGAAATTTTTCCGGCCCCCCCACTTCCACGGTGCCGTTCACCGGTGAGCCCATCGCGACTCTGGCTACCGCGCCGGCGACGTCGTCAGCGGCCATGGGCTGAATCAGCGCGGATGGCATGCGTACTTTGTTCCCATCGCTGGAAAAGTCGGCAATGCTTTTGACGAATTCGAAGAACTGGGTCGCGCGCACGATCGACCAGGGAATCGAACCTTGTTTTATCAGGTTCTCCTGAGCGAGTTTCGCCCGGAAAAAGCCGCTTTCGAGCAGACGTTCCGTTCCCACCACTGACAACGCAACGTGATGTCCCACACCCGCGGCCGCTTCACTGGCGAGCAGGTTACGGGTTGAGGTCTCGAAAAACTTCATTACGGCCGAGTCTTCCCAGGAAGGGGAATTCGTTACATCGACGGCTACGGAGGCGCCTTTCAACGCCGCGGCGAGTCCCTCGCCCGTGAGAGTGTTCACACCCGAAGCGGGCGACGCTGCGACTGTTTCGTGCCCATGGTCACGAAGCTGATTCACAAGCTTCGACCCTATGAGTCCGCTGCCTCCAATTACTACGATTTTCATAATGATCTCCTTTACTTTCGACTGCTTTCGACCGGGGCATTTCAAACCTGACGGTCTCACTGGTTAAGACCGAACATCCGGGCGCGAGGTGACACCGTGCGGAAGATACGGTCGCGTCTCGATTCCGTCGATCGCGGGCTCGCGCCAGACAAAGAATCCGGCCGATGCCTTGCGCCGAGGTGTCGATTATCACGAGGGCGACACCGGCGCCATCGCGAGTGATGAGCGCGGATTGTTGTCCATTTACGGTGACCACCCAAGCTTCATAGTCGAGAAATGCGAGGCAAACGCGCTGATAAACTTCGCGACACGCTTACGGCCGCCCCCTGCGGTGCGCGCCCCGCCCACGAGCCCGCCGCCATCCGACCACGAAACAATATCGGACGCAAAGAGCAGTCCCAGTCGGGCGAGGTCCCCCTCCTGCGCTGCGATAAAAGCTCTGAGAAGGCGCTGCTGCGCGGATGAACTCACGAGCGCACGACGCCCGTCCCCGATATGCTTGCGAGCCCTGGTGACCAGTTGGCGCGTGTTCGCTTCTTTCAGTCGCAGCATTTCGGCAATCTGCCGGTAAGGGTAGTCGAATGCTTCCCGCAGAACATAGGCAGCCCGCTCGACAGGAGAAAGTTTTTCGAGCAGCAGAAGGACCGCGAACTCCAGCGCCTCGGCGCGTTCCGCTCCGTAATGAGGGTTCTCGCTGGTATCCACCGGCTCCGGAAGCCATGTCCCGACATACGTCTCGCGGCGCGAGCGCGCCGTCTGAGCGAGGTTGATCGCCAGTCGCGTAGTCGTTGTCGCGAGGAACGCGGGAGGATCCACGACAACGCTGCGATCGGCGGTCTGCCAACGCAACCAGGCGTCCTGGACGACATCCTCGGCCTCGGCCGCCCTTCCGAGTATTCGGTACGCAATCCCGAAAAGACGAGAACGCACGTTCACAAATGCCGAAAGCGCGGCATCGTGAGCCACGGCATCCACCCAACGATTTTACCGTGGATAGAGATCGTGACGAAACAACATCTCAAACCACCGGACTCCGCGCACCCGTGCGCCGCTCCCCGGAACAACCATTCCGAACCGCGACCGGGAGGGAGCGTCCCCACGCTAATTTCGTTCTCGACGGTTCCAGCCTTAAGCCGAGTTGCTCCTGCAACGCCGTGAACAACCTCGGCCGCGCTATTGTCGGAAGCCCAACTGAAGGTGAAGTCATACTCGCCCGTCAGTCCGGTTTTGTCTACCACTGGACGGCCTGAGCTAAGGGAGCTGAGTAGTCAACCGTGCCATGGTCGCCTTTGTTTCACGCGCCTGAGTCCCCGCAAGATCAGCCTTCGTAACCCTCCTGGATTTCGCGTCAGGATCGATATTCTTCCTGAACTTCGGACCTCGATTTGTGAGCACGAGATCATACGCCGCGACCTCCCTCGCGTGGTGGCGCACATCCAGTTTGAATCGCTGGGTCAGCATCGACTGAAGCATCGGCCTCGCTCGATCCCAGGCCAGCGCCCCCTCGCTTGCAGCCTTCGCTTCGACGTCATATCGATCTGTCCTTGCCCAACGCGGCTCTCCGGAAACCTGCGTCATCTGAATGTTATATGCATCCGTGATCAGGTCCATCACTGTAATCGCGACTCCGCGATATGTCGCGCCGTTGATCATTTGGACGACACTGTGACCGGCGCCGCGTGCTGGCGGATCGATACGACTTCAAACTCCTCCTTCGGGAGTTGGTTGCCCCAGCACCACACCGGCGGCCAGCAGGAGTGAAAATTTCAGCTCGCGGCGCATCAGATCTTCCGGCGATCATTCTCCCTTGGATGCCGGAACTCTGCGGCGCGAGCTTCTGTGGCAAGATCCCCTCCCGCATTGATACCTTGAAGGCATCCGGTATGTGCAGGAACATCAAAACACTATTCAACTTCGATCCGCCTGTCACCGAAGAAGAGGTGCGAGCCGCCTCTCTTCAGTTCGTGAGAAAGATCTGCGGTTTCACCAAACCGTCGAAGGCAAACGAAGCCATTTTCCTCGAAGCCGTCGACGAAGTCGCCGGGATCTCCCTCCGTCTTCTCCACTCACTCGAAACAACCGCTCCGCCCAAAAATCGTGAAGAGGAAGCGGCGAAAGCAAAGGCTCGATCCGCGCTGCGCTTCGGCGATTGAGCCTTCCTGAATCAATCGCATAAAGTCTGCGACAGTTATCCACAAAATACAGATGAGCAACTCGTCCCCGGAACGGAATAAGAAACTTCTGCTTGAGGCATTCGAGACACTCTTCAACAAGCGTGACTACACGGCGGCGGAGCGCTTCTGGTCACCGGACTATATCCAGCACAGCGCCCACATAAAGCCAGGGGCTGGTCTGTTCGATCTCGTCCGATCAGCGCCCGAAACTTTGCGCTATGAGAATCAACTCATAGTCGCAGAAGGTGACTATGTCATAGCTCACGGCCGCTTCAGTGGGAATGGACGGACCGCCGCGTGGGTCGCCGCCGACGTTGTCCGATTCGAAGACGGTCTGCTGAAAGAGCATTGGGACGTCTTGCAGGACGAGGCGACCAAAGCCGAATCTGTCAGCGGCCTTCCAATGTTCGGCGACACATTCCCTGGCTGATAGCCGGAAAAAGCGCGAGAGTGACCCCTGAGCAGCGTCCAATTTGAAATCGACCGCCTGCTCGTTTTCTTTGATCAGACGTTGCGCCTCAGACGCGAGAACCCGGCCGGCTTCCATCAATTCCACCTTTCGGCTGCTGCACTTGAAGAGCCGGACGCCCAGGTCGCTTTCGAGAAGTTTGAGCGTGCCGCTCAAAGCAGGTTGAGATACGTGAAGCCTTTCGGAGGCGCGCCCGAAGTGTAATTCTTCCGCGAGAACCACCACCAGGCGAAGAATGCGTTCGTTAAGAATCATGTCGCAAGACTGCGGGACTCGCGCCCGTTTGCGCTTTTTCCAGGATGATTTACGCCATTCCCCGCAAGGAAAGGCGCACTCCTCTTCACAGCGCCTGTCTTCAGCAGAAGCGTGGCAGGCGGTATAGCGCTTTGCACGCGCAGTACCGCCGCCCCGTTCATTAAAGGAGTTTAAACCCTGTACCATCCGCCCCGGTGCGCAACGTCAGTAAATTCAGATGCTCCGGGGTTATCGGTGACAGGCTTACGAAAGTTATTTTTCGTTGATTCCAAAAGTCTTATGCGACTCCGGTGTAACCAGGAGCATTTTTCCGTGCAATAGTTAATCGCGAAAAGACACTGTATATCGGACAAATTCATGGCATCCAGTCATCCCCTCGAATCGATTCTTCCGAACACGCTGCCGCCGGCGCAGGATGCGCCCGCAAAGCAACGTATTCATCCGGCCAAACCGCTGGAAACAGGGCTTTTAATGCCAAACTGGCTTCGTTTGGCGGAAACGCGTGAAGCGGATACCACGCACGATCGCGATTGATTCCACGGTCAACGCCCTGATACACTATCGCTTTATGTCAGTTCCCTTCGTCGCTCGTCGCCATCATCATCACCATCCGGCGATCGGTGTGCGGCGGGGCGGGACTTAAATCGATTTGTTTAACTCGGTTTTGTAAAGTCAAATGAAAGGACGCCCGCCGCGACAACCGGCGGGCGTTTTTATTGAGCCCTGTCCGGTTGCGCCCGGGCCCGGTCAGCAAAAGCGCCACGTATGAGTCTCGATTACGGTAAACTCGACGGCCTCGTTCCCGCCGTCATTCAGGATGCGGCTTCCGAGCGCGTCCTTATGGTCGGCTTCATGAACGAAGAGGCCTTCCGCAAGACGCGCGACACCGGCTTTGTCACTTTTTACAGCCGCTCGCGCAACAAGCTCTGGATGAAGGGCGAAAGCTCCGGCCACCGTCTCGTCGTCAAGGAAATCGCCACCGATTGCGATGACGATACGCTGCTGATCCAGGTGGAATCGCTCGGTCCCGGCGTTTGTCACGCCGGCTACGAAAGCTGCTTTTACCGGAAGCTCGATTCCGGGAAACCGGGCGAAGAGTGGGTGGAAAGCGAACCGCGCACCTACGATCCCGCGGAAGTCTACGGGGTCGGTAAGTGACCCTGAAACTCGGAATCCCCAAAGGCAGCCTGGAAAACGCCACCATCGACCTGTTCCGCCGCGCCGGCTTCAACATCACCAGCAGTTCGCGCTCGTACTTCCCCTCCGTGGACGATCCGGAGATCGAGTGCATGCTCATACGCGCTCAGGAGATGGCGCGCTATGTCGAGGATGGCATTCTCGACGCCGGGCTGACCGGCCTCGATTGGGTCGAGGAGGTCGGAGCCAGCGTCGTGGCCGTCGCGGATCTGGTCTACGCCAAGCAGAGCTTCGGCAAGGTGCGGTGGGTGCTCGCCGTTCCGGAATCGAGCGGCTTTCAGAGCGTGAAAGATCTGGAAGGCAAGATCATCGCGACCGAACTGGTCGCCACGACGAAGCGTTATCTGGCGCGCAACGGCGTCTCGGCCAAAGTCGAATTCAGCTGGGGCGCGACGGAAGTGAAGCCGCCGGTCCTGGCCGACGCCATCGTCGAAGTTACCGAAACGGGTTCGTCTTTGCGAGCCAATAAGCTGCGGATTATTGAGACCGTTCTCGAATCGAACACGCAACTGATCGCAAACCGGGCCGCCTGGGACCGGACCTGGACGCGCAGGAAACTGGAAGATCTGAAGCTTCTGCTCGACGGCGCGATCGCCGCTCTGGGGAAGGTGGGCCTGATGTTGAACGTACATCGGGACAACCTCGAAACGGTATTGAACGTCTTGCCCGCGCTGAAGCGTCCCACCGTTTCGCATCTGAGCGATGGAGAGTGGCTCGCCGTCAATACAATCCTGGATGAATCGACGGTGCGCACGATTATTCCGCGCCTGAAGCAGGCGGGCGGCGAGGGCATCGTCGAATACCCGCTGAACAAAATAGTGATGTAGCGCCGGCGGCAAAAGGTAGCGCCGGCGGTCTTGCCGCCGGTGACTTGAACGAAATCAAATGATCCGAATTCTCGAATCGAAAGACATGGGCCGCGTGCTGGCCCGGCGCAAAACCCGGCTCACCGAAGCCGAGGAAATCGTACGTCCCATCCTCGAAATCGTGCGCACACGCGGCGACAAGGGACTGCTCGAACTCGCGCGTAAGTTCGATAACTTCGAAGGTAAGTCGGTGCGAGTGCCGGCCGGGGAACTCGCTGCCTCGGCCAAACGAGTAAAAAACGATTTCAGGAACGCCGTGGAAGTCTCGGCGCGCAACGTTCGTCGTTACGCCGAAAAGCAGGTGCCCGCCGAATTCATCTCTTCCTTTGCCCACGGCTTCAAGGTGGGGCAGATCGTCCGCCCGCTGGACACGGTCGGTTGCTACATCCCCGCGGGCCGCTATCCCCTGCCCTCCTCCCTGATCATGACGGCTGTTCCGGCCCAGGCCGCGGGCGTGAAAAACATCTGCGTCGCCTGTCCGAAACCGGTTCACGAAGTTTATGCCACGGCGCATTACCTCGGCGTCGACCAGGTCTTTCGGATGGGCGGCGCGCAGGCCATCGCCGCTTTCGCATACGGAACGAAAACCGTTCCGCGCGCCGACCGCATCGTCGGACCCGGCAACATCTATGTGACCGCCGCCAAGAAACTGCTTGCGGGAGAGGTCGGCATCGATTTCGTGGCCGGTCCCACCGAGATCCTGATCATCGCCGCCCAGGCCGAGGCCGAACTTTGTCGCAGCCGATATGCTCGCACAGGCCGAGCATGACACCGATGCCAGCGCGTTCTTCCTGACGACTTCGAAGCGACTCGCCGCCGAGGTCGCTCAGGAGATCGAGCATCAGCTTGCAACGCTTTCTACCGCGGCTGTAGCGCGCAAAGCGATCGACAAAAACAGCGCGATCGTCGTGGTGGGCTCGCTCAACGAAGCCATGGAGCTGTCGAACGCCTTCGCCCCGGAGCACCTGAGTCTTCATCACGAAGAGTTGCTGTCGAAGGTTCGCCACGCGGGAAGCGTCTTTATCGGCCCTTACAGCCCCGAAGCCGCCGGAGACTATGCGACCGGCCCGAACCATGTCCTCCCGACCAATGGCGCGGCGCGTCTGCGCGGCGGGCTGTCCGCCGCCGACTACGTGAAGGTCATCTCGGTCCAGCAACTCGATGTCCATCGCGCTCGAAAAACTGGCGCCGGCGATCACCACGCTCGCTCGCGCCGAAGGTCTCGAAGCGCATGCCCGATCTGTCGAGGTGCGGCTTGGATAGACCGACGCCTCGCAAAGCAGTGCTTGAGATGGCGCCGTACTCGCCGCCCAGCGGCGGGCGCGCAGGCAAGATGCGCCTCGATTTCAACGAGAACACGGTCGGTTGTTCACCGCGCGTCATCGAGTTCCTGAGAACGCCGGCTGTGCGAACAGCAGCTCAGCATTTATCCGGAATATACGCGCGTCAAGCCGGCGCTGGCCGCGTTCTTCAAGGTGTCGCCGGATGAATTGCTGCTGACGAATGGAACAGACGAAGCCATTCAGGTCCTGGTCAACACCTATCTCGATGACGCGGATGAGGTCATCATCGCGCGCCCGTCTTACGCGATGTACCGGTTCTACGCGGAAGTGGCGGGCGCGAAGATCCGGGAAATCGACTATCTTCCGGGCACGCTCGCATTTCCGCTCGCCGAATTACTTGAGGCGATCACTCCCGCGACGCGCGCCATCCTGATCTCGAATCCGAATAACCCGACCGGCACGGCGATCGGCGTCCCGGAGATCGAACAAATTCTGGAACGCGCTCCGCAAGCGGCCGTTCTGATAGACGAGGCGTACTACGAATTCTGCGGCATCACTGCCCTGCCCCTGATCGCAAAGTATCCGAACCTCTTCGTGAGCCGCACTTTTTCCAAGGTCTACGGGATGGCGGCCATGCGAATCGGCTGCCTGTTCTCGCAAGCCGGTAACATCCAGTATCTGCACAAGGCCCAATCTCCGTACAGCGTCAACATGCTCGCGGCATTGGCCGCCGAAGCGGCGATTCAGGACACGCGAGTACGTCGACAAATTACGTCGCCGAAGCGCTCGCGGCGCGGCAATTGCTGCAGAAGCCGGGCTGGACAAGCTCGGAATCGAACACGCGCCAAGTGCGGCGAACTTCATCCTGGGATATTTCGGCGACCGCGCGATCGAAGTGCGCGACGCCCTGCGAGACAAGGCGATTCTCGTACGCGATCGCAGCTATGAGATCCCCGGCGGCGTGCGCATCACAGCAGGTACGCGCGAACAGGCGCAAGCCGTGCTCGACGAACTGGAGAAGATCTGGTGGGGCCAGGCCTTCGGGCCTGCCGCCGGGCTTCCGCCCGGCGCGAACCTTTACGTAAACGCCGGTAGCGCCGGCGATCTCGTCGCCGGTGTCCGTCAGGCCCCGAACTCCACGTCAACCGGTAGCGCCGGCGATCTCGTCGCCGGTGAAAAAGACCTGATCGTATTCGACATGGACGGCGTGCTCGTCGACGTAAACGAATCCTACCGCGCCACCATCCAGGCGACCGTCAAACACTTCACTGGTTACGAAATCTCCCACGAGGAAATCCAGGACTGGAAGAATCGCGGCGGATGGAATGACGACTGGCTGCTCTCGACACGCCTGATCCAGGAACACGGCGCCGATATTCCTTACAAAGAGGTTGTCGATTACTTTCAGAAGATCTTCCAGGGCGAGAACTCCGACGGCCTGATCACCCGCGAAGAATGGCTGGCTCACGACGGCCTCTTCGACCGGTTGGCCGAGCGCCATTACCTGGCCGTTTTCACCGGCCGCCTGCGCTGGGAAGCGAACGTAACGCTGAATCGCTTCCTCCCGAATCGGTTCGATCCTGTCATCGGCGCCGATGACGTGACGCATTCCAAGCCCGATCCGGAAGGCCTGCATAAAATCTGTGCGTCGCTCGCGCACGGGAAATGCTGGTACATCGGCGATACGGTGGATGACGCCCGAGCCTCGCGCGCCGCCCGCATCCCCTTCATCGGAATCGCCGCAAAATCGAACCCACGCTATGACGACCTCGTCCGGTTACTTCGCGCCGAGGGTGCAGTTGCCGTGCTCGACGACATCAATTCCCTGGAGGCGGTAATTGGCCAGAACCGCTAAAATTCAGCGCGATACCAAAGAAACGCAGATCGGCGGCACGCTGCGCATCGAAGGTCACGGCAAGTACGAAATCTCGACGGGGGTTCGTTTTTTCGACCACATGCTCGAGCTGTTCACGAAGCATGGCGGTTTCGATCTGAAGCTCACGGCCAAAGGCGATCTCGATGTCGACCAGCACCACACCGTCGAAGACGTCGGCATCGTGATCGGACAGCTCTTTTCCAAAGCGCTCGGCGACCGCAAAGGCATTAACCGCGCGGGCTATTTCGTGCTGCCCATGGACGAGACGCTCGCCGTAGTCGCGGTCGATCTCGGCGGCCGCCCGGCGCTTGTCTATAAGGACAAGGTCAAAGTGCGCCTTGTCGGCGATCTGCAGTCGGAACTGATGGAGGACTTCCTCGGCGGCTTCGTCCACCACGCGGGAGCTAACCTGCACGCGAAGGTTCTCTATGGCCGCTCGAACCATCACAAACTCGAAGCCATTTTCAAATGCTGGGCGAGAGCCATGCGTTACGCCTGCTCCACCGACGAGCGTCTGAAAGATCAGCTCCCCTCCACCAAGGGCCTCCTGTGATCGCGATCTTCGATTACGGCGCGGGCAACCTTCGGTCGGTGCAAAACACTCTCGACGAAATCGGCGCGACTTACGAACTGGTCCGGGACGCCGCCGGTCTGGAACGCGCCTCGAAGATCGTGCTTGCCCGGAGTCGGGCACTTCGGCCAGATGCTGCGGGCGCTCGATGAAATGGAAGTTCGCAATACGTTCGTCTCCCGGATTCGCGCCGGTGTGCCGTTCCTCGGGATCTGCCTCGGCCTGCAGGGTCTGTTCGAAAGCAGCGAGGAAGCGCCCGGCCAGGCAGGCCTCGGCATCTTTCCCGGAAAGGTGAGCCGCTTCGATAACTCGGCGCGAGTGCCTCACATGGGCTGGAACCAGCTCGATTCGGTGAAGCCGTCGCGATTGCTCAGCGGCTTGCCGGAGAAGCCGTACGTCTACTTCGCCCACAGCTACTACGCGCCGGTAGTCGAGCAAACCGCCGCGACCTGCACTTACACTTTGCCTTACACCGCGGTTCTCGAGTCCGGCAATGTGTTCGGCGTGCAGTGCCATCCCGAGAAATCCGGGCCGCACGGACTGGCGATCGTACGTAACTTCGTGAACCTCGAATGTTAGCGAAGAGAATCATCCCGTGCCTCGACGTGACCGCGGGCAGAGTCGTGAAGGGCGTTAACTTCGTAAATTTGCGAGACGCGGGCGATCCGGTGGAACTCGCCGATCGCTATAACCAGCAGGGCGCGGACGAACTGGTCTTCCTCGATATCACGGCATCGAGCGACGCGCGCGCGATCATGGCGGACGTCGTCTCGCGAACGGCCCGCAAGGTCTTTATCCCGCTCGCGGTGGGCGGCGGAATCCGGTCGGTCGCGGATGCGCGCCAGATCCTCATGTCCGGCGCGGATAAAGTTTCCGTAAACACGGCTGCCGTGCGCCGCCCCGAACTGATCACGGAACTGAGCCGCGAATTCGGAGCGCAGGCTGTCATCCTCGCGATCGACGCGCGCCGGTACGGTTCGGATGGATGGCACGTCTACACAAGAGGAGGCCGTGACGACGAAGGGATCGATGCCATCGAGTGGGCGGCGCGTGGCGAAGAACTTGGCGCCGGCGAGATCCTGCTCACGTCCATGGACACCGACGGCGTGCAAACCGGCTTCGACTGCAAGCTGACCCGCGCGGTTTCACGTGCAACCCGTATTCCCGTGATTGCATCCGGGGGCGCGGGTACGCCCGACCATTTCGTCAGGGTGCTGACAGAAGGCGAAGCCGATGCGGCGCTCGCAGCATCGGTATTCCATTACGGCACGTACACGGTCGACGATCTGAAAGAGTGTCTGGACCGTGCAGGCATCCCGGTGAGGAAAACTTATTGATCGTTCCGTGTATTGATTTGATGGATGGCAAGGTGGTCCAGCTTGTACAGGGCCGAGAGAAGGCTCTCGAAGCGGACAGCCCCGAAGAAATGCTGCGTCGCTTCGCCGCCTTCCCGCAGATTCAGGTCATCGACCTCGACGCCGCGATGGGTCGCGGCGCCAACGACGATCTGGTCGAGATGCTGGCCGCAAAGGCCGTGATTCGAGCCGGCGGCGGCGTGCGAACCGTCGATCGCGCGCGGGCGTTACTGGACCAGGGCGCGTTCCGAGTGATCGTCGGCACGTCGACGTTTGGTCCCCACGGACCCGACCAGGCGTTTCCTGCAGGAGCTCAAGGACGCGATCGGACAGGAGCGAATCGTGCTGGCGCTCGATTCGAAGGGCGGACGTATCGTCGTGAACGGCTGGCAGGAGGCGACCACCTTTACCGCCGAAGAAGTGTTCACCAGCTTGGAGCCCTGGTGCTCCGGTTTCCTCTGCACCTACGTGGATAAGGAAGGCATGATGCACGGCACGGACCTCGACTGGTTCCGCCGCCTGCGCGCCGCGACGGACCACGAGATCACCGCAGCGGGCGGCATCACGACGATGGACGACATCCAGGCGCTGGATGAGATGGGAATCCACGCCGCCGTCGGAATGGCGATCTACACCGGCCGTCTCGATTTGACAACCTTACAGCGGGAAACCGCGTCTACGCCCGACGCATGATGCGGATTGCCTCAAGGCGCCCCCGACGGTACTTTGCTGGACGGACATCATCGCATACGTTTGAAGGAAGCTGGTAGACGTGTACACTGCCTTGACCTCGGCCTCATATTTACGAATCTGCCGATCGAAGACCGCAGCATTCCGGGATGATCGCGGCTGGCATCCTCATCGACCGGGGAAATCCCCGTGCCGGAAACTTCAGAGCGGCGAGCATGGATCGAACGCCTGGCTATGCCGGCAGCAGTGCACGAATCGTCTCGATAGAGTCGGCGTCTTCGGCCTTCTTGTCCTGACGCCAGCGCGCCATGCGCGGGAAACGGACGGCGATCCCGGAGCGGTGGCGCGAGCTCTTCTGAATTCCTTCGAAGGCCAGTTCGAAGACGAGTTCGGGTTTGACCTTGCGGACCGGGCCGAATGTTTCGACGTATTCTGCCGGACCCAGGCGTCCACCTGCGCGATCTCGTCGTTGGTCAACCCGGAGTACGCTTTCGCGAAGGGCACGAGTTCGCCGTCGTCCCAGATGCCGAAGGTGTAGTCGGTCAGGAGGCTGGCCCGTTTTCCGTTGCCCGGCTGGGCGTAGATCAAGCACGCAGTCGATCGAATAAGGCTGGATCTTCCACTTCCACCAGTCGCCGCGCACGCCTGCCAACCCGGTAAGGTGAACCGCGGCGCTTGAGCATAAAACCTTCCACGCGCCGGGATCGGGACTCGTGCCGAAGCTCGGCGAGCGCGTCCCAGGTCGCGCACGCGACCGGCTGCGACAGGACCGACCGGCGGCCGCCCGCCAGGCACGACTTCGGCCAGTTGGGCGCGGCGGCGCTCGATCGGCCAGTCGCGGATGTCGGCGCCCTGCCATTCGAGGAGGTCGTATGCCAGCAGCACGACCGGCACGTCGGCCAGGATCTTTGGACCGAGAACCTTGCGGCCGATGCGGCGCTGGAGTTGGGCGAACGGGAGCGGCAGGTCGTCTTTCCAAGGCAGGATTTCGCCGTCGATGACGGTGCCCTCCGGCAAGAGGTCGCCGATCCCGAGTTCGGGGAATCGCTGGGTGACCAGTTCCTCGCCGCGCGACCAGATGAAGGTCTCGCCCGGCTGCGGCGGATCACTTGGGAGCGGATGCCGTCCCACTTCCATTCGGCGATCCAGTCGGACGGGTCACCGAGCTGGGCGGGATCGCCTTCCAGAGGATAGGCGAGGAAGAACGGATACGGCCGGCTGACGTCCGAAGATTGCGGTTTGTTTTGCGATTAGCTGGGCGTAGAATGCCGGGTCGGCTGCCAGTCGCCCATGAGCCGATGGGAAACGACTTCGGTCGTCAAGATCCGCGAACTGGGCGAGCGCCCTGCACGACCAGATTCTGCGACACGCCGACGCGAAACTCGCCGGTAATCAGCTTGTTCCAGACGAACCGCTGCTGGCTCGTCCATCTCGCGCCAGGCGCGAGACGACCGCGATGCTCGCCGCATCCAGCGCAGCAGCAGCCGCCGTTCCACCCAGTAATGCAGCGGTTCGGGAGCCGAGGCGGAAGGCGCGGGCAGCAGCAGGGCGATGGTCTCGGCCAGATCGCCGACGGCGGAGTAGCAGTCGCCGAAGATCCACTCGGGGATACCGGCTTCGGCGATCGCCCATTCCACCAGTTTGCGGGTCTCGATCAGACGTTTGATGCGGCGGCCGATCAGGAAGTGGATCGCCCAGACCGCGTCTTCGGGCGGGGCAACCCGGAAGTAACGAACGAGGGCGTCGATCTTCTCGTTGGTCTTCGTTGTTTCGTCGAGGTCCGTGTAAAGTTCGGCGAAGGCCTTCACAACGCCCAAGCCTGCTTGCCCTGTTCCTGGAGCCATCGGACCATGGGCTCTTTGTAACCACTGCTTACGGCAACGGATTCGGCGCCGGTCTCCCGGATCGCCTGCTGCAAGCCGGGCCAGTCGGCGTGATCCGACAAAACAAACCCAATGTCGACCGACTGATATCGGCGCTTGCCTCGAATCCGCATCCAGCCGGAGGCGAGCGCCGTCGAAACGGCGCCGAGTTGTTTCATCCATGCTGTCCCTTGGGCGGATGGCGGCGCGATAACCAGTGAATCGGATGCCTCTGCCTCAGACAAGGCAACACCGCGCGCGCGGTAGATTACGTTCACCTTCTTTATGTCTTCGTGACAAAACGCCGGCCCGAGACCCGCCAGCAGCCTTTGGGCCTTGCCCCAGGGATCGGCGAAGATCACACTGCGTTTCCCGCGTTTCGTATTCTCGCTGCGCCAATTCTCGATGGAGGCAAGGACACCGACCGACGGAGGCCAACGATAGATCGGCAATCCGAAGGTGGATTCAGTTACAAAAACGTTACATCGGATTGGCTCGAAAGGCGCGCAGGTGGGATCGGGTTCCAGCTTGTAGTCGCCGGAAACTACCCAAACCTCGCCACGATACTCGATGCGGATCTGCGCCGAACCAAGTATGTGGCCAGCCGGATGGAAAGAAACATCGACATCGCCAATCCGGAGGGACTCGCCGTATCGTACCGTCTCTATCAATGCGTCCGGACCCAGCATTTCCCGAAGAAGCAGCGAGGAGTCGGTCGAACAGAGATACCGGCCGCAGCCGCCGCGCAGGTGGCTGGAGTGCGCGTGGGTAATCAGCGCTTTGGGGACCGGGAGCGACGGATCGATATGAAATCCGCCGGGTTCGCAATACAATCCACTGGTGTCCGGCTCAATCAACGCCATGCCGATTTCAGTATAATTTCGAGCCAGCGTAGCCGTTTTTACATCTTTTACATCGTTGCTACACAAGTCTTTTCCGAACGTGTTAGAGTGAACTACCAAAGCGAAGGGCCAACGCGAGGCATATGATGCTACGCTCAATCGTCTTAACGCTATGTCTGGTAACGGGACTGTGCGCGAACGAAGTAATCGACAGGGCTCAGAAGTATGAGGAAGCCGGTGATTCGGCCGCGGCAAAGGATGTCTACGCCAGGGCGCTGAAGGCTACTCCCGACGACCCCGAGCTGTTGAACGGCTACGCTCAAACTCTTGAGCGATATCGGGATCCGGGCGCACGCGAGGCGTATCGCAAAGCCGCCGCGCTATACCAAAAAGCCGGGCGCATGCCGGATGCCGCCGCAGCGGAACGGCGGGCGGTGCTCCTAGATCTGGTCGCGGGCGACCGCACCGGAGCCACAGCAGATCTCGCGAAATACCAGGAGCTGGGCGGGAAGGGTTTGAGCGGATTCAATCCCAAACCGGCCGGGGCCACCGACTCCAGACTGCAGACGATCCAGATTCCCGGGCCGCTTCGTTCTTTCGCCCGAATGGCCGCAATCTCTCCCTCAACCGACGCGGACGACATCCTTACCGCGCTGGCGCGCAACGTCGTAACAAACGGCTATCAGGCATCCCATTCGAACGACGAACTGGACGAGACCGAATACCTCAAACTCGTGCAGCGATATCTCGCGCAGGCACGGGAACTGGCGAAGCTGGCCGGTGCGGAGGAGACGATCCGGATTGCGAACTGCGAATCGACGCAAACCAACGATCTGCTGAGAATGCTGGGCTACCGCATTCGCGGCGAGTGTGGTGGGGATCTGGTGCTCGAAACCGTAAACGCCGCGCGCGCCTTTATCACGACCGACTCCGGGTTTCCCCTGGCCGAACTGGAGCAGGCGCTACGTACCGGTAAACCGTTCAGTTACGAGTACCATCCGTCGAAGGCCACCATCCTCTATTCACCGGAGTACTGGCTCAGCGTGCGGGAAAAGACCCAGGGTGATTTCATCGATGCGTTTCTGGGCGACCCGGGCCTCAGCCGCTTCTATCTCGGCATGTCGAAACTGGACCCCGAGACGGCTGACGCTCTGAAGGCCGGCACCCCGGCGGCGAGGCTCCGCGCGAGCGCGAGCGTGCTCGATTTCTTCGGCGGCAACTTTGAGATCCGGCAGGGCAAGGCCGTATTGCCTGGCGGCGCCAGATCTGCCGCGGCGTGGGCCGAGATCGTTGGCGTATCCCCGGACAAAGGAAGCGAGTTCTTCGAGAAGCTGATGCTGAAAGACGACGGATGGCTCGCGAGCCTGTACGATTCTCTCGCGCGCCTCTCGGGCGGATCACAGCAGGCCGCGGTTCTGGAATACCTCACCGATCCGGTGCGCATGAAGCGGTATTACAACGCCATTCGCGGGCGCATTACAACGCCGGGCCCGGCGCGGCCCGTCTTCCGGTCGAACACGGAAATGATGCTGCTTACGACGCGGCTGCACATCGACGCGGACGGGAAAGCGCATATCCCCGGGGGCATCGATTCGTGGAGGGAGTTGTTCATCAAGACTCCCAAAGCCAAGTACGACGCGAAGCTGAGCAAATCCGCGGCGAACTGGAAAGACCCGGACGATGTGATCGAGGCGCTGTTCGCTCTTTGCCGCAAGCCGGTGGACAACGAGCCGCTGAAGATCTTCATGGCGCTGAGCGACCTCGACCGTAACCGGGCGCAGCCGCTGAGACCGGAAACGGTTCAGCGGATGATCCACGCATGGAGCATCTACGGCGCGCAGTTCACGATCTTTAACGATGCGCCTTCGCTGAGCGACAAGACCATCGTGGCCTGGCTGGACACCGCCGTTGCCATTGACAGGTCCCACGACGCGCTGTTTCGCCAGGACGTAGTCGGGACGATGCAGGGGCTGACCGGAATCTGGCAGATCTTCTGCCGCCAGGGAAGCATACCCGCCGACAAAGCCGATGAAACGCTCGCCGGGCGTGATTGCGCCCTTCGGATCCGTGAAAAGCGACCGCGATCTTTTCGATGCGGCGCGCGCCGGTCTCGAGCTCCTGGTCAAGAACGCGGGAGGAGGCTCGCAAGCGAAAGCGGGAACACTCCAGGAACGGATGCTGGCGCTGCTGGCGGGAGGCCCGCGGATTGACGATTCGGATGCGCGCGCGGAACTGGTGCAGCAGGAGCAGCACATCTTTGAAGCGCAGAGACTGCTTCCGGCCGACCTTCTCTTTGAACTGGCGGACAACCTCGAGACGGTTCCCAAAGGCGGGAAACTGAATTCGCAGCTTTCCGCAAGGCTGGCGAGCCGCGTCGGAGATATTGAGCTTCCCCGCAACCAGATGAGCGAGGTCGAAAAGACCGCCGTGGCATTCGGCTACTTCCCGGACCGGCACGTGGACGATGAGCGGAAACTCAACCTGCGGGCGATCATCGACAAGGCCGCGAAGGACCCGGAAAAGATGAAGGACCTTCGCGGGAAGCTGGCGCCGAGCCTGCGGGATACGATCGTTGGATATAACTACCTGCATTACGCCCCGCCGGGCGCGCAGATCCTGATCACGAATCCGCTGTTTGTTCGCGGCCACGATTTCATCGGCGCAGCGGGCGCGAACCATAGCTGGCGCACTACTGAAATTCATGGAACCGGCTGGCCGTCGAACGCGGGCGGCAGACTGGTCGGGTCGCTTTCGGGGCTCCCCTATGCGCTTGCGGAAGCCGAGCAGAACTTCCTGGTTCCGACGAAAACTCAGGCGCTGATCTGGGGCGATCTGGTGCCGGAGATGATACTGACATCGCGATCGTCGCGGTTCTGGACGGTGACGCCGGCACAGATGCACTGGGTGGGTTTGCATATGCGCCTTGCCGAGGACGTGATTGCCGAAGCCACTGTGGAACCGGCCCTGCGCGAAGAAGTTTCCCGGGGAATCTATCGGGTGGCCAACCCGTCCAGAGCGGCGCTGGTTATGCGTTCCATCGCATCGGGAGACGCGCACACTGCGATCGAGGCGCTGACCCCCTCCGAGATGTATACGATGGCGGAAGGAATCGCGGAGAGTAGCGGAGTGGCGAAGTCGAATCCGGAAACAGATGAGATCGCGCAATTTCGAACCCTCATTCCGGCCCAGGTGAGCCAGACGGCAATTTCGCGGGCGTGGGGCACAGCGAAGCCTACGCTGGCTAATTCGTATCGCCCCGAGTTATTGAATCTGAGAACCTTTCCGGCTCTGATGGGATATTCCAGCCGTATCATGGCGGAGAGCTGGGAATCGAACCTTCTCTATTGGGCCGACGTGGGCGACCAGACAGGCGTGCAACCCGCGCAATTGAATGTTCTGGTGCCGGAGTGGACTGAAAAAGTGGCGGAGCGCATTTTTGCCTCGCATCTTGAGGACTGGCCGGCACTACTGCGGAGCCTGCGTTCGGTGGGAGAAGGGCTGAGGACGGATCCAAATCAGGTAACAGCATCGAATTCGGAAAAACCGGGTAACCCGGAACCATAAATCAGTCCTGGCACACCGGGACGGGGAGCAGACAGAAAATGAGGTTTCCGTCACTCAGGAGGAGCGCGCGATTTGCATTAGTGGCCGGCGGTCTGACAGCCACCGGCGGAGGGATCTGGCTGCTGGCGCAGGAGGGAAGGACGCCGATCTTCCAGTCCCGCGTGGATCTGGTGGTTCTCAGTTTTACAGTGACGGATAGCAAGGGTAAGTACGTCAACGGTCTGAAACCGTCCGACTTTCGCATTATGGAGGACGGAATCAAGGAGAAGCTGTCGACTTTCTCGGAGGGTAACCGGCCGGCGATGGAGATCCAGGCGGATGGTTCGCTGAAGGCTCTGCCGCCTGGAGAGCAAGCTCCGGGCGAGAGACCGGCTACAACCGCGGCGCGGCGATGCATTCGCCGGAACAAATGTATTCGTTCTCTTCGACACCAGTAACTTCATGTATCACGGGTTTGTGTACGCGGAGGACGCAATTGTCGACTTTGTCAGAGGCCTGGATCGGGCGGATTCTGTCGCGGTGTACACGTTCAGCCGCAATATGTCGCGGGCCGCTTCTTTGACTCACGACAGGAATGAGGCGATTTTCGGCCTTCGGCAATCTGTGGCGGGCGACGATACGGCTTTATATAACGGACTGCTTCTTACGCTGCGAGATGCTTCGAAAGTTCCCGGGCGCAAGGTAGTCATCGTGTTTTCGAACGGACCGGATAATGCCAGCATGGTCGCTCCGGACGACGTGCGCGCGGTGGCCGAGGACGAAGGGATTCCGATTTATGTTATTTCGACTAATGATGTAACCAAAGATCCGATCGCGAGCAATGTGTTCAAACGGATTGCCGCGAAGACGGGCGGCAAGGCTTACTGGGCCAAGACCTGGCAGAAGCAGGTGGAGGCTTTCGAAGCTATCCGGGAAGATCTGGGTAATTCTTATACGGTGACTTACTACCCGGCTCCGAATCCGAACGAAGGGTTCCGGAAGATAGACATTCAGATTGTAAGTGACACAGGGAAGCATTATCGGGTCAGATCCCGGCCAGGTTATCGGCCGCGATCGAACTAATCCCGCCTGACACCGATTCCCTGGAGGAAAATTTGCGCTACTTACTTCGGTTACTTTTGGGAACGGCAGCTATCTTATTCTTTCAATCATTTTTCCACTCGGGGGCTTTTGCCCAAAATATAATTACTTGTTCGTCGAATAACGGCAAACGCAACTATTGCAATGTGGAAACCAGCAGAGGGGTCCGCATGACGCGTCAGATCAGCGGATCGCCGTGTAATCAGGGCAGCACGTGGGGCTTTGATCAGAGCGGTATTTGGGTTGATCGGGGATGCCGCGCTGAATTCCAGGTCGGCAATTATGGCCGCGGGGGCGGCTACCCTGGCGGTCCGGGCGGTGGCGCCGTGGTCACCTGTTCATCCAACAACGGCAAGCGCAATTATTGCAACGTGGACACCCGAGCGGGAGTCCGCCTGACTCGTCAGATCGGTGGCTCGCCGTGCGACCAGAACCGGACGTGGGGGTATGACCGCAATGGGATCTGGGTCGACCGCGGATGCCGCGCTGAGTTTATGATCGGCAACTATAACGGGGGTGGGCGAGGTCCGGGTCCCCCGCCGAGGACTGTCATTAACTGCTCCTCGAATGATGGCAAGCGGCATTGGTGTTCAGCCGACACGGAGCATTATGGGGCGCGGCTGGTTCGACAGATCAGCGGTTCGCCTTGCCGCCAGGGCGAGACTTGGGGAATGCAGCCGGGTTCGGTTTGGGTTGATCGCGGGTGTCGGGCTGATTTTGAGGTGGTTGTACCAAGGTAGATCTTTTACGATACTTCTCAGGCGGCAGGACTCGCTGGGACGAGGAAAATAATCAAGGGATTTATTCCTTGACGCAACGAAACCCAAGGCCGTTGTTCCTATTGCTAACCCCCACGCCATACCCGTAAGCTGCCCGCAGGCTTCCCCCAAGGCTATCGAATGCGCCACCGCGCAAGATCATTGCTCCCCGGAATGTCCGATCTTCGCTTGCAGTCCACTCCCACACGTTGCCGGCGAGGTCCGCAACGCCGTCTCGCGTGTTTCCAGCCGGAAAAAGCCCGACGGGTGTTACACGCCCTACTCGCATCTCGAAATTGGCCCGTTCATCGTTCGGGCCTTCATCGCCCCACGGAAATTCGAGTCGGTTTCTTCCAGCGGCAACGGATTCTCGTTCTTCGCTTGCCGGTAGACGAAGCCCTCCGCACGCGTAGTTCCGCATTGCCCATTCGCAATAGCGCACCGCCTCATGCCAGTTGATACCAACGACCGGGCGGTACGGCCACATCCTCTGCGTCTCCCAGTGTCGGGGCTCCGGCCCTCCGGCTGCGATGAACTCAGCGTATTCGCCAACGGTGACCGGGTAACGTCCTATATGAACCGCCCGCAACTGACCCAGTAGCCTGGATGGGACGGCAGCCGTAACCGAGACATGTCGCCGAGCCGTTCCCACGCTTGGGCGGCGTCGGCGCGTGTCCGAGCGTCGAGCCCTGCACCGGCTGCGGGATCCTCGAAAAGCCGGACCATTTCGCGAACAAACTCCAGATAACGCGGATTTGAAATCAGGAACTCGGTAACATTTCCATCGCTGTCGCGCCGCCGTAGCGCGTCGCGCAACAGCGTCAGAAGCGCCACCGTGCGCGCTCTCCCGGCAACCGATGGGCCGGTTCTGGCGATTACGTCGTTAAAGAGCCGGTTCGGTCTCGCCGAACCCGCTTTGCGTATGGATGCGGCGAAGAAAAGCATCACTTCACGCCACTCTGGCGAAAAGAGGCGCTTCTCTTCCCAAAGGATGTTATAGAGATCGGCTTCGGCCCGGTCCTCCAGCGCCCTCGCCGCCAGATACTCCTGAAACGTGAGGTGCGGAAATTCCACACTGTCGCCGCGCGCCGCCAGAATTCCGCTGTCCGCCTCTTCCACTCGCAGACACCGCAAAGCGTCCCGCTCGGTCATCAGGGGAGTGAGAAATCCGGCAGCCTCATCGAGGGCAATTTGCCGGACGCGTCCGCCGGGTCGGGTTTGCATACCCAAGGCCAGCAATCTTAACCGTTCCAGACGAATTTCCCAGTGAGGCTGGCCAGGAATCCGCTCGCGCGAACGCGCCAGCCAATGCAGGATCGCGTCGTAGAGCTCCAGCCGATCATCCGGCAGCCGTCCACCATTAAACTGGATCACCGTCAATGCCGCCAGCATCAGAGGGTTCTTCGCCAGTTGCGGGATTTCGCCCGTCCGGAGAGCTTCGCTCAGGCGAGAGCGTTCGCGCTCGGCCCTGCTCGGGTTCACCGGGATAGCGGCAGGCGCACCACCGCTGCACAAAAAGCTGGACGCCGTCATTGTCAAATTCGTCGATCCAGATTTCCTCGAAACCCGCGGGCCTTGCTTCGCCGGTGAGCGCGTGGGGCCTTGTCGCCACTACAATTCGGCATTTCGGATACTGCTGCGCAATCCCGTCGAGTAGTTTGGCCATACGCTCGCGGCTGTTCTCGCCTGGGGCTTCGTCCAGGCCATCCAGCAGCAGAACAGTATTTTCCCGGCGGAGCTTCGATTCGAAGAAGGAGCGTGGCGCACCCCAGTCGAGCATGGCGAGGAAGTGCGAAATCCATCTCGGATCCGTTTCGCGAGTGGGCGAGTCCTTAGTCTCGCTCGAATCCCGATTCCACGTTTTCGTGAGGTGGGCGTCGAGTTCCGGGACCCGAATATACAGCGGGAACCCGCGGTCTTCGAGTTCGAGGGGTGTGCCGCCGCTTTGCGGCAGGCTCAGATCGAAGGCCACGCACTTCAGGAAGGTCGATTTACCGGAGCCCGCGTCGCCCTGCACGATCAGCTTGCGATGCTTCAATGCGGATTCGATCCGTTGCCGGCCGCCCTCGGCGCGAATGTGCAGCGGAATGTAAACATCTCCGATGGCGAAGCTGACCGCTTGCGTTGTGTTGCGATCGATTGAGCCGATCTTGATTTGTCCGACCTCCTGGCGGAGCCGTTCGAGATATGCCGCCGCCTGTTGTTCCGCATCTTCGTCGGGGAGCGGCGGTAGGACGTCTGCTTTCAGAGACGCCAGGCGCCGCAGGAGGCCCAAGTCGCGCATCCGGACCCGTGGCTGGCCGGTAATCCTGCGGAAGAGTTTCTCGTATCCGTCGTGACCTTCCGGAGAGAAGTACGACACTCCCCGGAGACGGGCGGGAATATCATCTTCCAAGGCGCCGCCTAATAAAATGGGGATAAACTTATCTTTTCGGCTGTTCGCATCGTAAATCTCCTGTTTAATCTGATCCGCCTCCCAGCAGATGCCTTTCCGCGATCCGGGGAGCGCCTTCCCCTCCACGACGGCGCGGTAGGCGGAGGTGCAAACCATCAAGACAAGCTCGGCGTCGCGAATATGCTCTTCACACCAATCGGGCCAGTTTTGGCCTTCATGCTCCACGTACTGGTCGATGCGCGCGTCGATGCCATCCGCGCGAAGCTGCTCGGAGAGTTCGAGGACCTTGTCCCGGTGCGCCGGGGAGTCATGGCTGTAGCTGATGAACACCCGTTTCGGCATGGGGTTCGGGTTGAGAGTCATAGCAAGTCGCTTTGCCTCAGCGAGCGAATGGCGGCAGGTTGCCGTGGATCGATGGTAACAGGCGAACATTCAGCTGGTTCAATTGAGGGTCCTTTATAAACGGGCCCAACACTGTTAACCTGATTCTGATGCGCCGAAGCGCCACTGCGGTCTGGGTCTTAGCTTTCGGCTTCGTGCTTGCGGTGCTTCTGGGCGCCGCGTATCAGCCTCAGTTCGGGCGCGACCCGGCGACCGGAATGTCGGCGCCATCCGCGCCGCGAATCTCTCTCGATTCGCCCGCGATCCAGACGCTTCCGCGAACGCAGTTCGACGGTTCCGCCGTGGAACGCCGGGGCGCTGGCCTGGAGTTCCTTACATCCGCGACTCGTATCGACGAGCGCGCCGGACGTATTGTTTGTTTCGCGCGATATTACGGTCCCCTTCACCGACGTCCTCCTCCCAGCCTTTCGTAATTCAACCCGAAAACTGTAAAAACATGGTTCACGCATCCTGCGCGCGGCAACCGCTCTGTCGAAGACGCGGTTCGTACGAGCACCGGCGACAAGATCGCCGGCGCTACCGGCAGTGACGTAAAGCTCCGCGCCGGGCGGAAGCCCGGCGGCAGCGCCGAAGCGCTGACCGCACAACGGCTGGACCGGTTATTTCGTGACCAATTTCTATTCATGTTTACGACGAGAGGTTTTCTATGGAACTTTTTAAAGATACTCATTTCGATTTCGCCGGCAGGAAATGGTGGTTCATCCTGCCTTCACTGGTAATCCTTCTTGCAGGCGTCTCCAGCCTGTTTATCAAACATGGTCCCCGATACGGTATCGAGTTTCGCGGCGGCGCGGTTATGGATGTTCTCTGGGCGGGAACACCGCCGATCGACCACATTCGCGCGGCAGTATCGGAACGCGTGAGTGGCGCGTCGGTCCTCGCCGCACACGATCTTTCGGGGTCGAATGAGGTGCTCGTTTCGGTTCAGCTGCCGAGCGGCGGCGAACTGACTTCCGTTCGGCAGACCATTCGCGAAGCACTTTCCAGCACCGGCGCCAATTTCTCGATTCGCAGCTTTGAAGTGATTGGGCCGGAGATCGGCGCGGATCTTCGACGGCAGGCGCTGCTTGCCGCCGGAGGCGCTTCCGGCGGAATGCTCTTATATCTTGGCTGGCGATTCCGATTGCGATACGGCGTTGCGGCCGTGATAGCTATGCTTCACGATGCGTTCATCACGCTCGGTTTGTTCTCGCTGCTCGATCAGGAGATTTCGTTGACGGTTGTGGCGGCGTTTCTGACGCTCATCGGCTATTCGATGAACGACACGATTGTGGTGTTTGATCGGATTCGTGAGAATTTGCGGACAGGCGTTCGGGAGTCCTTTGTGGACACCGTCAATCGCAGTATCAATCAAACCCTGAGCCGTACGGTGCTCACCTCCGGGCTGACGCTGATCACGGCGCTCTCCCTGTTTTTCTTCGGCGGCCCGGTGCTTCGCGGGTTCTCACTGGCGCTGGTCATCGGAATTGTTGTCGGAACATTTTCGTCGATTTTCGTTGCCAGCCCGATTCTGCTGGCCTGGCAGAACGTTGCTGCCAGATGGGCCGAGTCGCGAATTTCGCCGCAGACGCGAGGCGCCCAATGAATCGCAGGTTACTGAAGAGAACCGGATTTATTCTCGCGTTGATTCTGGCCAGCGCGTTTGTGGTCGCCAGAATTCCCCTGCGGCTGGGTCTCGACTTGCGGGGCGGAGCCAGTCTGATTCTTCGAGTCAAGGTGGAAGGCGGCTCCGTTACGGAACAACGCGACGTGGTGGAGCAGACGCGGCAGATATTGATTCGGAGAATCAACGCGTATGGCCTTTCCGAAGCGCCGGTGCAGCCCTATGGAAGCCGCGGCAACGAACTGCTGGTGCAGCTGCCGGGCGTTAACGATCCCGCGCGAATCAGGGATCTGCTTCAGAGCCGGGCCGTTCTGGAGTGGTATTCCGTCGAAGGAGGCCCTTTTGCAAATCGCACGGAGGCTATGGCTCAGTATTCGGGTGTTTTGCCGGCGGACCGTAAGTTGATTTCGACTCGTCCACAATCGGATGGTCAGCGGACCTGGTATCTCGTCAACAACCATCCTGTCATTCGGGGAACAGATCTGCGGGACGCCCGAGTCGGGGCGGGCAATCCGCAGGAGCCCGTCACGACCTTCACCCTGACTCAGGATGCCGCCGCTCGATTTGAGCAGTACACGCGAACTCACATCAATCAGCGGTCCGCGATTGTGCTGGACGACGAGATTCTGAGTGCGCCGGTAATTGAAGACGTGATTCGCGACTCGGGGCAGATACGCGGCGCGCGGACTGTCGCGGAAGCACGGGATCTGGCGATTGACCTCAAATCGGGAGCCCTCCCCGCAGCCATCGAGGTCATCCAGGAGAGAACCGTCGAGGCTTCCCTCGGCGCCGATTCGATCCGCCACGGAATGCAGGCGGCGGTTGCGGGACTCGGGGCGGTGGTTGCGGCGATGCTGATTTATTACCGTTGGGCGGGGGCCAATGCGACGCTCGCGCTGATTTTAAATGGGGTGCTCCTGCTCGCCGCGCTGGCTTGCTTTGGCGCCGTGCTTACGCTGCCCGGCATTGCAGGCGTGGTGTTGACGATCGGTATGGCGGTGGATAGCAACGTTTTGATCTTCGAACGTATCCGCGAAGAACTGCGCACGGGAAAGACCGCCGTCAGTGCGCTTGCAAGCGGCTTCTCCAAGGCGTTTGCAACGCTGATCGATACGCATGTCACGACGGTGGTTTCGTGCGCGTTTCTGTTTTTCTTCGGGACGCCCGCGGTACAGGGCTTTGCCGCGACGCTCGTGATCGGGCTGATTACCAATATGTTTACGTCGGTGTTCGTTTCGAGGGTGGCGTTCGATTGGGAGTTGTCGCGGGGTAAGAACGGGAGAGAACTGAGTATCGGAATGGCTCGGTGAGGAGTTGCGGGCGCTGGTTCGAATTGCGTTTCGGCCCGGCTTGCTGGCAACCTTGAAATACTGGAGACCGATATACGATGAATAGCCGTTATACGCATTTCATTCTGAGCGTTATTGCAATACTGCTTGCGATTCTTGCCGTTCGCCAGTACGACAGGCCCTCGCTGGTGCAGGCTCAGAACGCCGGGATCTATGTCGAGCCGGGGTATACCAATCTACGCAGCCCGGATGGGCTGGCGCTTGTCCAGGGAAAGATGGTGGTCAATTTGAATACGGGTGAGATTTGGGGCTTCCCGACACTCACAGGTGGGCCTTATCCGGTAGACGGCGGTAAAAGCACGCCGCCCGTTTCGAAGCCGATGTATTTGGGGCAGTTCGATTTCGCGGCGATGCACAGGGCGCAGTGAGACGATTTCGTTAAGGGCTCGTCACGAAAAAGCAGTGGCAAACGCTTCGTTGAAGACGCGATTCGTAAGAACACCGGCGACGAGATCGCCGGCGCTACCGGCACTGACGTAACGCTCCGCGCCGAGCTGGGGCTCGGCGGCAGGCCTGGGGGCCTGCCCCACAAGGTTTTTCGTGGGCAGGTCCATCTGGACAGCGCCGAAGCGCTGGCCCCACATACCCTGCGCAGCGTCTTCATCCGCTTTGGCCGCCCCGCCACTCCCCGTTCCCCCACTTCCCGTCGCCGCCATCGCGAGTGCGTTCTCAGTGGGAGCTTACTGCATCCCGCCCGGAGACCGGCTTGCAAAGATTCGTGGCGCGGAGTCAGTTGACGGGGCCGCCACGTCTCGCGCGATGGATCGCCGGCCTCGGTTTTGTCAATTGAATCCGCCGCAGCCGCCTCGCCCTGGCTAATCGCCGCGCCGCCGGTGCGGGCGTGCTGACAGAAGAGGATCCATAAGGAATCACAATTTGATTCACCGCCGCGGCATCGGTGACAAACTCGACGTAAACGTCGTCTCCCGTCGCGAGACCATAGGCGGGAACCTGCACGTTGAACTGGTAGAGTCCCGCCAGCGTGGGAGCGAGACCCGCGTATTCAATCGTGCCCTGATTGCCGGTCGAGCCGTCGGGCCCGTAGTCGTTGAAGAACACCGACAGATTCCCGGCGTTATACAGGTCCGACCAGCTCAGTGGAGTCGATGGACCTACGGCTCCATTCGCAATTGGAGGCGTGACAGTGCCGAGGCCCGTCAGAAACATCTCGATCGTTTCGCCTGGCTGTGCGGGATTATCGGGCGTGATGAGCTGGCCGTTGACATGTTCAGCCGCGGCATATCCGATCCCGTTCGAAGTCTGTGAGAATGACCCGGGCGAGGCGTCCGTGAGGTACATCTGCACGACGTTCGACAGGGTTCCATTGTTGTTCACCTGAATATTGGCGAGGCCGGTCTGGTTCAACGCGACTTCGTAAGGGACGATTACCGACATCTGCGTCGAACTGATGTAGAACATGGGGCATGCGATTCCGTTGATCGTGACGGAGACGCCGCCCAGACTCGTGGGGAAAGTCTGACCGCCCTGGGTTATCAATCTTGTCGGAGCGAGACCTGTGCCATAAAGCGCAAGCAACTCACCCGGCGCAATACTGGCAGTCGCAGGCAGGAAACTCGCGGAGTTCACCACGCCGACCGGGTTGAGGTAAACGCCGGGTCCGGAAAACGCCGGCGCGTGAAGGCCAACCACCAGCGAGAAGTAACCCTGGGTTCCGATGGCGACGAATGCCTGTCCGCCAACCCCGAAAAGGTACTGATATCCGTTGAAATCGGGGCCGGCGGTTCCATCGGCGTTGACATTGATTTGATCGTCCGTACCGTAGTCGAAAGAGAGAGACATCGGCACATTCAGGCGCTGATGGACGACCCCGTCGCCGTTGGCGTTGCCGGTGTTGCTCGTACCGCCGTAGTAGGAGTCGGTTCCGAAATACTGGGGAGCATCTTCCAGTGCGGCGGTGAAATAGAGACCGCTGGTGATGGTGTTCGCGCCGGCAATCGCGAGGGCTTTCACGCCAAAGAAGACGTCGAAGCCCGACGCAGTCCAACCCAGGATGAAGTTGCCGTCCGCGGATTGGTAGACCGTTTTCGATCCGGTGAAAAGTGCGTTCGCGGCGGTGACGCCGGCCGGCAAAGGAACGGTGAGTGTCGCGCTGCCGTCGGTATTGAAGTTATATGTTGCTCCCGTAACCGACTGTGTCAGGTTGGGGTTGCTTTGATTGCCTGCCTGACCGTTCAGGGTGATAGCGCCGAAGTTGCCTTTGCCGTCCGGATTCAGTTCAAAAAGAGCGTTTTTGAGCGCGGTACTGCCGGGCGCGGTGAAATCCAGCACGCCCGTCTGGTACGACGATGTAAAAGCCGCGTTTGTGGGCGGCGATCCGACAGGAATCGCGATAAAGACATCATTCAGTTCGTTCTGATCTCCTTCGGACTCCGTGGAACTGCCGGTGAAGACGCCTTGCGCCACCGCTCCATATATGAGGGCGTTGACGTCTGCAGGATAAAGCGGATTGATGAGATATCCAAGTCCGTTGGAACCGATCGCGTACGTCCCGTTCACATTCAGAGCCTGAGGCGCGCCGTTTGCAATGCCGTTGTCGATCGAGGTTCCCGCCAGGGTATAGTTCCCCGCCCCATCGAACGTGATCGTGCCGTAGACCGCGGTGATATCGGTGGGATTGAAGTTCTGATCCACAATCTGAACGGCGAGATGCCGGAAACGGAAGCTCCCGTTCAGAAGGCCGTCACCCGTGCTGTCCTGGGTCTGGGCAAAAGCCGCTGCCAGGCCGAACACGGAAAGCAATGTGAGTTTAAAAGCTTTAACTTTAAATGCAGAGCCGATTCTGCGCAAAATCATGAATTCTCCCGCAGGTTGCATCCGTCAATCTGCAATCATGGCACAGAGCTTCTTTATGTTCCGCCTGCCGGATAACCGCGTTGCCGGAGACCGCCATATTAAAGTGATTTGAGGAGACCCGATGCTTCGAGCGCGCTGGTTTTACGCTTCTCTGTCGTCGATCGTTCTATTGCTGACGGGCGGGCTCGTCGCCCTGAGATCTCAGACTTCCGGCAGGGAACGGATTCGCGAAAGGATCGATGAAAACAGACTGGTAACACTCGCGGGCAATACTCGCCCCGAAGCGATTCCGGCGAACGATCTGGGCGCCGTACCGGACGATCTTGCCGTCGACCACATGCTGCTTCAATTGAAGCGCTCGCCCCAGCAGGAGCGAGCGGTCGAGCAGCTGATCGCGGATCTGCATAACCCCCAGTCGCCCTCATTCCACAAATGGCTATCCGCACGGAATTTCGGGGAGAGTTATGGGGTCGCGGAAGCCGATGTAGCAACGATTACCCGCTGGCTCCAGTCGCAGGGATTCACGATAAATCTGGTTTACCCGAGCGGCATGTTGATCGATTTTTCAGGCAACGCCGGCCAGGTACGGCGGGCCTTTCACACGTCGATTCATAATTTGACGGTGAATGGTGTTCATCACATTGCGAATTTCAGCGACCCCGAGATTCCCGGGGCGCTGGCTCCCGCAGTAACGGGCATTGTTGCCATGCACGATTTTTCCCCGCACAAAATGATCCGCGCAAAAGCGGTAAAGAGCGCACCCCAGTACACCTTTACCAGCCAGGGAAATACTTTCCAGGCGATGGTTCCGGCGGACCTTGCAACGATCTACGATTTCAATCCTTTGTTCGCCAAAGGAATTACAGGGACGGGACAAACGGTGGCGGTAATTGAAGACACCGAATTATACAGAGCATCGGACTGGACAACCTTTCGCAGCGTTTTCGGTCTTGCGCAATACACCTCCGGCTCGCTGACCAGTGTGAATCCGCAGCCGCCCACCGGACCGGCCAACTGCACTTCTCCCGGAGTTACCGGCGACGACAGCGAGGCAATTCTTGACACGGAATGGGCTACGGCCGCGGCGCCTGGAGCCGCCATCGTAAACGCGTCGTGCGCCAACACCGGCGTCGCGGCGGGCATCTTTCTGGCGGCGCAGAATCTGGTGAACGCAAGTTCTCCCCCATCGATCCTCAGCATCAGCTATGGGGCATGCGAGGCGGAGACCGGCGCCGCGTCGAACGCCTCGATCAACGCTCTCTATCAGCAGGCGGTTGCCGAAGGCATTTCGGTATTTGTCGCCTCGGGGGACGAGGGCGCGGCAAGTTGCGACCCGGGCGAGACGAACGCGACACACGGACTGGGGGTGAGCGGGAACGCGACCACACCTTACAACGTCGCGGTGGGCGGGACGGATTTCTCCGATTCGCTGAACGGAACAAACGATACGTACTGGAGCAAGACCAACACGGCCACATACGGGTCGGCGGTTTCGTATATTCCTGAAATTCCATGGAACGACTCGTGCGCGGGCAGTCTGCTTTCGGGGTATCTGGGTTATACGACGGGTTATGGCAGCTCGGGCTTTTGCAACAGCGACATCGCCAAAGATAACTTCCTGCAAACGGTCGCGGCCGCGAGCGGAGGTCCGAGCAGTTGCGCCAGCGGCGCGCCGTCGACCTCCGGCGTTGTGGGCGGCAGTTGTAAAGGGTACGCCAAGCCCGCCTGGCAAGCCGGGATCGCGGGTATCCCGAACGACGGAGTTCGCGACATCCCCGACGTCTCCATGTTCGCCGCAGATGGAATCTGGGGGCATTATTCAGTGGTATGCTTCAGCGATCAGAGCAACGGCGGAGCGCCTTGCACCGGCGCTCCCAGCAACTGGGCCGGCTTCGGAGGCACTTCCGTGGCTACGCCCGTCGTGGCCGGCATACAGGCGCTGGTAAACCAGAATGCGGGCAGCAAGCAAGGTAATCCCAATGTGGTTTACTATGCTCTCGCCACCAGACAATCCGGTGTGTTCCACACCATCTCCCAGGGCGACATCGACGTGAATTGCAGCGGGCCCCGAAATTGCTTCGGCGTTATCGGTACGGTTGGCTATGGGCGCGGAGGCCGCATCTTTGGCACTACGTATGGGGGAGCTCTTTCCAGCTCCGATACGTCATTCACCCCAGCCTATGGCGCGGGGACGCCGTTTAGTCTGGCGAGCGGTCTCGGCAGCATCGACGCTTATAACCTGGTCACAAACTGGACCCAGAGCCGGTAACTTCTTTTTGCACGAACCAATCTCAGCCGCCGAGCCGGTTGTTCCCGCAGAACCCAGCGGGCCCACGCGGTGGCACGGAGGATATGGTTTGCTGGCCGCCGCGAGCCTTCTTGTGCTTGTCGGGATCTTTTATCTGCGACCCGAGATCCTTTCCGGAGCCGGTCAGCTCGCAGGCATGGATTACTACCAGCTGCACATCCGCCGTATCCAGTTTGCAAGAGAAGCGTTGTTCGGAAGCCGGCATTCGCTTCCAGGCTGGTATCCCCGCGAAGTAATGGGAATGCCCTTCGCGGCCAATGTGCAAAGCTTCCCGTGGATTCCGACGCGCCTGCTATTGCTCTTACTCGACCCATCGGTCGCTTACGCGGCGGGCGTCACAATGGCCGCCGCATTATCTGCGGTCTTCACTTATCTGTACTGCAGACGCGCGGGAATGACGCGAACGGGCGCCGTGGCCTCCGGCGGGACCTTTGCGTGCGCCGGTTATTTCGCGTCTCGCGTGCTGGCGGGTCATCTCCCCCTGCTGGAGGCTTATCCCGCCCTTCCCCTTTTGTTATGGCTGGTGGACCGCGTCTTTGCACCCGAGCGAACGTCGCGGCGCCGGTTCGATCTGGCAGCGCTTTCGTGCTGCAGCGCATGTGTGCTTCTGGCCGGGCATCCGCAATTGCCGGCGTATGCGCTTGCCTCGGCCGTTCTATATGCGTTGTGGATGGGGCGAGGCCGCTTGCGCACGCGGGTTGTCGCGTCGCTGATTCCTGGATGCGGACTTGCGATGGCGGCGTGGTGGCCTATGTTGCTGCTGATTGGACGCAGCACTCGCGTCCTGCCCCTGGCGGCGCCAGTCAACGATGTTGTTATGCCTTACGGCCGTCTGCTGGCACTCGTTTTACCGGGCGTCCACGGATTTCCGCCACCGGTGGACCTGGCAGACACCAGTCCCTTCAGGGGATACCCGAATAATGCCTACTTCTGGGACACAGCGTCATATTTCGGGTTGCTTCCCCTGGTGGCGATCGCGGCGTTTCTGGCCGGATGCCTTCTCAGGAAGCGGATGCCGCAGCGGCGCTGGATATTCCTTTCCGTGCTGGGGACCGGGGCCTTCCTCTGCTCTCTTCCTTTGGCGGCGCCCCTGCTTCATCTGTTGCCGGGGACTCTGCTTCGCAGTCCGGCGCGGCTGTTATACCTTTCCACGTTTTGTGTGGCCGTCGCGTTGGGCAACGGCGTCGATGCGTTTCGGCGGGCGCGCTGGCCTGCGCGCGCCGGACTCCAAACCGGTCTGGTTGCGGTAGCTCTGTCGCTGCATTTCGTCGATCTGTGGAGTTTCGCGCATCTGTTCATTCAGGTAGTCCCTCGCGAAGCCGTCAGCGCGCCGTTCCAGCAAATTCTCGATCGGCAGCTGGATGGCGGCCGGGTCGCGCGGGAGTGGAATGAGCCCTTCTGGACGGGAGATCGCTATGACGACCTCGGCGGGTTTGATTCGATATTTCTAGCACGGTTCGATCGCGGGCTGCTGGCATTGGCGGGCGATCCGCCATCCCTGAATCGGCAGCTCATCGACGCATCGGACCTTCCGGTCACAGCGCTTGCCGCGACCGGAGTGAAGTTTGTGCTGACGGCGGAATCCAGACCCGATCTGGCACTGGTCACCAGCAACGACGACGCAAACCTCTATCGGGTGGCGAACCCTGCGCCGCGGGCGTCTTACTTTATGGCGGACGATATCGAGTATGTGGAGGCAACGCGAATTCCCGAGTTATTCGCCGCGCAGAGTCGCGGTAATCGGAATAAGCTATTGTTACCCGCAGAGGCGCGAAGTTATGAACAGCGACTCCGTGGTTTATCGAGCAATCCGGTATTCGGCGCCGCCGCAGTCTCCTATTCCCGGCCTTCGAGCGACGAGATTCTGCTGGAGACCAGCGCGGGCCAGCCAGGGTTTGCATATGTCGTGGAAGCGTACGATCCGGGATGGTCCGCAACCGTGGATCAGTCGGACGCGTCAGTGGCGCCGGCGAATGGATTCGCCATGGCTGTTTTCGTTCCGGCGGGGCGGCATAACGTTCGTTTGCGCTACCGCACGCCCGGCCGGGCCACCGGCGAGGTGCTGTCTTTGCTAAGTCTGGGTCTTCTGGCTTGTCTTATTGCGTCGACGAAGCGTCGGGTTCCGCGAGGAGCGCGATAGCAGCTTCGGCGTCCTTCGAATCGACCTGCAGTCTCATACCCCGAGTAATTGGCCACTCGACTCTCGCGATATTAGTGTCCGCCAGGAAGCTCTCGATTCCCGCGGCATCGAGAAAGCCTTGCGCGGCGAGCGCCTCCGACATATTTCCGAAACGGCGAATGGTTATGAGCTTCGAATCTCCGTCGTTGTGCGCCGAATGGATCGATCCATCGCGTTGCATACCGCAATCATACATCCGCGTACGCCAGAAGAAATCGCTGTGATATGTTAATCACCGCGTCAAAGGAGGGCGATCAGGCGTGGCAGCTCCGGATATTCTCTGGGAGAAAGGCCGCTTTGGACAGACGGCGCGGCGCGATAACTGGTGGTTCGATCCGCTTCTCGTGTTTCTGGGATTCGGAGCCTTCCTCATATACGCGAACTGGGCGGCTTTTCAGGGCAATCACTACACGTACGGGCCTTATATCTCGCCCTTCTATTCGCCCGAAATCTGGGGCGATTCGCCGCACGCATGGTTTCATGGCAAACCCTCCTGGTATCCTTCGTTCCTCCCGTTTTCGCCCGCATTCCTGATCCTCTGGATCCCCGGCCTGTTCCGGTTCACGTGCTATTACTATCGCGGCGCGTATTACAAATCTTTCTGGGCCGATCCCCCGGCCTGCACGGTCGGCGAGCCGCGAAAGAGTTATCTGGGAGAGCGGTATCTGCCGCTCATCCTGCAGAATTTCCATCGGTATTTCCTGCGACTGTCTTATATCGTCTGGTTTTTTCTGGTGATCGATGCTGTGGAATCGTTCTGGTTCGATGGTCATTTCGGGATCGGGCTGGGATCTTTGATCCTTACGGTGAACGTGGTTCTGCTCGCCTGCTACGTGTTCGGCTGCCATGCGATGCGCCATCTGATCGGCGGATCGATCGACCAGATCTCAAAACATCCTGCGCGGCACAAACTCTACGACTGCGTAAGCTGCCTGAACAGCCGGCATAAGAAGTGGGCCTGGTTCAGCCTGTTCTCGGTCGGTTTCGCCGATCTCTATGTACGCCTGTGCTCGATGGGCGTCTGGAGCGACTGGAGAATTTTTTAATGGCGGAGTATCAGACGTATCCTTACGACGTCCTGATCATCGGCGCCGGCGGCGCTGGTCTTCGCGCAGCCATTGAAGCAGCGGCAACCGGCGTAAAGGTTGGCGTGGTATGCAAGTCGCTGCTGGGGAAAGCGCATACGGTGATGGCCGAAGGTGGCGTGGCCGCGGCGCTTGGAAACGTGGACGACCGGGATAACTGGCGCGTTCACTTCGCAGATACCATGCGCGGCGGCCAGTACCTGAACAACTGGCGCATGGCGGAATTGCACGCCAAGGAAGCCCCGAGCCGGGTACGCGAACTGGAAGCATGGGGCGCGCTTTTCGACCGTACAAAAGATGGCCGAATTCTACAGCGCAACTTCGGCGGACACCGCTATCCGAGGCTGGCGCACGTGGGCGACCGCACGGGTCTCGAAATGATCCGCACGCTGCAGGATCACGGAATCCACTCCGGCATGGAAGTTCACATGGAGTGCACGGTGTTGAGCCTGCTGCTCGACGGCGGACGCATCGCAGGCGCGTTCGGCTACGACCGGGAAAAGGGCCACTTCATTCATTGGCCGGCGCGAGCCGTCGTATTGGCGACGGGCGGCATCGGGCGGGCGTTCGAGATCACAAGCAACAGCTGGGAATATACCGGCGACGGGCATGCGCTGGCATACCGCGCGGGAGCGGAACTGATCGATATGGAGTTCGTTCAGTTTCATCCGACGGGAATGGTCTGGCCGATGAGCGTGCGCGGCATTCTGGTAACCGAAGGCGTGCGGGGCGAAGGCGGCGTGTTGCGCAACAGCGAGGGCAAGCGCTTCATGTTCGAAGACATCCCGGATCTCTACAAAGCGCAGACCGCGGACAACGAAGCCGAGGGCTGGAAGTATACGCAGGGCGACAAGAACGCGCGGCGTCCGCCGGAGTTGCTGACTCGCGACCATGTGGCGCGATGCATTAATCGCGAGGTCAAAGCCGGGCGCGGGAGCCCGCACGGGGGGGTGTTTCTTGATATTGCGTGGATCAAGCAGCATATTGCGAACTCCGAAGAACACATCAAACGCAAGCTGCCGAGTATGTATCACCAGTTCAAGCAGCTTGCCGGGATCGATATCACGAAGGAGCCTATGGAGGTCGGTCCGACGACCCATTACATGATGGGCGGCGTGAAGGTCGAGGGCGACTCGCAGATGTCGACCGTGCCGGGGCTGTTTGCCGCGGGTGAGGCCGGCGGAGGATTGCATGGCGCGAACCGGCTGGGTGGAAACTCGCTTTCGGATTTACTGGTGTTCGGCAAGCGCGCCGGCGAGTACGCCGCGCAGTTCGCAAGAACCAACGGAGCGGTGAGCACCGACGAAAAGGAGATCGATTGCGCCATGCGATGGGCGGTCGAGCCTTTCGACAGAGGTGCGGACGGCGAGAACCCTTATCAAATTCAGTACAAGCTGCAGAAAACCATGCAGGCCCTTGTAGGCATTGTGCGGACGCGCGAGGAGATGCTGGAGGCGCTCCAAGTGATCGGCGGTTTGAAGGAGCGTGCACAGCAAGCCGGCGTCGTGGGGCATCGTCAGTACAACAACGGCTGGCACACCGCAATGGACCTGCGGAATATGCTGCTGGTGTCGGAAGCGGTGACGCGCGCCGCCCTGGTGCGCGAGGAAAGCCGCGGGGCTCAGTTCCGGGACGATTTCCCGGACAAGGATTCCGAGTGGGGCAGGTATAACAATGTGGTGCGTCGGGATTTGGACGGGCAGATGGCCGTTGAAAAGCGCTCGACAACACCCCTGCCGGAAGAGCTCAAAGCGGTGATCGAGGAGATGAAATAGATGTCGGGCGCGACCTCATCCGTATCGGAAGGCAAGACTCAAGCGCTATTTCGCATCTGGCGAGGGGATTCGAAGACCGGAGCTTTCCAGGACTATACCTCGAAGATCGACCCCGGAATGGTGGTGCTCGACGCCGTCCACCGCATTCAGGCGGAACAGGCCAACGACCTGGCCGTACGCTGGAACTGCAAGGCCGGCAAATGCGGATCGTGCTCGGCGGAGATTAATGGGATGCCGAAGCTGATGTGCATGACGCGGCTCAGCGATCTGAATCTCGACATGCCGGTGATCGTTGAGCCGATGAAAGCGTTCCCCTCGATTCGCGATCTGGTGACGGACGTTTCGTGGAATTTCGAAGTAAAGAAGAACATCAGGAAGTTTGCGCCGCGGCCGCCCGACGATGCGGACGGGACCTGGCGCATGCAACAGGTCGACGTGGACCGGGTGCAGGAATTCCGCAAGTGTATCGAATGTTTTCTCTGCCAGGACGTGTGCCACGTGCTGCGCGATCACCGCAAGCATGCGGAGTTTATCGGGCCGCGATTTTTCGTTTATTCGGCGGCGCTCGAAATGCACCCGCTCGATACCGCCGATCGCGTTTCGGATCTGAGGTACAAGAATGGAATCGGCTATTGCAATATCACCACGTGCTGCCGGCAGGTTTGTCCGGAATCGATCACGATCACCGAAAACGCAATCATTCCTTTGAAAGAACGCGTGGTGGATCGGTATTTCGATCCGCTCAAGAAGATTTTTCGAATCCTGTAAAGCACAAGGGTATAGCTATGTTTGCTCTCAAATCTCTTTCCCACGGCGGCATCGCCAGCGCTCTGGCGAAGGCGGAGCGGTACCGACTGCTTCACGAGCCGACACAGGCGGAGAGTATCTGTTGCGACATTCTGGAAATCGACCCGGATAATCAGGATGCGTTGATTTGTTTCGTGCTGGCGCAAACGGACCAGATCGCTTACGACAAGCGTGCGTTTCAGAACTCGATCGCAACAGCAGCCCGGTTGTCAGGCTCATATGATCGCGCTTATTACACGGGCATCGCGTGGGAGCGCCGGGCGCGAGCGTTGCACAACGAAGGCGGCATGGGCACCAACCATTCCGTGTATGAGTGGATTGTCAAATCGCTGAGTTGTTTCGAGGAAGCGGAACGTCTGCGGCCGCCGGGCAACGACGACGCTTTATTGCGCTGGAATACGTGCGTGCGGTTCCTGCAACAGAATCCGGACGTCACGCCGCGGGCGGCAGAAGTCCCGGAAGCGATCGTTTCGGAATAGACTTGCGGGCGGCAGTCAAGGATAGCGGGCGTAGCGGATTAAAACTACGTTTCAAAATGTTATCCGCGCGAGAACTTGCGACGCCAGGTTAGGGCATTTTCGTAAATACTGTAGAATTCGCTCCCCTGAAGAACCGATTCGGGTTGCTTAAGAACACCGGCGACGAGATCGCCGGCGCCACCGGTTTCGTGCTTTCCCGCTCCGGCGTCTTCATCCATTTCGATGGCCCGCAGGGCCATGGGGGCTCCGTTGAAGACGCGGTTCGGATGGCTGGAGAACACCGGCGACAGAACATCGCCGGTGCTACCGGTTTCGTGCTTTCCCGCTCCAGCGTCTTCATCGCCTTTGGCGCCCCGGCACGGGCCATGGTGACTCTGTCGAAGACGCGGTTCGTATGAGGGCCGGCGACGAGATCGCCGGCGATACCGGCGCTGACAAAAAGCCCCGCGGCGAGCGGAAGCTCGGCGGCAGGGCCTAAGCCCTGGCCCCACACCGGGTGCGGGATCCGATTTCGGTTGGCGGATGATATCAAGAGCGGAAACCGGCGACAAGATCGCCGGCGCTACCGCCTCCAGACACGAAACTGCGAAAATGCTCTAGCTGGCGGAGCGAAAAATTTCGCGAAACGCTTCAATCGCATCGCGCTCGGTCCATCTGGTGTTGGGATCTTTACCCTTCAAAATAAAGTATTGCTGCATAAATCTCTGCCCCATGGCTTTGTTAACTCCCGGCGGCACATCGCTTGAATCGCCCGATATACCGAGAAACGGCCCCAGAGTTTCCAGCAATCCAACACCGAAACGGCCCTTGACTTTCAAATTGTTATTGAAATCCACGAACGGGTCGGCTTCAATGATACTTGTAAGTTGTTCCGTGTTGAGGGTTGGAATCGCCGCTCCGTAGAAAGAGTTCATGGTCTGAATGAACCGGTTGGCGATAAAGGCGTAACCGATGTCGGAAGGATGCAATCCATCAAGACTGAACATGCCCCCCAGATAGCGGCGGGTCGCGGTAATACCGTCCAGCGCCGGCGGGTTTTGCAGGAATCCGGTGAATAGCCCATTGACATCCACGACGGGCGAGTTGATTTGCGCCGCATGCGCGGTAATGATCTGATTGAATGACGCCACGGCCTGATCGATGGTCTGAATTTCGCCGACATCCAATACCCAGTCCGGATTTTGCAGGATGCTTCCATCGTCAATGCCAAGCCTGATCAACAGCATCGCTATAAGACTTGTATAGCTGCCCTTCGGAAGACCGTAGCTGGAACCCAGGAAAGTCACCAGATCCTCGGGACTGAACAGGAATGCCACCTGTGTCACCTCGGGGATGTTGGCGAAAACGACTTTACCGCCGAGCGCACCGAGCCGGCTGGTGATCTGATCGTAATTGGCGTTGAATATGTTCGTGGGAGTGATTTGAGTCGCATTCAGCTGATCGAAACTGACTATTGAGCCGAGAACGTCATTGTTGCCGATCCAGCAGATCGTCAGGCGCGGCTTGAGCGATTCCGCGATAGAAATCTGGCTTCCGGTTCGCGGAGAAAGAACGAGATCGCTCTCGGTCTCGAGGGGAGAGCCTGCCTGAGTATCCAGGATACTAGTACTGGTAGCAGCGGAGACGGCAAGATTTGCCACGAGCGCCGAAGGATTCAGCCGCGAACGGCCATTTATGTTACCAACAAACCCAAAAATGCCTGTTTTGATCAGGGGTAATGGAAAGGAAACTCCAATTTGTGCCGCGAGTAGCGGCAGGTAGCCATGAATCTGCGTTTGGTACGACGCGTCGATGGATTGGACGCCCTCCCCGAGGCTGTCTCCAAGGCCGACGACGAGCGGCGAATTCGGAATAAGTTGAGCTTTAACAGGAAGATATGTTAGCGAAGCACAAAAAAACAGAAGAAAAATTCGAGACACAGCTCTCCTTGTACGCATATTTAAGCGGATCAGACCGCCGACGCCCACACCAGTACCAGAAAGCATAGCATTGCCCAGGATAGACCACTGCGTTTCCGGGACCGTGTTAAATTCAGATCTTGAGGTGAGGGGTTAATGCGCGCAGTATTTACAGGCAGTTTACTTTCGGTTACGCTGATTCGTCTCGCATGCGCTCAGGGTCCGGTCATCAGTCCGGCGAGCGTTATCAGCGCGGCCACCTATGCGCCGATGGGCGGCCCGAACGCCGGTTTGGCTGAGGGTTCGTTCATCAGCATTTATGGTACAAACCTGGGGCCGGCGACACCGGTGACAGCTTCAGTTCTCCCGCTACAGACCTCTTTAGGCGGATCGAGCGTAACTATCACGCCAACCGCGGGATCACCGGTACAAGCATATATCGATTTCACGTACAGCGGCCAGATTAATGCCATTTTGCCTTCCAATACGCCGACCGGCCCCGCTGATGTTACGGTCACTTACAATGGCGCTACCAGCCCGCCCGTCAGGATTAATGTCGTCGCATCGAGCTTTGGGATTTTCACGCAGTTTTACGGAGGGGGACCGGCGGCAACGGTGAACGTGACTTCGGGACCGCCTTATTTCAATTTAGCGACAAATTCAGCAAATCCCGGCGACGTTATCGAGCTTTACGGTACCGGGCTTGGACCCGTGGCGAGTCCGGATAACAACGCGCCCGGCGCCGCTGTTCCACCTAACGTATCCGTACAGGTTCTGTTGGGGAACCAGTTGATAAGCCCGGCGTACGCCGGACGGTCACCTGCGCTCGTTGGGGTGGATCAGATCAACTTTACCGTTCCATCAGATGGCAGCATCCCCGCAAGTTGCTTCGTGCCGATCGCGATCATAGTGAACGGCGTAGCAAGCAACTTTGGAACGTTGGGGGTAGCCGGATCGAATCGGATCTGTCCCCCTCCCTTCGGTTTGACGACTTCAAACCTGGAGAGCCTGGAGAATGGCGGCACGATCAACACGGGGTTGCTGAATCTGTCGAGCGTAACGGCTGGGGCCGTTTCGGGATCTCTCACGCTGGACCAGACAAACCAGCAGGCGGGGGGGATTTTCAGCAGCCAGGGAGGTTTCGGTCTTCTGAATCTTGAACAAACACTCGGCGGCGTGCCGCCAGTGAACCCCGCGGGAACGTGCATTGTCGAACAGATTAATGCCCCGGTAACTCCCACATCGGCTACGCCGCCGCTCATGGCCCCGGCAACCGAGTTGAATGCCGGACCGTCCCTCGCGTTGAGCGGTCCGGGTGGCGCCACGGGGTCGCTGTCTTTCTCGGCCAACGGCTACAACGCGTCTCTTGCGAAGTCAAGCTTTGGAGAACCGCCACCTACGTTCATCAAGCCGGGCGTCTGGACCATAACTGGTCCAGGGGGTAGCGATATCGCCCCGTTCACGGCAAGCATAACGGTTCCGACGCCGTTGACATGCGCAAACTGCAACACCCTCACCACAGTGAATCGATCGCAACCGCTGACTATTAACTGGACGGGCGGCGGTGGCAGTCAGGATTGGGTAGAGGTCGTGGGTATTTCGACCGTGCCGCTTATCGCGGACACTACAAAGAATGTCGCTGGTGTCTTTTTGTGCGTGGGACATGCGAGCGACCAGGCGCTTTCTGTGCCGGCCAACATTCTGAGTCAGTTGCCCCCTTCCGCCTTCAGGCCAGCGGCAATTAACCCGAGTGCAATCGGTGTCATCAACCTGCTGGGCTCGTCTAATTCGTTCCCGGGTTCGCTAACCGCGGGTGGAAATCTGGATCTGGCGTTCTTCAATTACAGTTCAGTGTTGCTAAGAGTGGTCGGATTCAACTAGAGCGTCCCGTTCCGCGCAAGTGCGAAGTGACTGCTTGCGCGGAACCTCCGTGCGTTGCCTGGCCGCCGTCCCGAAAAGAGACTCGGATGTCTTTGGTACTGCGGCACGGACACGCGGAAGGAGTCCGTTTCCGCGTGTCCGTGCCGCAACGCTGGAGCGTTTTTGCAAATTCTGTAGACTCGTTCTGTCGAAGGCGCGGTTCGTATGAGGGCCGGCGCCAGGATCGCCGGGCGCTACTGGCGTTGAGATAACGCTCTGCGCCAAGCGGAAGCTCGCCTGCAGACCACCGGCAGCCTCTCTTCATCCGTTTTGGCAGCCCGCTGCGGGCATGGGGACTCCGTCGAAGACGCGGTCCAAATTGTTGATTCTACGTGAACGCCATTCCGCGTCTTTATCGCCTTTGGCTGCGCGCTGCGGCCGTGGAACGCTCCCCTGAAGAACACCGGCGACAAGGGATCGCCGGCGCTACCGGTTTCGTGCTTTCCCGCTCCAAGCGTCTTCATCCATTTCGGTGGCCCGCAGGGCCATGGTGACTCCGTTGAAGACGCGGTTCGGATGGCTGAAGAACACCGGCGACAGAAGATCGCCGGTGCTACCGGTTTCGTGCTTTCCCGCTCCAGCGTCTTCATCGCCTTTGGCGGCCCGCAGGGCCATGGTGACTCTGTCGAAGACGCGGTTGGCGGGGTTACCGGCTACAAGATCGCCGGCGCTACGGGCGCTGAAATAAAGCTCCGCGCCGAGCGGAAGCTCGGCGGCAGGGCCTAAGCCCTGGCCCCACACCGGCAGCGCGTCTTTATCGCCTTTGGCTGCGCGCTCCCTCCCGGTCGCAGCTCGGAATTGGTGCATCCAACCCGAGTATTCGCGGAATGTGCTAATAGTTGATTTTCAGTCCCAGCTGAAACTGTCGAGGATCGTAGGCGGATGTGAACGCCAACGGATCCGTCGTTCCACCGCGAAAGCCGGCGATCGGAGCCGGTAACTGCGCCAGAGTCAGATCCCCCACGATGTTGTTTATGCTCTTGAAGTTCGTGTGATTCAGAATATTGAACACTTCAGCCGTCAATTCCAGGCTGCGCCGGCTGTCGGATCCGAGCACAAAGCGACGCGCCAGCCGAAAGTCCGCGGAAACATATGTCGGGCCGTGACCGATATTGCGACCGGCTGCGAACGGGCGGTGCGTGGTGGGATGATAGTCCCCGACGTTGTCATACCCGGTCAGAATGTTGAACGGCCTGCCCGAATTCGCCGCCACGATGGGAGCCATCGTGAAGTTCCGCAGCCAGCGGTTCTTGAAACTCGATTGGATCACGGAAGTAAACACAAACCGATGACTCTGATTGAAGGAGGAAAGCCCGCGTTCCGCATCGGCGTTCAGCTGGTCATTCGGTTCGTAATCGCTGTTGAAATCCGTGACCTCGTCGATCGATTTGCTGAACGTGTAGTTCGCATTCATTGAGAAATTGTGGGTGAGCCGTTTCGAAACCTGCACAATCAGCGCGTTGAAGGAAGAATCCGCAGTCGATTCCAGCACGTTGTTTTGCAGAACCGAAGGGTCGTAAAAGCCATAAGTGGGTTGTCCGTCGGCCAGACGTCCGGTGTAATAGAGATTGACGTCATGCATACGCGGAAGCCTCGCGCCCCGATCGAACGTATAGCCGGCGGAGAACGCGTAACTTCCGAAAGCATGCTGGATCTCGAGACTGGCCTGCTCGGAGAGAGGATTCACGTAATCCTTCGTAATGCCAAAGAGCACGCGGCCAGGCGCGTTCGGTCCGGGTTGCAGTCCAAACTGTGCAATGTCCTGCTGGGTTATCGTGCGCGTGCCGATGACACCTTGCGACAGAAGCGTCTGGTAAATGTCGAAGGAAGTAAGGGGCTGTCCCGTTAGAGGGTTGTTGAGGCCGGGAATCCCATTCCCGGTCAGCCCCACCTGGCTGATCTGGATCCCGTTCAAAGTTGCCGGCAGGTTCACGATCTGCGCGTTGACCGGTCCATAATACAGGCCTCCTCCCAGGCGAACGATCGTGTTCGGCGTGACAGACCAGGCGATCCCAAGTCTCGGAGCGATATTGTGCCAGTCGGTATGGAGCGGGGGTGGTTCACCGTAAATCTCATACCGCAGTCCGTAATTCACCACGAGATTCGGCCTGATCTTCCAGGCGTCCTGAGCGAAGAAGCCCGCGTATTTGAACGTTGCGCTCCAGTTGGGATTTCCGAAACCCTGTTGATATAGAACCGGAAGGCCCAAATTGAAGGCCTGTAATGCGGTGATCGACTCGTTCAGAAGCGGAACCAGGTGCGACTGACCGACTGAGTTCAGATACGCCGCAATATTCGAGGCCTCATTCGGGTCACCCGCCAGCGTGTTCAGAAGCGGGCTCAGCCCGATTCCCTCGCTGAACAGGAACCTGCCGGCAAAGAACGTTTCCGAATTCACGCGATCGCGGACCGGGTTAAAATCGCCGCCGAATTTAAAGCTGTGACTTCCCCGGGTATAGTCCACAATTTGTTGAACCTGGTAATGATTCTCGATGGTGCGTGAGGGGAGAAAAAGCTCCCGCCGGAAAGAACCGTAACCCGATATTGTCGTGTCGGGTCCGTTGGGCTCCGTGGGAATGACGTCGAGATTATCGTAGCTGAACATCAGCCGGGTTTCACTGACCAGGTGATCATTGAAAATCGCGGTATTGTTCAACATGATCGTGCGGTCTTTGGTAACGATATCGCGGCCGCGATCAAAGCCCACGAGTGCGCCAAGCTGCGCATTCGTGGCGTTATCTTCGGTTATATTTGCACGAACGAAGATGCTGTCTTTCTCATTGAAATGGTGGTCGATCCGAAAGGAGCCCTGATTGGAGAGCTCCGCGTAAGGGAAAGGGCCGCTGTTGGCGTCGAACAGCGCGATCGTCGAAGGGAAATTGTTCGTATTAAAAATTGCCTGCATCGTGGCCCCGATGAATTGGAGGTGCGGATTCGGCGACGTAATAAAATAATTGGACAGTTGCTGTTGTCCGGGAGTGAGCGTAAGAAGTTGAGGGTTGTTCGTTAAATTCGGGATCGTCACGAAGTCCGTCTCGTGGCGTACCAGACCTTCGTAGGAAAGAAAGACAAACGTCTTGTCCTTGACGAGCGGGGCGCTTAACGTTCCGCCATACTGCCCGCGAGTGTAAGCCGATTTCTGGGGATCGAAGTAATTTCTCGCCTGAAGGTCTCGCTGGCGAAGGAAACCGAAAAGGTCGCCATGGATGCCGTTGGCTCCCGTCTTCGTAATGATGTTGATCGTTCCTCCGAGAGCGTTTCCGAATTCGGCCGTAAAGCTGCTTCGGTTGATCTGAAACTCCTGGACCGCTTCCTGACTGACCGACGGACGCACCCCGCCCGAGTTCGAATAATTTTCAACGCCGTCAACGGTAAAGTTGTTGCCGCGTCCGCCGCCGACGCCGAAGCTCAGTCCGGATTGAGGCGTCTGCGCAACGCGAAAATCGTTGCTGTCGACCATATCGTTTGTCTCGACCACGCCCGGCGTCAGGAGTGCGAGATCGAGATAATTTCGCCTGTTGATCGGAAGATTCTCGATGTGATCGCTCGATAGCGTATTGGCCTGCTGCGTTCGCTCAGTCTCGATCGCGGCGGCGCTTGCCTCAACCGTCACCGATGCGGAGGCCGCTCCTACCTCGAGCACCGAAGCCGGCGTGGCGGCTTCGCCCACGCGTACGTCAACACCTTTCACCACCAGGGGACTAAATCCCGCGGCTTCAATCCGTAAGTCGTACTTTCCGGGGGGAAGCAGATTGAACCGGTATTCGCCGGTCTCTTGCGTGGTAGCCTGGCGCGAGATTCCGCGATCGGGCGCGGACGCTGTCACTTTGGCTCCGGGGATCGAGGCGCCCGCCGAGTCTTTGACCGTACCGTTGATATCGCCTGAATTCACGGAGCTTTGCCCGAAGGCAACGCCGGCCACCGAGAACAGTGCCGCCAGTAACAAAAGTTTTTTCATTGGACGTCCTCGACGTTAGTGATTCTACCCGCGTTTCCGTTTCTGCCACGCGAAACGAGCCCATGCGAGCTGCGACTTGCCTAGTCCCTGCAATAAAGTAACTGCGTTCACGGCGTCCGGAGGCGCAAGCGTTCCCTGAAGATATTGTTGCAATGCGTCGGACCGCCGCATTTTCCCCGACGAAGTTCGCGGCAGAGTGCCGGAGGGAAGCAGTACGAACGTCGTGAACATTCAGCGAAAGCGCCTTAAGAATTCGAGATTCGATTTCTTCCGCTATCTCTTCTTCCGGCCTGGCGGTTCGCGAATCCTTTTCCGCGAGAATAATCAATTGTTCTCCGACGCCATCGATAAAAGCTCCCACTGCGATGGCGCAACCCGTTCTTACGCCGTCCAGATCGAGAAGCAATTCCTCGAACTCCTGCGGCGCGTAATTCCGGCCGCGGATAATGATCAGGTCCTTGGCCCGCCCGGCGATGTAAATTTCTTCCTCAAAGATGAAACCCAGATCGCCCGTATCCAGCCAGCCATCGCGGATTATGCCAGCGGTCAATTCCGGATCCCCGAAATAACCCCGAGTGATCGACGGACCCTTCGCCACGATACGACCGACGCGTCCGGACGGCAGGACTTCGTCGTCCGCGCTTCGGATTTCAACCGTAAGACCCGGCATCGGCTTGCCCACCGAAGGCGACTTACGCCCGACTCCACGAACCGCAATGCCCTCCTTCGCGAGAGCTTCGCGATCGAACTCAACCACTTTCGGCGGCGTGTCAGGGTTTGCGAAGCTGACGCCTAAACCCGCTTCAGCGAGTCCATAAACGGGTGTCAGAGCTTCCGGTCGAAAGCCCCACCGGGCGAAGCGTTCGGTGAAACGTTCCATCGTTTCCACGTCGATCGGCTCGGCCCCGTTCAGTGCAAACCGCCAGCTGGAGAGGTCGACGTTCGCCAGTTCTTCGTCACGCACTTTTTTCAGGCAAAGCCCGTAGGCAAAATGAGGAGCCGGGGAGATCACGCCGCGATAGCGTGAGATCGTCTGCATCCAGAGAGCTGGCCTGGCGATGAACATTTCCGGGCTCAGATAGGTAACGGTCGCGGGGCAGAAGAGTCCGAGATAAAGACACCCGACCAGACCCATGTCGTGGTAGAGCGGCAGCCAGGTGACGGCTCCGTTCGTCGCCTCTTCGGCGGTATATTCGCCGAAAGATGTCAGCATCATCCCCAGGTTGATGAGCAGGTTGGTATGCGACACCATTACAGCTTTGGGTTCGACCGTGCTGCCGGAAGAAAACTGGAGAAAAGCGATCGACTCCGGATCCACCTCGACCGGCGATCCCACCGGACCGGACTCGAGCGTCGCCGCGTCGATCACCTCGCGAAGTGTTTCGGTCCCTTCCGTCGCGGGCCCGAGGATACGTTTCAAGCGGGAATCGGTAATGAGATACCGGGCGCCGATCTTGTTCAGCATGCGGCGCAAACGCGCGAAATACTCATCCAGCTTTCCCAGCCGGAAGGGAGGATACAGCGCGGCGGGAATCCCGCCGGCCATTTGCGTGCCGAGGAATGCGTCGAAGAAACGAATCGACGTAGGGAGGATCACAGCGACCCGCTCGCCCGGTTTTAGTCCGGCCGCCTGCAGGGCTCCTGCGGCCCGCGATGCGCGGGCGGCTACCGTTTCGTAAGGATAAAACTCCTCCTGTCCCGACATGTTGACGAACCTTGCGCCCGCGCGGGACTCGCTCCTGAGGGCGCGCATCAAATCGGGGACTGTCGCGATTCCGGCGTGGAAGCTCATCTCCTGCATCACGTCTTGAGTCACGCGCGCCCTTCATTGCCGGCGCGCGACTGGATCATATGTACGAGGTCGTTGACCGTTTGTAACCGCTGCCAGTCTTCCGGTTCGAAAACGCAGCCGAAGTCCGCTTCGATCTGCGTGACCAGTACGACCTGGCCTAGCGAGTCGAGCCGCAGCGTTTCCATCAAGGGCGCATCTTTCTCGATCGCGTTCAGCTGCTCGGGCGTCATGCTGAGGCCGTCGCGTGCGATTTCTTTGAGGCGGACGAGGATCGCTTCCTCACTCCAGTCGATCGATGTGGTTTCAGACATCGGATTGTCCTTAATCCTCCTCGTGAGAATACATTCTGTCAATGCAATCGGCGTAGCGCCGTTCCAGAACCGCCCGGCGAACCTTCTGCGTGGGAGTCACCAGTTCCGGGTCGAGAAGCGCCTCTTCGCTCACGAATGCAAATCGTTTCGCCCGCTCAAAGGCCGCCAGGTCTTTCTGGTGCAGCGTCAGTTCCTCGCGGAACAGCGACAGGATTTCGGGCGTCTTGAGAAGCGCATCAAAACTGCCCGAAGCGACGTTTCGATTTCTCGCAAGCGTCTCGAGGTTTGCCCGGTGAGGGACTATCAGCGCCGTCAAAAACTTTCGGCCGTCGCCTACGCCGAAAACACCCTGCACGAATTTGCTGCGCGACAGAGCCTCTTCGGCCGCCGCGGGGCTCACGTTCTTCCCGGTGGAAAGAACCAGAATATCCTTCAGCCGTCCTGTGATCTTCAGATTACCTTCGTCGTCGAAGCCCCCGAAGTCGCCGGTACAGAACCAGCCGTCGCGAAACGCTTTGGCGGTACCCTCCTCGTTCCGGTAATAGCCCTTCATTACGTTCGCCCCTCGCGTGAGGATTTCGCCATTGGCTTCAATCCTGACTTCAACTCCATCGAGCGGCGGTCCTACGGTACCGGTTCTTTCTCCTCCCAGTCGGCTGAGGCAAATCACCGGAGCGGTCTCGGTGAGGCCGTAACCCTGAAGCACGTTGGATACCGATTGCGCGGAAGAAGTCCTCAACTGCCGGATTCAGCCATGCCCCGCCGCAAACCACATATTCAATACCGCCAAGCTGTTCGCGAATTCGGGCAAACAGTAACTTCTCGGCGACACGGTACAGCGTCTTTTGGCGAAAGGTAACCCTCTTGCGGCTTCCGTTGCGACTTGTGCAGGCGAGTCCGCTGTTCAGGAACGACCGGAAAATCTTTTGCTTTCGCGGAGACTGAGTCTGCACCTGGGAGTCGACCGCTTCGTGAACCTTCTCAAGCACACGGGGAACACAACCCATCACCGACGGCCGGTGCTGTTTCAGAAGATCCTTGAGTGCGTGAGGGTCGCCGTACGCGATCGGGATCCCCATCCGGAAGTAGCCGTAACACATGACGCGCTCAAAGGCGTGGGATAAGGGCAGAACCGAAAGAGCCCGCGTCGCTGTGCGGAACTGCAGCCGGTCCACGCATCGCTCGAGATCGAACATGATGTTCCCATGCGAAAGCATGACCCCTTTTGGCGTGCCTGTTGTTCCCGATGTGTACACGATACTCGCGAGCGTCCCTGGGTCGGCCGACAATGCTTCCGGCCGGATCTTCTGTTTGTCGCTGTCGCTGAAAGGCGCCGTGCTTTCCTCTATTTCGTTAAGTCTCGCGGTAACGTATTTCTCGCCGCGGTCACCGTCAATTGCGATTACGTGCCGCAGGTGCGACCCCGCGGCCGTGATCAGACGAAACAGTGTCCATGCCTTCGTACCTGCAACAACGATTGCACGACATTCACTGTGCGATAAGAGTACGCTGGCCTGCGCGGGAGAGAGGTCGGTGTAAATCGGTACTACAACCATACCCGCGAGCAGGATCGCGAAATCCGCGATACTCCACTCCGGGCAGTTCTCGCCGAGAATCGCAATACGATCGCCATCGAGTAGCCCCAAGCTTTTCAGAAAGAGCCGGAGCGACAGAACCGAGTGGCAAAACTGGTCAGAAGAATAAACCGCGGTCCTTGATGGAGAAACGAACGTGAGGAGACGGTCCTGGCGGAATGTCTCCACATTGTGAAAAAACAGGTGGTTTAAAGTAGCCAGGCTCTCCTGCTGTTGGGCTTGTGGTTGCGTGCCGGAGCCCGCGTTCCCGGAAAACTTCACAGCACGATCCCCTCCGCGGCGAAGCCGCAATCGCCTCTTCCTCCCGAGAAAAAGATGCAGGCAAACGAGTAAGCTAGCACACGCAAAGACATCAAATCAATTGTGCGGGATAAATATCATTTATTACACCGATACGCCGGGCGGGTGTAACACCCGTCAGGCTCGTGTAACTATCATAAAGTGGCCATTTAGGCTACAATCGGGTCTTCATCCCAAAAAATATTTGTTTACCAGAATTTCGTCGGGAGCGAGGTATGGCGCTATCTGAAAATCCGGTTTTTGAGGCGAACGGAGGAGTTTTGGGCTCAATGGCAGAAGAAAGACCCAACGCATCGCGCGAGCCGATCGCCATCGTGGGAATCGGATGCCGGTTCCCGGGCGGCGCCGACCGTCCGGCCAAATTCTGGAAGCTTCTCATCGACGGAACAGACGCTATCGTAGATATTCCGCCCGACCGCTGGAACCCGGACCGCTTCTATCACAGCGATAACTCGAAGCCCGGGAAGATGTACATACGCAAGGGAGGATTCCTGCGCGAGCCGGTCGATCATTTCGACCCTCGTTTTTTCGGAATCGCGCCGCGGGACGCCGAGCACATGGACCCGCAGCAGCGATTGCTGCTTGAGGTTGCCTGGGAAGCTCTCGAAGACGCCGGGCTTCCTTCAAAAAATCTGGCCGGATCGGATACCGGCGTTTACATTGGTGGTTTTACTCTTGACAGCCTGACGCTGCAGTTCAGCCCGCTCAATCACGAGAGTTGCAGTTCCCATCATCTTGCGACCGCCGCCACGATGACGATGCTCGCGAATCGCGTCTCGTACACGTTTGACTTCCGCGGTCCGAGCATCAACGTGGATACGGCCTGCTCGTCGTCGCTTGTGGCCCTGCATTACGCGTGTCAGGGGATCTGGAACGGAGAGTGTTCACTCGCTTTATCCGGCGGGGTGAACATCATGCTCGTTCCGGAGATGCCGCTCAGCATGTCCAAGGGTCACTTCCTTTCGCCGGACGGGCACAGCAAGAGCTTCGATGAAAGGGCTGACGGTTACGCGCGCGGCGAAGGCTGCGGCATTATCGTCCTGAAGCCGCTATCGGCCGCTGTGCGGGACGAAGACGACATCTACGCGCTGATCCGTAACACGGGAGTTAATCAGGATGGCCGCACGGACGGCATCACCGTCCCCAGCGCCGAGTCGCAGGAAGCTCTGATTCGCAAGGTGTACAGTCAGGCGAACGTTGCGCTCAATCGCGTGCGCTATGTGGAAGCTCATGGTACCGGTACGCCTGTTGGCGATCCCATCGAAGCTACGGTAATAGGCCGGACTGTGGGAGCCAGCCGTCTCGCGGCGGGAGATGGCCCCTGCCTGCTGGGCTCCGTAAAGGCGAATGTCGGCCACCTTGAAGCGGCGGCAGGCGTAGCGGGAGTCATCAAGGCGGCGTTATGCCTGCGCTACGGACAGATTCCGCCGCTGGCCGGTCTGATCAACGAGAACCCGAACATTCCGTTCAGCGAACTGGGTCTGCGTTTGCCGCGCCAGATGGAGCCGATGCCGGCCGGTGACGGCCCTTCTTTCGTCGGCGTGAACTCTTTCGGCTACGGCGGTACAAACGCGCATGCTCTCCTCGAAGAGCCGCCCGTTGCCATTAAAGCACAGCAAGGCGGGCCGACTGCTGATCAAACGGACCCGCGCTGGTATGTTCTCCCTCTTTCGGCCCGGAGCGAAGATGCGTTGAAAGCGCTTGCCCGCTCTTATGCAGACCTGCTCTCCGCCGCAGGCGCGCCGGCCTTGCGCGATGTTTGTTTCTCGGCCGGCGCACGGCGCGGACATCTCGAATTCCGCATGGCGGCCACGGGCAGAACATCAGCGGAAATCGTCGAGCAGCTTGAGGCTTATCTTCAGGGGAGCCGCTCCGAAAACTTTGCCGTTGGCAAGCCGGCCGCACGCACCGAGACGAAGCCGGTGTTCGTGTTTTCCGGGATGGGTCCGCAGTGGTGGGCCATGGGCCACGAGTTATTGCGCACTGAGCCCGTGTTCCGGCGGATGGCGGAAGCCTGCGATGAAATCTTTCGTTCTGTCGCGGGCTGGTCGATTCTCGACGCGATGACCGTGCCGGAGAATGACTCGCGGATGCACGAAACCGAAATCGCGCAGCCGGCCAATTTCGTTCTGCAGGTTGCGCTGGCGGAACTCTGGCGAAGCTGGGGCGTTGAGCCGTCGGCTGTTGTGGGCCACAGTGTGGGCGAAGTGTCCGCGGCGTATGTCAGCGGCGCCTTGAGCCTCGAAGACGCCGTTCGCGTGATTTACCATCGAAGCCGCGTCCAGCAGTCGACATCCGGTCTGGGCAAAATGCTCGCGGTCGGGTTGCGGCCGGCCGAAGCGCGGGAATTGCTGCGAGATCGCGAGGGCATCTGCATCGCGGCGATCAATAGCCCTACAGCCGTAACGTTGTCCGGCGATCCGGAGCCCCTTCAGGAACTGGCGGTTGAGCTTGAGCGTGGCAACACTTTCAACACCTTTCTGCGCGTCACGGTGGCGTACCACAGCCACCAGATGGAACGGCTGAAGGAGGATCTCGAAACTTCGCTCGAAAGGATTCGTCCGCTGAATCCCTCTCTGCCGATCTATTCGACCGTTACCGGTTTGATCGCCGAAGGCGAATACTGCGACGGCGCCTACTGGTACCAGAACATTCGCAACGCCGTGCTGTTCAGCGACGCGATGGACAGCCTTGTTACCGACGGCTACAAGCTCTTCCTCGAGGTGGGCCCCCATCCGGTTCTTTCGCCGTCAATGAGTGATTGTCTGACGCGGAACGGAATCGAGGGTCAGGCCCTGATTTCTCTTCGGCGCAAAGAGTCTGAAGGCCTCAATCTGGCACGCACCGCGGCGCGTCTCTATGCGGCGGGATACAAGATCGACTGGCGGCAACTGAACCCCGCTGCAAGTTACACCAGGCTCCCGGCGTATCCCTGGCAAAGAGACCGTTACTGGATCGAGTCGGAGAGAAACGCTTATGACCGCAAGGGCGCGATCGTTCATCCGCTTCTCGGAATCGTGGCCTGGGTTGCGGGGAAGGCGTGGGAATGCGATCTGAACTTTTATCCGCTGACGTACCTGTCTGACCACATCATCGATGGCGTACCGCTGCTGCCCGGCGCGGCTTACATCGAGGGTGGTCTTGCCATCCACGCGGCTCTGGGAGAGGGCGGAACGGCCGTCATCGAAGATCTCCGCCTGCTCGAAGCCCTATCGCTGCAAACGCCGAACGAAATTCGTCTCCAGTGGGTGTATTCCGAAACGACCGGAGACTATCGGGTTTACGGCCGCGAATTGACGGACGGCTCCAGGTGGACGCTGCACGGCGCCGGTCACATCTCGACCGGCGCACCAATTTCGAAACGTCTCGACGTCGGGGCTATCGGAAAGCGGTGCGCCCGCTACATCGCCGGCGAGGATCTGTACCCCCTCATGCGAAGCCACGGCGCGCATTATGCGGGCTCGTTCCAAACCATTCGGGATATCCGGGTCGGCAAGAACGAAGTACTGGCGCGGCTCACGCTGAGGCCCGAATTCCATGACAAGACGCCCTACGATGCGGGGTACCACCTCCATCCCTCGATTCTTGACGGGGCCTTCCAGTCGTTGATCGCCTGTCTGCTCGATGCCGGGAAATCCAGTTTCTACGTACCGGTCCGCATCAAGCGTATTCGCTACCAGGCTGGCCTGGGGACGCCGTGTTGGGCATATGGAAAGTTAAACAGAGTCTCCGAGAAGTCCATCGAAGGCAACGTTCTTCTCTGCGACGAGGACGGTGCTGTCGTTGCCGAGGTCGAAGGCTTGCGATGCGCGGCGTTGCAGTCGATGAAGATGGACAAGACACGGCAGCTTCAGCCGTGGACCTACGCGCTCAACTGGGAACCTGTCGATCCCGTTACGGTTCCAGTTGACCGCTCACGGTGGCTCGTGTTCTCTGATGCAACCGGGATCGGTCCGGCACTCACGGCCGAACTGTATGCACAGGGCGCCTCGGAAGTGATTCAGGTATCGGCGATTCAAGCGGGTGACGCGACGGGTTTCGCGATCGCCATCGAAGACGCACTCTGTCAGGCGGATCTCGAAAACTGCCGTGGCATCGTTTACCTGGGCGCCCTCGATATCTCGAATGATCCAGCCGATCCCGTCGGCGCGTCCGGGACTGCGCGGGCGCTGACCTTAATTCAGAAAGTAGCGGCGCTCGCCGGTCCTGTTGCTCCGCGGCTTTATATCGTTACCCGAGGCGCCCAAAAGGTTCACGTTGAGGAACTCGTTAGTGGACTCGCTCAATCGCCTGTAGCCGGCCTCGCACGCGTTACAGCTTCCGAGCAACCTTCACTGCGTTGCACTTTGATCGATATCGATCCCTCGGGCGGGACCGCGATCAGTCGCCTCCTTGCGGTGGAATTGCTCGCGGGCAGCCCGGAAGACGATGTCGCGTTGCGCGGCGACTCGCGGCTCGTTCATCGCATGATTCGGGTTTCGACCAGCGAACTTGAAGAGACCGCGGCCAGCAGCCGTCTGCTCTCTCCCGCCGATGGACACGGTTTCACTCTTGAAGTCGGCAAACCCGGCAGCCTCGATAGTCTTCGGTTCCGCGCCATCGAAAGGCGCGAGCCTGAGCCCGGTGAGGTCGAGCTCACGATTCAGATGGCCTCCCTGAATTTCAAGGACGTCCTCAAAGTGATGGGCGTTCTCCCCGAAGAGGCCTACGAAGATACGTTCTTTGGCCTCACGCTCGGGATGGAAGCCGCGGGCGTGATCACCAAAGTGGGCAAGGATGTAACGGGATACAAGGTGGGTGACGAGGTCGTCGCGGCTCTCGGCTCGAGCTTCAGTTCGCACGTCTATGTCCCGGCTACGAAACTGATGGCACGCCTGCAATCGGGTCGGCTGACCCCCGCCGAGTGGGCCGCCAGTCCGGTCGTCTTCATCACCGCGTGGTACGCGTTGAAGGAAATCGGACGATTATCGCCCGGCGAAAAGGTTTTGATCCACGCGGCCGCCGGTGGCGTCGGACTCGCCGCGATACAAGTTGCTCAGTGGCTCGGCGCCGAGATTTATGCCACCGCCGGAAGTCCCGACAAACGCGACTATCTCCGCAAGCTGGGCGTCAAGCACATCTTCGATTCCCGGAGCCTGAGCTTCGCGGACGAGATTCTTGCCGTAACCAACGGTTACGGGGTCGATGTAGTGCTCAACTCCATCGCGGGCGAGGCTCTGATGAAGAGCGTTTCGCTGCTCGCGCCCTTCGGCCGCTTCGTTGAAATCGGTAAACGCGACATTGTCGAAAATAACCGTCTGCCGATGCTGCCGTTCAATCGCAATCTGACCTTCTGCGCGTTCGATCTTGACCGCATGATGGCGGACCGGCCGCAATTGTGCCAGCAAATGATGGACGCCGTTCTGGAGAGGCTCGCGGCGGGTGATTTCAAACCGCTGCCGGTGCAGACGTTCGGCGCCGGCGAGATCGCGGAAGCCTTCCGCTTCATGGCGCAGTCGAAGCAAATCGGCAAAGTCGTCATCGACATGACCGATTTCGCCGGAGTTGCGCTGCAGCCGCCGATTGAAACCGAAAAGCCGTTCCGCGGCGAATGGAAGCTATCTCGTTACCGGCGCTTTCGGTGGCGTCGGCCTTGAAGTGGCTAAATGGGCGGCCTCCCAGGGTGCGCGACATCTGGTACTGGTCGGGCGCAGCGGAGCCGCATCGCCCCTGGCAAGGCGCACCGTCGAGGAACTCGTGCAAAAGGGTGTCTCTGTTATGACCGCGGCCGCCGATGTCTCGAAGGAGGACGACGTAACCCGGCTTCTCAACAAAGTGTCCGCCACGATGCCTCCGCTCAAAGGCGTGTTTCATGCCGCAGCGGTTCTGGATGACAAATTCCTCGGCGATCTCGACGCCGCGGCTATAGACAAGGTAATGGCGCCGAAGGCGCTCGGCGCCTGGTATCTCGACCGCCAAACCCGTTCGATGGCGCTCGACTGGTTTGTGCTTTTCTCATCCGTCTCGTCGTGGGTCGGTAATCCAGGCCAGGGAAACTATGTCGCGGCGAACGCCTGGCTCGATGCACTGGCGCAGCACCGGAGGGCGGAGGGTCTTCCCGGAATCAGTATCAGTTGGGGCGCCATAGCGGACGTCGGCATGCTTGCCGAAAATCAACTCGCCGCGGCAACCCTCAGCCGCGCGGGAATTCGTGGACTTCCGGTCTCGGCGGTAACGGGCGCTATGGCCAGCCTCATGCGGTGGAATGCAGGCAATCTCTGCGTTGCGGACATCGATTGGGCCAGGTGGCGGCAGTTCCAACCCGGTATTAAGGACCGTCCCATCTTCTCGCATCTTCTCGCGGAGTTGGAGGGCGGTGGCGATGGCCTCGACTCGCATGGAATTCTTGTGGCTCTTGCGGCCCTTCCGCCGGAGAAGCGCATCGACAGATTGTGCGCCGGGATCGCAGCCATCGTAGCGGAGTCGTTGCACCTCTCGGCCGACACGCTGGATTTTCATCAGCCGTTCAACGAAATGGGAATCGATTCGCTCCTTGGCCTTGAATTGCAATCGGCGATGAGCGTCAAGCTTGGAATCGAAGTTTCCCTGATGGAGTTGATGAAGAGCAAAGGAATCGCCGGTCTCGCCGGAGACCTTCTGGCTAAAATGCGGATTTTGGATACGGACGAGCCCGACCCGGATGCGGGCAGCGAAGCGTCATCCGAAACACAAACGGGAAAACCGGGTGCGCGGGACGCAGTACGTTGATTCGGCAAACATATCAATTAAGGATAAAAAACTTCAGGTGAAAACTCTCGTCATCGGTCTGGACTGCGCCGCCCCGGAGATTTTGTTGGAGCACCCGGATCTTCCCCATATCAGGGAGTTGATGCGCCGCGGTTCTTACGGCCGGCTGGAGAGCGTAATCCCGCCCATCACGGTCCCGGCATGGATGTGCATGGCAACCAGCCAGGATCCCGGTTCGCTCGGCGTCTACGGCTTTCGCAATCGCACGGACTATTCGTACAGCGGGCTCGGCGTGGTGAACTCCACATCATTCACCGAACAGCCGATCTGGGAAATCCTCGCAAGCCAGGGCAAGACCTGTGTCGTCATCGGAGTGCCACCGAGCTATCCGACGAAACCGATCAATGGGGTGCGCATCGGCTGCTTCCTCACACCCGATACAACGAAGAGCGAATACACTTACCCGCCTTCGCTGAAACAGGACATCGCGCGTCTGGTCGGCGAGTATCCGGTAGACGTCAGAGGCTTTCGCACCGAAAACAAAGCGTGGCTGCGCGACCAGATCTACGACATGACCCGCAAACATTTCGAGGTCATTCGCTATCTCATGGAAACGGTGGACTGGGATTACTTCCAGTTCGTCGAGATCGGCCTTGATCGCGTTCATCACGGCTTCTGGAAGCATCACGATCCCTTGCACCGCCAGCACGACCCCGAGAGCCCCTTCAAGACTGTCGTTTGGGACTATTACAAGTATCTCGATGAGGAGATCGGCAGCATTCTCGAGCTGATCGAAGAAGATACGGCCGTGCTCGTCGTATCGGATCACGGAGCCCAGCGCCTGGATGGCGGCTTTTGCGTGAATGAATGGTTGCGGCGCGAAGGGCTTCTGGTTCTGAAGGACGCGCCACCCACAACCGTAACGCCATTCGCCCCGTCCCTGGTCGACTGGAGCCGCACAAAAGCCTGGAGCGAGGGCGGTTACTACGCGAGGGTATTTTTCAATGTGGAAGGCAGGGAACCGGAGGGCATCATCCCGCAATCAGAATACGAATCGTTCCTCAAAGAGATGACCGGGCGTTTCGAAGCGCTGCCGGACGATCGCGGCAATCCGATGGGGAGCCTGGTGTTCCGCCCGAGCGAAATCTACCGGCACACGCGCAAGGTGCCGCCGGATCTCATCGTGCATTTCGGCGCACTCTACTGGCGCTCCATCGGCGGTCTCGGATACGAAAGCCTCTACATCGAAGAGAACGATACCGGGCCGGACGATTGCAATCACGCGCAGTTCGGGGCCTTTCTGCTGGCGGCGCCGGGAATGGACGGGCAAGGGCGGGTCGAAGGTATGCACCTGCTCGACATCGCACCGACGCTGCTCGATGTAATGGGAGTGGCCGCCGGCCCCGCAATGCAGGGAAAGAGTCTGCTCGCGCGCCAGACGGCTTCCTGAAAATGTCTCTGAGGCTTTGAATCCGGAGCGTCAGCCCGAGTGGCTGACGCTCTCGCGTTCTGTCGGGCTTTCACCCTGCAGAACCATTACCGGATTTTTCGGCTGCGTCACCATCTTCCGTACAATTGCCCAATAGATCCGCTCGAACAGTTCACCGGGCAGATGTCTTCGCAGCCCGAGAATGCGTTTCGCGTTTCGTCCGACCACATAACGCAGCCGGGGATTTCGCGAGCGCAGAATCCCCTCCACGGTCTCGGCGACATCGCGGCTGGTAATTTTGTTGCTCTCGAGAATCCCGTCGACGATATGCTCGTGCTGACAGAACCAGGGATAATAGGGGCCGTCCGGGAGCACCGCCTTCCGCGCGCGGTTGCGATTCACCGTGAAATGGGGCGTATGGATCAGTCCCGGCTCCAACAGCGAAACGAAAATCCCGAGTGGGTACAATTCCTGGCGAAGGCATTCGCCGAAACCCTCTCCCGCGAACTTACTCGACGCATAGCCGCTGATCGTCATCGATCCCATGCGGCCGCCGATCGACGTGGTAAGAATAATCCGCCCCGCGCGTGCCCGGCGCATGTAAGGCAGCACGGCCTGCGTCACGGCCATCATGCCGAAGACGTTAACGTCGAACACGCGCCGCACCTCGTCGAGTCCCAAATCCTCGAAGAAGCCTCGCAATCCCATCCCCGCGAATTGAGCGACTGCGTCTATTCGTCCGGTCTCCGCGACGAGCGCATCCACCTTCTCATGAACGTCCCTTTCTTTCGTGACGTCCATCTCCACAAAAGCCAGCTCGACATTACGGCGCGCGGCTTCCTCGCGCGCCGAATCGCGCTCCTCCGAAGTCAGAACCGACGCATACACCCGATATCCGCGCGAAGCAAGCAGAAGCGCGGTCTCCAGACCGAGTCCGGAGCCGGCGCCTGTGACCAGGACGATCTGACGCTTATCGGTCGCGGAGTCAGCCACAAGAAACTTCCCTCATTTTCCGGCAGCGGCCCGCGCCGCAATGCGCCGCAGGTATTCGCCGAAATAGAGGCGCTCAAAAAGATCACCGGGCAGGTGACGCCGGAGCGACAAAACCAAAGCGGCGCGTTTTCCTACGACATACCTGAGCCTGGGCCGGGCGACGGTCATTGCGCGCACCACCTCACGCGCAACGTCAACCGCCGTCAACCGGGACGATTTGAGGGCGTCTTCGACGAGCTTTTCGCCCGCCCAGAAATACTTGTAATAGGGACTCGATTCGTCGCGGGCAACCGGCAGGATGCGGTTCCCCTCGTCCCAAATCCCCGTTTTGACGATTCCCGGCTCGATAATCGATACGTCGATTCCAAGCGGTCGAAGTTCAAGGAACAGCGCTTCACCGAAGCCCTCAAGGGCGAACTTGCTGGCGTTGTAAGGCGCCACAGACGGAGCTCCGATTTTGCCTCCGATCGAAGAAAGCAGGATGATCCGTCCGGTTTTTGCCCGCCGCATGGAAGAAAGGGCGCGCCGCGTCGCCCTCAGTGTGCCGAATACGTTGACCTCGAAGATCCGCCTGAGTTCCTCCTCCGGGAACTCCTCAAAAGCGGCTCTGGCGGTAACCCCGGCGTTGTTCACCAGACCATACAATCCGCCGGCTTTCACCTCGATTGCGCGAATCGCTTCTTCGACCGATTGATCGCTCGTCACGTCGATCTGGATAATGTTCAGACGAAGCTTGCGGGCGGCGGCCTCCGCATTTATTCGGTCGGAGTCGTTGAGGTTTCTTACACCGGCCCAGACGTCGAAACCGGCGGCGGCGAGTGCCAGCCCGGTTTCCAGACCGATCCCTCTCGAAGCGCCGGTGACCAGTACCGCTCGATGGCTTCGTTCAGTCGCCACTGGTGGCCTCGGGGGTGATGCCTGTGGAATTGTTGGCCGGCGCCGGAACGTGCACCGGGGGCGCACCAAGAAATCCTCGAATCAACTCGACCAGTTCGTCGGGCTGCTCAAGAGGCCCGAAATGCTCGCCTCCGGGAAGCAGCACGGGCTGGCAATTGGGCAGGGCGTCTCGCAAATAATGGTACGAGTTCAGAAAGTGCGATTTGTCGCCATAAACCAGCAGAATGGGCGTCTGTATCGTGCGTACCGCCTCCAGGGTGAGTTCGCCAATAAACTCATAGTCCTCGATCAGGGTCGTGTTCTGTATCAGATTGATGAGCGGCTCGCGATTTCGGGGCAAACCCCGCGCTGGACCGAATACTTTCGGCGTCTCAAGGCTAAGCTGCAGAAGATAAGAAAGATCGGACTTCTTTTCTTCCGGAACCTCCAGTCCGATTTCCCTGAGTTTGTCGACCCAATACGACCAGCCCTCCCAATTTTTGTCTTTCCGGTTATGGACAAGCGCGGCCAGCCCAGGCTCCAGAGCGACCAGTTTGCTGACACGCTCGGGGTAAAGCAGGGCAAAATAAAGGCACACGTCCGCGCCATAGCTGTGTCCGACCAGGGCGACCTTTTTCAGCCCAAGCGCGTCCAGCAGCCCCTTCAGATCGTTCGCCATCTCGGCCGCGGTATATCCGGACGGCGTGACCTGACTGTAACCGTGTCCGCGAAGATCGAGAGTGGTGATCGAATAGGAATTTCGAAGCTGCGGCACGATCTGTAAGTGCCAAACCGCAAGGTTTCCCAAAAATCCGTGCACCATTACCATATCGGAGCCCTGACCGACGGTAATGTAGTGGATATCGATTCCGTTGACTTTGACTTTAGGCATGTGTTCGTGTCCGATCAGGCCTCCGGAAATCCGACCTTGTCATTCCGGTCCGCTACCCTCCGCTTTCAGTCCCTCACCTGCGCCGCGAATTGGATCGTTTGCCTGATCTCGTTTTAATTGAGAATTCCTTTATGTGCTCCGGGTCGCGGCCGAAATCAAAAATTCCGGCGCAAAGCGAATTGTCAAACAGACGAGGATGCCTGCGGCCTGTTAATTTCTGCTTAAACGTGAACGATTTCCGAAATACATAGCCACTAACGCCATGAGGCCAGGCATGAACATGTAGGGTTCGGGGGTTGCGCCGGTCCCGGCCTGAATCCCGGCAGTACCGAGAGAGGAAGCGCTAAGCGGATTGCCCGCTGAATCGCCCAGCACTCCACCGTCGGCAATCGAAAAAGTCCCGACGCCGTTAGTGTTTAAGGCCTGAAATTCCAACGTTACCAGAACGAACGACGAAGCTTGCATGGTATCCAGTATTTCAGCGGGATCGAGAGAAACCTCGCTGAATCCGATGAAATCGACCCCGGGCGTCTCTGAAGTGTTTGTTCCGAAACCTGACAAATTCAGCTGATTTCCCTGGGTCGGATCCCCGTAAGTAAGACCCACAAATGAGAACAGTGTCGGATCGAAATTGACTGTCAAATCGTAAGCGGCAAGCGATGGTGGATCGCCTAAACCGTTGATACCGACAAAAAGATCTGTAGTATCGCCCAAGTCAACCTGTGGGGCGGAGGGATCGAGCGTAAGCTGGATGCCTCCCTGGACAGTTGAGATTGCGGCAAGAAATACAAGCGGAAGAAGAGATACAGGCGAGAACAAGTACATTCCTGGACGACCAACCGCAGACAACGCTCTCCGTCTGAAGATCATTTTGAGCAACCTCGGGCCGTGCGAAACCTGAGTTGTTTAGGGTAAACCAAATCAGGAAATAAAAAACACCGGCACGGCGGCGCAATCCTGCCGGCACGGTCGTAAATGGACTTAAACGCCGTAATTTAAAGATTCTAGCTCAAGAGTCCAGGTTTATCAATGCGGGAAGCTCATCAGTACTGCTTTTACATTTATTGTACGTTTTATTACATTGTTCCCAAGCATCTCCGAAATGCTCAGCGGGTGGGTTACACCCGTCAGGGCGGAAGGACACACTCCTTGGGAACCCATCTGACGGTTCTTCGCCTGATTAAGTCGGTTGTCGTACGGCGCCGCGTTGCCAGCAAAATGTGTGGGGTCCCAGTACCCGATGGGGTTTCGTTTGCCCGTTTCCATGGACACTCAAACGTTCCGGGTGCTAAAGTTTACATTCATCCCAATGTATCGTCACGTGAATACTATGCTCAAAGGCCCGCTGGGCGGTGTGCGCGTTTTTTTGCTGTCTGCGTTGGGGATTATCCTCGCCGGATCCCAATTCGCTGTAAACGCCGCTGCAGTACCGGACCCGCTCCCGGATTCGACTTACCCTAGTCTATTTTTCGGGGCCATTCCAGCGCCCACTAATGCAATTCGTCCCGTGCTCGTATTTGTGCATGGTTTTAAAGGAACGGCCTCGAACTGGTGGATTAATAACGATATGTACTCGCGCGCCTACAATGCGGGCTATCGCACCGCGTTCATGAGTATGAGCGCGGACAATTCACGCAATGACACGGACTTCGCGACCAACGGTCTCATGATCCGAACCCTGCTTCCGTCGGTGCTCAGCCACTACGGAGTGAGCCAGGTATACTTCATCGGGCACTCCCAGGGCGGTCTCGATATTGAGTCGGCGCTCCTCGATGCCGCAACGCTCAGTGCGACCAAAGCCGTCTTTACCATCGATTCCCCAAATCAAGGGACAGCTCTTGCCGACTGCGCGCAAGGCCCTCCCGGCACGCTCTGTTATGCGGCGGCGCAGTATTTTCAGTTAAACGGCCCGGCACTGCAGTCAATGACAACGGCAAATGTGGCTCAATTCCGAGCGACTGCGGATCCCTATTTCACGAAGGCCGGGGTTCAGTTTTATACTCTCACCGGCACAACAGGATCCGGCAATCTTATCACCGATTTAACCGGGCTGGTTCTCACCGGCCTTGTTCCGGGAGTGCCGAACGACGGTCTGGTGACAGTCCCCGAATCGAAGCTTCCCGACGGCTACGCGGCGGAGATTGGCGAAATCAAAACCAATCACTTCGACGATATCCAGGGAAGCGAATCATTCCCGTATATCAAGTCGCGAATCGACGCTCAGGAAATCGCCGCGCCGGAGTTTAGCCGCGTTGGGACCGGCGGTTTCGGGGACGATCACAATACGTTCATGTGGTCGATGGAGTGGTTTAAAGGAAAACTCTATGTCGGAACGGGACGTGATGTGGAATGCTATGCGCATGCAGACGACCTGGTACAGACTGGTTTGGCTATTGCATATCCCGTCGCTGGCTGCCCCGCCGACTACAAAGATCTCTCGCTCCAGGCGGAAATCTGGCAATACACGCCCGAAACGAAAACCTGGGTTCGCGTTTACCAGTCTCCCGCCGATATACCAATCGGGACTGATCAGGCGGGCAATCAGGTCCTTGCGGCCGAGGACATAGTCTACCGCGGCATGGCTGTATTTACTGAGGCGGATGGCACACAAGCCCTCTATGTAGCGGCTAACTCAGGATCTGCGACCTTCGATATGATCCCTCCTTACGACACTCAAGGCTATCCTAATCCGCGGATCTTGCGGACCACCGACGGGATCAATTTCACTCCTGTTCCGATGGACCCTGGGACGTTTATGGGGGACATCGTCAAGAATTCAACTACTCAATTCAAAGTGCGCGGCTTCCGCGATCTGGTCGTCTACAACGGCGTGATGTACGCTACCGCGACCGACTATATTGGTACCGGTTCGATCATCGCTTCTTCAAATCCCAGCGGCGGCAATAACGCATGGCATGCGGTCAGTCCGCCCACTGCGACCATGCCTGTGCGCACGCTGCTCGTTTTCAACAACTATCTCTATATAGGCGGCGGGGATGCGCGCGTAGGACAACCAAATCCGAATGGAGGGGCGGTCATTCCGGACGGCTACTTCGTCTACAAGACAACGAATCCCACCACCGATATCAGTTCGTTCACCCAAATCATCACCGATGGCGCCGGAGTGGTGGCGGGTCAGCGGGCCCATGACGCGCTCAGCATGGCGGTTTTCAACAATCAACTTTACGTCGGAACCGATCGTCCTACCGAAATGGTTCGACTCAACCCGGATGATTCCTGGGATTTGCTCGTAGGCCCCCCGCGTGACACTCCGCAAGGGATGAAATACCCTTTGTCCGGCATGAGCAACGGTTTCGGAAACACGTTCACCGGCCATTTCTATCGAATGGCCGCCTACAACAACCAGTTGTACCTGGGCACCTGGGACTGGTCGGAGTCGCTGCAGCCGCTTCCGTACTTCGATCCAGTGTTCCTGTACGAATACGGAACGGATCTCTACAAGACCCCGGACGGCATCCACTGGAGCGCCCTTTCCCATAATGGGCTCAACGACCCCGAAAATTTCGGGATCCGCTCATTTCTGCCGACCAGCGTCGGGCTTTTTCTCGGTACGACAAGACCGTTTGGAGGGGCCCAGGTGTGGGTCAATGAGGCGGGTCTCGATCTGAACGGCGATGGCGTGATCGACCAGCGGGATGTCGACATGATCAACGCGGCGCTGAATACACCAGCGACCGGACCGGACGATCCACGGGATCTGAATCAGGACGGTGTGATCGACGTGCTGGACGAACGGATACTGATAACTCAGTGCGCCCAGGTTGGGTGTGCTGCCCCAAGTCCGCAATCCCTTGCGGCCGCGGTGCCCCTCGCACCCCCGACGAATCTGCAATCAGTGAGCAGCGCAACCGCCGGCGGCAATGCACTCCTGTCATGGACCGCCTCTCCAGGTGCGGTTAAATACCACGTATACCGGTCCAACCTGTTACCGGTCCTCAGCTTTATCCCGGCGAACGGTCTTTCGTCGATCTTCACATATCTGAATCAACAATGTCCCTCGGGCAGTAACCCGAACAGCCTCACCTGCGGTTTGCTGGATTTACTCCTCGGCTTTAGTAACAATCCGACGATAGCTTTTCCGCCGGCTTGGGTGGAAGTCGGCGTTGTAACGAGTCCTGCGTTTCACGATACGCCGCCCGCCCCAAATCCCTCGCGCTATTTTGTTCGTGCCGAGGATGCTCAAGGGAATGTATCCGTTCCGTCAAACCTGGTACAAGCTCCATCATTCGCCGCTCAGTAAGTACAAACCGGGGAGGGCATCGGCGCCCTTCCCGGATTCAATGCGCGACAGCATAAGTCTCTCGAGTAGAGCTTCGGATTTTGCTCTGGTTCGAGATGACGAGCATTAAAAGCGGGTTCATGGCGATTCCAGCCGTTAAGGCGCGATAGAGTTGATCGAGCGCGACCAGACAGGCCCGTCCTGCAGCGAGCGATGAGCGGCTGGGCGAGCCCGGTCAGGATCTGTCGGAATCTATTTTTCCCTTCCGAGTCCACGATGGGGCATCTGCGGGTCAAAAACCAGGCCCGAAAGCTCAAAGCGGAGCTGGGACAGGTCGCGCGGAGAGCCATCGATGGTGACTATTACGCACCTGTATGGTGAAGACCGACGAGGTCTTCAATTGGCAGAAACCATATCGGACAGGGCAGTACGACGGCAAAAGTAGCACTAACGAACTCAGTTACCGCCAGCTCACTGAGGTGGCTCTGGTAGCGGGCGGCAGGTTCTGCCCCGGCCAGACATCCTCTACCCCCAAAGTCTTCGCGCATCGGACACAGCCTCACGCAGGCGCGGAAACTCCTCCAGCAGTTGGTGCGCCGTCCGCCTTTTCGGCCCCTGCGGCAACCATGCACACCTGTTGATCATTAATACTCATCCTGGGAGCAGATGTCCCGGATCAGATCCCGCACCCGTATTGGCACTTCACCTTGCAGCGCCGGTCGCCATACCTCGTAATCCGGACAAAATGGCGGTCGATTTGGCGAAAAGGCGCGAGTTCAAAGGTTTTGATGGACGTATAAACCTTAAAGTGATAAGTTATACCATGTCTCGTCACCTGAATCCCCCGCTCAAATACATTTTGGGCATCGGTGCACGCGTCTTTTTGGTGCTTGCGCCTGGTATTATTCTCGCCGCACCTCAATTTGCTCAAAGCACGGCCACACCGCCGGATCCTGTGCCGGATTCGACTTACCCTAACTTGTTTTACGGCGCGACACCATCGATCGCTAACGCAATTCGCCCGGTGTTGGTGTTCGTGCCCGGTTTCAAGGCAACGGCGTCGAACTGGTGGATCAACAACGACATGTACTCGCGCGCGTACTCATCGGGCTATCGCACCGCGTTCATGAGTATGAACACCGATAATTCGCGCAACGATTCGGACTTCGGGACTAACGGGCTTGTCATCCGAACCCTTCTCCCCTCGGTGCTCAGCCACTACGGAGTGAGCCAGGTATACTTCATAGGGCATTCCCAGGGCGGTCTCGACATCGAGTCTGCACTTCTCGATCCCGCGACGCTTAATGCGACTAAAGCAGTCTTTACCATCGATTCCCCGAATCAGGGGACGGCTCTGGCCGACTGCGCGCAGGGTCCTCCCGGCACGCTGTGTTACGCGGCGGCCAGGTACTTTGACATAAATGGGCCGGCCTTGCAGTCGATGACAACGGCAAATGTGGCTCAATTCCGGGCGACTGCGGATCCCTATTTCACGACTGCCGGAGTTCAGTTTTACACGCTCTCCGGCAAAACCCCATTCGGCAATATTATCACCGACTTAACGGGACTTGTTCTCGGCGGCCTTGTTCCTGAAACGCCCAACGACGGACTCGTGACCGTCCCGGAGTCACAGCTTCCAGACGCTTACGCCGCAGAGATCGCCGAGCTGACCACCAACCACTTTGACGCTATACAGGGCAGCGAGTCGTTCCCGTATATCAAGTCGCGAATTGACGCTCAGGAAATTGCCGCGCCGGAGTTCAGCCGCATTGCGACCGGAGGTTTCGGTGACGATCACAACACGTTCATGTGGTCGATGGAGTGGTTTAAAGGAAAACTCTATGTGGGAACGGGGCGTGATGTGGAATGCTATGCGCACGCAGACGATCTCGTACAGACTGGTTTGGCGACCGCGTATCCGATTCCTGGTTGCCCGGCCGACTACAAAGACCTGTCCCTCCAGGCAGAAATATGGCAATTCACTCCGGAGACGAAAACGTGGGTTCGCGTTTACCAGTCTCCCGCCGACATACCAATCGGGACTGATCAGGCCGGCAATCAGGTCCTGGCGGCAGAGGATATAGTCTACCGGGGCATGGCGGTATTTACCGAGACGGATGGCACACAGGCCCTCTATGTAGCGGCTAACTCAGGATCTGCGACCTTCGATATGATCCCTCCTTATGACACCCAAGGCTATCCCAATCCGCGGATCTTGCGCACCACCGACGGGATCAATTTCACGCCTGTTCCGATGGACCCTGGGACGTTTATGGGCGACATCGTCGCGAATTCGACTACTGAGTTCAAAGTGCGCGGCTTCCGTGATCTGGTCGTGTATAACGGCGTGATGTATGCTACCGCTACCGACTTCATCGGTACCGGTTCGATCATCGCTTCTTCAAATCCCGGCGCCGGTAATAACGCGTGGCAGGCGGTCAGTCCGCCCACGGCGACCATGCCTGTCCGCACGCTGCTCGTTTTCAACAACTATCTCTATATAGGCGGTGGGGATGCGCGCGTAGGACAACCAAACCCGAATGGAGGGGCGGTCATTCCGGACGGCTACTTCGTCTATAAGACAACCAACCCCACCACCGATCTCAGTTCGTTCACTCAAATCATCACCGATGGCGCCGGAGTGGTGGCGGGTCAGCGGGCCCATGATGCGCTCAGCATGGCGATTTTCAAAAATCAACTTTATGTCGGAACCGACCGTCCCACTGAGATGGTTCGACTGAACCCGGATGATTCCTGGGATTTGCTTGTCGGCGCCCCGCGTGACACTCCTCAAGGGATGAAATACCCTTTGTCCGGTATGGGCATGGGTTTCGGAAACACATTCACTGGCCACTTCTATCGAATGGCTGCCTACAACAACCAGTTGTATTTGGGCACCTGGGACTGGTCTGACTCCCTGCAGCCGCTTCCCTACTTCGATCCCATGTTCCTGTACGAATACGGAACGGATCTCTACAAGACTCCGGACGGCATCCATTGGAGCGCCCTTTCGCATAATGGGCTCAATGACCCCCAGAACTTCGGTATCCGCTCCTTTGTGCCGACAAGCGTCGGGCTTTTTCTCGGTACGACAAGGCCGTTTGGAGGGGCTCAAGTCTGGATCAATCAGGGGAGTCTGGACCTGAACGGCGATGGAGTGATCGACCAGCGGGATGTGGACATGATTAACGCGTCCCTGAATACACCCGCGTCCGGACCCGGCGATCCGCGCGATCTGAACCAGGACGGTGTAATCGACATGCTTGATGAAGGGATCCTCGTAACGCAGTGCACTCAGCCTGGATGTGCGACGTTAAGTGCGCAGGCTCTCGCGGCCGTGTCGTCCCTTGCACCCCCGACGAATCTGCAAGCGGTAAGCAGTGCAACGGCCGGCGGCAATGCGATCCTGTCGTGGACCGCTTCTCCGGGCGCGGTCAAATACCACATATACCGGTCCAATCTGATACCGGTTCTCAATTTTGTCCCGACCCTGGCCCTTTCGTCGATCTTCGCGTATCTGAATCAACAGTGCGACCCGACCAGTAATCCGAACAGCCTCGGCTGCGGTTTGCTGGATTTCCTCCTCGCCTTTTATAACAACCCAACGGTAGCCTTTCCGCCGCCCTGGGTGGAAGTCGGCGTGGTAACCAGTCCTGCGTTTCACGAAACGCCGCCTGCCCCGAACCCCTCGCGTTATTTTGTGCGCGCTGAGGATGCCCAGGGAAACGTCTCTGTGCCGTCCAACCTGGTACAAGCTCCGTCATTCGCAGCTCATTAAATACAAGGCGGAAACCCGGTCGCCGGCAGCGCTCCGTTCCGCATTGATAACCACTAATTGAGGCTGGAGCATGTTCACAGTTTCTGTAGAGCGATTCTAACGTCTCCAGAGGCGGTAACGCCGGCGATCTTGTCGCCGGTTTCCGCTCTTGGCGAAATCGGATTCCGAGCCACGACCGGGAGGGAGTGTTCCATGGCCCCCGGCGGGCCGCCAAAGGCGATGAAGACGCGGAACGGCATTCACGTAGAATCAATAATTTGGACCGCGTCTTCGACAGAGCGAATTCGACAGTATTTACGAAAATGCCCTGATTAAGGCGCTATCTTTTCGTTACTGAGGATCGCGGAATTGGATCATGACGATGCGGCTGGCCTCGGTGCGCGCATCTTCAATTAAGGTGGCGACAAGCTGCCGTCCGTCAGGTCCCCAACTGCTGTCGGCCGCCGTGATTCCGCCTTCGATATATTCCGGACTTCCCGGCGTATTGAAATAAGTTAAGCGCCGCGGATCGGACCCGTCTGAATTCATGATCCAGTAGTCGCTCCGAACTCCGTACGGGGTGCGTTGTTTGGGAAGGTCACGGTTGGTCATCCAGAGAATCTTCTTTCCGCTTGGACTCAGCTGCGCATGTTCGTCCCATTCGTCCGGCGCATTTGTCAGATCGCGCAACTCGCCGCTTTCCACGTTGTAAGCGTAGATATCGTCGCCGGTCACATCCTGCCCGGGCGTCAGATTTGCGGAGAAGTAAATCGTCCGATCATCCTTCGAGAAACCATGAGTTTCATAGAACTGCTTCTGTTTCCCGGGCGTCAGGCTTCGCACGTCCGCAATGGAAGGCACACCACCGTTCACAACAAAACGGGCCATTTCGACTCGCCACAGACCAAATTTGCCTCCGCCGGACGAGTAACGCTCTGACCAGAGAAGATAGTTTCCATTGTGCGAAAAATGCGGATGCAGGATGCCCCCGGTTCGCGGAGGCACGTGAGTGAGTTGCCACGCCTTGCCGCTGGAGAAATCCATGACCCACAAATCGTTGTTCACTCCCGCTCCCGGGTTTGCGAAATAGTCCGTCGCCTTTGGTAGTAAGCCGCGAAAATCGTTCTGGGCTTCGAACGCGATGAACCGTCCGGAAGGGTCCCAGGCCGGATTGCCGTTATGTTTGCTGAGCTCCGGATTGTTGCATGTGAGGCAGCGTTGATCGGAACCGTCGGGCCGCATTACCCAGATCTTGAAATAACCGCGGGCATCCATCCGGTCGAAGGCGATCAGATTCCGCGATTCTGACCAATCTACCCGACCACCGCCTTCAACAATGGTTGATATGCTTACGATTTCCGGATTCCGGGCCGCGGTGCTGCGTCCCTGCCGGGGGGCTGCACTATCCCGAGGCGCACGCGCCCCGCGGGGCCACTGCGCAGGCAGAAACACCGCCATATAGCCCAAAAGGGCAATGACGACAAGGGTATTTCGCATTTGCTCCAGACCTCCTGCTACTGGAAGCCGACAACAACCGTGTTAGCCGGCACTCCATCGAACGAGACCACCACTTGTGCGCTGCTGACTCCGGCGAGGCTGGCGGGAATTTGCAGCACCACCTGATCGAACCCTACATACGTCGGCTGCGCTGACGCATAAAGCACCGGCACGGGCACGCCACCCACGGTTGCGGTAACGGTACCGGGAGCGACGTGTCTGACTCCCGTTCCAAACAGGCTGAGAAAAACCTGGCCGGAGGCCAGATTCAGAGGGAGGGGCGCACAATTCTGTCCGTTCGCGTCGCACTGATAAGAATTCTGAACGACCTGCGATCCGCCCGGCGTCACGATCTGAAAATATGCCGAGGGAACACCCGTGCCGGCCTGATTGGCCGTGTAAAAGCCCGGGGCGATGTTGGAAATCTGCGCCGTGGCCGTAGAAACCACCATACCGTTCAAAGTGACCGTGACCGTTGCGGGCCCCGGTGCGGTAGCGTCGGGTACTACATAATTCACAAGGTCCGGAGACACAAAATACAACTGGGCCGCGCGCGCCACCCCGAGGCTGTCGGTAACCGTGAGCTGCGTACCATTGAGGCTCGTCGGGAGTTTGGCTGACGGCGTAACCGTCGTCCCAATACTCAAACCGCGAGAAAAGGCGCTGGTGATTGCGCTCGGCGCAACCTTGGGCTGGTAATCGGTGGACGAAACGCTGACGGTGGCCCAGTCGTAGTTGACCACAATAAGCTCACCGCTATAGGTCGCCGCGTTTGTGATTAAGCTTGCCACCAGCGAGGTGCCGTCCGCATTCCACGCGCAGTCCGCGGCTGTAACGTGGGTGACGCCGTTCACATACTCGGGCGACGACGGATCGTTGAAATAGGTAAGCTGGATCTGGTCTGTTCCGTCGGCGTTCATGATCCAGTAATCAGACATCACGCTCCCGGACGTCGGTGCTGGATGACCCTTGCTGCTCATCCAGATTATGCCGTTGCCGGAAGGCGTGTAGTGCGCGTGTTCGTCCCATGCGTCATTGGAATTTGTCAGATCCACCAGCTGACCGGTTTGCAGATCCAGCGTATAAATGTCAATATCGTAAACACTCATTCCCGCTGTAAGATTTCCCGAAAAAATTATCTTGGAATCGTCGGGACTGAATCCGTGTGTTTCGTAAAATTGTTGCTGCGCGCCTGGGCTGAAAGAACGAATGTTTGAAACAACGGGCTTGCCGTTCTGCACGGAAAAGTCGGCCACCTCAATGGTCCAGAGCCCGTAAGGGCTTCCATTCGCCGAGTACCGCTGGGCCCACGTAATCTGGTTACCCTTGTTGGAAAAGTGGGGATGCAAGACTCCTCCGTCGACCAGCGGCACATCCGTCACCTTGAGGAATGTCGTAGCGTTCCAATCCATGATCCAGATATCGTTGTCGACCCCTGCGCCCGGATTCGCCGAAAAGTCCAGAACGCCGGGCACATTATCCGGTTTTTGCGCCTGAAAGATGATCCAGCTGTCGGTGGGATCGGACTCGGGATTTCCGATATGCTTGTTCGGAAGCGAAGGGGAATTGCAGGTGACACAACGCTGGCCGGTGCCGTCCGGGTTCATGACATAAATGTCAAAATAGTTATTCGGACTGATCGCATCGTAAAGGATCATGTTCCGGGTCTTTGCCCAGTAGACGCGACTGTTGCCCGACTTCAAAGGCACGACTGCCTTGACGTATCGGCTTACATTCTGACCCCACGAAGGAGTCAAATAGACACAAAAAGCGAGAAGTACCAGATTCAATTTACGCATGCCGATGCTGAAAGCCCTTTATCCTTTACGCACTCAAGCAATTCGGGTTCCACTATTGAGTGAGGCGTTCCATTAAGATGGCCGCTTCGTCTTCGCCGCCGAATTGCCCGAAAATCGATTTGATCCGCTGGGCATTGTTGCGGAAGGAAGGTTCGTAAAGCAGTCGTTCCACGGCGGCTCGAACGCGTCCCGGCGTGCAGCGGCGTGGCGCCACACGGAGGCCTGCCCCGCAGTCCACAATATGTTGCGCAATGTCGGGCTTATCCCACATGGTGGGGACGCTGATGAGCGGAATGCCGGCGTCGAGCGCAGCCAGCACCGAGCCGGCCCCACCCGTCGTCACAACAGCGGCCGTTCGAGGCAGAAGGTCGGCATGCGAAACCCACTTCACCACGTGGATGTTCGATGCGAGTCCGCTGAGACCGAGACTGGCCGGATCGCGATCCGAACCCGTAGTCATGATGACTTCGATGGGAAGGTTCGCCAGTCCCTCCGCCGCCGCGTTCAGCAAAAATGGCTTTCCCAGGTGGAAAGTTCCTTCCGAAACGTGCACCCACGGGCGGTCTTGAGGTAAATCGTCCAGCCAAAGCGGAGGGTCCTCGTGACGCGGGGAATTCCAGAGATAAGGTCCGGTATAGTGTACCGATGCCGGCAGGTCCTTCCGGTCATAATCAAACGCGGGCGCGCTGGGAACCAGGTAAAGCGGCATCGTCCCGGAATGTTCGGTCACAGATCCGTGAATCGGCGGCAGACCGTAGCGCGACCGGATCGCCTGGACGCTTTTTCGGATCGGGCCGCTCACGAAGCTGTTCAGGGCCGTAACGGCTCCTCTCAAAACACGGGTTCCGATAGTTTTCGGGCGTGGTAACCCCCATCCGAAAGGCGGAACATGCGGGCCGGGCAGCGTGCAAACGGGCACGAAGGAACAGATCGCGACCGGAATCCGAAGTTTCTCGTGCAGCACCAGAAAAGGAGACCAGAAAGTGGGGTCGGTACCGATCGCCTGCGGAGCCCAGTCGCCGATGACACGCTCCAGGTCGGTCACCTGCTGCGGGACTGTTTCCAGCAGCCATTCGCGTAGAGTGTTCTGGAAGGAAGTAACGACCCGCCAGGTCCAGCGACTCTGCTCGCCGGACATCAATAAGTCGAAGATCCGTTCTTCGGGAACCTGATCAAACGGAAAATGAACGAAGCCCTCATCCGCCAAAACCCGTGAAGCTCGTTTCCCCGTAAAAAAAGCTACTTCATGCCCGCGTCTGCGTAAGGCATGCGCGATTGCGATTTGAGGGTAAAGATGCCCCGGAAAAGGCCATGCACAGAATAGAAAACGCGCCATCAGCTGATCGGACCTGTCTTCAACCCTCGGGGAAAACGTGCTCCAAACTTCGGCGGAATCTCAATTCGACCTTCAGGATGCCGAGTATAGCATGTGATCCAGGGCGCTCCGGTACGGCCCTTCAGCTGAGATCGACGCCGCAAAACCATCGAGGATACGGTCTGCCTGGATAACCGGGGCCCATGACGATTGCGATCCTCGTACCCAGCTTGGAAATAGCCGGAAAATCGCACTCTGGAATTCTTATTTTTTCTGTGTAGTACTAGTATCGAATTTTGTTGGTGACTCATAAACGCATGACAATCCCAGCCGATTTCAATTTGCGGCAATCGACAACGCAGCAGATAGCAAGGGTTCAGTGGTAGCCAACAAGCCGAGTCTGACTCTTGATGAAACGCTGAGGTTGCGTCGGTAATCCGGAAACGTCAGCAGATACCGCGTCCGCCAATACCGCGTTCCGACGGCTCCGAGAACGGCGGTTTTCCAGAATTCTGCGTGGCTGATCCACTGAACCTATGGAATTACAACGCATGTGTATTCAGCGACTTGTGCGCATGGTAGTGCTCAATGACGAGAGTGCGCGGACGCGGGCAGACGCTCGCGGGAGCACAGCGTACGAACCGCGTCAAGCCGGCAGGGCCCGGCCATGAACCGTTAATGGTTCATAAATTCGATTTTCGATAGGGTGGCTGATAGGCAAAGAAGGTCGAAAATGGCGCAGGCGCGAGTTGCTCTCGAATAATTTTGTTTTCAAATGCAAGCTCATGCGTTTAGTATTCCCCATGCTTATCCGTATGGCGCAAATTCCTTCTGTATTGACAGCTACCACTCATGGACTTTAAAATCAGGTGTTCCCGGTTACGGTGATTTTTACCGGCCGCGCGCTCTTCCAGGCAGCGGGGCGAACTTCGCGCATCTCCTCGTGCCACGCTATGCACCAGAACCAGAACGTAACTGGTCGTTTCTTTTAACCGGCTTCTCTGTAACCGGATAGCGACAAGTGTCACTCAGTTTATTCCGGCGGGCGTTGTGATTCCCGAAAGGTGGTAGCCGGCAGGTGTTCGGAGGAAATATGAAATCGATTCTACACGGCCGAGAGAGCGGTGAGTTTGGCTTTATTTTTTCCAACGTTGTGGGCTTGCTGGATGGCGGAATTGCGATCGCCGCCAGTCGCAGCGGCGCAACGGGCATACTGAACTGCGAAGCCATCACGGATATCCCCACCATTCGGAAGGCGCTTGAGCGAGTCTCCCGCTACGCTCGCGGTTCGTTTGGCATAAAGCTCGAAATCGATTCCCCAGTTACTACCGAGTTACTAACTGACCTGCCTGACCTGGATTGTATAGTTCTCGTCGCTGCCGGATCAGGTGCTGCCGGATCAAGTATCGATCAGTTCGAAAAGGTGGTGACGCTCGCTCGCGCGAAGTCGAAACAACTGTTAATCGAAGTCACCAGCGAAAACGCGGCGCGATCTGCTGCTGCGTGGCCTGTCGACGGACTAATAGCCAAAGGGCACGAAGCGGGCGGCGCGGTCGGCGAAGAAACCACCTTTATTCTTCTCCAGAGATTGCTGCGCGAGTTTGCATTACCGGTTTGGGCTCATGGCGGCATTGGATTGCACTCGTCTGCGGCATGTTATGTTGCCGGCGCGGCCGGTGTCGTCCTCGATAGTCAGTTACTGTTGCTTGCCGAATCTTCTCTGCTGCCGCGCGTACGGACCGCGGTCGAGCGGATCGAGGGTGACGAAACGGTTACTTTAGGCCGCGAATTGGGTTCGCTTTTTCGTTTATACCGGCGGCCGGGTCTGGTTTCAATCGACGGCCTGCAGGAACTCGAGCGCGAGCTCGCTGCGGCGCCGATCTCCGGAGGCGCTGTCTCTGAAGGTGATATCTCAAAGGGCGCGAAGGAATGGCGCGAGGCTTTACGCAAGCGGATCAACTGGGAAAAGGCCGACGCGTTTATGTGGCCGCTCGGTCAGGACAGCGCGTTTGCGGCGCCGCTGGCTGCGCGTTTCGGAAACGTTTCGGCTTTGTTGACCGGACTGCGCGAGGCCATTGCCGGCCACGTCGCCGCGGCGCGCCAGCACTCTCCCCTCGGTTCGAGTTCGGCGCTCGCGCGCGCCCACCGCACAGAGTTTCCGGTGTTGCAGGGCCCGATGACCCGGGTTAGCGATGCAGCTGGATTTGCCAACGCCGTTGCCCAGGGAGGCGGTCTGCCCTTCCTTGCGCTGGCGCTCTTGCGCGGTCCTCAGGTTCGCGAATTGCTTGCCGAGACGAGCCGCATTTTGGGAGACCGCCCCTGGGGTATCGGCATCCTTGGGTTCGTTCCTTCCGATCTGCGCGCAGAGCAACTGGAAGTGGCACGCGAATTCCGTCCTCCGTTCGCCATCATCGCCGGCGGCCGTCCCGATCAGGCCGCGAGTCTCGAGCGCGAAGGAACCACCTGCTATCTGCATGTTCCCGCTCCCGCGTTACTGGAACTTTTCGTCAAGGATGGCGCTCGCCGATTCATCTTCGAGGGACGCGAGTGTGGCGGTCATATTGGACCGCGCACCAGTTTCGTGCTTTGGGAAAGCATGATCGAAGTATTGCTGCGCGGGATCAAGAGTGGTATTCCGGGCGAGGAGTTTCATATCGCCTTCGCCGGGGGCATCCACGATGCGATGTCGACGGCGATGGTCGCCGCGATGTCGGCGCCGCTGGTCGAGCGCGGTGTCCGTGTCGGAGTGCTCATGGGCACGGCGTATCTCTTTACGCGCGAGGCCGTGGAAGCCGGCGCCATCGTCCAGTCGTTCCAGGAAGTGGCGATGAATTGCTCTCAGACCGTTGTTCTCGAAACGGGTCCGGGACACGCGACGCGCTGCGCGGAAACTCCTTTCTACGACACATTCCGGGAGGCCCGGCGGTTGCTCGCCGGCACCCGCAAGCCGCACGAGGAGATCCGCGAGGAACTGGAACAGTTGAACCTCGGGCGCCTCAGGGTAGCCAGTAAGGGAATTACGCGAAGCGGCGATCCCTCCGCGGGTTCGCGGTACGTCGAGGTTTCTCTCGAGGATCAACGCCGCGAAGGCATGTATATGATCGGCCAGGTCGCCGCCCTGAGAGATCGAGTCTGCACCATCCGCGACCTTCACGAGGAAGCCTCCGAAGGCGGCCATGCCTATTTGCAAGGTGCAACGATTCCCGCCTGGAAGGTCTCTGAAGAAGAGCCAGCCGAAGCGCCGTGCGACATCGCGATTGTCGGCATGTCGTGCGTCCTGCCAAAAGCGCCCGACGTGCGGACTTTCTGGGCGAATCAGCTCAATAAGGTCGACGCCATCACGGAAATACCGGCGGAACGCTTCAACATCGATCTTTACTACGATTCCGACAAAAAGGCGAAAGACAAGATCTATACCCGCTGGGGCGGCTTTATCGATGATGTTCCTTTCGAGCCTCTCCGGTATGGGATTCCGCCGAACGCGCTGGGTTCGATCGACCCCATGCAGCTGCTGTCGCTGATCATGGTCGACCGCGCGCTCGACGATGCCGGCTACAAGGATCGCGAGTTCCCGCGTAAGAAGACCTCGGTTATCTTCGGCACCAGCGGTGGCCTGGGTGACATGGGTGGTCATTACGCCGTGCGCGCGTCACTTGCGGAACTGATCTCGGATCCGCCCGCCGGCCTGCTCGATCAATTACCCGAGTGGACCGAGGATTCGTTCGCCGGTTTATTGCCGAACGTGGCGGCCGGCCGGGTTGCGAATCGCTTCGACCTCGGCGGCGTAAACTTCACTGTCGACGCCGCGTGCGCTTCGTCTTTGGCTGCGACTTACGTCGCGGCGCGGGAACTGACTACACGATCGAGCGACATGGTGATCGTCGGCGGCGTGGACACCGTCCAGAGCCCATTCTGTTTTCTGTGCTTCGCCAAAGCGGGCGCGCTGTCTCCCGGTGGACGTTGCCGGCCTTTCGACGAGACCGCCGACGGCATCGCGATCAGCGAGGGAATCACCGTACTCGTCATGAAGCGGCTGGAAGATGCCGAACGCGATGGCGACCGCATTTACTCAGTCCTTAAGGCCATAAGCGGATCGAGCGACGGCCGCGGCCGAAGCATGACCGCTCCTCGCAGCGAAGGTCAGAAGCTCGGCATGAAGCGGGCTTATCGCCAGGCGGGATTTTCTCCGGCTACGGTTGGTCTCATGGAAGCGCATGGAACCGGCACTGCGGCGGGCGATGCCACTGAAATGGAATCTTTGTCCCAGATCCTTCGGGAAGCTGGAGCCGGCGAACAGAGCTGCGCCGTGGGCTCGGTGAAGTCGATGGTCGGTCATACGAAGGCCGCCGCCGGCGTTACGGGTTTGATGAAGATTTCTCTTGCGGCTTACCACAAGGTGTTGCCTCCGACGCTGCACGTGGAAAAACCGAATGCAAGGCTGAGTCAACCCGGCTCGGCCCTCTATGTAAACAGCGATGCGCGCCCGTGGTTGCCTCCGGTCGAGGCGCCGAGACGAGCGGGTGTCAGTTCCTTCGGTTTTGGCGGGACGAATTTCCACGCCGTGATCGAGGAATACACAGGTGATTTCCGCAATCCCGCGGATCGGGCCGAGGATTTGTGGCCAGTCGAATTATTCGTGTGGAACGCGGCGTCGGCCGACGCGCTTCAGTCCTCCCTCGACGCCATTGTGGCGAAGCTCGATCGCGGCGCCACACCTGAGCTCGCTGGGCTGGCTGCTTCGGTTTGCCGCAGGGCAAACCTGCGTCGGCCCGGAGGAGTCCGGCTCGCGCTGGTGGCCTCGTCTCTTGACGATCTCACCGCGAAGCTGGCGCGTGTGCGCGAAGTCCTGGCTGCGGGACAAGACAGGCTGGCCGAATCCGGAGTCCATCTGGCGCCGGGCACACAGCAACCGGGTGAAGTCGCTTTCCTGTTTCCGGGTCAGGGTTCGCAATATCCCGGCATGATGCGCGACCTCGCCATCTATTTCCCGGAATTTCGCGACAAACTCGAAATCGCCGACCGCGTTCTCGCTGAATCTCTGCCACGTGCTCTTTCCGCGATCATTTATCCGCCACCCACGTTCACGCCTGAAAAGAAGAAAGAGCAGATGCAGGCGCTCACGGATACGGTTGTGGCACAGCCCGCTCTGGGCGTAATCGAGATCGCGCTCGTCCGCCTGCTGGAGCGCCTGGGTATCAGCGCCTCGATGACCGCCGGTCACAGTTACGGCGAGTATGCCGCGCTCTGCGCGGCAGGTGTTTTCTCCGAAGAGACCCTCTTCCGGCTTTCAGCGGCTCGGGGTCGCGCGATTAAAGAAGCAGCCGGCAAGGACGCGGGAATCATGGTCGCCGCCGAGGGATCCGCGGACGCGGTCGCAAAGGCGGTCAACGGCACGGAGCGGATCACCGTCGCCAATTACAACAGTCCGCGCCAGACGGTGCTGGCTGGACCATCCGATCAACTCAATACTTTGTTGAAATCTCTGAAGTCTGCGGGGATAACTGCCGTTCAGATTCCCGTTGCCTGCGCGTTTCACTCTCCATTTGTGGCGCCGGCGCGAAATCGCCTGGCATCCGCTTTGGCCGGAGAGTCTTTCGCGAGCCCGCGTTGCGCCGTTTTCTCCAACTCGCTCGGCGGCCGCTACCCCGAAAGCCCGGAGGAGATTGCGGGTGTGCTCAGCGAGCATCTTGTCAATCCCGTCCGGTTTGTAGACGAAATCCAGGCGATGTACCAGCAGGGCGCCCGCACCTTTGTTGAAGTCGGTCCCAAGGGAGTCCTCACCGGCCTCTCGAAACAGATTCTGGGCGCGAGCGATGCGGCCTGCGTTCAAATCGATGTCAACGGACGGCATGGCGTGAGCTCTCTTCTGGAAGCCCTGGCTCAACTGATTGCCCGCGGAGTCCCGGTAGAAATAGAAGAACTTTTCCGGGGCCGCGCGATTGCCCGTCTCGACGTCGACAAGATCGAGCCCCGGGTACAGGCGCCTTCCCAGTGGATGGTCAACGGCGGCCGCTCGTATCAGGGTCTGAAGACGCCGCCGCTCAGGAAACCGATCGATATTATGCGTACAGTCGAAATCGAAAAGATTGTGGAAGTGCATGTTCCGGTGGCGGCAGAACAGATTGCAAGTCCGGTCCCGCCTCCCGCGGTAGCGCCACCCGCCGCCCCCGCGGCAAGCGATGTCGATGTACTCATGACATCTTTCCACCAGCTGATGGGGCAGTTCCTTCAGACCCAGGCTGCCGTGACAATGGCGTACCTTCAGGGAACCTCCGGAGCCAGCGCGCCGGCGCAGTTCCCGGTCGCGTTCGCTCCTCCTCAGGTCGCGCTTTCGCCGGCTGCCCCTGTCGCCCCGGCGCCAGTCGCGTCCCCGGTTTCCGTCGCGCCAGTCGCCCCGCGAGTCGTTCCCATTCAGGCGCCCGCGCCCGTTCCCCAGGCAAAGGTAGTTCCCGCTCCGCCGCCAGTGCCCGCCCCGGTTCAAACCCGCAATGTGCTGGCCGATTTGACGCGGATCGCCAGCGAGCGGACCGGCTATCCGGTCGAAGTACTCGATGCGAACGCGGCTATTGAAGCCGATCTCGGCATCGACTCGATCAAGCGCGTCGAGATCCTCAGTTCCTTCCAGCAACTCTGTACTCCCGACGAGCAGACTCGCGTTCAGTCCGTAATGGAGAAGCTCACACCCGCTCCCAGCCTGCGCGCGATGGCCGACCTGATCGCGGCAACGCTCGGCGCGATTCCGGGCACGACGGCGGCAGCGCCTGTTCAGAAAGCGCCTGTCAGCCCGCTCAAGCCCGCGGGCGCACAACGAAACGTCCTGAGCGAGCTGGTACGGATTGCGAGCGACCGCACAGGTTATCCCGTCGACGTGCTCGATGTCAACGCTGCGATCGAAGCCGATCTGGGCATCGATTCCATCAAGCGCGTCGAGATCCTCAGTTCCTTCCAGCAACTCTGTACCCCCGACGAGCAGACTCGCGTGCAGTCCGTAATGGAAAAGCTCACCCCGGCGCCAAGCCTCAAAGCGATGGCTGATCTGATTGCCGCAACGCTGGGCACTGTTACTCCTGTCGCAGCGCCGGCAGTCGTCACGGCTAAAGCCGTGGCTCCTCAGCGAAACGTTCTCGGCGACCTGGTGCGGATCGCGAGCGAACGCACTGGCTATCCGGTCGATGTTCTGGACGTGAACGCGGCGATCGAAGCCGACCTCGGCATCGATTCCATCAAGCGCGTCGAAATCCTCAGCTCGTTTCAGCAACTCTGTACTCCCGACGAGCAGACGCGGGTTCAATCGGTGATGGAAAAGCTCACGCCGGCCCCCAGCCTGAAGGCGATCTCCGAGCTGATCACAGCAGTACTCGGCGGCGCTGTAGCGGCAAAGCCTGCCGCTCCCAACCAGGCGCCTGTTGTGGCCGTAGCCGCAATGAAACCCGCGGCGGCGCCTCAGCGCGATGTCCTGGGCGACATCGTCAGGATCGCCAGCGAACGGACGGGATATCCTGCCGACGTCCTTGACGTAAACGCGGCCATCGAAGCCGATCTCGGTATCGATTCGATCAAACGGGTCGAGATCCTCAGTTCCTTCCAGCAGCTCTGCACTCCGGAAGAGCAAACGCGCGTGCAGTCCGTAATGGAGAAGTTGACTCCGGCTCCCAGCCTGAAGGCGATCTCGGACATCATCGCGGCAGCTATCGGAAAGGGCGCCCAGGCGAAACCCGCGGCTCAGCCCGAAGTGAAGCCGGTTGCCAGACCGGCGGCCTCGCGGCGGGACGTGTTGGGCGATCTGCTGCGAATCGCCAGCGACCGCACCGGCTATCCGGTCGAAGTGCTCGACGTGAATGCGGCAATCGAAGCCGACCTGGGCATCGATTCGATCAAACGTGTCGAGATTCTGAGTTCCTTCCAGCAACTTTGCACTCCTGAGGAACAAGCCAAAGTACAATCCGCCATGGAAAAGCTGACGCCCGCGCCAACACTCCGCGCGATCGCGGAACATATCACCGCGGTTCTAGGCGCCCCGGCCGATCTTCCCCGCAAGTCTTCCGTCGCGATTGAGATTCCGCGTTTTTCCTTCACTGCCGTGGATTGTCCGCGGCGCGGAACAATGAAGCATTTTCCCGGGCGCCTGTGCGTGATCACCGACGACGAGACGGGAATTGCGGCCGGCATTGCCGACGCGTGGACACGCGCGGGAGAAAGAGTCGTGCTCCTGAGACAGAGCGCGGACGCTCCACTCGCAGCCACCGGTGTTTTTTCGGGCGATCTCAGAGATCCCTCTGTGGTGAACGCGCTGGTTCAATCTGTGCGCTCGCAATACGGAGCCATCGGCGCGCTGATCCATCTGTTGCCATTGAGAAGTGAAACAGCGCTTCCGCGGAACGGTCTGGCCGAGTGGCGCAATCAGCTCCACTCCGATTTGAAAACTCTGTACGCTCTCGTTCGAGCCTGCGAATCCGACCTTCGCGAAACCGGGCAGGCCGGCGGGGCACTCGTCGCGGTAGCAACGGGCAGAGGCGGGGCCTTTGGATTCGACGGCGAGGCTTCGCTCCCGGCTCTTCCCGGCCATCAGGCCATGGCCGATTTTTGTAGAACGGCCACCATGGAAATCTCCGAAGCGCGGTTCAAGATCGTCGACCTCGATATGACCGACCCGATCATGATCCTCCGCGAAAAACTGCTCGATGAACTCGGGTCGCGCGATACCACGCTGGAGATCGGGCTGCCGGGCGATCGGCGGCTGACGCCCGCCATTCAACTGGCGCCCGTCAGCGAAGAGCGCCGTCACGTAATCGACTCCGACTGGGTCTGTCTCCTCACCGGTGGCGCACGCGGCATCACCGCTGCCGTAGCGAAGCTGCTCGCGGAACGTCACCATCCCACTCTCATCATCGTCGGCACTACCCCCTTTTCCACCCAGGAAGCGGCTCCAACAGCAGGGGTCACGGATCCGGCAGCCCTGAAAAAGGTTTTGCTGGAACGTTTGCAGGAATCGGGTGCGGCTTTTCGGCCTGCCGATGTGGCAGCGCAGATGCAGCGCCTTCTGCGGGAACGCGAAATCCGCGCCACCCTCGACTCACTCAGGAAGGCTGGTTCACGCGTCGAGTATCATGCGATCGACGTGCGCGACGAGCGTGCGTTCGGCGGACTGATCGACGACGTTTATGTCCGCTACGGTCGCATCGATGCTGTGGTTCACGGCGCGGGCATCATCGAAGACAAACTCATTCGGGACAAGGCGCCCGAATCTTTCGACAACGTGGTTCACACCAAGGCCGACAGCTCGTGGATTCTGGCGGACAAACTGCGCCCGTCGAGCCTCAAGTGTTTGCTTCTGATGTCCTCGGTTACCGCGGCGTTCGGCAATCGCGGCCAGGCGGACTACGGCGCCGCCAACGGCGTGATGAACGGCTTCGCGCGGCAGTTGGCGAAAACCTGGCCTGCCTCTGTGGTGGCCGTGAACTGGGGCCCGTGGGATCAGGCGAACATGGTTCCCGAGCACATTCGCAGGCAATTCGTCTCGGGCGGCATTCAGATCATTCCGCTCGAACCGGGAGCGGAAGCCGCGGTTCGCGAGATTGAGAATGTCAGCGGGCGCGATTCCGTGGTGGTGCTCGGTGGCGGCCCGTGGCGGGAGAAGGCCTTGCCCGCTCAGGCTCTCCATCGCGTTGCCGCGGCAAGTACTTTATAATCGGTCCTTCGGATCGGAAATCGGCAGATCGAAAATCGGCCGCCACCGTGGCGGCACACCTTTAACCCATGAGCCTTCGCACACTTATCATCGGTCTTGACGGCGCTACGTTCACCGTACTCGACGAGCTTCTTGAGAAGGGAATGATGCCCAATCTGGGATCGTTCTTCGCACGCGGCGTGCGAGCTCCCCTGCGCACCATCGTTCCCGCGCTCACCCCGCCGGCCTGGACCTCGCTCATGACCGGACGCACGCCCGGTTATCACGGCGTATTCGATTTCTTCCGCATGGAGTCGCCCGAAGACCGCCACATCCGCTTCTTCACATCGCTCGATGTGAAGTCGGAAACGATCTTTGGTCTCGCTTCCGCCGCCGGGTTGCGGGTGACGGCAATGAACTATCCCTCGATGTTCCCTCCGCCGCGTCTCAACGGCTACGTGGTTCCGGGCTGGGTGCCATGGCGTCAGCTTCGCCTGGCTTGCTGGCCCGAGGGTTTGATGGATTCGCTGAAGTCGCTGCCCGGCTTTAACCAGCGGGAACTGGCGATGGATTTCAAGCTCGAGGAGAAAACGATCGAAGGCTGCGACGACCCCGATCAGTTTGCTCCCTGGATCGGCCTTCACACAAGACGCGAACGAAACTGGTTCGAAATCTTCCGCCACCTGACGAAGGAAGATCCCTCCGATCTGACCGCGGTTCTCTTCGATGGCGTCGACAAACTGCAGCATCTCTGCTGGCGCTTCCTGCGGCCGCAGGACGGCCGCCCGCTCGAAACCGAGTGGGAACAGAAAATCCGCGAAATCTGCCTCGATTATTTCCGCAATCTCGACGATATCCTGGGCGAAATGTTTGAGATCGCGGGACCCGAGACAACAGTGGTCATGGCCTCCGACCACGGTTTCACCTCAACGAAACGGGTGCTGCACCTCAACGCCTGGCTGGCCGAAAAAGGCTACCTCAAATGGGCCGACGCCGCCGCGGAATGGGATACGCAAGGCGCGCTGCTCGGCGTAAGCCAGGTCGCCCGGCATACCTGGATGATCGACTGGAGTAAGACCACGGCGTTCGCTGCGACCCCCACCAGCAACGGCATCTACATCAACGTCTCCCGCGATGGCGGTCCCGGTGTGCCGGAAAGCGAATACCTCTCCTTCCGCGAACGGCTGATGGCGGATCTCAGCAGCTTCATCGATCCCGAACTGGGTGTGCCCGCGGTAACTCGTATCTGGACTCGTGAGGAGGTGTTCTACGGCCCCTGTGGCGCGGTTGCGCCGGATCTGACGCTGGAACTCCAGGGTACGGCGAGCGTGTCCATTCTTCCCTCGCCCGTGACGCTTTCATGGAGAGCTGAGACTGCGGGATATCATCATCCGGTCGGCATCTTCGGAGCCGCAGGCCCCGGCATCAAACACGGCGAAAAGGCCGGCGAGCTCTCGATTCTCGATATTGCGCCGCTCGTACTCTACAGCCTCGGGCTGGAGGTTCCGGAGGATATGCAGGGAAGAGTTCCCAGGGAAATCTTCCAGCCTGAAGCGATTGCCGCCCGTCCCATCATGAAAACGGCCGTTGCAGCTGCGCCCGGTTCAACCGAAACCGCAACCGCGGTCCTCAGCAGCGAAGACGAAGAGGTGATTCTCGAAAGCCTGCGGGACTTGGGCTATATCGAGTGAGTCGGCTATATATAGTGACGAGCCGGGCAACATAGTTCACATATTGTGCCTTATGTGCCCCGTGACGGCAGAACGGCCATGAACACGATTTCAAAACCGCTCCCTGCCGAAAGCGCGGCGAAAAGCCGGCTCACCGCGTCGCGCCTGTGGCTCTATGGCGTCGGCGAAATTCCGATAACAGCATCGATGGTGCTGTTCGGGTTATTCCTCCTGTTTTTTTACAACTCGGTGTTGGGTCTCTCAGCTCCCCTGGCGGGCCTGGCTTTCGCGGCAGGTCTAGCGCTTGACGCGGTGCTCGATCCTTTCATCGGATTCCGTTCCGACCGCTGCCGTCACCGGCTTGGCCGCCGAAGGTCGTTCATGCTCGGCGGATCTCTCACCATGGGCGCATGTTTCTCCCTGCTCTTCTGCCCTCCACGGTCTCTGGGAACAATCGGTCTCTTCTCATGGCTGCTTGCCTGCTCCATGCTCTTCCGTTTCACCACGGCGGTATACCGGATCCCCTACCTCAGCCTGGGCGCCGAGTTGAGCGAAGATTACGACGAGAGAACGATCGTAATGGCCATCCGAGCTGTATGTGGCCTCGTGGGAGCGCTGATCTCAGCCGCCCTTTCGTTTGTTCTCTTCTTTCGCAACGGCCCGGCCGGCGCCGACGCGAAGCTGACTTACGCGAATTATCCGAAAATGGGCCTTGCCTTCGGCGCGTTGCTCACTGTCGCGGGGCTCATCGCATTTTTTGGAACGGCGGGTCATCGAGATCCGGCCGTCGTAGCAGACTCAGCGCACATTTCCCGGTTCTGGGCCGGATTCAGAACCGCAATGGCGAATCGCGCGTTTCGGGCAGTCTGGTCATCGTTCACTCTCTTTTACGCGGCCGTAATTCTCAACGCCACTCTTTCGGTCCAGTTCTTTACCTGGTGCGCGAAAATAACGGACGCCGCGACCCTCAGTCAGGCGCAAGTCTCGTTTGGAATCGGCGCCTGCTGCGGGATCGCACTGTGGATGGCTCTCGTGCGCCGTGGCGAGAAGCGCACCTGGTACGCGACGGGAATGCTCGGCACCTCGGTAGTTCTCGCCGGCGCGACGCTTTTGATCGGGCCCGGCAAGTTACTTGGAGTGGGTCGGGCGTGGAGCCTCCTGACGGGTTACGGCGTCGCAGGTATCTTCGCCAGTGCCCTTTGGGTTCTTCCTCCGTCAATGCTTGCCGATGTAGCGGATCAGGACCAGTCGATTACCGGTTCGCGCCGCGAGGGCGTCTATTTCGGAATGCTGAACTTCGGCGAAAAGATCGCTTCGGGCTTCGCCGTTCTCCTGGCGGGCGTTCTGCTGCAGTATTTCGTGCGACTGGCGCCCGCGTCGGCCGTACAGACGCCGGGCGCCGTTGGCCGCCTGTCTCTGCTCTTCGGTCTCGCGCCCGGTTTGATGCTGATCGGTTCGTTGATCCTGATTTTGCCTTACAATCTCGGGCGGTCCGCCACCCGGGAGATTCAACAGCGCCTCGCAGGCGCGATATTATAGGGAGTTTTACGCAAAACGACGCTCATGAAATTCGACACCACGAACTATACCCCCGTGAACGCGATCCGATTACTCGGCCTCGATCGCATGCGCCGCATGCGGAAGGCCGGTTCCGCTGGTTGGGAAGCCCTGATCAGCCCGCATTTCATAACTCGCGTGATTCAGACGCTGTTCCAGGTCGGATTCATCGACGCGCTGAAAGACCATGGCGCCGTCGACGCTTTGAACTTTGCCGAAAAAAATCAATTGAACGGCCCATTGCTGGTCGGCCTCTGCGACGCTCTCTTTGAGCGCGGCCTGCTCACGAAAAACGAAACCAGGTACTCGCTCGACTCCAACGGCAAGTTTCTGGTCGAGACCGATCTGGTGAAGGGCTGGTTCGATCTTGTATACGGTTACGAGTCGATTTTGAATCAGATGGAGCCGCTGCTCCGCAACGAAATCACATACGGGCGCGATATCGCACGGGACGGCCGCCACGTCGCGATCGGCAGCGGTCTCGCTTCCATGGATTTCTATTTCCCGATTGTTTCCAGCTTTCTCGAACGCGGCGGCTATCGCAAGGTTCTGGACATCGGCTGCGGCGATGGCACTTTTCTCAATTATGTCTGTGACAAGATTCCCGGGCTGCAGGGAGTCGGGGTCGATCTTTCACCGGCCGCCGTCGAAGCCGGCAATGAGCAGCTTGCAGCCAAAGGGCTGCAGGACCGCATCAAGCTTCACGTCGGCAACGCTCTTGATATCGGCAAATTGAAGCGCGAACTGGAAGGTGTCGATGCGGCCGCAACGTTCTTTGTGCTGCACGAACTCTGCGATCTTAAGGATAATCCGCGCGCGGTGCAGTTCCTGAGCGAATTCAGGCGCACCTTACCGGGAGCGCCGATTCACGTGTGCGAGACCATTCGTCCCGCGCCGGAAGAACTGCGCCGCCGGCCCGGCATGGCAATTGAATACTTCCTTTTTCATGACCTGAGTCTGCAGAAGCCCATAGGCCGGGAAGCGTGGAAAAAAGCGTTCAACGACGCCGGCTTCGAATCGTTGAAGGAAGATTACATCGCCTTCGCTCGCAGCGCCATCTTTACAGCTCAATGAAGCCTCGCCGCGATTACACGGCGAGTTCCGGGCTTTCCGATCTGGCGGCGCACCGAAGCAGGTTCTGATGAACGAAGTCGATCAGTTCTTTGACGGGAAGATCCCGCTTGTGCTCACCGAGCTCCGCGAACAATTCCGAGAATGGCATCTCGCATTCGAAATGACCCTGAATCGTTACGCCAAGGATTACCGCATCCAGCGACTCGAATCCCAGCTGGGTGAAGAGCAGGGACTCCGGACTTACTTCTCGCGGGTCGTCCCAATCCTGTGACAACTCGACGAGCTTGCTCAGGATGTATTGCTGAATCTCATCTCTGCTTGCATTCATTTGGGTCGCGTTCATTTGGTCGATAATCCCCACTACAGTTTTAGCGCACCTGGGATCGCGTACTCAACAGTTCTGGTTCTACAGACTTGCCGGGCGATAAGGGGAGATGAGATAATGGCTCGATAATCGGCGGAGCGGGGTCGATAACCATTTGAAATGGTTATCGTGAAATTCACCAGTTTTCGTGGGCGTTACGCTTTTCGCACTCGTAACAAAGATTCGTGTGTCGGGATGAATAGCCAACCAGACGATAGTTTCCTTCATCTTCTCAAAGACGTCACCTTCCGGCCCGTCTTCATTATCGGAGACCACCGGTCGGGCACGACGCTGCTTTATAAAATTCTGGCAGAGACCGGCAGTTTCAACGTTCTTACCGCATATCACGTAATCCACTACAACGAGATACTGGCCAATCATTGCGCCGGGCGTGAGCGGGAATCCAGACAGGCGCTGGCGGCGCGTTTCGGCGCTCTTGGTCTGAGCAATCGGATCATCGACAGCATGCCCGTCAGCCCCGATGCGCCGGAGGAATATGGCTTCGTTCTCGACGAATCGCGGCGTCCACACGTGCAGCCCTCGAATAAGGACCGCATGGTGGAGATCTGCGGGAAACTCCGCGTCACCTCCGGTAACGACAAACCGCTGCTGCTCAAAAATCCCTGGGATGTCCTGAGCTTCGCGTATCTGAAGTCGTGCTTCCCGGACGCCCGAATGATCTTTCTGCATCGTCACCCCCTGGGCGTGATTAATTCCCAGATGCGGGCCATTCGCTCGCTCGTCGAAAAGAGGAACGAATATACCGCCCTCCTGGCGAAGTGGTATGAGCGGATGTTGCAGTCGCCCGCGGAACTGGCCTGGATGCGGGTGGTATTCGCCGGCCAGCTTCCTCTATGGAAGAAGATCGTACCGCGCCACGTGCTGCGCGCGAATCGTTATTACGCCGAAAATATCGATGCGATTCCCAAAGAGGACCGTATCTCCTTGCGGTACGAGGACCTCTGCCGCGACCCGCGGGGGACGATCGAAGGCATCCTGGCTTTTCTGCGGAGTATCTCCGGAAACCGCTCTTCCGTATGAAAAAATGATCGCCGCGCGCGATCCGGAATTGCTGCCAGAGATCGCAAGGTCCCGCGAGCAGATCCTGAAGCCATTCCGCCCCTATCTTGTTTCGCATGGTTACGAAAATTAAAGCCACGAAAATCAGCTTGCTTCGGTGCGCAGACACTTATCGAACCGCCACCGCGAGGGAGCGTTCCATGGCCCGCAGCGGGCCGCCAAAGGGGATGAAGACGTTGCGCAGCCGTTGTGGGGTCAGGGCTTTGGCCCTGTCCAGATGGACCTTCGGTCCACGAGCAACTACGAAAACCCTCGTGGGGCAGGCCCCCAGGGCTGCCGCCGAGCCCCAGCTCGGCGCGGAGTTTCCGGTCACCTGGGGCGGTTCTTCAACGGTGCCGCCGAGCTTCCGCTCGATGCGGAACTTTACCTCACTGCCGGTAGCACCGGCGATCTTGTCGCCGGTGACCTCGCCGACCGCGTCCTCAACGGCGTGTCGTACGAATGGCCTTCTACAGCACACTGCTAACGCTCGAACGTATTACGCATTCACCGTAAGAGGTATGGCATGAATTCGAACACGAGCGACGTCGCCATCATTGGGATGTCCTGTGTCTACGCAGGCGCGAAAAATCTGCGCCAGTACTGGGAAAACATCCTGCACAAAGTGGACGCGATCCGCGACGCTCCCGTCGATTGGGCTCCCGCGCGAAATCTCCATACGCAAAGTGAAGAGGCGGGAAGCCGGAAGCCCGTGCGAGGCGGTTTCCTTGATGAACTGGCGGAATTCCGTCCGACTGAATACGGCGTTCCTCCGAACTCGGTCGACGGCTCGTCCCCCGATCACTTCATCGCGCTGCGGCTGGCTTACGAGGCGCTCGCCGACGCGGGATACGCCGACCCCGCAAAGTTGAAGCCATTTCGGGAGCGCACGTCCGTAGTCCTTGGACACGGCGAATACATCAACCGCGGCCACAGCACGCTCCTGCAGCACAGCCTGATGCTGGATACGTTCGTCGATCTGCTCACCCGCATCCATCCGGAGCACTACCGACGAAGAACTGGGCGAGATCCGAAAACTGCTCAAAGCGAGCATTCCGCCGCTGAATTCGGATAACGCTCCTGGTCTGGTCCCGAACGTGATCAGCGGACGCATTGCCAACCGGCTGGACCTGATGGGGCCGAGCTACGTAATCGACGGCGCCTGCGCCTCTTCGCTCCTTGCTGTCGATGCCGCGCTGCGCGATCTCAAGCTCGGCCGCTGCGACATGGTGATGGCGGGTGGCATCCACTGTTCCACAACGCCTCCCATCATCGATATCTTCACCAGACTGGGCGGCCTTTCGCGCGAAGGCCAGATCAGGCCCTTCTCCAAAGACTCCGACGGCACCCTGATCGGCGAGGGCGCCGGCATGCTCGTGCTGAAGCGCCGCGAAGACGCCGAGCGCGACGGCGATCGGATCTATGCATTGATCAAAGGCGTCGGCGCGGCGAGCGACGGACGCGCCCTGGGACTGCTCGCGCCGCGCCTCGAGGGCGAGGAACTCGCGATCCGCAGGGCATACGCGGAGTCGGGTATCGATCCCGCCTCGGTTGAACTGGTGGAAGGCCACGGAACCGCGACGCTCGTGGGCGACGCCACCGAGCTTGAGGCCCTGAATCGCGTCTTCGGGGAACGAACAGGCGACCTGCCCCGTTGCGCGCTGGGGTCGGTAAAGTCGATGATCGGCCACACCATTCCGGCTTCCGGGATGGCAAGCATCATCAAAATGGCCTTATCGCTTTATTACAAGGTCCTGCCGCCCACGATTCACTGCGAGGAGCCCAGCCCGAAGCTCAAAGCCGAAGAGAGCAATCTTTACATCAACACGGAGACGCGCCCCTGGATCCACGGGTCGCGCGCCACGGCGCGGCGCGCAGGCGTCAACGCGTTCGGTTTCGGCGGCATTAATTCGCATGCCGTTCTCGAAGAACACACCGACGAGAGTCCCCGGCTGAATCTGCATCAGACCTGGGACAGCGAACTTTTTGTCATCACTGCCGACAACGCCGCCGGACTCACAGCCGAGCTCAAACGCCTCCGCAACTTCGTCGCAGCAGCCGGGCGGGATCTCGTGCTCAAAGACCTTGCGTGGGAAGAAAACTGTACCCGCGCGTGGAAGCCGGTGCGAATGTCCATTGTCGCTTCCTCCGCGGAGGAGCTCCTCGCCAAACTGGACCGTACCATCGCCCGCATCGAAGAGAAGAACGCGCGCCGCATTCGCGACAAAGACGGCGTCTACTGGTCCGACAAGCCGCTGATGGAGCAGGGCAAGCTGGCCTTTGTTTTCCCGGCGAAGGTTCGCAGTACATGAACATGATGTCCGACCTCTGCCTGCATTTTCCGGAAGTGCGGCGCATGTTCGATCTCATGGATCGAACCTTCGAAGGTCACGAGCGTGGCTATCTGCCGAGTCAGGTGGTGGTGCCGCCGCCCACCTCGGCGGCAAGAGAACGCCTCTACGCAATGGACGTCGGCACCGAAGCCGTATTCTGCGCCAACCAGGCCATGTTCGCCCTGCTGCGCAAACTCGGCATCAGCGCGGACGTCATGATGGGGCACAGCACCGGGGAACATTCCGCCCTCATGTGCTCCGGCGTCGTGCAGGTTGCCGACGATACCGAATGGTCGTGGTGCGTTCGTACCGTCAACACCGCGTTCGAAGCGCTCCAGGCGAGCGAAGGTATTCCCGAGCGGGAGCTGCTCGCTATCGGCGGCGCCGACCACAAGCTGATCGCTTCAATGGCTTCGGAAAATCCGGATCTCTACGTCGCACTCGACAATTGCCCGAACCAGGTGGTTCTCTGCGGCACCGAGGAAGCGCTCTCCGGGGTAATGGAAAAGCTGAAGGGCAAAGGCGCCATATGCCAGCGGCTGCCCTTTGCGCGTGCCTATCACACCCCATGGTTTGACAGTTTCGCGCGTGAGCTGCGGATCTACTTTCAATCGGTTCGTATCGGCGCGCCGGACGTCCCGCTCTACTCCTGCGTGACGGCAGACAGGTTCCCCAGCGATGTTGCGGAAGTTCGCGAGATCGCCGCCGTGGGATGGGCGCGTACCGTCCGGTTCCGCGAGACCGTTCAGCGAATGTACGACGAGGGAGCCCGCATCTTCGTCGAGGTAGGGCCTCGCGGAAATCTTCGCAGCTTTATCGACGACATCCTGCGCGGCAAGCCTTATGCCGCCATTCCGTCGAATGTTGAGCATCGCTCCGGCATCATGCAGCTGCAGCATCTGCTCGGCGAGTTGATCGCAAATGGCGTTGCGGTGCGCCTGGATCATCTCTACGAATACCGGGACCCGAAACCCATCGGTGCTGTGAAGGCCGAGAAACCGGCCATGAAGATCCATCTGAACATGCAGGCGATGACCCTGCCGGAGGGCTTTAAACCGGTCGTCAAACCCTCCAGCAACGGAATTCACCAGCCCGCGGTCAACCCCGTTCCGGTAGCGACAACCCCTCCACCTCCCGCGCCTCAGGTCTCGAGGCAAGACGCTCCGAAGCCGCGTCCGGTTCCCGTCCCTCCGCCGGTTGCGACTCCTCCGCCGCCAGCGGCTCCGAATCGTGCCGCTCCCGCTCCAGCCGCTGCCCTCGCAGGGCCTGCCGGCGCGGTAATGCAACAGCACTTCTCCACGATGACGCAGTTCCTCGATATCCAGAAGCAGGTGATGGGGACTTTGCTGGCGCAAAGGTCGGCGCCTCTCCCGGCCGCTGTTTCTCGGCCCGCCGCGGCAGCCCCGCCGGCCGCCGTCCCTGCGGTGAAATCCCCATCCCAGGCCCTTCCCTTCATCTCCGAAGTGCTCGAGTTGGTGCCCGGCAAGAGAGCCCGCTCCATCTACCGCTTCCGCCAGGAACCAATCTTCGAACATCACGCTTTAGGGCGTAACGTTTCCGAAGAGGATCCGACTCTGGTCGGATTACCCATTTCTCCCCTGACCGTCAGCGTGGAAATCCTTGCCGAAGGAGCCGCGCTGCTGGAGCCGGGCCGGATCGTAACCGGCATGCGCAACATGCGGTCACAGCGCTGGATCATGCTCGATGGGACGCCGCCCGTTGTCGAACTTACCGCCGAACAGATCGAGCCCGGCGTTGTCGATGTCAAGATGCGGGAAGCCGAGACGGGCCGTCCGCTGCGTCCCGTCTGGATGGATGCGATCGTTCTCTTCGGCGACGCTTATCCTCCGGCCGAACCCGCGCTGCCGTTTCACCTCAACAACCCCACTGTGTCCAAATGGGTGCCGAAGAGCCTTTATCCCTGGGGTATGTTCCACGGGCCTCTGCTGCGGGCTTTGATTTCGATCGACCAGACCGCCGCGAACGGCGCTTCCGCCACGATGGAAATCCTGAGGCACGACGTTTTGTTCGACCAGGAGAAAGCACCGCACTTTGTCCTCGATCCGGTCACGCTTGACGGTGCGGGACAGCTGGTCAGTTTCTGGTCCCAGGAGCAACTCGACCCCGTCTGCGACTTCTTCCCGTACAAATTCGAAACATTGAAATGCTTCGCCGCGATGCCTCCTGCGGGAACGAGAATCGAAGGCCGGATCATCGTCCATGAAGTGACCGAGAAGGCAGTGCGCTGCGATCTCGAAGTGCTGGATCTCGCGGGCTCGGTTCTCTACCGGCTGGAAAACTGGGAGGACCGCCGTTTCCCGCAATGGAAGGACTTGTGGGCCTTCCGAATTTCTCCCCAGAAGGCATTTTTATCGGCCGCGACCGACGAACTGCTCGGCCCCAACCCCGGCTCAGGCCCGACAGCGTGCTGCCGCCTGGACCGCTTCCCACCAGGCTATCTCGAAGCCAGCTTTGGTGTTTGGCAGAAGATGCTGGCCCTGCTGATCCTGAGCCGGCGTGAGCGCGAGTCGTTCTACGCCATCGAATCCGACAGCCAGCGCAGCGAATGGCTGGTCGACCGGTGCGTCGCCAAGGATGCCGTCCGCATGCTCGTTCAGAAAGTGACGGGTCTTTCGCTTTTCCCGGCCGACATTGAGATCTCGGGGGATGTCCATCGCTCACCCAAAGTCGAGGGAGGCTGGACCGTTCGGCTCGGCGTGAAGCCCGCCCTCATTGTCGGTCACATCGACGGCATCGCCGTAGCCGCCGCTGGAATTGAAGCAAAGGACATCGCGCGCCTGGCATCCCGATTCAATTGAATCGGGATCGCGGTTCACGCGAGTGTCGGCTCGCCATTCGGATAGAGCAGAATCAGGTCGTGATCAAGGATGTTTTCGCGGCCGTCCCGGTAGTCGATCCTGGCATGCATCGTGAAGTTGCCCCATGAGTATGTTTCGAGCCGAAAATTCGTTGAGCGATCACTGATGCTTCTGACGGGATTGTTAAAGGTTGGATGCAGAATATAGGTCACATGGTCGACGGAGTCGAGTTCTTCATCCGGGCCGTCGAGCCATACCGCCCACCGCCAGCGACCGCTCCCCTGGTATTTCTGATTTTCCTGAAGCGAAAGCCCCATAACTACTCCTTTACCTGCACATCTACAGTATCTACCGTCTCGTAAGCGGAACGCCAGATTCGTCCTCGCGCCGAAATGGTGATTCGGACCAGATCTTCCTTGGCGACACCGCGAAGTTGGACGAAGACGCCGCCTTTGATGGGAAAAAACGGAACGTTGCGGGCAGGCAGTTGTACGGACCCGCGGAGCGTCTGGCAGCTGCAGGCGAAAGTTGGATCATCCATCAAGGGGCCGATTTGCTCAGCCGCCGGTGTTGGCCCGAGCCGGATCATCGTTACCCTTGTCAAATCGTGAAAGCGCTTCACCGCTTGCGCGATTTTGATCAGGCATCCTGCCAGGTCCTCCTGCCGATAATCGATCCGCTGCGAATCGGCAGCGTCAAGGATGCCGCCGGGAGAAATTACCCCCTCTTCACGGATTTCAACCCACGGAACGCGGGGTTCGTGCGAATGCGCTCTCAAAAGCTCCTGGACGACCCAGTCGTGAGTCCGGTATTGATCGTTCCCCAGCGATTCCCGGCGCGTTGTAAACCCGAGCATCGCATCGGCGCTACGGATCAGTTTCATCACCTCATCGGGCAGCGCGCCACCGTAAGCAACTCTGCCATGAATTACCTCGCATTCGAGAGCAGCAAGCAACGGAAACACATACTGTTCAACCCATTGGTCGCGATCGTTATAACCATATCCCGCGAAGATCCGCATTCGGCTAACACTTATACCACTCCGGATCTCGATCACGGCTTCTCGCGGGATCCAATTGCGGAACGGCTATACTGAATGGTTTCCGGATTTCCCCATGGTCCGATATCGGCTTCCTCGCCGCATCGCGCATGTGTCAAAAGCGACGGCGATTGGTTCAAAGACATGAGCAACGCATCTCTCCCTCTGACCCTGCCGGCCCGATACTATACCGATCCGGATATTTTCCGTAAAGAGCTCGAGAGCTTTTACTTCGGACGCTGGGTTTGCGCCGGACGCGCCAGTTCCATCCCGAACCCCGGCGACTACTTCCTCTTTGAGCTCGCCAACGAAAGCATCATCGTGCTGCGGGACACCTCGGGAGAGGTTCGCGCCTTCTATAACGTCTGCCGCCATCGCGGCACGCGCATGTGCACGGAGCCTCAGGGATCATTTTCAAACCGCCGGATCACGTGTCCCTATCACGCCTGGTCTTACGGCCTCAATGGCGCACTCCTCGGTGCGCCGCATGCCGAGCGGCCCGGCTTCTCGGCTTCCGACTATCCCCTCCACTCGATCCGCACCGAAATCTGGGAAGGAAACGTCTTTCTTCACTTCGGGAACCCGGAACAAAGCGTGGCCGAAATGCTCGCCCCGGTCGCAAGGAAATTCGCGAACTGGCGTATGGCCGATCTGCGCACGTACCGGAGGATTGTCTACGAGGTCAAGGCCAACTGGAAGCTCGTCATCCTTAATTACAACGAGTGCCTCCATTGCCCCTTCGTGCATCCCGAACTGAACCCTCTTACCGACTATCTTGGGGCGGATAACGAGGATCCCAACCCGGCTTACATCGGCGGCGTCATGTTCCTGCGGAGCGGGGTGGAGACAATGAGCTTTCAGGGCAGCCGCAACGGCCGCTCCTGTCTTCCGGACCTCACCGGCGAACAACACAAGTGGGCCGCCTTTTACAGCATCTATCCGAATCTGCTGCTTGCACCACATCCCGACTACCTGCTGACACACACCCTCCGGCCCAAAGCGCCCGACTGTACTGAGATCGTCTGCGAGTTACACTTCCATCCCGATGAGATGGCGAAGCCCGATTTCCGTGCCGACGACGCCGGCGACTTCTGGGATCTGATCAACCGCCAGGACTGGCGCATCGTCGAATTGTCGCAAGCGGGAATCTCCTCACGAGCCTACACACCCGGCCCGTATACCAGACGCGAGGATCTGTTACGAGCATTCGACCTCGACGTTCTGGCGGTCGACGGCGAATAAACCTCTCGGTCCCGCTTCGCCGCTACTCCGGTTCCTTGTCCAGTTCGTCCAGTCTCAATCGACGCTTGCCGCTCTCGTCCGGATCGAGATCGGCAAGGCGAATGAGATCGGATTCATCAGCCTCGCGCGAGGTCGCTTTAAGTTCGTCAGGCGTGTCGATGGATTTCCAGTTGGAGTCGGTCTTCGATATTCGTTTCTTCGGAGTCATTGCCCTGGGTGAACTCGGTATAAATATATCAATCCAGTTTTTTGCGGAAACTTAACGCGCTCAACAGCATGATCGCAGTTCCGTAGAAAGCTAGAATGGAGAGCTGCGGCCACAGCGTTGAGAGCCCGGAGCCCTTCAGAAAGATGCCCCTGACGATTTCCAGAAAATACCGTAGCGGATCGAGATACGTGAGGTATTGAATCACAACCGGCATGTTGCGAATCGGAAACGCAAAACCACTCAACATAAAAGTCGGCGTCGCGAAGAGAAACGCCGACATAATCGCCTGTTGCTGAGTCTGTGAGATCGTCGAGATAAACAAACCCACGCCCAGGCTCGTGAGCAGGAACAGAACCGAACTCGCGATCAGCAGCTCGAACGACCCGCGAAACGGTACATGAAAGATCAGCAGGGCGCCCGCGGTCACGATCCCCATGTCCAGCAAACCCACGACGGCAAAGGGCAGCATCTTTCCGATCATCAGTTCGATCGGGCGAATCGGCGTGACCATCAACTGCTCCATGGTCCCGATCTCCTTTTCGCGCACCACCGCCATCGCGGTCAGCATCACCGTAACGATCATGATGATATTCGCTACCACGCCCGGCACGAAGTAGTTGCGGCTCACCATATCCGCGTTAAACCACACGCGAGTCTGCGAGGCCAGAGCGGGAGCCTTGAGATTCAGCTGACCGGACGCGGCATGAGCCATGATTCGCGGCGCCTGCTGGCCCGGCGCAACCTTCGCCGCATAATGCGACACAATCGAGGTGGCATAACTGGAAATCAGCGATGCCGAGTTCGAATTCGTGCCGTCGATCAGAATCTGTACCGCGGTGTCGCGCCCGCGCCGCACGTCGCGCCCGAAGCCCGGCAACACGCGAAGAACCATCTGTACCTCGCCCCGGTCGAGCAGATCCTGTACTTCCGACTCCTGATTTGGCAGGGCGGTGACGATGAACCGCTGCGAACCCTGGAAATCGGCCAGCAACTCCCGGCTGTCGGGCGTCCGGTCCTGATCCATCCACGCCATGTGAATGTTATCCACATCCAGGTTCACCGCATAACCGAAGATGATCAGCTGAATCAGGGGCGGCACGAACAGCATGGTGCGCAGCCGCGGATTTCGCAGCACCTGACTGACTTCCTTACCGACCATGACGCGAATACGTTCCCACATAAGATCAGGCCAGCTTCTGCTTCAGTCTCCAGGTCGCCAGAAGAAACACCACAGTCGAAAAAATCACCAGAAACAGCAGGTCGCCCCAGAGATACAGCGGACCCGACGCCCTTCAGAAAGATCCCTTTCATAATCGTCACGAAGTAGCGCGTCGGCACCAGCCGCGTGATCGCCTGAATCACCGGAGGCATGCTCTCGATCGCATAGATAAACCCCGAAAGCATGAACGAAGGGAGGAACGAGCTGAGAATACCCATCTGAAATGCCAGCAACTGAGACTTCGCCACCGCCGACAACAGGATTCCCCAGAACATCGCCCCCACCAGGAACGTACAGCTCGTGACGATCAGGAACCAGATGTCGCCGCGAAAGGGGATGCCAAAGACGAAAATGCCCACCAGCACCGAGGCAATCGTATCCACCGCTCCGATCGCGAAAAACGCCAGCATCTTGCCAAAAACTATTTCCGACGGCCGCACCGGAGTAGACATCAGCTGCTCCATCGTGCCCATCTCCCATTCCCTCGCGATCGTCAGCGAAGTCAGCAGCGCCGCGATAATCATGAGAATTACCGCGATCAGTCCAGGCACCACGTAATTCTTCGATTCGAGCGTATCGTTGTAGAGAACACGCACCTGGCCGGCCACCGGGTTGCCGGCTTTGAGGCCCGCTTTGAGATTTCGCCCATCGGAGCGCAGTTGCGCCGCATAGGTGTTCACCACAGATTCCGCATATCCCAGCGCGATCGACGCTGTATTCGAATCGCTGCCGTCGAGCAGAATCTGAACATTCACTTTCTCGCCCGCCTTGACCTTCCGCGAATAATCCCTCGGAATCACCAGCGCCATCAGAATGCGGTTGCGGTCGACGGCTTTTTCGATCGCATCGTAGCCACTCACGAATCCTTCAATCTCAAAAAAGCGGGAACCGCGAAACTGTTCGATCAGACCGCGGCTGGCCGCGCTCTGGTCGCCGTCGTATACGAGGGTGGGGATGCGGTCGACGTCGAGATTCAGCGCATAGCCGAACAGCAGCATCAGAAACATGGGGAGTACGAGCGCCATGATGAGACTCCGCACATCGCGCAGGATGTGCCGGAACTCTTTTCGAAACACCGCTCGGGTTCGCCGCAGGTTCATGCTTTCTTCTGTTCTTCCGCCTCGACGAGGGACACGAACAAGTCCTCCATCGAGGGCTCGATCGCTTCGAGCCTGTTCACGGATATGTTGCTCGCCGCCAGAATCTCGCGGATACGGGCGGCCGAGGAAACCGCATTTTCAACCGTCACGTGCAATCCGGCTCCGAAGACTGCCACATCGATCACGCCCTCCGCGCTTTCGAGCGCGCGCATCGTCCCCGGCGTATCCGAGCTGTCGAGCCGCAGCAGCGCCTGCGAATACCGCTCCTTGCGGACCGTTGCCGGAGCGCCCATCGCGATGATTTTGCCTGCATGCATCAAGGCCATGCGATGGCAGTACTCGGCTTCGTCCATGTAGTGAGTGGTGACAAACACCGTGCGGCCCGCTTCCGAAAGCTGATAAATGAGATCCCAGAACCCACGCCGCGCGATTGGATCGACGCCGGACGTGGGCTCGTCCAGAAACAGGATCGGGGGATCGTGCACGATCGCGCAGCCCAGCGCAAGCCTCTGCTTCCAGCCTCCGGCGAGGAGCCTCGTCAAGGTGTGGCCCGCTTCTCTTCGAGACCGGCCATTCGCAGCACGTAGTCGCGGCGTTCCGCGCGAAGGTTCTTCGGCACTCCGTAAATGCCGCTGAAGAAAGCAATATTCTCGTCGACGCTCAGATCGTCGTACAACGAAAACTTCTGAGACATATAGCCCAGGCGCCGGCGAATCGCTTCGGGCTGTGTCGCAACGTCGAATCCGGCGACTGTAGCGCGGCCCGCTGTCGGCGTCAGCAACCCGCAAAGAATTCGGATGACGGTCGACTTCCCTGCCCCGTTGGGACCGAGAAACCCGAAGATCTCACCTTTGCCCACGCGGAAAGAAACATGGTCGACCGCCACGAACTGGCCGAACTTCTTCACCAGATCCTCCGCCTCGACACTCCACTCGCCGTTAGTCGACGGACCCGGCATATTAGTTCGGGCCGCTGCCCGCTCCCGAAAGCCGGTCCATCGCAATGAAAACGTCCTCGAGCGACGGCACGATGCGACGGCACGAAGCCGCGCCCAGGCCGCGCCGCTCAAGCTCCGCAACCAGCGTTTCCGCCGAGGTTCGCGACGTATCCATGAACAAATGAAGCACCGAGCCGAAGAATTCGACGCTCGTCACACCTTCGCTTCGCTGCAGAAGCTCGCGCGCCGCGCGCTGGTCACCTGCGCGGACTTCGTAACACCCTTCTCCCAGCTTCTGCCGCAAAGCATCCGGGGACGCGCAATCGATCAGGCGTCCGTGGTTCATCAAAGCCACGCGATTGCAACGCTCCGCCTCATCAAGGTAGGCCGTGGTTACGAACACCGTTATGCCGGACTGCACAAGCTGATAAAGGATCGACCAGAAATCTCTCCGGGAAACCGGGTCAACACCATTGGTCGGTTCATCGAGCAGCAGAATCTGCGGCCGATGCAGCAGCGTGCACATCAAAGCGAGCTTCTGCTTCATACCGCCCGAAAGGCGCCCGGCTTGTCTGTTGCGAAACGGCTCCATGCGCGTCATCCGCAGCAGCTCCGGCATCTCCTGCTGGCGGTTCTTTATCGGGACGCCGAACAGGTCGGCATAGAACGCCATGTTCTCGTCCACCGTGAGATCCGAATACAGACCGAATCTCTGCGCCATATAACCGATCCGGTCTCTCACGGCTTGCGGTTCCCGCTGCACATCGCGTCCGGCCAGCGTTGCCTCACCCTCGGTCGGCTCGATCAGCCCGCAGAGCATCCGCAACGTTGTAGTCTTACCCGCGCCGTCCGGACCCACAAGTCCGAAGATCTCGCCGCTCGAGACCTCGAGGCTTACGCGGTCCACCGCCGTGAGCTCCGCCCACCGCTTGGTGAGATTGCGGGTGCTGATGATTGCAGGCATCAGTTCCCGAGCACGAGTTCCCCGTCCGCGGGCATGTTCGATTTCAGTTCATGTTGCGGGTTGTCGATCTCGACCTTGATCCGGTAGACCAGCTTGACGCGCTCCTCGCTGGTCTGGATCTGCTTCGGCGTGAACTCGGCTTCCGGTGAAATAAAGGTGACGCGGCCCTCGTACGACTTGCCCGGATACGAGTCGGTCGTGACCTTCAGCTTTGCTCCCAGCTTGACCCGCCCCAGATCCTTTTCGTCGACATACGCACGCAACCACGGATGATCGATGTCGCCAATGGTGACAACGGAAGTGCCCGGAGCCAGCACCTCGCCTTCGTCGGCGGACTTGACCATCACCACGCCATCGATCGGCGACGTAACAACCGTATCGGCCAGTTGCGAGTCGATCAGCGCGATCTGAGCGCGAGCGCGATCGATGTCCGCCCTCCGCACCGCAATCTCCTGCTCTCTGCGCTCCGTCTCGATACTGTTCGCTTCGCCCACTTTAAGGCCGGCCTCGGCGCGCTTCACGTCCGCACTGGCGGTCTGGATCACCTCGCTGCGAGGACCGGCGGTGATCAGCGCCGAGTGCTCCTTGACCTGATTCAGATTGGCGCTCGCCGCGTCGAATCGATGCCGAAAGTCATCCCGTTGCGACGTTGAAATGTCGTCGTCTTTATAAAGAGTCTGAGCTCTCTCCCAGTCCTTACTGGCGCGGTCGTATTCCGCCTGGGCCGCCGAAACGGCAGCCTTGGCCTCATCGATCTCCTGCGGGCGCGATCCGTTCTTCAGTTCCGTCAGTTTCGATGTCGCGGCACTGATTTCGGCGCGGCGGAGCTCGAGATCGGCAACGCTCGTTGCCTGCTGAAATCTCAACGACGCTTCCGCTTCGGCCAGCGTCGCCTGCGCGCTGGCGAGCGTCGCTACCTGCTGCACCCGTTGGTTCTTCAACTGGTCCTGATCGAGCCGGGCGATGACATCGCCCTTCTTGACCTTATCGCCCTCCCCGACCTTGAGTTCCACGAGCCGCCCCGCGGTTTTAAAGGCAATGTCCACCTGAGTCAGCTCGATGTTTCCCGAAACGACGATCCGGTTGTCTGTTTTGGGCTGCATGTTGCGGTAAATCAAAAACCCCGCGCCGCCCAGAACCGCCATCAACACAACCGCCAGAATGACTTTCTTCATAACATTCAGACTCTCGATCTTTCTACTGAATCATTCGCTGCACGTCGCCCATGGATTGACCCAGATCGATGCGTGCGAGGTTGTAGTTGAACAGCGCTGCGATCTGATTGGTACGGGCCCTCACCAGCCGTGTCTGCGCATCGGTGACTTCGAGTCCGGTGGCGACGCCCGCCTGGTAGCGCCGGCGCGCCTGTGTCAACTCGCTGTCGGAAAGCGCCAGTCCGTCGTTCGCCACGTTAACCTCGTCCACGGCCGAATTCAGGTTGTCGATCGCTTCGCGCACTTCGAGCTCCACCTGCTCGCGCAGATCCCTGGTGCGCACCTGTTCCGCCCGATATTGCGAAGCCGATTCCGATCGCCGCGCGTCCATCCGGCCGCCATCGAAGACGCTCACGTTCAAGGAGGCGCCGAATTCCCTCGTCGGTTCCAGAGGTTCGCCCGGACCCTGCCCGGTCGTGCCGTAATCGCCAAATCCGATGATCGACGGCAACCGTTCATACTTCACCGCACTGGCTGTCAGACGGGCATTTTCCTCGGTCCGCATCTGCGCCTTGAGATCCTGCCGGGATTCCAGTGCGCGCGCCAGCGCCTCTTCAACCGTTATTTTCTCGACCGGAAGGTACTCCAGCTTGCTGGTCAGATCTACATCCGTCGCAAGCGGCATCTCGAGCGTCCGAAGCAACTCCAGCCGCGCTTTCCGGCGTTCATTGGCTACGATCAACGCGCGCTGCTGGTTGTTCGACAACTCGACTTTTTGGCGGGTCACTTCGATACCGGTGCCCGTTCCGATATCCTTTTGATCCTCCGCTTGTTTCAGCACAGCCTGGGCGAGCGTGACGTCCGCCTGGGCAGCTTCAAAGTCGGCTTCCGTCCGCAGCGCTTCCAGATAGGTCCGGGCTACGGTTGCAGCGACTGTGTTGGTCGTATTTCCCCGGCTCGCCTCGGCCGCCCGAACGTTTGCGCGTGACGCCTGATAACGGCGAATCGAGCTGAAACTGAACGTCTCGTTACCCGAGACGCGAAGGTCTACGACGTCAAATGGTCCCACGATCGCGGGGATCTTGAGGCCGAAGGGAAGCGGGATCTGGGTGACCCCCAGCTTCCCAAGGCTTTGGACAACATTCGCTTCGCTCGCGGCGCCGCTCAGATTCGGCAGGAATGCGGAGCGTGCCTCGGCCGATCTCGCTCTCGCCTGCTTGTACTGCTCTTCCGCCAGCTTGATGTTCCCGTTGCCTTTCGGAGAGATTGCAATCTCGACGGCGCGCTTCAGACTGAGCGACATCGTATTTGGCGCCGGAGCCGCCTGATCCTCGCTGGCTGCAAATGCATTCACTGTGATCGCAAGCAGTACGGCGAGCATTGCCCTCGGTGCAGGTGTTCTGCGCATTATGTCTCCCGTGCGGCGACCGCTCTCGCTACCGGTGCCCGAAACGCCGCTGTCAGAAAATTGATGAGCCGCTGCAGGATCAGTTCGGCGTCCGCCGAATCCTTCCGCGCGCGATCGAAAACTTCCCAGTCTTTTTTTCCGCGCATCGCCTGAGCGGTGGCCCCCATAGCCAGATGCACTCGCCAGAACAACTCGTCTTCCGGTACGTCGGGAAGGGCTCTGGTCAAAGCGGCAGCGAAACGCGTCAACAGAGGAATGAAATGGGCTGCGGCGAGGCGTGGAAGAATGTCGCCTTCGGCATACAATCGTCCAATCAGCGACCGGAAGACCGGCCCTCCTTTGGCGGGATCGTATGCCGCGCGGAACGCCGGCACGACGAACGCCTTGATGATTTCTTCCAGGTCGGGCGGACCGTCGCCGGCCTCTCGCTCGCAGCGCTCCAGCATTTGCATCCTCTCCGCGTTGGCAGGTTCGGTTCTCCTGAGAAGCACCGCTTCGAGGAGCGCTTCTTTGGACCGGAAATAGTAGTGAACCGCCGCCTGGTTCACATCGGCCTCGGCGATAATCGCTCGGAGCGACGTGCCGGAATAGCCATGCTCGGCGAAAAGCCGCTCCGCCGTATCGAGGATCCTTTCAGGCGTGTCGTTCATTACTTTCGAATCAAACGAATAGTTCAATCATACGCTTGAATCAAAAAAAGTCAACAATTTTCGCCATTGCAATAGTTTCGGGAAAGGACCCGAAGCAGACGGAGCCAGAGCATTTTCACAGTTTCCGTACAGCGGTTCTCACGTGTCCAGAGGCGGTAGGACCGGCGATCTCGTCGCCGGTTTCCGCTCTTGATATCATCCGCCGGCCGAAATCGGATTCCGAGCCGCCACTGGGAGGGAGTCACCATGGGCCGTACCGGGCTGCCAGAGCGGATGAAGACACGCTGCCTGTGTGGGGCCAGGGCTTAGGCCCTGCCGCCGAGCTTCCGCTCGGCGCGGAGCTTTATATCAGCGCCGGTAGCGCCGCCGATCTTGTCGCCGGTAACCCTGCCAATCGCGTCATCGACAGAGCGAATTCTACAGTGTTTACGAAAATGCCCTAATCGATTTCATATGCCGGGAGAATGAGCAGGACGTGCGGCACCTGACGGAAAAGTGACAGGCGTGGCAAGTCGTGTTCTTCGAAACGATCATTGACGTTCCGGCCGCCAATGCGCAAACATGACGCCGCTCGGGTTCTGAGTCGGGCGTCATCTGACCAGGCCGCCGTCCGACGCTTCCCAGATCCCGACTTAACCCGCGGGCATCCAGAAGCAACGGAATAAATGGCGACCAGCCGGGGCGAGGCTGGAATCAGCAGAATGCGTTCGCCGTCAGAAGCGCAAAGGGCGCTGTCCCGCGCGGCCAGGAAACGGAAGGAACACACATCCCGGTGGCGGCGCGGACGCGACCCGTTTTGCGCGTGTTCCTTAAATTGATCAGCATCGGCGCCAGTTGCGGCGATCGCGGGCCGCCGATCTGGTAGAGCGGATTGAGACTGCCGTTCTGGCCACCCGCGCCCAGGGAGGCGTTTTTCCGGGTTGGACGGAGAAAACAAGAGGGGATGCCGGACTTTTGGACCTGATTTTGGGCGGACCTTTCCCCGGACGCCGCAGGCGACTCCGCGAACCGATTGCGCAGCATTGCGGTACGAAACAAAAAGCCCCCGGCCTGAGCTTCAAAGTGGAGACCCGGGGGCTCTCGCTCATGTAGCAGGGTTCATCCTACCGGCTGACCTGGAGGCTGGTTCCACCACCAGGGGCGCCGGTGCCGCTGTCGCCGCTGGAGACAACCTTGACCCAGAGTGCATCCTTGTCCTTGTAGTACGAGGTGGCGCTGGCCTTACGCAGCGCATCCAGGCTGTCCTCCGGCGCACCCGAGGCTGCGGTGGTGAATCCCGGCAGCTCAAAAATCACCCACGAGCCGGCATCCAGTTCCGTCAGGGAGAGGGACACGGTCGGCCTTTCGGTGGTCACCTCGATCTCGGTACCGGCTCGTACGTTGGTGCCCGTTACGTGGTACTCCTTGCCATTGCGGCTGAGAACGACTGGCGGCTGTGCAGCTCCACCAGCGCCTCTGCCGCCCCCTCCGCCGCCAGCGCCACGACCAGGACCGCCATTGGCTGCGCCAGGACCGGCACCTGCGCCAGGAGCGCCACCGCCGTTACCAGCGCCAGGCCCGCCAGCTAGCGCAACCCCGCCTTGACCACCGCCAGGACCGGCGCCTGCGCCACGAGCGCCGCCGCCGAATCCACGTCCTCCTCCGCCGCCGAATCCACGCCCTCCTCCGGCGCCGCCAACATTCAGGCGCCCAACATCGCCCTTGCACACGGCAGCGTTCCAGGTGGGCTTGATCTCACAGGCGCCTGCGTCCTCTGCGATGCTGTCGTTGATGCCGTCATTGATGAGAACGTAGGAATTGGGACCACCGCCGAACGAGCCGTCCTTGTCGCGGATCACCGCGGTCTTATAGGCTGTACTGCCTCCATTATCGTTGCCCCACTTACGCTCCATCGGCGGGAAATACACCGGCTTGGCGTTGACGAATTTCACGTGGTCGACGGAGTTGTTGGAGCTGACCCCGAAGCTGGTATACAGCAGGTAAGTCATCGCTCCCGACTTGCGAGTGGCGTTGTCCTCGAAGTTCACAAAGGTGGTATTCACCACGTCATGACGGTAATCGTAGAACTCGTAGCCGTGGATCGGGAAATCCGGCATTTCGGGCTTCGGGAAGCTGCGGCCGTAAGCCTTTTCCGCGTCAGTCCTGGGGTTGCCGATATTCTCGGTTTCGCCCACGAACAGCGAGTCAACGACCCTTGATGTGAAGGCGTAACGGCCGAATTCCCCAGACGCGTGCGTAAAGCCGTTAGCGTTGTCGGCCAGCTTCACGTTCCTGAATACGTGCATCTCACCGCGGCCCCAGATGCCGCCATTCCGGTTCTTGTAGGCGGTGAGATCCTCGAAGACCGATTCCACAGGCTTGCTGTTCGCGTCAGCGGGATTTTCATGGCCGGTCTGCGAGCTGCCGGTAACACCGAAGTGGCCATCGGGCCCAACGTTTCGGTCGAACATGAACGAGTCGTAGTTGGAGTGGGCGACGTTGCCCTTGAACTCGCGGAATGGCGTTCGACGCGGCCAGGTCTTCGCACTGATCTCCGTGCCTTCGAACTTACCCGTCGGGTGCTCGGGCAATGACATCCAGAAGCCGTTCGAGTCGGAACCCGCGGCCACATTGTCCCGGTAGATGTTGTCCGGGTTGGTGATCCAGAAAGTCGACGCCGTGTTGTCCGAGGGGATCAGGATATCCTTGGCATTCTGGCCATTCCTTCCCGCTGGTCGGCTCTCTCCGGCTGCAGCGAGGTTTGTCGGAACGCACGGCGCGTCCGGATGACACTTGGTCAGGATCCCCAGGTTGTGCACGAACTGGTTGCCGTGCTCCACACCGTCCTCCAGGAAGAAGCAGTGACCAATGTTGTTGTAGGTCACATTGTTTTCAATGAGCAGGTCATTGGTGCCATGCACGGTCACGCAGCGGCTGTAGGTGTCGTGAATCGCCGAGTTCCTGATGTACTGCCCGTCCGCATCGCCGATCAGATGCCAATGGATCGGATACCGCGCCAGATGCATGTTCTGACCCATGCGATTGAGCTCGACGCCCTCGACAAACATCTTGCTCCCGACCATCGCCATGATGTGGCCGCCAAAGAGCGTCTGGTCTGCGTCAGGCGAAGCCTGGATCAGGATATTGCGCGACAGCATGCCGACTTCGCCGCGTTCATCCACGCCGAACGTGATTTTGCCGTAATGCATGTAGTCCAGTTTCTTGTCGAGCGTGATCGCATTCCCACGGATGGCGGCAATGGTGCGCCGCTCTGCCTGATGGGGATCGAAATCCGTGGACGCCAGGACAATCATGTCGCCGACCCGCCATTGAGCGGCGTTCAGGACTTCAATCGAGTTGCTGCCTGCTTCGGCGGTCCTGGACAGCTTCGTCCAGGAGTTCGTCCGGTTACCGTGCAGGTTCAGCGTTCCACCCATCATCATGATCCCGCGGTCACTGCGGTCATTCGTTCCACCGATTCCACTCATATCTTCGTCTTTGACGTTGTCGGTGAGGGTAATTGTGGCCTTGCGCGTGTGGGGTTTGGCTTCGGTGCCGATTTCCAGTTCCCCGTGCACCATGATCCACTCGGTGGTCAGTTCGAGATCCTTATTATCCGCGAAGCTCAGCTTGCCGTTGATCGTCAAACTGCGCAGCGGCATCGGGCTAACATCGAGGACAACATTCATGTCCTTTTCAATGGTGACAGCGGCGTCTTTGCCGGGCACCTTCTTGTCAGGCCAGGTGGCTGCATCGGACCAGCGCTTTGCACTGGCCGGCGTAGAAGCTTTTTGCTGGGCCTTAACGACGGCGTCTCCGCCGAGAACTAAAAAGGCTGGAACCAGCAAGGAAAGGAACAAGAGTGTGTGTTTTGGCATCGTTACGCGTCCATGGATCGAGGAACCGGACTAAAATATCAGGTTCCAGAAATGCTCGCAACGGGGGGGCACCGAGCGTCGATTGCTCCAGACCGTTGTAGAGAATGGCACCTGGAAGTGTGGCGTGTTGCAGACGAAGCTGGCGGAGTTGCAAATCTCAGTCGGCGCCGACCTGCGTGTAGTCGAGAACACATCGAGTTCTCCTTTTAGTTTCTGGAGCTTTCGGGGTTCGAATGGCGCAGAATTTCGAATGGTTCGAACGGCGTTGAGGGAGCGTCGTCCGCGCTCTGAGCAAATCGTCGCTACTCGGAAGAAACGAACCGCAATCCTACAATATGTTTGGCGCGAAGCGCACAAACGGCTGAAGTAGACCTCAGAAAACATCCTCGCGGTCCCGAAACGCCGCCTGTTTAATCTGGCATTCCAATAGCGCGCCGCAACTCTTCCGCTTGACGCGCTCTTTTCCGGGCTTCGAGGCCCAAGCCCGCCCAGCTGGCGAGCAAAACCAACAGGCTCCCGACAATACTCCAAAGAATCGTCAGCAGGGAATGTCGCCACGCCGAGGGGTTGAGAAGGCGCAGACCACTCCCCTCCATCGCGCGATAGGCGCCCCACCAGAACATCGATAACGAGGGCAAGACCAAAACCATTCCCCACTGGAGTGTGAGGAGCGTGCGGCGGCTGCCTTCCAGCTCGCGGACCATGAATTCCGCGCAGGATTCGCCGGCCCGGAATCGGCGCGCGCCAACACGGAAACTCCCCCACAAGGCGTGCGCCATCAGCACCGCCAGCCAGGCCGCTGCCAGACGGAACCAGATCTGCCCCATCGTGACCGTCCAATAGACGCACGCCGCGCCGAGCCCCAGGCAGGGCACGACAGTAATCCACCGAAACCATACGTTTTCCCTTTCCCGGTAACGCGCCCTGGCGCATAACTGATCGGTGGTAAGACTCATTTCCATTCCGCGCTCCTCCTGTTGATCAAGCGATTGCCATAGGCTTTGCGGCGTCTCGTGAGCCGGCCTTTGTTCGCTTTCATCTTTGTGTTCCATGACTGGCTCCTTCCGCAAACTGCCGGCTCAAAACCCGCTTGATCCGATGAATCTTGGTAGAGACGTTCGATGCTGACAAACCCGTGATGTCCGCGATCTGTCCAGCCCCTTCGCCTTCGAGGTAGAGCAGTATGATCTGGCGATCGAGCGTCTTCAACTGGTGGATCAGGTCAAGCAACCTCGTTGCTGAAAGAGACGAGGCGGCGAGCGCGCTCCCGTCGACCGACGCGATTTGGGCGTCCAGAGTCTCCAGTGCGACCAGGCGTTGCGCGGCACGTCGGCTTCGAATTACGTGAGACGCTCCCACGTTATGAGCAACGCGATACACCCAGGTGCGAAGCGCACAGCGATGATCGAACAATGCCATGCTCCGCCAAAGTTCGACATGGATCTCCTGCAGCAGGTCGGACCGGCGGTCGGGATCCGCCTCATAGGCTCGGGCAAGCCGCCAAAGCAGTTGCCGGCAGATGCTATTGGCCTCTTCGTACAACGCGTCTTGCTGGCGGCGATCCACAGGCTTGTCGACTCTATAGTGAATAGTCGCCCGGCAAAGGGGATTCTTACACCCAGACTTTCGATTTCGGGCTGGACGCCTGGAACCGGCTGCGTCTGACGTCCCTCCGCGAAGGCTGGCTGATCTCACGCTACTCCTCTGTAACGCTGTAGGTCTACCGGTGCCCGCTCGCGACGGGCAACTCCGGAGACGGCGTTCGCGTAAACGACACCGGCGGTCGCGGCTCCGCAGAAACTACCTCGATGGCAGATGAGCCCGGCGACGTGTCCGCGATCCGGACTTGGAGACAACGGCGGCGAATTCACTCCAGCGTGACTGGTATTTCTTGGGCAAACACAACCGGAATGCGGCGCTCTGACCGCAGCCGGGAGGCGAGGTTAGGAGTACACTGAATCAGATTTCCCCGAAGGATTGTACAACCAAAGTATGGAAAGTCCAGCGGCACCGTGGGGGATTCGCGAATCGCTGCCAGCGGGCACATTCAGCTTATGATTTCCCCGGAGGAGATGGAAGAGGCTCTCAGGCGTTCAGGGTATCTCCTCGAGGGCCGAATTGACGCATTGCTCTCGAAGCACGGATACTACGTGAGTCCGAACTTCTATTACATCGACCCGAGCAGTGGAAAGGCGAGAGAGATCGACTTGCATGCTCTGCAGATGTTCCGCGCGGGAAAGGGCGATCAAGCGTTCGTTTGGTCTCTCTGCCTCATCGAATGCGTTAATTCTCTCGAACCAATCGCGTTTTTCACGCGGCCCGACCCGGCCCCTTTTCTGCGACGCGCTTTGATTCAGTTGGCTGGCCTTCCTGTCAGGCTCTTGACCGGTCGAGACACATGGACGCCTGCTCCTGAAGTCTTGAAGATGGAAGCCTACCATCACTACTGCACCGGACCGATTGCGAACCAGTTTTGCTCGTTCTCGCCGAAGAAGAATAAGCCCGGTGAGTGGTTAGCTCAGCACCTAGACGATCACTTTTCCACGTTCACAAAGCTGTTGGACGCTGTGCGGCATTGCTCAAATGAGTTGGCGGATTGTTGGATAGATGCAGGGGACGCCAAATTCGAGCATCTGAATGTAGAGTTCTTGTATCCCATCCTGGTCGTCAGCGGTGCGCCAATACACGAGGTCATCCAGCACAAAGACCAGCTAGATATTAGAGAGGTAGACCATATTCTGTACCGAGCGGCGGGAGTTTCTAATCAGTACATCACCGAGTGCCTCGTTGACGTGGTGACGGAAACCGCCTTCCCCTCCTTCGTTGAGATGCTCGGCCGGGAAATGAAGAACACTGCTCGGCGCATCCGGCGTCGGGAAGCCAGCGTCGACCGATCTCTCCATCGTCTCTATGAAGAGGTGAAAACGATGACTTCGGACCAGCAGAAGCTCCGCCGGATGATGCAGTACTCTCAGCCGGGTCAGCCGGACGATGAATCATAGGGAAGCATAAAAGCGCCGCCGGACACGATACCGCGCTCGCGACCGTTATGCCAATGCGCTTCGCCGTAACTTCGGCGTGTCGCGGAAGCGCCATTGCTACCGCGCACCCGAGATACGGCGTTCGCGCCCACCGCGAGGGCGCCTCGCCCGACAGGCAGATGATCTCCTCGAGCCGAACTCTTGGCCGGGCGTACACGTACGCACAAGGTGTTCCGCAGTGAACCCGGCACCGAAGGCATTCCTAGGACTGAGAACGCCCCCCCGCGCGGGGACCGGCCCCGTCTTTAAACCTAGACTCCAGACGCGAGACCTCAATTTTCCCTAAAATAGGCGATAAACTCGACCGATTGGGTGGTGACCTCTCTGTTCGTTTATGCTGGTAACTTCGATGCTAGAGAATCCCGCGCAATCGAGCAGAAAGTACTTCGAACCCCGGAAGATCTTTCTATCGTATTCACACAAGGACAAAAAGCTCTTTCAGAGAGTACATGAACACCTTTCCCCTCTGAAACGTGAAGGCCTTGTCGAGATCTGGTCTGATAAAGAAATTGCGGCTGGATCACACGTCGCCGTCGAGATCAAAGAACAATTGGACTCGGCTGAGATCATCATACTTCTGGTCAGTTCATCCTTCATAGCATCTGACTTCTGTTACTGCCGCGAGATGAGACGTGCGCTGGATAGGCAAGATGCGGGACTGGCGACAGTCATCCCCGTAATCCTGCGTCCGTGCGATTGGCAAGCATCACCATTCGCGAAACTGCTCGCCTTGCCCAGAGACGCGAAGCCAGTAACAACATGGAGTAATAAGGATTCTGCTTTGACAGATATCGCTATGTCGGTCCGCAAGGTTTTAGCGGACAGAGCGGGGGCTTCCGCGTTGGGAAACGACACGTCTTCAGAGATCATGGAACGCCGAACAGGCCAAGCAGCATTAACTGTGGGCCTAGATAGCGAGGGCAGCCGATGGGAGGATGTTCGCTTCGTCATACGAAATATCGGTGGATGTGCATTCAGCGCTCTCAGCGTTACATTCTCGATCCCAGAATCCGAGAGTGAGCAAACGGACATATTTCAGACGGCCGGAGGTGGCGATCTGGGCCCGCTAGATCGAGGTTACGCCGTTAAGATACCCGGACCTCCTCACGCGATGGAGTTCTTGTGGCAAAGAAGTCTGAAATCAACTCCTGAGAAGCGCAGGTTTCTCAATCAGGTTCAAGTCGTTGTTCAGGCGATTGAATCCGTCATGAAGGTTTCGCGCAATTGGCTTTTTCGATTCCGTTTTACGGAATCGCCTACCGGTGATTGCGTCTGTGAACTGGATCTCGAACAAGAGATCAGTGACCTGCGTCGGATTATTGTTAGGAAGACCGGCGACTCCGCGCCTCCACAATTCGGTGGCGATTTCTTCCTTGAACCAAAGTACAAATAGGCCAATTATATCTGGGTGATTGATGCCGGAAGGTTGTTCCGCTTTGAAGCTCCCGATTCATCGACAATCCGTAATTTGTCCCGAGATACGGCGTTCGCGGAAGTGCGCTTTGCAAGCTCCCGGCAGACTGTCGGCCACTCGCAGCAGGCGTGCGGCAGGTTGAGGCTCTTCCGCGCGGAGGGTGATTCGGGCTCTGATCGGGTGCTACATCCGTGACCCGCGACTTTCCTTCTCGTGGATTGCCAGAAACTTGTCCCTGACAGCGTGTCGCTCTCCGCAACCCGCAATACGCTGCGCCTGAAATTTCCTGAAATCAGACATGGATGATCGCGGCAGCGGGATCCAGACGCCGCAGGTCATGAAAGTCGCTCGTAACGATGGGATCTCGCCGCTTCCTTGCCACGATCACTACCGACGCGTCGATGACATCGGACGTGTTGGCTGCGCCGCAGAGTTCTCCACAGGAACGCGCGAGCTGGTCGTCAAGAGGAATAATCTCAACCTCCTCGCTACGCAGAAACCGCGCTAATATGACCTGAGTCCGGCCATCCCGCCAGGCCTGCCCGAGAACGGCGGAGGGCACTCGAAAGGCGAGCCCTTGCTCCAACGCCTGATGGAGCAGGGCGATCATTCGCTTGTCGCCGCGATCCAGCGCAATTAGCGCGCCGGTATCCAACGTCATCCCGGCCGTCATCCCCGCCGCGGGGGTGCGAGCGCGCGTTTTGCCCATTTGATGTCCTCTGCCGCCGGCTCGCCGAATTGTTGGATCAGATCACGAAGCAGCACCCGAAGCGATTCGCGCTTTTCCTGTGCCGCGAGGACTCCCGCAATGTAACCGGACACCGAATCCGCTCGTCCGGCTCGGATTTCCCGGTGGACTCTGGCGAGTTGATCCGTGGGCAAAGTGATGGCGATCTTCGATCTTGTCATACCATTATCATACCGCTCAGGGGCCGCCTGGAAACCTCCGTCGCTCGCCAGCTCGATGCGGCAGCGCTCCGCGGTTCATGGCCGGAGCAAGGCAATGTTGTTCGCTGGCTCCTTGAGGGTATCGTCGCCCGGCTGACTGAATTCAACGCGCGCCGGCCGGGTGGCTTCTACTGGTCGCCGCCCTCGCGGTTTCCGCCGTACATATGTCTGACGTCGCGGTTGTTGTCCTGACAGACGTACTCGTACAACTCCTCGTTGGGTTGCCACGTGATGAGCCAGCCGCCGGTCCACGTCTTCGTGTAAGCGCCCGGATCGTCGATCGTCGCTTCGTACTTGAGGGTGTTGTAGTCCGTCCGCGTAAACCGTTCGATCAGGTGAAGCTTACTCGTGAAGGGAATTCCTTCGCGGGTCAACCAGAACTTCTCGTTAAAGCCGACGCTGTCGACCACAAGCGAGTCCCCTTCCCAATGGCCCACCGAATGGCCGGAAAATGTCGGATCGAGGTCCTTCGGATGAGGACGGCCGTCCATGTAGATAGTGCGCCAGGTATGGGGACCGCCGACGCCCACGATGATGATTCGCTTCTGATCCGGCAGATCCAGAAACTCAAACCCGTACGGCGTGTGGAACATGCGGGGACCGCCCGACGGCTTGCAGCGTACATGCGGGTCGTCCTTGGTCGTCGTGCTTTGCCGGTAATCGTAAACGGCCCGTGCCCACGGCTGAAACGGAACATCGGCAATCTTGAGATTCGTGGGCAGGTTCATCCTGGGGTTGTCGAGGCCCTTAACATTCGTCGCGAGCGTTGCGCCCGCGTTGCCTTCCCAGACTCCCTTTTCGCCGGGGGCTGGTCCCAGATTCACCCGGCCATCCGACAGATGTGGAGTCGGTTTGGACGGCGGCCTCTGTCCCCGGCCTCGTCCTCGACCCGGCGCACCGGAGAGCCGCCCCACATTCAGGTCGATGTCCCCCTGGGCCTGGCTCGGCGTTTGGCTCGGCGCCGGCGCCTGCCCGAAAACCGGCATGATCGAAAAACAAGCCAGCGTGATTATTGCAAAGCGGCGCATCAGGGTATTTTGCCTTCGCTTGAGGCCCCACCCAGCTTCTGACCCGTGGACGCCAGAGTAACGGAACGCGCATTCGCCTGATGGCTGCCGTCTTTGGCAAGAGAACCATCCACGACAACCACGTCGCCGACCTTCATCGTATTCCGGGTCCAGCCCGCCCGCTGCAGTCCGTTCGGTGGACCCATTTCGAGCGCCCAGTTGGTCACGGCGCCGTTTTCGCCTTCAACATCCAGATAGAAGTACACATGGGGATTCGCCCAGTCGATCTTGGTGATGATTCCCTTGAGCTGAATCGGCTTCTTGGCATCGTATTCCGCCGCGAAGGAATGATGCGCCATCATCGGCATCGACAGAGCAAACAAGCCGAAGCCCGCGGCGAGCAAACGAATCGTGCTGTTTTTTATCGTCATCTGCTAATTACTCCCGATACGTTCTGAATCCCTGTTGTATTCGTCGCAAAAGTACTCGTCGATTTCCCGGTCCGGAACCCATTTCATAGTCAAACCGGTCGACCATGCCCTCGTATAAGCGCCCGGGTCATTCACTGTAACCTCATATTTCAGCGTATTAAAATCCGGACGGGAAATACGTTCAGTCAGGTGCAGATTCTCGGTATGGGGAAGGCCGCCGTTCATAAACCAGAACTTTTCGTTAAAACCGATCACATCGGTGACCAGCGTGTCTCCGTCCCAGTGTCCGACGGAATCGCCGTAGTAAGTCGGAGTAACATCGTCCGGCTGATGGGCGCGGCCGTCAAGGTTGATCAGGCGCCAGTTGCGATTTCCCCCGCCGGACATGATGAAAATGCGTTTCCGGTCAGGTTGTTCGACGATCTCAATCCCATTGGGCGTTTGAAACTGCCTGGGGCCGCCGGGCGGGAGACAACTGGCCATCGGGTCGTCCTTTAAGAGAGTGCGCTGCCGGTACTCGTAGAGGCCTTTCGCCCAGGGTTGAAACGGCGCAACCTTGCCGGCGTCCGCGATGTGCGTCAAGATGCCGTCCGCGTTCATCATGATCGGCGAGGTCGCATTGTTCTCGTACAGATTCGGGGCTGCCGGAGCGCCCCAGTATCCGGTTTCTCCGGGAACGAAGCCCAGGCGCGGGTGTCCGTCGGGCCAGCGCGGAGTCGGTTTGGAAGGCTCCCGGGATTCAGCCTGTACCGGAGCCGTCAGAGCCAGCCTCTTGCCATTGGCGAGGATCAAGAGTTTTGCGCCGGCCTCCTTGCTGCCGTCTCTTGCAGAGGCGCCATCTATCGTCACGACGTCGCCGACCTTGACGCTCTCCTGGGTCCAGCCGGCTGCGCGGAGCTGGATACGGCTGGGGAACTCGACTCCCCACGTGGTAATGCTTCCACCCTGCCCTGCGACGTCGATGAGCGCGAAGACGTGGGGATTGGTCCAGTCGAATTTTGTAACTGTTCCTTTGAGCGTTACCGGTTTCTTATCGTCGTACTCGGCCGCCATGGAATGGTGGGCAAACAGGTTCGTCGCGCTCACTGCGAGAAACAAAAGCCCCGGAATAAGATGCCTCATATAGTTTTAGGGAGTGTCGGGTCCGAAGTGAGTCGTCAGATACTGAACGACCACATCGACCTCTTCGTCCGTCAGTGCAATTCCTTCTGAAATCATCCCCGCGATCGTGCCTCTCCATTCCTCACTGGTAAGTCTCTGACTCCTGACTCTGTCCAGCGTGTGACACGCCGTGCAAGCCTCGACGAAGAGCTTTTCGGCCCTGTCCAGATGGTCCTGCGGGCCAGGAGCAACTACGAAAAGCCTTTGTGGGGCAGGCCCCAGGGCCTGCCGCCGAGCCCCAGCTCGGCGCGGAACTTCACGCTCAGTTCGGGGCGGTTTTTCAGGCGGTTTTTCAGGCGGTTTTTCAATTGCGTCGCTCGTGGCGCAGTCACTTCCCGGCTCAGCGGCGCCAAACGCCGCTACCGCGAATAAAACGATTGTCGCCAGTTTGGCGATCTTCGTTCCACGCATCGTGTTCAGTCCCGGGTCACCTTGAAATTTCCCTTTTCCGCGCCTTGCGTCCAGGTACCCGTGATCGTCCGATTGTAGGAACCGATATTATCCAGTTTCCCGTCGGCGGAGATCTTTACCGGATGGCCCGCCGCATCTTTCGTCTCACCCTCGAAATGCACAGTCCAGTTTTCCGGGTCCAGAGTCGCGACGGTAAGAGTTACGGCTTTGGGGCCGGGGTTAATCGAGCCGACGATATTCTTCGTGTCCCATTTCATAAAGAGCACGAGATGATTTTCCTTGCCCGGAGCGGGACTCCACTGGCCGTGCCAGGTACCCGTGAGCGGATGCCCCTCCTGAGCGATGGCGGGCGCCAGACAGGAAAGACCCGCGAGGGTAAGGACCATGAAAACTGCGCGCATTCGCCTTGCAGTATATATCAGTTATCCCGTTTGGAATTGCATGCATTTGTAACGCGATCGGTCTGCAATCCGGCCTCGCCGAGGCACACTGAACCTTCGTAGATCTGTGTCCTTTCGGCCAAGTTGCGTAATGTGGGTTGACGGGCAACCTGGAGGGTCGGAAAAGTATTAATTGTGGGCTGCGTCGGCCGGTTTTACACGGATGAACAACTTGTCCCGTTTGCGATGCTTGCCTGATTTCGTGAGTCTGCCGCACTCAGTCCGGGCGCCTGATTTCGCAAACTGTTCTTAAGCGTTACCTGCAGACAATAAGCGAGGAAGGCCACGAAAATATGCGCCTCCACGCGCTGCTCCAGCCGATGGTGAATCGGGCACAGCCCCAGATCGCTCTTCAGTGATCGGAATGGCGCCTCGATAGTCGTCAACTGAATATAGCGGGTCCACAGCACCGCCGATCTTCCGCCGTCAGATTCGCCCGCATCAGGTAGTGGCCATCGCGCGGCTCCGCCTGCCGCAGTTTGACCTTGTCGATCAGTCCAGGCACAATCTCGCCTCCGACGATTCAAGCTTCGTCAATCGAGCAGAACTCTTCATGGACGGCGGTACCGCCCGGATTTGACGAAAGGGCGGCTCTGGACATACATTCTCGCGCTAACCATCGACAACGGTTTCAGTCCACGCCGCCGCGTGGAGGGTCACAACAAATCCACAGCAGGGTAACCATCTCAGTGCCGACCGCCGCTCCAAACGCTCGCGGACCTCCACCACCAGACTGGCCAGGTAATCTAACCGGCGCAAAGCGCGTTCCTAAACCTTCTCAAGAAATCCCGCCCCAAAAACATTCGAAACCTCATAGGAGGCCCCAATAATCGCGTCTATAACGCCTTCTGATTTTTCCGATTCGTGTTCATTCATGTTCATTCGTGGCCATAAATCTTTATCGGTGACGCGCCGCAAACATTTATTTCTATCGCAAAATCAACAACTTCACACTAACGCCGGTCGAGAACCCCAATCCTCATGCGATAAAAAAATCGAAAATGCGAACTGAACGTCAGATCGAGGCCTCCCGTGCCAACGGCGCCAGATCCCGCGGGCCCGTCACGCCCGAAGGCAAATACAACTCCTCCCGGAACGCGTTCAAACACGGTCTCCTCGCCGATACCGTCGTCCTGAAGAGCGAACTCGAAGAACGTTTCCACGACCTCCTCAACGATCTTATGGAAGAGCTCCAGCCGGAGACCTCAATCGAGTATTCCCTCGTCGAAATGATGGCCGCGGCGCGATGGCGTCAGCTCCGCATCTGGGGAATGGAAACGGCGGGCATGAATTACCAGATCCGCAACCAGGCGGACGGCTTCGGCCGTGGCGAAGACAATGCCACCCGCGCATCCATCGCCTTCCGCACGCTCAGTGACGATTCCCGGTCCCTCGATCTCATCAACCGCTACGATTCCCGTTACGAACGCCAGTACCTCCGCGCCCATCGCCGGTTGCTCGAAATGCGTGACCGGCGTGGACCCTCGCCCGCGGCCTCACAGCCGCCGGAATCCGTGCCAACTCCGGAATCACTGCCCCCCGAACCCGTGCCAACTCCGGAATCGCTGCCGCCGGAACCCGTGCCGACCTCCGAAGCGCTGCCGCCAGACCCGCTGCCGACGCCCGAAACCCCAGGCCGCGGAATCGAGTAATTCTGCCAAACGAACCCAACAACCTGAAGCAAACAAAGCGAAATGGACGAAACGAACGAGATACCGTCGTAAGAATCGCGCCGCCGTCGCTGCTCAAACCGCCGCACAGCCCGGGTTGCGGCAAGTCGGCCCGGGCTTTACACTACAGATTCAAGACATTCCTGCCGCCCCGTCAGCGGAAACCTTGTCGCTGTGAAAGTTCATCAAAAATTAAGGGAGTCCTGGCTATATGAGCGCAGCGGCGAAGGCGGCAAATTACGTTTTGACCCTGGAAGAAATCGGCAACCTCGCCCAGGAAGGCGGCAAACCCGCCGAAACGCTGATGAACGTGGTCGCGCTGATCGCCAGGCGCTTCCAGACCGACGTCTGCTCCGCCTATCTGCTGGAACCGGACCGCGCCAACCTGGTGCTGGCGGCGACGCTCGGGCTTGCGCCGCGAATGCATCGGCACGCTGCGCCTGGCGCTGCACGAAGGCCTGGCGGGACTGGTGGCCGAGCAGGTCGGCCCGTCGCGGTCGAACAGGTCAAGCCAGCATCCGCGCTTCAAGTATTTTCGGCGAAGCGGGCGAGGAGAAGCTATCAGTCTTTTCTCGGAGTTCCCCTCATCGATCGCGGCGTCCTGCAGGGCGTCCTGGTGGTGCAGACCATCGAGGCGCGCATCTTTGACGCGGAAGAGATTCGCATGCTGACGGAGGCCGCCGCGCAGGTCGCGCCGGTGGTCAGCGAAGCCCGCACGCTCGATCGCTTCATCGCGCCCGCGCAGGAGCGGCTGTGGGCGCTGGCGCGCAACCTGTGGTGGAGCTGGGATCACGATTCCGTCAGCCTGTTTCGCGACCTGGATCCGGTGCGCTGGCGCCAGCTGAATCACAATCCGATTTCGCTGCTCTCAGGAAATGCCGCTGGCGGAGATCGAGCGCCGCGCCGGCGAACTGGTGCTGCACAGCCGCATCAACTACGCGTACCGCCGCCAGCAGGAATACCTGCAGGCGGACCGGACCTGGGGCGGCGACTCACGCCGGCGTTCTGCGGCCGCGGCCGGTGGCATACTTCTCGGCCGAATTCGGAATGCACGAATCGCTCCCGATCTATTCCGGCGGCCTGGGCGTTCTGGCCGGCGATCACATCAAGAGCGCCTCGGATCTGGACATTCCGCTGGTCGGCATCGGTCTGTTCTACGGGCAAGGCTATTTCCGGCAGCGGCTGGATCTCACGGGCTGGCAGCAGGAAGAATACCTGCCACCGACGTCAATCAGCTGCCCATGGAACCGGCGATCGGCAAGAACGGCAGCCCGGTCACGATCCAGATCGATACCCGCAGCGGATCGATCCGCGCGAAGGTCTGGCGGGTGAAAGTGGGCCGCTGCGATCTGCTGCTGCTCGATTCCAACGTGGAAGGCAACGCGCCGGAAGACCGCGAACTGACCTCGCAGCTTTACGGCGGCGACGGCCGCATGCGCATCCGTCAGGAACTGCTGCTCGGCGTGGGCGGTGTTCGCGCGCTGCGCGCCATGGGAATCACGCCCGGCGTTTTTCACATGAACGAAGGGCACAGCGGATTCGCGGTGCTGGAAGCGATTCGCACCCGCATGGAGGAGGAAGGCATCAGCTTCGATCAGGCGTGCCGCGCGTTGCGCGCGAAGTGGTCTTCACCACGCACACGCCGGTGCCCGCCGGTCACGACCGCTTTCGACGCCGACCTGATCGAAGAGCACCTGGGACCCTTGCGCGAAGATCTGGGCATTTCGCACGACCGCCTGATGGCGCTGGGGCGCGAAAATCCGGGCAATTATCACGAGGAGTTCTGCATGACCGTGCTGGGCCTGAAGCTGTCGCGGCGCGCCAACGCCGTCTCGGCGCTGCACGGCGAAGTCTCGCGCGCGATGTGGACCGGCCTCTATCCCGGGCAGGACCGAAGACGCGGTCCCGATCGGCCACATCACCAACGGCGTGCACGTGCCGTCGTGGCTGGCGCCGCAGATGTTCCGCCTCTACGACCGGCATCTCGGCGCCGGACTGGCACGAGCACAGCGGCGAGGCACGCATCTGGGAAGGCATCGAGAACGTCGACGATGGCGAGCTCTGGGAGACGCATCTGAGCCTGAAGTCGCGGCTGCTCGACTTCGTGCGCCGCCGCGCGGTGCGAACAGGCGGAGCGGCGCGCGACGAATCGGCGGAAACGCTCCAGCGCCTCGAGCCGCGTGCTCAGTCCGGATGCGCTGACCATCGGATTCGCGCGCCGCTTCGCCACCTACAAGCGAGCCAATCTGATTCTGGCGGATATCGAGCGGCTTGGCGTCGATGGTCAACGATCCCAAGCGGCCGGTGCAGTTCGTTTTCGCCGGCAAGGCGCATCCGCGCGACGAGCCCGGCAAGCGCGTGCTGCAGCAGATCGCCGAACTGATGCGCGATCCGCAAGTTCGCCGACAAGTTCGTCTTCGTCGAAGATTACGACATCAACGTCGGGCGGCATCTTGGTGCAGGGCGTCGACGTGTGGCTGAACAATCCGCGCCGTCCGCTGGAGGCGTCGGGCACCAGCGGACAGAAGGTGGTGCTGAACGGCGGCCTGAATCTTTCGGTCCTCGACGGCTGGTGGGCGGAGGCCTATGACGGTCTGAACGGCTTCGCCATCGGCACCGGCCGGACGCATTCCAACATGGATGTCCACGACCGCCGCGACGGCGACGATCTCTACCGCGTGCTTGCGCGAAGAGGTGATCCCGCTCTACTACCAGCGCGACCGGGACGGCTTGCCGCGCGGCTGGATCAAGCGCATGAAGCGGACCATCCGCACGCTCGGCTGGCGCTTCAACGCGGATCGCATGGTGATGGATTACACGCTCAAGTGCTACGTACCGGCGGCGGGTGGTACCTCAAGCGACATGTCGCGCTCCTGCTGATTGACGAGTGTAGTATTCTGGTACTTCTCAACCTCAGGAGAGTACTGAATTGCACAGACGGGAGTTCTTCACCCGCAGTCTTTCTTTTTGTGTCTCTGCGCCTGTTATCGGAACTTTCAGCAGCCTGAAAGCCGCTGAGTTCTCGACGCGAGCAATCGATCTGGTCACGCAGTCGAACGTGATCGACATGTTGGGCATGTTCACGCTCGACTGGAAGCTTCTGGATGTCTGGCAGCACTCTCCGGAAAAATTCGGTGAAGCCGATTTTCGCAAGCTTCAGAGTTCCGGGATCAATGTCTTTCATCCCGCGGTCGCGTTCGAGTCGGATCAGTCTTATGCGATCACGAAAGTGTGGTTCGCGAAATGGAACCGGCTGATCGACGCTCACCCGGAATGGTTCATGCGCGTCGATTGCGCGGGCGACCTGGCGGCCGCCGGTGCGGCCGGGAAAATTGCGGTTATTTTAGGCATGCAGGATGCGAACCATCTGCGTTGCCTGGACGACATCGACGCGTTCTACGAGATGGGCCAGCGGCTGACGCAAGTCACTTACAATTCGACCAACCGGCTGGGGTCGGGATGTAAAGTGGCGAACGACCGCGGGCTGACTTCGTTCGGTCAGGACGTCATCGCCCGCATGAATACGGTAGGGATGGCGGTAGATGTTTCGCACTGCGGCGAGCGGACCACGCTCGACGCCATTGCAGCGTCGCGGAAGCCTGTGCTGATCACGCACTCGAACTGCAAGGCGATTGCGGGTTCCGTGGCGCGCTGCAAGACGGACGAGGCGATCCGCGCCGCTGCGGCAAAAGGTGGGGTGATCGGGCTGACCGGGGTGAGGCACTTCGTTCGTGCGAAAGATCCGGTCACCATCAATGACGCGCTGGATCATTTCGACCACGCCGTGAAGATCGCGGGCATCGAACACGTCGGCGTCGGCAGCGATCTGGATCTCGATGGCCGCGACCCGCGCGGAGCGGCGCGGCTGGAGTACGATATCGCGGGTTTGAACAGCACCCGCCGCATGTTCCAGCTTACGGAAGGCCTGATCGCCCGCGGCTACACCGACGAGCACATCCGCCTGATTCTCGGCGGAAACTTCCAGCGGGCGCTGCAGCAGATCTGGTCTTAGAACATTTTCGGTCGGATTCGCCGGACCGCGACCGATTCCCGAGCCGCGACCGGAAGGGAGTCTCCATGGCCCGCGGCGGGCCGCCAAAGGGGATGAAAGTCGGTTATCGTGTAGGCGGTGTGGAGTGGTCGAGACCGGTAACGCTCTGGAGTAGTTGAGTCCGTTAGGGAGTTTGGTCTGGGACGCGCTGCAGGGCCGATAAGTGTGCGCCGCATTCCTCTCGGTGGGAAGCGGTAGCACGAGACAGTGCGTTTTATCCTTCGCGCGTTCTCCGCTTCCACGCCGGAAGGAACCAACGATGTCTTTCATGATAGCTGGAATTGACGTGCACAAGCGGGTATTGATGGTGGCAGTGACGGACGCCTCAGTGGGCGAGGGCGATCTGGAGTTTCAGTACCGGAAGTTCGGAACGACCGCCGCGGAGCTGCAGCATTTGGCGGCGTGGCTGGGCGAGCGGGGCGTGCGCGAAGTGGTGATGGAATCCACGGCGCAATACTGGAAGCCGGTCTGGGCAGCGCTGGAAGGGCAGTTCCGCCAGCATCTGGCCCAAGCCTGGTCGAACCGCGCGCCCAAGGGGCGGAAAACGGATTTCAAGGATGCGCAACGGCTGGTACGGCGCCAGATTGCCGGCGAACTGACGTTGAGCTTCGTGCCGGAGGCCGAACAGCGGCAGATGCGCATTCTGACACGGCGGCAGGTGCAACTCAGCCGGGATCGGGTCCGGCTGCAGAACCAGCTGGAGGCGTTGCTGGAAGAGATGCGCGTCAAACTGTCGAGCATGGTGACGGATCTGCTGGGCGCTAGCTAGCTATAGCTAGCCCCCCGGTTTGGGTCTTCCTTTCGGTGAGCGTCGAACCGTCGGGTGACTCACCTCGCCGATCCTCGTGTTTCCTGTTGTCACTTTGCCGATGACATCAAAGCTGTAATCGTCGATTCGCCGGAAGGAAACAGTGATGCCAGGCGCAAGGGTGGTTTTGCTGCCGTCTATGCTCAGTCGCTGATCTTCGTGAGACGGCTCGTTGTTAAGGGACGTAACGATATCGGCTTCAAACCCGATTTCCTGGGGTGTCATCGTGATCTTCACCTTTTCGCTGAGAATGGCGAACTCGGGAACGCCAGGTACGAGTATTTTCCCGAAAGAGGATTTCGGGACGTCAAGCATCCACGTTCCAATCCATCTGGATGCGTTGACAGGCGGTTTGGCCGGTCAAGGAACAAACCCCGGCCAGGAGCAGAGAGGAGACCTTCAGGATGCCTCTCATCGGTGCCTCAGCGAAGCAGGTCTTCCAACTGAATCTTCGCGCCGGTCTTGTCGTCGCGGTACTTCGCGATCACTGGCGTGTAGATTGAGATGCCCCAGTCGCGGCCCGGCCCGATTGACACGGCGCGCGAGCCAGCGATGACCACCGCGCCCTCGGGGATCACGAGCGGCTCGTCATCCGTCGCCCGATAGATCTGGCCGCGAACGAGGTCGTAGACGGGCGTCGAACGATTGAGGATCGTGCCCGTACCGAGCACGGCCTGGCTGCGGACCACAGTCCCTTCGTAGACACCGCAATTACCGCCAACCAAAACGTTGTCTTCGATGATCACGGGCAGGGCTCCGACAGGCTCGAGCACGCCGCCAATCTGGGACGCCGCCGAGATATGGCAATTGCGCCCGATTTGCGCGCAGCTTCCCACCAGCGCGTGGGAGTCAATCATGGTCCCTTCGCCCACATAAGCGCCGGCGTTCACGTACATCGGCGGCATGCAGACCACGCCTTTGCCCACGTAGCTGCCGTCGCGAATGCTCGATCCGCCCGGCACGATGCGGACGCCGTCGGCCGCGGCGAACCGGTGCGCCGGATAAGTGGACTTGTCGTAGAACGGCTGCCGCGCGTCATCGATCGACATGTCGACGATCGAGCCCATGCGGAAGCCGATCAGGATACCCTTCTTCACCCAGCCGTTCACGCGCCAGCCGCTGGGTTGTTCGGCGTCGCGCTCAGCGGCGCGAATCGAGCCCGCATTCAGCGCTTCTTTAAAGCGGGCGAAGAGCGCGAAGTGTTCCGGCGTGTACTGGGCGGGAGGATTGTCGAAGATCTGTTCAATCGCCTGTTGCAATCAGTGAGCCCCCGCCACAGCCAGGAGTCCGGCCGCCTGGATTGCCTGCACGATTTTCTCTTTACTCGCGGCTTGCGGTTCGACCATCGGGAGTCGATAAACAGGCTCCAGCAAACCCATAACGGACATGCCCCATTTCACCGGGATCGGATTCGATTCCACGAAGTTGGCCTGCATCAGCGGCATCCAGCGGAGTTGATGCTTGCGCGCGGCGTCAAAATGGCCTTCGTTTGCAAAGCGCGTCAATTCGGTCATAGCTCCAGGAATCTGATTCGACACCACTGAGATCACGCCGTGCCCGCCGAGCGCGATTACGGGAATAGTCATGGCATCGTCGCCCGAAAGCACGATGAACTTCTCGGGAACCCGATGCACGATCTCCGCGATCTGCGTAATGTTCCCCGAGGCTTCCTTGATCCCAATGATGTTGCTGACTTCCGAGAGCCGGACAACGGTCGCGGGCTCGATGTTCACTCCCGTTCGGCCCTGCACGCTGTAAAGGATGATCGGGATGCGAATCGCCTGTGCGATCGCTTTGTAGTGCTGATAGAGGCCTTCCTGAGTGGCCTTGTTGTAGTAAGGGGTGACCGAAAGAATCCCGTCGGCGCCCACTTTCTCGCAGGCGCGCGCCATCTCAATCACTTCGTGGGTATTGTTTCCGCCAGCGCCGGCGAGCACCGGTATCTCTCCCGCCGCCTCTTCGACCGTGATTTCGACCACGCGCAGGTGCTCTTCACGCGTCAGCGTCGGGCTCTCGCCCGTAGTGCCGCAGGGCACAAGAAAATTGATGCCTTGCTCGATCTGACGCCGGACGAGCTTGCGCAACGTTGCTTCGTCGAGCGATCCGTCTTTCCGAAATGGCGTTACCATCGCCGTTCCGCATCCCGTAAACATGTCAGCCTCCAAAAAGGACATCTCCGAATTCGTAAAAACCCTTCTTGCCCGCGACCCACTCGGCCGCTTTAATCGCCCCCAGCGCGAAGCCTTCCCGGTTGCGCGCAGTGTGCCGCAAGGTGATTGTATCCGCCGCCGAATCGAAGCCGATTTCGTGAATACCGGGAATCGCCCCAGCGCGATTTGATGACGTATCGACGTTTCGCGCGAAGCCGGCGGCTCGCATTTCATCCACCAGCTTCAGCAGCGTCCCCGAGGGCGCATCCTTCTTCGCCGAATGATGGATTTCCCAGGCCCAGGCTTCATATTCGGCCTCATTCGCGAGCAGCTTCGATGCCGCGCTCACGAGGCGAAAGAAAGCATTGACGCCCACAGAATAATTGGGACTCCAGACCAGCCCGATCTTGTGGAGGTCGACGAGACTCTTCACGTAATCCATGCGCTCATGCCATCCCGTTGTGCCCACGACGAGATCGACGCTCAGGGGGGCAATGCGCTCGATGTTATCGATCACGGTCGAGGGCGTCGAGAAGTCGATGGCCACGTTGACGCCATGGAAATTCTTCGGCGTGATGCCTTCGAAGTGCGAGTTGTTGTGCTCGTCGAGTTTCAAGGCCACCTCGATCCCGCGCTCCGTCGCGAGGCGGTCGATCATGCGGCCCATTTTCCCGTAGCCAACGATGGCTATCCTCATTCAAATACCTCGGGATCAAGCTCCCGAAAGAATTCGCCGTGCAAGGCTTCGACTGCCGGGCGCAGATCTTTATCGGCAACCACGATGCTCAGGTTCAGGAGCGACGCGCCTTGCGAAATCATTCGGATATTCAGATCGCGGAGCGCACTGAACACTCGTGCGGCCACACCCGGAGTGTAACGAATGTTTTCGCCGACCAGGCAAACGATGGCCTGATCCGGTTCCATCTCCACTTCGGAAAAATCGCTCAACTCACGGCAGATGCTTTGCGTTTGTGACGTGTTGTCAATAGTCAGCGAAACGCTGACCTCGCTGGTTGCGACCATATCGACCGGCGTCTCGTGCCGGTCGAAGATTTCAAAGATTCGATGCAGAAAGCCATGCGCCATCAACATCCGGGTCGAGTGAATATTGACCAGCGTGATCTTCCGCTTGCAGGCGATCGATTTGACGGCGTTGCTGCAGTGCACCGCATCGGACACGATGCGCGTGCCGGGCACGTCCGGCCGTCGCGAGTTCAGGATAAGCACCGGAATATTGCGCTCAATCGCTGGAATCAACGTCGAAGGATGAAGCACCTTCGCGCCGAAATAGGCGAGCTCCGCGGCCTCTGCAAAAGAGATGATTTTGACGCGATGGCCACCGGGAAGAATGGTCGGGTCGGCGGTCAACATGCCGTCGACGTCGGTCCAGATCTGAATCTCTTCCGCGCCTATGCCCGCGCCCACGATGGAGGCCGTGAAATCGGAACCGCCGCGCCCCAAAGTGGATGTGACGCCTTCTTCAGTGGATCCGATGAAGCCGCCCATCACGACGACTCTTTCGCGGGCGAGCCCGGGTACGGTTTCCGAGAGCCGTCGATACGTCTCTGGAAACAGCGGTCCAGCCTGCGTATGCCGATGGTCGGTGACGATCACCCTGCGGGAATCGAGATGAATCGAGGGAATGCCGTGATGCTCGAACGCCAGCGACACGATGTAACTCGACAGGCGCTCGCCATAGCTCGATATCGCGTCGATCGACCGGGGCGTCAGTTCGCCAAGAACCGCGATCCCCTTGATCAGTTCCGTCATCTCCTGGAAATGATCGTCGAGGGTACGTTCCAGTTCCGCGCGGCGCGACAAAGGCACTACCTGGCGCGCTTCGCGCGAGTGAAAATCGCGGAGATCGTGCAATTGGCGAATGTAATCCTCGCGTTTGCCCATGATGGCGGATTGGGCAATAGCCAGGAGCTTGTTGGTAGTCTTGCCCATCGCCGACACGACAACGATCGGATGGCGATCGGCGCGGGCTTTCACGATGCCCGCAACCCGCTCAATAGCGGCTGCCGATTCGACGGACGAGCCGCCGAATTTCATGACGATCATTGTTAGTCGAGCAGCCCTTCCGACTCCATCAACTCAGCATTCAGAACCGCCGCGCCTGCCGCGCCGCGAATCGTGTTGTGGCTCAGAGCGACGAACTTCCAGTCGAAGACCGGACAGGGACGCAGGCGGCCGAGGCTGGTCGCCATGCCACGCTCGCGGTCGGCATCCTTGCGCGGCTGCGGGCGATCGGATTCGGGCAGGTATTGCACGGGTTGCTTCGGAGCGCTCGGCAGATGGCGCTGCTGCGGAAGGCTCGAGTAAGTCTCGAAGGCATTACGCAGATCTGCTTCCGACGGACGCGACGAAAGCTCGACCGAAATCGTCACCGTGTGGCCGTCGACGACAGGAACGCGATTACAGTGGGCGCTCACCTTCGCGGCCAGCGGCTCGATTCGGTCACCCGTGTAATGGCCCAGGATTTTCTGCGTCTCCTGCTGCATCTTCTCTTCTTCGCCGCCGATAAAAGGTACGACATTGCCGATGATGTCCATCGAGGCGACGCCCGGATAGCCCGCGCCGGAAATGGCCTGCAGCGTAGTCGCGATCACACGCGTGATGCCGAATTGCTTCAGCGGCGCGAGCGCCATGGTCAGCACTACGGTCGAGCAGTTGGGGTTCGTGACGATCTGCCCTGTCCATCCTCGGGCACGCTGCTGGCCCGGAATCAGGCGCAGATGATCCGGATTGATTTCCGGTACCAGCAACGGCACATCGTGATCCATGCGATGATTCTTCGAATTTGAAACCACCACGTGACCGGCGCGCGCGAAGGCCTGTTCGATTTCCGTGGCCACGGACGCGTCCATGGCCGAGAAGAGTAACCTCGGGGCGTTGCCGGGCTTCGCCTCTTCAATCGTCATTCCCGAAATCGCCTCAGGCGCGTTGCCGCCCAGGTGCCACTTCGCCACGTCCGCATAACGCTTGCCCGCGGAGCGTTCGCTAGCTCCCAGCCAGGAGAGGCGGAACATCGGATGTCCGTCCAAAAATTTGATAAAGTGCTGGCCGACCATGCCGGTCGCGCCCAGAATACCTGCTTCAATAGTGCTCATTAAAGTGCCTGTTGTAATTGCCTGACCATCTTCTGATAAATCTCGACCGCGTCCAGCAGTTCCTTCTTTGGAACACGCTCTTCCAGTGTGTGCGCAACGTGGATGGTGCCCGGACCCAACAACAGGGGCTGCCCCCACGCGCCGTCGAACGCCGGAATGTCGGTCGTGAACGCGACCACGGTCGTAGGAAGTCCTTTCACCGGAGTAAGGTGCATCGCCGGAATTTCCAAAACGCCCAGCAACTCCACGCCGTTCCCGACCTTCTCAACTGCTTCCGCGAGGGCGCGCCGCGTACTTGCCGAATCGCACACGAGGCGAATGAAAATCTCCGCCCGCGCTTCATCGGGAATGATGTTGGGCGCGCGGCCGCCTTGAATCGTGCCGATGTTCAGGGTGCTTTTGCCGAGCACCGCGTCAACCGGCAATTCCACCTTCCGGATCGCATTCAGCGTGTCGAGCAACTTCTCGATCGCCGAATCGCCCAGTTCCGGATAAGCGGAGTGCGCCATCTTGCCTGTCGCCACAACTTCATATCGAAGGCCACCCTTCGATCCCAAAGCGAGCTGGTTGCTGGTGGGCTCTCCGTTGATGATGTATTTCGACCCGCGCGGGTCCTTCGCCGCATGATACGCTCCGGCGCTGTTCCGTTCCTCGCCCACTACAAAAAGCAGACTGAAATCGCGCACGCCCGATTCAAGCAGGCCCTCCGCAGCCTTGATCATCGACGCGATAATGCCCTTCGTATCGCATGCCCCGCGCCCCCAGATGAATTCGTCGTCCACCCGCGAACCAAACCAGGGCGGGACCGTATCCATGTGCGTCGAGAGCGTCACGACCGGCTTCCCGAAACTCGCAAAGATATTCGAACGCCGGGGCTCGACTTCGATCTTCTCGACGTTCCCTTCGTGCGTGGCGGCGACGCGAGACAGGTACTCGTAAAGATACAGTCCAACCTGCTCTTCCTCGTTGGTAACGGAAGGGATGTCGATGAGTTCGCGCGTCAGATCGAATACGTGCATAGCCCCCGCTTAAAAATCTTTCCGGGAGATGCGCGCGAGGAGAGTGAGGACGAAAGAAGAGTTCACTTACCCCGATAGCTCTCCGCCCGATGCCATCACATATGGGTGGACACCGGGCGACAGTGGCGGAGATTTAACCCGCGTCACCAACCGGATGCGGCCGACCCGCCGCGCCGATTTCGGCGGCAAACCCCTTCCGGCGTGCCTCCCGTGGTCGCGGGAACTCTGCACGCGGGTTTTGGCTACCGCACCTCTACCAGAAATTTCAGCATATCACGTTGCGATTCAAGTGCCATTCAGAGAGCAGATCCGAAGGCCTGAAACAGCTTCGCCTCGCGGGGATCGGAAGGGCTCATATTTTCCGGATGCCATTGAACACCAACCACGAATCGCTTATCGGACCGCTCAACAGCTTCGATCGTGCCGTCCTTCGGATCGTGGGCCGAGGCGCGCAGTCCATCTCCCAAACGCGCGATCGCCTGATGATGGCGAGAGTTGACTTCGAGCGTGAGAGGTTTGCCGACAATGCTCGCCAGACGCGTTCCGGCGTCAATGTCGACCGGATGCGCCGGCAGTCCGCGGTTCGCGGGACGTACCCGGTGGCGATCGGTCGAATTGAGATGCTGGATCAAACTGCCGCCGTGCGCCACGTTCAGAATCTGCAAGCCGCGGCAGATGGCGAGCAGGGGCAGATCGCGCTCGACCGCCTTCCGGATCAACGCCAACTCGAGCGCATCGCGAGCGTCATCGGAGCTTTCGGTATCTGACTTCCGCACCTCTCCATAGAGAGTGGGGTTAACGTCGGAACCGCCCATCAGCAGCAATCCCTGAAATTCCTCAGGCGCGGAGTCGCCAGGCGAAATCAGGATCGGTTCGACATCCGCGGCGCGCAACGCTTCAACGTAAGGCTGCGACGCATCGGAGCTGAAATGCTCCGGTGCGCCGCATACGGCAAGAACCTGCTTCATTTGTTTTTCAGATCGCCGCCTTCAGATTACTAAACAGCCACAGGCTCAAAAGCCGGTGGGATTGACTGCGACTGAAAGTCGCCTGAAGCGCCGACGCAGTGTGCATCTGCGACCGAACGTGACGGTTCATGCGAGCCATCGCGCCGAGCGGGCGGCATACGCCTCGGACCACTTCCGGCGCTCGCAGAGCAAAAAGGCAAAGGTAACACCTGCTGGAAGCTGTCCGCCTAAAAGGCGGAGGGATTAGACCCGGCGATGGAGACTAAATCTGCTTTAGATCAGAGCCGAGGGCCGGCGAGACCACGAGAGGCCTTTTTCCCTCGCGATGCCTTCGACGTCTTTCACGTATGCGCCGGCCTGAGTCAGGACGTGGTGCAGATCGTTGCCGAGGCTGATGAACGGGAATCCTTTATCGAGGAATTCGCCCACCCGCGAAGTGCCAAACAGGAAGAGACCGAGAATAATGTTGTTCTTTTTCGCAGCCGCGCGCAACTTATCCGTAGCCTGCGCCAGTTCGGGCGACGTATACATGTGCGGAAACTCGTACTTCTCATAGAGTCCCATCGACATGCAGAGATCGTTCTGTCCGAGGAACAGCATGTCGACTCCCGGCACCGCCGCGATCTCATCGATATTCTTGATGCAATCGGCAGTCTCGACTTGAAGGGCCACGATGACGTTCTCGTTTGCCTTTCCCGCATAGCCCAGCAGGCCTTTCTTGTTCATGGAGCGCTGCGGAAAGTAGACGGACCGCGTCCCGGCAGTCGGATAACGGCAGCAACTGATGGCCTGCCGCGCTTCCTCGGCCGTATTGATGTAAGGCACAAGGATGCCGTCCGCGCCCGTGTCGAGCGATTGCTGCATTCCGGGGCGGTCCTGATATCCGGCTACGCGCACCAGCGACTTTGCGCCGCCGCTGGCGATACCGGCGAGCATGGTTGAGAGGGTCTCGTATCCCATAGGTCCGTGCTGCGAATCGACAAGGAGCCAGTCGTAGCCGCAATGGGCCAATTGCTCCGCGACGGTGGGGCTGTGGGAGTTGATGAACAAGCCCAGCTTGGGCTTACCCTCTCGCAATTGCTGTTTAAACTCCGCACCGGTAAGAACTTCAGACATTAATGGAAAATCTCCTGATTGTGGGGCGAGCGTGGCCCGCCGGAAGGTGAATCGGCCGAATCACGCCAGCCTCGCTGAGTATAACGCGGCTGTCAGAATTCGAGCCGGGCCTGAAACGCGATCATCCGGGGCGAACTATCCCCGCCCAATCCAACGCCAAGAAGGCCCGTCGGTGGCGAGGTTGTATAAGTAAGCGATCCAAACCCGGTCTGCGTAGACGGCTTGCCGGGAATTCCCGCATAACCAAGCACCGGCAATCCGAAATTCGGATGATTGAACAGGTTGAAGAATTGTCCGTCGATGCGCAACTTCACCCGCTCGCTCAGCGTGAACCACTTCGTCAGATACAGATCGCTCCAGGTGAAGTCGGGGCCGCGCAGAGCGTTGCGGCCCAGATTGCCGAACTGGCAACTGGACGCGGAATCGCCGCCCGCGCACGCGCCCGTGCCTGGGTCGACGGTCGAAACGAAAGCAGCCGGATTCAGCCACTGAATCGTGCCAGGCTGAGTAACTCCGGGTATGGGGTTGTGTTCATACAAGGGCACGCCGGGAACGACGCTGGCGAACTGCGGTCCGCTGCCGTTGACAATACCCTGGCCGTTCGCTGTGTATGGCGCGCTCAGAACGGAAAACGGCAGGCCGCTGTGCCAGAACACCGAACCCGATACCTGCCAGCCGTTGAACGCGCGGCCCAGGGGATTTCGAAGCTTGAGCGGCAGCTCGTATGTGTAGTTCGCCGTAAAGTTGTGGCGAACGTCGTAGTCGCAAGGACCCCGATCACGTGCGAGATCGTTCGGCGGCGGCGAAAGAATGCCGCCGGCCGCGAAGGATAAGAATCCGCCGTTCGAAACCGTGTCGATGCAGTGGCTCCATGTGTAGTTCACCTGTGCCGTCAATCCGTGTCCCATCCGCTTTTCGACGGTGGTCTGAAGCCCGTTGTAATGGCTGTTGGCGCCCGTGCTCAGTTGGGTGACCGCGCCGAATCGCGGATCAACCGGTTGGCCATAGGGAAACGGGGCGAAGCAGCCCTGGCACACCGTCTGATAACCGTTGACCTGCGTCGTATAGGGTTGATTCACGGCGCGCGTGCCGACGTACTGAGCTCGCAGATTGACGGTGGCGCCGGCCTGATGTTCGACGCCGAAACTCCATTCCATGAAGTAAGGCGCGTGGAGTTTCCCATCGGGAACGGCCACCATTGCCACAGGCTGCAGGCACGTGCCTGGTTTCGACAACGGTGACGCGCAGGAGAGCTGGCCGTTCGCAAATCCGGCGTTGAACGCCTGATTCGCTGCAACGGTCGCGTCAACGGCGCTGCCGGGAACGCCGGGTGCAATGGCGCTTCCGCCGACCGTACCGAGAAGGCCGCCCTGAAACGTTTGCGAATAAGGCGGATTGGCCCCGACCAGATCCACGACGCTGCCCGGCAGGAGATCGCTGAACAGTCCGAATCCGCTGCGGATTACCGTCTTCGGCGCCAGTTGCCATGCGATCGCGGTCCTCGGCTGAAGGATAGCCAGTGGCGTTGAAGCGAACACATTGCCGAGGCCGGTCTGGATCGCGGAGTTGAGAGGCTGGTTCACATCGTGAGAGATGGATGCGAACGACCCGGAAAGCCGAGCCACCGCGTTGTGCGGATTCAGAGGATTGGTATTGGTTGTCGTTCGGATTCCGAAAGTCCAGGTGAGGCGGGACGTGACCTTCCACGTATCCTGCGCGTAGAGGTCCAGGTTCAGGAAATTCCAGGGTTGAGAATTCGCGGCTGGAAATGTCTTCTGCGCGGTGGAAGCCACTCCGTAGATGAACTGCGGAAGCGTCGTGTACGTCACCAGCGGTACGGTCCCCTCGCCGAAATCGTAATCGTTCAGGCGGAGGATGCGGGTGTTCGTTCCGAATCGCAACTCATGCGCGCCGATCGTCCAGGCGAGGTTATCGTTGATGAAAAAACGCGACGCGCGGCGTCCCTGCACCCACGTGTTGTCGAGCCCGCCCAGCGTTGTAAATGGCGCATTGGCTCCGCTGCCTTGAAGAACGATGGGGAACGCCGCAAGGGTTTCGTTCAGATCCTTCGGCCCGAACAGGCTCTCATACCAGGAGAATGCCGGATTAAAATAGTTCACAAGCCGCGAAGAGAAAATGTGGGTATAGCCCGATGCGAAGGAATAGAGCGGCTGCGGCGAAATCGCGTTGAAGAGTGGATTGATCGGATCGGTGTAAGCGGCCTGGAGACCGCCGTCATACTGAAACCGGTACCACGCGGTGTTCCGGTCGTCTATGTTGTGGTCGATTCGCGCCGTTTGCACCTGCTCGCGATCGTCGCTCGAATGGGAGACGGTCTGACGATTCGCGCAGCCGTTGCCGTTCGGCGGCAGACCGCTGGCCGAACGGCCGTCGGCATTCAACGGACACCCCAGAATCGCGAGCGGCGTACCGCTGGTGTTCGCGTAAAGAGCGAACATCTTCCGATAGAAAGGGACGAGTTCCGGCTCCGGCGCGTATTGCGAGCCCGTTAAGGTGTCCGTGCCCCCTCGCGGAAGCTGGTCGAGGACGTAGCTCTGAAACGCCGCCGTGGGAACTGTAATGGTCGAGACGATCGGCAAGGCAATGCGCACCCATTCACTGTCGAAAAAGAAGAACAATTTGTTGTGAACGAGCGGACCGCCCAGGCTGCCGCCGAAGTGATTCACGGTCGAACGCGGCTTGTGGTTTCCGGGAGTCGAATTCGTGAAGAAATTGGCGGCGTTGAACTTCGATCCGTTCCACAATTCGTAGAGATTTCCATGGAACCCGTTTGTACCGGATTTGGTGACGTAGTTGACCTGCGACGCCCCGTAGCGGCCCTGATCGACGGTGTAAGACAGAGTGTTCACGGTGACTTCCGCGATCGAATTGAGGCCCAGCACGAGATTTGTCGAAAGACCGCTGTTCAGATTCGTCAGCGGGTCGTTCGTTTCGAGACCGTCGACGACGTACCCGTTCGCAAGCGACGGTAACCCGTTGAACTGGACATTTCCGTAACCGTTCGTGCCGCCGACGAAGTCGTTCCCGCTCCCGGCGGTGTTGATGAGCGCGCCTGCCGTGAACTGAAGCGGATACGTCATATCGCCGCCCGGATTCGGAAGATCCTCGAGAGCCGCCGCGCTGAGCGTGGTCGAGGTGTTCGGATTATCGGGGTTCAACAGCGGCGCCTCGCCGCTCACGGTTACCTGCGTTTTAGTCGCGGCTACTTGCAGGATGAAATTCACCGCCTGCTTCGCCCCCAGACCCGCGAAGACGACAGGGCTCGTTTGCGTCTCAAATCCGATTGCCTGCACACTTACGCTATAAGGGCCAGGCTTCAATTGGGGGAAACTGAAGCGGCCGGCCCCATCCGTTACCGCGGTGCGTTTTTCCCCATTATCGGCGCTTCTGATCGTAACGCTGGCTCCGGGAATGCCGCCGCCGGCCGCATCGGAGATGGCGCCGGCAATGGCGGCGGTCGTTTCGCCCTGCGCCATGAGTCCGCAGGGCAGGACGAAGAGCGGCAACGCGAATGCAAGGACAGCTAGGGCGGCCCCGGATGATTTAGGTATAACTAAAATAAAAACCAAATCCGATGATATAAGTGGCTTCTATGCTCACGCAAGGTCTTTTTTTATTGATTAGTGCCGACTAAACACAGCAGGTGTCGCGGGGGCCGAATCGACGGGCAGGCCAATCTCTCTTTTGCTCGCCGCGATACGATATGACATGTCTTCCCGGCACCTGGCGGTCGCGCTGGGACTGCTGTTCACGGTCTCCGCGGTTTCCGCGCAACAGCCCATCCCGGTAAAAGTCGTCGTGGTCACCATGTTCGAACGCGGCGCGGACACGGGCGATCAGCCAGGCGAGCTCCAATACTGGGTGGAACGTAACCACCTCGACCGCGTGATCCCGTTCCCGCAGGGCTTTCACGACCTGCGCATGAATAACGACGGTGTGCTGGCCGTTCTCACCGGAGTCGGAACCGCGAAATCCACGGCGGCAATCATGGCGCTCGGAATGGATCCCCGCTTCGATCTCTCCAAAGCCTACTGGCTGGTTGCAGGCATTGCCGGGATCAATCCGGCGCGCGGGAGTCTGGGTAGCGCGGCCTGGGCCGAATGGGTGGTCGACGGAGATCTCGCCCGGGAAATCGACGCCCGCGAAATCCCTGCAAACTGGAAGACCGGTTATCTGCCGCTTCGCGGCTCCGTGCCCTATCAGCAGCCTCTCGATTCCGGCGAAGGCGAGGTCTATCACCTGGAACCGGGTCTTATCGATTGGGCCTTCCATCTGACCGCGCACGTAAAACTCGACGATTCGGATGCGATGCGAACGGCGCGCAACGAATACGCCTCTCCAGCCGCGAAGCGTCCGCCTTTCGTGATGAAGGGTGACACGCTATCGGCCGGGACCTTCTGGCATGGCAAACTGCTCGATGCCTGGGCCAATGACTGGGTTCTATATCAGACCGGCGGTAAGGGCGCGTTCGTAACAACCGCCATGGAGGACACGGGCACGCTTCAATCCCTGACTCTGCTGGCCAAAGCGGGTCGCGCAGACCTGAACCGCGTTCTGGTCTTGCGCACCGCCAGCAACTACGATCAACCGCCCCCGAACGTCACCGCCGCCGAAAATCTGGCGCGAACAAACATCGGGAAGTACTCCGCTTATTTACCCGCCCTCGAAGCAGCCTGGCGCGTGGGCAATACCGTCGTCGCAAACCTGGTCACGAACTGGCCGAAATATCGCGATATGACGCCTGCCGGGAAGCCTTAGTCTCATATGCGCGAAACGAAACTGACTCGACGCCTTCTGCTTTGCTTGTTTCTGGCTGCCTGGTCGCTTCCGGCGCAGATCAAGCCTCTCACCATCCTTCACTCGAACGATCTGCACGCCCATCTGCGGCCAGACGAGCATGGTAACGGTGGCTTCGCGCGACTTGCGACCGCGGTGCGTCAGGAAAAGGCGAACTGTGTGGCATGCCTCTATCTGGAGGCCGGCGACATCGTTCAGGGCACGCCCGTTTCCACGCTCTACCATGGCATTCCGGTCTATCAGATCGCGAACCTGCTTGGCTTTGACGCATCGACTCTGGGAAACCATGAGTTCGATTATGGATGGCGGCGTGTGCAGGAGTTCGCCCGCATCGCGAAGTTTCCGGTTCTTTCGGCGAATGTTGTGGATGCGAACGGAAAATCCATCACCGGCCAACCTTATCTGATCAAGACTGTGGGCGGAATCCGGGTTGCGATCATCGGCGTGGTTCTGGGCGACCTTAAGGGGAACTTCGCTTCGCCTTCAGAAGTCGGACCGTGGAAGGTGCTCCCGGTAGTCGATACCGTGCGGAAGTATGCCGCGGAACTTCGCGATCGCTCGGACCTGATCGTCGTTCTGGGCCACATTCACGACGACGACGAAGTGAAAGAGATCCTGAAACAGATTCCGGCCGTATCGGTGGTCGTTGCCGGTCACACGCATGTCGCTTATCCGGAAATGATGAACGTTGACGGGCGCGTCGCGGTGCTTGTAAACAGCTACGCCGATCAGCTGGGGCGCCTCGATCTCGAGGTCGATGTCGCGGGCAAGAAACTGAAATCGGCCAACTGGAAGAAGATTCCGATTACCGCGTCGCTTACGCCCGCTCCTGATGTAGAACGGCTTGTGAATATGTGGGAGTCGAAGGTCACCGGCATCGTAGACGTCCCCATCGGCGAGTCCACCAAAGCGATGGTGCGCACCGACCCGGATCTGCGCAAGCTGATCGAGAAGGCGATGGCGGAGCAGACCGGCGCCGACATTCGCCTGGATCAACACCGGCAACATCCGCGACAATCTGCCCGCCGGGCGCATTCTGGCGCGGAACATCTGGAACATTTTGCCATTCGACAACTACCTCGTTACCGGCAGGTTCAAAGGCAGTCAGTTGCCCAAAGCCATCACGGACCGCTACACGGTTGAACCCGGCCGCGAATACACAGTGACCACCACCGATTTCACCGCCGATAACCAGGCCTCGCACGATCAACTGGACGCCACAGGTCTCGAGTTCCCAAAAACAGGTCCGCTGCAACGCGATGCGGTGATCGCGTGGATCAAAAAGAAGGGCCAGATCCCTTAACTGGCCCTCCTCACGAACTGCCGATCAATACTCCCGTAGCGAACACCAGCAAACCTCCTAGCCCCACCTGCATCGCGGCCGAAAGCGGCGGCGTATCCATATAGCGATTCCTGATCCAGGAGATCACGGCCAGTTCCGTCACCACGACCGCGATCGCCGCAATCATGGCCACGCGAAAGTCCTGAACGAGAAAGGGCAGCGTGTGTCCGATGCCGCCGAGCGCCGTCATCAGTCCGCAGATGAGCCCTCGCAACCACGGCTGGCCGCGGCCTGTAAGGCTTCCGTCATCGGATAACGCCTCCGCGAAACCCATGCTGATGCCCGCGCCCAGCGATGCGGCGAGCCCGACCGTGAATGCGTCGTGGCTATTGTGCGTGGCCAGCGCCGCGGCAAACACTGGAGCGAGCGTGGAAACCGAGCCGTCCATCAGCCCGGCAAGGCCCGGCTGAACGATGCGCAGGACAAACAGACGACGGCTCGCCTCGTCCTCGCTCCGGCGGACTTCAGGGCCCAGCTTATTCTTTTCGAGCTCCTCCGCATGATTCTCATGCGAACGCTCCTCCTGCGCAAGATCGTTCAGCAGCTGGCGGACGCCGGCGTCCTGCGAGCGCGACGCGGCTCGTTCATAAAACCGTCTGGTTTCTTCCTCCATTGCGCTGACCTGATTGCGCACGGCTTCGAGACCCAGCGGCCGGACCAGCCAGATGGGCTTGCGCTGAACGAACCCGCTCACATCGTGACGGCGGATCAGCGGGATATGCTCGCCGAATTTCGTCCGGAACAGGTCAATCAGGCGGCGCCGGTGATCCGACTCGTCGTTCCGCATGCCGTCAAAGACGGCGGCGGTACCGGGATAGCTTTCGCGAAGACCTTCGGCGAAATCGGCATAGACACGCTCGTCTTCCTCTTCGAGCGTGATGGCGAGGGCGAGAATCTCCCTTTCGGTTAAGCTGTCGAATCTGCGCATCTGTACCAGTATCTGGAAATGAGCGCGCCGATGCGGCAGGTGTTATCAATTTGCCGCGTGAAGAAAACTCTTCAGGTCCGTTTCACTGACGTCCGGATCGCCCGGGGCCACGTTGTTCAGCTTTCCCTCACGCATCCATCTTTCAAGCGTGTCGACGAGGCTGAACAGATGATCGAATGAATCCACGATGAAGAGCAGAGGCTGGTAATGATCGATCGCGAAACCCTGATTGATCACCCACTCCAGCTGCAGCGGGTACCGCTGCGTGTCGGGCGCGGCGATGGCGTGTTCGATCTCTCCGAAGGAACTAAGCAGGCCGCTGCCGTACACCCGAAGCCCATCCCGAGACCGCATCAGGCCGAACTCAACGGTGAACCAGAAGAAGCGCGCCATCGCCTTCACGATGTTGGTCAGACGATGCACGCGCTCCTCTTCGTTCGCGATGCCCGAGACGATTTCGACCGCCGTGTGTGCACACTCGCCGAATCGCACGAGCGTCTCGGCAAAGGCTTTATCGGTGTGCATCGGCACGTGGCCGCAGATGTCGTGAAAGATGTCGGGTTCAGGCAGGTAGTCGAGAGAGTCGGCGGAACGGATAGTGACCGTTGTCGGGAACTGCCGGTTGCGCAGACAGTCGAAGAAGAGAAACCCGGGAATGTAGCCGCTGACGGCCTTGGCCTCGAATCCCGTCAGCGGCCCGAGGAAGCGGTTGACCTCCGTCAGACGCGGAATGCGCGTCGGGTCGAGGCGGAGCGATTGAATTCCGGCCAGGAAATGATCGTTCGCATACCGTTCCCAGCGCGGGACCATGCGCGAAAAAAGCTTGCGCCAGGCCTCCTGATTGGCTTCCGTATAAAGTTCGTACGGCTGCCGGATGAAGATGTGTCCCTCTTGTTTCTCGTGCTCGATAAAAGGCGCCTGAGTGGTTGTCAAACCGGGCGCGCTCGGTTTCGATGTCGTGGCTCAGCACAACAAAATCCCGTCTTTATGGTAACGCGGGAGTGGCTCACTGCGTGTGGAGCTATCGCCCCCGACTCGCCGCGCAGAGGAGTGAGGCGCGGACTCTGGCGAAGCGAGTCGAGCCACCGGCCTTAAGAGATGGCAAGTAACAAAGAACCTGCTGGCGACCACGCACTCCACAGAGGTTCGAGTGCGGTGTCAGATAAACGGCCCCGGCGGCAAATACGCCCGACCGCGAGGTTTCCGACCCATCCCGTTCACGTTCGAAGCTGCGTTACAATCTGGCTCCCGGATCTCAGCCGTTTCCTGGCAAGGCGCCTTTCACTTTCCGCTCTCGTCAACGATTTGCGCGTTTATCTGGCCAATCATGATGCCCGACGCGGCTTAACTTATTTGGAATGTGGCGCGTGTACAGATTGGACCAGATAAACGCTTTGAAACCGGCCAATCAGCTTGATTTTAGGTCGCTTAGGCTCAGAGTTATGGGCAAGCCGATTGGCCGGTTTAAAACAGTTTTGCGGCCAAGTGAAGGATCAGCGATGCGAAGACGATCTTCGGGGACTTGTCTCCGAGCCTACGGAGACTCTGTTTGAGATCATACGATCATGAAAGCCAGGCACGTCGCAGTTTTTGCAGCGACGTTGATACTCGTCACTCGCGGCGTCTACGCGCAGACCCACCTGGATACGACCGTAATCGATCAGGCGGTGATCTCGAAACTGTCGGCACAGTTTGGAATCAACTCCAAAATCATCGTGCATCTGGAACTGACACAGACGTTTCAAACGAAATCCCGGTGGAGCCTGGTCGTCGCTAAACAGCCTGACGAGGAGAGTAGCGTCGAAGACGGAGGGGGTAATCGAATAGGAGCAGTATCTCTTTGCTTTGTCGAGAACGATGAGCCGGACTGTTCAGAAGAGATGTTCCTGGCAAAGTATCGAGAAGAGAAAGTCAGCTTCGTTTCCGGGGAGCCGACGTTCCACGAACTCATTGCGAGTGACATTGTATTTTCGGGACCGGGGAGAACGCTACCGCTGGTGAGGATAAAGAGTTGTATGAATCGCGGGGCGAATGGGAATTGCGGCGTTTCGACGTTCCTGTTCGCCTACGATCGGAAATCGGATAGGTTTCGTGTCGTTTTCTTCAAAATGACGGGAAGGAATAACAACGAGGAAACTCGGGTTGTTGAGAACGGCCCGCTGCTTGGGAGTGTAATTGTCGCCTATCCGACAAGCGATGCACCGTTTACGTATTTCATTGAGGTATACAAGAGAACTTCCGACAGTGAGTATTCGCTTGCGTTGAGATATCGAGGTGATACCGGTTACGGCGATGGCAATCCTCTCGCGGTCATCGATTCAGAAATGCCAGAGACCCTTCGGCTGCTGGGTCTTTGGAAAACAGGTGATGCGCTGCCCGTTCCTCCTCGCATGCCTGGAGCGTGTATACGGCTCGTGATGCGAAAAAGTGTCGAGTGGTGTGAGCCGCATTAATGCCGTGGAAATGAGGAAGGCGCATCGGATCACGCCAGCACCGGACTCTTCTGGTGATTACATCAGGCCAATGCGTGGCATTTACAAACCAGGTTGACGATTTGTCATCTCGTCGATCTGCCGATCCGAGCGGCCCAGTCGTTCTGCGTGAAACGGAGTGTTACCGATGACGATATAGGCGCTGGAAGGAGATTGCAATTCTATCGGCTGAGCTCCGCAATCTCCCGTCTCACTCCGGCGGCGCGCGGTGAATCCGGATGATGGTCAAGAAAACTCTGCAGCGCTTCCAGAGCCGAACTCCGCTCGCCGCGCCTGAGATAAATCACAGCCAGCCCCAGTTGCGGATGCGAGAAGTGCGCGGGGTCGAGCTCGACCGCGGTCTTGAGGTACTTCTCGGCCTGATCGAGATCGTTCACCTCGAGGTACGAGAATCCGAGTTGCGCGTTGGCCAGCGCATCGTTCGGTCTGCGCGCCACGGCCCGCTGGTTGTACTCGACGGCGTCCTGATGGCTCCCCAGCGTCAGCATCACTCCGCCCAGGTTGACCAGCGGCTCGAAGGCGTCGGGGTCCGCCTCGAGCGCGCGGCGGAATTTCGCTTCGGCCTCATCATACCTGCCCGCCTGGTAGGCCATCGTGCCCAGTTGATTCCATGCGGTTGCGAACCGCGGAGCAATCTCGACCGCGCGCGCCAGATGCAAGGTCGCACCATCCGGATCATGCCGCGAAAGACACCGCTGGGCTGCCTGATATTCCTTGATGGCGCTGTCAGGAATCGAAAGAATCGTGGCCGAAACGGTGGCCCCCGCGGGGCGGGCTTTATCAGACTCGAGGCGGCGGTCGTCAATCCGGAAAACGATGTCGAGACGGCCCTTCGCGTCCACCGTTCCCGGAGTTAACTCAACTGTCTGGATCGCTTCTCCGCGCGTCCTTGTCGAGACGGCAAGCATATATGCGCCCGCATCCAGTTTGCGGAATCGGAAGCGCCCATCGACGCCGCTCACGGTCGAGCTTTCAAAAGGGGCGTTCGCGCCGTGCAGGTAAACCGGAACCGCGGCCGCAGGTTCGATACGGCCGGTCAACTCATATCCGGCACAGCGAAGCGTCAGGATCGCGATCAGCCACAGACGCCGCATTGCGGCCACCTTTCGGAAACCGGCTCTTACTCGACCTCTACCCGCATCCCTTTATGAGGGGTCCGCCCGAGATGTTCGATTCGTTCGTCAAGCGCCGTGCGAATCCCTTTCAGAAACTCGATTCGCGATTGACGGAAGTGCTGTCTGACGCCCTCGGAAGGGCCCATGGTTTTGATCAGGCGCCCGAGCGCGTCGCTCACATCGCAGCAAAGGCAATGACTGTGTTGATGCCCCGTCTCTTCGTTCATGCGGAACCTCTCATTTCTACAACTAACACATCGTTCTCCATGTGTGCGCCCGTGGGGTTGAGCGGGCTCATCGAAGTTGGCAGACCGATGTGGCGCCGCAGCGTCCCAATCTCGACGATCAACTCGTCTTCCTTCTTGAAGACGCCGATCTCGCCTTTTTGCGCGAAGGGCATATGCAGCCTTACCTGATACGCGTCGTCCTTCCGCGTAAACGAATACGGCCGAGTGGTGCTGGTCACCGCGGCCGGGTCGCGGCTCTCGCCATAAAGAACGGCCAGCCAGTTCGGCCAGTCGCTCGATGCCCATGACTTCGGTCCGGAACAGAGGCACGCGGGACACAGGCGTTGGGGCGAAGTACGCTTCGATCTCCGCCACCACGTGCTCCTGCAACTCACGCCATTTCTCGAAAAATTCGTCGTGGATCTCCATCGGGAAAAGGCGATTCACCACCACTTCATCCACCGTAAGCCCATGCAGCGAAAAGTAGACGAAGGCCCTCTGCGTCTCGCGCAGAACCATCTTCTCCGCGTTGGTGACCAGCCGGACGCTCGTCACGGCCGAGTCTTCGAGCACAGTGTCGATGCCCTCGATCTTTCCGAACAGATCCCGCACGTTGTCGAAATAGGAGTCGGGCGGCATCTCGACCGGCGCCATGCGGTTTGCGATGGGGCGGATTGCTTTCAGGAGCTTCCGTTCGAACGAGAAGACGTGCTTCATGTACCAGTCGAGCGTAGTCGGAAGGCTGATGAAGCGGAGGCTCTCGGCGGTGGGCGCGCAATCGAGCACCACCACGTCGAACTGCGACGTCTTGCGGTACTGGTTGACGTACATGAGAGCGCTCAGTTCTTCCATGCCGGGGAAAATGGCCATCTCTTCGGCTTCCACGTCGCCCAGACCGCTGGTGCGGAGCAATGACGTGATGTAGCCGGAAATCGCTGCCCAATGGCGTTTGATCTCACGCTGGATGTTGACTTCCTGAATCCACAGGTTTTCGGAGACGCTCGTGGGGTCGCTTGTGTGCCCGTGGAACAGCCGGCCCGTCAAATTGAAGGAGTCGGCCAGGCTGTGGGCCGGGTCGACGCTCATCACGAGCGTGCGATAACCGCGCCGCGCGAGTTGCACGCCGGTGGCGGCGGCGACGCTGGTCTTCCCGACGCCGCCTTTGCCGCTGTAAAGCAGAATGCGCATGCTTCTATGATGCGCTGTCGCTTTGTCCGTCAGACGGCGCGGCGTCGTGTCTCGTGTAATCGCGACGACTGCGGTCCGCCGTGCTGGCGCAGGTAGTACAGGCGAACGAAAACCCTTTCGGCAGATTTCGGGCCAGGCTATCGAGGGCGGATCTTGCTGCGGCGAGGCCCGACCGCCTCCTCGGCCCGTCGGGCCAAAGTTCCATTATGTGGATGCGATGATGCTCCACCGCCAACCATTCGCTTTTCATGTTATGTGAGCCGAAATTCGATCTTGGCGTGCCCGTTATGCGTTTTTCAAGTAACAAACCGGAACTGAAGTACTACGCCGGTACCGGACCAGTCAGCGGGTTTCCAGAAACTGGCGATACTTGCCGCTGTTATAAGTGCTCCACGGCGTGAAGCCGCGTTTCTCCTGATATAACTGCCACGCGAAATCGATGTTTGCCTTGCAATCGAGAAGATCGCGCAGGTTCAAGCCGGGCCGTTGCAGATGGACAGTGTTGATCTGGAAGTAGCCCCAGTCCAGCGTTCCGTCCGCGTTGTAGTGATAGATCTCGCATTTGCCCTGAGGATTTTCGGCCCGTCTGAATGGCGAGAGCGACGCGGCAATCGGAGCCGAACTTCGTGCACGCATACTGCTGCCAGGCCGACAGACGATGGCCATGCTGATCGGCGCGGGCTTCTTCCGCCCCTTCAGAGATAATTCGCTCGGCAACCACCACGGGCCACTGGAAGCGAAGGCGAACCGGACTCTGGAGGCTTACCGTGTAGTGGCTTGTGAACCACCACAGGAACACGCCGAGAATCGCCGCGAGAACGAGTGCCGGGAGAAAAAGCGCGGGCGCCGGGTATTGAAGCCTTCGATTGTTTTCGCCGGCGTGACGAAGGTTTGGCAACGGCCCGCAAGCGGTTTCCGGGAAGGCCTTCGGCCTAGCCGTGGCCGAGTTTCATCAGCCAGCCGATGCTGAAGAGCGCGAAGAGAAAGCATCCGAAACAATAGGCGCCGTAGCGAAGCCGCTCTTTATCGGTCTTTTTCGAGGTAATTCCCATCACGACCGAAGTAAAAAGCGAAAAAAGAAACGCCGCCTCGAAATGGGAAAGATTGATCTTCGGCATCTAATCTTTCTTTCCCGTTGCGATCTCGTAGCTGTCGACCATGGCGAGGATATTCAGGAGTCCGGCCGTGACAAGAAACTTCGTTCCATAGTCGTGGACGTCGCCCGGCATGTCAGGCGCCGAATACCCGAGCATGGCGGCGCCGAAATAAAGAGCGCCTGAAGCCATGTCGCAGAGAAATCCGCCGTAATTGATCAGGGTGGTGAGCAGATCGCCCTTCTCCGGCGTGAACATCATGCCTCGCATGAACATGCCGAAGAGAAACATCAGGAAGACCGAGGCGAAAATCAGCGCCCCGCGACCGGTCCGCTTCTGGAGGAAGTGTCCGCCCCCCGGGATAATCCACGCGACGACCAGGGGCCAGAGCCAGACGTTAATCGGGCGCCGCGGCTTCGCGGTCAGACGTTGCCGCTTGAGGTTGAACTGCCATTCTGTGTGCTTAGTACGAGGTTATCACGCGGTCTGAAACCGGCAGCGCCGGTGCGGGGCGGATCCCTGATCGGATCGCCTGATCCGCGCTGGACCCCCGGTCCGGCTCTTCCACAAACTGAAAAAGCCGGCGGACTTTTAGCGTTCGCCCCATTTCAGCTTCTGGCGAAGTACATCGAAGAACGTTTTGCCCGGCGGACGGACGAGGAAGACGTCGAAATCGGACGTTGCGCATTCCACGGCATCGCCTTCATGGAGCGGGTTTCCGACCTGCCCGTCCACCGTCAGGTAAGCGTCTTCATTGCTCGCCCGACTGACGATCCGAATGGCCATGTCCGAAGGGACGATGAGCGGCCGGTTGGTCAGCGTGTGGGGGCAGATCGGAGACAGGCAAATAGCGTTGACAGTGGGGTAAACGATCGGGCCTCCCGCCGAGAGCGAGTAGGCGGTCGAGCCGGTGGGAGTGGCGATAATCAGCCCGTCTGCCTTGTATTCGCAGATGAAGCTCTCGCCCGCCCAGGCTTCAAGATCCACAATGCGGGCAATGGCCGATTTGGCGATAACCACATCGTTCAATGCCTGATATTCCGCGATAACGGAGCCGTTCCGTTTGAGCGAAACATGCAGCATTTTGCGGCACGTAACCCGGTGCAGCCCCGCGAGCGAACGCTCCAGTTCCGGGAAAAGCTCGGGCAGAGTTACTGAAGCGAGAAAGCCCAGGCTTCCGAGATTCACCGCCAGCAAGGGCACGGCCCGATTGCCGACCGCCCGCGCCGCCGACAGCAACGTGCCGTCTCCGCCGAGAACCACCGCCAGATCGCAGCCGTCGGGCACGCTGGCTCGATCGAGGCCGCCGGGTATTCCGGCATAGGCGGCCGTCTGCGTGATCGAGGCGTACCTCAACCGCGCGTTGCGCGAGCCAGCCGAGAAGCTCCGGTACGAGTTCCACCGCCTGAGGCGAGTTGGGCTTCGAAAATATGCCAACGGTCTTAACGGCGGCCATAGAGCAGGAACTCCTTGTTGCCTTCCGCGCCCGTGATGGGGCTATCCATGATTTGAATTGTGAATCCCAGTTCCTCCGCGCACAGGCGCACCCTCGTGCAAGCCGCCTCGTGGAGCGCCGGGTCGCGCACGATGCCTCCTTTGCCGACCTGATCGCGTCCGACCTCGAACTGAGGCTTCACCAGAACAACGATTCGACCGTCCGGAGCCGGCTTTTAGTACTTTCACCATAGCGGGCAGGATCATGGTGGCCGAGATAAAGCTCACGTCACAGACTGCCAGATCCACGGCCTCTCCGGCAAGATTGTCGCCCGTCAGGTAGCGGGCGTTCACGCCTTCATGAACCACCACGCGAGGGTCGTTGCGAAGCCGCCAGTCGAGCTGTCCCGTTCCGACGTCGATGGCGTGAACCCTGGCGGCGCCGGCCTGCAGCAGACAATCGGTGAAGCCGCCGGTAGAGGAGCCGAAATCCGCAACAACGAACCCATTTACGTCGATGCCGAAATCTCGCAGCGCCGCTTCGAGCTTGAGTCCTCCGCGGCTGACATATCGTAGTCGGGCAGTAGTCTCGAGACGCGTATCAGCCGCGACCAGTTGCCCGGATTTGCTCGCCTTCTGGCCGTTTACCAGAACTTCGCCCGCCATGATCAGGGCCTGAGCCTTTTCGCGCGTTTCGGCAAGGCCCCGCTCGACCAGCGCGCGATCGAGTCTGTCCCTGTTGGCCGCCATTCAAGCTGCTTGCCATTCACGACTTGCGATGGACGATGAGATCGGCAATCTCGTGAAGGCGCTGAGCGCGGCCGCCGAATGGCTGCAGCGCGTCATGCGCGCGGCAGCATTCCTCCTGCGCCATGCGCCGGGACGCATCGAGGCCATACACGGCCGGAAAGGTGATCTTGCCTTGCGCCGCGTCCTTCCCCGCTGTCTTGCCCAAAGCCTCGGAAGATTCCTCGACATCCAGAATGTCGTCCACAATCTGAAACGCCAGTCCGACGTGCTCGCCGTATCGCGAAAGCGCATCTTTTTGCGCCGCATCGGCCCCGCCGCAGATTCCCCCCATCCGGACCGAGGCGCGGAGGAGCGCTCCGGTCTTTGCCCGATGAATGCTGTCGAGCAACTCCGCGGTCGGGGCTTGTCTTTCGCCCTCGATGTCGGTCACCTGTCCGCCGATCATGCCATCGACTGTTCCGCTGGCAAAAGACAGTTCGTCGATCAGAGCGACCTTCGCGTCTCCCGGCAAGTCCTCGATCCGGACGAGCGTTTGCATCGCGAGCGTGAACAGCGCATCGCCGGCGAGAATCGCCATGGCTTCTCCGAAAACCTTGTGGCAGGTCGGCTTTCCGCGCCTGAAATCGTCGTTGTCGAGCGCGGGAAGGTCGTCATGGATCAGCGAATAGGTGTGGATCATTTCCACCGCGCAACCGGCCTCGATAGCGCCCGGCGCCTGGTCCGCGACCGCCGCTGCGCTTTGCAAGCAGAGGATGGGGCGAATGCGTTTCCCGCCCGCGAACAGGCTGTAACGCATGGCGCGATGAATCGTTTGCGGTAACGCGGATTCCAGAGGCGTCAGACGATCCAGCGCCTGATCGATCGACCGAACCTGGGCGGCCAGGAACTCTTTGAGGTCCATTATTTCTCGATGCGGAACGGCTCGGGCTGGTAGGCGCCTTCTTTGCGAATCAGCGTTTCAACGCGCGTTTCGGCGTCTTCCAGCTGCTTGCGGCAAAAATCGCTCAGCTGCATTCCGCGGGAAAAAAGTTCGAGTGAACGGTCGAGCGGGAGGTCACCGGACTCGAGTTCTTTGACGACCCTTTCCAGTTCGTCGAGAGAGGTTTCGAAGCTCGCGACAGTCTGCGGGGGCTGTTGATCTTCGGGCATCGAACTATTCTAGCTTGGCCGCAGGCGCCTCTAACGAGGCTGTACCGCGACCGCCTGGTACGCGCCAGGAGAATTTCAATGCCATTTTACAGGGCTTTCATGCGAGAATGATCAGTGTTACAAACTGGCGCGCCCAGTCCGGTAATGGTCGTGCGGCGATGGAGGAGATTCGCAAATGAGCTATAGCTCCGAGACTCCTTTCGACAACATCGAAAGCTCACACGAGTACGTCACCCTGCTGGCGGAGGCGATTGACGTCGCTCTCGCCGAAGTGGAGGCGGACATTGCCCTCGCGGGCGCCGACGGCGCCAGTCGCCGTAAAGAAGCACTTCAGCTTGTTCTTTTCAGGATGAACAAACTGAAAGGACATATGACGTCCAGCCGCAGAATTCTTAACGATCTGCGTACGTTGCGCCGCCTCCTGCTGGAGGAGCGGAGCCTGCCGAAGGTCACCCGGCAGGCCACCGGTTAGCCACCCGCCGCAGGTGGTAAACGGTTAATTTTCGATTTCCCGGCACTCGATTGCCGCGTGAATTCCTGTTTCTTTCTCCGTTTTACTTCAAACTCAAACCCCCAACTTTCACGTGTATGCGCAGTTGACAAAAGAAATGCGCCGGGCATATCATGAGGTGCTCGAAGTAGTTAAATTCTTGTTAATTTCGCACCACTGGTCAAGTGGGGGGCTCTACGTATGATGACCTTCGCAGTCGGTGAAAAAGTCGTGTATCCCAACCAGGGTGTTGGGACGATTGAAAATATCAGCACACGTTTCTTCGAACAGAGACCAGAAAAATTCTATCTCCTCAGACTTTTCTGTTCGAGCATGACGGTGATGGTCCCGTTTTCGAATGCCGAGACGATCGGTCTTCGAAAGCTATCCAAAACAACAGACGTTAGTAAAGTGCTGACTTATCTCTCCGGTCCGTCCATCGAGAATCTTTGCGACTGGAAACTCCGCTTCAAGATCAACAGCGAGAAGATGTTGACGGGCAGTCTGCTGCAGATCGCGGAAGTCTTTAAGCAATTGGTGCGGATACAGGCGGAAAAACCGCTCTCGTTCCGCGAAAAGAAAATGCTGGACCGTACCCGGACCATGCTCATTTCAGAGGTTTCGCTGGCGCGTAACATCTCCCAATCCGAAGCAATCCTGCTGCTGGAGAAAGCGCTGGCTAAATCCGGTTTCGCCTTTCCCGAACCCGCCTGAGCGATCGGATCGGGATAGCCTTCAATTTTGCGGGCGCCTCGCTTTTACTGCGAGACGCCCGTTTTCTGTTTTTCGGCCTCGCGCCACTCCCGCCGGTACCATTCCAGGGTTTCCCGCATACCGCGATCAAAATTGAATTTTGGATTATGGCCGAGATCCCGCCGCGCCACCGTGGTGTCCGCCTGCGAGTCCCGCACATCTCCCGCTCGCGGCGCCCCGTATGTTGCCGGAATGCGAACGCCTTCAATTTCCTGCAGGAGTTCCCACGCCTGATTCAGAGTGATGCGCCCACCGTTGCCCGCGTTGTACATACGGCCGGAAACCTCGGCGGGCGCCTCGGCGGCGGCGATATTCAAAGCCACCACATCCTCAACGAAGGTGAAGTCGCGCGACTGCTCGCCGTCTCCGAAAATCGTGGGGGCGCGCCGCTCCAGAATGGCGGTCATAAACAGCGACAACACGCCTGAATAGGGGCTCGCCGGGTCCTGGCGCGGACCATAAACGTTGAAATAACGCAGACTTACGGTCTCAATCCCGAAGCACGATGCCCAAACCGACATGTAATGTTCGCCCAGCAGCTTCTGTGCGGCATACGGAGATTTCGGACTGGGCGTCATAGTCTCCACTTTGGGCAGTTCAACGGTGTCCCCGTACGCGGAGGACGACGCCGCGTAAATCACGCGCCGCACACCCGCCGCTTTCGCAGCGCGCAGCACGTTAAATGTGCCGTCGATGTTTACTTCGTGCGAGGGAACAGGTTCGTGGATCGAGCGTGGTACTGAGGGGATCGCCGCTTCGTGAAACGCGGTATCGATACCTTCCATGGCCGCCCGAAGGGCATCGTAATCCCGGATATCGATCCGTTGAAACTCGATACTGCCGCGAATTTCATCGATATTCTTCTCATGTCCCGTGAGCAGGTTGTCGACGACAACCACCCGGTCCGCTCCGCGCGCCAGCAGGCCGCGCACCAGGGATGAGCCGATGAACCCGGCGCCACCCGTTACCAGAAAATTATTCAATCCTTCAGGATACTGTTTCGCCCGCGTGGGAAACGTCGTACCCCGCCACAGTTTCGAGTTGCCGTCGTAGTCGGGAGCGATTCAGAATGTCGAACAGGCCCTCTACGGCTTTTCTGGTCATGTCGCGCTTATGCAGGACCAGTTCAAATCTCTCGCTGGCCAATGGGATGAAATCAAGGCCGAAGCGGCGCGCGGCGGAGCCCGCGGCAATACAGCAATCGGCTGCTCCCGAAGCAACTGCCCAGGCTGCGGCCAGATGTCCCGAGACGCAGCTTTCGCTGCCTTGAATCCGGGCCATGGGGATTCCGGCGGCGGCAATTTGGGAATCGAAGAGTTTCCGGCTGCCGGAACCGTGGTCTCGATTCACGAATTTCACGAGCGGATTGGCCAGATCGGCGATCGTGCGAATCGACTTCGGATTTCCGCGGCGCACCACAAATCCTTCTTCCCAGAGCGCGAACGTCACGATCGAAGAACCAGCCAGGTGCGCACTGACATGCGTTCCCGCGATATCCACCTTTCCGTCGCGCAGCCATTCAAGTGCCCGGGAGCTGTTGGCGTTGGCAAGGACGACGTCGATCCCCGCTTCGCGCGCGTAAGATGCCAGAAGGGAAAGCGCGGGATCGCAGCCGGCAATCAGGAGTCTGGCGCCACTATCCGGCTCGCTGGCCAGCGATGCCCGACCCCTCTCGGTCACGATGCCATCGGCAATCGGGAGATAAGCGGGGAAGGAAGGGGGAACAACGCCGATCACTCGGCGGCCAACGCGGCAGATTTGAATCGGCTCGCCAGGTGCGGCCGCTGAATTCTCGTCCAGCGGTTCAAAGCTCTGCGCACTGTTCGCAGGGACGGCGTCGTCCTCCAGCATAAAGAGATCTTCGACGGAAGATTCAAGCGCTCGCGCCAGCCGCAGCGTGACGGTAGTATTGGGCACGTAGGTACCGGCTTCAATGGCATAAATCGCCTGGCGCGTAATTCCAGCGCGCGCCGCCAGATCGACAGCCGCGATACCGCGGGATTTTCTTACTCCGGCAAGCCGGTTGATCATGTGACTACTATAGATGACAACGTCCGGTTTGACGGGCCGGTTTCGCGAAACCTCGTGCCGGAGCTGTCGGGGTACCAGGGCCGCTAACTTAGGTCTCTCATGGATAGATGATGACCGTCGTGATGTCTGTGAGACGCGGCGGCGCGCATTTACGAGGAGATGGAAAAACGCGGGAAATCGCAAATAATCAAGCTAATCTTGTGTTCATGGGCGAAGCGGATCCGGCGGAACAGATCACGATGCTTCTTCAGGCTTCGCGAGAGGGCGATCCTTATGCCAGAAACAGGCTTATCGAATCGCTTTACGGCGAGTTGCGTCGCATAGCCGGAAGCCTCATGCGAGACGAACGCTCAGGGCACACCCTCCAGCCCACCGCGCTGGTTCATGAGTTGTTGATCCGGCTCATCGGAAACAACGGAATGCTGCTGGCCGAAAACAAAAGCCATTTCGTCTTCATGGCGACCCGCGCGATGCGAAATTTGCTTGTGGATCATGCCCGCGGCCGGCGGACCGCCAGGCGAGGCGGCGAGGTGGACTTCGTACCCATTGAGCCGGAGCTTGATGGCGCGAACTGCTCGACCGAAAAGCTTCTGGCGATCCATGAAGCGCTGGATCGACTGGACGCTTTAAATGCCCGTCAGGGAAGAGTAGCCGAGATGCGGATTTTCGGGGGGTTCGACGTGAAAGAGATCGCCCAGGCTTTGGGGGTCACTACACGGACGGTAGATCGGGACTGGCAACTTGCCAAAGCCTGGCTCCATCTCCAGTTGAGGGGCGCTATTTCCGCCGGGGCATGAGCGGGGAGGTGTCGGTTAGCCTCCCGTATTGCCTCCGTCGACGATGATTACGCTTTGCGAACCCGAACTTGTTTTCCCGGGGCAGCCTACCTTGGCGGAACTCCGTTTTCCGAAGAAGTGATCCCATAACTCAAGAGGGCTCTCCGTCTGGATTCCCGCCAGGATATGTTTACCCGCCAACTGCGGCGGTAGTGTCGCTGTAAACGAACGGTTAGCGGCCGTTAGGGTTCCGCTGCTCTGCCAACTCGTGTCGCCGTTATATTTCGCGATGTAAACGCAGACGTTCGCTGCCTCTGCGCCCGTGAAGACAGGGACTGCGACCACTTCCACCTTGTTATCAGATCCTTCGACTTCACAGACGGAAGTCATCCTCCCTCCCATCTCGGTGTGTGCGGCTGTCACGATGTACATGTTCGATCCTCCTCTGGCAAATGAATTCGGACTTGTTGAGAAAGCATCCCTCAAGAGGTATGCGCGGAATGGCTCCTGTTTACGACACTATTTTTTCGCCACCGATGTCTGACCCGCGACGGCGATATAACGCGAGTCAGATCGCAGGGCGTCGAGCGCCTGGTCCTCTTCCAAACCTTCGCGGCGATAACCGTGTTGCAGCGCGTTCTTAACCCAGTCCAGCGCTTCTGTGCGAAAGCCAAGCCTTTCGTAAATCTCGCCGGCCGTCACCATCACTGCCGTGTCGGAAGGGACCAGCGCCAGCGCGCGTTCGATGAGTTCCAGGGCTTCCTGCCTCTTGCCGGTCTGAGCCAGAAAACCGGCGAGATCCGCAGTCAGACGCCCGTCGTTCGGATTTGCCTGCAAACGTCGTCTGCAGATTTCCGCCGCCCGGCGGTAGGCATCCTGAGACTTCCCATCCTGCCCGGGAAGGTGCGCATACCCATCCGCGAGACTTGACCAAACCTGGTAATTGGATTGATCGAGTTCGAGAGCCTTCTCGTAATCCGCCGTTGCATCGGTCCATCGTTTCAACTTCGCGTTGAGCGTCCCGAGATTGATCCAGACCGGCGCGGTGGGATTCAGCGACGCCGCTTTCAGGAGATAGACGCGGCTCTCATCGAGGCGGCCGAGCTGCAGTAGTACCCCGCCCAGGCTGTACAGAATCCGGGCATTGTCAGGAGCAAGGCGAAGGGCCCCCTCGAATTCGGCCGCCGACTTTTCGTAGAGTCCCTGACGATAGTAAAACTGGGCAAGAAAACTGCGGGAGGACCATGACTGAGGATTGCGGCGAATCGCCTCCCTGAAATTCGACTCCGCCTTGTCGACGAGACCGATCCCATTGCACGCGCGCGCGAGCGCCACGAACAATTCGCCGCTTTCAAGGCCGCGCTCCTGGGCGGCGCGAAGCTGATCCAGCGCCTCGCCGTACCGATCGGTAGCTATATAGAGTTCTCCCCGGGCGAATGGTATTGAAGCGTCCCCAGGCGCCGATCGAGCCGCGAGGTCGAGTTGATGTTCGGCTTCGGTCATGCGGGACGGATCGTGAAGGCGATCGAACTGCACGCGAAGAACGCGAGCGAGCTGGATGCGCGCCTGAATGAAGCCCGCATCGCGACTCAAGGCCCGGCTGAGCGCGGCCGCGGCAAGCTCCAGCGCCCGTGGTTTATCGCTTCTCTCAAACAACCCAAGCGCCTCAATATAATCCGCCTGAGCCATTGGGTCCGAGCTTGTTCGGGGTGCTGAGCCGGCGGATGAAATTCCGAGTCTCGAAAGGATTTGTTCCGAAGAGGAGCGAAGCAGCGCATCGTAATCGGGCCCTTCAGTGTTGAATACTCCGAGAATTTTCCCGCTGGCTCCGTCGGCGACGGAAACAACATCGCTTAATCCGCTCGGTGCGCGGGCGAGGCTTCCCGCAACCACTCGATCGGCGCCGAGCTGCCGGTGGGCGCCGGCAATATCGGTTACATGCTGCGCCGAAAGTTCATCCTGGGCGATCCACGCGGCGTTGTTCTGCGGGACGATCGCTTCCAGTCTCCGAGATAAAGCCATGGAGAAACCCTGAGCCGCCGCTTCATCGAGATCGCCCGACGCGTCAGCGGCCGAAAACGGCAGCACGGCCACGCGAAGGTGCGCGGGCGGACCATGCGCTGCCTTCCGGGTGAGCCAGAAAAGAGAGATCGCCAGCAGGAGCAGAAAGACGGCGATTGCCGCGGCAAGTTTCCCCCGCAGCACGCGTGGGCCTGCGCGGATCGCCTTCGCGGGCGACCACCGCACCGGCGCGCCAATCAGCGCAACAACGGCATGGGATGACCGCGGACGGCGATCCGGCTCGCGATCGAGGCAGCGAAGAATCAGTTTCGCCCAGTTTTGGGGCAGGTCCGGAACATGGACGCGCGGATCCGGTGGAGGCGTTTCGATGCGTTGGAAGAGGGACTGAAACTGAGACGACGCGGGGAAGGGAGAGCAGCCGCAAAGCATCTCATAGAGGACAAGGCCCAGCGAGTAAAAGTCGGTTGCGCCCGTAACCGCGCGCCCAAGCAACTGCTCGGGCGCCATGTAGGCGGGCGTTCCGGCCTCGTCTTCCTTCATTAACGAAGGCGCCATCGTGATATTCGGCAACGCAAGAACTCTTGCGATGCCGAAATCCGTGATGACGGGTCTGACAACGCCCCCCGATTGCGGAACCAGCATGATGTTGCCCGGCTTGAGGTCGCGATGGACAATCCCGTTCCGGTGCGCCGTCTCGAGAGCTGAAACGAGCGGTTCGACCAACGGACCGACTTCCGCCAGAGGCAGTCTTACAGCGGTCTTCAATCTGTGGGCAACGGTCGGGCCGCGCAGGAGCTCCATCGTGAGAAACAGAATGTCCCGCTCGCCCGACTGATCTCGCGCGATGTCAAATACCCGGCAAATGTTGACATGCGTCAGCCTCCTCATCAGCCGCAGCTCGTGCTTCAGCCGTATATAGGCTTCCGCGATGGACTCACCTCGCGGATCGACGGTTTTAATCGCGATCGTCTCGTTCAGTTCTCTGTCTTCCGCCTCGTAGACGCGGCCCATCCCTCCCTGGCCCAGCAAGCGGATGACGCCGTAGCGGCCCGCAAGAACATCGCCGGATTTAATCTCAGGAGGCGCGGATTCGACGGCCTGGCCGGAACGGAAATCAGGGAGAGCAAGGCCGAGACCGGAGGTGACTGACCGATGAGCCTCAAGGAGCAGGCGCACTCCGCCGCGAAGATCCTCATCGTCAGTGGCCGATGCGAGAAAGGCGACTCTCTGGTCGAGGGGAACGTCGAGCGCTCTCCAGAACAGACTTTCGACCCGCTCCCAGCGCATCAGACTCTGGTCTTTCACGGGAACCGCCTCATAAATTACTTCGAATCGGATGTCGTACTTGCCATCGTAACAACGCATTTCAGACATGCGGCGATCTTACGGAACAGAATTCACCAATAATTTCGCCGTTTTCAGACCAAATACGAAAGGAAAATCAAAAATGTCACTCGAAACATCGTTCAGCGCGGCCAGTCCCGACTTCGAGAAGCCGCCCGATCAATCGTTCCTCCTTTTATCCCCGTTGGAACCCCACATGGCCATTCAGGCCGATGACGCGCCTGGTACCGGGCTCACCCTGCGACCATTAGACGAAACGAATCCGAAGCAGTACTTTGTTCTCCGTCCGGCCATCGACAACGGCCTGGCTCGCGGCGTGGCGCTGGTGAACCTGGGCTTCGGAAAAGCCGGTTCGAACCTGTGGTACGCGGTCAACTATGCCGGTAACGACAAACCTCTCGTGATGAAGCTGTACGATCGGGAGTCGACGCCGTCCAATGCATGGGTGATCCACTTCGCGGATGACCATGGCGTGATCGGTATTCGCATTTCTCGCGAGTCCGACGGCTCGCAGAGCTGGAACGATCAGTACAATCCAAAGGGAGCGCACCGTATTATTTCCTACGACGACAAGAAGGAGAATTCCATCTGGCGAGTGAGGTTTGCTGAAGTAGCCGCGCCTTCGGAGCTGGTTGCCGCCGCAACAATCTAACGAGTGCGGAGCCGGAGATCATAACGATCGGCCGGCTCCGCCACTTTCATTGCTCCCAGCCGCCGCCGAGAGAGTTGTAGATCTGCACGAGAGAGACGTTTTCTCCCAGGCGTGCGTTGGCGAGGGTCAGCTCGTCTTCGAACTCATTGGTCTCGTTCGTGAGGACTTCCAGATAGCTGGCGGCGCCGCCCTGATAGCGAACCCGCGCAAGCTCCGAGGCGTTTCGCGCGGCCGTAACGAGCAACTCCTGCTGCTCGCGGCTTTCGCGATATTTTCGGTACGCGATCAGCGCATTTGAGACGTCGCTGAAGGCTTTCTGGATGGTCTGCTCGTAAGTGAGCAGCGCCTCCTGCTGTTGTTCCTGGGCCAGGTGATAATTCGCGCGAATCTTTCCAGCATTAAATATCGGCTGTGTGGCCTGGGCCGTCCAGGTCCACGCGCGCGCGCTGCCGAAGAACAGCGATGCGAGCGATCCGCTCTCGAGCCCCAGGCTTCCCGTGAGCGACACGTCGGGGAAGTAGGCGGCACGCGCGACTCCGATATTGGCATTCGCCGCAATCAGATTCTGTTCCGCTGCCCGGATGTCGGGACGGCGCTCAAGCAGACGCGACGGGATGCCCGGCGGTACCTCGACCGGCAGTGGCTCCTCCGTCAGGAGCCGCCCGCGGGGCACGATTGATGCGGGACCGGGTTCGGGGTTCCGGCCCAGCAGGATTGCGATCTGATTCTCCTCCTGCTGGATCTGGCGTTCGAGATCGGGTATCGCGGCCGATGCCACCTGGACCAGTTGTTGCGCCTGATACACGTCGGCCAGAGTCCCGGCGCCGCCATCCGCGAGCGTTTGCGTCAGCTTCAGCGAATCCTGGCGCGCGGTCAGCGCATTCTTCGAAATATCCAGTTGCAGATCCAGTTCGCGAAGCGTGAAATATGCCGTCGCGACATTCGCGACCAGGCTCGAGATCACCGCCTTTTGCGCCCAATCGCTCGCCAGCAGATTTGCGCGTGCAGCCTCGGTCGCCCGGCGGTATTTTCCCCAGAAGTCGACATCCCACGAGGCAGAGAGGGTGGCCAACAGCGCAGCGTAAGTGAACGACGGAAATCCGCCTGAGATGGGCGGAGTACGCGCCCCTGTGGCGCCGGCCGCTCCGGTAACGCTCGGAAACTGGTTCGAGCGCGTGATCGTGACCTGCTCTCTTGCCTGAAGAATGCGCGTCGCCGCGATCCGAACATCATAGTTCTGATCGAGCGCGGTTCGAATCAACTTTTGCAGTTCGGGGTCTTCGAAGACGGTGAACCACTTCGCATCCCCCAGCGATGCCACAGCGGCATCTCCGGCGGCGGTTGAGTCGGGGCCTCGGAACGCGGGCGGCGCAGCTATTTGTGGACGCTGGTAGTTCGGCCCAACCGTGCATCCCGCGAGGCAGATGGCTACTGTAGCGGCTGTTAGTCTCACTCCGAGGGTCATTCGGCGCCTCCGCCTTCCGCGGGGATATCACTCTTGCGTTTGGTTTTGGCCGTTATGCTTTCCACCACATCGAACGTTACCGGAATCAGGAAGATCGCAATCAACGAAGCAGCCAGCATCCCGCCAATGACGGCGGTTCCCAGAATGCGGCGGGAATTTGCGCCCGAACCGGAAGCGATCCACAGCGGAACGCAGCCCAGAATGAAAGCGAACGCCGTCATCAGAATCGGCCGCAAGCGGAGCCGGGCCGCTGCGAGGGCAGCCTCCTGGACTCCCTTACCCTTTTCGTATTCGGCTTTGGCGAACTCCACGATCAGAATCGCGTTCTTCGCCGAAAGGCCAATCAGCATGACGAGGCCGATCTGCGCGAATACATCGTTTTCGTAGTGCCGCAGCGTCATGGTCAGATATGCGCCGAAAACCGCAATCGGCGTGCCCAGCAACACGCTGAAGGGTAGCGACCAGCTTTCGTACTGCGCCGCCAGAATCAGAAAGACGAAGCAGCAGCGAGAGGCCATAGATGACGGAAGGAGAGATGCCCTTCGCGGCCTGCTGTTCCTGAAACGACATCCCCATATAGTCGAATCCCATTTCGCGAGGCATCGTCTGGGCGAATACTTCTTCGAGCGCCTTCGTCGCCTGGCCGGAACTGTAGCCCGGCGCGGCGGCGGCGTTGATTTCGGTCGCTCGATATTCGTTGAAGCGCATAGTCGAACTCGGGCCCGTTGATGGTCCGCAGGCTGGTGACGGCGCTTAAGGGAACCTTCCCGCCCTTGTTATTAAACACGTAGAACTGTCCGACGTCGTCGGGACGCGTTCTGTAGTCGCCTTCCGCTTCGACGTACACCTGCCATTGCCGCCCGAAGCGGTTGAAGTAGTTGACCAGATACCCGCCCATGAAGGTCTGCATGGTGGTGTACACATCGCCGATGTTTACTCCCTGACGCGATACCTTTTCGCGGTCTACGTCCGCATACAGCTGCGGCACGTTCGGCAGATAGGTTGTGCCGACCCCCACCAGTTCCGGCCGTTTCCGTATCGCGGCCACGAATTTATTCACATTGTTCGTGAAGAATTCCGGTGTGCCGCCGGAGCGGTCTTCGAGCACGAACGTCACGCCGCCCGAAGTACCGAGACCCGGGATGGAGGGCGGCTGAAAGGAGAACGCGATGCCCTCCTTGATTTGCGACAGCGCCTGCCCCATGTGCGCCTGGATAGCCTTGAACTGCTCCTCCGGCTTCTTGCGCTGGTCCCAGTCTTTGAGCGGCACGAAGAAAAATGCGCTGTAAGTGTTCTGCACCTGGCTCAACAGACTGAAACCGATTACCGAGATACATGACGCTACGCCTGGCGTGTTCAGCATCACATTCTCGACCTGCTTCGCGGCTTCGCTGGTTCTCTGCAGCGAGGATGCATCCGGCAGCTGCATGGCGACATACAGATAACCCTGGTCTTCTTCGGGCAAAAAGGAAGTGGGGAGCCGGCTGCCCATGAATACGGCGCCGACAGCGACGAGAACCAGGAAGACCAGACTGAAGCCGGCCTTGCGAATCAACACTGCGGAGAATCCGACGTAACCATCGGTGGCGCGGCCGAACACTTTGTTGAACCAGCGGAAGAAGCCGGCCAGCGGCCCGTGCGATTCCGTTCTTCGGACGCAGAAGCAACGCCGCCAGCGCGGGGCTGAGCGACAGAGCGTTAAAAGCGGAGAAGACGACTGAGATCGCAATGGTCGACGGCGAATTGCTGGTACAGGCGCCCGGTGATGCCAGGGATGAAGATGGTCGGAACGAACACGGCGGTCAGAATGAGCGCGATCGCGACAACCGGTCCCGACACCTGCTCCATCGCGAGTAGCGCGGCGTTGCGCGGAGTGAGGCCATTCTCGATGTGATGTTCGACGGCTTCGACCACGACGATTGCGTCGTCGACAACGAGACCGATGGCCAGCACCAGTCCGAACAATGAAAGCGTGTTGATCGAAAATCCGAGCAGCGGGAAAACCGCAAACGTGCCGATCAGCGAGACAGGGACCGCGAGCAGCGGAATCAGCGTGGCGCGCCAGCCCTGCAGGAAGATGTAAACCACAAGCACCACCAGCAGCGAGGGCTTCAAACAGCGTCTGAACGATCTCACGAATACCGGACGAAACGGCTCTCGTCGTATCGAGCCTGACCTGATAATCGAGATCCTGAGGAAAGCGCTGCTTCAGTTGCGCGAGTTTTGCGCGAACGGCCGCGGCGGCCTGCACCGCGTTGGTGCCGGGCAACTGGTAGAGGGCGAGAATCGCCGACGGCCTGCCATTAAAACGCCCGGTGAGGTTATAGGTCTGCGCGCCCAGTTCGATGCGCGCCACATCTTTCAACCGCAGGGTGGAGCCGTCCAGATTCGAACGCAGGATAATGTTGCCGAATTCCTCGCGGTGTCTGGAGACGGCCCTGCGCCCGCACGGTATAAGTGAATTCCTGGCCTGTCGGGCACTGGCTCGCCGCCGATCTGTCCCGCGGGATTCACATTGTTCTGCGTCTGCACGGCCGCTACGATCTGCGGAACGGTTATGCCCAGCGACGCCAGCCGATCGGGCTTGACCCAGATGCGCGTCGCATACTGGCCCGCGCCGAAGATGTTGACCTTCGCCACGCCGGGCACCCGCGTCAGCTCATCGACCATATTGATGTACGCGTAGTTGGCGAGAAAGGTGCTGTCGTGAGTGCCCTTCGGCGCATACAATGCGGCGAGCATAAACGGCGATGTGGGCGATTTCTGGATCACCAGACCCGCGGTATTCACGAGAGCCGGGAGCTGCGCCTGCGCCTGGGCGGTACGCAGCTGAGTCAGAACCTGATCGATATTGGGGTCTGTGGCGACGTCGAAATCCACCGTGATCTGGGTGGTCCCGTTGCTCGCGTTGATCGAGTACAAGTAATTCATGTTGTCGACGCCGCTGATCTGCTGCTCGAGCGGCGTGGCCACGGATTGTTCCAGCGTCTGCGCATCGGCGCCCGGATATACCGCCTGCACCTGAATTTCGGGCGGCACGATGCTGGGGAACTGCGCGATGGGAAGGCGTCAGCATTGAGACGCCGCCGATGATGACCATAAGAATGGCGATTACCATCGCCACAATAGGGCGGTTGATAAAAAATTTCGACATGTTATTGTGCCGAAGCCTGGTTCGCGTCTTCCGGAATCTGCTCGGCTTTTGGCTTTACCGTTCCGCCGTCCTGCGCTTTGACGAGCCCTTCTGTCACGACGGTGTCGCCCGGCGAGAGGCCGCTGTCGATCACCCAAAGCGAGCCGACCCGAAGGCCCGGCGTCACATTGTGGATGCTCACCTTGTTGCCGGGGCCCACCACCGCGATCTGATACCGGCCCTGGATTTCCGACACCGCGCGTTGAGGCACGAGGAGGGCGTCTCGTTTGGTCCCGGTCCTCGCGACGATGCGGCCGTATTGTCCCGGCCGCAGAATGTTTCCGGGATTCGCGAACGCGCCGACAATTCGGATGGTGCCGGTTGACGGGTCCACCTGACGATCGGTAAAGACGATGCGGCCGGTGCGGGGATACGTCGTGCCATCCGCCAGTTTCAGTTGCAGAGGAATGGAGGCAGCGGCCTTCAGCCAGTCGCCTTTTCCCTGATCGCTGACCGCCAGATACTGTTGTTCGCTGATGGGAAAATAGGCTCGGATCGGGTCCACCTGGGAGACGGTTGTCAGAACCGACGTCTGGCTCACCAGATTGCCGATCTGCACCGTCGCGAGACCGGCGATGCCGTCCAGCAGGGAACGAACTTTGGTGAAACCCAGATTCAACTCGGCAGCCCGCACGTTTGCTTCAGCCGATTGAATCGCGGCTTTTGCGGCCACGATACCCGCATCGTCGGTCTTGAGCAGGGCTGCGACCGTCGACTCCGTTTGAACCTCGGTATCGAGCTGGCTCTGCGGGATGGCGCGGGCTTTGGCAAGCGGCGTGTCGCGCTTCACGTTGATCTGGGCGAGAAGAAGCTGCGCCTGATCCTGCGCCAGCTTGCCTTCCGCCTGCGCGAGCGACCCTCGGGCCTGGGCGAGTTGTCCCTGAGATTGATCCAGGACGGCCTGGAACGGGCGCGGATCGATCTCGAAGAGAACGTCGTCTTTATGTACGAAAGAACCTTCGCGATAGTCCTGCCGGATTACATAACCGCTTACCTGCGGCTGAATCTGAGCGTTTACGTAGCCGTCAAGCGAAGCCACCCACTCGGATGTCAGCGGGATGTCCTTTTGAATGACGGTTACGACCGAAACCTCGGGTGGACCGGCAGGGGGAGCCGCGGCTTTTTGTTCACAACCCTCAAGAACGAGGAGAGCCAGGCAAACCAGAAATCCGAATTTCAATGTCCCGCTCCGGCAAATTTTGCGCATGAGAGGGCGACACAGGTCACCTGATCGTTGGACATATTAAATCTTAAGATGCGCAACACTCCGGCAGCGATGCGGACTGATATTGCATGATGTTGAGTTGGAAGACAAGCCAATACAGCCGAGTGTTCGCGTTTCACGAAAAGGCGCGGACCGGTTTCGCTCCGGCCATCCCTGGATCTTTCGCTCGGATCTGACGGATGCGGGTCAGGCGGCGCCGGGAGATACCGTGCGCGTGCTCGATTCCCGCGGGCAGATTCTCGGACAGGCGCATTACAGCGCGGCGTCGCAGATTGCTTTGCGGATGCTGGGGCGATCTGCAGAGCCTGTTTGCATCGGAACTCGAATTGCGGCGGCCCAACGATTTCGTGAGCAGGTGGTAACAGATTCGACCGCTTACCGGCTGGTGCATGCGGAAGCGGATTTTCTTCCCGCTCTGATTATTGACCGGTATGGCGATTATTTCGTCGTACAGGCGCTCGACCAGGGTATGGATCGAGCGATTCCTGAAATCGTGCAGGCGCTTGAGGAGCAGTTTGCGCCTCGGGCGATTGTGGCTCGCAATGACGCGGCGGTGCGTTCGCTGGAAGAGTTGCCGCGAGAGATCAAGGTGGTGTCGGGCGAGATCGACAGTCCAGCGGCGATCTGGATGAACGGATTTCAGCTTGAGGCCGACCTGCTTCACGGGCAAAAGACCGGGATTTATCTGGATCAGCGGGAAAATTATCTGGCCGCCGCGCGTTATGCCTCCGGCCGTGCGCTCGATTGCTTCACTTCGGCCGGAGGATTCGCGCTCCATCTCGCGCGGACTTGCGAGCAGGTAGAGGCCATCGATTCCAGCGCCGCGGCGCTGGCCACCGCGGAACGCAATGCGGAAACGAACGGCATCTCGAATGTCACGTTCCGTGAGGGCGACGTTTTCGATGTGCTTTCGAATTATGCTTCGGCGCGCAGGAGTTTCGATGCGATCGTGATCGATCCGCCGGCGTTCGCGAAGTCGCGCCAGCAGATTGCTGGGGCGATGCGTGGCTATAAGGATCTCAACCTGCGCGCGATGCGATTGCTTCCGCCCGGCGGAATTCTGGTCACGTGCTCGTGTTCGCATCATGTGAGTGAGGCGATGCTGCTGGCAGTGGTGGCCGAAGCCTCGCTCGATGCGGGGCGTGTGTTGCGCGTGCTGGAACGGCGGGCGCAGGCGCAGGATCACCCGATTCTGCTCACAGTTCCGGAAACGCTCTATCTGAAATGTTTGATTTTTCAAATGGCCGAAGTTTAGTTTTAGTGATTCACGTTGTCACGAGGTAAAGATCTGTGGACTGAATACTCCTCTCTGAGCCAAAAACCATGCGGCTTCCGGGGAAAACGAACGGCATGCCAGAATTTCAGTTGCGGCCGCGCGCTTGATCTCGGAAGCGTTCTGCCACACGAAGCCAGATTAAGTTATCTCTTGCTTATCCGGTTGTTTCAGCAAGCTCAAGGCCCACTACCCTCCGGATCCTGGCCACGGGAGGCCATTCGGGCCGCGCCAGGCGGCCAGTTGTTCCGGCAGGCCGCCTCGCGGGCGAGTTTCGCCCGGAGCCGCCACAAAGTCTTCGGCAGCGGTTTGCTGAAACAACCGGATAAGCAAGAGTTATCTGGCGTTTTTTCATGGTGTTCGCCGCAGGGAGCTGAGCGTCGGCCCGCTCGGCGGCTATATGCTCCTCCTGAATGCGATGCACTTGAAGCCTGTGTGTACTTCCGGAGCGGGCGCGACAGGGCGCGTTTCGTGCCAGAGAGGTCTGACAAAGGCGTGCGATTGCTCGATCCAGACGCAGATCTCGGCAACCATGACTTGTACGCGGTCAGGCGACTTTTCGCAAGTCTATCCGCGCGTTGCCTGCCTTAATAGCGTTACTCTCTCCGAGCCGGCTCCCAGGCCCTGGGCAACTCCAAGGGCCGATACCAGCGCGGTTTCCTGGGAATCGTACGGTCGCGTGTAGCCGCCGGCGAACCAAACACTGTCCTCCCCCTGCAGACTCAGAAGCGCTAGTTGCGCGGCAAGTGTGGCAGGCGTCGGAAACATATGCCGGAAATGAGCCTCCGCCAGAATTTGCCGCGGCTGCACGAGGTGATGCGTATCCCAGCTTTTCCATACCTTCGCCGCCGTCTCCTGTGGTACGGAATTGATTACATCGCCCATCCACATCGAGGCCTCGCAGAAGCCACCGTGAATTCCGGAATTCAGAAAAGACCAGACCTTCGAATCGGGAGACGCATAAAGCGGGTCCGTGTGCAGCGCAAGCCGGGCGTCCCGAAAAGCGATGTTCTCAAGCGCCGCACTCTGCGCCGCCATCCCTTGCATGTTTTGAAGCAATCGGAGTGTTGGCGGACCGGATGAGGCAAACACAACCTGATCCACGGTCGCTGCCCGCCCATCCGCGCATGCGATCTGAAATCCTCCGGCGGCGTTTCGCACGACCGACGTTACCTGCGCCCCCGTCAGGATCCGGGCCGAGGAAATCTGCCCGAGCATAGCGAGTAATGGCGCCGCCATTCCCTGATTCAACACGTAGTAGAGCAATGGATCGGTAATTTTATCGGGCAGCGCCTTCGCGGCGAAAATCATGGCCGCACGGGCCGACATTCCCCTGGCTTCCTCGATCTGCCCTGAAAAGATCGACGCGGCCCAGGGGAGTATCATACCCTCCCACTGGTCGCTCGTGAGCCCCAGCGTGGGAAGCCAGTCTTCAAGCGTCAACGCCCAACTGGCGTCAGCATCTTCCCGCTGCTTTGCAGCCTGAAACGCGACATCGAACGCCTGGATCCCCGACTGATTCCAGGAAGCCAGCACAGGCCATACGCGTCCCGGAAGAATCGGCGATACAAACAGAGGCTGCGGATTGCCGAACGCAGCCAGCGTAATCGACGCCGGAAAGGAATGAACGCCCGAAGGGTAGAGCCCAAGAAATTCGAGCAGCTTGACGTAAGTCGGATAGAGTTTCGGATGAAAGAACTGGGCGCCGAGATCGACCGCGAACGTGAAACCATCCAGGCTGACCGGTACGCTTCGAACATTTCCACCGGGAAAGTCGCGGGCCTCGAAGAGAACGACGTCATACTCACTGTCAAGGAGCCAGGCGAGCGAAATGCCGGCCATGCCCCCGCCGATAATCCCGATTCCTGGCTTCAGCGAGTTCCCCGACGCAGCCAACGGATAACTCGCCGCAGCCGCCAGACTACGCATCACTGAGCGTCGGCTCAATCCGCCGGCAGGGGACTTCGCAGCCATCTCATACTCCTCGGCCTTTTTGGGCATCACTCATTTCATCACGCGACCAGTGCCAGTGCGAGCTATTAAAATATGGCGAGATGTCACACCATCTTTGAGCTGCTGAAAGATAGGCATGCCGGTCGCCGTAGATACAACAGAAACCCTTCTTGCGGAGGCCCAGCTTAACATCCGATGTTCTGCCATTTCGAATTGCATGCATCGGTCGTTGCCGGTGTTCCATTCTGCCGACAGCTCATGCGGCATGCCGCACTCGCTCGCGAAAAAGTTTACAAAACGGGCACATCAAATTGCGGCAATCGCGCGAAGTCGCGCTACGATTGGCTATTGCACTGAAATAAAGTGACGCGAACCTGTTTCGCGCATCGCGCATTTCGGGTTTTGTGGCATGTGAGCGCGGTCTCTCCGTAGACGAAACCGGATGTCGTGGATCCCGATCCGGCGCCGCGCTGAACGCGTTTGCCGATCCTGGCGCGGACATGGCGGGTTGATTCATCAATTGCTTGCGCAGGTCGGACCGAGGACCGATTTTTTGAGAATAGGGCATTCGTATCACCGCGGATGGAATGGGACGCTTGCTGATGGCGCCGGCGCCGAACCGCTCCAACAGATTTCGTCCCGACGAACACGGAGGTACGCATCGTGACACGTAACGGAGGGATCCGCGACGCGGAGTTGTGGCGGTTGCTGGATCTCGCGGTGCGCGTCGGAAGCGACCCTTTGCTCACGCAGGCCAGCACAGGAAATATTTCGATCAAACGGGATGGCGTTCTCTGGATCAAAGCCTCCGGCCGGTGGATGGCCGATGCGGCTTCCGGCGACATTCTTATTCCTTTGGATTTAACTCAGCTTCTGCACGGGTGCCTGCGGCGGCACGTCGATCCGGCCGATTGTTACCAGGGCGCGTCGACTGAAACCGCGCTCCATGCGGTGTTACCCCATCGCATCGTTCTGCATGTTCACTGTGTCAATACCATAGCCTGGGCCGTACGGTACGACGGAGCCGCCCGACTGGAGCAACTCCTGCGGGGCCTCTGCTGGAAGTGGGTTCCGTATGTGGCGTCCGGCCTGCCGCTGTCGCAGGCGATCGAGCGCGTTCTTTGCGCCGATCCGAATACAGATGTATTCATACTGGGAAACCACGGTCTCGTCGTTTGTGGAAACGAGCCGGAAGCAGTCGAGCAGTTGTTGGACGAAGTGATAAGGCGCGTCTCCGTTCCTCCCCGCGGATCGCGCGCCCACGATTATGTGGTGCTTCGCGCGATGTCTCGTAACTCCGGCTGGGCGCTGCCGGAAGATGAGAAAATCCATACGCTGGGGACCGATCCTATTTCAGCGAGCATCCTGGCCGGGGGAATTCTCTTTCCTTGCCAGGCGATTTTCTCCGACGTCTCGGCGCATAATCCTTTCCTTCCAGGTTCCGACATCGAATCCTTCTGTGACTCGGAAGGTCTATGTTCGGATCAACCATTCCGAATTTTCGAAGGGCGCGGAGTTCTTGTTAGCGAGACTATTTCCTCCGCCGCGCTTTCAATGCTCCGCGGACTGGCTGAGGTGCTACAGCGTCTGCACGCATCCGCGCCCATCCGTTACCTCACAGAACTCGAGATTGCCGCAATTCCTCACGAGACCGTGCACCGCTATCGCGAACTCGCGAGCGTCCGTGTATCGTCCGCGCCCTGAGGTCCTGGACTTGCCCGTGATATATTCTGCGGGAAGGGAAACAGCCATGGACCCAACCAGACCCAAACTCCCAGTCGAAGCCATCCAGCTCTACAACCGCTTTATTCACGGCGAAATCGGGCGCCGCGATTTTATGGACGGCGTGAAGCGCTTTGCCATCGGCGGTCTTGCCGTGTCGGCGATTGTCGAGGCTCTGATGCCGAACTACGCGCTGGGCCAGCAGGTGGCGCCTGCCGACAATCGGATCAAAGCCACGTATGAGACCGTTCCGTCGCCTCAGGGGAACGGAAGCATCAAGGGCTATCTCGTTCGCCCGGTCAGCGCCGATACACGAAATGCGATGCCTTCGAAGCTGCCCGGCATCATTGTGGTGCACGAAAACCGGGGGCTTAATCCTCATATCGAAGACATCGCGCGCCGTTTCGCGCTGGCGAACTTCATGGCGTTTGCGCCGGATGGACTCACGTCCCTCGGCGGTTTTCCGGGCGACGACTACAAGGGCGGCCAGTTGTTCGCGAAGGTCGACGGCAAGAAGATGACCGAAGATATGGTGGCGGCGGCGATGTGGCTGAAGGCGCGGCCCGACTGCACGGGCAAGATCGGCGCCACCGGCTTCTGTTACGGAGGAGGGATCGCCAATACCCTCGCGTTCCGGCTCGGGCCGGATATCGGGGCCGCGGCGCCGTTCTACGGAGCGGTTCCCGGAAAAGACGACATCCCGAAAATCAAGGCGGCGATTCTGGTCCATCATGGCGCCCTCGATACTCGCCTGGCCGGGACATGGCCGGCTTACGATGCGGCGCTCACGGCGATCAGCGTTCCTCACGAGGGGTACATCTATCCAGGGGCCGTTCACGGATTCAACTGCGACGCCACGCCCGAACGATACAACAAAGCCGCCGCCGACCTCGCCTGGCAGCGCACCATCGACTGGTTCAACAAATACGTGCGGACTGCCTGAAACGCGGCCCGGCGCCTTTTGAGGGCGAATGCCGCTACAAAATCGGGTCGATCCATTCGGCGAACTTTTTCGCACTTCCGCTCGCGGCACGATGATGGGCAACAGAGGCGGCGCCCTGCATAACAGCGATCGGGAAATCGTCCGCTGTTTCAAGAGCAGGCGCTGGATCGCCTGCGTACTGCAATTCCGCGGACGACACCGGATCGTCATGTCCGAGAGGCGTTACACGGAATTGTTTTTCCTCGACGAAGCGGTCGCCTTCGCCGCCGGACACAGACCCTGCGCCGAGTGCAGGCGGGAACGCTTCAACGCCTTCCGGCATTCCTGGCGGCGATCGAGCGGCCAGGATCGTCTTCCGATGGCCGACGAAATGGACCTCGAATTACATCCGGCGCGAATTGATCGTCAAAGGAGAAAAGTCTCGTACGAGGCGACCTTGGGCTCTTTGCCTGATGGTTGCTTCGTGCGGGTCGACGGAAGCGCTCATCTTGTCTGGAACGACAGCCTTTTCCTTTGGACACCGGAAGGCTACACCAGACGCGACGCCCGCCGTGGGGATCGGACCGCAACGGTGCTGACGCCGGAGCCGATCGTGGGGTGTTTGCGACAGGGTTACAAGCCGGAGATTCACGATTCCTGGCGGTCGCTTTAGTGGCTGCGGCCGATTGTTCCGTCGAAGAACGCAATCGCCGCGGCGACCGTGGACGCGTGGGTATCCGCGCGCTTCGTCCCTACGCCATCGGCGCAATACGGCTTGGCCTCTTTAGTGCCCGCGGGCCCACATTGCAATAAAAAATCGTAATGTCCAACCCCCGGCAATGCCTTCAATCGGGCTTTCGGAATGAGACGCGCCAGAAGTTCGCCATTGGTCCCAGGAGGAGCGATCGGGTCGGCGGATCCCAGCACGATCTCGACGGGAATGCTGATGTGTTTGACACTGGCGAAGTCGAGCGCCTGAATGAGCGCCGGTGCGACCAGGAATGCGGCCACGATACGCGGATCGCGGAAATCATTGTGCTCGCGCGCCTTCAGATCGCGCACCTCCGGTCGTGCGAGCACTTCGGCCTGGTCGTGGTAATCGAGTGGGAACTCCAGTTGCGGATTGCAGATCGCATCGCGTGCCGGACCGTCACAGAACCTGATGAACTGATCGAAATTCGTGCGCGCCCCCGCTTCGAGGGCGCCAGTAAACCCGCCCAGCGAGAAGCCGGCAACGCCGATATGCGTCGCATCGATATGCGAAGCGAACGCCGGGTCCGCGAGCAGGAAATCGAGCGCCGCTTTCAAGTCACCCGCCCGCTCCCAGGGAGCATAGGCGCCCTCGGGTGTTACGCCGTCAATACCATTAGTGCCCGGATGATCGACGGCCGCGACGATAAACCCGTGCCGTGCCAGCGGCGCCCCAAGCCAGGTTAACTGTTGCGCAGTGCCGCCGAAACCGTGCGACGCGAGGATCAGCGGATGGCGCACGGTATCGGCGAAAGGGGCGCGAATTGCCAGCCGGCCGGCGACAAAAACCGGATCGGCCGCGGGTCCGATATCGACCTCACGTTCCCTTCCTGTAGCCGGATACCAGATCGTGATACGGAGCGTACCGTTCCCGTGATTGCGAACGGCGGCGCTGGAGGTAGAAGTGGTCCGCCGCTCCTCGCCTGCGACATACGATGCCGCGCCGGCAGGGAACGCCAGGGTTATTGCGACGATTGCGGAGAGGCCTTTGGCAAACATTGAGAAAATAACCAGGGTACGACGCGTTGAAGCGGCTCCGATTATCGTCAGCCTTCCCTCCACAGTTCGTACCGGACCATCTGCCTCATCTCCGTGTTCATCCCAAGGACCATCACTGTGGTTCGACGAACAGCCGTAAGTCCGGGGATCTCGACGCCGGCCGCCATCGAGGTTCCCACACTCAATGCGAAATGGTCTGACCCTATATCCCTTCGAGGGTTGAATAGCGGCGTTAGCAGCTTCGATTGGGGATCGATGCCGGTCAGGTTAGGCCCTTTCTTAAGGTTGCAAACCCAGCAGGCGAGAACCAGATTGGCAAGCTCCGTGACACCTCCATGCTGCCGCGCGATCACTTGCTCAATGTGGAATGGTCTTCGAAACGCCTGCTCCGGGACCCGGCAATATTCACAAACACCGTCGGCCCGGCGCCGAACTTTAGCGGCAAGATCGCTCACGCCTGGCGGTGTAATACTTCTCTGGCTCTTGACTGCCACCAGGCCAAAAGATCTCCGACGTTGATATATGCTTCCAACTCGGCTTCTTCGCTATCGGTCAGCATTCCCTCATTCGCCTTCGTGCTGAGCTCAGCGGCGCGGTCGGCGTCTCCCTGGGGGAAGTCGAGCGAAAGGAGTTCCTCTGCCAGCGAGCGATTTAATCCATGCCCCCCGAGGTCGAAAACTTTCCGCAGAACATCCGCGTGAACCGCGGATCGAGATCTGGCTTCAACCATCCTAACCTCAGTTTACCGGTACTTTGCTCGACGTATTAATGCCGTTTCGTAGCCTTCTTCTCGACATGGCCATCGATCCACGAAATGATCAGGTCGGCAAGCTGCAAATTGTTCTTGTCCTGCATCAGCATGTGGCTGTTCCCCTTGATTCCCATCTCGGGGAGCGACATCATCTTCGCATCGCCACCCGCGGCCGTCACCTGTTTCACGAATTGATTGCACGAATCGAACGACGTCGGCCAGGAATTGATCCCGTTCGGTGAGTCTCCCAGGTGATCGCCGAACATCACCAGGATCGGAATTTTCGCCAGCGTGGAAATCTGCGTGGGCGAGAGATTGGTCACGCACGGCATCTCGATTGAAATGATCCCCCTGGTTCCGGACGGATCGATCAGCGCGGCCTGCTCCGGAAAGAAACCCGACTCGGAATGACCCATCAGAACCGCTCCCTTCAGCTTCACCGCCAGAGCCGCCATGTTGGTCCATGTCGGATTGGGATTGGGTAGAGTCGCATTGAGATCCGGGATCATCTGCTTGTAGAGCTCGTCGACGGCCTCGATCGGAAACTGCTCGTCCTTGAACGGAGTTCCGTATTCGGGCCCGAAGCGGAAAACGGTCCACGCAACCTGCCGGCTCGCGGCGAGAACAGCTGGCAGCGCGCTGGGAGGAAGCGTGCCCGCTTTAACCGCAGTGAACGTGGAAGGATCGAAACCGGATCGCGCGCGCGACACCTGGTCGGCGAGATAAACGGGCCGCCCCTTTCTCACGAAATATTCGTTCCAGCCCATGCGGCCGTCCGGGCGTGGTCTCCCAGGTCTTGCTGCTCAGGCAGCATCCGTGCACCATAACCACCGGCACATGGCGGTCGCCATTTTCCGGGATCTGATACTGCACGTACATCTGGTTGACCGTGATCTCGCCGCCGCCGAATCCACCGCCGCGTCCGGGCGGCGCATTAGCCGGAGGCGGTGGAGGAGCAGGCAACGCTTTGGTTTCCCCGCCGACAAAGAAACTTCCCTGTTCCTGCAGAACGAGAGGCTTCGGCTGCCGTTGCCCCGCGGCGCTTGCGGCGAGTATGATCGCCAGTACTATCGCCAGTATCCCGCAACGAGTTTTCATCACCAGATTATAGTTGAAACTTCGCACGCAAACCTGCAGGCCGCTATGCGCGGGCTGAGTCTACAATGGTGCACGATGTTAACGCTTCCTGAACGAACCCTGACCCGTCGGCAGGCTCTCCAGACGATCGCAGCCGGCGCCGCAGCCGCTGCCCTCCCGCGCAGCCTCTCCGCACAGGGACCTGCTTCTCAAGGTCCAACCTTTCCGAAAGGCGCCATCATCCGGGCGATCCTGAGAGACTACCAGCCCGAGGAGCTGGCAATGGGCGCCACGCTTTTCCATGAGCACCTGCAACTGTCGCCCGACTTTTCGCGAGAAATTCGCCGCGGCTACCGCCGCCGTGCGTGCCGCCAACGGTCTGCCGCCGGCCCCGGCGCGCGGCGGCAGAGGCGGCGGTCCGCCCGTCCCGGACATCATGCGCAACGTCGATCTGATGAGCGCACGAGGTCACCAAAGCGAAAGAAGCCGGCGTCGCCTGCATTGTCGATGCCGGACACCCCGACATGGGGCGCGATATCAACTTCATTCGCCAGGTCTCGATGAAGTCCGGCCTTCCCGATCGTTGCGGGCGGAGGCTTCTACTCGCAGCCGTTTTATCCGAAAGAGATCTCCACGATGAGCGAGGAGCAAATCGTCAAAGCGCTCATCAAGCAGGCGGATGACGACACCCTCGGCGTGTTCGGCGAAATCGGTTCATGGGATGAGATCACCGCCGATGAACGCAAGGTGTTCCGCGCCATCGGCAAGGCGCACCTCGCGACGAATCTTTCGATCTTTACCCACACCGGAATCCCCGGTAAATCGGCGCTCGAACAGCTCGACATCCTCGAAGACGCCGGCGTGAAACCCGACCGCATCGTCATCGGACACCTCGGGAATCTTGTGGACCCCAACGTCTACGTGCAGAAAACCATCTGCCGCCGCGGCGCGTTCGTGGGTTTCGACCGGCAGGGCGGAGCCAACGACGCACAGCAGGTTCCCATGGTGATGGCCCTCATCGAAGCCGGTTTTGCCGACCACCTGATGTTCTCGGCGGACGCATCCAGCGGCTACGCCAAAACCCTGACGGTGTTCCTGCCGAAGCTGAAAGCGGCCGGCGTGAGCGACGACGTGCTGCATCGCATCATGGTGGACAATCCGCGCCGGTTCCTCGCATTCGTTCCGAAGCGGCCGCGAAAAAAGTAAGCCGCTTACCGCTCCGCGGCACTGGCCATAGCGGGCGGATACCGATCGCCCACCGCCATCGAGGCCAGGCCATCCAGCGCCGCCATGTCCTCCTCCGTCAGCCGCACATTGACGGCGCCCAGATTCTCGTCCAGATACGTTCGTCGTCTGGTCCCGGGAATCGGAACGGCGTCGGGCGCGACGGCGAGAATCCATGCCAGCGCCACTTGCGCCGGGGTTGCTTCATGGCGTTTCGCGACGGCCTTGACGGCATCCACCAGCTTCTGGTTCGCCGCCAGATGCTCATCGTCGAATCGCGGCAGATTGCGGCGGAGATCGCCGGCGCCGAATGCGGCTGCGGACTGAATCGCCCCGGTCAGATATCCGCGCCCGAGAGGACTGAACGGTATCAGGCCGATGCCGTACTCGCGCATCGCCGGCAGGATCGACTCCTCAATCCCCCGCTCCCACAGCGAATACTCGCTCTGAACGGCGCTGATCGGATGTGTCTTATGGGCTCTTCGGATCGTTTCGGCTCCCACTTCCGAAAGACCCAGGAATCGCACCTTGCCGGCATGAACCAGTTCCTTCATCGCCCCGACTGTCTCTTCAATGGGAACCGCCGGATCCTTGCGGTGCAGGTAGTAGAGGTCGATTACCTCCACGCCGAGCCGTCGCAGCGAACCCTCCGCCGCCCGATGAACATTCGCAGGAGAGCCATCGAACTGTATCCCCGCCGGGCTTACCGCAATTCCGAACTTCGTCGCCAGCACCACTTCGTCCCGCCGGCCCCGGATCGCCTTGCCGACCAGTTCCTCGTTGGTGTGCGGCCCGTACACCTCCGCCGTATCCAGCAAGGTCGCGCCGCGGTCGAGCGCCTCGTGAATCGTAGCGATCGACTCCGCTTCGTCGCCGCCCTTTCCGTAGCCGTGAGTCATGCCCATGCAGCCCAGCCCGATCGCGCCCGCGGCCAGACCCTCGCTTCCAATCTTTCTCGTTTCCATATACCTGTACCTTATCGCGCACCCAAACCGCGCGCGGGCTTGTCATCGAAGATGCCATGGGCCACGAATGAACACGAATAAATCGAAAACAAGCAAATTGTCTTATTCGTGTTCATTCGTGTTCATTCGTGGCCAATAATCGTCGCCTGACGTTTGGCGCATTAATGCCGCAATCCTGCCTCTCGTGCGCGGAACGCCGCGTCAAACTGTGGGCAGTGTCCCGGCCGCCGGCGGCCGAATATAGAAATCGAAATTCAGGTCCGGGAAAGCGCGGTAAAACTCCAGTTCCCGCGCAAAGATCTCGCTGTAGATTTGCGAACTGAAGCCGGGTATGGCAACGCTCACGTTCAGGAGAGACCTGCTGTCGATACTGATATCGACGGTGTCCGGCCCCGATATCGACTCGAGATCGGCTTTGATGGCTCGGGTGAGTTCCGGAGCGCTGTAGTAAAAATTAAAATTCACATCGGGAAAGAGCTGGTGCAAACCCATTTCGCGATCGTAAATCTGCCTGCAGATTTTCGAGTTGAAAGTTCGTATCGTGATCCGAACGTTGAAGCGGAATTCGCTGGCGGTGGTCACCTCCACGGAGCCGGTTCCCGCTATGGACTCGAGTTCGGCTTTAACGGCGCGGGCGAGTTCCGGACCGCCCAAAGGGATAGCCGCCGGCCCGGATGAGGGCGAAGGTGGTTTTGACGGAGTTCCAGGAAGTGCAAGAATGACCGCCAGAACCGCATCGAGAATAAGCATCAGTCTCTCGAAAAGTATAGCGTAGCTTTTGATTGACGCGCACGGCGGTGACGCCTCGTGGGGCTGTACTCCCGAAGCTGATTTGGCGGATGCTCCGCCCACCAGCCGAACCTAAAAATGGACTCAGACCCTCGCGACGCGCTTTGTCGGACGCGGCGCGGACGGATAGAATCATAAAACCCCTGTGGCTAGCCAGTCCGAGGCGCAACAATCCGCCGATCGCATCCAGCTATTACGCCGGCAGCTGGCAACGGCTGAAGTGCAACGGGTCCTTGATTTATCGCCCGAACAACAGACGCGCTTTGACGAGTGGTCGCTCACTGAGTTAGCTCGGCTCTCCGAGCGGTACGACGTTGACACCAGCGTTTCGCAGAAGCGCGCTTCGTGGGGCATGCGTATCGCTTCAACGCTCGGCGCTATTGCGATCTGCGCGGCCGTCGTTCTGTTTTTCATTCGCTATTGGGGCGGCCTGGTAACGCCCCTGCAAGTTGCCATTTTAGTCTCCATCGCCGGGTCTAATCCCTCCGCCTTTCAGGCGGACAGCTTTCAGCAGGTTTTACCTTTGCCTTTTTGCTCTGCGAGCACCGGAAGAAGTGGTCCGAGGCGTATTCCGCGCGCTTGGCGCGATGGCTCGCACGAACCGGCACGTTCGGTCGCAGATGCGCGCTGCGTCGGCGCTTCAGGCGACTTTCAGTCGCAATCAATCCCACCGGCTTTTGAGCCGGTGGCTGTTTAGTGATCTTGCCGCTGATTGCCCTTGGCGGCGCAGAATTCACAGCCGCACGCGAGCAAACACCTTACTTCACGGGCTTGTTCGCGCTGGTTGCCTTCGCCTCCTTCGTGATGAATCTGGCCGTGCTGGCCAGAATTTTCAATATCAACTCCACAGAGCGCGCTCTTTTGGCGTGGAGCGCATTTGCACTGATGGTGGCCTACCGCTATCGCTTGCGCATGCTCCTGGCGGTCGGGTTGCTGCTTTTGATCGCATACCTCGCCGCTACGGTGAACGCAACTTTGGGTTACTGGTGGCTTGATCTGGGTGAGCGCCCGGAGCTGGTGGCGCTCCTTGCGGTGCTGGTTTTCTTTGGCTCGTTTGTGACGAACCATAAGAACCACCCGGATTTTCCTCCCGTCTACCGGCTCGTCGGGGAGATTGTCTTTTTCGTTTCCGTGATTTCACTCGCGGAATGGGGAATCCCCAGTTACCTGCCGTTCAGTCCGCGGAACATCGAGCGCGTCTACGAATTTGTCGGCCTGCTGACGTCGGCGGGCTGTATCTGGCTGGGCATCACGCGGCAATGGAGCAACCTGGTAAACGTCTCGGCTGTCGCATTCTCCGTTTTCCTGTTCACGCGCCTGTACCATTGGTGGTGGGACTGGATGCCCAGGTACCTGTTCTTTGCAGCCATCGGCGCGCTTGGTATTGCACTGGTGCTGATTTTCAAACGCCTGCGTGGCCGGATGACCGGAGCGGAATCCTGACATGAAATACGTCACCTTGCTGGCGGCCGTGGCCATCATGTTCTTGTCCGATACCCTGGGGCTGCTCCATGCGTGGATGAATCGCTCGGGCCCGGTGGACGCTGACGTCACGCTTACAGAGCGCGAGTTGCCCTTGTCCCATAACTCGAACAATGAAGATACCGGGGTTGAACTCAATTTGCATAACTCGAACAATGAAGATACCGGGCTTGAACTCAATTTGCGCTGGATTGGTCCAGCCTCGCCATTATTTGGCGATCGAACCCCATCGACATGGCTCGGTCAAAGCACCTTGCACGATCTGGGTTTCGATACCAAAGTTGCCCCATCTGATCGCAACGCGATCGAATTCTATCAACGGCAGCACGGTCGGCGCGTCTTCGTCGCCCTGGAGTACGACGGACCGGCATGGCGCAAATATCGCGATCTGATTGACCAGGAGAAGCGGTTCGGCGTAAACGCGGACCTGTATGAACGGGGAACGCACCTGGTCGCTATTGATGCGGATATCGACAGGTCACGATTGCGATCACGCCACCCTGATCGCAAGATGGTGATTATTGTTCCGGCGGTTGTCCGTATTGGCGTTCAACCTTCTGTTCCCGCCAATCCAGCGGTACCTTCCACTCCTGCCTCGCTGTATGGCTCGATAGAGGAAGTTCCATCATCGATTCACGTGCCACGACCATTCAGCGAGGAATTCCGCGGATTGCCAAAAGGTATCAATACCGTGTCCTATCGGGTTCATCTTCGCTACGGCGCCTCGCTTGAACCCTGGGTCGCCGGAGTGGAAGTTCCCACTCACGATAACCCGTGAACGTGTCGGCGGACTTCGCGAAAATTCCGATAACTCCTGTCCTCAACTTCGGTACGAGTGGTTCAACCTTCGCTGAAGCTTCCGTCTTGAGATCCCGCGTAGCGGTTTACATCGTCAAAGTCACCTTTTTCAATGCTCTCGGCTGATCCGGATCGAGACCCTTCTGGACCGACAGATGCGCGGCGAACAATTGGGCCGGCACGATGTAGGGAATCGGCGTGTACAGATCGCGCACGGGTCCTCGGGGCTTGAATCCCGCGGGGACGCGAATAAAACGCGCCGGCATACCGCGCGTCTCGGATTCGCGCACGTCCGTGATGACCAGCGTGTCGCCTTTTAATTGATTCAGGTGCTCCACGACACTTCGGACGGACTGCCACGTCACGCCGCCGGGCGCGAAAACAAAGGCCGGGAACGAGTCCTCAACGATCGCGATCGGCCCGTGCATCAGATCGGCGGCCGAGAATCGCTCCGTGGTCACATAGCATGTCTCCATCAGCTTGAGGCCGAATTCCAGCGCATTGCCGTAATTCAAACCGCGTGCGACCGTGACTGTGCGGGTCATGAATCGATACCGCTCCGCGGTCTCCTCTACTCTGCTTTCGAGTTTCAGGACACGTTCCACCCACTGCGGCACCCGGGCCAACTCGTCGCTCCGGATGAACCCTCCGAGCGTATAACTCAGCAGATACATCGCGAGTAGTTGCGCGGTGTAGGTTTTCGTCGCCGCGACGCTGTTCTCTTTGCCCGCGCGGCAAGGCAGAACGAATTCCGCGATCTTCGCCAGTGCGCTGGACGCCTCGTTCGTAACCCCGACCGTTACGGCGCCGGACTTCCTCGCGCTCTCGACCAGGGCGTTTGTGTCCGTGGACTCACCGGACTGCGAGATCCCGACCACCAGCGCATCCCGGTAATCGATCTTCGCCCCGTAAAGAGTGAGCGTCGATGGAGCGGCGAGCGATACCGGTATGCCGGTAGTAATCTCGATCAGGTAGCGGCCTGTAATGGCCGCGTTGTCCGAAGTGCCGCGCGCGACGATCACGACCAGCCGCGGCCGCTCTTTCTCGAAACGCCGCCGCAGCTCCTCCGCCGTTTTCGTGCAAGCCTCGAGGGTGCGGCTCAGCGCGGCGGGCTGCTCGCGTATTTCGGCAAGCACCTTCGAGCCGGGCGCAGAGCGGGAAATCATGGCCATTCGCGCAATCCTGCCATCAGCTTATCGGAGAACGACTCGCCATCTCCTGATCGCCACCAATCCTCGCAAAAAGGGCAGTGCGGCACAATAAATAGCTGAGATGACCTCGACGCGACAAGACCCGCTCGCATACCTCGGCGAACAGATTTCAGAGTGGAAGCAGGCCGGCACATACCAGCGTCTGCGTATACTCGAAGGTCCCAGTGCGGCGGAATCCATCTTCGACGGCAAAGACGTCGTCAACCTCGCGTCGAACAACTATCTCGGTCTGACCACTCACCCGAAACTCATCGAAGCCGCCATCGAAGCCACCCGCAAGTACGGCGTCGGCTCCGGCGCAGTCCGCACAATCTCGGGCACCATGGACCTCCACATGGAACTCGAGCACCGGATCGCGAAGTTCAAGAACGTGGAGGCCTGCGTCGTCTTCCAGTCCGGATTCGCCGCCAACGCCGGAACCGTCTCGGCCGTGCTCACGCCCGAGGATCACATCGTTTCCGATGAACTGAATCACGCGAGCATCATCGACGGCTGCCGGCTTTCGAAAGCAAAGATTCACGTCTTCAAACATAAAGACCATGAGGGCGCCGGGCGCATTCTCAAGGAACTCGACGGCGTCAAAGGCCACAAACTGCTGATCACCGACGGCGTGTTCTCCATGGACGGCGATATCGGACCGCTGCCCCAACTTGTGGAGCATGCCGAACGGTACGGCGCAATCATGATGATCGACGACGCGCATTCCTCCGGAGTACTCGGCCGCAACGGCCGCGGCACCGTTGATCATTTCGGTCTGCACGGCAGCGTGGATATTCAGGTCGGAACGCTTTCGAAAGCGATCGGCGTGCTGGGCGGATACGTATGCGGCACAAAAGACCTGATCGAATTTCTGTATCACCGTGCCAGGCCGTTCCTGTTCTCAACCTCGCACCCGCCCGGCGTTGCCGCCGCCTGCATCGCTGCCTTCGATGTTCTCGAAAGCGAACCCGAACGCATCGAACGGCTCTGGGCCAACACGCGCTACTTCAAGAAAGGTCTCGTCGAGGCAGGCTTCGATACCGGAATCAGCGAGACGCCCATCACGCCGGTCATGGTCGGCGAAGCATCGAAAGCGCATCGGTTTTCGGCGGAATTATTCAAGCAGGGCGTGTTTCGCGACCGGCATCGGATTCCCGACCGTCGCGAAAGACAAAGCGCGCGTGCGAACCATCGTAAACGCGGATCACACCCGCGAGCAACTCGACCGCGCACTCGATGTCTTCAAGACCGTCGGCAGCCGTATGGGAATCGTCTAACGAACGTCGCCAGTGACCCAACGTAGCGCCGGCGATCTTGTCGCCGGTGACCTCAAAGAATATTTATCGCCCGCGCAGCCAGCAGCGCCAGAGTCGCCAGCGAGATCACCGACTGTAAAATCATCATCACCTTGGCCCAGCGCGACAGGACGGGCACGTCGGTCGGCGAAAACGCCGTGCTTGTATTGAACGCCAGGAACAGATAATCGACGAACCCGGGATTCCAGCGATCCTCGCCCATCTGTTCGCGCAGCGCCGGATCCATCATCATCTGGGGAAACAGGAAAGCGCCGTCCTTGTGAACCGGAAGCTTGTCACGTTCGTTGGGTCCGCCGCCGTCGAGGCGCCAGTACCACGATGCGAAAACCAGAACGTTGCTGACCCAAAGGGCCGCCGCCGCGCGCAACAATTCGACGGGCGATTCCTTGTGCGCCGGCAGCCTCACCACGAGCAGCACCAGCGACGAGAGCACAGCCAGCGTGATCACGCCGAGATTCAGATACCCAAAGGCCTCGTTCAAGTCGCCGCGGCCGAGCCGGTGAAACACCGTTATGGGAATCAGCAGAACCACGACGACCAACAGCACTAACCACCCCGGGCCAAGCGTCAGCGACTCGGGCATCGCGTAGAACAAAACTCCGACGGAGATCGTGGCCACTATCGCGGGCCAGCGCGGTTCCGGCTCCCTTGCAGGCTTCTGATCCGGCATACGCAGAAGCCTTATGATCGCTTATTGAAAACACCGCGCGCACTTCAAGCCACGCGCGGCCGTGAAGTCTGGTGCCATGCAAGGAACCCCTGTGCCCGTTCCCGTCCCATGTAGCGTGAGAGAATCTCGGGACTCGTGCGTGTTAGGTCGACCATTACGAATCCGTCGAGAGTATTGCCAAACTGAGGATCGACGCTGAAGGCCAGCAGCTTGCCGCCCAGTTTCACGTACTGCCGTCACCAGAATCGGAATCCCCTTGCCGTCCGGTTCGAGATCCGCGATGGGCGCCGAGAGATCTTCCACATCCGGCAGCAGAGAGCAAAGGGCCTGCGTCTCCCATTTCTGCACGAGATTGCCCCGCAGCGGCCGCCGGGCTTTGACGGCTCCGCGCCATCGTTCGCTCGCGCTCTGCTTTTCGAAATAGCGCGCAATCAACTCCCGCGAAGCGGGCGAGTACTGATTACTCACACTGACTGCGCCGACCAAAGTCGCATACTGCGGATGCCGTGCAACCCACGCCCCGATTCCCTTCCACAACAGCAGCAGCGGCGCAAACTGACGTTGGTATTCGGGACGAATGAACGACCGCCCCAGTTCGATCGACGGTCCGAGCTGTCGCACAAATCGCGCATTGAAGCGGAACAGCGATTCGGTGTAAAGTCCCCTGATCCCGAACCGGGCCATCTGAGCGGGCACATCGCACATGCGATAACCGCCCGCAATCTCCCGCTTCTCCTTGTTCCAGAGAAACAGGTGAAGATAATGCGGATCGAAGCGATCGAGGTCGCGCGCCTCACCAGTTCCCTCCCCTGCCGCCCGAAATGTAATTTCGCGCAATCGCCCGATCTCCTGCAGGACGAGTGGAATATCGGAGGCTCTGGCCAGATAGACGCTGAATTCGCGCGTCGTCTCCAGCAGGCAGTCCGATGGCAGCCCCCCGATCTCATGCGCCAGCGAGTCAGCAGGAATCGGTGCGGCTACAGGCGTCTCACCTTGACTTACCTGGCCCGGGACACACCCTCTGCGCGCGAGTAACTCGGTACGAAGGCGCAGATAACGAGTCGCTTCGGCGTCGTCCGCGAGCGCTTCGATGCGCGCGTGTTCGATCACTCCGCCGATTCTGATCTCCACCGATTTGCCGCGCTTGTTCAGCATTTCAACAGGCAAGGCGGCGGTTCGCAATCGCGGATGAACCATGCCCAGCATCTGAAACGGAATCCCGTTCGCCCCCTGAATCAAAATCGGCAGCGATTTCGCGCGCGTGATCCGAATCAACCGCGCCGCGGTATGGTTCCACTCGGGATCGCAAATGGCGCGCTTCTTCAGATCGAAGTGAGAGACCTCGCCGGCGGGAAAGATCAGCAGGAGGCCGCCGCCCCGCAGATGCCCGATTGCTTGTTTGAGCGCCCGGCCGTTGGCAAGGCGGCTCTGCGGGCGATCGAACGGGTCGATAAAGAAGCACAGCGGCGCCAGTTCCGGCAAATCGCCGAGTAACTGATTCGTCAAAATCCGGACGTCCGGACGCACACGCGGCAGCAGGTCGGCCAGCATGACGCCGTCCAGAATTCCGAAAGGGTGGTTCGATAGCGCAACAACTGCCCCGGTTGCGGGGATTTTCGCGAAATCCGCCGGACTGACGTTCACCTGGAGTTCGAGATCGTCAAGGAGCCGCCGCACGAAACCCTGCTCTGCGCTGGCGCGCGCGTATAACGCTTCGAGCCGGTCGATCTGCAGGAAATGATTAACCGCGTTTGCCAGTGGAGCTGGCAAACGGTTGGAGGGGAACGATTCGAATGCCATTCCTCAAGGTAATTTTGGGTTGCTTACAGGCTGATGAATGAAACGTTGAGATTTGATCTTGTTTCGTCACCAGCCACGACCGTGAGGGAGTCACCATTGCCCTCCGCGCCGCCAAATCCGTTGTGGGGCCAGCGCTTCGGCGCTGCCGCCGAGCTTCCGCTCGGCGCGGAGCTTTACGTCAGCGCCCGTAGCGCCGGCGATCTCGTCGCCGTGTTCTTACGAACCACGTCTTCGACAGAGTCGCAATGGCCCTGCGGGCCACCGAAATGGATGAAGACGCTACGCAGCCGGTGTGGGGCCAGGGCTTCCGCCCGGCGCGGAACTTTACGTGAGCCGGTAGCGCCGCGATCTCGTCGCCGGTGTTCTTACGAACCGCGTCTTCGACAGAGTGTCGTTCAAATGGCCTTTCCAACGCCCCGCCCGGATTAAAGACACAGGCCCGCTAACGCTTGACCCGAAAACCGGCGCATGATAACTTGAGGCGGCGATAAGATGCAGTCGCCGCGTGCTGCCTCTTCTCAGGAGCATCCGAATGCAGCAAATCAATCGATACGCAATTGCACCCCTTTTACTTGTGGCGGCGACCCTCTCAGCTCCAACTGCGTTTGCGCAGCTTGACCCTTCCGGGGAATGGGCTCCCCTGTTTCACGAAGATCAGCCCGAGCGCATCCCCGGTCCGGAAATCGGCGATTACCTGGGTCTTCCCATAAACGACGCGGCGCGGCTACGCGCGGATACGTGGGATGCATCACTGCTGACGCTGCCGGAACATCAGTGCAAGCCGCACCCTTCAGACTATGCATGGCGCGGCCCCGCCAACCTTCGCGTATGGAAGGAAGTGGACAGAGAGTCGCAAAAGCTGATTGCGTTTCACACCCACATTTCCTGGGAAGCTCCCGAGCGGACCATCTGGATGGATGGGAGGCCGCATCCTCCCGACTACGCCGCTCACACCTGGCAGGGATTTTCGACCGGCAAGTTCGAAGGCGACATGCTGACGATCACCACCACTCATCTCAAAGCGGGCTGGATCCGCAGAAACGGAGTGCCCCGCAGCGACCGCGCCACCGTGACCGAACATCTCCTGCGGCATGGCGATTACCTGACCGTGGTCGTTTTGATCAACGATCCGGTCTACCTTACAGAGCCGTTCGTGCGCACCACCGATTTCGAGTTTGACGCGCGGCAGCAGATTGCGCCTTACCCCTGCGAGACCGTCGTCGAAGTGATCCGGCCGAAAGGCTCCGTCCCCAGCCATCTGCCGGGGAAAAATGCTTTTCTCGACGAGTTCCCTGAGCGCTTCGGATTGCCCGCAGAGCCGACGCGCGGTGGAGCGGAAACGATGTACCCGGAGTACCGGCTGAAGGTGAAGACGATGAAGACAGCGGTTAAGACAACGGCGCGATAACGAGCAAAACACAGTGAGCAAAACAACACGCTGTTATTTCCTCTCGTCAACGCTCGCCGTTGCGGCTCTGGCTACAACCTGCTTCGCGCAACAAAACCAGAATTTCGACAATGTCGAGATTCACGTGCTGCCGGTTCAGGGAAACATCTATATGCTCGTTGGCGCCGGCGGCAACATCACGATGCAGGTCGGCAAAGAGGGTGTTCTGCTGGTGGACACGATGTACGCCGGGTTGAGCGATAAGGTGCTGGCAGCCGTGCGAACCGTGTCGGACAAACCGATCCGCTACATCATCAACACGCACGTGCACGGCGATCACACCGGGCGGGAACGAGAAACTCGCGAAGGCGGGTAGCACCATCGCCGGTGGTAACGTGGTGGGCGACATCGGCGCAAGCGCGGCTGAGGGCGCTACCGTCATCGCGACCCAGCAGGTTCTCGACCGCATGAGCAGGAAGGATGGCAATACGCCCCCCGCCCCGACCGCGGCATGGCCTACCGACACTTACATCACCGATGAGAAGGAACTTTTCTTCAACGGCGAGGCAATCCAGATCTTTCACCAGCCCGCGGCGCATACCGATGGCGACAGCATCGTATTCTTCCGGCGATCAGACGTGGTCAGCACAGGCGACATTTTTGTCACCACCAGCTATCCCATCATCGACCTCGACCGGGGAGGCACGTACCAGGGAGTTCTCGACGGCCTGAATCATATCCTGGATATCACGATACCCGCCGAGAAGCAGGAGGGCGGCACTTATGTGATCCCAGGGCACGGCCGCCTCTGCGACGAAGCGGACGTGGTCGAGTACCGGGACATGATGACTATCCTGCGGGATCGCTTTCTCGACATGATCAAGAGAGGCATGACGCTGGAGCAGGTCAAAGCTACCAGACCCACGAGAGATTACGATCCGCTCTACGGGACCGACAAGGGTTTCTGGACCACCGATAAGTTTATCGAGGCGGCTTACAAGAGTCTGAAAGAAGGCAAGTAGGTCTGTGCTCGCCTGCTTTAGCCAAGCGTGTTGACCGAACCCACGCGCCGCGACTCAAAGGCGGCAACGGCCGGTTCCTGCTTCAGTATCCAGCCCAGTTCGTCGATCCCGTCCAGCAGGCAGGTCTTCGAGAACGGATCAACCGGAAATTCGACGCGCTCGCCATCCGGCAGTGTGAGCGTTTGTGACGCGAGGTCTACTTTAACCTTCGCGTCCTCCGGCAGGGCAAACAACCGAACGTGGATCTCATGCGGCACGACAATCGGGAGCAGCGAGTTCTTCAGCGCGTTGCCCTTGAAAATGTCCGCGAACGATGTGCTGATCACGGCGCGAAATCCGAACTGGGTCAAAGCCCATGGCGCATGTTCACGTGAACTGCCGCAGCCGAAATTATCGCCCGCCAGCAGGATCTGAGCGTTCTGCCCGCGAGGCGTATTCAGGATGAAATCCGGCTTCGGGTTTCCCTGCGCGTCATACCGCCAGTCCTGGAAGAGCTGTTTGTCCAGGCCCTCTTTCGATGTCGTTTTCAGAAAGCGCGCGGGGATAATCTGGTCCGTGTCGATATTATTGTTCGGCATCGGAACGAGGCGCGATTCAAAAGGAAGAAATGGTTTCACAGAATGGTCCTCACGTCGGTCACCACGCCGGTTAGGGCGCTCGCGGCGGCCGTTAACGGCGAAGCCAGGAAGGTCCGTCCACCCTTGCCCTGCCGTCCTTCGAAGTTTCGGTTGCTCGTCGACACGCTGTATTGCCCAGGCTGAAGCTGATCGCCGTTCATCGCGATGCACATCGAGCACCCCGGCTCGCGCCAATCGCACCCAGCGGCCCGGAAGATTTCCGGCAGCCCTTCGGCTTCGGCCTGCCGCTTCACTTCCATGGAACCCGGAACCACCATCACTCGAACGTTGGGGCTCACTTTGCGGCCCTTCAGAATCGCGGCGGCGCTGCGCAGATCGGAGATCCGCGAATTCGTGCAGCTGCCGATGAACACGACATTCACCGGATGCCCGGCGAGCGGCTTGCCGCCTTCGAGTCCCATATAAACGAGCGCTTTCGCCAGAGACTCGCGTTCCAGCGGATCGGACACACTCGACGGCTCCGGCACCGCATCATTGATCGAGACGCCCATTCCGGGGTTCGTGCCCCACGTGATCATCGGTTCGAGCGAATCGCCGTTGATCGTGACTTCACGGTCGAACTTCGCGCCCTCGTCGGTCGGCAGTTGCCGCCAGCGGGCGACCGCCGCATCCCAATCCGCGCCCTTCGGGGCAAAGTGACGACCGTGGAGGTACTGGAATGTGGTGTCGTCAGGAGCAATCATGCCCGCGCGGGCGCCACCTTCGATCGACATGTTGCAGACCGTCATACGGCCTTCCATGTCCAGAGCGCGAATCGCGGGGCCCGTGTATTCCAGAACCGTGCCGGTCCCGCCGCCGATGCCGATCTGAGCAATCAGAGCAAGAATGATGTCCTTCGCCGACACGCCGGTCTTGAGTGAACCGGTTACGTGCACGCGAAATGTCTTCGAAGGCCGCTGCAGCAGGCACTGAGTGGCCAGAACGTTTTCCACTTCGCTCGTCCCGATGCCAAACGCGAGTGCACCCACCGCTCCGTGGGTGGCGGTATGGCTGTCACCGCAAACGACGGTCATGCCCGGCTGGGTCAGACCGAGTTCCGGCCCGATCACATGTACAATCCCCTGATGGGTCGAATGCACGCCGTAATTGACGATGCCGAAATCCCGGCAGTTCGTCTCGAGTTGCGTAATCTGCCTGGCCGCGATCGGATCGAGAATCGGGAGCGTCCGGTCGGTGGTCGGAATGCTGTGATCCGTGGTCGCGATCGTCAGATCCGGCCGCCGGACTTTGAGCCCGCGCTCGCGCAGACCCTGAAACGCCTGAGGCGACGTGACCTCATGCACCAGGTGCAGATCGACGTAGATCAAGCTCGGCGCACCGGGTTCCTCGTGGACCACATGCGCATTCCAAACCTTTTGACTTAATGTTGCTGAATTGCCTGACAAACTGCTTCTCCTGTCTGTTCCGTGGTCGCGGGTGTTCCGGAAGGCCTCAGGTCCGCCGTTACTTTGCCGCTGTTAAGTACCTTCTCCATTGCGGAGTTAACCGCGGCCGCCTCTTCGGTCAACCCGAAGCTGTATTCGAGCATGGCGGCCACCGAACCGATGGCGCCGAACGGATTGGCTTTGTTTTGTCCGGCGATATCCGGGGCCGAGCCGTGAACGGGTTCGTACAACCCGGTCCACGCGCCCGAAGCCTTCTTCGCTCCGATCGACGCCGAGGGCAACATCCCGATCGAGCCGGCCAGCACCGCGCCTTCATCGCTCAAAATGTCCCCGAACATATTTTCCGTCAAAACCACGTCGAAGCGTTTCGGGCTCAGCACCAGTTGCATCGCGCAATTATCGACCAGCAGATGGTCAAGAGCCACATCGCTGTAATCCTGCGAGACCTCGACCACCACCCGGCGCCAGAGCTGGGACGTGTCGAGCACGTTCGATTTATCGACCGAAGTCAGCTTCTTCCGCCGCTTGCGAGCCAGTTCGAAGGCCATGCGCGAAACGCGGTCGATCTCCCGCCGCGTGTAAACCATCGTGTTGACGCCGCGCTCTTCCATGCCGCTGCCGGAGATTCCGCGGGGCGTGCCGTAATAGAGACCGCCGGTCAGCTCGCGCACGATGATCATGTCCACGCCATCGACCAGTTCGTTTTTGAGCGGCGAGGAATTCAGCAGCGCCTTATAACTTCGCACCGGCCGCAGATTCGCAAAGACGCCCATCGCTCGGCGAATCCCCAGCAGACCGGTTTCCGGCCGCTTGTCCGTGGGCGCATTATCGAACTCGGGCAACCCGACGGCGCCCATCAGGACGGCGTCCACTTCGGCTGAAAGCTTCTCGGTTTCAGGCGGCAGAGGAGTGCCGGTCTTGTGGATCGCCACGCCGCCCAGCAAACCTTCCCGAATCGTCAGCTGATGTTTCCATTTCTGCGCGACGACGCGCAGCACTCGTACCGCTTCTCTGGTGACTTCGGTGCCGATGCCGTCACCGGGAAGCACCAATACGTTGAGGTTCAATTCGTCTCCCTTTTTGGGTTTGTTTTTCAGATTTGGAGCGCGATGGCCGCTATCGCCTGCTGGCTGTGGCGCGCGAGCTCTGCGATCTCTTCGTCCATCAAGCCCTTCTTGTTGTCGGCGAGGGCGGTGATTTCCGTGTAAACCAGGTCGAGCTCTTCCTTTGTCAGTGTGAAACCCAGATCTTCCAACCGGTTCTTCAGGGCATGCCTTCCGCTATGCTTTCCCAGCACCAGCTTGCTCTCGGGCACACCGACCGACTTCGGTTCCATGATCTCGTACGTCGTCCGTTCCTTCAGATAGCCGTCCTGATGGATGCCCGCTTCATGCGCGAAAGCGTTCCGCCCCACGATGGCTTTGTTTGGTTGCGGACCAAAACTGATGATGGAGCTCAGGGTCTGGCTGCAGGGGAAGAGGTGTTCGGTGTGAATGCCGGTTGTGAAGGGGTATCGATCGTTGCGCGTCTTCATGACCATCACGATCTCTTCGAGCGAGCAATTTCCGGCACGCTCGCCGATTCCGTTGATGGTGCACTCGATCTGTCGCGCCCCGGCCTTGACAGCCGCGAGCGAGTTCGCAACTGCGAGACCCAGATCGTCGTGGCAATGAACGCTGACAATCGCGGTGTCGCCCAGAGCTTTAACCACCCGGCCGATGATTTCGGCATACTCGTCCGGAGTCGAGTACCCGACCGTGTCCGGAATGTTCACCGTCCGCGCCCCAGCTGCGACGACGGCCCGCGAAACCTGCTCCAGATAATCCGGATCGGTGCGCGCGCCATCCTCGGCCGAAAACTCGACGTCATCGACATAGGATCGAGCCAGTTCCACAGCCGCGACAGCATCATCCAGAACCTGCTGGCGCGATTTCTTCAACTTATACTTGAGGTGAATATCGCTGGTCGCAAGGAAGGTATGAATGCGCGGCCGTCGCGCTTTTTCGAGTGACCCGGCCGCGCGTTCCACATCCATTCGAGTGCACCTGGCAAGCGCTGCCACCTGCACCCACGGGAATTCCCGGCTCACTGCGTCCACTGCTTCGAAATCGCCATCGGAAGCGATCGGAAAACCGGCTTCGAGGATGTCCACCCCAAGGTCCACCAGTTTTCCCGCCATTCGCAGCTTCTCGGGTACGGTCATGCTGCATCCGGGGGACTGTTCGCCATCCCGGAGGGTCGTGTCGAAGATCCAGACGCGATTGTTCATAGTTGGAAGGTACTCCAGAACCATTATCGAGATGCGCTTCAGAATAAAGCAAATTTATTTTATTCGCGATTTCGATTAACGCAAATTATAATCATAAGGAATGGAGCTGAGCACACTTCGGGTGTTCATGACGATTGCGAGCGAGCATAGTTTCTCGCGCGCGGCCGCAAAGCTGGGCCGGACGCAGCCGGCGGTATCGCTCGCGCTGCAGCGTCTCGAGACCGAACTCGGCGAACAGCTGCTGGACCGTCTGGCAAAGGATGTCGTGCTCACCGACGCCGGCCGCACGGTGCTGGAGTTCGCCCGGCGATTTCAGAGTCTCGAATCCGAGATGCTGAACTCGATCACCGAACTGCGCGACCGGGCCTCCGGCCGGCTGGTGATCGGAGCGAACGAATCGACCAGTCTTTACCTGCTGCGGCACATCGAGCGATATCGCCTGCTGTACCCGAATGTGAAGGTGCAGGTGCGCCGCAGCTTTTCCAGCCGCATTCCGGATGAGATCGCGGACGGCAACCTGGAACTAGGCGTCATCAGCTACCAGCCGCGCGACGCACGCCTGCATTCGCAGGTCATCTTCAGCGATTCGCTGGCCTTTGTGGTTTCGCCGAAACACCGGCTCGCCAGCCGAGCGGAGGTTCCCATCTCCGAACTGGGCGACGAGACCTTCATCGCCCACAACGTGTTGTCGCCGTATCGCGAAATCGTGCTTCGCGTGTTTCAGGAACGGAACGTACGGCTCAACATGGAGATCGAAATGCCGACCATCGAGACCATTCGCCGGATGGTCGAGGCGAACCAGGGTGTGGCGTTCCTGCCCCGGATGTGCGTCGAACAGGAGATCGCGGAGGGGAGCCTGGTGGCTGTTCGAGTGCCGGAAATTCGAGGTCGAGCGAAAGATCTATCTCGTCCAGCCCGCGCGCCGCGCGGTGAGCTATGCAGCGGACGCGTTTCTGAAAGTGGTCACAGGGGGAGCCGCTTGCCCATAGACGTGTTGTTCTTCGGCGCCCATCCGGATGACGTCGAATGGGGAGCGGGAGGCATCACGCTCCTGCTCCGTGACAAAGGCGTCGGGTTCGCGATTGTCGACCTGACGCGTGGAGAGATGGGATCGAGGGGCACGCCCGCGGAACGAAAAAGCGAAGCCATTCAGGCGGCCGAGTTCGTGGGCGCCGCGTCGCGCGAGTGCCTGGATCTTCCAGACTGCGGGCTTGTCGATTCGCCTGAAAACCGGCGGCTGGTCGCGAGTGTGATCCGCCGGCATCGGCCCAGGCTTGTGATCGCTCCCCATTGGGAGGATCGTCACCCGGATCACGCAGCCAATGGACAGCTCGTCCGCAACTCGCAGCTATTTTGCGGGCTCAAAAAGCTCGATAGCGAACATGCCCCGCACAAACCCGGAGCCTTTCTCTTTTACCCGCTGCACAATTTCCATCCGCCGTCTTTCGTGGTCGATATATCGTCCGTGTTTCCGGCCAAAATGGAGCTGCTTCGTATCCACCAATCGCAGTTCGCGAAAACGGCCGAAGAGTTCGGCGTGCTCTCACAGGGATTCGGCGATTACCTATTTACTCTCGAATCGCAGAATCGCTACTATGGCTCACTTGCCGGCACGAAGTATGGGGAGTCGCTGATCTCGGATGGGCCTGTTCGATTACGCGGGCTGGATGATGTTCTCTCGCTCCTACACTGAGATATGCGAATCGTCCGGAAGATTCTGCTCGCCGCGGTGTTGTTCCTGATTGTCGTCTACGGCTGTGACGAGATCTATGCGCGAGTCCGGAGCAATCCCTTCGCGGATGTGCACATCGATCAACTGCTGGCCGTGCACGAGAAGTTCAACAAGATCGACTACGAGCGCATCGACTCCGACAACGGAACGCTGCGTCTATGCGATCTTCCCGCACCTCGGCCACAACCCCTGCTGGTATGTCATGCGACATACGACGCAGGGTCATCAATATCGGTTGACCCGGTTGGGTCCGCCTGCCGCGGCGCGGTACCACGAGGCACGCCACCCCAGTTACCACCATGAGAAATGTGGAGGGTTCCGGCGCCGACGCCGATTCCGGCACAGCGACCCCGCTAAATTCGGTGTCGAAGTTGTTGAAGAGTCACCCCGTAGTGGTTGCTCCGTCGACATCCACATCAAAGTCGATCGCAATCTGCGTAACAGGTGTGGGAAAGTTGACTTCCGTGGCGTTGGCGCTGGCGCAATAGATGCCGATGCAGGTTATCGAGGCGCCTGCTTTGGAGAAGACAACAGAAATCTCGCCAGAGTCGAGTGATGGACAGTCGATCACGGTCGATGCGTTCAAACAGAACGCTTCGGAGGCGCTGGCATTTTGACCGTTGCCGTTGACGCTGATGCTCGGCATAAAGTTGAGGCCGGAAATCGCCCAGGTCGCACCAGGAGTAGCTGGAGTCGGATAAGAGCCCCCGCTGTAGGAACCGCCGGTATTGGACGCCACGTTGTAAGTAACCGATTCCTGATAGGAAGGGGTTAGTTGCTGTACTCCAAGAACGCTCAATTCCGCGGTGACTGGAGACATGACGTCGCCCTGGGGGGCCATCCCGCTGGCGGAAAAAGTGAACTCAGCGCCGGCTCCCAGGCTGCCAACGACAAGAGTGTCAACAAAGTTAGAGAAGCTCTTGTCGACCTCCGCGCACCCCGATCCCGGAGTGAAATCCCCTACGGGAATCCCCGAACCAGCGGATGGGCAGGCAATGGTCGTGGCGAATGCCGTTTTGGCGAGGAAGAGCAAGACTGCGGACGCGTTCCCCGCCCGAAATACCATTCGCATGGTCTACCTGCGGCATCGCCGCAAAGCGAATCCGGCAGAAAACGCGGCAAGAGCCAGCGCGAGGGAAGAGGCTTCGGGGACGGTCGCGGCATCGAACTGAGCCTGAATCTGATCTGAGGTGAGTGCGGCGGTCGTAAACAGAGACCCCCGCCAGACCACCGGTGTAGATCTCGTCGGTGTGACCGGCGCCGGGTGACTGGTTCCCGAGAGTGAAATTTCCTGTTGGGGCGGTGGTCGACAGTACGCCGGCCACGGTCTCCTCCAAGCACTCCGTTCACGTAGAAGTTGGCGTCGTCGCTCGCATCGATGACGACCCCCACGTATTGCCACTGGTTCGGCAGCAGTGTCACCCCCGCTGCCTGGTAGTCCTGCCGGCTAAACGAGGTGAACATCAACCCTCCACCTGAGGTTGTACCGAAACCGTAGCCATTGAAACCGCTTCCAGAGGCCACGATCCGGGTCGTCTGTGTCAGGCCTGAGAGAGTGGGGTCGATCCACGCTTCGATAGTGTATCCGTCGGGACCCAGATTCAGAGGCGCCGTGAAACTGATGGTCCCGCCGGTGAAGTCGGCAACGAGACCAGAGCCCGGTACCCAGGAAGGACCAGCGATGCCTTGCGGGGTCACGCCGGGTCCGTACGTCCCATCGAAGCCATTGACGCTGCTGTCTACCGCTGTGGTAGTTGTTCCCGGGGCGTCGTTCAAAATCCAGAAGCCTTGAGGGTTGTCGCCCAGCACCTGGGTGACGAAGTCGGCCCGGGCAGGGTCGCAGGCGAAAAGCAACGCAAGGCACATTATGAGCAAGCGGATACGCATTGATGTTTTACTCCTCTCGCGAAACGTCAGCACGGACGCTGCTTACGATGACATGAGAGCGGGATTCGATTTCTTTTAATCCCGGCCGGCGGCGATGCGAATCTGAGGCTATTTGCCGAACGGGTTTGCGCTCGGCCGCCACGTTCCTTCGGCCGATCCATACGGACTGGCAACCACTACAACGTAACCGTCCGGGTCCCGCATCCAGCACTCCCAGTGATTCGGACCGCCGTTTCCATCAGGCGGGTTTTGATGCCGAGGCAGGATAATCTCCACGCCCATTTCCGCGGAGCGTTGCATTACGGTTTCAAAATCGTCCACTTCGAACCATAGCAACACGCCATTTCCATAGGGCCTGTCGTCACGATCGGCAATCGGGCCGTGATGGTGTTCGATTTCGAAGCTGTGCAGCTGAAGGACGAGCTGCCCGTTGGAAACCAACTGTTCATACTCTGAACCGCCGTGATTGCTGCGGCAACCCAGCAGACGCCGATACCATCGGCTGCTCGCTTCCACATCCGTGACAGCGATCAGAGGTTGAGGGCGCATTCCGTCAATTTATCGCGTGTAACGCGGAAAGCCAGTTTCCTGGGAAGCGGGACTGCCGAAACCGACAGAAAAGTAGTCCGTCGGCGTCGGGAACGACTCTCGCCTGGACTCACCCAACCAGTACTTACGGTATTCGAATCGTGCCAATTGCTGCTTGTAGTCGATTTTTTCTGGCATCACTCCTGTCAGTATGCGCATAATGCACGAGAGTGTCGGCAAACACGACATCTCACCCGCGCGTTTGGACTGATTTTGGGCGGGAAAAGTTCAAACCGAAAATCTTAAAACTGCGGTTAAGTTGTCCGCCATCACGGTTTTGGCGGGGAGCCAAAGATCATGGCCAGGACAACAGTCGACACGGATGCAACCCGATTTTATGCCGAAACTCGGATTTCCCGGATTTGAGGCTGACCGTCACTCACGAAGCGAAGTTTTGCCGTGGGCGCTGCCAGATTGGATCCCACGATCGAGCCGGGGACAATGGCGCCATCGCGTTGCTTTCGGAAGGCCCAATTCGAAATCGCAACTCCAAACTTCGGAAACGCCAAAGCACGAGGCCGGCGTATACCTCAGACCTTCCCCCACAAGGGCGCTGAACGCCAGAGTTTTGCTCATGGCCCCATTTTTATTGTGGGTCGCCGCGGTGGGTGCGCCTTCTCTACGCGCCCAGGGCGCACGTGCCTTCATGACCGTCGGAACGCCTGGGGTCGATGCCAATGGAGTACAGTACTATCCCGTCACATCTGTCTACCAGGGATCGCAGCAGCAAATTATTCGTGTATTGGAGCCAACCGACCCTGTGCCGGGGAAGCCACGACGATTTTTGTACGTGCTGCCTGTCGATACCGGGGTCGACACTCTGTCATCGACCTACAGCGACGGATTGGAAGAGTTGCGGCTGCTCGATGTCCCAAATCGATTTAATTTGACGCTCATCGCGCCATCATTTAATTACGAGCCCTGGTACGGTGACAACGTTCTCGATCCCACGAAGCGGATGGAGAGCTTCATCATTGACGATCTTGTTCCGTTTGGCGACACGTTTGGCCAAGGCAACGAAGTTCCACAACGCCTTCTCATCGGCTTCAGCAAATCCGGAAACGGCGCTTTCTTCCTGATCTTCCGGCATCCCGAGTGTGTTCAGTCAGGCTGTAGACTGGGATTCCCCTGCCCAGCTAAACGATATCAACACCACCGGCGTCTCGAGTCCCGGGGCTCTGCCCATGAATTTCGGCACGCAAGCAAACTACAACCTCTATTTCATCCCCTCACTGATAACAACCAACGGGCAGGCGTTTATCGGCAGCAATCGGCTGTGGATCAGTGGCGACCAGTCCGCTTTTACCGCCGAAATGAGTCAGTTAAATGATCAACTGATGGCGGCCTCGATTCCGCATACCTGGGTTCAAGGGGCCGTCCGGGTACACAGCTGGAATAGTGGCTGGCTGGACGGCGCACTCACCGACCTCGATGCCAATGCCACGCTCAACCCGCCCTCAGGAGGTACATTGCCACCGGTTCGAACTGGGGGGCAGCCGACCGGAGTGCTGGCGTCGGGAACGAGCCAGACGACTCTGAGCCTGATGACGGACCAGAGTGCAACGTGCCGCTATGCGACGACCGCCGGGCTTGGGTACGCGTCGATGACGAACGTGTTCGGCACCACGGGGGGTACGGCGCAATCGACGGTGGTGACGGGGTTGGCGGACGGCGCCAGCTACACCTATTACGTTCGCTGTCAGGACAGCGTGGGGAATACTGACTCCGACGATTTCGTGATCGGCTTCGCGGTCAGCACGGCCGCCACCAATGGAAGTGCAACGAGCTTCTTCTCCGGGGTGGAGGACCCGCTATCGGAGAACGGGATGTGGGGCACGACGGGGTCGTGGACCAGTCTGAAGAAGAGCAATGGAGCGTACTCGACGGCGATCAGCAGCGCAGCAAGGCTGGTGACACCCGTGGTGGTTGCTGATCAGTATGCGGAAATCACCTTCGATCAGGATCCGGGATCAGCGGGTTGGCCGGGAGTGATGACCCGGGTGCAGGGGCCGTCGAACGGGAGCGGCTATCTGGCGATTGCCTATGCGGGCCAGGTGCGGCTGTATCGGACCGATGACAACGGGACGTTGAACTTCGTGTTGCTGGCGTCGGCGAACGCGAACCTGGGAGCGGCGCCGCGGCGGCTGCACCTGGAATCGCAGGGGGCAAACCATCGGGTCTATTTCAACGGTGTGCTGATGCTCAGCTACACGGACAGCGGCAATGTGTACACGGCCGGGCAGCCGGGCATCGCCGCGGCGTTCTCCGGCGGCACGACGGTCAGGATTCTCTCCTTCACGGGCGGAGCACTTGCAGGCCTGCCCGATACGACGCCGCCGGTACTGAGTGGAGGGCAGCCAACGGGAGTGTTGCCGTCGGGAACGAGCCAGACGACTCTGAGCCTGACGACGGACGAGAGCGCAATGTGCCGCTATGCCACGACCGCCGGGGTGGGGTACGCGTCAATGACGAACGCATTCAGCACCACGGGGGGGGCGGCGCAGTCTACGGTCGTGACTGGGCTGGCGGACGGCGGCAACTACAGCTATTACGTGCGCTGCCAGGACAGCGCGGGGAATGCCGATTCCGACGATTTCGTCATCACCTTTTCGGTAAACACGGCCGGCAGCAATGGCAGCGGAACGAGTGTCTTCTCCGGCGTGGAGGACCCGCTATCCGAGAACGGGATGTGGGGCACAACAGGGTCGTGGACCAGTCTGAAGAAGAACAACGGAGCATACGCGACGGCGATCAGCAGTGCAGCAAGGCTGGTGACGCCCGTGGTGGTTGCGGATCAGTATGCGGATATCACCTTCGATCAGGATCCGGGATCGTCGGGTTGGCCGGGAGTTATGACACGGGTGCAGGGGCCGGCGAACGGGAGCGGGTATCTGGCGATTGCCTATGCGGGCCAGGTGCGGCTTTATCGGACCGATGACAACGGGACCTTGAACTTCGTGTTGCTGGCGTCGGCGAATGCGGACCTGGGAGCGGCGCCGCGGCGGCTGCGCCTGGAATCGCAGGGAGCAAACCATCGGGTCTATTTCAACGGTGTGCTGATGCTCAGCTACACGGACAGCGGCAATGTGTACACGGCCGGGCAGCCGGGCATCGCCGCGGTCGTTCTCCGGCGGCACCACGGTCAGGATACTCTCCTTCACGGGCGGAGCCCTTGCAGGCGTGCCCGATACCACGCCGCCGGTGCTGAGTGGAGGGCAGCCGACCGGAGTGTTGCCGTCGGGAACGAGCCAGACGACTCTGAGCCTGACGACGAACGAGAGTGCAACGTGCCGCTATGCGACGACCGCCGGGGTCGGTTACGGGTCGATGACGAACGTGTTCGGCTCGACCGGAAGTACGGCGCAGTCGACGCTGGTGACTGGGCTGGCGGACGGCGGCAACTACAGCTATTACGTGCGCTGCCAGGACAGCGCGGGGAATGCCGATTCCGACGATTTCGTGATCACCTTTTCGGTGAACACGGCTGTCGGCAATGGCGGCGCGGCGAGCGTCTTCTCCGGCGTGGAGGACCCGCTATCCGAGAACGGGATGTGGGGCACAACAGGGTCGTGGACCAGTCTGAAGAAGAACAACGGAGCGTACTCGACGAATATCACCAGCGCGGCGATGCTGGTGACACCGCTGGTCGAGCGCCGATCAGTATGCCGAAATCACCTACGATCAGGATCCGGGAACGAATTGGCCGGCAGTGATGACGCGGGTGCAGGGGCCGGCGAACGGGAGCGGTTATCTGGCGATTGCCTATGCGGGGCAGGTGCAGCTGTATCGGACCGATGACAACGGGACGTTGAACTTCTGTACTACTGGCGTCGGCGAATGCGGACCTGGGGGCGGCGCCGCGGCGGCTGCGGCTGGAATCGCAGGGAACAAACCATCGGGTCTATTTCAACGGCGTGCTGATGTTCAGCTACACGGACAGCGGCAATGTGTACGCGACAGGGCAGCCGGGAATCGCCGAGTCGTTCTCCGGCGGCACTACGGTCAGGATACTCTCCTTCACCGGCGGAGCCCTTGCGGGCATGCCCGACACGACGCCGCCGGTGCTGAGCGGAGGCCAGCCGACCGGAGTGCTGCCGTCGGGAACGAGCCAGACGACTCTGAGCCTGACGACGAACGAGAGTGCAACGTGCCGCTATGCGACGACCGCCGGGGTCGGTTACGGGTCGATGACGAACGCATTCAGCTACCACCGGCAGTACGGCGCAGTCGACGCGTGGTGACGGGATTGGTGGACGGCGCCAGCTACAGCTATTACGTGCGCTGCCAGGACAGCGCGGGGAATGCCGATTCCGACGATTTCGTGATCACCTTCGCGGTGAGCATGGCCGCCGGCAATGGCACAGCCACGAGCGTCTTCTCCGGAGTGGAGGACCCGCTCTCTGAGAATGGGATGTGGGGCACGACAGGGTCGTGGACCAGTCTGAAGAAGAGCAACGGAGCGTACTCGACGGCTATCAGCAGCGCCGCAAGGCTGGTGACGCCCGTGGTGGTTGCGGATCAGTATGCGGAAATCACCTTCGATCAGGATCCGGGATCATCGGGTTGGCCGGGAGTGATGACACGGGTGCAGGGGCCGGCGAACGGGAGCGGCTATCTGGCGATTGCCTATGCCGGGCAGGTGCGGCTGTATCGGACCGATGACAATGGGACGTTGAACTTCGTATTACTGGCATCAGCGAATGCAGACCTGGGAGCGGCGCCGCGGCGGCTGCACCTGGAATCGCAGGGAGCAAACCATCGGGTCTATTTCAACGGTGTGCTGATGCTCAGCTACACAGACAGCGGCAATGTGTACACGACCGGACAGCCGGGCATCGCCGCGGCGTTCTCCGGCGGCACGACGGTCAGGATGCTCACCTTCACAGGCGGAGCCCTGGCGGGCATGCCCGATACGACGCCGCCGGTGCTGAGTGGAGGGCAGCCTACGGGAGTGCTGCAGTCGGGAACGAGCCAGACGACTCTGAGCCTGACGACGGACGAGAGCGCAACGTGCCGTTATGCGACGACTGCCGGGGTGGGGTACGCGTCAATGACGAACGCGTTCAGCACCACGGGAAGTACTGCGCAGTCGACGGTGGTGACGGGACTGGTGGACGGCGGCAGCTACAGCTTTTACGTCCGCTGCGAGGACAGCGCGGGGAATGCCGATTCCGACGATTTCGTGATCACCTTTTCGGTAAACACGGCCGGCAGCAATGGCAGCGAAACGAGTGTCTTCTCCGGCGTGGAGGATCCGCTATCCGAGAACGGGATGTGGGGCACGACAGGGTCGTGGACCAGTCTGAAGAAGAACAACGGAGTGTACTCGACGAATATTACCAGCGCAGCGATGCTGGTGACACCTCTGGTGAGCGCGGATCAGTATGCCGAAATCACCTGGGATCAGGATCCGGGAACGAATTGGCCGGCAGTGATGACGCGGGTGCAGGGGCCGGCGAACGGGAGCGGTTATCTGGCGATTGCCTATGCGGGGCAGGTGCGGTTGTATCGGACCGATGACAACGGGACGTTGAACTTCGTATTACTGGCGTCGGCGGATGCGGACCTGGGGGTGGCGCCGCGACGGCTACGGCTGGAATCGCAGGGAACAAACCATCGCGTGTATTTCAACAGCGTGCTGATGTTCAGCTATACGGACAGCGGCAACGTGTATACGGCCGGGCAGCCGGGGATCGCCGAGTCGTTCTCCGGTGGTACAACGGTCAGGATTCTCTCTTTCACCGGGGGAACCCTGGCAGGCAACTAACACTACTGCCGGGTGTGGCGAGTCCACACCCGGCAGCAGGGAAACTACCAGCGGGGTTCGCGCCGGGGAGGCCGTCCGCCGCCACCGCCACCGGGCCGCCCGCCACCGCCGCCACCACCGCCAAAGCGATTGCCGCCGCCACCGCCGCCGCCGAATCCGCCGGAGCGGGGCTCGCGCGGGCGAGCTTCGTTTACCGTCAACGTTCTGCCACCCAGTTCCGCGCCGTTCAGGGCCGCCATCGCCTTATCCGCATCCGCATTGACCGGCATTTCGACAAACGCAAAACCGCGCGCCTGACCGGTGTCCCTGTCCTTCACGATTTGTACTCGATCCACCTGGCCATATGCGGAAAATGCCGCATCCAGATCCTGCTCGGTAGTCTGGAACGAAATGTTCCCGACATAAATATTCTTCAAGGCGTACTCCTTATCAGCTGCCGATCAGGCAGGGTTGGATTCAATAGAGCTAATCTCGGCCGGAAACGTGTCAAGGCGGGCAAGGTAGCATGGGCGGCTTCGAACAGCCACGCACCTATGGTACCGCGCTTTTCGGGGCGCCGTTTCACCAAACTCGGACGGTTCGATTCAGCTATTGTTCGGTTGCCGACCTTTGCGCCAGTTCGCCTATAATCGGCAGAACATACGCTTCGTTGTGACTGGCCTTGACCATCATGAAGATCGAAACCGCCAGAATTACGGCGTGGAGAACCAGATCGATCGGGAAGAAGTGCCCCTGGCCGGACCGCACGATCGGACCGATCACCCAATCCACCACCAGCCAGGCGGCGAAAAGGTAGAGCCCCTGAAAGGCGTGGAAGCGAATGAGATGGTCGTCTTTGAACTTGCGGGCGGCAAGTACGATGATGGCTGCGATCCAGCCAATCGCGGGAACGTAACAAAGGATGGCGGCCGCGCGGGGGGAGAGACCGGACAACGGATCGCCGGCAGTCGCTCCAGACGAGAACGACCGGCCCGGGGATTCCGGAGTTTGCTGGCGGGCGCCGCAATGCGCGCAAAAAACATCAGTGCCGGACGCCTGATGGCCGCATTGTGTACAGAAAGGCATGACTACTAGAGAGTACGTTACGCTACAGACATTTGTTCATGCAAGCCAATTAGAGCGGCGGCTCCATGGGAAGCGCAAGCGGCGGTTCGCGCAGAAAGCTCAGCCGGCCCATCTGCTCCACGGCCTCCTGCACGGCCTGTTCCGAAGACGGCTCGACTGTAATTACGAACGGCAAATCGTCTTTGGCCGTGCTCGGCAGCTGCAAAACGGCTTCGAGACTGATCTGTTTTGACGCGAGAATGCCGGCCAGTTCCGCGATGATGCCGGGACGATCGTCGACGCGGAACCGCAGGTAGTACGGCCGGTGCTGGAATCGGATCGAGACCGGTTCGTATTCGCCGAGGCGCTCGTGGGCGAATGGCGAGACGCGCTCGGGACTTCCGCAGCGGATCTCACGCGCCACCCGCATCAGGTCGCTCACAACGGCTACGCCGGTCGGATTCGCGCCCGCGCCGCGGCCGTAATAGAAAGTGTCGCCGCCAAACTGGCCTTTGACCCAGACCGCGTTGTAGGCTCCCTGTACGCTGGCGAGGATGGTCGACTGCGGGATGAGCGCGGGGCGCACCGACAGAATCAGCCCCCGCTCGGTCTGTTGTGCTCCGCAGACCAGCCGAATGGTGTGGCCAAGCTGGTGAGCGTAGTCGAAGTCCTGGGCGGTAATGCGGCGGATGCCCTGAACGAAAATGTCGCTCGGAGTGATGCGCTCGCCGAACGCCAGGGCGGCGAGGAGGGCGAGCTTCGAGCGGGCATCGTACCCGTCGACATCGGCGCTGGGATCGGCTTCGGCGTATCCCAGCGCCTGCGCTTCGACCAGAATTTCATCAAACGAAGCGCCCCTCCGCTCCATTTCGGTGAGGATGTAATTGCTCGTGCCGTTCAGAATGCCGGCGATGGCGACGATGCGGTCACCCGAAATACCTTCCCGAAGAACGGCGTGGATCGGAATACCGCCGGCCACGCTCGCTTCCATAGCGAGATTGATGCTCGCTTTGATGGCCCGGTCGTGGATTTCAGCGCCGCAAAGGGCCATGAGCTCCTTATTGGCGGTAACGATTGATTTTCCATTGGCGGTTGCGCCATCGATGATTTCTTTGGCGACCGTAGTACCGCCGACGAGCTCGGCCACAATATCGACCTTTGGATTCTCGACGACTTCGCGCCAGTCCGAGGTGCGTACCGCGTCTTCGAGGCCGGGCGGGAGGTCAAGAGATGCGACCGACCGGCTGCAGACCGCGGCCACACGCAGGCGAAAGCCCAGCTTCAAAGCGATCTGACCGGCGTTGGCGGTCAGAATGGAGAGCGTGCCCGAGCCTACATTGCCGAGGCCGATAACGCCTACGTGAACGTCTTTCATATCTTGTATTTGTCTTGTACTTACAGCAGGCGGGGAGCTGAACTTCAGCGTTCTCGCACCATTTCGCTATGATATCGGAATGAGGGATTCGACAACGCGATCCCGTTTACGACGCACCCTGATTCTGCTGGGGCCGGTCACTCTGGCTTCGTCGTTGCTGCAGGGACAGTCGAAAGACATCGGCTCCAACCTCTCTTCGATCGATCCGAATTCGGATGATAAGCCAGGCGGGATTCGCCTGCCCAATGGGAAGAACCAGCAGGACGAGATCTTAAAAGCGGACTACCAGAAGAACCTCAAAGATGCGCGCGAGCTGCTCAACCTCGCGAGAACGTTTGAAGAAAACCTCGAAAAGGACGACGCCTTTGTCTTTTCCCTGGCTTCGGTGAAAAAGCTCGAAGACATGGAAAAGATTACGAAGCGCATACGGGGCCGCATGATGCGGCTCTGAAGCCGATTTTTACCTGGTTCCGTATCGCGTGGGAACAGGGGGAGACGCGGCCGATTGACTGCGTCTCACGATCCGCCTGTCTGAGTCACATTCTCAACAAAGTTTGGGGCGCCCCAATGTCCGATATCGTTCAGACGAACGCCGTTTTGTTTTGACGATGAACGCAGACTCACTGGTCAACTTGTCCCTCGATAAGTTGACCGTGCGACTTCGCCACTGGCCACGAGACCGGGAGCGCATAGTTCCTGCTTACGCCTACAGGCCCATGTGTTTCGACGTTATGCCACACGGAGCCTCGAGGAATCGCGTGGTTTAGTGCCCCCGTACGCCAATGGGTGCGACGAGGTTCTTTCGATCTGAAAGGTAGCATGCGTTTTTGGAGTTGCGCGCATTATGGTTGGGGCGATGTCCGTAAGTAACTGAATGGATTGAGAATTTAGTTCGCAGATTTTCGAGGAAATTTGTCACCGGGTTTGGCGAGGGTCCGAAAATGCATCAGGCGGACGCCGGAATCGAGATGATGTGACCGGGCCTGGCTGCATGGAGAACTGCGCCGGAAGTCCGCGGACAGAAGTTCCTGCGATTTTAAAGCGTTGCTGCCAACGGCAAGTCCTCTCATGCGAATAGCCTGCACCGCCGAGCTCGCACGCCACCCGAGGACGAGCCTGAGTCAAATGAGTTCATCGACGGAAAAAATCCGATCAGGTGGTGGTAGCTGCAAAATCCCCGACCGGGACACAGGCTTCTCGATCCCAAACTTGCCCATCAAACTTTCGATGACCCCGATTATGTAAGGATCCGAGCCGGGTCCCACAACTACAGCACCAATTAACGTGTCGAAATTGCAAAGTACATCGACACCGGTATCATCGGGACAGGGTCCTGGTAGAGAACGCCTCGCCATTCCTTTTCGAATTGATAACAGGCACGCTTCAGAAAACCCTTCGACGTCACGTGCCTTCGAACCTCCGGGCCTGGCAGCGGAATACTGCCGGTAAAGTCGGCGCGCACTCTCGCGGAGTTTTCAATATCGTCCGTGTACTCGACGCTGCCAAAGGCATAATGATCCGGGGAGAGGTCGAGGGTCAAGGATTTTTGATAACGCTCAACGGAAGACTGTATTGCCAGGCCCTTCCCTTTTGCGCCATAGATCTTCCACATAGCCATGGAATCCGGGCATAAGCTCCAGGAGCTCACGTACAAGTGCTCACGCGCGTCCTTTAGATATCTCGCCGATGATCTTGCAAGTGAGGCCTTTACTTGTTCGAATGTCTCGAGAAGGATGCTCCCGTCATCACGTTTGTCGGGGATGGCCGTGCTCGGTACGATGACCTTACAGAAACCTTCCCAGGGATCGTCAACTAATTCGGCTGCCTTCGTAAATCGAAGTGCACCGCTTACCAGCATCGTAACGAAGCGTTGAAGGTCCATGTAGCGCCAAATCGGCGTTTCTTCTTGAGCGGTTTTCTGCAGCACCGTCCCAATGTACCGACATTTGCTGGACGGGGGATCGAAGCACAACTCGAAAATGATGGCACGACCGTTTTCGACGATCCGTCTGATGCGTCTGTCGCCGTCTCGGAGAGTCGACAGAGGAGGTGTTTCAGTAGTGGTAACGGTAGGCCAGGACGTAGATCTGATCAATGCGCCGGGACCAACAGCGCTTCAAATCAGTAGTCCGGGTCGTAGTAGCCCTGGCGCCAGTGCGCCTGAAGCTGCGGCAGGCCGCGAGGCGGCGCCAGTTTCACCGTAATGCGATGATAGCGGCCGTCGCGCGACTCGTTGTGCGGAACATAGCCCAGCAGATAACGATTGCGCAGATCGAGGCCGATTTTGTGCGCTCGCTCGGCGAACGATCCCGCACCCGCCAGTGCCCGTCCACCGGTCTCTTCGGCAATCCGAGTCATGAAGTCCGGGCCGTCGATCTCGCTTCCCGCGCCGGTGCCGAAGGCCAGGATCGAGTAAATCAGCACATCTGTTTCGCTCAGGAATCGCTTTAGTTCCGCCGTGGTGTAGCGGCTGTGGTTATCGCCGCCGTCGGAAATGATCACGAGCGCCTTTTTCGGCTTCTTCGATTTCCGGATCTCATTCAGCGCGATGTAGATGGCATCAACCAACGCAGTCGAGCCGCCCGCACGCGAGAACAGAAGCCGATCGTAGATGTCTCCCACATTGCGCGTCAGGGGAATTTCGAGGCGCGCGGTGCTGTTGAATTCCACCAGACAAAACTCGTCTTCCGGATTTGAATCCTCAAAGAAGGCTTCCGCCGCTGCCCGCGCCGGTTGAAGGTCGTCTCCCATGCTGCCGCTGGTATCGAGAACCAGCCCGAGGGCGATCGGGTCGTCTTCGGTGCCGAAGTATGCGACCGATTGTTCCTGGCCATTGTCGAAAATGCGGAAGTTATCCTTTTCGAGATCCACCACCGGGCGGCGGAACGGGTCTGTAACGGTAACAGGCACCAGCACAAGATTCGTGTCTACCCGGAGCGTGGGTTTTGTCTGCGTTCGCGCCGCGTCTGGTCTCGGGCGCGGCTCGATCGTGACTTGCGCGGGAATGGAGAATGCGATCGGCAGGACAATGCAGAAGAGCCATGCCATTTTTCCGGACATCTAAAGGCCTGCCTTCATGAATCCTCCCGGCGACGACACCAGCTTAAGATTAACCTGAGTTTGCGGAAGTGCAAAGCCAATGCGGCCCCACGAGTGCTCTCCCGGGAGAGAACACTCGTGTCTTGACCGCAGCGCGCGTTGCCGACCGGAGCCGCGGTTCAGGTTCGAATAAAGCGCTGAAGGACCGGGCGGACTTTCGGTCTCTCCGCGGTGCAGTGGAAGGTTGGCCCTCGATGGGCCTCCGCGGGCCCTGCCCCGCCTGGAACTCCTGCTGGAAGAACCTGGATTCGGTGACTGCGAGCCGCCGGGTTGAAAGGGCTCCGCGTGGACCGCTCAGTCGATGGTTTTTGATCGCGGCCGGAAAGAATGACCCGGTCGCGGTGCGGAAACAATGAGGCAATGACGCTCGCTTCCGGTCGCGGTGCGGAAGGTCGGTCGCAGAACCCAGCCGCTTTTGTCAGATGTGTGGCTCAGGCCGTTTTGATCTTGCGCGGGGCGCGTTTACGTTTGGGCTGCTCGGAAACCGCATCCCCCGACTCTTCCTCGTCGGATGACCCGGCCGCAGCGGTGGCCGTCGCCGGGGGTTTGCGCGCTTCGAGGCTTTTCTTCAGGGCTTCCATGATGTCGATCACCGGTGCGATGTGCGCTTCCGGCGTCTCGACGATCTTGTGTCCTTCGACCTTGGCGTCGATCATCTGGCGCAGATTGTCGCGATAAGTATCGTGATATTTCTCGGGATCGAAATCGGCCGCCAGCGATTCCACCAGCATCTTCGCCAGGTTCATCTCACGTTCCGATACTTTGCTGGTATCCGTGCGGAACTCTTCGGTGCGGCGCACTTCATCGGCGTAATACATGGTGTGGAGCACCATGCCGCGCTCTCCCGGCCGGACGATTACGATGTGCTCGCGGTTGTGCATGGCGATCTTCGCCACCGCGTAATACTTTGTTTCCTTGAGGGCTTCGAAGAGCAGGGCGTAGGGCTTCTCGCCGCCTTCATCCGGCGCCATGTAGTACGAACTCTCCAGATATACGGGGTCCACGTCGCCGGCTTTGACGAACTCCTGGATTTCCATTACCTTCGCGGTCTTCGGCGCGACCTTCCTGATGTCTTCGTCCTGGATGACGACGTACTTGCCCTTCTCGTACTCGTAACCCTTCACGATTTCGTCGCGCGGAATGGGCTTGTCCTCCGCCTGGCAATAAATCACCTGCTTGATGCGCGAGTTGTCGTGTTTGTGGAGCTGATTGAAACTGAGACTCTCGCTGCGCGCCGCCGTGAATAATCGCACAGGCACCGAAACCAGCCCGAACGTCAGATGACCCTTCCAGACGCTAGTCGCCATGTTCAAGCTATAACATGGAACTGCGAACATTTCCAACGCTTTATGTCACTGAATGAATACGTCCGGAAACGGGACTTCACGCAGACGCCCGAGCCGAAGCCGGGCAAGCCGGTCAAGAGCGCATCACATTCGGGGCGGTTTTTTATCCAGCGGCATAACGCTTCGCGGCTCCATTACGATTTCCGGCTGGAGATCGACGGCACGTTGAAGTCGTGGGCGATCCCGAAGGGGCCGTCGCTTGACCCGGCGGTGAAACATTTCGCAGCCATGGTGGAGGACCATCCGCTCGATTACGGCGATTTCGAGGGCAACATTCCGAAGGGGAATTACGGCGGCGGAAGCGTGATGCTGTGGGATCGCGGGACGTTCGATCTGATCGGCGAGGAGACTGGGCTGGCGCAGATCGCGCGCGGCGACCTGAAGTTCGAACTTCATGGGGAGAAGCTGAACGGTACCTGGGCGATTGTTCACATGAAGGGCCGGGGCAAGGATGGCGATAAGGATAATGCCTGGCTGTTGATCAAGAAGAAAGATGATGCGGCGCTTACGCCCTGGAATATCGAGGATTTCGCGGTCAGCGTGAAGACGGGCCGGACGCAGGAGGAGATTGCGGCAGATCTGCCAGCTCACAAGACCAAAAAGGCTGCGCCTAAAAAAAAAGTACCCGCACTAAATCCTGATCGGGTTCCCGGCGCGGTGGAAGCGCCCATGCCAGGTTTTTTCGCCCCGATGGGCGCGGGGCTAACGGACCGGTTGCCCAAGGGACCGGACTGGCTCTTCGAAGTGAAATGGGACGGCATTCGCGGCCTGGTGCATATCGAAAAGCAGGCGGTGAGCATTTACACGCGGAACAATAACCGTTGCGAGCGGCAGTATCCGGAGTTGCAGGTTCTTCCCCATTACGTCGAGGCGCAACAGGCGATTCTGGACGGCGAGATTGTGGTGCTGGACGAACGCGGGGCATCGCATTTCGAGCTGATCCAGCCGCGCATCCATCTGAAAGACGCCAATGCCGTGGCGAAGATGGCGGAGAAGAAGCCGGTCCATCTTTACGTTTTCGATCTGCTTTATCTGGATGGCTTCGATCTGCGGCGGTCGCCGCTTATCGAACGAAAACGCCTGCTGGCGAAGATCGTCAAGCCTTTTCCGCTGATGCGCGTTTCCGAGCACTTCGAGAACTCAGGGGAGGAACTGCTTGAAGCCGCGCGGCAGAGCGGACTCGAAGGCCTGATCGCGAAGCTGGGCACTAGCGTCTATGAATCGCGCCGCAGCCATAACTGGCTCAAGGTGAAATTGACGTTCGAGCAGGAGTTCGTCATTGGGGGATACACGCCGGGCGAGCGCGAGCATTTCGGGTCGCTTGCGCTTGGGTATTTTGAGGCAGGCAAGCTTCAGTATGCGGGGAACGTCGGGACCGGGTTTAATGCGCGCAGCCTTGCGGAATTGTGGTCTTTGCTGGAGCCGCTCAAGACGGAGAAAATGCCGTTCGCGAAGCCGGATAAGTTCCTGCGCGGCACGCTTTGGGTGAAGCCGGAACTGGTCGCCCAGATCAAGTTTGCCAACTGGACGGATGACAAGCGACTTCGGGCCCCTGTTTTTCTGGGGCTGCGCGATGACAAGTCGCCGGTTGAGGTGACACGCGAGGTCGTCGAGGCGGAGAGTGCGCCGGCGCCGGCTTTTCTTGCGGCCGACCGCAAGGAGGTGACGACGGAAATCGACGGGCGGCACCTCAAGTTCACCAATCTCGATAAGATTTACTTCCCGGAGGACGGCTATACCAAGCGCGATCTTTTGAATTATTACGATGCAGTGGCGCCGTTGCTGCTGCCGCATCTGAAAGACCGGCCGCTCTCGCTCAAGCGTTATCCGAACGGGATTCATGAGCCGTATTTTTTTCAGAAGAATACGCCGGAGGGTTATCCGTCGTGGCTTCGGACCGAGACTATCGGCGATGAAGGAAAACCGATTCGCTATGTGCTGGCGGAGAATCGTGCGGGTTTGCTTTATCTGACGAATCTGGGCTGCATCGACGAGAATCCGTGGATGAGCCGGGTGGGATCGCTCGATCATCCGGATTTCATCCTGATCGATCTGGATCCGCAGGAATGCAAGTTCGACAAGATTGTGGAAGCGGCGCTGCTGGTGCGGGCGAAGCTGGACGCGATCGGGTTGGCGGGGTATCCGAAAACTACCGGCGGCGATGGGATGCATATTTATATACCCGTTGAGCCTGTTTATTCCTATGAGCAGGCACGAACGTTTGCGGAGGTGATCGCGCGTATGATTGCTGGCGAGAGGCCCGACTTGTTTACCACGCCGCGCGCCGTTGCTTCGCGGGAGAAGAATAAGGTGTATTTCGATTACCTGCAGATCGCGGAAAGCAAGACGATTGCCGCGCCTTATGTTGCTCGCGCTTACGCGGGCGCCCCCGTTTCGACTCCGCTGGCCTGGGATGAGGTGAAGCCGGGCCTTCATCCTTCGCAGTTCAATATTGGGAACGCGCCGGAGCGGTTTGCTCGCGTGGGGGATTTGTTTGCGGATGTGCTGGCGAAGCCTCAGGGTCTGGAGAAGGCTTTCGATAAGCTGCAGAAGCTGATTCGACGGTGAGAGAGTTTACGAGGCGTTGAAGACCCGGTTGTACGAACGCGGGCGACGAGGTCGCCGGCGCTACCGGCATCGACGTAACGCTCCGCCCCGGGCGGAAGCCCGGCGGCAGCCCGGAAAATCCACCTCGCGAGCTTGCGGAAAGCTTCGTGGCGGACGGACACCGGCGACAAGATCGCCGGCGCTACCAGCTGACATAAAGTTCCGCGCCGGGCGGAAGCCCGGCGGCAGCCCGGAAGGGCTGCCCCACGACGAATTGGGGGTGGATCGCACGGTTTTTCGTAGTTGCTCCTGGCTCTGGCCACACACTGCTCGCCGAAGTTATAGGGCAGCGCGGATGTGCGCTATGTGGTGGTCCGAGTGCCAGGCGTAGAGGGACAGCACGCGGTCGAGCGGCATCGTACCGGATTCCGGGTGGATGTACCGTCTTTGCCAGTCTTGTTCCGACAGGCCCTGCATGAGAATCACCCACCGGCGGTGCAGGCATTCGAGCATCGTCAGCGAAACGTCGATGGGCGTTTCAGCGCTGTCGCTCAAACGCGCCCAGGCCGCTTCATCGTAGGGTTTGATGACCGGATCCGTCTCGGTCAGCGCAAGCTTGAAACGAACGTACATGTTCAGGTGACTGTCGGGAACATGATGCACGACCTGACGGATGGTCCATCCGCCTTCGCGATAGGGCGTGTCAAGCTGGCCTGGCGAAAGGCCGGCTACCGCTTCTCGCAATCGCGCCGGAGCCGATGTGACGATATCGATATATCGCGAGCGATCTTCGGCTGAGATGTGCTTCGGCGCTTCGAATTGCCCGATCGGATAACGGGGATCGCTTTTGCTCATACCGTTTCGCCTCTTACCAGATCTTCATATGTTTCACGCGCGCGGATGACGCGCCAGTGACTGCCTTCCACGAGTACTTCGGCCGCGCGGGGACGGGAGTTGTAATTCGAGGCCTGGGCAAAACCGTAGGCGCCCGTGGAAGCGATGGCGAAGTATTCGCCAGGCTGCACGTCGGCGAGTTCGCGGTCCCGCGCGAGGAAATCGCCGGTCTCGCAGATCGGCCCGACAACATCGGCGACGATCGGATCCGAGGGCACGTGCGTCAGCGGCAGAATGTCGTGATGCGAGCGGTAGAGCGCGGGTCGGATGAGGTCGTTCATCGCCGCATCGACAACCACAAATTCCTTTGCGGGCGTTCGCTTGCGATAGAGGACGCGGGTTAGCAGCATGCCCGCTGGGCCTACGATCGAACGGCCAGGCTCAACCATGACCGTCAGGCCGTCGCGGCCGATCCTCGCACGCAGCGTTTCGATAAATTCGCGAATTCCCGGCGCGCGATCCGCCGCCTGATACGCGATACCAAGGCCGCCGCCCAGATCGACGTGGTCTATTGGGTACCCGTCGGCCTGCAGGCGCTCGATCAGGGCAAGAACCTTTTCCGCTGCTTCCAGGATCGGCGCGACATCGAGGATCTGCGATCCGATGTGGCAGCTCACTCCCGCGGCGCGCAGATGCCTGAATGACCGGGAACGCGCGTAGATCATCTCGGCCGCGGCGATGTCGACGCCGAACTTGTGACCGTGCAGGCCGGTGCTGATGTACGGGTGCGTGGCGGCGTCGACGTCAGGATTGACTCGCAGCGAGAAACGCGCGACCACGCCCAGTTTCTCCGCGATGGCGTCGATCTCCGCCAGTTCCGCTTCCGACTCGCAATTGAAGTTGCAGATGCCGCTGGTGAGAGCGAACTGGATTTCGGCGGGAGTCTTGCCGACACCCGAGAAGACCACCCGCGACGGATCGCCGCCGGCCTGAAGCACCCGGTACAACTCGCCGCCCGAGACGATGTCGAAGCCGGCGCCGGCGCGAGCCAGCAGCGAGAGCACGGCGAGCGTCGAGTTCGCTTTCACGGCATAACAGACCATGTGCGGCATGTCGCCGAAAGCATTGTCGTAAGCCTGATAAGCATCGAGAATCGAACGCGACGAGTAGACGTAGCAGGGCGTGCCGGCGGCGCGCGCGATAGCGTCAAGATCGACTTCTTCGCAGTACAGTTTGCCGCCGAGATATTCGAACATCAAAGGCCTGGCACGACGTCCGCCGCTTCGGTTACGCGCATCACGATCAAGGTCTGATCGTCGAAACGCTCGGTATTGAAACTGTCGAGATCGGCAAAAATCTCATCCACCATTTGCTTCGGTGACAGACCGCACGACCGCTGGACCACCTGCGCGAGTCTGGCGCGACCGTACTCGTCGCCCGCGGGGCTCTGATGATCGGAGACGCCGTCCGAATACAGGACGACCAGATCGCCCTCGCGCGCCTGAAACTGGACTTCGTCGTATTCGCGATCCTCGAGCAAACCGAGCGGCACGCCTTCCACCTGAATCTTGAGGATCTCGCGGTCGCGACAGATCATCGGCGGGGACCCGCCCGCGTTCGACATCGTAAGCGTTTTCGAGTGCGCGTGCCACAGCACGATCAGCAGAGTGACGTAGCGGCCTTCGACTTTGCGCTGCACCAGCGCGTCGTTCAGCGCTTTCATCAATTCGGCCGGACTGCGGCGGCGCGGCGCGAGCGTTCGCATACGGCCGTTGACCATGGCGCCGTAGAGCGCCGCGGCCGCTCCTTTGCCGCTCGAATCGCCGAACGCGATGGCGATGTGCGAATCGCCATGCTCGAAGAAATCGTAGAGATCGCCGAGATTTCACGGGCCGGGCGCAAGCCGATGGCGATTTCGAGGCCTTCTACGCAAGGCGCTTCCTGGGCAGCAATACGGTCTGCAATTCGAAGGCGGCTCTGAGATCCTCCTGCATGCGGCGTTCGCGTTCGCCGATCTCGTGATAGAGCCGCGCATTTTCCACGGCAATCGCGACGGAGGGAGCCAGCAAGCGTCAGGGTGCGCGCGTGTTCCTCGGTGAAGTAGCCGAGCCGCTCGCTTTCCAGATTCAGCACGCCGATCACACGGTCCTGAAGAATCAGCGGCACGGCGATCTCCGAACGAATACCCGGGTGCGAAGCGATGTAGCGCGGATCCGCGGTGGTGTCGTGGACGCGGACCACTTCGCGCGACGTCGCCGCCGCGCCCGTGATTCCCTTGCCGAGCGAAATGTTGTCGAGATTGACGCGCTGATCGTAACGAATGCTGAAGCGATGCCGGAGAAGGCTCTGGGCCTTATCGACCAGCAGAATGCTGAACGCGTCGTAGTTGATCAGGCCGCGAACGGTCGAAGCCACCTTGCTCAGAAGCTCGTCGATATCGAGAATCGAGGCGAACTCGTTCGAGACGCGGGACAGGGTTTTGATGGTTCGGTACTGGCGTTCGGCGCGACGATACAACTGCGCATTGTCGATCGCGGCCGCGACCCGTCCCGCGATCAGGCTCAGCATGGCGCGGTCGTAATCCTTGAACGCGCCGAGGCGCGTGGACTGCACGTCGATGACGCCCACCAGGCGCTGGCGCGCGATCATGGGCACGCTCAATTCGCTGCGCACGATGTCGGATGCGCTCAGATAGCGATTGTCGGTTTTGACGTCGGCCACGAGGACGGGCTCGCGCCGCTCGGCCGCAAGACCGACGATTCCCTCCCCCAGGGCGAGTACGAGATTGTTCACCACCTCTTCGCGGTGGCCGACGGCGTAGCGGATGCGCAGGTCCTTCCGCTTGTCGTTGAAGAGCAGAATGGCGAACAGATCGTAAGGGATGACGCGGCGCACGATCTGGGCGACGTTGGCGAGCAACTCGTCCAGTTCGAGAGTCTCCGACGTGAGCGTCGCGACTTCGAGCAGGAAATCGAGCAGATCGCTGCGTTCGCGGAAACGTACCGCGGGCTTTGCGCGAGTCTGAGCCACTTCAAACGGAGCCCTTCTCCGTCTGTTCGTGGGCGCTTTCCATCTACGATGCTGACGCTTGCGCTGGCGCCGATCCGGGTCGCGCCGGCGGCCACCATCGCTTTCAAATCCGCGAAGCGTCCGGATGCCGCCCGACGCTTTGACGCCCATCGAGGAGCCCAACGGTCCGGCGCATGAGCGCGACGTCGGCCGCGGTGGCTCCGGCCTTGCTGAATCCGGTCGAGGTCTTCACGAAATCCGCGCCCGCGTCTCGCGCCAGGCGGCACGCAAGGACCTTCTGAGCGTCGTCGAGGAGCGCGGTTTCGATGATGACTTTAACGATGGCGCCGTGGCCGTGGCTGGCCAGCACGACGCCTTCGATATCGCGCTTGACCACGTCGCGCTCGCCGCCGCGCAGCGCGCCGATATTGATCACCATATCGATTTCCTCGGCGCCGTCGCGGAGCGACGCCAGGGTTTCGGCCACCTTGGCCGCGGTGAGCGTCGCGCCCAGCGGAAAACCGGCGACCGTGCAGACCTTGACCGGGGAACCACGCAGTTCCTCGGCCACCATCTTGGTCCAGAACGCGTTCACGCAGACGCTGGCAAACTCGAATTCCAGAGCCTCGGCGCAGACCTTGCGGACTTCGTCCCGGGTCGCTTCCGGCTTGAGGATGGTGTGGTCGATAAGACGCGCGACTGAGCGGTCGAAACTCATGCGGGTGGATTCGGATAAGCCGGAAAACACTACCGTAGCATACGGCCGTAGTAAGGCTTTCGGAGTCCCGAACGGCGCGCCCGTCAGACGGCTAACTGACTGGTGCAGAACGCGCAACGCTTCGCCGCAATCGCGATTTCACTCATGCATTCCGGACATCTCTTCGTGGTTGGATCGGCCGGAGGGTCCTTGTGGGCACGAGCCATCAAGGCATTCACGGGAAGAACGACAAAGTAATAAACTGCCGTTGCCACGAGCAGGAACGAAACGATGGCGTTGATGAAATCGCCGATCGGAAACTTGCTGTTGTTGATTGTGAACTGAATCGCGGAAAAATCCGGTTTTCCCGCGACAGCCGCGATAAGAGGGGTGAGCAGGTCTTTCGTAAACGCAGCCACCACTCCGCCAAAAGCGGCGCCTATGACAACGCCTACCGCAAGATCGACCACGTTGCCGCGCAACAGAAATTGTTTGAAGCCGCCTGCCATGTTTGGTCTCCTCGAACCACTATAAACGGGTTAAGCGAAAATCTTTTCGATCTGACCCAGATGATTTATGTCGTGGCCCGCCATTGTGTCGACTACTACCTTGACGGTCATTTCGCCGCGTTCCGGGTGATTTACGGTGCGCGTGAGATCCGCTGCGCTCATTCCCTGGATCAGCGCAAGGTTCCATTCGCGGACCACGGAGAAGACGGTGAGCGCCTGCGCCGCATTGTTTTGGCCGTAAGTCGCCGCCCAGGCGTCCTGGTCGAAGGGCTGAATGACGTGATGATCCTCCGCCAGCGCCTGGCGTAAACGGAAGGCGAAGACGATTTCGCAATCGGCCAGATGGCTGAGAATGTCGCGGACGCTCCACTTACCAGGTGCAGGCGGGTGATTGAGTGTCTCTGCGCCGCGTTGCGTGATGAGACTTTCGATACAGGCGGGGGTGGTCCGGATGACTTCCAGCGGATCTCTGCCGCCCAGAAACGACGCGTAGGGATTCATAGGGATAAACCATAGTAACTGTGATTCCCGTCGCACATCTGTGAGTCAGAAGCGGCTTGCGGTTGGGCACCGGGTACTGAATAGGGACTACTTAGGCGCAGGGCATTCGCGTGCCTCGCCGACAACGCAATGTCGAACTCGCGCTCGCGTTCCACGCTCGTTTCGCTGACCGTCCACGCTGGCGGGATTGCTCTCCTGCTCCTCTTGTCGAAGCAGATTGCGCCCACGATTCCCGCAGTGACTTTGCAGGTGCTGCATCTCGCCGATCCGCCTCAACTGAATGCTCTGCCAGCGGCGCGTGGCGGGGGAGGAATGCACGCGACAGCGCCCGCCAGTGCGGGCGTTCCACCAAAGAGTGCTCCTCGCCAGTTTGTGCCGCCGGCGGTTGCGATCGTTAATCCCGAGCCGAAACTGGCGATGGAGATGAGCATCGAAGGGCCACCCGAGTTAGACAAGACGATTCCCCAACTCGGCGATCCGCTTAGTCAGTTCAGCGACAGCAGTGCCGGCGGAGGAGGTCCGATGGGCATCGGTAACGGGCGGGGAACCGGGTCAGGAAACGGCGCTGGAGCATCTTCTGGCGGCGGGAATCAGGATTCCGGCACTGTCTACCGCGCAGGTAATGGTGTTACGGCACCGGTTCTGATCCATCGCGTGGAGCCGGAATTCAGCGAAGAGGCAAGGAAGTCGAAGTATTCAGGCACCGTCGTGATTCGCGCCGAAATCGGCCCGAACGGGCGTCCGCGCAATTTACGTCTTTCCAGAAGTCTCGGACAGGGTCTAGATGAGAAGGCGCTTGATGCGGTAAGTCAGTGGGTGTTCCGGCCGGGAACAAGAAATGGAAAGGCGGTAGCTGTTTCGGCGCTGATTGAAGTAACGTTCCACCTTTTATAGAACCGGCGCCGCCGTCTTATAAAAAAATCGCGGCGCCCGGACCGGGCGCCGCTTCCATCCGATTCGTACGTTCAATGGCTGTACGGAAAGTTAGCGCCGATAGAAGCCTCGATAGCCATATCCATAACGGCCATAGTAGCCGTAGCGAGGGCCAACAACCACGGAGAAACCGCCGTAGAAAGGATACGGATAACCATACGCGTAAGGGTACGGATTTGGCGCATAGTAGGGCGCGGGATAAGGCGCAGGCGCCGGAGGCGGAGCCCCACAGTTATAACAGGAGACAGCCGGGGGACGCGCACCCTGTGCGGGAGCCGGGCCGGGCGCGGGACCGTAGTCCGGTTGCGTATTCACAGGTTGAAAAGCCTGTGGCGACCGATCGGTAGCGACTAACGCGGGCGCAGTGGTCTGAAACGTCATAACGGTTTCCGGATAGACAACCGTCGGATGGCCGCGCGTCAACAGCACGCCAAGGATACCCGCGGCAGCGCCTGCTCCCGCTCCGATCGCAGCCCCCCTTCCCCAATCGACGCCCGCGCCGATAGCGGCTCCCAATGCGGTGGTTCCCCCGATGGCAGCTGCGTCACGGCCATTCGAAGTCGGGCCGGAGCGGTTTATCATCTGCGATTGAATCGCCTCCTGCTGGCCGTCTGCCAGCGTCACATCGGTCAATTGCATCCCAAGGCGGGACGTCCCTTCGACGCGGCCTGCCTTCTGGGCCTCCGTGACACGTCCATAAACGCTCTGACCGCGCTGAGCGACAACAATTCCGTCGACGACAACCGGCTGTTCGAGAGTGCCGGTGAAAGTGTCGCCGACGTGATTTTGATCCGAAGACAACCACTGGTTGGTTCGAATTGTTACGTAAGTTCCGGGTTTAATCGTCAACTGGGCTGGAATGTTGAAATTCGGAGGTGGGGCCTGAGCTGGATACGGTCCCTGGGGCGAGTACGGCGGCGGGGCCGCCTGGCCGCCACCTTGAGGGCTATTGGAAAAGGCCGGGGGTGGCGCTGCCTGGCTGAACTGATCGGGAGCGTTCTGGTCCTGCGCCGCGGGCGGAGGGTCGTTCGCACTGCGCCAGGCGTGAGGCGCCTGATCCTGCGCAAGCGCAAAACCCGCGATCGCCAGCATCCCGATTGAAAAACGGCAAGCAAGGGAAATCTTCGTTATGTTCCAGAATTTTGTCATTGTGGCTTCCAGCCGATATTCCACTTAGCTCTTCGCAAGTCAGCAGCCAAACCGGATGCATGCCAACCTATTGAAAACACTGGCGCCCTCGAAGGCAGATGCACGCCACAAGGCACCAGGTCTGGTGCTTTTCAGCCAGCCCTTAGTTTCGAGTCCGCTCCGGCGCTGAATCGACTGCCGATCGGGAACAGAACGGCATACCGCCGATTTATGCACAAGGGATTCACTGCGTGACCTACGCAACCTGATGAAACTAATGGCTCAAAAAGCTGAGGAAACCAGCCAAAAAAGAGCATTATTTCATTGACCGAAGCCGGTTTCGGGAGCATGATCTTAAACAGTTCCAGGGTTTACGGAACGATAGCCGGGCAGGACGAACGGCGGTTTCAAGCGAGCCGAAGCGTAATCGAAAGAGAAGCGCGACGGGGAGTGAAGAGCAATCGAACGTCAGGTCATGGCGAGCTTCGTGCGATGAGGCCGGTCGAACGCTTCGATCCGGAGGGTCCAAAAAACCCAAAGGGGAGTGGAGGCCGGATGACATCGCAGGAGCGCTGGTTTAACTCGCGGGCAACGGGTTCGGAATGATGAGTTCGCCCGGTTTCGGCCTCGAAACCGAACCGAGCGGAGAGTTCCGGATCGAACGGGTACGCGGAAGGATTCCAGCGCGAACACGAAGGGGCAGGCCAGGAACACTGACCCCGCAATGGTGGCAACACCGTCGTTGCGGGCGAGCGAAAGGCCGTTCCGAGTTTTCGGCTCCAGCGGGATGTAGTCCGTCGATGAAGTGTTCGTGGCATTGACCCATCGGACGTCAAAAGCGTCCGTTGGCGAGCTGCGAATAACTGATCCGGCGCATTTCCGCCGCGGATCGAACGCCGTGCATGCCGGCGGTTCGCTCAATCGTGCCGTGAACCCTGGACGCTTTTGCAGGGCACATTTATTTCGACAATCAGCCCGCCCGCGGTCGCATTTATAGCGCGGATGGCCCCGTGATGAACATTCACCGCGCGTTGGGCAATAGCGAGTCCCAAGCCGGCGCCGTCGGCATCCCCATTTGCGACGCGCCGGAAGGGCAAGAAAATCTCCGACAGCATGGTTTCAGGAACGCCTGGCCCGTGATCGCAAACCCGAATCACCGCTCGTGAGCCGGCGATCTGGAGCGAGATCCCGACAGCGGTTCCCTCACCCGTGTACCTGATCGCGTTGCGAACGACGTTCTCAACCGCGCTCCGCAAGACTTCTTCGAATCCCACAACGCTGCAGGCGTCCGCTTCCGTAATGACCACACTACGATTGCATGCGCGCGCCTCGAAATCGCCATCGTTCGCGACTTCCTGCACCAGACTCGTCAGGTCGAACGATAGGGGAGAGCCTCTGTCGAGGCCGCTATCGATTCGTGTCAGCGCCAGCAACTGGCCGATCATGGTATCGAGTCTTCTCGCTTCGAGGCCGATACGCTCCAGGTTTTCCGCGGCTTCTTCGCCTGAAGCCTGCTTCGCCAGACTCAGCGCGACGATCAGACGCGAGAGGGGCGAGCGCAATTCGTGCGACACGTCGCCAAGCAATCGGCGTTGCCCGTTGACCAGGGCCTCAATCCGTTCCGCCATCCGGTCAAAGTCGCCGGCGAGGTCTGCGATTTCGTCCCGCCGTTTGATGAGTGACGGATCGACGCGGGTATCAAGACGCCCCGCGGCGATGCTCGCCGCCGCCGCGCTCAGCTTATACAGAGGCTTCGTCACATGACGGCTGATGAAGTAACAAAAGATTCCGCCCGCGACAGAGAACAACAGAAGGTCGTGGATCGACAATCGCAAGAGCAATCCGCGGCGCAGACCAAAGTGCGCGAGGATCGACCCGACGACGAACGCGACAACGAGAAGCGTGAACCAGAACCACAGGAAGATACTGGCAAACAGCCTTCTCACCGGAGCAGCGCTCTCGCCGGTAATGCGTACAGGTAGCCGGCGCCGCGAACTCCCTTGATGCGCTCTCCACCATCATCGAGAGGGCCGAGCTTGCGGCGGAGATTGCAAACATGCGTGTCGATGCTGCGATCGAATGGAGAAAAATCCCTCCCCAGTACGTTGCGAACCAGATCCACTCGGCTGACCGTGGTCCCGGCGACGCGCATCAGAGCCGCGAGGAGATCGAATTCGACAGTGGTGAGATCGATCGGCGCCCCGGCGCGGCGCACTGTGCGCGCCCCACCGTCAAGATCGATGTTTCCGATCGAGATCGGGGCGGCGACCGGACGCGCCGAAGCCGATCTTCGCAGGATTGCGCGGATGCGGGCGACCAGCTCGGCTGGATCGAACGGCTTCGGAAGGTAGTCGTCCGCGCCCATCTCAAGGCCCTGGATGCGGTCGTGCGTGTCTCCTCGGGCGGTCAGCATCAATACCGGGATGCGGGAGTGTTGCCGGATGTGGCGCAGGACATCGAAGCCGCCTATACCGGGCATCATCACGTCGAGCATGATCAGGGAGTAGTTTTCGGCCCGGGCCAGTTCGATGCCCGCCTCTCCGCTGAAGGCCCAGGTAATCTGAAATCCTTCTCCTGCCAGGAAGCGCGTTACGAGGTGACAGAGTTGGGCATCGTCGTCAACAACCAGAACGCGTTCCATCGAAACGGCAGGAGCTTTTATTTTAAGACCCGTTGCGGACGTGTACCGTCAAGATGTGTCAAGTGGCCTGGCGTTTCCTGACAAAGCCTGGCACTTCCGGACAGCGCAAAGGGACGGGGTACCTTACAGTCGGCACATGACAAGAATTCTTACGCTTACGGCGCTGCTGTTTTTATCGATGGATCACGCGCACTGCGAGGACGTCGCCAAAGCTCAGGCCTTCGAGGTCGCCTCGATCACGCCCTGTAAACCAGGAACTCCGGCGCCGGCGGGAGAGCATGCCGGAATGGCTCAGTTCACTTTCCCGGGCGGGCGCTTCAGGGCGAATGCAACGACCGTAAGCTTTCTGCTTGAGTGGGCGTACGGAATTCAGCCTTCTCAACACTCCGACGGTCCTTCATGGATGGGGATCGATCGATACGACATCGTCGCTAAAGCCGAGGGGAACGCCAGTGACGCGCAGATGAAGGCGATGATGCAAACGCTGCTGGCGGAGCGATTCAAGTTGCAGCTTCATCACGAGAGCAAAGAGCTTTCGGTCTATGTGATTTCAACCGGGAAGACGGCTCCGCGGCTCTTCCCGCCCAAAGACGGCGAGGCGCATGGTATCCGAATCGCCCCGCAGGATGGGCCGGATCAGAAGATCGTTTCGTATCACATCGTCGCCACGCGATTCTCACTCGCGCAACTGACGGACGTTTTTTCGCGGCAACTCGGGCGCGTGATTGTGAACAGGACCGGTCTCGATGGCGATTTTGATTTCACGCTGGACCTGACACCGGACGAGAGCGCGCCGAATCCTCTCGATCCCTCACACATTCTGAATGCAATGCGGGGGCTGGGGTTCACACTCAAATCGGAAAAGGCGCCGGTGGACTTTTTTACGATCGATGGCGTGGAAAAGGTCGCGGCCGGGAATTAGACGCGCGCTTACAGTAGCCCGCGATCGAATTTCTTCCAGCGATGGAAAGTGAACGACTCTTTGCGCTTGCGGAAGCTCGCAAAATTGATGCGGCAATATTCGCAACGCAAGCGGATTGCTCCCAGAGAAACCTTCAAACCCATGAAGAAGGGCGGCTCGAACGTTTTGCCGGTCCACCCATTCAGATCCATTCGAAAACATCGCGGGCATCGGGCATAGCCCCAGTCGGTCCAGGGAAAACTTCGTGTGATGAAGCGGTGCTCGCAATCGAGACATCGGAGTGGCGCCTGAAAACGGACGCGTCCGAGTGTTTCCGAGAAGTTGCGAGGACGGGAAGGACGGAGATATCGGCTGCCGCACCGGGGACACTCTACCGACATTCTTTAATCGCCGCTCTTAAACGACAGCCGGCGTCCTTTTGCGCCGTGCGATGTCGCTTTCGAGATAAGACTGGAAGGCGCCGGATAGCCGCTCGCGAACTCTGTCTGCGCCGTTAAGGCTTCGGCCTGCGATTTCCCGGACCTTCAATAAATTGCGGGTGGTGGAGGTGATGAAGACCTCATCCGCCCTTTCGAGTTCTTCGACCGTAAGGCTTCGCTCCGTCACTTCGATGCCGGGAACATGGACTGCTTCGAGAAGGACTTCGCGAGTGATTCCCGGCAGGCACCCGTCGCCAGGCGGAGGCGTGTAAACCCGGTCACCCATCACCGCGAATATATTGGCGGAAGTACACTCCGCCACGTTGCCGAATTCGTTCAGCAGAATCACTTCGTCGAGGCCCTGGTCCTGCGCTCGCTCGAACCATCTGAGATTGGGTGCCCAGGACAGCATCTTGGCTCTCGCGAAATCGCCGGCCGCGTAACGCGCGTTGGGCTGCACGCCCAAACGCACGCTGCTGCCCCACTGTTTCAAACCCGCGGTCAGCGCGATGACGTCGCTCTCGCGTCCGCTTGACGGGCCTTCCCACAGGCCACCGCCGTTCCGAACGACCACCAGCCGCAGCGTACAGTCGGGCGCTTTGTTGGAATCGACCAGACGGAGCAAGTCGTGCTCGACTGCGTCCGGATCAGGCGGCATCTTCACATTGAGAAGCCGCGCATCGCGCGACATCCGCTCCCAGTGCCGCTCCCAGGCGAACACGGTCCCGTCCATAACGCGCAGCGTGCTGAACACGCCCCACCCGGCAAGCAAACCCAGTTGCCCGGGGAACAGGCCACCCTCAGACGCTTCGCGAATCCGGCCGTTGTGCAAGACGTATCGATGGATCGACATCGCAATTATTATTTCATTTCATCATCGCGTCGCGCCTTGCCTTGAATTCGGTGCCCGGTTTCCACTCGGGGAACGTGGGCGCCTGAGCGACGTCGTCGCCGATCTCGAAAAGCACGCGCAGGTCTTCCGCCGCGCCTGAGAGATCCCAGTCCGGCTTCACCTCGTCGGAGGGCTTATGGTAGTCGTTCTCGGTGTAGTTATCGCGCTTCTCTTTGCTGTAGCCCGGCGGCTTTCCGATGTAATCGGTTCCGGCGTCGGGGTCGAGAGCCGGCACTCCCTGCTTCGCGAACTCGAAGTGATCCGAACGATAAAACGATCCCTTGCCGGGGTCGGGATCGCCCACGACCGTTCGGCCGTGTTCTTTCAGCACCGCGGTCGCCGTGTCATCGAGGGTTGAATTCCCCAGCCCGATGATCGTCATGTCCTTCGTTTTGCCCCACGTGTTGAGGACATCCATGTTGATGTCGGCAAGCGTGTTCTTGAGAGGATATAACGGATTCGCAGCGTAGTACGCGGCTCCCAGCAGGCCCTGTTCCTCCGCGGTGACAGAGAGGAACAGGATCGAGCGCTTCGGCGCAGGCGACAGCTTCGTATACGCACGCGCGATTTCGAGGAGTCCGGCGCTGCCGGATGCATTATCCGCCGCGCCGTTATAAATCTGATCGCCCTTCAGCAGCGGATCGCGCCCCAGATGATCCCAGTGCGCCGTGTAGACCACGTACTGATGTTTGAGGGCGGGGTCGCTGCCTTCCAACTTCGCCACCACATTGTGGGACTCGATCTTGCGCAGCGTGTTTTCGACCTTGAATGTGGCCATCGCGCCTGGCAGCGGGACCGGCTTGAAATCCTTTGAAATCGCCTCTTTTTTGAGCGCCGCAAGATCGAGGCCGGCCATCCTGCATAGTTCGCTCGCCTTCGGATAAGTTATCCAGCCTTCGACGGAGACGCGGCCCATGTTGTTGTCGGGACGCACAATTCCGAAATTCTCTCCGCCCCAGCTTCCCGAGACAACTTCGAACGGGTAGCCCGCGGGACCGGTCTCGTGAATGATGATGGCCGCCGCCGCGCCTTTTTCCGAAGCGATTTCGTACTTGTAGGTCCAGCGACCGTAGTAAGTCATCGCTTCGCCCTTGAACATCTTGTCGTCCAGCTTCGAAGGATTATTTGGATCGGGAATAGCCGGATCGTTGATCAGCATCAGGATGGTCTTGCCTTTGACGTCGACGCCTTTGTAATCGTCCCAGCCATACTCCGGCGCCACGACCCCATATCCGACGAAGACGATGTCGGAGTTCTTCACATCGACCTGTCGGAGTGTAACGGCTCGACAGCGCAATATAGTCTGTCTTGCCTGTCAGCGGGAGCTTCTTCCCCTTCACCGAGAGATCGGCCTGCGTTTTCGAAGTGATGCCGGCGAGCGGAACATTCTGGAGATAAGTCCCGTCCGGATTTCCTGGCTTTAATCCCATCTGCTGAAACTGCTGCTGCATGTACGCGATCGTTTTCTGTTCGCCCGCGGAGCCCGGCTTGCGCCCTTCGAAGTCATCGGAAGAGAGAGTCTTGATTTCGCTCAGAAGGGAATCTGCGCTGATCGCGTCGAAGCCCGGCTGAAGATTGGGCTTCAAATCGGCCTGAGGACTGCGGGAACAGGAGGCAAGAGCGAGCAGCGAAATCAGTGCGGTTTTCTTCATGAGATCTGAATTCAGAGTACCGAAGCACGAGGCTATCGCGAAAGCCATACTACAATTCGATTAGCGGGAGTTTTATCGATGCCAACGCTCGACATTCAGATCGCTGAACCGCCAGCCAGTAACGCCGCGGTTGAACTTGATCCCGCGAAACTGGAATTCGGCAAGACATTTACCTCCAACTGGTTCGTTTCCGAGTATCGGAATGGATTGTGGCAGAACGCGCGCGTGGAAGCGCTGCACAATATCTCGCTCCACCCGGCCGCGCTCGTATTTCATTACGCCCAGTCGATCTTCGAAGGCATGAAAGCATATCGTCAGGCGAACGGCAAAGTCGCTTTGTTCCGGCCGCGGGAAAATGCCAGGCGTTTCGCGCGATCCGCCGAGCGCATGGCGATGCCGCCCGTGGATACGGAGTTTTTCGTCGAGGCGGTGAAGGCCCTCGTGCGGACGGACGCCAAGTGGACGCCTCGTGAGCCTGGAAGCCTTTATATTCGTCCGACGATGATGGGTACCGAGGCATGCATCGGCGTGCGCACGTCCCAGGAGTTCCTGTTCTTTGTTCTGGCGTTGCCCTCCGGCGCTTATTTCAAGGAAGCCAGCCCCGGTTCGGTGAGCACGGTGGGCGTCTACGTCGCGGAGACCAGTTCCCGCGCAGCGCATGGCGGGACGGGAGACGTGAAGGCTTCGGCCAACTACGCGATCAGCCTGCACGCGATTGAAGAGGGCAAGAGGAAAGGATGTTCGCAGGTCTTGTTTCTCGATTCCGGCGGCAAGCGCCAGGTGGAGGAACTGGGGGGCATGAACGTTTTCTTCGTGGAAGGCGGGACCCTGATTACGCCGCCGCTTCACGACACCATCCTGCCTGGAATTACGCGCGATTCCGTGATTCAGCTGGCGCACGATCTTGGGGTGACGGTGCGGGAAGAGCCGGTGCAGATCGATGAGGCGGCGGACAAGATCGAATCGGGGAAGATCACCGAGGTTTTCGCGTGCGGTACCGCGGCCGTGGTCATCGGTTTAAAGGAATTGCTTTTCGAGACCGGCCGGCGCGTCGTCATTCGCGATGGCAGCGCCGGCGAATTGACTCGGAAGCTGAACTTCGAACTGCAGGGAATTCAGTTCGGCCATCTGGCCGACAAGCACGGCTGGGTCGATATCGTTACTTAGGCAATTCTCGCCGCATAAATTCGCCGATCCCGCTGACGAGGTTTGCGATGCCATGCGTTCCTCGAGAGTCATCAACCCGCCATCTCCTTTAACCGAGAGACATCGATTTGGACGGCTTTCATTCTCTTATTCAGGTCCTTCATGTCGGCGTGCAGCAAAGCCAACCGAGCATCGAAGCGGGGTTCGAACGATTGTAGACGTGCTTCGAGTGCCGCGAAACGTCCGCCAATCGCGGTAAATCCACGATAATTCAACAGAAGAGCGGTTACTGCAATCAAGGTCGAGCTACCCGCGCTAATCAGGGCCACAAGCACTGTCGTATCCATCTCAACGCTCTTCCAAATGCTTCAATCGCGCGTCGAGCACTTCTTCGACGCGTCGCAGTTCAGCCCGCGACAACTCGCGCGAATGTTCAAACTGACGGTTCATCTCAGCGCGAGAGTCTTTGATCGCATCTCTGAGGTCGTCGAAGCGCTTGTTATTGACGTACAAACCAGCGGCCAGCGCCAGCATTGCGGGTGTATAAGCCGCGATCAGGGGTAACACCGAACTCCAGTTCATCGCTTCTCCATCCACGAGTACATCAATTCGATTTTAGCGGCAGCGGCTGGGCATTCGCTACGCCCAATCAGTTCAAAACTGAGTCGAGCCGTTGGCGCAAATCGGCCACTTCCTCGCGCAATCGCGCAACCTCAACCTCCAGGGCCGAGATTCGATCCTGACCGGAGGAACCCGCCGATTGCACTGGCGGCGTGAATTCCACCGCCCCCGCGAGCGTCTGTGCATATCGCGGTTCTTTCGTCCCGGGGGCGTGAGGCAGTTGCTGAACCAGTGATCCCTCTTCCCGTGCGATCATTTTGCGCAGCACCGTCTCGGTCTCATCCAGATCCGCGAAACCGTACATCCGCTCGGTGCGACCCTTGATCTCACCCACGGTCTGGGGTCCGCGCAGCATCAACACGCAGAGAATCGCGGTCTCCCGCCGTCCCAGATTCAGTTTTTCGACAAATCGCTGGGCGAATTTCGTGACCCTGCTTCCGCCTGTGATGGCCGCCGCAAACCCACGCGCCTTTAAACCGTCGATCGCCTCCATCAAATCGTCGTCGGCGTATTCAGTAACCGGCCACCGGTTTGTCTTCTGATTGCACGCCGCGACCAGAGCGTTCAGCGACATCGGATAATACTCGGGCGTCGTGCTTTCTTTCTCAATCAGCGCGCCGAGCACGCGCAATTCGACCGGATTCAGCGGGTTGTCCATCGGTCTTCAGCGCACGTATTTACTTCGGTTCCAGCAATTCGATACGGTTGCCAAACGGGTCGTCGACATACGTTCGATCATAGCCTGCCAGATCTTCGTCGGGTCTCAAGGTATAACCCGCAGCGATGATCGACGCCTTCAACCCCGCGAGGTCCTCGACGATCAAAGCGGGATGCGCCTTGCGCGCCGGACGGAAATCGGCCTCGACACCCAGATGTATCTTGAGATCGCCTCGTTCGAACCAGCATCCGCCGCGGGCGGCAAGATTCGTGGGCTTCGGAATCTCCGGAATGCCCAGCACGCCCTCATAAAACGCTCGCGCCTCAGCCTCACGGCCGGGAGGCATCGCCAATTGCACATGGTGAATGGCAATGACGCGGCCGCTCACGCCAGTACTCGTTCTCCAAGGGCAAATTTCAGCGCTTCAATTCCCTGCCCTGTCGCGCTCGAAATCTCGAAAAACGGCAATCCGTCGCTCCGCGGCCAAATCCCGCAGGGCCGCGACTTTCTCGGGATCCTGCGCCACGTCCATCTTGCTGGCCACCACCAGCATCGGCCGCGTGGCCAGATCTTCGTTGAAGCTGGCGAGTTCGACCATCAGCGTCTCGAAATCGTGGATCGGATCGCGTCCGGTTTCCGACATATCCACCAGATGGACCAGCACCTTCGTGCGCTCGATGTGCTTCAGGAACTGAATGCCCAGCCCGCGGCCTTCATGCGCGCCTTCGATGATGCCCGGGAATGTCGGCGACCACAAAGCTTCGCAGATCGGGCATCTGCACCACGCCGAGATTCGGTTCGAGCGTCGTAAACGGATAGTCGGCGATCTTGGGACGCGCCGCCGAAATGCGCGAAATCAGCGTCGATTTTCCTGCATTCGGATATCCGACCAGGCCGACATCGGCCAGCAGCTTGAGCTGCAACTGCAGCTTCTTGAACTCGCCCGGCTTGCCGTCTTCGTGCTCGGTGGGAGTCTGGTGCGTCGCGCTGGCAAAGCGGGCGTTGCCGCGGCCGCCGCGACCGCCTTTTGCCGCAATCCAGGTCTGGCCGTCCTCGGTGAAATCGAACAGGATGTCGCCTGTCGCTTCATCGACCACACTCGTCCCGACAGGCACCTGCACCGTGAGGCTCTCGCCGTCGTGCCCGGTGCGATTGCTGCCCTCGCCGTGGCGTCCGCGCTGGGCGGTGTATTCCGGATTGAAGCGAAAATGCAGCAGCGTGTTGCGATGAATGGTCGCCACCATGATGACATCACCGCCGCGGCCGCCATCGCCGCCGCTCGGTCCTCCATGCGGGACGTACTTCTCCCGCCGAAACGCGAGGCACCCATTGCCGCCGTCGCCCGCCTTTACGGTGATTCTTACTTCGTCGACTAACATGAAAAAAGCCGCTGGTCATAGCGTGACATTCACGCGTTCACCAGCGGCCGAACTCCTTTTTTAAATTGCCGGTAGCCCGTTATTGGGCCACGGGCTGTGCTTCGAAGGCTTTGATATTGACGAACTTGCCCATGCGGCCGCGATCGCGAAACTCCACGGTCCCGGTGATCTTCGCAAACAACGTGTCGTCCTTGCCCCAGCCCACGTTCGCGCCCGGCTTGATGCGGGTGCCGCGCTGGCGAACGATGATCGAACCGCCCGGAACCAGCTGACCGCCGAAAACCTTGATGCCGAGCCGCTGCGCGTTCGAATCGCGCCCGTTTTTGGAACTGCCTAAACCTTTTTTATGTGCCATGACTTGATCTCGCCGACAGCCTCGATGCGATTACGCAACGAAGTCGCGGATACGAACCTCCGTGTAATGCTGCCGGTGGCCTTGCGTGCGCTTGTACTGCTTCTTGCGCTTGAACTTGAACACCAGAATTTTGTCGCCACGATCCTGTGCGGAAACCGTCGCGTTGACGCGAGCTTCGCCCGCCTTTTCGCCGGTCAACAACTCGCCGCTGTCCTGAAACAGAGCGACCACCTTGCCGAGCGCGATTTCCGCTCCGACTTCGGCGGCCAGTTTTGGAACGCGGATCACGTCGCCCGGAGCGACGCGAAACTGCTTTCCGCCGGTTTCGATAATTGCATGCATTGGGAAATGAACCTCGCCTGAAAACTGCTGCCTGAGAACCGCTTGAATGCTCATGCGCACACTTCCGCGCCCGAGCGAACTCGCAAAACTCTGATTTTAGTACAAAACAGTTACCAAAAACAACCTTTGCGTTTCGAAGCCACGCATCGTCAAGAATGTAAAGTTCCCGGAGCCGGTGGAACGCACCCCTTTCGGGCGGCATCCCATGTGAAAGAACCTCCCGCCAAATGAAAGTTTTCAAGGCTACTGTACTACTTCTGGCGGTCGCTGCGACGGACGCGAACGCTCAACGGAACCGAATCATAAAGCCTGTCGACAATCTCGATCGCACCACGCTGACCGGGCATATTCACCCCAAAGCAAGCGCCGCGAACGACCGTGGGCGAGTCGCCGCCTCATTGCAGATGTCCTGGGTTACCCTCACTCTGGCGAAGACCGCGGCTCAGCAGGCGGAGCTGGACAAACTCCTGGCTGCGCAACAAACTCCCGGATCGTCCGACTACCACCGTTGGCTCAGCCCGGAGCAGTACGCCGACCGTTTCGGCGTCAGCCAGGCCGATCTGGACCAGATCACCTCGTGGCTGCAAGGCCAGGGGCTTGCGATAGCCGCCGTTGCTCGGGGCCGAAGCTGGGTTGCCGCAAACGGAACCGCCGCGCAAATCGAAACGGCTTTCCACACCGAGATCCATCAATATCAGGTCGATGGTGATACGCACTTCGCCAACGCCATAGAGCCCTCGATCCCCGCGGCGCTTGCGCCCGTGGTCGCGAGCATTCGCGGATTGAACGATTTCCGAGCCCGCCCTCGTAAACGCGTGCCGCATTACACTTCCTCTACGGGAAGCGATCACTATCTGGCGCCCGACGATCTTGCGACTATCTACGACATAGTCCCGGCCTACAACGCGGGCGTGAATGGTATGGGACAGACCCTCGTCATCGCCGGGCAAACGGCGATTAATATATCGGACATTCATACTTTCCGGAGTATGTATAATTTGCCAGTCAACGATCCGCAAACCATCCTGATCCCGAATTCCAGGAATCCCGGAATCATCAACACCACCGCGGACGACGAACTGGCGGAAGCGGATCTCGATCTGGAGTGGTCGGGGGCGGTTGCCCGCAACGCCACCATCTTATTCGTCTATTCGACCGACGTCATGAACTCGATTACGTACGCCATCGATAACGACCTCGCCCCCGTGGTGAGTTCAAGCTACGGCCTGTGTGAACAGGATACGGGGATTCCTGGCACACTGGCCCTTCAAACATTGGCGCAGGAAGGCAATACGATGGGGATCACATGGTTCGACGCGTCGGGTGACGACGGGGCAGCCGACTGCGCAAACAACCCGAGCCTTGCCGTAGACACGCCCGCTTCGCTGCCAGAAGTCACCGGAATAGGTGGTACGGAGTTTGCAGAAGGCGCCGCCGCATACTGGAGCGCCACGAATAATGCCAATGGCGCATCAGCGCTCGCTTATATACCGGAAACATCGTGGAACGACAGCGTCGCTGACCAGACGCCCTCTGCCAGCGGCGGCGGCGTGAGTGTCGTATTTTCTCAACCGTCCTGGCAAGCGGGCCACCCGGGCGTGCCGGGCGACGGCTTCCGGCATGTTCCGGATGTGTCTATGAATGCTTCCGCCGATCACGATGGGTACCTTGTCTACACTGCGGGACAGACGCAGGTTTACGGTGGCACTTCCGTTCCCACGCCGGTTTATGCGGGTGTCGCCGCGCTGATCAATCAATACCTCGTCTCGACCGGCAAACAGTCCGCTCCCGGTCTCGGAAACGCTAACCCCCAGCTCTATTCCCTTGCAGAGACCAACCCGGCGATCTTTCACGACGTCACCACAGGTAACAATGCGGTCAGTGTTTGTACGCATGGAAGCCGCAATTGCAGCACTGTCGCCGGCTATAACGCAGGGCCCGGATACGATTCCGTTACGGGATTGGGTTCGGTCGACGTCTGGGCCCTGATCACGGCATGGAGCGCTGCGGGGACTGTCGTCACTCCTCCACAATCCAATGTAAGTCTGACCCTGACGAGCAATCTGAGTTCAATGTCCTCGGCAGATACGGTCTTCCTGACCGCCACGGCGTCGAATTCCGCCGGTTCTACACCTGTCGGCGCGGTTACCTTCACCGACGCCACAGTCTCGCTTGGCTCCGTAACGCTCATCGGATCGGGTGGCGCGGCCAGCGCGACACTGGCCCTGCGCGGCACTCAACTGCCGTTGGGATCCCAGACCCTCACCGCGACCTGGAACGGCAGTTCGTCGCCCCCCACCGGCTCCGTATCCCTTAACGTCACGGCGTCCAGCTCCAGTTCCGGCGGTGTCCCGGCAATCACGGGACTCGCAAACGCGGCATCCTTTCAGCAGACCTTTGCGCCTGGCATGCTTCTCACGGTCTTTGGTTCCGGTCTCGCTCCGTCGCCTGTAAGCGCCAACAGTCTGCCGCTTCCGGCTACGATGGCCGGGGTTGCCGTAACCCTGAATGGCCAGTCCGTCCCGCTGTTATATGTCTCGCCGGGTCAATTGAACGTCCAGATCCCCTATGAAGCGGCCGTCGGCGCCCCGGCAACCCTGGAGGTGAACAACAACGGACAGGTGACATCCACCACATTCTTCGTCGCCGCCGCGGCGCCGGGAATCTTCTACGCTGCACAGTCTGGCACGATCGCCAACGGTTTGCCTTCCGGAATCGCGCCCGGCCAGACCACAACGCTTTACCTGACTGGCGCGGGCCCGGTCTCACCCGTCATCGCCGACGCCGCCGCTCCCGCCTCCACAACCGCTCTGAGCGCCTTACCAGCGCCGAGCGCGAACGTCACCGTCACAGTGGGCGGGATCACGTCACCGTCCCTGCCGTTTATCGGGATCACCCCCGGCCTGGTCGGCGTAGTCCAGGTTAATTTCGAAGTCCCCGCTTCCGTTCCGGCGGGCTCGCAGCCGGTAATTATTACGGTCGGCGGCAAGGCAAGCGTGGCTGCGAACCTCGTCGTAACAAAATGAAGCGCCACAAAGTAACCGCCGATGCGCCGACTAAATCCGTCTGCAACTTCTGAAAACCGACACGCGTCAGTTGGGGTTTATCTAAAAGATGACGGACGTGCACAAACGAAGGACGCTGGCGTGCTGCGCCGGTGCGCTCCTTTTCACCCTGGCTGGCCCGAACGAGTTGGCCGCGCAGGAACACAAGGAAGAGAACGACGAGAAAGTTTACGACATCGGGCCTGGAATCACGCCCCCGCGGGTCATCCATCAGGTGAATCCGGCGTACAAACCGGATTCGGAAGGGTTTCGCGTGTCAGGCACGGTATTGGTCGGTCTGGTGGTCAGTTCGAAGGGCGAACCCAAAGACGTACATGTTGTCCGTTCGCTGGAGAAAGCGGTCGACCAGACTGCCGTGGATGCTGTCCGGCAATGGCAATTCGAAGCCGCAAAGAAGGGGGATCAGCCGGTTGCAGTGAGACTGACAGTCGAGATTCGCTTCCACAGCATGTAGCGGCTCGGCTCTCCTTGATCCCCTTAACATGAAAAGCCGCATAAGCTATACGGAGATGCAGAACATCTCGCAGCGCGCCTGGATCCCCTGGGCGTCAATTGCCCTTCTCGCGCTGTTATGCGGCGTTCTCGGTTTCCTGCAGTACCGGTCCATCGGCGCAATTGCCGCTGCCGAAAGGAGCCGATTGCAGGAGGAGTTGCATTCGCGACTCGCCGCGTTCTCACGAAGCTTCAACAACGAGATCTCCCGCGCGGTCTACGAGCTTGTTCCCGCGCCGGACGCCATCGAACGTGAAGGCACGGCGGCCTATGAGGCGCAATACGCCCGTTGGAAGCCTGTCCACAGCGGCCTCCTGCGGCGTATCACGATCGCGGTGCCTCACGGCGGCGAATTGGCCTTTCGCGATCTCGATCTCAAGACTGGCCGTCCCGCCGCCACTGAGGTGATCGCCGAACCGCCCTCTGACGATCTGATGTTCAGGATTGAGCGCCGCGGCCCGGGCAACCAGGGACCGCAAGAGCGCCAGGCGCCACAGGCGCAATTACCGGGGCCGGAGGCGCGACTAGTGGTCGAACTCAATCCCGACTACCTCCGCAACGAGGTTCTGCCTGAGATGCTGACCGCGTACCTGGGCGAGGTGGGCCATCGGGAGTATGACGTTTCCGTTATCGACGCGCGCAACCCCGATCGGGTGATTTACAGCTCCGCCATATCGGGTCACGGAGACGTCTCCCTCACCAATGCGGATGACTCTGTCGCATTGCTCGACATGCATCCAGGTCCGGGCGGCGCAGGCGGGAGCGGTCCGGAAATTGGCCATGGACCGCCGGAGCTCAACGGCCGGGCTTTTCACCCGGGAGACCTCCACGCCGCCGGTCTTTTCGGGGACCCTCCGCCCTTCAGCGGACCTCCCGGCCGCTGGCGTCTTCTCGCAAGACATCAGGCGGGCTCACTCGATGCGCTGGTGGCGCAGACCCAGCGTCGCAACCTTGCGACCACGCTTGCCGTCCTGCTCTTGATCCTGGCGACCAGCGCCATACTGGTGCGTTTCTCGCGTCAATACCATCGGCTGGCCGAAATGCAAATCAATTTCGTCGCCGGCGTATCCCATGAATTACGCACGCCTCTCACCGTGATCCGCACGGCTGCTTACAACCTCCGAAACGCCCGGCTGCGGGACCGTCCGGAACAGGTGGAGCGGTATGGCCGGATGATCGAAGCCGAAAGCGGCAAACTGGAGGGCATGGTCGAACAGGTGCTGCAGTTTGCGAGCGCCAAAGCCGGCCATGTGATTCGCGATCGCCAGCCGGTTGTCGCTCGACGGATCTGATCGAAGAAGAGTTGCGGTCCAGCCGCGCCGCCATCGAAGGCGCAAGCGTCACTCTCGACGAGGAAATCGGATCCAGCTTACCGGTCACTCTTGCAGACGGCCGCGCGCTTCGCCATGTGTTACAGAATCTGGTGGACAACGCTTTGAAGTACGGAACCCAGGGCGCCAACTGGATCGGGGTTTATGCGGAGGCAATCATCGACGAGCAGGGTGCGGCCACACAGATTCGCGTGGCGGATCGCGGTCCCGGCATTCCACCCGATGAGCAGAGCCGCATCTTCGATCCGTTCTTTCGCGGACGGCGCGCTGTAGAGGATCAGGTACATGGCACGGGTCTCGGGCTGAATCTGGTCAAATCGATTATCGAGGCGCACGGCGGCTCGATACGCGTCGCCAGCGAACCGGCGAAAGGCACGGAATTCACCATCCGGCTCCCAGCCGCGCCCGCGGAGTTTCAACATGCATTCGCGCATTCTGCTGATTGAAGACGAACCCGGGCTGGTCGTCACCATATCGGATCTGCTGGCTGCGGAAGGCTATGAGGTCGAGTCCGCGAGCGACGGTGAATCCGGACTCGCGCGCGCTGCGAGCGGCGGGTTTGACGCCGTCATTCTGGATGTCATGCTGCCGGGCAAAAACGGTTTCGATGTGTGCCGCGAGTTACGCCAGCGCGGCGTCGATACGCCGGTCCTGATGCTGACCGCGCGCACGCAGGTTATCGATCGCGTGGTTGGGCTCAAGCTCGGCGCCGACGATTACCTGACCAAACCTTTCGACCCCGCTGAGTTGCTCGCGCGCATGGAGGCGTTGCTGCGGAGGGTGCACAAGGAAAACCGGACGCCGGTGCAGACATTTGCCTTTGGCGATGTCGAGATCGATTTCAAGCGCGCCCATGTGGTGAAAAACGGGCGGCCGGTGAGCCTGGCCGGTAAGGAATTGCAACTGCTGCGCTATCTCATAGACAACCGCGAACGGGTCGTGCCCCGTGACGAGCTTGATGAAGAAGGTCTGGGAATATGCGAGTGACGTCTCATCCAGAACCATCGATACGCACGTTGCATGGCTGCGGCAGAAGCTGGAAGACAATCCGCAAATGCCGCAGCACATTCAGACCATTCGAGGTACCGGCTATCGGTTCACCGCATAGAGCCGCGACCTTTTATGGCAACACCGTGTAGGACGCGTGAGTCGAAAGTGTGCCGCTCGGAGTCACCACTTCCACCTTTCCCGTCGTAGCGTCCGTTGGCACCTTCGTGGAGATTTCGGAGCTGGAAACCACATCGAAGGCTGCCGCAACGCCGTTAAAGCTGACGGCTGTGGCGCCGGTGAGATTGGTGCCGAGAATCTTGACGGCCGCCCCGGGCACGCCGAAGGTGGTCTGGGTTTCCACAAACGGCGACAGGCCGATGGAAAATTTGAAAATCGTTCCGATGCCATTGACTCCGCCGTATGACGTTGTGCCGTAGAAGTCCCCATTCGTATCCTGGACGAGCCCCGCCTCTGGTACCTCTCCATCTGCACACGACATCACGGAGCAGAAATTGTAAATCGTCGTCAGCGCCCCGATCGGTGTGATCTTGAAGATCGTTCCCGAACTAACGTCGATACCGCTCATGCCGGTTCCGCCGCTCACTGTCGTCCCGTAGAAGTTCCCGTTCGCCGCCTGAACGATTCCGTTAGGTTGGCAGCCGTCCGGCCCATCGAAGCTGTTGAGGACCGATAGCGTGCCGCTCGGCGTCATTTTGAACACGACGCCACACCCATAGCTGCCGCCAGCTACAGTGGTCCCATAAAAATCTCCATTGGCGGCGTGGATCAGCGCCGTAGGGCTCTGGCCATCCGATTCGGTGAAGCTGTGCAGCGTCGTCAGGACGCCGCTCGGAGTGATCTTGAAGACCGTCCCGGCGCCGTTAGCGCCACCCCGATAAGTGGTGCCATAGAAGTCCCCGTTCGGCAACTGGACGAGCCCGCCTCTCGGAGTCGCCCCGTCTGGACACACCGAAAGGCCTTGGGCACAAAAGTTCCACAGCGTCACCAGCGTGCCGGTCGGCGTGATCCGGAAGACCGTTCCGTAACCATTCACTCCATTCTCCGATGTGGTCCCGTAGAAATCGCCGTTTCTGGCCTGAACCAATGCGCCATAGGGAACGGACCCATCCGCGCACGAGGGCTTTGAGCAGAAGCTATAAAGAGTGGTCACGATGCCCTTCGGCGTGACTCTGTAGATCGAGCCGCTATCCGGTACTGTAGTCCCATAGAAATTCCCGTTTGCTGCCTGGAGCAGCGCACCATACGCCAGACCTTCGGCCGTAGTGACAGTCGTAATCGTTCCATTCGGCGTGATTTCGTAGAGCATATTGCCGGCTGTCCCGTACAGATTCCCGTTGGTGGCCTGAATGAGCGGCCCCTCGGAGACCTCGCCGGCCCCTCCTTCAAAGCTGTATGTGGTCAGTGTCTGTGCGGGTACGACGATCACCATCGTCGCGCCCAGCGCAACCACAGCAACCGTACCCTTTCCCTGCTCAAAAAGAGTTACAAAAGTGGCTAACCGCTCAGCGCGGCGCCGCAAAAACAAATTGCTGCGAAATACGTTCATTGTTTTATCTCCAGTCTGGTTGTCAGATGGGCGGACAACGCGACGCGCGATCCCGGATTCGAAACTACCTACACTAAGAGATTACGGAATCCGGCCGGAAAAGCCGTCACGCTGAAGTGGGAATCCGGGGGAAAACCGAGCTGCGTCGAAGACGAGGACAGGATGGGGTAAGAAAAGGCTGTTGCGTTTCGCGTCAAAACGTTCGAGTTATCGATTCATCGTGCAGCCGATCAATCCTCCGACGGCAGTACTTCGCTCAGATTGCGAATCATTTTCTGCTCCGAGGAAGAAAAGCGGCTCCGGAAATCCTCGCTCTTCATATAACTCTTGCGGTCCTTCTCCGGCAAAGCTGTAATCCGCCGCAATTCCTGGTTGACCGCTTTCCTGCGGTCGTCTGGAAGCTGGCTGCGGTCTTGCATCGAGCGCCGTACATCGTTCTGCCGATCCGGTGAAAGGCTGTTGAACCTTTTCAGCTGTTCCAGTTGTCTCGACTGTTGAGCGGGCGTCAGCTTCTGGAAGTTCCGGATCCGCTCCTCGATCTGATCGCGTCTCGCCTGCGGTAAATCGGCCAGTGCCCTTTCCCGCTGCTCCGGCGTCATGCGCGAAAGTGTGCCCAGAATTTCTTCGCCCGTGGGCGCCTTCGGCTGATTGCGGCCACTGCCTTGAGTCTGGCCCGGTCCTGGCGGCGGCATGCCCCTCGGAGCGGGAATGGCTTTAGCCGCTCCCCCGCCCCGCGGGGCGCCTGTATGGGGACTCCTCTGGCCCACCAGCGCCGGAACCAGCATCGTTCCGGCCACAACGGGAACCATTAATACGCGAATCGAACGCATGGAGGAACGAAGCTCACATCCGCTTCGATGCAGTGCCATTCGGTGCGGTCGCCACGTCCAGTTGATGCAACAACTGAATATCTTCCAGCGTTTGTTCCACCTGATCGGCTTCAGTTACGGAGACGGATACACCGGGAACCGGCGCGACTTTAGCGCCGGGATGATCCAGCAGAAAACCCGTCGCTATAACTGCAATCGCCGCAGCCAGCGGGATTGTCGGCTTCCAGCTCGAACATCGCAGCGAATCGGCAAGCGCGCGATACCACGGTACATTCGCCACATCGATCCGATGCCACAGGCGTCGATTGAAATCCATGCTTACCGGAGCGGGCTGCCAGACGTCGAGCGCATCCCAGACGGCAATCTGTTCCGTTCGGAACGCCGCCGCAACGGGAGCACGTCGCCATGTGATGCTCCAGACCCGTAGCCCTGACGGCATCCAGCCGCCCGGCCGCATAATCGAGCAGGATATCCGCAGTTTCCGGTTTTCGCAGGGGACAGTTCATCGCGGGCCTCCCGTGGCCATGTAAGCCAGCCTTGCTCGCAATGTCTCGTAGGCCCGGAACAGCAGGCTCTTCACCGCCGACTCCGAGCATTCCAGCACATTTGCGATTTGAGCATACTCCATTTCTTCATACTTATGCATCAGGACCGCGGCGCGCTGCTTCTCCGGCAGCAATCCGATCGCGTCTCTGACTTCCCTGAGTCTGGTCTCATAGACCATCCTCTGTTCCACCGATGGTTTTCGGTCGGCCACCTCCCGCACCGGCAAATCGCCGTCCCTCTCGTCGTCTAGCCGGTGCTGCCCCCGTTCGTTCCTCCCGTCGCGCAGCGAGTTCAACGCGAGATGAGTGGCAATCCGGAACAACCAGGTCGTGAACCGGGCTGTTGGCTCATAACTTCCTCGTGACCGGTAGACCCGCAGAAACACTTCCTGCGACAACTCCTCCGCCACGGCCTGATCCTGAACCATACGGTATACAAAGCGGATCACGGGGTTCCGGTGCTTTTCCAGCAAAACCCGGAAACTCTCCTCGTCGCCATCCCGGACCCGGAGCATCAACTGAGCGTCCAGATCGAGAGCCGGCGCCGCCCCCATGATTGTGTTAACCCCTTGAACCATGATTAGTTGCGATTGGCGCGGCCGCCGGAGGCGAGTCTGACTTCTGATTTCCCCTGCCCTCCCGAGCACTTACTGAGCCGGCAGACTCCTGACTTCCCGGCCTCATCCGACCTCATTCCGAAGCGTGCGGCTCATAAGGCGGCGAATCGCCTCTTCCGGCGATCGTCCCTGATTCAGCACGGCATCCATTTCGCGGGTAATGGGCAGTTCAATCTGATTCTTTTTGGCGAGTTCCATGGCAGCCGATGTAGTCTTCACTCCTTCCGCTACCATCGGAGACGACTCGAGAATCCGTCCCAGTTCCATTCCGGCGGCAAGTTTTAATCCCACTTGCCGATTTCGGCTCAAATCGCCCGTGCAAGTCAGGACCAGATCTCCCAGTCCCGCCAGGCCCGACAAAGTCTCCGCCCTGGCCCCCACCGCGACAGCCAGTCGTGTCAGCTCCGCCAGACCTCGGGTAATCAGCGCCGCAATCGCGTTATGGCCAAGACCCAGCCCGTCGCAAATCCCCGCGCCGATCGCGATGACGTTTTTGAGGGCGCCCCCGATTTCTACACCTGTCGGATCGGAGCTTCCGTATGCCCGAAACGTCGGCCCGGAGAACGCCGCCTGAGCTTCGGCGACCAGACTTGAGTCCTCCGACGCAATCACCAGCGCCGTGGGACTTCCCGCCGCTACCTCGCGCGCAAAGGTCGGGCCCGAGAGTACCGCGATTCGATACCCCGGCCCCACCGTAGCCCGGATCACCTGCGACACCCGCAGCAGCGTTCCGGATTCGAGACCCTTACTGGCACTTATGATTCGCATCGCCGGCGTCAGCCAGGGGATCATCTGCCCATAGATAGCGCGCACCGCATGGGAGGGGACAACGCTCAGCACCACATTGGCGCCGGCCAGCGCCGCTTCGAGAGAGGTTTCCACGCACACACGTTCAGGCAGGGGCAACCCCGGCAGGAAGATATCGTTGATCCGCGACTCCCGCATGCGTTTCGCGAGATCAGGTTCCAAAACCCATAGATGGACCTGACCGAAACGCGGCGCCAGCACGCATGCGAGCGCCGTACCCCAGCTGCCGCCGCCGATGATGGCGAGTCGATTCACGGCTTTTCTGTCAAACGATGCCCCGCGGAACGGCGGAACTTGAAGATTCGCTCATTACCCGCTCTGATACGGTCGATATTGCCGCGATGACGCTCGATGACCAGAACAGCCGCTCCCACCGCCGAAACGAGCACCGGCCATCCGGGATGCAGAATCATCCAGCACGCAACAGGGAACAGCCCGGCCGCGATGATCGATCCCAGTGACAAATAGCGGGTCCAGGCCACGACGAAGATAAAAATCAGCGCCACCGCCAGCAGCGGAACCGGAGTCACATAAGCGAACGCCCCGACAAAGCTCGCCACCGCCTTGCCGCCCTTAAAACGCAGCCACACCGAAAAGGCGTGACCGAGCAGCACCGCGAGCGCCGCAAAGCTCATCCACAATTCGCTCCCGCCGCTGAGCCGGTCTGCAAGCCAGACGGCGAACCAGGCTTTGGCCGCGTCCAGGATCAGGGTCAGCACGCCCGCCAGCCGGCCGGTCGTCCGCAGAACATTGGTCGCACCGATATTTCCTGACCCGCCGTCGCGCACATCCGCGCCGGTCATCAGCTTTACGACGATCAGACCAAAAGGAATTCCGCCGATCAGGTACGCCGCGACAACCGCCAGCGCCCCCATCATGCCTTCGAACCCAGCGGAAACGTCGCGAGCTTCGTGTAAAACGAACCCGGTTTGCTCAAGTAGAGGTGGAACTCGGATGCCTGAAAGGTTCCAAAATCGAGGTTTGTCATCTTTGCGATATGTTCGCGCACCTGGCGCATATTTTCGTTCCTGATCCGTGCCAGCGTCAAATGCGGCGTATAAGGGCGCTCTTCCCGCTTCACGTCGAGCGGCGCCAGCGCCTCTTCGATCTGCCGCGCCAAAGCCACAATCTCCACACTCGCTCCGACGCCCGCGAAGAATGCCTTTGGGTGATGGGGGTTGGGAAAATATCCGAAGCCCGATACGGTCACCGGAAAGTCCGTCGGTACGCTGGCCGCCTTCAGAACCGATTGCAGCTCGGCCAGGCGCTCCTCCGGCCATGCGCCGATGAACTTACTCGTGATGTGCAGATTCTCCAGGGGCGCCCAGTTCAGCGGCGCCAGCGGACGCAACTCGCTCAACGCCCCCGCGAGGTTTTCGATCACGTGAGGATCCGGGGCGAGACCCGTAAACAGCCGCATCGTCGATTATTCTGGCATGTGATGGCTCGCGTTCGTGTCATTCACTGGAAACCCGCCGAATCGGGCCCGCTCATCGAAGCGTGCAGGGCCTGCGGGCACGAGGTTGAGTACGACGACATTCCCTCCCCTGCCCTCGCGAAGATGATCCGCCACAATCAACCGGATGCGCTCGTGATCGATCTCACCCGCCTCCCCAGCCACGGCCGCGAAATGGCGATGGCCATTCGCCGCACTAAATTCTCGCGCCACATTCCAATCGTCTTTGTGGACGGCGAACCGGACAAGGTCGAAGGGATCCGAAAACACCTGCCCGACGCAACGTTCACTACGCGCAAACAGCTCTGTTCGCGAATCCGGGTCGCATGCGCGCATCCCGTAGCACACCCGGTGACGCCCCCATCCGTCATGGAGCGTTATGGCTCCCGCACCAAAGCGCAGAAGTTGGGGATCAAGCCCGAATCGATAGTCGCCGTGATCGATCCTCCGCGCGACTATGCAACGGCGATCGGGGATCTTCCCGCGGGCGTGGATTTTGCCGAAAACCCCCGGTCCGTGCATCCGGTGACTCTCTGGTTCATCCGCGATCACGAATCATATCTCGCCGCATTGCGACGCATGTGGGAGATCGCCGATAAGACCAGACTGTGGGTAGTGCGTCCCAAAGGTCCGAAGAGCCAGGTAAACGAAAACTTCCTTCGTACCGCCGGGAACGAGGTCGGCCTGGTCGATTACAAAATCTGCGCGATCGACGATTACTGGACCGGGATGGTCTTCGCCCGTCGCAAATCATGAAGGCCCTCAGCCGCTCCTTCTATGAGCGCGACACGGTTCAGGTCTCGAGAGATCTGCTTGGCAAGGTTGTGGTTCACGGCGCCGCTTCGGGAATCAGGGTTGGCGGAATCATTGTTGAAACGGAGGCCTACCTTGGTGGCGATGATCTGGCCTCGCATTCCGCCATCGGCATCACGAATCGCACGCGGGTTATCTTCGGTCCGCCGGGTCATGCCTACGTATATCTCTCCTATGGCATGCATGAGTGCCTGAACCTCGTCGCGGAACCGGATGGCAAAGCGGGATGTGTTCTCATCCGGGCGCTGGAACCAACCATCGGCCTTGACGTTATGCGCGTCCGCCGGCCACTTGCACACCGCGACCGGGACCTGACATCCGGCCCGGGGAAACTGACCCAGGCACTCGCCATCACACGCGCCCACAATGGCGTCGACGTTACGCGCGGAGATTTGATCGTATGCGCGCCGAAAGTCTCCGTTCCGTTCGAAATAGAAGTATCAAAACGGATCGGGATCACAAAATGCGCCGACCTGCCCCTCCGCTTCACCATAAAAGGAAATCGATTCGTCAGCCGTTAACACCAATCGTTGAATATAAGAGGAATGGCAGGACAACTCTGGCTGATTCGTCACGGCGAAACCGAATGGAGCCTTTCCGGCGCCCACACGGGCCGCACCGATTTACCTCTCACCGCAACTGGGGAAGCGAAGGCGCGCGCGCTCGCCCCCAAACTCGCGGGACACCCGTTCTCCCTGGTCCTGACCAGCCCGTTACAGCGTGCCCGGCGAACGTGCGAACTTGCGGGATTAGGCGCAGCCGCTCAACTGGAGCCCAATCTTGAGGAATGGGACTATGGCGAGTACGAGGGCCGGACCAGCGACGATATTCATCGTGAACGGCCCGGCTGGAACCCGTTTGACGACGGCTTTCCCGGCGGTGAAACGATAGATCAGGTGGCGGCGCGCGCAGGGGCCGTAATTCACCGCGCGCTCCAGGCCCAGGGCGATGTCGCCCTGTTCGCGCACGGACATATTCTCCGGATTCTCGCCGCCCGCTGGTTGCCTCTGCCGCCTGCGGACGCCCGGTTCTTCGCGTTGGGTACTGCCAGCATCTCGAAGCTCGGATACGAGCACACCACGAAGGTGATCTCCGAATGGAATTTCCAGTAACGTCAGCGCGGGCACTTACTGCCGCCCGCCAGCCTGAGGCCCTCGATCAACCATAAAAAGCCTTTGTGGGGCAGGGCTTCGGCCCTGCGGCCGGCCTTCTGGCCGGCGCGGAACTTTACGTCAACCGGTAGCGCTGGCGATCTCGTCGCCGGTGTTCTTAAGCAACCCGAACCGCGTCTTCAACGGAGTCCCCATGGCCCTGCGGGCCACCGAAATGGATGAAGACGCCGGCGCGGAACTTTACGTCAACCGGTAGCGCCGGCGATCTCGTCGCCGGTGTTCTTAAGCAACCCGAACCGCGTCTTCAACGGAGTCCCCATGGCCCTGCGGCCGGCCTTCTGGCCGGCGCGGAACTTTACGTCAGCCGGTAGCGCCGGCGATCTTGTCGCCGGTGTTCTTCAACGGAGCGTTTGCCCCGGTTATTTCGCGACGAACCCTCAGCGAAGAAAGACTTCCCACACCGTCACGATCAGCGCATGAGTCACCATGCTCGCCTGAACGCTGCGGGACCGCTTCCACGCCAGCCCGCAGAAAATCCCCAGAATGCCGGCCACAATTGCCCATCGCCAGTTGGGGAAAATTCGGTGGAAGCCGAGATGGGCGCTTCCAAACAGGATCGCCGCCACCACAAGAGCCGTAACCGCGCTCCCCGTCCAGCGTTCCAGCCATTGCTGCAGCAATCCCCGAAAGAAAAACTCCTCCGACAGCGCAACCACCCACAGAATGCCCAGGAAAATTCCCACCGCCTGCAGGATGTTTAGAGGCTGCGGCCGTAACCGAACCAGCCCCAGCGCCCAGTAAGTGAAACCGACCACGGGCAGCGTGAAAGCGAAGTAGCGAAGTCCCGTCAGCCATTCCCCCCGATTCGGCAGAAACCGGAATTCGGCCTTGACGTTTCCTCGAACCACCAGCAGAGCCATCGCCGCCAGCCGGATCAGCATCAGATGGCCCAGGACGGAAATCGATAAGCCGCGAACGGGAGAGACGTAGATGCTGTCAAACACTTTCGAGAGATAGATTGCGACCAGCGTCGCGAGGAAGAGAGCGTCCGCCGCGGGCGCCGCGGGCAAAACCACATACCAGAACGCGACCGCCACGACAATCGCGAGGAGTTCCAGAAAATGCGCCGCCGTGGCCTCACCGGTCGCCAGGCTGCCGGTCCCCAGGTTATAGATGAGCCATGGCAAAATCGCGCTACCGGCTAACAACGCCGCAGCGCGCGTCTTTCCCATCTCCGCAAGCCACGCGCGCGGACCATCAAATCCCGGCGACAGGTAGAATGGGATTTCAAGCAGAAATGCGGCCGCAAGCGGAACGGCCGCCCAGGCTGGAATATCCTTCATGCGAGCGTATATCCACGCTCCCAATCCGAGCAACACCCAACCGAAGCCCAGGGCTGCCGCGAGTCTTACCCGCGCCTCGCGGCCCAGGGGATTTGGCATCGCGGCCATAATAGCATTCGCCTCCATCGCATCCCTCCAGGCCGCCGATCCACCTGCCGACCTCGCCAGACGCGTTGCTCACCGCGAGAGCGAGACTGTCGCCGAACGGCGCGACTACGCCTATACCCAGTCGGTCCGGCTCCAGGAAATGGATACCCGCGGCGTTCAGACCGGCGAATACCGTGAAACTCGCGAAGTAATTTTCTCTCCCGATGGAACCCGAACAGAGCAATTCGCGCGTGAACCGGTTTCGCGCCTCAAGAACCTCATCCTGACGCCGGAGGATTTCGCCGACATCCGCAATATTCAACCCTTCGTTATGACGGAAAATCAGCTCTCTATTTACGAGACCCAATTCAAAGGTGAAGAGAATATCGATGGCCAGAATTGCTGGGTGCTTTCGGTGCGCCCCCGCCAGATCCTCTCGGGACAGCGGCTCTTCGACGGTATGCTCTGGATCCGGCAAGAAGATTTTTCGGTCATCCGCAGCGAAGGCAAAGCCGTGCCCGAGATCGTTACGTTAAAACAGGAGAATCTTTTTCCGCACTTCACCACGATCCGCAAGCAGGTGAACGGATTCTGGTTTCCGGCGATCACGTCGGCCGACGACACCCTCTATTTCCGTAACGGCCCGATCCGCGAGAAGCTGGTGATCCGTTACAACGACTATCGAAAGTTCGGCTCCGATACCACCGTCACGTTCGACAAGCCGTAACGATTTGGCCTGCTCTTCTTCACTTCCCTTTCCGGTGGCCCAACTGCAAAACCTCCTTGACCTTATCGAGGAAGTCCGAGGGAGGAAACGGCTTGGGAAAAACATAGAAATCCTCAACCGCGTTCTGAATGTGAATACGATCGTCGTCCATCAATCCGGCCACGATCATAACCGGTAATCCGGGGCATTTCGTGCGCAGATAATCGGCGGCCATATGACCGGGCATGCTGCTGATATACGGACGAATGATCAGCAGATCCGGCCGCATCTCCTTCAGACGGTCGACAGCCGAGCCCACGTCACCCGCCGCAACCACAAGATAACCGGCACGTTGCAGAGTTTCGTCGAATATTGTGCGCATCAGCGGATCGGACACCAGAAGCAGGATCGTGGAATTCGCGGGGGTGAGATTCATATGCGATGTATCGGGCATTTGGCTGTTTTCGGCTGCGGATGCGGTTCCGCCTGCACCACTGAATCATATACGGCCGGGTGATTCACCATGGATCCGTACTGATTCGCCCATAAATTGATGGAAATGCCGTTTGCAATCGGGGGCGGGTTTTATCGTAGTATTAAAGGTAATGCAGCATAACTGCGGCCCGATATGCGAATGCAAGCGCGACCTGAGCCTTGCTGCCGCCGGTCTGGCTGAGGCGTCAAAACTTCTGTCGGAGTCGATTCTGTTCGATTCCGACGACATCATCGAAACTTATTACGCCCTTGTTCGCGCGGCGAAAGCGAAATTCCTCGGTGCGCGCGCAGCCTACAACGAGCACTGCGAAAGCATTGCCGCCGGTTCGGCTTCGCAGGTTTAAGTTAAGCGCGTCCGTAAAGCGCCGCCGACTCCGACACCGTGCGTCAGGCGGACGATCCCGATCCGGTCGCAGCTGCGGGTGTGCCCGAAGAGGTCATCGCATCCCGTATCGAAATGCTGAAACTCGGTGACGACGCTTCGTCGGTCGCCGGCATTTCTTCGTTCGCCACCAAAAGGTGGGCGGCAATGACCGCACCGGCGTTCCGCAGATTTTCCGGGTTGGTCAGTTCGCGGTGATGTCCAGTCAAATAGTGGGTATACAGGTTGCGAGTAACGACCGCCTGCCACCCCGGAACGAGGTTCTGGTGCGGCGGACGATCCGAAGCCAGCAGCAGAAGTACCCGTCCGTCATACTTCTTCGGCTTGAACGATAGCGCCGCCGCCTCCACCAGATCCTGTGCCACCTTCATCTCCGTCCGCGAAGCTTTGGGCGGTTTGATTGCACGCTCGCGAAAGTGGACCCAACTCGTCCGCAGACCCAGTCGCGCCGCGCGTTTCACGCAGTAAGGGAGATAGGTCAGCTTTTGCGTCAGCCGCTCCTCTGGTTCCACATAAGAAGGATTGCGCGCATCGAACAGGACGAGCAGAGAGATCTCATGCCCGGCGGCCCGCAGCTGGCATGCAACTTCGTAGGCAAGAATACCCCACGCGCAGTGGCCGCCGATAATACGCGGTCCCTCGGGTTGTGTGGCCAGAATCTTGTTCACGAGACACGCGGCGATGCTCTGAAGGCTGGCCGTTTCCCCCAGCGCCGCGAAGTCCGCCCACGTAAGTACGACCGAGAAGAAAGGCTGCTCCTCGCCGATCGCCTGCGCCAGGTCGCCTTTCAGGTAATGCAGCCAGAAGATGCTCTGATGCGTCCCTTTGGGCTGCATGTTGATCACCCCGGACGGCAGCGTTGTATCGGTCTGAGTGATTCTCTGTGTAAGCCGCGCCTGCTGGCGAACGGTGGGATTCTGGAAAAGTTCCGCAACCGAGATAGTCTGGCCGAACTCTGTGGCAAGACGGTGTTGCAGAGCCACAACCAACACCGAGTGGCCCCCCATCTCGAAAAAGTTGTCGGTGGGCCCAACATTCTTTCGCCCCAGCAGTTCACCCCAGATGGCCGCAAGCCGTACTTCAACCGAGGAAGACAGGGCCGTCTGTACCACCGGCAAGGGCTCTTTCACGGAAAGCTCGGGCAATCGCGCCCGGTCCACTTTGCCGTGCGGCGTCAATGGAATCGCATCCAGTCCGACCACATCCGAGGGGATCATTCCCTCCGGAAGGCTCCGGCGAAGAAACGTTCTCATCTCCGACAGATTCGGCGCTGGACCGTCTTTCCCCACGACGTAAACGCTGAGCCGCAAATCGCCACTGGCTTCGGGCCAGACGCGCGCGGCCGCGGCCGCAACGAGCGGATGCCGCAGAACCGCCGCCTCAACCGCTTCGAGTTCGATGCGGTAGCCGCGCACCTTTACCTGATGATCGGTGCGTCCCAGAATTTCGATGGTTCCGTCGCTTCGTCGCACGGCCAGATCCCCCGTGCGGTACAAACGCGCTCCTCCAACGGATTCGATCGTAAGAAATCGTTCCGCCGTCTTCCGCGGCTGACCCAGGTATCCCTTCGCCAGGCCCGTTCCACCCAAAAACAACTCTCCGGGAATGCCGACCGGCAACAGCTGCAGTTGCGCATCGAGAATAAACGTCGTCGTGTTTGCGATCGGAAGCCCTACGGAGACTGACGCCCTGTCAGTTTCCACCGCGCGCGAGACACGGTGAATCGTGGACCAGATCGTGGTCTCCGTCGGACCATACATGTTCCAGACTTCCGCGCCGGTCGCAAGCAACCGGTCGGCCAGCTCCCGAGGCAGGGACTCTCCCCCGCAAAGGACTCGCAATGCGGGCGCCATACCTTGTACTTGCGGTCGGGACGTGGCGTCACGCCACCCGGAAAGAAGCAGCGCTCGCCAGGTGGCGGGTGTCGCCTGAATTACCGTGCACCGGGAGTGATCGATGGCCTTTGCCAGCAGAAGCGGATCCTGCGCCTCTTCCCGGCTCGCAATCACCACTTTTCCACCGCAGATCAGTGGGAGGAACAGCTCAAGCGCCGCTATGTCGAACGAAATCGGCGTAACCGCGAGGCAGACGTCCTTCGCTCCAAACCCTGGCGCCGCCTGCATCGACACCAGCAGGTTGACGAGACTGCGATGCGATATCTCGACTCCCTTCGGCTCGCCCGTGGTTCCCGACGTATAGATCACATAAGCCGTATCTTCGGGATCGTTCGCCAATGATCCCGGCGCTGCCGACGCGGGCGCAAGCGCCGCATCGATCGCCTTCAAGTCCCGATTCGGAGAATTCCCGTCCGCCAGCACCACCGGGATGCCGTCCGATGCGACATGTTGCGCAAGCGAGCGCTGCGTCAGGACAGCTGAAACCTTTGCGTCCGCGAGGCACAGCAGGATGCGTTCCCGCGGCATTTGCACATCAAGCGGCAGGTACGCCGCTCCCGTCTTCAGGACCGCAATCAGCCCTGCCACCAAATCCAGCGATCGCTCCAGTCCGACCGCAACGATCGAGCCGGGTTTTACACCCGCGGACTTCAGCTCCGCTGCGAAGAGCCCGGCGCGAGCGTTCAGTTGCTGGTAGGTCCAGCGTTCAATTCCGAAGCTGACGGCCGTCGCTCGCGGCGTGCGTCGAACCTGTTCCTCAATGAGAGAACTCAGTGTCGTTTGCGGGAAGGCCCTGGCCGTATCGTTCCAGCCACCCGGCGCCATAAGGGCTGCCGTCTCCTCGGGAGTGAGAATCGCGAGATCTCCGAGCTTTTCATCCGGATTCCGGCAGATCGACTCCAGCAACACGCGCCAGTGCCCGGCCATTCTCCGGATGGTGTCGGCGTTCCAGATCTCCGTGTTATAGAAGAAGCGCGCCTCCATCCGGTCGGTCCATTCGCCCAATTCGAGATAGAGATCGAACTTGGTCGTCCCGACGGTAACGTCCGTTTGCGACAGCTCCCATCCCGGCGCCGGCGACGGCATCGGAGGCCGTATGGAAAAGAATGCCTGGAAGATTGGATGCTGGCTGGGATCCCTCCGCGGATTCACTTCTCGGACAACGCGATCGAACGGAACGTCTGCCGCGGCGAGGCCCCCCAGCACCATCTCTCGCGTCTGCGATAAATACTCGGAAAAAGGAGTTTCGGCGAGCGGCCGCGTCCGGACCACGAACGTGTCGAGGAAGTATCCCATGACGCCCTCGAGTTCGGGTCGTCTCCGGGCGTCCGTCGCGCTCCCGACGATCAAATCGTTCTGTCCGCTGTATCGAAACAACAGAGTCTTATACGCGGCAAGCAGCGACATATACAAAGTCGCCCCTCGTTCACGGCCGAGCTTGCGCAGACTCTGCAACAGTTCGGAAGGAATGTCGAAGCATTCCATGGAACCGTGATGGCTTGCCGCCGCGGGCCTTGGCCGGTCCTCGGGAAGACGGAGAATGGGCAGCTCGCCCGCGAGTTGCTCGATCCACCACGCCAGATGCTCCTTCACTCCTGGAGACTCTACGTGGCGCTCTCGCCAGATCGCGTAATCCCCGTAATGGAGTTGCGGAGGCGCGAGAGGAATCGCTTTCCCCTGTTCGAGCGCCTCGTACGCCGTCGTCAGTTCCGGCACGAAGATGCGGGAGATCGACACGCCGTCGAATATGATGTGGTGGAAGCTCAGATAGAGACGATGCTCGTCGGCTTTCATGCGCACCAGACGAGTCCGGAACAGCGGCACACTGTCGAGCGGAATGGGCTTCCGCGCATCCTCCGTAGCGATACGAAGCGCCTCGGCTTCGCGCTCCGTCTCGGGTAATGCGCTGAGATCTTCTACCGGCAGGACCACGCGCACGCTCGGGTGCACGATCTGCTCGCCTTCCGCGGAAAAACTGGTGCGCCACGCCTCGTGGCGGCGCAGCACCTCGGCGAGAGCGGCCTCGAGGGTCGCAACGTCAAAGCTGCCGCGCTTGTGGATCGTGAACGGCTCGTTATAGATTGGCGCTTCCGGCTGCTGCGAGGCATGCAGCCATACCCGGCGTTGTTCTGCAGACAGGGGTACCCTCGCGCCCGGCGCGCGGGGAAGCACACGATCTTCCTCCGTCGCCGCCCCCACACCGCGAATGCGCTGCTCGAGTAAACGGCGCTTCGACTCGGAAAGCCGCTCCTTGCGAACTTCGACTTTTTCTTCCTGATCGTGGTCTGTCTGCATAGGTTAAACGCCAACACTGGCGGCATCATGAGTAAAGCTGATATTGAGCGACGTCAAGCCGCGCAGCCCAGCGTTACTCCGCCAGTGCAATGTATCTTCAAGCAACCCGGGTTCTCCGAGCCGCCGCAGAAGCGTCTGGAAAGCGATTTGACCTTCCAGCCGCGCCAGTGGCGCCCCGAAACAAAAGTGAGCCGCCCAACCAAAGGCTACGTGCCGATTGTCGGTCCGAAGCAGATCCACGCGATCGGGATCCGGGAAACGATTCGGGTCACGATTCGCCGCTGCAAGTACGGCCACCACCCGCGAACCCTTCTTAATTGTTTTTCCTCCAAGCTCCATATCAGCGGGCGCAATTCGCGCCGTATGTTGAACCGGCGACTCAAAGCGGAGCAATTCTTCAATCGCGGAACCGGCGATCTCGGGCCGGCTCCGGAATTGTTCCAGAGACTCGGGGTTGTTCAGCAGCGTGAGAAACCCGCTCGCGATCAAATTGGTGGTTGTCTCGTGCCCCCCGATCAGCGTAATGATCGTGTTCGCAATGACTTCGTCGTCCGACAGCCGCTGGCCATCGATCTCCGCCGTCATCAGCGCGTAAATCAAACCGCCCCTGGGATCTCGGCGCTGCTCTTCCATTCGCGCGGCAACGTAGTCCTTCAGGTCCTTGAGGCTTTTGACGATCTGCGCCACACGGTCCGGATGGTGCTGAACGTTCCCCAGCACTTCGGCCAGATCGAGCACCCACGCGTGAAGTTGTTTATGGTCTTCCACGGGCACGCCCAGCAGCCTCGCGGTAACGATGGCGGGTAGCGCATTGGCGAAGTCCGCGACCATATCCATGCGTCCCGCTTCGATAACCTCATCGAGAAGGTCGTTCGCGATTGTCTCAACTACTGTCCGAAGTTCCTCCACTTTGCGCGGCGTAAACGCAGCGGCGCAAATGCTTCGCAGGCGCGTATGCGCGGCTCCGTCCATGAACATCATCTGCTGCAACATCGTTTCGGCGAACGGCTTCATGAAAGACAGTCCGAGCCGGTCGAGGTAAGCGGGCGCGGGAGTACGGTCGGCGGAGTAATTCAGGAGTACCGAAACCACTTCCTTATAGCTGGTGACCACCCACGCGTGCATATAAGGATCCCAGTGCACCGGATCGTACTCCCGCAAAGCCGAATACAGCTTCGCGGGGTCCGCCAGCACTTCCGGGTTCAGGAGCCGGAGAAGAGTCAGGTTCTCGTCTTTTGCGTCTTGGACCATGGTCGCCCGGGAACCTTGCATCGTGTTTTCTATTTCGCGTTTCTCTGTTTCGAGTTCTATTAAGTCAGACTGGTTTCGGCTTCTTCATCACTTATGGAACTGACCTCGTCTATAAGCTTGTTCTCAATAAGTACAGCCAGGCGCTCCACTGTAGGCCCCTCGAACAATTGTCGCAAAGTAAGATCCAGACCAAATGCGTTCCGCAGCCGTATCACGAGTTGCATTCCGAGCAGAGAGTGCCCGCCGGCAAGAAAGAAATTGTCTTCCACTGAGACGTCGGGATTGTCCAGAAGTTCTTTGACCATGGCGAGGAGCTTCTCCTCGACCAGCGTGGCCGGTTCTTTACGAGGCCCGGATTTCAGACGATTCGCATCTGACGGCGGCGGAAGTGTCGACAGATCGATCTTCCCGTTCGATGACAACGGAAGTGAGTCCAGCCTCACGAAAACCGAAGGGACCATATATTCCGGCAGACTGCGCACCAGATGCTGCTGAAGGCCCTGCGTGTCCGCGACGGGATGGTCGGCCGAAAAGAGCACATGAGCCATGAGCTGGGCCTCTCCCGCGCCGGAGCTATTTAATGTCGCAGCGGCAAAATCGATGCCGGGATATTGCATCAGAATGCTGCCGATCTCGTCCAGTTCGACCCGTTGTCCGCGGACCTTTGCCTGCCGGTCGATCCGGCCGCGAAATTCGATTTCACCGTCCGCCCGGCGGCATCCGCAATCGCCGGATCGATACATGCGCGCGCCCGGTGTTTTGATGAAGGGGTCGGGAAGGAAATTTCGCTCTGTCGAATCGGGCAGATTCCGATATCCCCGCCCGACGCCGTTCCCTCCGATGTAGATCTCGCCGACTTCGCCGTCTCGAACCTGTTCGCCGCGTTCATTCAGCAGATAAACGCTCGCCCTGGCGATCGCGCGCCCGATACTCGGTGTCCCCTGCGAGCCTGGTTCGAGGACTGCGGATGTACTCACCACGGTGCACTCGGCCGGTCCGTAATTGTTGACCACGTTGAACGGCAACTGGCGGCCAGGAAAACTGTGTAGCTTGTCTCCGCCCGTGAGTATATAGCGCAGCCGGGTCGCTGCCGGCCACTCCATCGTCATCAGCGGACCGGCATGAACCGTCGGAACGAAGCCGATCGTTATACGCTCGCGAACCATCCACTGCTGCATCAGTTGAGGTGAAGATCGCACCTCGTCGTTTGCAAGGCATAGCGTCGCGCCCGCGCAAAGGTACGGCCAGATCTCCCAAACGGCGGCGTCGAATCCCAGAGATGCCAGATGGCTTGCGCGATCCGCCCGGCTTACGCCAAACGCTTCACGGTGCCATTGCACAAGATGAGACAGATTAGCGTGAGTAATCTCCACGCCCTTGGGCACGCCCGTCGATCCGGACGTATAAATCATGTAAGCAAGGCTATCGGGTGAAACTGCTTCCGGCGGGAGATCTTCTTCAGAAGGAGAAAGAGCCGCGGCGATCGCGGCCGCATCGCGCGAGGGATCTACTCCGCGTGCTCTGACTGCAAGCCGGTCGAGAAGCGCCGTGCGCGCCACGAGAGCCACTGCGCCCGAATCCTCGACGGCGAACCGCAAACGCGAATCGGGCCATGTGGCGTCAAGCGGCACATATGCTGCGCCTGCCCGCATGATCGCGAGCGCGGCGACAATCCAGTCGATCGACCGTTCCATACATAACGCAACGGCCGAGCCCGGCGTGACACCGAGTTGCTTTAAATACCTGGCTAGTTTCTCCGACCTGAGGTAAAGGTTCTGATAACTTAGTTGTTGGTCGCCACAGCTCAGCGCGATCGGTTCTGGGAACTGCGCCCGCGATTCAGAAATCTGCTGGAGAACGCACACAAAGTCATCCGACAACGTTTCCACCGAAAGTTCTCCTCTTTGCTTTTGCGGGCTTGTAATGAAAGAGACAGCTTTTATTATCGTAAAAAGACTGATTTTGTGTCAACATCGCGAACCCTGCCGGGGGTCGGATTCGTCACTTATGATACGGTCTAACTTATTGATCGGATTAATGAAGTACCATACCGGAGAGCCTTGCGAATGTGAACGCCGATCAGCGGCATTCATAGACGATCTCCATCGGACTCCACCTGCGCGCACAAATCGCGAACCTTTGGTTTCGGCTTCGTTGTGAAAGGCAATAGTCGTTCCATTGAGCGGCTTTCCCACTGCAGTTGAACGGCCGCGGATATTCAGGCCGGGGCAGCGGAAAATGCCGAGGGAAGAAGGTGGAACGCAGCTTTCGGCGCCGGGCGATTGCCGCATCGACTTGGTCGGTGTTCGCCGCGCCGCGGGCCGCAATTTCGAGAGTTTGCGGTCCATTTTTCCCCGGTCGCCAATATCCTGCGCTAAAACCTTCAAACCCACAAAGCTGATCATCGCTTCCGAACTGTCCGCTACTCCACATTGGCGCGATACCCTTTAGACACATCGGTGACGCTTTTGGGGACGCCGGCTCAAAAATTTACAATTCGTTAGCAAGTCGAATACCTCCGAATTGCCCAACTACAGATACTTCCTTAATGGGCCTGGAAGTAGATGAATGGGTTACATGGGCTAGTACCAAATCATCAGCGGACGGTTCGAACTCCAGTGGCACGCCATATCGCAACGGTCCCGATGATAAAGACGATAAATCGGATGAGTGGCAAACCTCCTTCGCCGCGCGGAAATGGATCGCTAAGATCGTCAGTCTCTCGCGGTTCGCCGGTGAGGCGCCATTTCGCTTGCTTGAAGTTTCCTTCAGCCCGGCCGGCCGCTGTGCCAGGCGAATTCCGATTACAGCTGGTTTCCTTCTTATTGCGGCATTAGCCCGAAAAATACGCCGCCTGTAAATGCTCGTGGCATTTGTTTCACTAATTCCGCATTTTTCGAGCGGCTCAACAAACTTTAGCGAGTAGTGCCCGGGCAATTTTACCGATAAAAGAGAAGCTCGTTCTGAGTAAATCCGAGACCTTTTTGTCTTATGATTATTATTTGTCAAGGCGCGACCTCCTCGTGCTTTATGGAGCCTGGTGGTGTCGTAACGCCGTTCGTTTCCCGGAACTCTCTCTCCCCGACTTTCCTCATGCCCTTTGGGAAAGCCATCCTCTCATCGAATAGAGCGGGCGACATCGAAAGGCAACGCGCTGCCAGGCGGCTTTCCACTCGAAAAATTCGAGCGGGTCGCCTGGCGGGTTCTGTCGTGCGGTCGGACATCGTCGAAAAGGCGTTCCGCAATTTCTTATCCCGCGCTGGCGGCCTGGTGCTTGTCTTCGATACAAGGCCGGCCCGCGCGCATTTCACGGGCGATACACTTCGAAATCTCTCCGGCTAAGGCTGTCGCATTCGACCCGTGCAGCATGGAGCGATGATTTCCCGGAGTCACTCGAACCTCGAGATCCGGATAATATTTGCTCCACACTTTAAGAGGATTGCACTGAGCCTCGTCGCCGGATTCCGACTTGAAGAAAAACATCTTCTTGCCGTAGGCCAACGGGCGATATTCGCCCACCAGGACGAACCCGTTATCCGCCACACGTTGAATAGCGGCGGGCAGCCCGCGGGTGTAATAGCTGAAGCGGGTCGAATACCCCGGGCTCCTCGGATCGCTGAATCGGATTGTGAAGCGTTGAAGAAACTGCCGAATCCTTCCCACAGCTGGCGCCGAGCCGGGTCTTTGCGCGGAGTTTGTTAAGCCCGGCGCATCGCGTTTCGCGGGAACGCCGGGAATTGCATTTTCCATCGAAAGCCAGGCCCTCAGGCCTCGCCCGATCGTCCGCGCCGCGTGACGCAGCATGAAACTCAGCCACATGTGAAATGGCCAATAACCTTCAAAGGGGTGGCTGTCGATCAGACCGACGAAGGGAACGGTTTCGCCGGCCGCTTCCAGCTTTCGCGCCATTTCGACGGCTGCATATCCTCCCATCGAATAACCGGAAAGCAAATAAGGACCGTGGGGCTGGATTTCTCTGATTACTTCCAGATAATGATCGACCATTTCGTCAATCGTGTTGTAGAGCCTCTCCTCCTCGGCGAAACCTCTGGGCTGAATCGCATAAACCGGACCGGCGTGGTTGATGGCGCGGCCCGCGGGAAAGAGCTCCAAAGCCAGCCCACTGAGCCCGGCCACGATGAAGAGGGGTGGCTGATCGGATTTCCCGGCCTTCAAAAGCACGAGCGGTGAGAAAGTCGCTGTCTTTCCCTCAAATATCCATTTAGCGAAACTTTCGATAGTCGGAGCTTCGTATACGATCGAAAGCGGCAGGGCCAGACCTGATTCCTCGCGGATACGGTCAAGGATTCCGAGGAGGCGTCTTCCACCACGCCCCAAGTCCCAATAGTCCAGGTTATGGGGAATCGGTCTGACCTCCAGAACCTCTTCCCAGATTTCGCCGATCCGGCCCTGAAGAGCTTCCAGACTCCAGCCGCTGGCACTATGCCACACCGTCGCCGGCAAGACGCTTTCAATCGAGCCGCCTCCTGATTCATGGCCGGCCGTGGTCGCTCTGCCGGTTGACGGAGCGTCGGCGCCGGATGGTAACCGGGAACCGGAGCGCCTCGCCAGAACGTCCATGATCGAAATACCCAACCCTTCTGCCCTCCGTGAGTAAAGAAACCCGATCGCAAATCAGCTGGGGATCGTACCATCGGGGATGAAACGCCTACGCGAATGTCTCTATTGAGCGTCTGCGCGAAATTCCGGCAGCGCGCATGCGACTAAGGCATTCACCTGAAGGCGCACCGAACCCGCACCGCCGCCTCGGCCCGCGACAGAAAGTGTCACTGAAAGTCTTTGAAATCGGCTAGAGCCCAGCCTCAGCAGGCTGCCGAAAATCTTCGGTTAATGGACCGCTCCCACGCGGTCATCGCCAGGCACACCCCTGGTGCGGCAGCTCTCTGTCAAAGCTGGGAACCCGAGCCAATCTCAAGCAACAGGCCAGGAAACCACTGTTTATAACGGTCCCGCTTTGAAAAATTGCAGTCCATTCGTGAGTGAATTGTAGCGGGATTTTCCGCGGTAAGTCACCAGCCCAGGTTTGGTACTGTTGAGACGGTCATCCGGGCCTATCTTACGCCCTGCTTTGACGGTCGGGCGGCGCGAAGCACGGAGTCCCTCCGGCAAATTCCCTGAAGATCACCGATAAATCGCATCCTTTCTAAAGTTCCAATTAATAAATCGAAAGTTGGATAAACGTCGGGCTTCTGGCCCGGTCAACATCGAAATGATCGACAGAATTCAAAGCGGTGACAACCCGGGAAATATGTTTTCGTAATCCGTAACTCCAGCGCTTTCAATTCCGCTGCGGCAATTCCGTTGCCCAGCGGGCCGCCCGTGCGCCGCCGCAACGCGCAGCACCCCATGGGCCCCCGGACCGAGGAGGGCAAAACAGCGTCCGCCCTGAACGCCCGCAGGCATAACCTGACAGGTCAAGTGACGGCCATGACCGATGCCGATCGGATCATGCACGACGCCTTCTCCGCCTCAATCGTCGAGAGCCTCGCGCCGGAGGGCGCCATGGCGAATGCAGACCAGGCGGTAAGGCCTTATCCCCGCGATGTGCTGGCAAGGAAGGCATTTCTGGTCGGCGGATCAGTGCCGTAAAAGACAACCTCTTCGCCCGCGGCCACAACGCCAAATCGGACGAAATCGAAACCGAAGACCGAGAAATCCACACCGCTCTGACAGCCGCGAAAGTCTTCACGGCGGAATCGAAGCAGCAGCGCATCAACCGCAACCTGCAAAAGAACATGGCCAGCCTCCAGGTCATCCAGGCCGCCCGTCGGGCCAAACGCGAAGCCGAATGAAGGAAGCAAAGAAGCTCCAGCAGCTCAATGAAATGAAGGGTTTGCCCTACGAGCCAATCAAAGATGGCTTTGTTTTTTCGAACGCCGAAATCCGTGCCGCGATCGACAAAGACCGCCGCCTGAACCGAGCAAATCAAACCGATTTCAGCCGACACAAGCCCCAAAAGCTGCACGCGAAAGCAGCCTGATGCTCCTGATTCGTGTTCATTCGTGTTTATTCGTGGCCAAAATTGGGTTTGTTTTTCCTGGTGCCCGCAAACCGGAATGTCTCAGCCGATGCCACAACCTCGCCCACCTCAGCCGCGCTGAACCCGAACACATCCCGAGCCAGCGCAAACTCCCGCGCCAGATCCGTCTCAAAGATCCCAGGATCGTCCGTGCTCAACGTAATCGGCACGCCGGCGTCGAAAAGCCGCCGCACCGGATGAACATCGACCGAACTCACCGCGCCGGTCTTCACATTACTCGTGATACAGACCTCCAGCGGAATCCGCTCTTCCCGCAGCCGTCGCATCAGATCGGGATCGTCAACGGCGCGAATCCCATGCCCAATCCGTTCCGCCCCCACGCTCAACGCGGCGCGAATCGAATCGGGCCCGTCTGTCTCCCCCGCGTGAGCGGTCAACCGCAACCCCGCGTCTTTCGCATATTGGAAGGCTTCCCGCAGCAACAGCGCGGGACCGCGTCGCTCGTCGCCGCCGATGCCGAACGAGATCACCCCGTCGCCCGCATAATCCGCGGCAAGCCGCGCCACCTCCATCGCATGGTCCGGGCCGAACTGCCGGATCGCATCCAGATTCCACCAGACCTCGACCGGCCATTTCTTTTGCGCTTCGCACTGGGCCTCTCGAATCGCCTGCCAGACGGCATCGAAATCGAATCCGCGCCACAAAACCACGCCGGCGCCCAGCGTAACCTCGGCATAGCTGACCCCCTGCCGCGCCAGCGATTCGATCATCCGCCGGGTGATCAAACCGTAATCCGCCGGTCCGCGCAGACGCGTTGCGATAAACTTGAAACAATCGAGAAACCCGGTGAAACCATTGAAAGACCAGAAGTTGTCAACTTCCTCCTGCGTGAGCGAAGGATCGAGCAGCATCACCGTCTCGCGATCCACGGTACCCTCAAGGTGCAAGTGAAGCTCGCTCAGTCCCATATAATCGAAGTTCCCATGACTGCCGCCGAAATGGAAGCAATCATTGGTGGATACCACGGCGACCCTTTCAGCGTACTCGGGCCCCATCCCATCAATAAAGACAGCGGCTCCGAATCGGAGTGGCGTATCCGCGCCTTTCTGCCGCAGGCGCGCTCGGCCCGAGTCCTCATCGGTGATAACGCCCCTGTCCCGATGAAACAGCTCCACCCGAAGGGTCTATACGAGGCGGCACTGCCGGCCATGCCCGCAACCTACCGCTTCGAAATCGAAGGCTGGCACGGCGGAACCTCCGCGCATCGAAGACCCTTACCGTTTTCCGCCGATCATCACTGAATTCGATCTGCACCTGCACGGGGAAGGCACCCTCTACGAAGCCTGGAAAACCTTCGGCGCACATCTGTCGACCATCGACGGCGTCGCCGGCGTCCGCTTTGCGGTCTGGGCGCCGAACGCCGAAGCCGTTCTGCGTCGTCGGCGATTTCAACGAGTGGGACACGCGCCGCACCCCATGCGCTCGCGCAATTCCGGCGTCTGGGAGATCTTCATCCCCGGTGCGAAGGAAGGCGATTCGTACAAATACTTCGTCCGCTCAAAGCACTTCGGCCACCGGCAACTGAAGGCCGATCCGTACGGCTTCCGCACCGAGGTGCCGCCGAAATCCGCCTCTATCGTCTGCGATCTCGACCGTTACGAGTGGCACGACTCTCGATGGATGGAGGAACGCGCGGCAAGCCACTGCCTCACGCAACCGGTCTCGATCTATGAAGTGCATCTCGAGTCATGGATGCGCCGGCCTTCCGGCGAGTCGCTCAGCTACAGCGAACTGGCCGTCCGCTGGTCGAGTACGTGAAGCGGATGGGCTACACCCACATCGAACTGCTGCCCATTCAGGAGTACCCGTTTCTCCGGATCGTGGGGCTATCAGGTAACCGGCTACTTCGCGCCCACCTCGCGCTTCGGCGCACCTGCCGATTTCATGGCACTTCGTCGACGCCTGCCACGAAGCCGGCATCGGCGTCATCATCGACTGGGTTCCCGCGCACTTCCCCAAGGACGCGCACGGCCTCGCCTTCTTCGATGGCACCGCGCTCTACGAACATGCCGACCCGCGCCAGGGCGAACACCTCGACTGGGGCACGCTCATCTTCAACTTCGGCCGCAACGAAGTGCGCGAGTTCCTGATTTCGAGCGCGCTGTTCTGGCTGAAGAAGTATCACATCGACGGGCTGCGCGTCGACGCCGTCGCGTCGATGCTCTATCTCGATTACTCGCGCAAAGCCGGCGAGTGGATTCCGAACGCTTACGGCGGCCGCGAGAATCTGGAAGCCATCAGTTTCCTGCGCCGCTTCAATGAGCTTGCGCACGAGGTGCCGGGCGCCATCACCATTGCCGAGGAATCCACGTCGTTCCCCGGCGTTTCACGGCCCGTCTATACCGAACGGTCTCGGCTTCACCATGAAGTGGAACATGGGCTGGATGCACGACATGCTCGCACTACTTCGAGCGACGATCCGATCTATCGCAAGTATCACCAGAACGACATCACCTTCAGCATGATGTACGCGTTTACCGAAAACTTCGTCCTGCCCATCTCGCACGACGAAGTGGTATACGGCAAGCGCTCGCTGCTTTCGACAAGATGCCCGGCGATGAATGGCAGAGCTTTGCGAACGTCGCGCGCCTTCTTCGCCTACATGTATGCCCATCCCGGCAAGAAGCTGCTCTTCATGGGAACGGACATCGCCGACTACGACGAGTGGAATCACGACACGAGCCTCCCCTGGGAGGTTCTGCAATATCCTCTCCATGCCGGCGTGCAGACACTGGTCCGCGAGTTGAACCGGATCTACCGCGCCGAACCCGCTCTCTATCAGGTGGATTTCGACTACACCGGTTTCGAATGGATCGATATTTCGGATATCGAGAATTCGGTCATCTCCTTCCTGCGGCGCGGATCCGATCCGAACGAATGCATGATCTTCGCCTGCAACTTCACGCCGGTTCCGCGCGAAAAGTACACCATCGGCGTGCCGCAGCCCGGCTTCTATCGGGAGATTCTGAATACGGACTCGGCGCTGTTCGGCGGCACTAACATCGGCAACTCGGGCGGTCTTATGGCAAAAAAAGAGCCCAGCCACGGCAGGCCTTGCAGGCTGTCGATTACTCTTCCCCCGCTCGCGGTCGTGGCCTTTAAATGCCCAACAGCTACGACGTAATCATTGTCGGCGGTGGCCATAACGGACTGGTCGCTGCCGCTTACCTTTCACGCGCCGGAAAGAAAGTCCTCGTACTCGAACGCCGCGAAATGCCGGGCGGCTGCGCGGTAACCGAGGAACTGTGGCCCGGCTACCGGTCTCTACCGGCGCGTATCTCGTCAGCCTCCTTCAGGAGCGCATCGTTCGCGAACTGGAGCTCGAGCGGTTCGGCTACGAGGTGCTCCCGAAGGACCCGGCGTTCTTCTCCGTCTATCCCGACGGCCGCCATCTCTTCTTCTGGCAGGACGATCGCAAGACTCTCGCCGAAGTCGCGAAGTTTTCTCAGCGCGATGCGGAAACCTTTCCGAAGTATGAGGCTTACCTCGAAAGCCTTGCCGTAGTCGTCGAGTCGCTGTTGCTCGTGACGCCGCCTGAGCTGCCGCCGCGCAAAACCGGAGACTTCATCGAATACCTAAAGCTGCTCGCCCGCTTCCGCAAGCTCAGCGCGCGCGAGATCACCGGCCTCGTCAAAATCTTCACGCAAAGCGCCGCCGATTTTCTCGACGAGTGGTTCGAATCTCCCGAAATCAAAGTGACCCTCGCAACCGATGGCGTGATCGGCGCCAACGGAGGCCCGCGCTCCGCCGGCACCGCCTACATCCTGATGCACCACTGCATGGGCGGAGTGGCCGGAAAGCGCGGTCTTTGGGGCTTCGTCAAAGGCGGCATGGGCAAGGTTTCGGAAGCCATCGCCGCATCGGCGCGCAGCCACGGTACGCAGATTCGCTTTGACGCGCCCGTCAGTCGCGTGCTGATCCGCAACGGGCAAGCGTATGGAGTCGTGCTCGAAAACGGAGAAGAGATTCACGCCGCCGTCAGTAGCCTCGAATCTCGATCCGAAAGCAACCTTTCTCAAGCTCGTCGAGCACGGACACCTGAGGCCCGATTTCCTCGCCGATATCGAGCGTTACCGCGTAGAAGGCACATCGCTCAAGATGAATCTGGCGCTCGACGGCCTCCCGGACTTCACCGCCTTCCCGGGTACGCCCGGTCCGCAGCACGGCGCAACCATGCACATTTGCCCGTCGATCGACTACGTAGAGCGAGCCTGGGACGACGCGAAGTACGGACGTCCTTCCCAAAACCCGCTGCTCGAAATGACCTGCCCGACGATCTATGACCCGGAGCTTGCGCCCAGGGGCAAACACATCATGGGCATCTTCCTCCAGTACGCCCCCTACACGTTGAGAGACGCGAATTGGGACGAGCTGCGCGAACCCTACGGCGACCGCGTGCTGGAAGTAATCTCGGAATACGCACCAAACATCCACAAGATCGTGAAAGAACGCCAGGTGCTGAGCCCGCTCGATCTCGAGCGCCGTTTCGGAATCGCGGGAGGCAACATCTTCCACGGAGAGATGAGCCTCGATCAGATGTTCTTCCTCCGGCCCGCCGCCGGCTGGGCGCGCTATAAGACGCCAGTGCGCGGCCTCTATCTCTGCGGGTCAGGCGCACATCCGGGAGGCGGAGTTATGGGCGCGCCCGGATACAACGCAGCGCGGGAAATGCTCAAAGAAAATGCTCGCGGAATGACGTCATGAGTTCCGCCCACCACATCCCATTCATCCGAATGAATGCGGGACCATCGAGTCCGTGGCGCACAGGATGGTCCGCCCGCAGCGCCGCCCAACCAGAGTGCCGAACCGTGACGCGAGTCCCGGTGGGAACCGCCTCAAATGTGACTTCGACGGTTGTGCTCTCATCCGGAGCGAAGTTGCCGCCGCGCCAGTCGAACCGGAAGCGTTCCGGCGGATGCCAAACCGTAATCGTCCCCTTCGTGAATGTCTGCGGTCCCGATGGCGACTCGAACTCCTCCATGAGCCGGCCGCCGAGCCGCGGCTCGAATCGCACAATCGCCGGGCTGTCTTCCCGCAAAGCGAAACTTCGGGCCGCGTCCCCACCAAAGATCGGTCTCGGTCGTAAAAATCGCGAACGCGGAAGCCGGGTCTGCCGGAACGGTAACGCTCACCGTCACGCTGTCGGAAGCAGGCGTCATCGTTTTCGCGTACGCTCCACGTGGTCCCGAAAAGCAGACAGCTCACCGATCCAGAACGATTCCACTTCCCCGAGCCAGCCGCGAAGCTGGTCGAAGGGCTCCTTCCGAAGCTGGTAGATCCGCACTCGGGCGTCTGCCTCAACGCCCTCTTCCCGGATCAGTCCGCTGCGCCGAAGCACCCGAAGATGACGGCTGAGCGCGGGCGGCGTAAGTTCGAGCGCAGTCGCAATCTCTCCGGCGCGCAGAGGCCGGTCTTTCAGGAGTTCAATCACGGCGCGTCGGTGAGGGTCCGCCAGCGCAGAGAGGGTAGTGTCGATCTCACTCACCGGGAGGATTCCGCAGGCGCTCCGTGAACCACCACATGTGGCCTTCGCAATCGAGCGCACCGTAACTGCGGTCGGACCAGTATTCCTCGCCGTAGTCATGAACGGATGGTTCATCGAGGATGGTCGCGCCTGCGGCCCGAGCGCGGGCGCAATGTTCGTCGACGCTGTCGATATACAGCATCAGGCTCTGCGTATTGGCGCCGCCGATTGAGCGAGGGCTCGCCCCGGGCGGAAACTCCGGATGCCGCGGATTTTTGCCGCTATTCGCCACCATCACGACCGCCTCGCCGTAGGTGAGTTCGCTGTGAACGATCGAGCCACCATCGCCTTCGACCTTCAGCCGTACTTCAAAACCGAAGGCTTTGCAAAGCCAGTCAATCGCCGCCGCCGCGTTGTCATAGCAGAGAGCGCTCGACAATCGTGGCCAGCCCTTTGGAGTAGGTTTCATGGACAATATTTAACCCAAAATGATAATATTGTCAAGACCGAGAATTATCGCGAAGGAACTGGCCGGTCCACGACCCCTCCACCTGGGCGACCTCTTCGGGCGTGCCCTCGGCCACAATTCGGCCGCCGCCTTCCCCGCCCTCGGGTCCCAGGTCGATGATCCAGTCGGCGGCGTTCATCACGTCGAGGTTGTGCTCGATCACCAGCAGCGATCCGCCGTTATCGATCAGCCGCTCGAACGCCGCCAGCAGCTTTCGGATGTCGTCGAAGTGAAGGCCGGTCGTAGGTTCGTCGCAGATGAACAGTGTGCCGTTGTTGTTCGATTGCGCGAGGTAAGCCGCCAGCTTAACCCGCTGCGCCTCGCCGCCTGAAAGCGTCGTCGCCGACTGCCCCAGCCGCAGATAGCCGAGCCCGACCTCGTCGAGCAGCTTGAGCCGCGTAACGAGGCGTGCCGTGTCATGGAAGAACCCGATGGCTTCCTTGACAGTGAGCTGCAGGACCTCATGGATGTTCAAGCCTTTGTACTTGATCTCCAAAATACTGCTCTTGAAGCGGGTGCCTTTGCATTCGTCGCAGATCAGTTCCACGTCGGCGAGGAACTGCATCTCGACCGTGACCGTGCCGTCGCCCTGGCACGTTTCGCAGCGCCCGCCGGGCACGTTGAACGAGAAGTGGCCGGCTGCGTAGCCGCGCTTCTCGGCCGTTGGAGTCGCGGCAAACAAGCCGCGTATGATGTCGAAGGCTTTGATGTAAGTGACCGGATTGGACCGCGGCGTCCGGCCGATGGGGGCCTGGTCGATCATCACGACCTCCCGGATCGCGTCCGCGCCTTCCATGCGGTTGCAAGTTAGCCGGGGTGTATCGGCCGGGTCTTCGTCGCCGTCTGCGGCGGCGACCGAAACCTCGTTCTGGTTCAGCCTCGCCTGCAGGGACCGGTAGATCACGTCGTGCACCAGCGTCGACTTCCCGGAGCCCGACACGCCGGTAACCACCGTGAGGAGTCCCAGCGGGATCGCGACATCGATCCCTTTCAGATTGTGCTGATGTGCGCCATAGAAGCGAAGCATCTTGTGTGGGTTCACGTCGCGGCGATACTTGCGATGCGATACTTCCGCTTCATGCCGCAGATAGTGGCCGGTGAGCGAGCCGTTGCTGTTGGCAATCAGCGCCGGGAAGTTGCCTTCGAAGACGATGCTGCCGCCGTTCTCGCCGGCGCCGGGTCCGAGATCGATGATGTGATCCGCGGACTTCATCACGTCGGGATCGTGCTCGACGACGATGATCGTGTTCCCGAGATCGCGCAGTTCCCCGAGGATGCGGATCAGCCGCGCCGTATCGCGGCTGTGCAGACCGATCGACGGCTCGTCGAGCACGTAGCACGCGCCCACCAGACGCGAACCGAGGCACGTCGCCAGCTGGATCCGTTGCGCTTCGCCGCCCGAAAGCGTGGACGAAAGCCGATCGAGTGTAAGGTATTCCAGCCCGACGTCGTTCAGAAACTTGAGCCGCTGCTGGATCTCGACCAGGATCTTCCCCGCGATGCCAGTCTCTTCGGGCGTGAGCTCAAGGGTCGAGAAGAATATGGCTGCGGCGCCAATATTCATACGGGCCGCGTCCGCGATGGTCTTGCCGCCCACGCGGGCGTTCAGCGCTTCCTTGCGTAGACGCGAACCGCCGCAATCGGGACAGCGCGCGTAGCCGCGGTAGCGGCTCAAGAAGACGCGCACGTGCAGCTTGTACTTCTTGCCTTCGAGGTAGTTGAAGAACTGCCGGACTCCTGGAACGGTCCTGTCGCCCTCAAGCACCAGCTGTTGCTCTTCTTCAGTCAGATCGCAGAAGGGCACGTCAAAGCGGACGCGGCCAGCGGCTACGGCGCGGAAGTCGTTCATCCAGCCTTTGCCCTTCGGCGTGGTCCAGGGCTCGATCGCGCCCTGATTCAACGAGAGGCCGCGATTCGGAACAATCAGGTCGAGCGCGTAATCGATCGTGTTGCCAAACCCCTGGCAGCGCGGGCAAGCGCCGGCGGGGCTGTTGAAGCTGAACAGGATCGGTTCCGGCTCTCGGAATTCGATCAGGTCGTACTTGCACATGAACCGCTCGCTGAAGAGGTGCCGCTCCCCAGTGCGGGCGTTCAGGAAAATGGCGTCGCCCGATTCGCGATAGCAGGCTTCCACGGTGTCGACGATCCGCTGGTGCAGATCGGCCGAGATGGCGATGCGGTCGGCCAGCACGTAGACCGGCTGGTTCCAGTCGATATCGAGCAGCGATTCCGGCGTCGAGAACTCGAACACCTGCCCGTTCTGCCACAGCCGGTTGAAGCCGCGCGTGCGGAGCTCGGTAAGCACGACCTTCGGGATCTGACCCGCTTCGTGTTTCACGGGAAACAAGACGAAAAAGCGTTCGCCCTCAGGCTCGGCGAGCATTCGCTCGGCGACCTGGTCGACCGTGTCCTTCTGGACGCGGCGGCCGCAAACGGGACACGAAGTGCGTCCCGCGCGAGCCCAGAGCAGCCGCATGAAGTCGTAGATCTCGGTCGCGGTGGCGACGGTGGAGCGGGGGTTGCGCGTGCTGTTCTTCTGCCGGATGGCGATGGCCGGCGCGATGCCGTCGATCTCGTCGACCGCCGGCTTCTCCATGCGTTCGAGGAACTGGCGCGCGTAGGCGGAGAGCGATTCGACGTATCGACGCTGCCCTTCGGCATAGATCGTGTCGAACGCAAGCGAGGACTTGCCCGAGCCCGACACGCCCGTGATCACCGTGAGTTTGTTGTGCGGGATCGAGAGCGTGAGGTTCTTGAGATTGTGCAGGCGCGCGCCGCGTATGAGAATTTCGCCGAAACTGGTTTTCGCGGTCAAAGGAATCGAGAGGCGACAGCCTGAGGGGTTGGAACTTTCATTTTAGCAATGGCGCCCTCTCGCAGGATTCGATTCATGGGCTCGGAATAAAGTCGCGCGACCAGTGCTCCGAGGGCACTCGCCACCAGAATCACGGTAATGAAAAGCAGGGGAACGGCGCGCATGGGCTTGCCGAAGGAGACAAAGAGATCGAAGAACGCGAAGACGACAAACATGTGCGTCAGATAGACTTCGTAACTGCGCTCACCGAGCATCGCGAGCGGCCTCAGGAGACGGGGGCTTCTCCATTGCGTCTGCGCCGCGGCGGCGATCACCATGCAAGTGCCGAGAGCGAGGATTGTCATCTGATCCGTTTTGACGCGAAGCGAGAAACACAGACTCACAACCAGGATTGCAATGCCGGCGCCCGCGAGAATTCGAATCATACGCGGCGAGAACCGCCTGTCGGCGACGACCATCGCGGTAAGGCATCCAAGCGCGATCGCATCCATGCCGCCGAGGTAAGAGTATTCGCGCCAGACCTCATTGGATGTCTCGCGGGCAAACGGTCCGAGCGCGACGAACCCAAGTAACAACGCAATCAGCCACTTCCCGCGCCCGAGGAGCCAACAAGCCAATGGAAAGAAGAGATAAAACATCTCTTCGACCGAAAGCGACCAGAGGATGTCCCAGTTTGCGGGAAGATAGCCCTTCCGCGCTTCAAGCACGTTTACGTGAAATGTCAGGGCCGCAAACAACGCGCGTCCGAGGCCGCCCGTCTTCGGCGTTACGACGAAGTTTTTGACGTGCCCGAGATGAAGAACGCTGAGCACAACGAGAAGCAGGAGCAGCAGCGGCGCGATGCGGGCGAACCGCAGCCTATAGAAGCCGCCGGGGCTGACCTTTGCGAGCGAACCCCATCGCCGCAGGGTCGTAGACGTGATCAGAAAGCCGGAGACGACGAAGAAAATCTGAACGCCACGTTGTCCGTTCCAGACAAGCGATGAGACCAACTGGTCCGGCAGACCTTGGGTGTACGGAATCCCGGCCAGCCGCAGCCGCATGTTGACGTGGTTCATCAACACGAAGAAGATTGCCAGGCCGCGGAGCAGATCGACTCCGTCCAGCCGTTTCCCACTGAGCGCCTTCGGCATCAGGCACTCAGGTTAGCAATCTTCCGCGAACAGCCGCGCGGCTTACAGGATGAAGAAAGGGATGTCGGTTGAGAGGGTTCCCTTCGGAGTCACAACCTGGACCGCCCCGTTGGTCGCTCCGGCGGGAACGGTCGCGGAGATTGCGAAGTCGGAGGTTACGGTGAAGACGGCCGGCGCCCCGCCGAACGTGACCGAGGTCGCGCCCGCCAGACCCGTTCCGAGAATGGTCACCGACGATCCGGCCCCTCCGGTGCCCGGTTGCGCTTTAACGAAGGCAGGCAGCCCCGCGTTGAGGAAGACGAGCGCACCGATATCATTCGGGCCTGCAAAGGTTACCGCAAATAACGTTCCGTCCGTGTACTGTCCGAGTGCCGCCGGAGGTCCGATGGAGGAGGGGAATTTGTAGAGAACGGTCGGATCACCATCAAGGGTAATCCGGTAGATCGTACCCCCAATGGCCGCGCCATACACGTTTCCATCCGAGCCTGCAATCAGCTGGAGTGTTTGTCCGAAGCTCTCGGGGAACGTATAGAGCACACTCACCTCATCGTCCGCGGAGACCCTGAAAATGGCGGATCGGTTATGAAACGTCCCGGCGCCCCTGGTTGCTCCGTAGAGATTCCCGTCAGCCGCTTCAATCAAAGATCCCACCGGCGTGTCGCCATCCGGGCAATCGCGCTCCGGGCAAAACGTGTAGATTGTCGTGTACTGGCCATCGGGTGTGAGCTTGTAGATCGTGCCATTGCCAGGGGAGACATTGCTTCGGGTTAGTCCGTAAAGGTCTCCGTTTGCGGCCTCCACGAGCCCTCCCGTGATTGTTTGAGGGGATGGACAGGTGTTGTCGTTGCAAAAACTATGTAGCGGCGTCACAACACCATCCGCTGTCATCCTGATAATCGTCCCGGCGTGGTTTGCGCCGCCGACGTAGCTGACGCCATAGAAGTCTCGATTCGCGGCTTGAATCAGGCTTCCAAAAACTGAAACGCCGTCCTGACGAGCTGGGAATTTGTTAATTACAGTAAACACTCCGTCCGAAGTAATTCGGTAGACCGTCCCAAACGCGTCTTCCGCCATCGTTGCTGATGGGAGCGTTCCTGTTCCATAGATCGTTCCGTCGGCCGCCACGACAAAGTCGCCGTCGGGGCGCCCTTCCGGGCAGTAAGAATACTGCACGCAGTAGAACTGGTGGAATGGCGCAATACCCTTAGGCGTCACCGAGTAAATCGTGCCCGCATTGAAGAGTCCGTAAGTGACGGTTGCTCCGAGCAACGCTCCGCCGGGGGTCTGAATCGGCGCAGAAGAAGGGTTGCCGCCATCGATTTGTGTGAAAGGCACATAAGTCTGTGCGGGCAGCATCGCCGCGGCGGCTATACATAGGGAGAGTATGGTGATTGCTCGCATGGTTCTCCTGGCGGTCCGTCCGCCGGCTTTTGTCGTGAGCAGAGGATAACAGAACCTGTTCCAGAAAGATATGGGCATTTAATCCTAAGGCTCGGTTATGCCGGTAGCAGGTATGAACAGCACGTTACAGTCACAAGCCAGATGCGACTCCGCTTGAAAAGATTGTTGCGAATCGCCTGGACGACTCTGTCTTACTCACCGATTTCATTATCGCTTCACGCGGCCATCTCGAACGCTTGTATCATCCTTTCCCCGGGCTCTCCTCAACCGATGGGAATAACGATTGAACTGACCTCTTTCGCCACGGATTCCGATCCGGGACCTGTAAGCCGCAAAACGGAAGTTTTGACGCGCGGATCAGTAAGAGATATCTCGCGAGCACCACGTTCGGGTGACCAGCTCGTTCAGGATAGAACTCCCTGATTACCGGGAACCAATCCGCTGCTGTTCAGCGGGCAAGGATACTGTCCAGGAATGCTTGTGTGGCTCCATAACAACTGCGGCAACCAGCCACGATCCTCGCGTGAGGTTCTACAGTTCATTCATTCGCAAAGGGAATCGTATATGTATGCCGGTATTCAAGTCAGGAATAATCGGAATTTGCGGCCGCCTCTGCTTCGGCCCAGCATTCAGATAACCGAGAAGATTCTTTGATGAGCGAGGAAACCCGGATGCGTTCGCACCGGGCGCCGGAAGCGGTCCGGGCGCCCGCCGTTTACACAGCAGTTCGCGAGGGCGGCTCCCGGTCGCCAAAGCCGTCGGTCCCATGCTGAAGGAACTCCACGCAAATCCGTCCCTGGTCCGCTGGGAGCCCATACTTCTGCTGGCGCGGGATCATGAGGGCTGGCGGGCATGAACCGCCACGGGTCATCTGCCGATTCGCGCTTATGCATGCAGACTTCCCCGCCGGAGCGGTGATGTCTGAAACGATTCGGCTTTTGTCGGGCATTTCCGGTCGAGCTTGAAGTCGGCTGCGTCAAACAAGAACTGGGGGATCGGCGAGATAATTTCGGCAGCAACCTTACCTTTAACATTCATCGCCGCGGCATTAAGAACACTGGTGATATTCGCGAAACGCACCTCCGCGGTTTCGCTCAGCGACGCAGCCCTTCGTTCTGGAAAGTCAACGTCCCTCCTGAAAGGGGCCGGGAGGCTTTAGCTGTCCAAAAAATAATGAGTCACCGGCTTCGCCCAGCCGTCTAGTCTCCAGGAGTAACGGGAACCGTCGTTCGGCCTGACCGATCCGCCGATGTTTGGGTTTGTCCGTTAAGAGGAGAAGACGATATGTTAAAACGCGAAGATGAAGTGACCCCCAACGCCACAAAAGGGGAACATAAATCCGCTCCGCCGCAAGACGACCCGCTCGGCAGCACGCGTGAGTTGATTTCTCGGGAAGTTCCGGCTGGCGCCGATCGTCGCACCTTCCTGATGCGAGGCGCCGTGGTAGCGGCAACAACGGTTATTACCGGCAGATCCATGTCCGCCCAGGAGAAGACGGCGAGATCCACTGGCACGCCGCAAGGCACCAAAATATCTCCCAACCTTGAGGTTGTGAAGAAAGAAAAGGGGCCGGTGATGACGACCCTGGACGAATTCTACAAGGTGGGTCCGGGTCCATCAAGCTCGCACACGATCGGGCCCATGCGCATTACTTACGATTTTTATCAGCGGTGCACCAAGCTGCCGGCGGATCAGATCGCCAAGGCGACGGGGCTCAAAGTGCATTTGTATGGCAGCCTCAGCGCTACAGGCAAAGGGCACGGTACGGAGCGCGCATCGCTCGCGGGCCTGCTCGGAAAAGAGCCGGCTACCGTCGATCCGGCGTTTCTCGATGAAATGAGAGACAAGCCCGACAACACTTACCCGCTGAAGCTTGGCGACAAGACCTTCACCCTCTCGCTGAAGGACGTCGTTTTCGATGCCACCAAAGGCAACTTCCCCCACCCGAACACCATGACGTGCAAACTCATGGAGGGCGACAAGGTGCTTTATGAGCAGGAATACTACTCGGTAGGCGGCGGCTTCATCGAGTGGAAAGGATACACGCCTCCCAAGAAGAACCCGCCGAAGTACCCCTTTTCCACGATGAAGGAGTTGCGGGAGCACGCGGAGAAAAATAATCTGACGATCGCGAAAGTGGTTCTCGCTAATGAGGTAGCAATCTCAGGCAAGAGCGAGGAAGAAGTCTATGCTTTCGTCGACAAAATTACGAATGCCATGATAGCGATCGTGAAGTCGGGGCTCGCCGCGCCTCCCGGTGTGCTCCCGGGTCCGATCAAGCTTGAGACAAAAGCGGGAACAGTCTTCATGCGCGCCCAGGACGACCAGTACCAGACAGACCGGGGAATCGGCTCACTCTCGGCTTTCGCTCTGGCGGGATCAGAGGAAAACGCACGCGGCCACCTGGTCGTTACCGCTCCAACCGGCGGTTCGGCGGGAGTTATGCCCGCGCTGGTTTACGGCCTGGGCGAAGGAGGGCGTAAACTTGCGCCCGAGAAGATCCGCGACGGTATGATAGCGGCGGCTGCAATCGGGTATCTCTGCAAGCACAACGCGACGTTGTCCGCAGCCGAGGGTGGATGCCAGGCAGAGATCGGAGTAGCCTCAGCGATGGCTGCGGCGCTATGCGCGCAGGCGCATGACGCCAGTCAACGAGTTGTCGAGAACGCGGCCGAGTCGGCCCTGGAATCATCTCTTGGTCTGACGTGCGACCCTGTCGCGGGGTATGTTCAGATCCCGTGCATCGAGCGATGCGCATTCGGCGCAGTGAAGGCCTGGACCGCCTTTGCCATCGCGAGCAACGAAATTGCATCCAGCCACCGGGTCACTCTCGACGAAACGATCACGGCAATGGCTCAAACCGCCAAGGAAATGAACAGCAAGTACAAGGAAACCAGCGAGGCCGGCCTCGCACTTTCAGTAGTGCTCTGCTAAACGAGCGGGGCTCATGACACTCGAGGTTACGCCGGCATTTCCTACTCTCATCGGGAGGTTACAGGTACCCGATGCCGGAACGATGAATGAGGAACTACGATCATTTATCCTTACCGAGGAAGCGAGCCATCCGAGTCTCGGCCGCAGCAATATAGGGGGTTGGCACTCGCGAACCGACTTCCTCAACTATCCGGAGCCGGCTGTGGCTGCGCTGACCAATTGGGTCACCTGGGCGGTGACCCGCATGATTGGCGCAGCGGCCGGTCCAGATCGCTTCAAGGGGACACTGGCCGTTTCCGCCTGGGCGACGATTTGCCGTGCGGGCGCATACCACGCGCCGCATTCCCACCCGGACAGCGCGTGGTCCGGCGTGTATTACGTGGATGCCGGCACGGAGAATCCGGATCACCCGCTCAGCGGTGTGCTGGAATTCCTGGATCCCCGCGCCGCCGTCGAAGCTGTGAGCGCTCCCGGCGATCCGTACGGCGAACCCTTTCGAATCTGGCCTCAAAGCGGGCTGCTCGTGACTTTTCCCAGTTGGCTTTACCATTGGGTGCATCCCTACGCGGGTCAAACGCCGCGCATCGCTGTGTCGTTTAATGCCGCGCTGGGAGCACCCGACGCGGCGCAATCCGAGACGTACGATGCGGCTGCATCCATGGCAGCGAAGTAAGTCGCGACGGCGCAAGATCTGAGAGCCGGATCATGTGTCTCAATGCAACTTCTACTCCCATCCACCGACTCTAACCCACCAATGAGACTTCAACACGCTGATACGGCGAGAATCCTGTGGTCTCGCGGTGGCACTAATTTTTTGCGGCCGCGATTTTGTTCGAGGTCGTCGCCTGCGGACAGGTCTCCGTAGCGTCGCGCGGCTTTCCCGGGCGCGCACCTTGAGGCGGCCCCAATTGAAGATCCGCTCGTAGTATCCTTTCGGAGGCCTTTCGCTGGTTGTTTTATGGAGAACGCTCCATAAAAGGGGGCATACTGATCGTAAATCTTCAAGTAGCTGACCTGACCCGCCGCGCAACTTCATCGGCGCCAAAAAAGGAAACCGTCCGGATAACGAGTGATCAGATCTGCAGTAACCACTGCCATTCACGGCACGGCATCGTCAATTAATAATGATGGACTGACTGTGCGCCGGATACAGTGATGGGAAGCCAGTCGCCTGAAGGCGGCGTGAGGACCCCACGATGGGAGCCAAAAGCTCCTGCCGCCTTGCCAGGCACTACGCTCCGTAATTTATTACCTTGGATATTTGTTGATGTAATAAGTGACGCTCGCCTGGATGCGGGGCGCGATCCACTTGAAGTCGTCTTTTCGTATCAGGTCGCCATAAATGTACTCGGCGCCGAACAGGTAACGTATGCTCGGCTGAATGATGAGGTTGGCCGTAGCGTAATCGCTGGTGTGGTAGTTGGTGCCGGGGTCCATGGCGGTGTTGTTGATTCGCGTGTATCCATAGCTCACGGTCGACCGGACTATTTTTGACCAGTTATGCGTGTACCCGGCCTGGAACGATCCTGTCGGCGTCGCTACCAGTTTTCCGTTTGCGTTGAAGCCGACGTCGCTTCCGAGACCGAAGTTGTCGTTATAGTAGTTGGAAATTCCCTTGCCTATAATCGCCTGGAAAACGATGTTGTCTTTCGCACCCAGACCCCACGCGCCGGACAGATTTCCTCCATATGCGCCAACATGTCTGGCCAGATCCGGAACAGTTGAGTTCGGGATGATTCCACCTACGTTTCGGAAAAGCGCGGCCGCATGAAGATGGCCGTGTTTATTTTCATAGTGATAGAAGCCGATCAGATCCGGAAAAAAGGACGTGCCGATCGGCGTGCCGAATGGCGTCGAGACAGGCGTATCCACTCCCGACTTCTCGATCGAAACTCCGATGCTGTTCTGTGCGTTGAGCAGCTGAGTATAACGCATCTGCGGATTCCGGGCCGCGATAATACCGGGAGGTCCTTCAAACTCGAGAGTGTCGGGAAAGACATCCGGATCGGAGAAAGCGCTCCACGCCTGCCCGGCAAGGAAATTCTTGTACTGCCCGTAAAATTGGCGCAAGCGTATCGAGTTCCGATCGTAGTTGCTAAAGAAGTCAAATTCGAAGTAAGTCTTCACCGTAGCTCCGCCGCCATCCAAAGTGCCAGTCCGGGTTTCCCAACTGAATCTGGTGGCGCGCATGGAAACAGTTGCATTCTTCGAATGCGGCGTCGCAGAGGAAGGGAAACTGGATGGCACATAGGCGCCGTAGTAAGTGCCCGCATAGTTCAAGTCATAAATGAGATCGGTCTTTACAAAGCCGCCAAACTTCATGAGCGTAGTCGTGCCGGGAAGGCGAAAGAAACCGCGCAGTGACGGATCCAGCGCTTCATTATCGATACGCGGCGCACCGTCCTCGTTTTCGCCCGCGGTTTGTCTCAGGCGGGTTTCTTCACCAATGTTCAACGGCAACTGTGCCGTCGGGACATTTGCCGATGTGGAGGGGGAAGAAGCGGGGGGAGCGGGCGCGACACCGGGGGGCTGCTGGGCCGATTCCTGGAGGGCGGCAATCTGCGCTTTCAGTTCCTGCATGGATTGCTGGGTGGATTGCTCCAGCTGCCGCAGCCTTTCCCGCAATTGATCTATCTCTTGCGTCTGGGCGCCGCCCGTCACGGCGCCAAACATACCAGCCAGCGCCAGAGCCCCTGCTCTTACAATCAGACCTCGTTGACTGCTCATCGGTTAAACCTCCTGTTGAAGTGTTAGTCATTAAAGATGCGGTAATCGGTTGATGGTGTTTTTTTTATTCGCCTTTTTTGAGAGGGCGTTCCCCGCCTGCACCCTTCTCCCGCCCCCGCGCGGGAGGATTGCATGGGCTTACCGTTCAGGCAAAACGACCGTTTCGCCGATATGATCAGCGCTCGTCGGCCGCCATGAGCCGAACGTTACCCACGACAAACGCAGGCGAGGCGCAAAAGTTGACGTCAGCAGCGGGATTATGCAGATCCGCCTTTCGACAACGCGATGGACTGCGGACGGCTGCGCGCCAATCCCTGGACCAGGTTCAACCGCAAAGGCGGGAAGGCCGGATCAGCCGGATCGATGCCATGGAATCTTTGCAAGGCAATAAGCGGCTCCCGCGATACCGAGGCGAAGGTGAACCCGTACAAAATCTGCTTCAGATTCAGGATGCGCCATACTACGAGACATCATGCCGCGAGGATTTGCATCCGCCTTATTTGGGATTGCGCTGCTTTCCTTTCCCGTACACGGGGAGACCCCGGCGTGGGATGACGCGGTCGCGAAAGCGGCGCGCATTTCCGGTCTTTGGGTAGCTACGCCGGATCCGGCGCAGTCATCGGTACTTCCCGCGGCGCCGTTCCCGGTCAGCCGCTTGTTCATGAATATCCACACACGGATTCGCCGCGAGGGCGAGGAGGTAGAAACTACGCTCGCCGAAGCGCGCCTTGATCTGGAGCAGAGGGTTGACCTGGCGTCGCCCGCGTATCTATACGACATCCCCCTCGGCGATCCGGTTCCGATCGCGGGAGACGGTATGGAATTGAATGGCGAGTCGCGCTGCTGTGAAGGTCCATCTGAAGTCGGGCTGAGGATTGTTCCTCATGACGGCGCACAAGGATTGACAGTTCTGATATCATCCGCGGGTAAATCGGCTTATATCGAGTTTGGACGGCCCGCCCCCAATCCGAATGCGCCGGCGCAGGGAGATTGGATCAGCGACGGGCGTGTTCTGCACATCTATGTTATGGATGCGATTCGTATTGCCGCTACGTTCGATATGATTTCGCCGAATCAGACGGACCTGGGCTATCCGTTCTCCGATTCCGGAAGCGATCTCAAAACCGGCTCGTTGATGATGCATCTGGACACGAATACTACATTCAACTCATTCGACGGCAGGTTGGATGGCCCCGACTTACTGAGAGTGCAATGGCGCGGTAGCGGCTCCCTTAGCGGGCCTGAATTCCACCGGCAATCCGCGGGGAACGGTGCACGCGCGATTGTGCCGAAATGGTAGATTCATGCGGTCTGGCCCCGCGTGAAATATGGACGGGCTGCGGGCTATATTACCCTTGAATCAAGGCCTGCCCATGTCTGACAACCCACTTCTTTCCATTCAATTTCACATTCCGTTCGATCAGGTCCGCGCCGAGCACGTTGAGCCGGGTATTCGCCAACTGCTGAAACAGGCTCAGGAACATATCGATGCCCTTGCGGCGGATGACGCGCCGCGGTCGTTTGCGAACACCATGCTGGCGCTGGAGAATTCTACCGAGAATCTGGATTATGCGCTGAGCGTGGTGCGGCATCTGGAGTCCGTTGCGACTACCCCGGAGCTCCGCGCAGCGTGGAATGTGGTGGAACCGGAGGCCAGCGCGTTTTACTCGCAGATCCCATTGAACGAGGGGCTGTGGAGGCAGCTGCGGGCTTATGCGGAGACCGATGAGGCGAAGGCGCTTGCGGCCACGCGGCGCCGATTCCTGACGAAGACGCTCGATTCTTTCAAGCGGCATGGGGCGGAACTGGACCCGGCCGGCAAGACGCGGATGGCCGAGATCGATGTCGAACTTACGAAAATCACGACGAAGTTTTCCGAGAACGTTCTCGATTCGACGAATGCGTTCGAACTGATCGTTACGGATGAAGGGAAACTGGCCGGGCTTCCGCCGAGCGCGATTGACGCGGCGCGGCAGAATGCGGAGATGAAGAAAGTCGAGGGGTGGCGATTTACGCTGCAAGCGCCGAGTTATATTCCGGTGCTGACTTATCTCGACGACCGCGAGATCCGGGAAAGGATGTATCGGGCGTTTTCGATGCGAGCAACGGAGGCGAACCGGGATAATCGGCCGCTGCTGGCGCGGATTCTGGAATTGCGCAAGGAGAAGGCGCAATTGCTGGGCTTTCCCGATTTTGCGGACTTCGTGCTGCACGATCGCATGGCGCATAAAGGCGAGAAGGCTCTGCACTTTCTGGAGGAACTGAAGGCGAAGACGGATCCGTTCTTCGCTCGGGAAAACGCGGCGCTTGAGGCCTTCGCGGGACAGAAGCTGGAGCCGTGGGACGTGGGCTACTGGGCCGAGAAGCAGCGGCGGGCGCTGTACGACTTCGACGAGGAGCAGCTTCGGCCCTATTTTCCCGCAGAGCGAGTGGTTGAGGGGATGTTCCAGATTGTGGAGCGGCTGTACGGGATTCAGGTCAAGAGGCGGGATGGCGTGCCGGTGTGGCATCCGGATGTGCGTTATTACGAGGTGCACGACCGCGATGGACTGCTGATCGGGGCGTTTTATGCGGACTGGTATCCGCGCGAGTCCAAGCGGGACGGCGCCTGGATGGAGGGCTTCATTACCGGCGTCGACGCGCCGGGTCACTTCGAGCCCCATGCCGGTTGCGTGTGCGGGAACCTTACGCCGCCGATCGGGGATAAGCCCGCTCTGCTTACGCATCGGGAGGTGGAGACGATCTTCCATGAGTTCGGGCATCTGCTGCATCATGTGCTGAGCCGGGTGGAGGTGCGGAGCCTGGCGGGTACGTCGGTGGCGTGGGATTTCGTCGAGTTACCCAGTCAGATTATGGAGAACTGGTGCTGGGAGCGGCAGGCGCTGGATCTGTTTGCGCGCCACTACGAGACCGGCGAAGCGATTCCCGAGGATTTGTTTCAGAAGATGGTTCGGGCGCGGACCTATCGGGGCGCCAATGGGCAGATGCGGCAGCTGGGGTTTGGATTTGTCGATCTAAAATTGCATCGGGATTACGATCCGGCGCGGGATGGGGATGTGGTGGCTTATGCCGCCAGAATTATGCAGCCGTTTGCGGCCGCGAAGTTTCCGGAGAACTATGCGATGATCGCGGGATTTACGCATTTGTTTTCCAGTCCGGTCGGTTATGGGGCGGGTTACTACTCGTACAAGTGGGCGGAGGTTTTGGATGCGGATGCGTTCACCCGGTTCCGGGATGAGGGGATTTTCAGTCCGGTGGTTGGCGCGGCGTTCCGGGATCAGATTCTTTCGCGCGGGGACAGCGAGGATCCGGCGGAGTTGTATCGGAAGTTTATGGGGCGGGATCCGAATCCGGACGCTTTGCTGATTCGGTCCGGGCTTGCGGCTTAAGTTCAAGGGTCGGCGGACTATGCGCAAAAGAGGGTACGGTTTTTTCGCGCGGTTCGGGAAGCCGGACCTGAGGGTCCGGCGCGGACGAGGGCGTCCGCCCCACTGTTTTGCTGAGGGCTGATGCGAAACTCGTACTGATGAATCACGAGCAACGGAAACCGGTGCGTGTGCGCCGCGTGGATCAGTGCGGGTCAGTGCATGAGATTTTCGAACATTGCCTGCCCGCTTTCGGCGGGGCGATTCTGCGGCGGGTTTACAGCATTCTCGATCGCGCGATCGCGATGAAGTGCCCCCTGACCATTTCGATCGCGGGACCCGTGACGGTTTCGGGCCAGCACCAGGCGTGGCTGATTCCGCTGCTTGAGACAGGTTGGGTGGCTTATCTCAGCACCACAGATGCCGTTTGTTATCACGATGGCCACCGCAGTCTGAACGGTCATACGGAAGATCCGGTCTACGAGGTTCCGATCTTCGGTGACGACGGCAAGCTGCGCGACGACAAGGTCATTCGCGTGACCGACATGGGTTTCGACGAGTCGGTGCTGCTCGACCAGGACAAGTTTCTCGCGGCCGTGCTGACGCGCCCGGAGTTCCAGAAGAAGATGACGGGGACGGAACTGCGTTACCGGCTCGGCGCATATTACGGGCAGCAGGAACATCGCAATCGCGTGGAGCCGGGACTGCTTTCGACATGCAACCGGCTGGGCATTCCGGTGTTTGTCGGCGCGCCTGCGGATGGCAGCGTGTTCCTCAATTCGATGAAGCTGTGGGCGATGAAGCAGGCGGGGCTGATCGACGAGTACCGCTTCGATCTGGACCTGCACGCGGAAGTATTCGAGGCCTGCGCTTATCACTACTGGGGGCTGTTCGAGAGCGAGGCGAAGGCGATGGCGACGCTGATCCTTGGGCGGCGGCGTGCCGAAGAATTACAATCTGCAGCCCGAGCCGGCGCTGGGCCAGGTGCTGGGGTTGCCGGATGTGCGCGGCTACGAGTTCGACGTTCAGATTACAACCGCGCCGGTTACCGACGGGTCGTTGTCTTCGTGTCCTCCCGCCGAGGCGGTTACCTGGGGGAAGGTCGATAAAGAGACGTACCAGCAGTCGACCGAAAGCATGCCGGGGGATTACTCGACGATGATGCCGTTCATCGTGAAGGCGCTCATGGAAAAGCACGGGGCGAGCCCGCAGTTGCGTTTGTATGAAAAGCGCGACCGGCTGGTCGAGAAACTGCGGGGCGCGGTGCGTAAAAACGGCGAGTGGCTGATGGAGTCGGTGGAGTATCCGCTTACGGCTGTATAACAAGATTCGTCCGTTTACCAGCCGGCTTCTGCTGTTGCTGCTGGTATTCGGTGCGGTGCGGCATCGCTCCGGCTACGACCTGAGCGTGATTGACAACCGCGACCAGTGAAACGCCCCCGATCGTGTTTCCCAAAAGCACCGGCAGCATGTAATGAGTCAGCCAGGTAAGCCATGGGAGGGCTCCGGTCATAACAAGGAACAAGACCTCGATGGAACCCGCGATGATGTGGGTGAAACTGCCCAGCGCCACGAAGTAAGTCATGATGACAATCAGCGGGATCTGACCGGTGCTGATCGCCGCGCGCATCCATACCAGCATGGCAATGAGCCAACCCGCGAAGATTCCGCGCAGAATTGCCTGGTGGGGCGTCACGTTCATACTTTCACGCCCGATCTGGGCGAATACGTTTTGCGTTTCGTGGGCGAAGGTCCCGGTGTTGCCGAGCACCCAGGCGACGATGTGAGCGCCGAGCAGATTCGCCGCGAGTACGATCGCCCAGAGACGGATCATCCGGAGCAAGGAAGACCAGTTTCGCCGGGCCAGCACAGGCAATACGGCGGTTAACGTGTTCTCCGTGAATAATTGCTGACGGCCGATGATGACGATGAGAAAGCCGAGCGAGTAGCCGAATTTGGCGATCAGAGGACGCCAGGGGGCATCCGGCAGGTAGCGGCGCAGCACGCCCTCGCCGATGAAGGAAAAGCCCATAGAGAGGCCGGCTGCGAGGCCGGAGGTCGCCAGCGCGGAAGCGGAGCGCTCGAATTCGGTATCGCCATCGCGGCGCACGGCTTCGTGCACTACGTGAGCTTTGACGGAAGTCCGCTGCTCGACCTCTTCCTGTTCACGCTCGGTCAGTTCCGGAGTTACGATTTCCTCTTCCGGATGCAGATCAGCGTGCGGCTCGGATGTGAGCAATTGCTGCATTGAGCACCATGCAGCAATTCAGGGGCCGGAATGGATCTCTATTCGCCGCCGCGACCGGATGCGCTTAGCTGATAGAGCGAGTCGAGTTCCGCCCGGAAGTTCTCGAGCACCTGGCTGCGCCGGACCTTCATCGTTGCGGTTACTTCGCCCTTCTCGATGGTGAATTCGCGCGGCAGAATGCGGAATCGCTTCACCTGCTCGAATGGCGCAAGTTGTTTGTTTACGCGGCTGACGATCTTCTGCACTTCCGCGATTACCGGGGGAGCCTCGTTCAGCGGTATGCCGGGATCGTTTGCGCCCCGGATCGCCTCGGCGATAGCCGGGTGGATGGTAAAGAGCGCGACCAGATGCGGCAGGCGATCGCCCGCGAGGACGACCTGGTTGATCAGCGGTTCGAATTTAAACAGGGTCTCGACGCGAGCGGGAAAGATCTTCTTGCCGTTCGAAGATACGATGAGTTCCTTCTTCCGACCCGTAATGTAAATGTAACCCTCGGAATCAATGGTTCCGATGTCGCCGGTGTGCAGCCAGCCGTCGCGCAGCAGGAGGGCTGTCGCTTCCGGATCCTTATAGTATCCGCGTGAAAGACAAGGGCTGTGGATGAGCAGTTCGCCTTCATCACCGACACGAAACTCGACACCGGGCAGCGGTTTGCCGATACTGCCAGGCCGGGACGCGCCGATCGGATTGAACGCCGCGACGCCGCCTTCGGTTAAGCCGTAACCCTCGATCAGCGGAATGCCGATCGCTTCGTAGAATTCCGCGAGATCCGCACCGAGCGGAGCTGCGCCGGACGCAGCCACCCGCAGCCGGCCGCCGAAGCGGTCGCGAATCTTGCTGAAGATAATGCGGTGCGCGGCTTTGAGCGGGAGGCTGATGCGAAGGGGCACCTTGCGACCGGTGCGTTCGTGTCTGGCCGCGGCGAGTCCCAGGCCAAGAGCGGCGAAGAACGCCTTCTGGGCGACGGCGGGCTTCTTGAGGATCTCCGTGCGGATGCTGGTGTAGATGCGCTCCCAGACGCGCGGGGGCGCAAGGAACCAGGTGGGGCGGACGGCTTTGATCTCCTGCTGCAGTTTCGAGAGGCTCTCGACGAAGGAGACGGCGGCGCCGCTGAGGATGGGCAGAATCTCGACCACGATGCGCTGGGCGATGTGGGCCGACGGGAGAAAAGCGATGGTAATGTCGTCGACGGTCAGTGGCAGTACCGACGGGCCCATGTGAATGTTGGCAACCACCGCGGCTTGCGTCACCATGACCATCTTCGGCTCACCGGTGGCGCCGGAGGTGAGATAGAGGATTGCGTTGTCATCCGGGCTCACTTCGATGGGCCGTTTGCCCGTTTCGGCGCCGAGTTTCCGGAGATCGGCGAGAGACATGGCTCCTTCGGCTTCGCCAGTCAGAAGGAAAATGTGCGCGACCGGGACGTCCTTCAGCCGGGAGAGCATCTTCGGGTCTTCGACGAAGAGGGCCTTCGCGTCCGCCATCGCGATGGTGCGCTTTAATTCCTCCGGAGGGTAGCTGGGATAGAGGGCGGCGGCGACAGAGCCATTCATCAGAATGCCCTGATCGGCGAGATAGAACTCGGCGCGGGTTTCCGAACAGAGCGCGATATGATCGCCGGTCCGAAGACCGAGCGCGCGGAGTCCGGCGGCGATTTCCTCCGCGGCTTCGAGGTATTGGCTCCAGGTCCAGGTGGCTGTGTCTCTGCCCGATGGCTGGCGCAGCGCGAGTCTGTTGCCGTATCGCGCCGCGGTCTGGCGCAGTAGTTCCGGGATCGTAGAAGCAGACATCAGGGTTAGTTTACGCTGGCGGGGACGGGCGCTTCGCCGGCAAGCGCGGCGACACGCTCCTCCAGCATGTCGTTGAGGCGTGCGCGATCGTGCAAGCTCATCGCGCTGGTGTCGATGGGTTCGCCGATATTGACCTCAACATCGGCGGGGCGTAGACGCAGAGAATGCATCGGCAGCACGGAGCGCATGTTGACGAGACCGACAGGCACAATGGGCACGCCCGCCTTGATCGCGATATATGCGGCGCCTTCTTTGAAAGACCGAATGCCGGATTCGGTGCGGCCGCCTTCGGGGAACAGGAGCACGGAAATGCGTCTCTCGCGGATCAGCTTCGCGCCTTCCGACATGGATTTCAGGGAGGCGCGCGCGTCGCCGCGAACCACAGGCAGATGTCCGGCGCGGCGCAGATGCCAGCCGAGCAGGGGAATGGAGAAAAGCCCCTTCTTGGCGAAAAAGCGGATTTCGAGCGGAAGCGCGTCGTAGAGAACCGGGATGTCCATGTAGCTCGAATGATTTGAGACAACGACGTAGCTTCCGTCCGGTTCGAGGTTCTCGACGCCACTGACGCGGGAGCGGACGAAACTGACCGCGAGCAGCATCCGCGCCCATCGCCGGGCGAGACGATGCTGCGTGCGCCCATCGCGATCCCACAACGAGCAGATGTGGGAGATGAGGGCCATTACGGCCGTCAGGATGATAACCGCCGGAGCGGAAAACAGGATTGAGCGCAGTTTCGACAAGTTTGGCGATCGGGCTGCTTGGGATCGGTAGAATTAAGATCGGTTAGTAAAAGCGGAACACCGAATCCCTATTATCGCCGCTGAGCGTCTTGTAGACTAGCGGGTTAAGGAGCCACTATGCAGAAATCAATCACTTTGTTATTCGCCGGCGCGATTGCCCTCGCCGGAACAGGTCTTTATGCCCAGAAGGGCGATGCGAAGAAGGGCCAGGAGGTTTTCGAGCAGAACTGCAGCGTCTGCCACAACTCGGACAGCACCGAGGTCAAAGTGGGTCCTGGTTTGAAAGGATTGTTCAAGAAAGACAAGATGTCGACCACCGGAAAGGCTCCGACGGACGCGAATGTGACCGCCAAAATCAACGAAGGCGGCAACGGCATGCCAGCCTACAAGGACATTCTTTCCGACGCAGATCGCGCGAACGTGATCGCCTACCTGAAAACTCTTTAAAACGATATACCGAAAATTGTTCCCTTTCGGTCGCGGCTCTGGAATGCTTACCGACGCCGCGACCGGAAGGGAACGAATTACCAACTTAAGAAGTTATTTGGACTGAGCCAGTTGAAGGGCCTTCTGCAGAATCACGTCGTCGGTTGAGTTTTTGTCAGCGGGCTTCTTGTCGGCCGGAGCGGGGGTCGCCTGCTGGGCCGGCTCGGAGTCGTCATCGACATCACCGGCTGCGTTGGCATCCGGTTCGATCACGATGTCGGCCGGGGTCACTCCATTGTCCTGAATCGATTTCCCATCGGGCGTGTAGTATTTGGCAACCGAGAGGATGATCGCGCTGCCGTCGTCCATCGAGATGGGGCGCAACACCGAAGCGTCTCCGTAAGTTCGCTCACCCACGAGTGAGGCGCGTTTGTCGCTCTGCAGAGCGCCGGCAGCCACCTCGGCCGCCGCCGCGGTCCCGTGATTCGTCAGGACAATAAGAGGCAATGCGGTAACGTCCTTTTTTGGATCGGCATTGTAGTCCTTGCGCGGCGACTTTTGCCCTTGCGTGTAGGTAATGAGTCCTTTGTCCAGAAACAGATTTGCCAGATCGATACCATCTTCCGGCGTGCCTGAGGCGGAATACCGGAGGTCGAGGATGAGCTTCCGGGCACCCTGCTTCTGCAAATCGGCGATGGCGGCGGCGACCTGCTTCACTTCACTTTCCGACACTGACGGCATCTTGATATAGCCGATCGCATTGGGCAGGAGTTTTGTTTCGACGGGCGGGTATTTGACGATCTCGCGGGTCAGGGTGAGCTTCTGCGGCTCCGGCTTGCGGCGCAGTACCGAAAGCTCGATCGAAGTGCCCGGCTCTCCCTTCAGCAGCAGCCTTGCATACGCCAGCGGCATGTCGCGTGTAGCGATGCCTTTGATGGAATCGAGCATGTCGCCTGTGGTGAGGCCGACATTTGCGGCCGGTGAGCCGGGTACCACAGAAACAATCGTGATGTAGCCGAACTTCTTCGCCAGCACCATGCCGAGGTCGCCGCGATATGCGTCGTAGTTCTTGAGGTAATCCTTGTACTGTTCCGGATTTAAATAACTTGCGTACGGATCAATGGATTCCAGAAGACCGTTCAGAGCGCCGAGGGTGACGCTGCTCATATTCGGCTCTTCCACGTATTCGCTTTTAATGCGCGAAAGAACTTCGGAATAAACGGCAAGGTGTTTGTAGACGTTATTGTCTGCCGTGAGAGTGTCGTCAGCGGCAACGCTCTTGCTCACGACTCCGCCGAGGAGGAGCAGGGCTACCAGACAGGTGGAAGACATGACGACAACGAATTTCGTGCGGCTGTTCATAAGGTTGATGACGCGGTAGAGGGCAAAAACGGTGCGAAGGCTGCCGAAACCGTCTTCCGCTCAGAGGGCCGCTATTTCGATTATATGACCTTTGGGGACTTCACGGGACATGTGGCGGGCGGATTCTTCCAGCGCCATCAGGGATGCTAATCTGAGGCTACAAATGTCACCCGTTGATGCCAGAATCACCCTGGAGCCGGGCAAACGGGGCGGGAAACCCTGCGTGCGCGGACTCCGCATTACAGTGTGGGATGTGCTCGGCTGGCTCGGCGCGGGAATGACCGAAGACGAGATCATTGATGAACATCCTGATCTCGAGAAGACTGATTTCCCGGCCGTATATCACTATGCCGCGGAAGCAGGACGTAAAGCCAACCTCGGGTGAAGCTGCTCCTCGACGAGAACCTGTCGCCGTCTGGTGAACCGGTTAAAGTCGCTTTTTCCGGGATTGACGCATGTGCGCGAAGTTGGGCGGATTTCGTCGCACTTGCGCGTCGCTATGGCTGGCGCCCGAAGGTGATCCACCTAAAGCAGGGCGACTTGAGATTGCGATTGATCGAGGGCGGGCTGCGACGGACTGCGGTTCGGATCTCTCAGGGCGTCAAGAACGAGCAATCCGGGCTGCTTTCTCTGCGTTTCATGTCATCCGAGAATTTACGCGGTTATTGAGATCCTGGTTGATCGTGACTCGCCCTTCTCATCTACGCACTGAATAGCCGGTACGACTGGATAGCGGGGCGGAGTCTGGAAGAGGTCCGCGGTGCTTCGGCCTGGCTGAGGTCGGTCTTAAGGAGCGGGCGATCATTCCCCGCGAATCGACAGGCCCGTATTTGTTGTGCGCACCAGTCCTGAGATTGGCAGCGTACGGTGGTAAGGCGAGGGATCGAGTGTTACTTGAGACCGGCGTTACTTTATACCAACCAGGTGACTGCGATCCTTCTCGTTTTCGAGGCAGACGTATTCCATCAACTCAAGACCCGGCTGAAGGTTGAAAACCCTGCTCTGCTTCCAGGGTTGGGTGTAGGCTTTGGGATCGTCGACGGTAACCTCGTAGGACATTGTTTTCGGGCCGATGCGGCGCAGGCGTTCGACCAGATGCAACTGATCGCTGTGCGGATGGCCGTTGGTGTCGAGATTGGTCTTGTCATTCATACCGGTTACGTCGATTACCAGCGTGTCCCCGTCCCACTTTCCGACCGAGTTGCCGAACCAGGTGGGATCGAGATTTTTCGGGTGACTTCGGCCGTCAGTGGGAATGGAGCGGAAGATGTGCCAGGACTCATAGAGGATGACGACACGCTCCGGCGTCTGAACGATTTCAACCGGGTCGGGAGCGTTGGCCTGTCGCGTTACACCCTGGGGAAGGCAGGGGTCAGCTTTTCCGTCGAAGCGGCTGAGTTGCTGCTGCCCCCACGGAGTCAATTGGGCGGCGGTTCCCTTCGTGAGATCGGGCGTGTAAGGCCCCTGCCAGACTCCGGTCAGATTTCCCTTCCAGTTTTCCGGATCGCTTGCGTTCTCCGCGGCAGTGGCCGTGAGAGCAAACGTGATTGCAGTGGCGCCGAGGATCAGAATCGAGGATCTCATATTAATCCGCCTGTCTTGAACGAGACTTTAGCTTGACCGGAACCCGGGGTCAAGGGTGTCCGCCGCGCATGAGGGGTCAACCTCCCGCGAGCACCCATGCGACGGGAACCAGAAAAATCAGCGCCAGATGAATTCCGAACTCTCCGAGGTAGACGCCGCCCCACACCGACGTGATCAGGCGGCTGGAGAAGCGCACTTCCGGGAGAGCCCAACTGGCTTCGTATCTTCGGCCTTTCTCGGGATTATCACCGGCCATGAAGTGCCGGCCGATATGAAACATCATCGGCCGGGGCAAGAGTAACGATCCGAGACAGGCCAGGCCGAACGCCGCGCTGAAAAACGATTCGCGAATCAGCAGGAGCTTCGGACTCCCGCCGGCGAGAAGCGCCAGCGCGCTTGCGAGGATACCCAGCAGCACGATCACCGAGACCGGATCCAGGCGGCGGCGCTTCGCGACATCGACGACGCTCTTGCCGAGAGGGAATGTGGTTGCGATGGCGAGGGCCGTGAACTCTGAGGGGGAAATGAAACGCTTCGAGAGGCGGTAGAGGGCCAGGGGAATGAGCGCGTTAAGAGCGATATCGACGAGGAAACCGCGGAACGCGACGCGAATCCGATCGCCCGGGACTGAAGGCGGTGCCGCCACTTAACGAGAATAGATGTTGTTCGCGCAACTGCCCGATACAATGATGAGGGAATGCGCCGGTTTCTCCCGCGAATTGCCCTGCTCGCGCTTCTGGCCGGCGCCATTCCGGGTGTACAGTACGCCCGATTACATATCGTAATTCCCGGCCGTACCGTCCACAACAGCCACTATCTGGCCGGTGCCTTCCTTTACCAGCTGCAAACCCTCATCGGCGCCAATGCGGATTCCCCCAAAGTGCTGGACGGCAAAATCGTTCAGCGCGAGGGCAAGGAACTGTATATCGATCTGAATCGCCTGACTCCCGAAAAAGCTGGAACGCTGCGTCGGATCGCCACGCCCGGCGGCGAGATCACCGCTACTGCGATGACCTCCTGGATGGACGAGCACTATTACTCGATCACCCGTCCGTATGGAAGCTTGCAGGAACTGATCCGGGAAAATCCCTATCGCGACAATCCTGACTGGATGGTGATTCCCGTCGACAGTTCCACCTTCCATCGCCTGCGGGTGATCCATATCAGCAAAGACCGCATCACCGACGCGCTGGTGCGCTACTTCAGCAACAACGACTTTCTGATGTTCGGAGAAGGCACGGTGATTGTAGCCGAATCCTTTGATAAAGCCGGCAAGTTCGTGGAAGCGGAGGTCCTGCGAAAGCGCGCTGACGCGTTCTGGAATTTTTCGATTTACAACAAAGGAGGCACCCTGATCCCGGTCTCGCTCACTTTCAACGAAAATGGTGATCTCGATTCCGCGACGCCGGGTCTCCACGCGTCGAAGGACTGCGCCGTCTGCCACCGCATGGACCGGCTCGATCTTTCGGGCGATCCCGAGGCGCCGGTAAAAGCTCCCATCCGGGCGTTCTTCCAGCGCCTTCCCGCGCGAACTCCCGAGATCCATCTTGGGCCGGAATACTACGATCACATGGCATTCACGGAGCTGACCGAAGCCAATGCGAAGCGCAAGGACGCCGTCTTTGGGGTCTACGGCAGTCTGTACCTTTCCGAACTCGCCGGCCGAAAGCGGTTGGGCACGCTGACGGAAAGCGATCGCGCCCGCTATCTGCGGCTGCAGCCTTTATATCCGGAGTTGCTGACTCCTTTGGAACGTATCGATTCTCTAAGCAATTCCATCGGCATGCGTCTGGTGCGCATTCCCGAACCAAAGAGTTATGAGTTTGTCGGGTCGATTGCTTCCGATCCCGAACACCGCAGCGATGAGACGCGGCATCATCCGCCGTTCCATCGGGGGTTTTTCCTGTCCATGTATGAGGTGACCAACGCGGAGTACCGGCGTTTCCGTCCCTCTCACCACGTGCCGGCCTACCGCGGCATCGCTCTCGATGGCGACGACCAGCCAGCGGTGAATGTCAGCTATAGCGATGCCGTTGCATTCGTCTCATGGCTGAACGCATTGCCCGGGGAGCGCGCCGCCGGCCGGACTTACCGATTGCCGACCGAGGAGGAATGGGAGTTTGCGGCGCGCGGAGGCGACGACCGGCGCTTTCCGTGGGGGGATCAGTGGCCTCCTCCGGAGGGCTCCGGCAATTTCGCCGACGAAGCCAGCGGAAAATATTTCAAGTGGGAACACCTCAACGGGTATCATGACGATTTCCTGGGCTCTTCGCCGGTCGGGAAGTTCTGGCCCAATCCTTATTTCCTTTACGATATGGGCGGCAACACTTACGAATGGACGGCCAGTTTGTATCAGCCGTTTCCGGGCGGCTCGAGCGTAGCGCCTTTGCCTGCGCGGCCGTATGGCAAGGGCATGCGTGTAGTAAAGGGTAGTAGCTGGGCCGACGAGCTGCCGAAAGTGTTGCGCACTGCGTTTCGCAATCCAATGCCTCCGGAAACCAGTCTTCCGTTCATTGGCCTGCGGGTTGCCGCCGATATTCCGGCGCTGCATTGAGCCGAGCCGCACCCCAGCACACAGAAATCCCGGACCGCGAATAGCGCCTCGGATGAAGCAGACGATTTCGCAGCTTCCCGCCGACCAAATAGCACCGGATCGTAAACGCTACGCGGTAATCGGCGGGACACGACACCAGCAGCCCCTCACGGAAGAATCACCCATCTGCCAGCACACGGTTCGGAGCACTTTCCGAATGGCGCGCTTCACCCAACAATGGCAGCTCCGGCCGGTGCATTCTCCTCTAGAGTATTTCACAGTTTCTGTACAGCGGTTCTAACGTGTCCGGAGGCGGTAGCGCCGGCGATCTTGTCGCCGGTTTCCGCTCTTGATATCATCCCCCGGCCGAAATCGGATTCCGAGAGCGAATTCTACAGTATTTACGAAAATGCCCTAAAGGCCCCGATCTTTTGGCTGCTTTACGATTGGACGGGGATTCTCCCGCATCACCCCGAAATGATCCGCATGTCATGATGTTGGATCGGCATTGGCGGGACAAGTGTTTATGAGCGCGTTTCAAGTGTACGTGAGCTCAACATGGCTTGATCTGGAAAAGGAGCGGCACGCCGTTGAGCGCGCAATTCAGAGGATGCGCGACGCAAAATTCGTCGGCATGGAGTACTTCGGCGCCGGGGACGAATCGACGTCGAACACATCCCTTAAAGAACTGGATAACGCGGATGTCTACGTCGGGATCGTCGCCGGGCGTTACGGGTCGGGCATCACCGAGCGGGAGTATCGGCGTGCCCGCGACCTGCGCACGCGGTGCCTGGTCTATTTCAAAGACGCAGCAGAGATCCCACCCGAATTGGAGGAGACCGACTCGGCGCGTGAGCGGCTGCGCGCACTCAGGGCGGAACTGGCTGCCCGCCATACAATCGGCCACTTCACCACTCCAGACGATCTGGCCGCACAAGTTACAGCGGACCTCCACAAGCTCCTCTTCGACGAATTCGTTTCATCCGGCGACCGGCGAACGCAAAACGCACTCGACGAGGCGCTCCGCGCCTGCTTCGACAGCGATTACGACCGATCGCTACGCGACTATTTGAACGCGGTTCGACAATTCACCGAATCGAGCTACCGGTCGCTGCCATTTCCAGAGGGAAAAAGGCTGTCCGACGTCTACGTCGAGCTTCATCTCCGCGGCGAACAGACGGGAACGACCAGGATCCGAGACGTGCTCGGTGATGACATGCGCCGGGCAGGCACAGGGAATCTGATTGAGGGCGGTCCTGGAGCGGGAAAGTCCACGCTGCTGCGTCACATCGCCCGAAACGCCTGGGACAAGCCGGAGGCCGTTGGTCTCAGCGGGCGCCGTCTTCCGTTGGTAGTGCGTTTGTCGGCTGTCGCCCGAACCTCCGGGGCGGCACTCGAAGAGAGGCTGTGGAACGCAATCGGCGAAGCCCGGGACATCATGATGGACGTTCCTCCGCCGCGCGGCTGGTTCAGCGCCTGGCCGGCCCGGATGTCGGCCGCATGGCTGCTGCTGCTCGATGGCTTTGACGAGGTGGCGGACGACCGGCGCCATGAGGTTATGGCCTGGATCCGGGAGGTGCTGCGCCGGGGATTCCAGGTCGTGCTGACCTCGCGCCCCGTTGCCGCGCCCTGGAAGAGTGCACTCGCCTCGCTTTGCCGGTCACATTCGCTCGTGCCCCTCACGGGCGGCGATCAGACGCGCCTGTCACAACAGTGGATCGGCGCGGAAACCGGAACCTTTCGCGACCAGCTCCGGCAGTTGCGCGCCGCGGAATTCGCCGGAACCCCGCTCCTCGTCACAGTCGCGGCGATTGTTTTTGAACGCGACGGTCACCTGCCGGCTGCACGTGCGTCCCTGTATAAACGCTTCGTCGACGTGTGGTGGAGCGAAGCGCTGGATCGCGGCGTAAGAGACGAGCTCGGTCCGGATCTCAGCGACGTTGCCCGAAGCGCCTTGCAATACCTTGCCTGGTTCATGACCGCCGACGCCCATAAGCGTTCACGCGCGGAACTGGGCGCGGCGTTGCGAGAGTTCCTGGCCGCGGCGCCCGGTCAACTCTCGTATCTGTCCGAGCAGCGTACCGATCGGTTTATCGAGGTCATGGGCCGGAGAAGCGGCGTGCTGCAGTCCACCGGGACGGAATGCGAATGGCTCCATCGAAGCTTCTGCGAATTCCTGGCCGGCGAGTTCATCGCATGCAACGCTCCGGAGAGCTCCGCTGCGGTTGAGGCGTGCGCAAAGTGGTACGCGCACGAGTGGCGCGAGGTCATCCTGTTCGCGCTCGGCGTGTGGAGCGATCATGGACACGATCTGACTGCCCCGCTTCAACGTCTTATCGATGATGCGGGGCCAACGGCGGCAGCACTCGCGGGAACGCCTCCGTGGTCCGCCCGCCTGCCCGAGATGAGCGTCGTCTTTGCCGCACAGGCTATCGGCGAAGGCGCTACAGTGGAACGCACCCTCCGGGAGCGGCTGCTCGAAGAGCTGTTCAGGAAAGCCCGGGAATATGCGCGTGAGTCTCTCGCCGAACGGCTGTTGACTCACGTCGTGAAGGATCACACGGCGCGGGCGTTAGCGAGCTTCGCTGATGCTCCGGACCTCAAAGACCGATTCGACGCCCTGGTCCGCGATCTTGTCTCGGTGGTCCGCGGATGGAACGTGAACAGGGGCGCCGGCGGCCCGGTTGCCGTTCGGGATCTCGCCGCGCTCTTCCGTTTCGACGAGCTGCTCTCCCTGGCAAACGATGCTTCGCTCCATCCCTATTGCCGCTATTGTGTCTGCAGCGAACTGGCCGACCATGAAAACGCCGAGGCCGCCGTACCGACGATTCTCGAAATACTGCGGATGCCAGCATTCGAGCCCTGGATCGGCTACGGTCTTCGTACACTTCGCGGGAAGGTTGGCCCCCGGGAGCTTGTCGCTATAGCCCGGGATGAGAAATGGCCGCTGCCGGTCAGGAGTCGTGTCCCGGACGCACTGCACGAAGCGAACCTGACAAGCGAGACACTTGAAATCCTTCAGGATGAGAATGTCGACGCGGCGGTTCGCCTTCGCGCCGCCCTGTTACTGCACACTGCGGGCCAGGACGATGCGGGAGCTCACGCGACTCTGGACATCCTTTCACGTCAGCTTGGGGATAACCCGGCTGACAACACCGCGCTGACCCTCCGCGCCAACCTGAATTCCGAGCTGCGCCGGTGGTCCGCTGTCATCGAGGATTGCTTCACTATTCTCGATAGCGCGCCGGACGATGCCGATGCCCTGATGCTGCGCGGCTGGGCCTTCATGGCAACGGACCATGACCGCGAAGCGATTGCGGACTTTGATCGCGCCGAACCGCTGCTGAAAACCGAAACAAGCCGATGGTTTTGCCTGACCAGGCGTGCGATCTCCCATACCGTCCTCGATGAGCGGACAGCGGCCCTCGCGGACTTCGATGCCGCCGCGAAGCTGGCTGCGGGGCCGGAACTCGGCCAGCAATACCCGTGGTACAGGCCGTGGTATGGGCTTTGTCTCGCGGCGGCGGGACGTCACGATGAGGCGTTAGCGCTGCTGAACCGCGCGGTGCAGGACGCTTCGACTGCCGAAATGGCGCTCGCCGCACGCGGCGCGACATTCGAATCGCTGGAGCGGTACGACGAAGCGATCGCCGATTACTCGATCGCGCTCGATCACAATCGTGACCACCTCTGGGTTCGTCGCCGCCGCGCCGAGTGCTACCGGCGGACCGCACGACCGGCCGAGGCGATCGCGGATTTGACCGAAATCCTTGCTCAGAAACCAGACCACGCCATCGTAACCATCCGCCGTCTTCTGCTTTACCTCGAGGTCTGCGCGGATAGGGAGGCCACCGCCGGCATTGACGACCTTAGAACCAGATTCGTCCTCACTCCTGCCGAATCGCCAGAGGTGGTTGACGCGCTGCGGCAACTCGAGACATCGCAGGGCGAAGAAGCGCAAGCGGCGCCGGCGCGCGCACAACTCGCCGCGTGGTTGCGCACATTCGACAGCACGGAAGATCCGACGTCCATTCGTTCCGACCCGTAATTCGCTCCGGCCCGCGCGAAGCCTCAGAGAACCAAAAGTGAGAGATAACGATTAGTGCCTGAGTGCGGGTGGTCTTGCGGAGATCCGACACCCGACGGATGTCTGACGCCTGGATTGGGCATGGCGTTTAGGGAGAATGGACGTGGCTTCGGTGTGGAAAGGCATTATTGGCCACGAATGGACACGGATGAACACGAATATGAGCTTCTCAGGTCGCCCTTGCTTGGACCCGGTTCGGAACGGGAACCGTCCGCACGTGGCCGGCCTTCCCGCTCAGATCCTGCCTCGTGAACGATATCCAAATTAACGGCGCCTGTTCATCGGGAACCACGCTGGTCACAGTCGCCTGCCCTCAACTCGCTGCGCGATTCTGACGCCTGCCTCCTGGATCTCCGAAAAGCAGATCTGGCATGTGAACGCCTAACGCGTCCGCGTGCAAAGAAGCGCTGCGTCAACCGTGAGCGTCGCGCCCTCACGCGGCGTAAAGTCGCTACATTCGATCTATAATCGCGTTCAGTGTAGCGCTGGGCCGCATCGCTGCGACACACTTATCGTCGTCCGGGAAATAGTACCCCCCGATGTCCACTGGTTTGCCCTGCGCCGCCAGCAACTCCTGCGTGATCTTGCCCTCGGCCGCCGCCAGCGCGGCGGCTACCGGAGTGAAGCGTTGCTTTAAATCCGCGTCCTCGTTCTGGGCGGCGAGTGCCTTTGCCCACGCCAACGCGAGATAGTACGTCGAACCGCGGTTGTCGATCTCGTTCACCTTCTGCGAGGGGTAGCGGGCGTCTTCGAGGTACTGGCCGACGGCCTCGTCCAGCGTTTTCGAAAGGAGGCCCGCGCGCGGATTGCCGCTCTTTGTTGCCATCAGTTCCAGCGATGGCACCAGCGCACAGTACTCCCCGAGCGAGTCCCAGCGCAGATGACCTTCTTTCACCAACTGCTGCACGTGCTTGGGCGCCGAACCGCCGGCTCCGGTTTCGAACAACTGGCCGCCCTGGAGCAGCGGCACGATCGAGAGCATACGGGCGCTTGTCCCCAACTCGAGAATCGGGAACAGGTCGGTGAGATAGTCGCGAAGCACGTTACCCGTGACGGAGATGGTATCCTCGCCGCGGCGAATTCGATCGAGCGAGAATTTCATCGCGTCCACAGGCTTCAGGATCTTGATTTCCAGGCCGGAGAGGTCGTGGTCGGCCAGGTAGGTTTTCACCTTCTGAATGATTTGCGCATCGTGGCCGCGATCCGGGTCGAGCCAGAACACCGCGGGTGTGCCGGTTGCCCGCGCCCGTGTCACGCCCAGCTTCACCCAGTCGCGGATGGGCTCGTCTTTCGTCTGGCAGGCGCGGAAGATATCGCCACGCTCGACGCTCTGTTCGAGCAGGGTCTTGCCGCTGTTCATCTACAATGCGAATCGTTCCATTGCCGGGTGCGACAAACGTCTTGTCGTGCGAACCGTACTCTTCGGCCTTCTGAGCCATGAGCCCGACGTTGGACACGCTGCCCATGGTCGCCGGATCGAACTGTCCGTTCTGCTTGCAGTCCTCGATCACGGCTTGATACGATGGTGGCGTAGCAGCGGTCCGGGATCACGGCAACAGTGTCCTGCAGCCCATCCTCTTTGTTCCACATCTTGCCGCCATCACGGATCACCACCGGCATCGATGCGTCGATGATCACGTCACTGGGAACATGCAGGTTGGTCCTGCCCGCACGCGAATCCACCATCGCCAGACCCGGACGCTCTTCGTAACAAGCTGCGATATCGGCTTCGATCTCAGCCTTTTTCGCGGCTGGAAGCTGGTCGAGTTTGCTGAGCACGTCGGCCAGTCCGTTGTTTACGTTGGCGCCGATCTCTGCGAGGACGCCGGCATGTTTCTGCAGGGCATCGGCGAAATACTCTGCCACACAGTGCCCGAACATGATCGGGTCGGAGACCTTCATCATCGTGCACTTCAGATGCAGCGAGAACAGCGCATTGTCAGCTTTAGCGGCAGCGATCTGCTCCGCATAGAATCTCCGCAGCGCCGTCACGTTCATGACCGCGCAGTCGACAACTTCGCCCTCGGTCAGCGGGATTCTTTGCTTCAGGACTTTCACCGCGCCGGCGGAATCCACGAATTCGATACGCGCCTCGTTGCCTGAATCAGGTGCGGTTGAATTCGGTGCGGGGAGCTCACCGTCACGGATTTCTCGCTGCCAAAGAAGTCCTTGTCGGTCATGTGGGCGACACGCGTCACCGAGCCGATCGAACCAGACTTCGGCCAGGGCTTCATCTTATTTGGATGCTTCCGCGCGAACGCTTTCACGGCCCCGGGGGCGCGCCGGTCGGAATTGCCTTCGCGCAACACGGGATTCACGGCCGAGCCCAGGACCACGGCAAACCGGGCCTGCACCGCACGCTCCTCCTCCGTGGAGGGGGCGTCGGGATAGTCGGGAATGTTGTAGCCCTTCGCCTGAAGTTCCGCAATCGCGTCCCGGAGCTGCGGAATCGAGGCGCTGATGTTGGGCAGCTTGACGATGTTGGCCTCCGGTGTCTTGGCCAGCTCCCCCAGGCGCGTCAACTCGTCGGGAATTCTTTGGTCTTGGCTTAAGACACTCAGGGAAGTTGGCGACAATACGGCCGGCGAGCGAGATGTCGGCCGTTTCGATCTCCACCCCTGTCCCTTTGAAGTACGCTCGCAGGATGGGCAGCAGCGCGTACGACGCGAGCGCCGGCGCCTCGTCGGTCTTGGTCCACGTGAGCTTCATAGATATGTGAGTAAGTGCGGAGAGAACGCGGTTCGCAAAAGCGGTCTCAAACTGAATGCGTATGATATCACCCGACCCGCTGAATCACACGGCAAAGCATTGATTCTGTTGGTTGACGCGCACAGCGGAGCGGTCGGCTCGTGCAACCATCAACAGGATCGCTCAATCCGCAAGACGGTGGCCGCAACTGTCATGGACTTCGACCGAATTCCTCGACTGAGTTCAGAAGAGAGCGTAAATGAAGGGTCCCAGCGGAGTGGCGGAGGCCAATAGCAGAAGAAGGCCAAAGCACATCAGGATAATCACCATGGGCAAGAGCCACCAGCGTCCGCCGCGGCCGAACAGATGAAACAATTCCCCGACGGTGCGAAACCTTGCGATCAGGCTGCGAAACGCCGTTCTCACCGGCCAGACCCCTGCTTCGTAACACGATAGTTTTCGAGGTACAACACGTCCAGTCCACTGCGGAAAAAAGTCGAAAGAGCATCGGCCGCCGATGCCACGATGGGCTCTCCCCGCAGATTGAACGACGTATTCAGGAGAACCGGATCACCGCTCGCATTGCCGAAGCGACGGATTAAATCGAAGTACAGCGGGTTCGCCGCGCGGTCTGCCACATGGGGCCGGGTACTGCCATCCACGTGCGTGACCGCCGGTATCCGGTGACGCATGCCGCTGCGTACCGCGGCGGTGCGCAGCATGAACTTCGCTGTCGGCTGGTGCGCCAGCGGCTGCTCGATGTATCGAGCCGCGGACTCTTCCGTCAGAGAAGGTCCAAATGGGCGGAATGTCTCGCGAAACTTGATCTTTGTGTTCACGAGGTCGCGGGTTTCGCCACGGCGCGGATCGGCGAGAATGCTGCGATTGCCGAGCGCCCTCGGACCCCATTCGAAACGGCCCTGCGACCAGCCGATCACCTTTCCCGCCAGCAGATCTTCCGTCGCCCTGTCGAGCAGTTCCTCTTCGGATCTCAACGCTACGCCGGGCGCGCCGGTAAGCTCCAGTTCCGACTGTATCTCGTGGCCCCGAACAGCGCGACCCCAGGAAACATGCGGTAACTGCGCACCGCGCGGTTTCCCGAGCACCGCATGCCAGGCCCACAAAGCGGCTCCCAACGATGCGCCGCCATCTCCGGCCGCGGGCTGGACAAAGAGTTCGTCGATTCCCGCTTCGTCCTGAATCCTGCCGTTGGCCACACAGTTCAATGCCACGCCGCCCGCCATCGCGAGGCGCTTGCTGCCGCTCCGGGACGCGGCGGCGCGCGCCATACGCAACAGGATTTCCTCAGTCACCTTCTGAAGACTGGCAGCGATGTCCGCATAGTGGCGGTCCTGGTCGGGCGCATCATCCAGACCATGAGGCAGCCCATGAGGCAGCCCCTGAGGGGATCGTGGCTCGCCAAAGAGAGCGAGGAATTTGTCGCTGAATGCGCGGCGAGGGGTCAGGTGATAGGAGAAGTAATCGAGATCCAGTTCGATGGCTCCGTCTTCCGAAGTGCGCACCAGCTTCCAGACCTTATCCATATAACGAGGCGTGCCGTAAGGAGCCATCCCCATGACTTTGTACTCGCCTTCGTTTACTTCAAAACCCAGAAATGCCGTGAAGACGCTGTACAGCATTCCCAAAGAGTGAGGCCATCGGATTTCGAGCGGCAGGCGGATCTCCCCGCCGCGCCCTTCACCTGTCGTCGCGGTCGCCCATTCACCGATCCCATCTACAGTCAGGATCGCCGCATCAGCGAACCCGGAACAATAAAATGCGCTGGCCGCGTGCGCCATATGATGCTCGCAAAACAGGATCCTTTCGGACGGCACTCCGAGAGACTTCAGCAGGCGGCTCTTGATCCATAACTTCTCGGAAAACCAGGTTAACAGCGCCTCCCGGAAGAAGGGTAGCGCGTGCGGATAGTAGTCGACGGAGGTCGTAATAATGCGATCGAACTTGAGCAGCGGTTTCTCGTAGAACACCACATAATCGAGATCCCGTGCCTCAATACCCGCATGTTCGAGACACCACGCGATCGTCAGCGATGGAATCCCGGAATCGTGCTTCCTGCGCGAGAAGCGTTCTTCGGCGGCCGCCGCGACGAGTTGCCCATCCAGCAGGAGAGCGGCGGAACTATCGTGATAATCGCAGGAGACCCCGAGAATATACATCGCTTAGAACTGCTTCCGCGCGTCCGCGAGATCGGCGGGGCGCTCTTGCCGTATGTTCCATGCCACATCGGCCTTTCCCGCACGCTGCCTCGCGACTCGTGTCCGCGCTACTAAGCCGAACGGCAGAACCACCGTGAAGTACAAAACCGTCAGCCACAGGCGACCCATGAAACGGCTGACAATCGCGAGAAAGGTACGTATGCGGGCAATCATCGTGGGGCAATCATTGTGGGGCAATCACTGTGATCGCTGTGCGGCAAGGGAGTCGAATATTGCATCCGCAACGGCCTGATCACCGGCCGGAGTCAAGTGGCAGTAGTCGGTAAAGGTTTGAACGCTCATGCGGTCGAAAACACCTGTCAGATCCAGAAACCGATAGCCATCCGCGGCAGCTCCATGGGCCAATTCGCTCGCCAGTCGAGGATATAAGGTCTGAAATCCATAAACGTACAGCTGTCCATCGATTTTCGACCAGTAGTCCAGCAGCCGGCTCTCAATGCTGGTCAATGGCTTCCGCGTGACGGCAAGCTGAGGCTGCAGGACGAACAGGGTTTTCGTTCCCTCCAGCTCCGCGAGACGGTGAATCTGCCGCACAGGGCGCATGTAGCCATCGATCTTATTGACGGCCAGCCGGTAGCGGCGCTGTTCGTCAGGACTCATTCCCGCAAGGCCCGTTGGCGGATTCTGTCCGGCCCGACTCACACGTTCCCGACGCGCCCGTAACTGCGCTCGCCGCGTCAGGCGTTCCCGGATCAACTGGTAGAGCGAGCTGTGATCGAGCAGAAAGGTGGAGGCCATCAGCCGCACGGACATCGACGCGGGGCTGGTCAGGCCATTGAACTCCTCTCCCAGGCCGGCCAGACGGTAGGTATCAGGATCGTCCGGGGATCGTAAGGTAGCGAATACGTCATTGACGCCATCGAGGAGAACCAGGTAGTCGGGATGATATCGTTCGACGGCGGAAAGGTAGAGAGCCAGGTCCTGATTGAGAAAGTACCCTTTGACGGCGCCATTGATCACCTCCCAGCGATTCGCGGGAAACGCGGCGTTCAGATGCTGCTGGAGATCGTAATCGATAGTGTGGTGGTTGTCGATTCTCCAGCGGTCGTCGATCTCAGGATAGAGCGTTTCGCCGCCATAGGCGACCGAGGCGCCGAGGAGAAATATCCGCACGACGCCGGGCTGCTTTTCGGGAGAGACATTGTGGTCCGCGCGAAATCCGGCTTCGTTAAGCTGAACCTGGTTCCCGTTGTATCGGGGATTATTGCGAAAAGCGGCCCAGCGGTCGAGCTGCAGCTCGATGCGGCCGCCGGGCGAGCCCATCGCGCGTCGCGCTATGTACTCCGCGAGGCCGAACACCGCGCAGACGACGACAATATTGTAGAAAACGAAGAGGACGGCCCTAAGCCTGGATCGCACAACTTACTTCCAATCGGGATCGCATGCGAGTCTCAGATGCGGTAGTCAACTGCAATCCGCCGGTCAGGCGCGCGCTGTCTTCGCAGACAAAGATAACATGCGGCTTCCACCGACAAGAGGGGAATGGCCTCGTCCGGTGGCCGGGAGGAGACGTTACTCTTTCGCCTTGCCGAAACGGTGAACCGTTAACGCGATCCGTCGGACCTCAGCTTGTATGTGGAAACTTCCTTCAGGGCGTTATAGCCGCTCGGCTTGAAATCGGTATGACCCGGCATCTGGCGAATCGCATGAATCGCGTCCATCGCTATCAAGGCAAGCTGTTTCGCCTGCCGCACGCCCGGTGATTCCTGCACATTGTAGCCCCCCATGCCGGAATCGTAAATCAATCCGCCACCTGCTCGCAAGAACTCGACTCCGCCTCCGGCGATTCCGCCGCCCGTTGCGTTGCTATGCTCCAGTGCCTGCTCAAATGTTCGTCCGACGGACGCCTTTTTGCGCCGCAAAACGTACATCGGGGCGGCTCCTCGGGAAATTGTCACATCATCTCCCGCGAAGATTACGGTCATCCCGTCCGTTCGCGGCACAGTGACTGTGTTGCCGGCGAATTTGATTCCCGCCGGATCGGCCTGGCCGCCATTCGAAAACCCCAGGGACGCAGGTTCAGCACCGGCAGTCGGAGCCGCAGCCCCCGCCAATACCGGGGCGCCGGGCGCAATTGGCGCGACGCCCGCCGGCACTGTTCCCGCGGTGCCCGCCAGATATTCCTGATATGCCTTCTGTACTTTCCCCGAATCTATACCGGAACGAACGATGACGCGCACCTGACCGTTCAAGGTCATGATGTTCCCGATCGGGCTGCCGTTCTGAGAAACCTGCGTTATGGTCCCACCGGGCAGCGGATTGAAAACGTACTCGCTCCCTGTCGCCTGGTTCTGAGAAGAAGCCGGCTGAGAAGGAGCGGGGCCGCCGGGAACGACGGCGCTCGTTTGGGAAGCGCCATTACCCCTTGTGAAATTCAAGAGCATCGGGCTGGCGCCCTGGCTCCACAAGCCGGAAAGAGTGTTGCCGTCGGCCGACACAAGACCCGTCCAGGTGCCTTGTACCGCTGGTATGGTGAAGCTGAGAGTCTGGCCTTCGGCCCGAATTTTCTCACAATTCCCCGACAAGCCCATCTCCTGATTCTCGGCTGTGCCGGTCAGCACGCCGCTTTGATCCACAACAAGATGCAGTTTTACGTGGTAAGGTCCCAGCATTCCCGCATAGTCGCCGGCCAATTTTGAATTCTGGGCAAAGGCAGGAACACAGATAGCGATGCAGACGATAAGAAGAGAGATCCGCAGCATGACGGCATTATAAGCGCACCTTTCTCGACCCGGCAAGCTCGATCGTCTTATCTAAAAGGAGATTGTGACGAAATAGCATATCCAACTCCCGGACTCCGCTCGCTTCCGCTTGCGGGCTCAGAACGAGTTTTCCGAGTTTTTCCGAGCAGCGACCGGGAGGGAGCGTTCCATGCCCGCAGCGGGCCGCCAAAGGGAATGAAGACCGCGCAGTCGGTGTGGGGCAGGCCTTCGGGGCTGCCGCCGGGCTTCTGCCCGGCGCGGAACTTTACGTGAGTTTGTAGTGCCGGCGATCTTGTCGCCGGTGACCCTGCCAACGGCGTCTTCGACAGAGCGATTGCTGTGACTTCGTGACGAGCCTAAGCAGGCTCATGAAACGGCTGAGACCCGAGTGGCCGATCACATCTTTACGAATCCGCACTGCGAACCTGCAAATTCGAGATAAGGCTCCGGCTTGTCGGCGAAGAACTCCTCAAAAGCTCGATTAACCCCCTTTGACGTATCGTAATCGTGGCAGATGAGAATTCCTCCTTGATTCAGGCGCGGATAGAACCACTCCAGACCAGCCATGGTACTTACGTACAGGTCGGCGTCCAGGTGAACGAATGCAAATCTGGTTTCAGAGAGTCCAGCGGCGCTTTGAGGAAACATCCCACGGTGAAACCGTATATTGTCACCGTGCAGGTAATGCTGGACTTCTTCGAGAGAATAACGGTACTGACCTTTTTTGAATCGAGTGCCATCTGCCCGCGTCGGAGCCGGAAGACCCTCAAAGGTATCGAAGAGGTGCAGGATTCGCTCAGGCGCCCGCGAGCTCATCATCATCGCGGAGGCGCCACTCGCAACTCCGAGTTCAGCCATTTCTCCCGGGATCCTCCTGACTGCATCAATCGCGCTCATGATCTGGCAAGCCTCCACCGGCAGCAATAACATGTCTCGTTTCGCCCGGATCTCAAGCAGGAGTTTAAGACGATCGCGACGCTGTTCGGAGTCCCAATACTTCGATAACATCATCCCCATTCGCGCGAAGACCAGTGGAACTTCGCGCAAAAGCCGCCAATCGGAAACCGACATTTGTTTTTGAGTATAGTTCGCATTCCCGTATTTTCGGGTTTAATGCGTGTGCCGCCTGCTTACTTGCGCAGTTCGCTGATCTGCGGCAGATTCGAGACATTCCAGCCTCCGCCGAGAGCCTTAATCAACAAGACGCTGGCGTCCATGCGTCGGCGCAGTATGTCGACTTCGTTGCGTTCGTTCGAGAGCGCGATCGTTTGCGCCGTGAGCACCTGAAGGTAGTTGTCTACCCCGCCCTGATAGCGGTTGGTCGAGAGTTGCAGAGACTCCTGCGCCGACTCGACGGTCTCGCGCTCCTGCTGCGCTTCTTTTTCGAGAATACGGAGCGCGGCGAGGTTGTCCTCCACCTGCTGGAAGGCCCCCAGAGTCGTTTCACGGTAGCTCGCCACCAGAGCGTCGTAATTGGCAAGCGCAGCCTCCGAACTGGCGTGGCGCCGGCCGGCATCGAACAGCGTCTGCGCCGCGGACCCTCCCACGGCCCAGAATCGGCTCGGCCAGGCGAACCAGTTCAGAAGCGACGTACCTTCAAAGCCGCCGGTCGCGCTCAGGATCACGGTCGGATAAAACGCCGCTCGCGCGATTCCGATCTGTTCATTCGCCTCGGCGACGCGCCGCTCGACGGCGGCGATATCCGGGCGGCGCTCGAGAAGTTCCGAAGGGAGACCGACGGGAATGCCCGGTGGCGCGAAGCGTCGCGCCACCTCAGCGAGGCTGAAGGCCGCCGGCGGCTTCCCTATAATCACGGCGATCGCGTGTTCAAATTGCGCGCGCTCGACCCCGACATCGGTTTGCTGCACCTGAGCGGAGTCTAGTTGCGTTTGCGCCTGCGCCACTTCCGATTTGGGAGAGGCGCCCCCTTCGAAGCGATTTTCGGTGAGTTCGAGCGCGGTCTCGTAGGCTTTTACGGTGTCGTCGAGAACTTGTTTCTGCGCGTCGGCGCTGCGCAGTTCGAAGTAGTCGAAGGCCAGTTCGGCTTGCAGACTCAAAGTCGCGGTGGCGAGATCGGCTGCGCTCGCCTGCGTTTCTTCGCGCGCCGCCGTTACGGAGCGGCGGATCCGGCCCCAGAAATCGATCTCGTAAGAAAGGTCGAAGGGCAGGGTGAATTGTCCCGTAGCGCCACCGGCTGTCGACGGGAAGTACGGCTGATGGCTGGAATCGCGCAGGGAGGTAATCCCCGGCGCCGTCGAGATCGTGGGGAACTGCGCGGCGCGGCTGAACTGGATCATAGCGCGGGCCTTGCGGAAGTTGGCCTCCGCGATTTTCAGGCTCTCGTTCGAGGTGGGGACCTGTTCCTCCAGTTCGTTGAGTTGCGAATCGCCGAAGATTTCCCACCATTTGACCGGCGTTCCTGGCGCGCCGGGCTGTGCGATCTTCCAGTCCTTCGTCTCTTTGAAATTGTCGGGGAGCGGTTCCTTGAAGGTCGGCGTTACTGGCGCAGGCGGTTTGACGTAGTTCGGCCCCACCGTGCAGCCTGAGAGCAGCAATGCGGTTACAGTGATTGCGGTAAGATGCCGGTGCTTCATGATGCGGGAGTTCCTGCCTGGGTGGCGCCGATTCGAACCGGTACGCCGCTGGTTAAAGAGTCGGACGGATCCAGGATGACCGAATCGTCCAGGCCGAGTCCCGAAACAACCTCGACGATGCTGCCATAGTCGCGCCCAATTTTGATCGGAACCAGCTCGGCACGGCCGTTCCGGACAACGCCGACCTGCAGTCCTTGTGCCCGGAAAAGAAGCGTGTTGGAAGGAATCGTCACCGATGAGGACGGTTCAGGCAGCTTCAGGTGAACCAGCACATAAGCTCCAGGCAGGAGCGCGCCGTCGCTGTTGTCGAAATCCACTTCGACATTGAGAGTGCGCGAGGCCGGATCGATCGCGCTGGAGTTCCGGGCCAGAGTGCCGCGGAAGGATCTTCCCGGATACTCGTCGAGCGTGAGCGCCGCAATGGCGCCCGTGCGCGCAGCGCGGGCATAGATCTGCGGCACGGCTACAAACACGCGGAGTGTGCGAATCGCAGCCATATGGAAAAGCTCGCGATTGGGCGAATTGTCTCCGGAACCGATCAAGGCGCCGAGGTCGGTGTTGCGCACCGTGATAACTCCGTCGAACGGAGCGTAGACCTTTTCAAATCCCTGCAATTCCTCCAGCCGGTGAACATTGGCGACGTTGGAATCGACCGTGGCCTTTGTCGCGCCCAGATTGCTGACGGCCTGATCGGTTTCCTGCTTCGAGACCGAATTAGTCTTCAGGAGGTTCTCCCATCGCGCTGCCGTGGTCTGCGCCAGACGGTAGTTGGCCTGAGCGGTTTCAAGATCGGCGTGCGCCTGCTGCACCTGACGATCGAGTTCGGGCGTTTCGATCTCCGCGAGCAGGTCGCCCTGCTTTACGCGCGCGCCGATGTCGAAATACCACTTCTTCAGATATCCGCTCGTTCGCGCGTAAATGGGCGTGTCGGTGAAGGCCTGCGTACTACCCGGCAGAACGATCTCCTGAATCGGAGCGCCTTTGGCGGGATGAACTACGTTGACGGTTGGAACCGCTTCCTGCTCGGTCGTAGTGACGAGGTTCGATTCGGCCGCCGCGCGCGCGGAGATGCCGGAACGTATCACGATGGCGAGAACGGTAGCCATGACCGCCAGCGTCAGAAACCCGATCAGGCGGCCGCGCCACTTGGGACGATTCGGCGGCGGCGGAGCGCTTGTCAGATCGGGCTCAATCTCTTCGATTTCCGGATTCGTCATCTTTATTTCTCTTTCGGGGCGATCGCCTGCGAGCGGCTGTGAATCAGGCCGAACACCGCGGGTACAAACAACAGCGTCGCAACGGTGGCGCAAAGCAGCCCGCCGATTACGGCGCGTCCCAGCGGCGCATTCTGTTCGCCGCCTTCACCCAACCCGAGCGCCATCGGGATCATCCCGATAATCATCGCGAGCGCGGTCATCAGCACGGGGCGGAAGCGTGTGAAGCCGGCCTCAACAGCCGCCTGGATCGCATGTCCATGGCTGGACAATCTCTCCTTCGCGAATGAGACCACCAGGATGCTGTTCGCGGTCGCGACGCCCATACACATAATCGAACCCATCAGGGCCGGCACGCTGAGCGTGGTGTGGGTCACGAAAAGGAACAGAACGATACCGGCCAGCGCAGCGGGAAGCGCAGTGATGATGATGAACGGGTCAACCCATGACTGAAAGTTGACCACGATCAGAAAGTAGACGAGGATGATGGCGAATCCCAACCCCGAGAGCAGACCGATATAAGAAGTACGCATCGTTTCCAGCTGTCCACGGATCGTGAGGAAGCTGCCGCGCGGCAAAAGCTTTCGATTGGCGTCGACGATGCGTGTAACCTCCTTCCCGACCGCGCCCAAATCCCGATCCTGCACCGATCCGTAGATATCCACCACGCGGCGGATGTTGTAGTGCGTCAGCACCTGCATCTCGTTCTGGCGATCGATTGAGGCTACGTCGGCGAGGATTTCGGGATGAGGCGCCGCGGGCGCGGTGACCGGAATATTCTGCAGATCCTGCAGCGACTGAACGTCGTATTGCGGAGTCTGTGTCACCAGGTTGTAACTCACTCCGTTTTGCCAGTTCAGGAAAAAGGTTGGAGTCGTCTGGAAGCTGCCGTTGAGCGAGATCAGCAGGCTGCTCGCGACATCGCGTTCGGCGAAGCCGCCACCGGCGGCCTTCGTGCGGTCGACCGCGATGTGGAATTTCGGGTAGTCGAACTTCTGTTGAATACGGAGATCGGCGATTCCGGGAACATGGCGTAACTGATCCAGCATCTTGTCGGCAAGCTGGCGGTTATGTTCAATGTCCGCTCCTTCGAACTGCACGTCGATCGGCGCCGGGAGACCGAAGTTCAGAATCTGCGTGACAATGTCCGCCGGCAGAAAGTAAAAGATCACGCCGGGGAACTGGCCCGGCAACGCGCGCCGCAACTCGCGGATGTAATCGGCGGTCGGGCGATGCTTTTCTTTGAGAGCAACCATGATGTCCGCGTCACCCGCGCCGATCAGGCCCGATGTGCTGTGAACGAAGTTGATCTGGCTGTAGGGAAGGCCGATGTTGTCGATGATGTTGTCCATCTCGGCCGGCGGGATTGCGCGGCGGATGGAGGCTTCCACAACATCGCAGAGTCTCGCAGTTTCTTCGATACGCGTCCCGGATTTGGCGCGCACATGAAGAATGAACTGGCCGCTATCGGTGCTCGGGAAGAAATCCTGGCCGAGAAAGGGAACAAGCAGAAATGCGCAGGCGCAGGCCAGGAGCGTCAGCGGAATGAAGATCAGGCGCCGGTTTACCAATGTGGCGAGCAGTCCCTGATAGCCCAGGCGCACGCGCTCGAAGCCGCGTTCGAAAGCGCGGTGGAACATCCCGAAAGGATTGCGCGAGGGCCTGTCGCTGTGAACGCTCGTTTTCAGCAGGTACATGGCCAGCGTGGGAACGAGGGTTCTCGAGAGAATGTACGACGCGAGAATGGCGAACACCACCGCTTCGGCCAGCGGCACGAACAGATAGCGGGCGACGCCCGTCAGGAAGAACATCGGAAGGAACACGATGCAGATGGCAAGCGTGGAGACAAGGGCTGGAACCGCGATTTCAGCCGCGCCCTCCATAATTCCGTCGCGCAGACTTTGACCCTCTTCGAGGTGGCGCTCAATGTTTTCAATGGTGACCGTCGCATCGTCGACGAGAATGCCGACCGCGAGCGCCAGACCGCCCAGCGTCATGATGTTGATTGTTTCGCCCAGTGCGCTGAGCACCAGAATCGAAGTCAGCACGGCCAGCGGAATGGAAACGGCGATGATCAGGGTGCTGCGCCAGCTTCCGAGGAAGATCAGGATCATCAAACCAGTCAGACAGGCGGCGATAATGCCTTCACGGATCACGCCGCTGATCGAGGCGCGCACGAAAATAGACTGATCCGCGAGAGGTTTAATCTCCAGCTCCGGCGGGAGCGTGGAAGCGACTCTGGGGAGAATGTCGCGAATGCCCTGAACCACATCGAGCGTGGAAGCGTTGCCTGCTTTCAATACGGTGACGAGAGTTCCGCGGCGGCCATCGTGCCGGACGATGTTGGTCTGCGGAGCGAAGCCGTCGCGGACATGCGCGACGTCGCGCAGATAAATGGTGGAGTTGCCCGAGACCTTGATCGGCAGATCGTTCAACTCGGGAACCGTCCGCGGGCTCGAGTTCATGTCGATGTCATATTCGAACCGATCGATCTTGGCGGTTCCCGAGGGCAGCACGAGGTTCTGCTGGTTGATCGCGGTAACGATGTCGGTCGCGGAAAGCCCTTTGGACTGCAGCAGCGGCGGATTGACGTCGATCATGATCTGACGCTGTTTCCCGCCATACGGATAAGGGATGGAAGCGCCGGGGACGGTCACGAGCTGAGTACGCAGAAAGTTTTGTCCGATGTCGTTTAGTTGCTGCTCGGAAAGACCCTTGCCGGAAAGCGCAAGCTGAAGAATGGGAACGCTCGAAGCGCTGTAGTTGAGAATCAGCGGAGGCTGAGTGCCAGCGGGCAACGTGCGCAAAATCGTCTGGGAAATGGCGGTGACCTGGGCGTTGGCCGTGTCAAGGCTGGCGTTCGGCTGAAGGAAGATCTTGACGACGGTCTGGCCGTTTACGGTTGTCGACTCGATGTGCTCGATGTTGTCTACCGTTGTGGTGAGAACCCGCTCGTAGACGGTGGTCAGACGGCCTTCCATCTCCTCGGGATTCAAACCTGTGTAGGTCCAGGAGACGGCGACCACGGGGATATTGATATTGGGGAAGATGTCGGTCGGGGTGCGCGAGATGACGACCGGGCTGGCGATCAGAATCAGGAGTGCCAGGACGATGAAGGTATAGGGGCGATCAAGAGCGATTCGGACAATCCACATATAGGGTTTTCAGTTTTAGTCGAAATCGGTGCTTTGATGGAAATCGGTAGAAGCCGAGATCGCTTCCCACTGGTTCAATTCAGCCTCCCGCGCGGCGAGCGCCTCGCGGATCAATTTCAGAGCGTCGGGTCCGAGCGGGAGATGAGCGGGAGGGTTCTCGGCTTCGACAATCCGCAGGATCGCCCGTGCGGCCTTGACCGGATCGCCCGGTTGATTGCCGCTGCGAGCCTGACGCGCAGCGCGGATCGGTTCAAAGAGAGCGTCGTAATCGGCTATTTTGCGCGGGGCGCGCACCATCGAACGGCCGGCCCAGTCGGTTCGGAACATTCCGGGTTCAACTGCGGTTACTGCGATGCCGAATCCTTTTACTTCTTTGCCGAGGGTTTCGGAGATTCCTTCGAGAGCGAATTTGCTGCCGTGATAGGCGGCAATACCGGGGAAGGTGACAACCCCTCCCATAGAGGTGATATTAATGATGTGGCCGCGGCGGCGCTGCCGCATAAACGGCAGCACTGCCTGGATCATAGCCACGGCTCCGAAGACGTTTACGTCGAACTGGCGGCGCATGTCGTCGAGTGGCGTCTCCTCGACCAGCCCTTCATAGCCGTAACCGGCGTTATTGACAAGAACATCAATCGGCCCGATTTCCGACTCGACCTCCGCGATGACGCGCGGGATCGCCGCCGTATCTGTAACATCGAGTACTCTTCCGAATGCGCGGCCGGGGCTGAGGGTGTCAAAATCGGCGCGGGCCTTCTCGTTGCGAAGCGTGCCCACCACCTTATGACCTGCCGCGACGGCTTCCCGGGTAAGAGCCAGACCGAATCCGGAACTAACGCCGGTGATGAAGAAAGTCTTTGCTGTCATTGATTTTTGTATCTTGCGTCCCGGATTGAATCTAATATCCGCCGGGTGGCCGTCTCACTTGATATATTCTTCATGGCAATACGATACGTAGCGGATCATATAAGATTCAATGACGGAATGATTTCCGACGGAGTGTCCGAGAAAGGTTCCATGATGAACAGCCGATTGGCGTCTGGCCAGACCGCAGAGGAACCAGCGCGCGGACGGCCGCGGAGCAAGGAAGCTCATCAGGCCATCTTGCGGGCAACTCTCCAGCAGGTACTCGACCTGGGATTCCGGGCGGTGAGTATTGAATCCATCGCGGCGAAGGCGGGTGTCGGGAAAACGACGGTATATCGGCGTTGGCCCAATAAGGCGACGGTAGTGATGGATGCCTTTCTGCAGGAGATCGGCCCGGTGATCGAGTTCCCCGCGACCGTCAGCCCGCCCGAAAGCATCCGCTTGCAGATGCGGGCGCTTGCCAGAGCCTACCGCGGCAGATTCGGAGCGCTGATCAAGGCGATCATGGGGGAACTGCAGTTCGATGCCGAACTGGCCGAAGCTTTCCGCGACCGTTGGATCCGTCCCCGGCGCCAGTTAGCCCGCGCCACGTTCGAGACGGGCATCAGAAATGGAGAATTACGGCCGGATCTGGACATCGATACGGCGATCGATGCGTTGTACGGGGGAATCTATTACCGGGTGCAGACCGGAAGCGGTCCGCTGAACGATGATTATGTGGACGAGTTGTTTCGCCACGTGATGGACGGCCTGCGCCGGCCTCAGTAACCCGCGCGCTGTCGGTCGAAAGGATGCTACCCGGCGATTTTCTGATAGCCGGAGTTCGTAGTGGTCACAACGAGTTTTTTAGCGGTTGCATCCAGAATGACCTGCTGCGAATAGTTGGTTCCATCGGGCAGACTCGCCATCCGCACCTGCAACGTTACCGCATCCTTCGCCTGACCCATATAGGTGTTGACACTTATCGCCGCAATCTTCTTTGCAGCCGAGTCGAAAGACACCGTCATCCGATCGCCGGGTTGAGCATAGTCGTTGAAGATGATGTTCACCATACCTCCCGCGGGATTCAATGAGACCTTGCCGGCCTGGAATGCCTGCTGCATTCTTTGGGGATCGGGCGGCACATACAGGGCCAGGAGACTCTTCACGTCGCCCATGTAGTCCGTGATCTCAGCTTTTTTCTTTGCAATGACTCTTTGCTTCATCCTGCCACCGCTCGGCGGCGGAGGAGGAGCACTGAGCGGAGTCTTCTGGACTTGTCCGTCGGGGCCGTATCGGCAGAGGTTTTGGGATGGGGGCTTCGCATCGCCATTCAAAGTGACCTGCGTGGTTTCCGTCCATTGGTACTGGAGCAGTCTTTGCTTGTTTGCCGCGGCCGCCTGCTTTACGTCCGCAACCTTTTGCTGCAGTTCGGGGTTCTGCGCCATCGCCTGCGCGATAGTCAGAAGCGCCGCTGCCGCAATCGCGATCCGGAGGTTCCCGTTGTTTGTTCGATTCCTGACTGCGAGTTTCCCGCTCATGAATTCACATCCCTTGATTGGTTCTGGAGTTCGTCCGATTTAAGATGTAGAGGGTTGGAAGGAGCTTTATTTTTTCTTTTTGCAGGACGGCCACCTGTCACAAACCCACCTTATTTAACCGTCGCTGCTCTGAGAGCTTGCCCGGTGACGTACGTCACGTGCATCTGCTCAATCGTGCCGTTGAACTTGAATGGCGCCTTTTCCCGATAATCAAGCGAGACCGGCGAGCCAAGCGCCACACCGACATCGAGACAATCGTTAGCCGTAAATAGCAATGGCGCACTCACCGGGACCCGGCCTCTGGCCACCACTTCCCCATTCGCCCTGATAGTGATGTCGAGCGGCCCCGCTGGTCGGGACACGGCATAGACCGTCTCAACCTCTATCTTGACCCTCCCCGGCGGGAGTTTTGAAGCGGCGCGGATCTTCGTGCGCTGGATGAGGAAAAGGTTGTATTCATAACAAAGAAGGCCATCTTCCACAAAACAGGTAAGGCCACCGGAGTGTGCGCCAAGTTTGTACAGCACGCCGTTGGCGTTGGACGGAATCTCGGCGTCTATCGTGACGATATTGGCCTTGTTCCCCAGAGCGGGAGCGCAGAACTCCGGCATGCGAACGGTATCTCCGGAGAAGGTCCATTCCGAATAAGGCGGACTAATCCGCAGCTCCGGGTGATAGACGGGAATCCAAAGGCCGCCACCTATGGGCAGAGCTTTATTCTTAGCCGCTTCTATCAGAAAGATTTCCTTCATCTGCGCCACTTTATCCGGCATCTGCGCAGCAAGGTCGTCGGCCTGAGTCCAATCCTCTTCCAGGTTGTAGAGTTCCCAGGTGTCCTTGTCGGGCGTCCACTCCTGTATACCAGGCGGCAAGCCCGGAACCCATGGAATGCGAGGCCCTATAGTCGAGGCCATCCAGCCAGCATGGTAAACGGCGCGGCTTCCCATTACCTCAAAGTATTGGGTAAGCAGACGGCCCTCCGCCTGCGGATCGTTGAACGTATAGGCGAAACTCACGCCATCGATCGGGTCCTGCGGCACGCCGTTCACCTGTAAAGGCGGCGTGATTCCGACCATTTCGTAAATGGTAGGGACAATATCGTTGCAGTGGTGGAACTGTGCCCGCGGCATGGGATCCGCTTTGATCCTGGCCGGCCAGCACACCGCCATTGGATTACGCGTGCCGCCGAAGTGGGAGGCCAGCAGCTTGGTCCCCTTGTAAGGAGTGCTTCCCGCCCATCCCCAGCCCGCGTGATACATGTTGTCGGCCAGCGGCGATCCGAGCACATCAAGGCCGCCTAACTGGTCGAGCGCGTCAATATGCTGCCGGGTGGTACTCGGGATCCCGTTCTGCGCGAGAAGTTCGCTGATCGTGCCGTTCTGCCCTTCCGCGGAGGAGCCGTTGTCGCCCCAGATGTAGAAGATCAGGGTGTTATCCGCGTAACCGAGGCGCTCGATCTCATCGAAGACGCGGCCAACCTGCACGTCCGTGTGCTCGGCAAACCCCGCCGCCACTTCCATCAGGCGCCGCTGGAAAGGCTTCTCGTCTTCCGGTATGCTGTCCCACGCCGCCATCGTCGGGTGACGCGGCGTGAGCTGGGCGTTTTGCGGAATCCACCCCTTCTCCTTCGCCCGCTGGAACACGCGCTCCCGATAGGCGTCCCAGCCGTCGTCAAATTTTCCTTTGTACTTGTCCGCCCATTCCTTATGCACCTGGTGCGGACCATGGATGGCGCCGCTCGCCCAATACATGAAAAAGGGCTTATCCGGCTGAAACGATCGATGCTTGCGCAGCCATCCGATAGCGTCGTCGGCAAGGTCTTCGCTGACGTGATATCCCTGTTCGGGACTCTTCGGCGGCAGCACGACGGTCGTGTTCCGTACCAGATTCGGCTCATATTGCGAGGCCTCGCCGGCGAGGAATCCGTAGAAATACTCAAAGCCACGGCTGGTCGGCCAATCATGGAAGGGGCCCGCCGCGGTCGTTTCCTCCGCTGGCGTATTATGCCACTTGCCCCAGGCGGCCGTGCAATAGCCGTAATCCTTCAGCACCTCGGCGGCGAGAGCCGAGCTCGTCGGGATACGGCCCGAATAGCCATCCCAATCGTTCGCCAGCTCGGCGATCTGGCCGTTCCCGACACGGTGGTGATTACGCCCCGTGAGAAGTGAGGCGCGGGTCGGGGAGCACATCGCGGTGGTATGGAACCGGTTGTAGGCGACGCCTTCATTAACAATCCGGTCCATGGTCTTCGTGGCAACCTCGCCCCCGAAAGTGGACGGCAGTCCCGGACCGGCATCGTCGATCAGGACGATCAGGATGTTCGGCGCATCCTCGGGCAGCCGTTTCTGTGCAGCCTTCGGGCTATACACCGACTCCTGCAGGGTACGGCCTGCAATACTGCCGGACGGAGTGGGCGGGAACGGTAATGAATCCTGTTTCACCGCGGATGGCTGAGTGATCTTGTCATTTGTGCCCATATAATCCCCTCGTCGGCAGTTCCGACCCGCCACCAAACGGTTTCATCGATGGATCTCTGTTGCACGGGAGCCATCCCACCAGGTTGATGCAAGTCGCAGTCTGGAGATTTAAGAAATCCGCACGACCCATCGCGACTCTCGTTTTGCAATCTCGCCGGAAGGAACGCCGGAGCGCAGCACCAGCTGCATCAAGTGAAAACACGCGCGAGGCGATGGTCTGGCAAGGTTCACCGGATTCGAACCCATTTAGCAGACCCTGACACTCAAGCCCGGCCGGGGGACCAAACCACCTGTGGCGATTTCCCGTGACGCGGCAACCGAGTTTTCAGGGACTCAAGAACGAATGCGAGCACTCAAACACTCCGCCCGCCCCTGCTGAGTGGGCGGGAGCCACTCCTGAACTGCCCACGGCGGGCGTTTGAACCGGCGGAGGCCGGCAGCTCAGTTATTTGTTTGCGCTGTGCGAATTGGAAGGCACATGCGCCTTCTCCCGCACAGGTTCGTAGCCATCGCGGCTGTCTTTGAAATAAAGACGGCCCGACGCCGAATATGTGGCATTCCCGTGATACGCAACTCGGGTTACTGTTTTGCTCTGCTGTGGCGGCGTTACCGTCTGATCCAGAAGCACAGGCTTTGGGCGAGTTCGGAACCAGGGGAATCCGACCGCGGCCATCGCGTATTGCCCTGGCACAAGCGCCGAAAGGCAAATTACGATCAAAAGCTGTTTCATACCGCTGCTCCTTGCAACTACTCCGTGCCGACGCGATGCAACTACGTACTGGAAGGTTGCAACTTCCGTGCCATCTAACTTATTGCTCAATTTAAAGCGGAATGCAAGCACTTCGGCTCACTGTAGTCTAAATTTCACACATGGTACGGACTACTCCACACGGAACGTTCAACGCGCTCTTTGTCTTACCCGGAAATAGCCTCCATGGATTTCGGCGTGCTGTTCAGGCTTCGCCGCTTCCGCGGCGAGGACTGCCGTTGCGACTTTTTGCAATAACGAAAACCGGACTACTGGCGATGACGCTCTCTGTCGCGGCCCTCTGGAGCTGCATCGCACTGGAACAGGCAACGCTGCGTCGGGCCGGGAAAGATGCGCGGGCGTGCCTGAAAACTCTGCAAAATTTGCGGGAACGGGCCGTACCCGCCGCGGAACCCGTGCCGTTGTTCCACCGCGAAATCCCATCTTCCAGCTGAAGCCCGCTTACCTTTCTTTACTCTCTTTTGGGTTCGTTTTTGCGGCCGGGACGTTACGCCGCCGCCGGGGACTCCGCCCCATATACTATGGACATGCGAATATTTACCTCCGGCGCAATGTTTGCGTTAGCCGCTGTTCTCATTCCGGCTATGGCGCAGGAACCCGCTCAGCAGACGAAAGCGAAGTACGTCAGCCTGATCGGAACGGTTGAGAAGGTCGACGCTTCCGGCAAAGCTTTTTCGATCAAGCCCGACAAGGCGGGCGAAGCCGACGTCAAGTTCGACGACAAGACCCAGTTCCTCCGGCTTCCCGCCGGCGAACTGGACGTCAAGAAGGCATCCCGGGCACAGGCGACCGACGTCGGCGTGGGCGACCGGGTAATTGCGCGGCTTCGCGCTGACGCGGAACCGGGACAGCCCGCGGTCTTTTTCTACTTCAGCAAGCAACAGGATCTGGCGCAGCGGCAGGAGAAAACTCGCGAAGAGTGGCAGACTCAGGGCGTTTCCGGCACAGTGAAGTCCGTCGACCCGGCGGCCAAACAGGTGGCGATCGCGGTCCAGGGCGCCTTCGGACCGCCGAAAGACGTGACTCTCGATGTCAGCGGACCTGTCGGCTACCAGCGATACAACATGAATACCGGGAAGTACGAGCCGGGCAGCACGCTTGAGGCGATCAAGACAGGCGACCGCGTTCGCGTCCTGGGGAAGAAGAACGCCGATCAGACCGTAATTAAGGTCGAAGACGTCATGTCCGGTCCGTTCAAGACGATCCCGGTACAGATTAAATCGATCGACGTCGAAGCGAAACAAATCCTCGCAACCGATCTCGCGAGCAAGAAACCGATCACCATCGAGATCAAGTCCGATACAACCTTGAAAAAACTGGACGACGCTACGGCGCTGGCAATGGCGCGGCGGCTGAATCCGACATTTCAAAACGGCAGAGGACAAGGCCGTGGACAACGTGGAGGCGGTGCGGACGGCGACGCGGGCGCCGGTGCGGCTGCAGGCCCTCAAGCGGGATTCGCGCGCGGTGGGCGCGGTGGCGGCGGCGGTCGCGGCGGTCTTGACACCACGAAGTTGCTCGATCAGCAACCCACGATCACGCTGGCCGATCTCAAAGCGGGCGAACCGGTTGTCGTGAGCGGAGCCGCTGCCGACGATATGTCAAAAATCGCCGCCACGGCGGTGGTGGCCGGCGTAGACCCGATCCTCAGAGCGGCTCCGCAGAACGGTCCCGATCCCCTCGGCGGCAGCTGGAACCTGGGTGGCGGCGGCGGCGATATCGGCGGTTCTCCCGAATAGATGGGGGCGACCCCGCCCACCCCGGCTAAAGAGCCGGATCAACAAAACCAAACTGCGATCCACCGGCCGAACCCCATCGAGGGTTACGGCCTGTGGATCGTTCTTTTTTGCGCTTCGATTATCTTCATCACCGGCATTGTCAGTCCTCCCCATCTGATGGACGATGTGGACGGCGTGCAGGCGCAGATCGCGCGCAACATGATCCAGTCCGGCGACTGGGTAACCGCTCGCGTCGACAGCGTCAGGTACTTCGAAAAAAGCCCCCTGAAGTACTGGATGATCGCGGTCTGCTATCAGGTTTTTGGCGTGAAAGACTGGGTCGCCCGCATCCCGGTTGCGCTTTCGGCCATCATGCTTTGCTGGCTGACCGCGCGGATAGCCGGCTGGGCCATGGGGGCCTGGACAGGGCTTTATGCCGGACTCGCGCTGGCAACGTCAGTCGGGCTCTGGCTGTTTACCCGGATTCTCATCGCGGACGTCATTTTGACCCTCTCAATCGCGTTTGCGATGTGGAGCTTCGTCCGGGCGATGGATTCAGAAGGCGGCGGTCATCGAAAGTGGGCGCTCTCCTGCGGGGTCTCAATCGGCATCGGGTTGCTGCTGAAGGGCCTGATCGCGGTCGTGTTTCCATTCGGGACGGCGATTGTTTACCTCCTGATCACCGGGCTCTGGCGCGAACGCGGAACCTGGCGGCGTTTGCACATCGTTTCCGGCGTGCTTCTGATGCTGCTGGTAGCGGCTCCCTGGCATATTCTCGCGACAATCCGCAATCCCCCGTACTTCGCCTTCACCATGCGCAGCGAATCCGGCCGGTACCACGGATTCTTCTGGTTCTATTTCGTCAACGAGCACATCCTGCGCTTTCTCGGCCTCCGCTACCCGCGCGATTATGACACTGTTCCGCGCGGTCTCTTCTGGCTGCTCCACCTCGGGTGGTTCTTCCCGTGGAGTGCGTTCTTCGTTCGGGCGTTCCGGCTGCGCTATCGCGGCGCGGACCGGGCTTCGCGGCTTCGCCTGTTGTGTCTCTGCTGGATCGGGGTCGTTATGGTTTTCTTCACCCTCTCCACGACCCAGGAGTATTATTCAATGCCCGCTTACCCTGCGTTCGCGATCCTGATCGGCAGCGCCATGGCGGAATCGGATGAAACGGGCCGCCGGCGCGCCATGCGAACAGCGGGCGCCCTTGCGGGGATCGCTCTCGTGGCCATTGCCGGAATCCTCTGGGCAAGCCGCGCTTTCCCGGCCCCAGGCGATATTGCGGAGGCGCTCACCTCGCACCCGGAGAGCTATACGCTGTCGCTCGGGCATATGGGCGATCTCACGATCCGGTCGATGGCATACTTGCGGCTGCCGCTGGTAATTGCGGGCCTCGCCATGCTGATTGGCTTCGTCGGAAGCTGGCGATTCGGGGATCTGCGCGCGGCGCTGTCGCTCGCGGCGATGATGGTGCTGTTCTTTCAGGCGGCAAGACTCGCGTTGATCGCTTTCGATCCCTACCTCGGCTCATGGCCTCTCGCGCAGGCGCTGAACGAGGCTCCAGCCGGGAGGGATCATGATCGACGACCCGTACTGGGAAATGTCGACCATCGGCTTCTACACGAATCGGACGGTCATGATTCTGAATGGCCGCCGCAACAACCTCGAGTACGGCTCTTACGCGCCGGGGTCGCCGCGGGTGTTTATCGACAACGCCGGTTTCGCGGCGCGATGGCGCAGTCCCGAACGCTGGTACATCGTATCGGAAGACCAGAATAGCCGATGTTTGCGCGACCTGGCCGGTTCCGCCATTCTCCGCCCGGTCGCAACCGCCGGCGGAAAAACCGTCTACACGAACCGCTGACGCTCACTCCGAAACGCGGAAGCCAAACTTTATACTTGGAAGCTGAGGAGTTCCCGGCCGTGCTGATTGAAGCGATCAACATCAAGCGAAGGACGTTGTTCGAGTTCGAAAACACTCCGTTTTCGTGCCTCGAAGCGGAGGTGAACACGCCCACCGCTCGCGGCGGCCAGACCCTGGTACGCCTGAAAATCCGCAACCTCCTCACCAGCGCGGTCTTCGAGAAGACGTTCAAGGCAAGCGACAAGTTCAAAGAGCCGGATCTCCAGACCGTCCCGGCATCTTATTTGTATACCGACAGCGAGGGCTCTCATTTCCTGGACCAGGAAACCTTTGAAACCCTCACCCTCAGCGAACAAACGATTGGCAATGCGTTGGATTTTCTGCTGGAAGGGGCCTTGATCGAGCTGCTGAAGTACAACGGCAATCCGATCGGTCTGGAATTGCCCACGTTCGTGGATCTGACGGTTGCCCACACGGAACCGGGAGTCCGTGGCGACTCATCGAGCGGCAGCGTGACGAAGCCCGCAAGGTTGGAGACCGGTCTTGAGATCCGCGTTCCTCTGTTTATTAAGGAAGGCGAAAAAGTGAAAGTGACGACCGAGACTCGGGAGTTTGCCGGACGGGCCTGACCGCGTGGCCTGGAAGGTGACAGTGCCAGGCCCGGGATCGGCGGTGATACCGACTTACACGCTCAGACGCGAGTTCGCTGGTCCACCATGTCACGCGCATCCTCCCAGATCATCCAGCAGGGCTTGAATGGTTTCGCGCCGCAGCGGGAGTAGAGTGCGCGGGCGACGGCATTGTCAGGCTCAACATCGACGCAAATGCGCCGTGCTCCTTGTTCCAGAAACCAAAAGCCGATCTTCCGTACCAGGATCGCCCCAATCCCGCGGCCTCGACTCTCGCGGGCGACATTCACCCATTGCAACTCGCCATCGCAGCCGAAGCGGCGCGTGCGGTGCCCTGCCACAAAACCCATTGGAGCGCCGTCATCCTCAGCGATTAGAATCGTTCGATCTTGCGCCACTTCCTCCGGCAGGTACTTGCCGATTCGGCGGATCCAGTAGGCTTCCGTTTCCCATTCGGCCGCGCGAATGGCTGCCAGGGCAGGAATATCCCCGATTTGAGCCGATCTGAACGTGATCGCCACAATCGTAGCTCTCGATCAGTATAGGCCACAGGCAGTAAGACATCCGGCGCCGAGCGGCCGAAATCACGACGGCCCGGAGACTCGGGCGCGGCGATTCGGCCCCCCGCCACTGCCCTACACTGGATAGGATGAATGACCGACAGGTTCTGCCCGGGCTGCTATTGTTCGCTTTTTCGCTGAGTGGCCAGACGCCGGCGGCCAGACCGCAGCAGCCGCCCGCTTTCATGGGCTCCTGCGCCAACCTGACATGCGAAGTCGAAAACGACTGGTCCCGCAACAACTTCATGATGTACGGGCTCGCCGGCGCCATGCCTGAGGATAAATTCGATTACAAACCCACGCCCGCGCAACAATCCTTCGGCGAACGTGTGCTGCACGTCGCACAGGTGAATCTCATGCTGTTGCAAGCCCTCGGGGCCAAAACTCCCGCGCCCGCTGTCGACGCGAATGCAACATCAAAGACCCCATCGATGGCTGCATTGCAGCGCGTCGGTGAATATGGCGTGGCGATTATCAGGGAACTCGGTGAGCGGGGCCTGGTAGCGCGCATCGATTCGCCGGGCCCCGTGGGATTCTTCATGGGACCTCAGTTGAGCCGCCAGAGAGTCCTGTACTTCCTGATGATGCACTTGCAGGACACCTACGGTCAGCTGGTTGTGTACCTGCGATTAAACGGCATCACGCCACCGGCGAGCCGTCAGCCCTGATTCACGCGATCCGCTGAACCCACTGACTTCGCCACGCCGGCGCCTCGAAGGGATCGGCGAAATACTGTGTCTCGTGCACGACCTTACCGTCGCGGAACTCCATGATGCTCACCGTGTATGCTGGTCGGTCCTGATACGTGATTGTGTATTCCGAGACCCATAGATCACCCTTCCCCAGGACTCGCTTGACCTTGAACCCTGACGGCTTGCCGGGATGGTGACTCCGCAAGGCCTGCAAATTGCTTCGTCCGAGGATTCGTTCACCGGACTGGGGATAATCGCAAATAGCATCGTCGGCGTAAATATCGTGTTCTGCGTTCAGATCGCCTGCTGCCGACGCGCGCCAGTGCGCATTCAGTGCTTCACGTATTTGTTCTTCTTCCATCAGCTGGTCCCGATGCGTTTCTGTTTCAGGATCGTTTATCTTGTGGAATGAAACCCGGGCTGCCAGTCTTCACCACTTCATTGAACCTCTGTCTGGTCTGAATTCGATTGATTTCTTCAAACGCCTCTTCCGGCAGGGCGGAGATGTCGAAATTCTCCCGGGCGCGAGCCGCAGTCCTGGGCGTGGTAAGCAAAGCCGTGCCGCGCTGCGCCGCCCAGGCCAGCAGCACTTGTGCCGGCGTCTTTCCCACTCTTGCGGCAATTGCCGAAATGACCGGATCTTCAAGCGGCCCCGGCCTTACTCCGTGACCCAGCGGCGCGAAAGCCAGAAATACAACGTCCTTCTCCTTGCAGAATTCGAGAAACTCCGTTTCCGGCAGATACGGATGTGCTTCGACCTGGACCACAGCCGGCTTGATTCTCGCGGATTCGTAGATGGGCAAAAGTCCATCCAGGGTGATGTCAGACAGTCCGATGGCCCGGCATCTGCCGCGGTCCATGAGATTCTCCATCGCTCTCCAGGTATCGAGCAAAGTCACGCCGCGGTCGTAAAGGATATTACCGTTTTGATCCCGCGGATCCTGGTCGTCCCCCGGTTGAAACGCAAACGGAGTGTGAATGAGGTAGAGATCCATATAGTCGAGCCCGAGTCTGTCCAGACTCGCCTCGAACGCGGGCTCGACTCGCTCGGGCCGATGATTGGAGTTCCACAACTTCGTGGTAACGAAGATCTCTTCACGCGCGATCCCTCCAGCGGCAATTCCTGCCTGCAAGGCCTTGCCCACCTCACGCTCGTTCCGGTATCGTTCCGCGCAGTCGAAGTGTCGAAATCCGGCTGCGAGAGCGTCTCTGGTGGCATTTATCGTCCCGGCCGCATCGGGAATCAGGGTGCCAAACCCGAGTACGGGCATATGGCCCGTTCCATGGTTGAGTGGCATTCTCGCAGTCCGAAAATCGGAGGATTCGATCATCATCAGACTTCGGTGGCGCCTCGCGTCCAGTATCGCCCGGTATGCGGGCGTCCTGATTTCGGAGCCCTGAACAGCTCAGGCCGACCATCGTAGCATCCCGCTCTTCTGACGGCTAAACGCCGTGGTCGCCGAACCCTTCGGAAGCATGTTCCAAAATCCTGATAAACTGTGACGCGTCGTCAGAATGCACGGCTGAAAGCGAGAAAAACATGCTGAAGCTTGCGATAACTCTCTGCCTGTTGAGCGGCTCGCTCGCGGCCCAGTGGCCGAAGCCTCCGGCCTCCGATGTCCCGCGAACAAAGGACGGAAAGCCCGATCTCTCCGCCCCCGCCCCGCGGTCCGCCGATGGCAAACCGGACCTCTCCGGAGTCTGGATGGTAGCCAACCCGGGATCGTTATTCTACTTCTCCGGGGATCTGAAACCCGAAGAGATGCAGCCGTGGGCCGCCGCGCGCCTCAAACAAAGCGAGGAGAATTTCCGCAACAATACGGACGGAATCAATTGCCTTCCGCCCGGTCCGAAAGCCGGCATCGGCGTCGGCAATCTCCCCTTCAGAATCGTCCAGACGCCCGGGCTGATTGCCATGCTGTACGAATACCAGACCATCTACCGGCAGATTTTCACCAACGGACGCGCGCTTCCGAAGGATCCCAATCCCACGTGGATGGGCTACTCGACTGGAAGCTGGAACGGAGACACACTCGTCGTTACGACCATCGGTTACAACGACCGGACATCGCTCGACCTCGGCGGTCATCCCCACACCGAAGCGTTGCGCATGACGGAGCGCTATCGTCGCGTCGATTTCGGCCACATCGACCTTCAGGTGACGTTCGACGATCCGAAGGCCTACACGCGCCCATGGAAGGTGTCGGCAAAGCTCGATCTGATGCCCGACGGGGACCTGATCGAGTATGTATGTGAAAACGAGCGCGACAAACCACACCTGATCGGGAAGAGCGGAGAGGAATTCCACGTTCCGGCGGAGGTCCTGGCTCAGTATGCCGGGACATACGGAACGGGGCCCGCCCCCGCGATTGTCTCGTTGGAAAGTGGCCACCTGATGATCGACACGGGGTCGGGAAAGACGCCGCTCGTGGCTCATTCCGAAACCAACTTCACGATGCAAGGCACCGACGTCGATTTCGTGAAGAACGCCGACGGGAAGGTCACGGCCATGGTCCAGCACTGGAATGAAAACGACCGGAACTTTCCCCGCGTCAGGTAGCGCCGTCGTACCGGACTACGGGGTTAAGTTGAGCAGCACCATGACCCCGCCGGAGGTATCCGGGACGACAATATCCGGCGTGCCCGCCGTCGATTGGCCGTCAAAGGTCCTCTACCAGGACGCTGCCTGGCGATGGGCCAGTGCCGATATTGAAGGGGGAGGCGAAGTAGCCGTTGGTTTGCCCCAGGTCGACATAAAGCGTGTCCCCTCCGGACGCCAGGATATCGGGAATACCGTGGAGGCTCGTTTCGCGGCCGGTCGCGGCCAGTTTGTACACAACTCCCGAGTTGGACGGACCGCCGAGGTAAGTAGTGCCATAGAGATTACCGTCGGGGTCGAGGGTCACTCCTGCATAGGGGTTGGTTCCGTGCCGCGCCGCCCATGAAAGAATGCTGCACAGTAAATTGACCGGCCGTTTGTATCTCATACACCCCGCTGCCGTAGAGATTGCCAGCTGAGTCGGCGACCAGAAGAGCGTAAGGGTTTCCTCCGTCCTTGCCCCGGTGAACTGGTGCAGCAGGACCTGCTTGCCGGCGGGACTCACAACAAACACCACGGCCGCGTCGCGAATCAGCGCGCTGTAAGAGTTTGCGCCCCGCGGACGCGGTACGACGCGATGCACTACGATTTCACGGCCCGATTGCGCCCGCGCGCCGACCTTGAGCGCGAACGTGAAAGCCAGCAATAGTAAACCCTGCCGTGCAGTTCGCAACATTACAGTTATGCTGGTGGCGTCTTTCTTTCGCTCCTTTGTTTCGCTCACACGCAGTGCGCATTTCGAGATGGTTACAGGAGATCGTCGAAGAGAAAGCTGGCGGCGTGCTTCAGATAGCAGATCTTATGGCTTGTCACAGAATAACGCTGGCAATCGCTCCCTTCGGTCGCGGCTCGGAATACCAGTTCTGAACCGCGCGCCTCAGCAAGCGGAGTTCGGGAGTTGGACAAGTTATTTCGCGACGACCACTTAGATTAGTTGACCAATTGCGTTCGGGACCGAGCAAGCTATATACTCAGCGGCGCCACTGGGTACACCCGGCGAGATAATAGGACGTTCCATTCGCCGGCTGATCGAGTCACAAGAACATGAAGCATCTGATCACAACTATCTTGAAGGTGCTGCGCGCCGGGGAATGGATGCCGATGACTGCGACCCGCGTCCTGATCGGCATCTTTTTTTGTATCTCCGGAGGCACTAAATTCTTCGTGCCGGCCCAGTTCAGCGTGCTTGAGCAGACCCTGGTCCAATCGCACATCCCGTTCCCTCACGCCAACGCCCTCTTTGTCTCCATGGTCGAGTTCGCCTGCGGCGCTGGCCTGGCGCTCGGACTGATCACACCGTTGTGCGCCGCAATGCTCGCGGGTGACATGATCGTTGCGATCGCCACCAATCGGGTTCACAGCATTCAGGCGAGCGGCTTTCTCGCGTGGCTCGACGACTTTCTCTATCTTCCCGAAGTGCTGTACACATTGATCCTCGTTTGGCTCATCTTCTCCGGACCCGGTAGATACAGCCTCGATGGCCTCATCGCGCGGCGAGCCGGCGTTTTCGACGTCGACCGCTATCCAAGCGCTGAACGAAGCCAATAAGGCTAATGCTATAGTGTTCTAGTAATCTAGCACAGGGAGACACTTGATAGTTTCAAACCCTGACCCGGACTCCTAAACCCGCGGCGGTAGCGCCCGGAGAATGCATTCGAGCCTCTCCAGGAGATGGCCATGAAATCGTTTATGCGAGGGATTATCGCTATGGCGTCGATACCGGGAGCGGCGCCGGCGCGGAGAATAACGGCCGCAGGGCAGGACACATCGGGAGTGCGGCTCACCTCCCTGATCCTCCTCACGTCCTTCCTCGCGACGGCCCGGCCATTCGAGGTCGCCCCGCCAAGCCCGCTGCACCTTACAAGGGCGGGTAGACTTCATCGTCATCGACCATGTCGACCGCGTCCCGGTCTCCAACTGAAATCGCTCAAGGATTTCTTGCACGCCGATGAAACTTCCGGCCAAAGCCACCTCAAATTTTTACCCGGATAATATTGACAACAGCAATTTTACCCGGGTATATTTAGGGCGTGAGGTACACGGCGTTCGAATGTCTTCGAAAGGTATCTTCCGGCTCCGCCGAGGACGTTACCGCGTTCCTGAGGAATCGATCGCAGGGCGAGGTGCTGGTTTTCGACGACGCAACGGGCAGGCAAATCGACTTCGGTGAGATCGGAGGAAAACCGGCTCAAATCCCTGAATATCAAGCCGTCGAGCGCCGCGGGCGCGGACGCCCTCGACTCGGTGTCGTGGCGAAAGAGGTCACGCTCTTGCCCCGTCATTGGGACTGGCTGAACCTCCAGCCGGGCGGCGCTTCGGTCGCCCTGCGCAAGTTGGTGGAAGAAGCGCGCCGCACGAGGGGAGATCACGACCGGGTCCGTACGGCGCAGGAATCCGCGTATCGATTCATGTCCGCCGTCGCGGGTAATTTGCCTGGATTCGAAGAAGCCGCGCGGGCGCTCTTTGCATACGACCGCCGCCGTTTCACCCAACTGGTTGCAACGTGGCCGGATGACGTCCGCGGCTACGCGATCAAGCTGGCTTTCTCGGATCAGGTCTAGCGGTTTCGCCGTAGCCAGCTCCACGCTCAGACTCCCGTCATGTACAGAGACAGGACACGTGTGTCCATTTTCGTGAAAGGAAGCGAAGAGATGAAAGCGATTTTCAAGTCCGTTGAAGGCGAGCGCCTCGTTCTTGAGCGTTACCGGGCGTTTCTGCAGCGCTGGCCCGTACCGAATCAGCAGCTACGCGTACCAACAAGTCAGGGTGCAACGTTTGTCGTCATCTCGGGTCCGGAGAACGCGCCGGCGCTGCTCCTGCTGCATGGCGGCCTGATGAATTCGGCGATGTGGATGGGCGAGGTAGCCGCGTTCGCGCGTTTCTTTCGTGTCTGTTGCATCGACATGATCGGCGAGCCGGGACTGAGCGCTCCCGTGCGTCCGGCCCTTGCATCAGACGCCCACGCCGTGTGGCTCGACGATGTTCTGGCCCATCTCGCTGTCGCCCGGGTATCTATACTTGGTGCCTCGCTGGGCGGCTGGCTCGCTCTCGATTATGCGATCCGGCGCCCGGAGAAGGTGGAACGAGTCGCAGTGCTCTGCCCCGGCGGGATCGGGCGTCAGAAAGCAGGAATCGTGTTCGCAACGCTACTGTCACGCATGTTCGGCGAACCCGGAAAGCGCTGGCTGATGAAACGAATCCTCGGCCCCCCGCCGGCCGATCCGCCGCGGCCAGTGAAGGCTTTTATCGATTTCGCTGGCCTGATTCGAAAGCATTTCCGGCCGCGCATGGTGAAACTCCCCGTTTTCCCGGACAACGCACTGAAGAGCCTGAATATGCCGCTGCTGGCAATCGCAGGCGCGCGCGATGTGCTCCTCGATTCCGCGCAGACGAAACGAAGACTGGAAGCGCTCGTCAAGGGTTCAAAAGTGATTTATCTCCCGGATGCAGGGCACATGATCGCTGGCCAAACGGCAGCGGTACTGGCATTTATGACCTCCGGCCGCAATTGAGGTTTGCGACGCGCTCCGGCAAACGCTTCCTCAGGCGTCCGCCTCCGAAAAGGCTTCATGCCGAGCCGGTAGAGTAGGAGGGGGCCGCGAGGGCTCCCCTCCCCTCGTCGAACCGGAGATGAAGATTTCCCACGTCCGGCTCTCCTGAAGATGTCGTCAATCGAGGAAGTCCGCTTCAAAGATCGGCTCCAGAATCAACAGGGTTGAACCCTGGACTGCCCGCTGAACTGGAGCGCATCATCGGCAAGTGCCTTTAGAAGGACCGCGAATCACGATACCAGCGCGCCTCGGAAATTCGGGCGGATCTCGAGCGGTTGAAGCAGGATGCGGACTCCGCACGGCTCGTTGGAGATGCGCAGCGCGGAAGGCGGCCTTCGAAGCGGTGGCGGACCGCGCTGATCGCAATCCTGGCAACAGCCGGGGGCATAGCAGGTTACCGGTATATTCGGCGCGCACCCAAACTTACGGACAAAGACACGATCGTTGTCGCAGAATTCACGAACAAGACTGGCGACGCCGACTTTGATGAAACGCTCCGCCGGGGACTGGCGGTGGAGTTGGAGCGGTCGCCGTTCCTTAGCCTCATTTCGGATCAGCGCGTACGCGCAACCCTTCACCTGATGGACCGCCCTGAAAACACGCCGGTAATCGGGGACGTGGCGCGCGAGATTTGCGAACGCACGTTCAGTGCCGCCGTAGTACAAGGGTCGATCTCCAGGCTCGGGGGCCGGTACGTTTTGGGATTGCGCGCCATTAATTGCGGTAACGGAGAGGTGCTCTTTGATGAGCAGCTTCAGCCCGCCCAAAAGGACGAGGTGCTGAACTCCTTGAGCCAGTTGGCCGGAAATCTCAGAACCAAGCAGGCGAATCGCTCGCCACCGTCAAAGAGCACTCGACTCCGCTGACCGAGGCTACGACGCCGTCACTCGAGGCGTGGAAGCTCTATTGAAAGTAGCTCTTACGGAGAACAATGCCGGCGCAATTCCTCTTCTTCAGCGCGCGGTTCAAATCGATCCCAAATTCGCGATGGCGTATGCATCTCTGGCCCGCACCTACGCCGACAGCTGGCAGTCCGTTCTTGCAGCGGAGAATATCCGCAAAGCCTGGGAACTGCGCGACCGTGCCGTGCGGCAGGCATTCTTTGGAAATGCTTCAGAGGCCCCGTCAGAGAGCCGGGGCTGCGCTGGATCTCTCCAAAGGCCGCGATGTGGAGTATGGCGCTGCCTACGCATTGGCCCTGCCGGAGAGCCCGAATTATGGGCAGACCGTCAGCTTCATGACCATCTCGATGCGATCGAGACCGGGACCGTATCCGTCCTTTACGACGCCGGTGGCTTTGAAGCCCTGCTTGCGGAAGAAAGGCTCGGCCTTTTGCGATGTGTCGAGGCGAACGATTTGGATACCGTCTGCCTTCCCGATTTCACGCAGGCGATAAAGGAGAAGAAAACGCCCGAGGCCAAGTTTGTGCGAGTCGCGCCGCACCATGCCCCAGACCAGACTCGCGAGGCTGTCTTGCTGCGCGAGGGCGTAGCCGCCGCAACCCACAATCGCTTCGTTGTGCTCCATCACGAAGTATGGGCAGTCGGGGTCGTCGAGGAAAGCTTCGAAGCCGGTTCGCTCGGCTGGATCGAAATACTCGGGGACGTTCGACTCAAATAAACCGAGGCAGGCGGCACGATCTGTCGGAAGGTACGGGCGGAGATCCATATGTTCACTTCGGCATGTCTATTTCGATGCCCGAGGAGGCACGGACGCGAAGAGGCCCAAAAAGCCTTCGAGCAGTGTAGGGTGCGTGAGGACGACGTTTCGCAGTGCAGTATACGGCATTCCGGAGACCATCGCGATCTGCACGGCGCCCATGATTTCCCCGGCGCTTACCCCGAAGACGGTGATTCCCAGAATGCGGTCACTCTTGGTGTCGATCAGAGCCTTCAGGAACCCTCGCGTCTCGGAGAGAGTGCGAGTGCGCAATATGCTCGCCATCGGCATTTTGGCGAGCCGATACGGAACGCCCTGCGCTTTGGCGTCTTTTTCGTTCAGCCCGACGCGCGCCAGTTCGGGATCGGTGAAGAGGCAATACGGCACCTGACGGCCGGTCGTGACGTGATCTCCGCCCGCGAGGTTGTCGCGAATCACGCGGAAATCGTCGAACGCGATGTGCGTGAATTGGGGACTCCCGGCGCATTCTCCGATCGCCCAGACGCCGGGCGCGGTGGTCTCAAGGCGCTCGTTGACTTTGATATATCCGGTGGCGGTGAGTTCGACTCCGGCGAGATCGAGCCCGATGCCCTGCGTGTTCGGGGTGCGTCCGGTGGCGACCAGGATGTCCGTCCCTTCGATGGAGGTGCGCGAACCATTTCGAGTGAAGTGAAGCGTCACCGACCGGCCGGATTCCCCCTCGACTCTGCTTGATTCCGCGTTTGTGAGGATATCGATTCCTTCGTCCTGGAAAAGCTGGTGGAGGGCTTCGCTGACGTCTTCGTCTTCGCGACTCGCGAGGCGATCGTTGCGTTCCATCACGGTGACGCGGCTGTCGAAGCGGCGCATCGCCTGTGCCAGTTCGAGACCGACGTAACCGCCGCCGAGAACCAGCAGATGTTCGGGTACATGATCGAGTTCAAGCGCCTCGATGTGAGTCATCGGGTTCGATTCGCGGAGTCCGGGAAGGTCCGGAATGGTGGCGTGTGTGCCTACGCCAATGATTACCTTGTCGCCGCGGATCACGCGCGTCGTTCCGTCCGGGAGAGAGACTTCGAGCGTTTTTGGGCCGACGAACTTCGCGGATCCCATAATCAACCCAGCTCCGCTCTTTTTGAAATTGGCGAGATGGATGTCCACAAGGCCCTGAACCATCCGGCGCTTGCGCTCGCGGACTACCGGCATCTCGATTTTGAAACTCTCGGCGAAAACCCCGAACTCCTCGCTCTCGCGGACGTGTTGCGCGACTTTCGCGCTGTGAACCACGTTCTTGCTCGGAAGACAGGCAATGTTCGGGCAGGAGCCGCCGATATATTTCCGTTCGATGACGACTACGCGCCTGCCTTCGGCGGCGAGGGTCCAGGCCAGGTACTTCGATCCTTCACCGCTCCCAAGAATTACAAATTCATAATCGCTCGCCGTTGTATCCATTCGGTTTGTAGAATCCCGGATTCGATGCTGCTTCGTCAAGTGAAGAGCGTGTTACCGTATAGCTCAAGGCGAAGAAAAGACGAATGTCAGAGTCATTGTCGCTACTGTTCCCGGAACTGCCGCTGGCACCCCGCTCGGCGAGCGCCGCGCGGATTGTGGATAAGTTCGAGCGCCTGGCGCACGATGCGGATGGACCCATTCGGGCGATCCGGCGGACGCCCGCGCGAGAGGCCGAGTATGGCGAGTTTCCTGAAGACCTGAATCCGAAACTGCGGGAGGTTCTGCAGCAGCGCGGCATCGAGAAGCCGTATTCGCATCAGGCCGAAGCGTATCGGCGAATCTCGGCGGGCGATAACGCCGTGATTGTCACTCCGACTGCCAGCGGCAAGACGCTTTGCTACAACCTCCCGATCGTGAACCGTCTGATCGCCGAGCCCGGTGCGCGGGCGATGTATCTGTTTCCCACCAAGGCGCTTGCCGAGGACCAGCTGGACGAGTTACACGGCATGATCGAAGCGATGAAGTCGGATCTGTGCGCCTTTACCTACGACGGCGATACGCCGCAGGATGCGCGGCGGGCTATCCGGCAGCGGGCGAATATCGTGCTGACGAATCCGGACATGCTCCACACAGGCATCCTGCCGCACCACACGAAATGGACGAAGCTGTTTGAAAATCTGCGCTACGTGGTGGTGGATGAACTGCATTATTACCGTGGCGTCTACGGCAGCCATCTCGCCAACATCATGCGGCGCCTCAAAAGGCTGTGCGAATTCTATGGATCGAAGCCGCAGTTCATCGCCTGTTCGGCCACGATTGCGAATCCCAAAGAGCTGGCCGAGACGCTGATCGAAGCGCCCTTCGAACTGATCGATCGCAATGGCGCGCCCGCGGGCGAAAAGGTTTTCATCTGTTACAATCCGCCGGTCGTGAACCGGCAGCTTGGAATCCGGCGCAGTTATATCGGGGAGACCCGGCGGATCGCGCTGGAGCTGCTTGACTGCCATCAGCAGACCCTGGTGTTCGCGAATAACCGGCTTGCGACCGAGATACTCGTGACTTACCTGAAAGATGCCTGCGATAAGGGCCGGCTGCCGACGGAATCGGTGCGCGGTTACCGGGGCGGCTATCTGCCGCGCGAGCGGCGCGAGATCGAGAAGCGGCTTCGTGCCGGCGAGATCAGGGCTGTGGTCGCGACGAACGCGCTCGAACTCGGAATCGACGTAGGTTCTCTTGATGCTGTGGTCATGGCCGGATATCCGGGGACGATCGCGTCCACATGGCAGAGAGCGGGACGCGCGGGGAGACGGAATACGGGGTCGCTCGCGATCATGGTTGCATCCAGCGCGCCGGTGGATCAATACGTGGTCGAACATCCCGAGTACCTGTTTGAGCGCTCGCCGGAACACGCCTACGTAAACGCGGATAATCTCGAAATTTTACTCAACCATCTTAAGTGCGCGATCTTCGAGCTGCCGATGCGAAACGACGAGCGGTTCGGGCCGCATGACATCGGTGAGTTGTGCGCCTTTCTCGCAGAAGCTGGACTTCTGCATCTCTCCGGGAGCTCGTGGCACTGGACATCCGACACTTATCCGGCGGATGCGGTGAGTCTGAGGTCTGTATCGAGCGATAACTTCGTGGTGGTCGATATCACGGGGGAATCGAAGATCATCGGCGAGGTTTCATTCACCGCCGCCCTGACGACGCTGCACGAGAAAGCCATCTACCTGCATGAGGCGAAGCAGTTTCACGTGGAACGGTTCGATTACAAGGAGCGCAAGGCTTACGTGAAGCGCGTCGAGACCGACTATTACACTGATGCGATCGACTACACGCAGGTAAAGCCGTTGCGAGAGTTCGACACACGCGGCATCAGGCACAATGTTGTCGGCGTGCATGGCGACGTTCGTGTGAATCGGCAGATTGTGGGCTTCAAGAAGATCAAGTTTTACACGAACGAGAACGTGGGCGCGGGCAAGCTTTCGATGCCTGAGCAGGAGATGCACACGACTGCCTTCTGGCTCCACTTCCCCGCCCCGTTTCTTGCCTCGATGGAGCTGTACAGCCCGGCCGAGCGGCAGAACGGACTCACCGGTCTGGGGAACGCGTTCCGAACGATCGCTTCGCTTCTGCTGATGTGCGATCCGCGGGACTTGGGGGTCGCCCTGACCGAAGATATCGAGGGCAGCCTGCTCGACTGGGAACCGAACCTTTACCTTTACGACAGCTATTCGGGCGGTACAGGCCTCAGCGCACCTCTTTTCCGCCTGAGCGACCGCCTCTTCCGGCAGACCCGCGAACTGATCGAAGGCTGCGGATGCGAGGCCGGATGCCCCGCGTGCACGGGTCCGGAGGGTGAGATCGGCGACCGCGGTAAGCAGGCCGCGCTCGATATTCTCAGCCATCTGCTGGCGTCTGCTTAGGGCACGTCACAGGATACAGTAGCAGTCGCTCCCTTCGGGTCGCGGCTCGGAATATGCGTTTCCGAGTTCGAGAGTTGGACCCACTCATTACTGAGGGTCTTAACTCGGTCGAATTAGTGAGTATGCCGGGGATGACTGGCGTCTTCGGGAAAGACCGGATGGCCCTCCGGCGGGGGAAAAAGCGTCTTCAGCGCTTCCAGACGCTTCCGTAAATGCCGGCTGGGCAACTGGCGCGGACCGGTTTCGACATCGATATCGCAGCAGATTCCGTGCAAATAGAGCGTCATCGTATCTTCGAACGATTGGCGCGCATACTCGCGGAAAGGCTTCCCGTCTTTCCGGGCCGCCATCGGACGCCGTAGCAGCGTCTGTTTCAGGTGCCAGCTTTTCTCGTCAACCTCGCCGTGAACTTCACCGCTCAGTTCCTCGCGGAGCAGGCCGTGGTAGGTGTCCTGCACCTGCTGGGGCAGGCGAGGCGAGAGCAGGGCCGCCAGTTCGTCGTAAAGATAGTAATGATAGTCGGAAACCTGCTCCTCTTTTACCGTGAAAAAGAGCGTTGCAAAATCGGGGCTTTCGACGTGAGTGGAGAACAATAACTTCGGTTCCGCGGGCTTCTCGTAAGCCACGGAGATGCTTGTGCGCGCGGGTCCACGCTCGAGAAAGGGCGCCAGCACGATTCCGACTGAGGGGAGAAGCTCCGAAACTGCCGCCGGCAGCGCGGCGACGGGATCGTGAAGATACTGGCGCAGATCTTCTTCAGCCATCGGGAATGCGAGGAAGTAGGAAAATTTTGTGTCAAGGGGCGTCATTTCGGAGCGAAGGCGGCGACTCAGTTCGTCAACCGTGTTCCGGGGACGTCCGTTTTCAGATGGCATGTTCAGATTAAATCGGCGATTTGATCGAATTCGCAATGATTGTAGCAAGTTGCGGAGAACGGCATCCCGCACAAGGGCAACGCTACTCTGAAAGTTGCCCAGCGCGCCCCGATCGATTCTGATATCCGCTGGAGAAGCCTCGGGCGACTATTACGCCGCCGAACTGGTTCGGGAACTTCGGCGGCGCCACCCCGAGTTCCGTTTCTTTGGATGCGCGGGACCGCACCTGCGGCAAGCCGGAGTGCGGGCGGTGATTCGGTCCGAGGATTTGTCGGTGGTGGGAATTGTTGAGGTGGTGGGGCATCTGCCGCGGATCTGGAGGCGCTTCCAGGAACTGATCCGCGCCGCCGCCCGGGAGAAACCGGATCTCGCCATCCTCACGGATTCGCCGGACTTCCATTTTCGGGTTGCCCGAAAGCTCAAACGGCTCCGGATCCCGGTCATTTATCTGGTCGCGCCCCAGGTATGGGCCTGGCGGAAGGGCCGCGTAAAGACGATGCGGCGGATCATCGACCGGCTGCTGTGTATCTTTCCCTTCGAGGAAGAGTTCTTTCGCGAGCACAGGGTTCCGGTGACCTATATCGGCCATCCGCTGGCCGGCCGTGTACGCCCGACGCTGTCGCGCGAAGATTTTTTTCGGAAACACAATCTGAGTCCAGGTCGTCCCCTGATAACGGTGCTGCCGGGCAGCCGTAGAAGCGAAGCCCTCCGTCATCTGCCGGAATTGACACGTGCCGCCGAAATCCTGTCCAGAGACCGTCCGATGAACTTCGCGCTGCCGGCTTCGCCCACTTGCGGCGCAGACTTTTTTGCCCAGCCGCTTGCGGGAAGCCCGATCCGGGCGATCGAGGGCGAGGCATGGGACGCGATGGCCCACTGCGACGTGGCGCTGGCCGCCAGCGGAACAGTTACGGTGGAGGCGGCACTTTTAGGGGCGCCGATGGTGACGTTCTATCGGGTTACCGGCACAAGCTGGGCGATCGGAAAGTTGCTGGTGGACATCCCTTTTTACTCCATGGTGAACCTGATTGCGGGCAAGCGAGTGGTGCCGGAACTGATGCAGGACGCGATGACCGGAGAGCGGCTCGCCGCCGAAACTGCCCGATTACTCAACGACGCGATGGAAAGAGGCAAAATGAAGGAAGACCTGGCGCGCGTCGCAGCCCTGCTCTCGGGAGAGGGCGATGCGATCGGCCGCGCCGCCGATGAAGTCGAACGCGTTCTGGAGAATTTAAAGTGAAACGCCCTCAAGGAAAAACGATCGCGATTCTTGCCCTCGGAATTCTGGCCGCGGCGGGCCCGACCCTGGCCCAGGATGACAAGCGCGCGCACATAGATGTCGACAGTTACGTTATCGATGCCCAGATCAATCCCGATACCCAGACGCTTTCGGCGAGGGCCGAGGTTCACTTCCTCCCGCTCGACGATCAGATCAACGCCATAACCTTCGAGTTAAACAACGCGCTGAATGTTTCCCGAATTGTGGACGGCAAAGGCCAGAATGCTCAGTCCTCGCGAAACCCTTCCGACAACACGATACGGGTGACGCTCCCCACAGGCTTGCCGAAAGGACAACCCGCTGTATTGACGTTCTACTACGACGGCCGGCTCACCGGGAACGAGGAATCGCCAATCTATGGCATCAAATTCGCCGCGATTCAGAACGACTACGCGTTCCTTCTGTATCCTTCGCGCTGGTTTCCTGTCAGCGGCTACACTTCGGATCGCTTCACGTCGAAGATCAACGTCACTGTTCCGGACGGTTTTACGGTTATCGCCGGCGGCATCGAATCGAAAGGGTCCTCGGCGGACCACCTGCCCACCCATTCATTCGACTTCACCAAACCCTCTTTCCCTGGAGACGTCGCCATTGAGAAGGGCGCGCCAGTAAAGATCTCTTCGAGCGGGCTTACGACAACACTGTGGTTCCGGGGTCCTCAAGCCGCCATGGCGAATGCTTACGGGGAGGCCACCGGGCAGATGATGGAATATTTCACCGGAGTTTATGGCCTTGCGCCTTACGCCAATCTGAACGTTGTGGAAATGAGCGATGGCGCACCGAACGGGTATGCGGCGCCGGGGGTGCTTTTTCTGTCTCCCCAGGCGATCGGCAAAGAGGTGAATGCCAACGTCCTGGCGAATCAGATCGCGCGGCAGTGGTGGGAGATTCAGGTTTCGCCCGTCAACCGCAACCACATGTGGCTGGAGAACGGAATGGCGCTTTATTCCGAAGCTCTGTGGACCGAGAAGGAGAAGGGTACAACGGCGATCGATCAGCGGATGAAAGATATGGCCATCACTGCACTGACCGTCGATAACGTCCCGCTGATCCAGACAGCGCGGCTGGAAGATTATTCGCCGGAGTATTGGGCGCTCAGCGGCGACAAGGGCGCGGTGGTGATGCAGATGCTCCGCAGCACCATGGGCGACCAGAAATTCTTCGCTTCGCTGAAAGCATTCCTTGCGCAATTCGCCTGGAAACCCGTGACTACGGAGGATTTCCGGAAGGTGTGCGAAGCCCAGATGGGCGAAGAGCTGCGCTACTTCTTCATCCAGTGGGTAGAGTCTAACGGCGCGCCCGAGTTCAAACTGGAGTACACGATCTTCCGCACGCAAAAGGGTTTCCGGGTACAGGGCAAGATTTCGCAGGATCTGGATACCTTCCGGATGCCCGTTGATCTCCATATCGAAACGGAAGGAAATCCGGAAAACAAGCGGATCGAAGTGATGGGGACTTCATCGGAGTTTTCGGTCGATACATTCGGCAAGCCGAAGAAAGTGACGATCGATCCGGATAACAAGATCCTGCGGATGAGCCCGGACATGCGGGTGGCGGTGTCGATCCGAAAGGGCGAGCAATACGTCCAGATCAGCGAGTTCGCTGAAGCTCTGAAAGAGTATCAGCGGGCGCTCGACACGAACAAGAACAGCTCGATGGCGCACTACCGCGTGGGTGAAGTGTTTTTCCTGCAGCAGAATTATCAGGCTGCAGCCAATGAATTTCGCGAGGCGGGAGATGGGGATCTCAATCCGAAGTGGATCGAGGTCTGGCGGCATATCTATCTGGGGAAGATCTTCGATATCAGCGGGCAGCGGGACCGGGCCGTGAACGAGTACACGCAGGCGCAGAGGACTCGGGACAATACGCAGGGCGCGCAGGACGAAGTGGCGAAGTATCTTCACCAGCCGTACAAAAACGAGAGCAAGGAAAAGATTTAAACGCTCTTCGCGAACGGGGCTTATCAAGCCGCGCGCGTGAGCAACCCTGAAATGACCCGGCGGGAAATCGGACGTGATGAAAGTACCGGCATCTGGCCCGTACTTTCGACGGAGCGTAAGTCAGGTCCGCTGGCGGACGAAAGTGCCGGGGACTTCCCGGATGGTGGGAAAAGTCTTGGAAATGTGATCGTGCCAGGTCAGGTTTTCTTCGTCGGCCACGGCCCACAGCAGCCCCACGCCGCCGGAACAAAAGCTGAGCCACGTTGACGCGAAACGCAGCGCGCGGCTGCGCGCATCGAGCGGAAACCCATCGAAGGTGATGAGCTGGAGGTCCGCGAAGTGCATGCCAGGCGTTTCCCTGCCCGCGATGGCCCAGATCAGACCATAGAGCATCGATACGAGCGCGAGTACGGCGCCCATCCCGATCCACAGCATCTTGCCCTCGCCGAAGCTGCCGCCCAACGACTGGAATGTGATGACGACGACTCCGAATCCGAGGGTGATCATCGCTGCGTCGATCGCTGAGGCGACGCACCGATGCGTCGGTGTGGCTACGGGCTGATCACAGAACACCTGAGCTTCGACGTCCGTTTTAAGCTTTCTGCCTTTCGAAGCGACTCCCGGGATGAAGTCGAGCGTTTCCTGCGTACCGGACAGCGGCCCTTTTGGGAACAACCTGTCCATCTTTGCCGCGCCCCCCGCGGTCTGTGAAGCGCGAGGCTGCGCGGCGGATTTTCGGACAGTCGGTGGCGGCGCGGTGGGCCGAGTATCAGGTGCGGGCGCCGTGACGCGATTCAGCGCTTGTCGTTGCAAACGATCAAAGGGAATGACGTTTGGCGCGAGGCTGGCCTGGGGTACGGCGTCCGCGTTTGAATAGCCGGCGAAGAGCGGCTGCTGCCCAGGCTGTAAAGCCGCATTCCGCGCCGCAAGAAACTCCTCAGTGGTGTCGCCCGTCAAGGCCAGGTCCCGCGCCAACGCGTTCGCTCCCGAATAGCCGGGGGGCGCCGCAATGACAACGCCGCTTAATCTTCGCCCGCATCGCAGGCAGCGATGATCGTCCTCACCATTTGCGAAACCACAATGCTTGCAGTGCATCTATTTCACTTTTACCGTGGACTCTTTACCCTGCTCATTCCATGCCGTTCCATTGGTCGCATCGGACATTCGCTCATGTCTGAGCAGCGCTGCCGGCCGACCTCTCGTTCGCACGTTGCGACGTAACTTATGCCGTGGTACGGTTGCCAGTTGAAGCCGTTATTCCGCAGTCGCCTTATCCTTCTGAGTAACATAAACAACGTTGCTTGTCACGGAAAACTTCTCATGCGATGTTGTATTTTCAGCCTTCTCTTATTCGGATTCGCACAAATCGCGTTACCTCAATTAAGCAGCGGGCCGGATCAGCCTCCATCGCCTCCTCCGGAGAACAAGGCGACGGTCGAACTTCCCGATTTCAGCATCAAAATTCCCCGACCGAATGCCCCTGCCCAGGGCGACTACGACATTTCGGACGATTTCCAGGAGTCCGAGGGCGGCGTATACCATCTGCACGGGCATGTCGTCATCGAGCTGCACAACGCCACGTTTAAGGCCGATGAAGCCGAGTACGACGAAAATACGAAGACCTTCAAGGCGCACGGCAACGTGTATTACCGGAACTACGAAGAGAACGAAGTGATCTACTGCGACCGCGCCGAATACAATACCGACACGGAAAGAGGAACCTTTTACCAGGTCAAGGGCTACACCAGGATGAAAGTGGTCGCGCGCCCGGGCATCCTCACCACCCAGGCTCCCTTTTACTTTGAAGGCGCATCTGCCGACAAAATCGAAAACAAATACCTGCTGCACGACGGCATCATCACCGATTGTCACGTTCCCCATCCGTGGTGGGTGCTGCACAGCAAGCTGTTCGACATCATCCCTCAGGATCGGGCAATCACCCATAATGCCGTGTTCCGCGTGCGGGGCTTCCCATTGTTCCTTTTTCCTTACTTTTATAAGGCGCTCAGAAAGGAGCCCCGCAAGAGCGGATTCCTGTCTCCCGAAGCCGGGCACAGCTCGCAGTTCGGCTATTTTGTGGGGGGCGGCTACTATTGGGCGATCAATCGCAGTTATGATCTTACTTATCTCGGCACTGAATATACATCGCGAGGTTTGGCCAACCATGTTGAAATCCGCGGTAAGCCGACGCTGAAAAGCGATTTCGATCTGATTGTTTACGGCGTCGACGACCATGGCGCAACCGTCAACGGAGTCACTCAGAAAGCGCCGGGATTCACCGTGACAGGCACAGGCAAGGCCGATTTGGGAGACGGCTGGACCGCTCGCGGAAATATCGATTACCTGAGCTCATACGCGTTTCGCCAGACCTTCTCGGGCTCGTTCGGAGAGGCGATTTACTCCACCACGAATTCCGTCGCGGTCCTGACAAAGCGATTCGATTACTACACTTTCAACTCGGATATCTCCCGAAACGAGAATTTTCTGAGCATCACGCCGGGCGACTCCGTGATCATTCGTGAGGCGCCGGGCTTCGACTTCTCCGGGCGCGACCAGCAGATCGTATCGGGCGCCTTGCCTCTCTGGTTCTCCTTCGACACCAGCTTTGGCCTTTTTCATCGCGTCGAGTCGACCGTCCAGCCCGACTTTTATCAGACAAACCAGTTCATGCCCCGCGGCAACCTTGCACCATCCCTCACATCGGCCGTTCGCTGGGGAAGTTTCAACATCATCCCGAGTTTTACGATGGACGAGACGTTCTACGGCCAGAGCCTGATGAACGGGAGCACCGTCACGGAGGCCTCGCTGAATCGCGCCGCTCCCGAGGCGAAGGTCGATTTCGTATTTCCGCCGATCGAGCGCGTGTTCGACCGGAAAACATTTCTCGGCGACAAACTCAAGCACGTGATCGAACCGCGGATTACGTACGATTACGTAACCGGTGTAAACGATTTCCTGGGTACTCTGCGATTCGACCCGACCGATCTGCTCGCCGACACGAATCAGGTTGAGTTCGGGCTCACCAACAGGATTTATGCGAAAAAAGGCGATACCGTCACCGAACTTCTGACCTGGGAACTCTTCTATGAAAGATATTTCAACCCGACCTTCGGAGGCGCCGTGATTGCGGGCCAGCGGAATGTATTGCAGCCCGATATCGATCTGACGGGCTTCAGTTTCCTCGACGGGCCACGAAATTATTCGCCGATCGTGTCCATTCTGCGAATCACACCGCGCAATGGCGTGAACGTACGCTGGCAGGCTGATTACGACCCGAAGTTTCACCGCTTCACGAACAGCATGCTTTCGACAGACTTCCGGATCCGCCATTATTTTGCGTCCCTGGCCAGCAACGTTTCGAGGCCCAACACGGCGGGCGCTCCTCCCCTCGTTCAGCCTCCGGCCAACCAGCTGATAGCCCAGGGGGGGTACGGCGACCCGAATCGTAAAGGCTGGAATATGGCGGTGTCGACAGTCTATGATTTCCGGCTTGGGTATCAGTTGTTTGCCGTCGCCCAGGTGACATACAACACGGACTGCTGCGGCCTGAGTTTCGAGTATCGGCGCAACGATTTCGGTACGTTAAACGACACGCAGTATCGCGTTGCATTCTCGATTGCAAACATCGGAACGTTCGGCAACCTGAAGAAGCAGGAACGCATTTTCTGAGGCCCGAAGTGCTACAATGTAGCACATGAAAATCACATCCATCCGCGAACTGCACATCCATACGTCGGAACTGGTGCGGGAAGCGGCCGAGGGTGCGGTGATAACGATCGAACGCCGAGGCGAGCCGGTGGCGGAACTGCGCCCTCTTTCCAGGAAGCGCGCCAGGCCGCGATTGCCCGACATGAAGGAAATCTGGCGCCGATTTCCTGCCGTTCCGGGCGACAGCGGACGGTTTCTCGAAGAAGATCGCTGAGCGATGTACCTCGATTCGGCTTACATTGCCAAATTCTATGTCAATGAGCCTGACGCAGGGGCGGTCCGGAAGTTGATCGGACAGGCTTCACGTATTTGCTCGTCTTCCTGGGCGCTGCTTGAGGTCATTTGTGTTTTTCATCGGCATATGCGCGAGGGATCGCTGACGAGCGCTCAGGGAACTGAGTTGATCGACCTGTTCCGGAGCCACGTAGAAGCAGATATCTGGAACTTTCTGCCGGTTACGGATACAATCCTGAGAACTACGGCAACGCTGGTGCGAGGCTTGCCAGCAGCCATTCCATTACGCGCAGGAGATGCAATTCATGTCGCGACCGCTCTGGACGCCGGCGAGCCTGAGATATGGACCAACGACCGCCACCTGCTGGCCGCCGCGACGTACTTTGGACTCGCGGGACGAAGTGTCGCCGGATGCTGACGAGAGACAGCCCGTCGTCGATGTCGGTAACAAGTCAAGTTGTCCGGTTTTAATAATTAGTGATCTGTCCGGTTTGTGATACAAAGCGATGCGGCCCTCAGGCCGCCGCCTTGTTGGGTTTGATCTTTGCTTTAGAAACAGCAGAGACCGTAGTCGGCGCGGTGGGAAAGTGGGAAGCCCGCTGCTTCTGCGGGGTTTCCAAGGGAGTGTGGGAGCCGGTTAAAACCTGCTTCTGGTTTTCCCCGGCTTCCATGCTCCCGCCTTTTCCACGGCGCTTTTCTGTTGTAGTGCCGGTCAGTTTCACTCCTTCTCTGTCGAAGCGGCCCACCACGTGGGGACCGAAGCGGATCGAGACGGTCTCATCCAGGTGCTCGTGGATCGTCACTGTTGTCCCCGCCAGAGTACTCCGGAACCGCGTCTTATCGATCTGCCACAGCCGATCTCCAATGGCTACCGTATTGTCTTTGGCCACGACCCGCTCGGTTTGTACCGTGAAGATCCAGTTCAGGTCGCTTCGGCTGCTGCGCCGAAACGCCGTACCCTTCTCCGCCGCCGCCATGCTGAACTTAGCGTTGAACTCCCCGATGTAGCGGTCGCGCAGAAACGTATTCGCTCCCTCCACGGTTGTGATCCCCGCCAGTCGCAGTTCTTGCGGCAAGCGCCCCTGCCACGTCCCGAAGCTGCGCTCGGAGCGGCCGCGCGCCTGTGGCGAGTAAGCCGCTATCATCTGTACCCCCAGTTCTTTCATCGCCCGACCTGTGTCGGGCGGTTTTTGTCCACTTTCTTTCTCTCCCTCCCTCGTCGTGACGAAGAAATGGCTTCCCCGGTCGCTATACAGCGCACAGAACAGTCCTTTGCTCTCGATCACGTCGCGCAGACCCGCCATGACCGTGCGTGTCGACTCTTCCTCGACCAGCTGGGCGTAGTAGATCTCGCTGGTCGCATCGTCGAGGATCACGATCAGATCGTGCCATCGTTCATCGTTCAGCCATTGATGCTTGCTGCCATCGATATGCAGCAGCATCCCCGGCAGGGGCCGGCGCGGGCGCCTGCGCCGGTGCGGCCCGCCCTTGTGCCGTTTCGCCACCAACCCCGCCCCCTGCAAGGCCTTCTGCACCCACGTATAGCTCAAATGGATCTTGTGCTTGTCCCCCAGCTTCTTGTGGAAGTGCCGGATGTTCAGGTCGAAGTACTCTTCCCGGTACAGCCGCAGGACCTCTTCCACCGTGGCCAGCGGGATTCGTTGCGCACTCGGCATGCCCTTGCGCCGATCCGCCAGCCCCGCGTAGCCCCCGGCCTCCATCCGCTCCTTCCACCGTCGCATCGTCCGGTCCGTCACCCCGACGATTTCCGCCGCCGCCCACCAGGTGATCTTCTTCGCCATCGCCTTCCGTAACACATCTTGTACCTTCATCATCCGCTCCATCTCGGCGGCGCAATATCGCTGGGCTTCGTCCACTCCCCAGCGTTACCCGCCCCCCGGCTTGCGGACAGATCACGTGTTAACTCGACCGGACAACTCACATACTAACGACAC
>CAWHSB010000011.1:0-231564 GCA_963831795.1 Terriglobia bacterium | reverse complement strand
TACGCCAGTTCACCTCCAGCCGGTGCGGCGTATATTCGAGCGGCGCGAAAAACACTCCGGAAAGACCCTTCGAGATGTAGTACTCGCATAGCTGCAGCGCCTGCTGCTCGTGGCTATCCCGTCTCTTGTCGCCGCGCCCCATACCAGTGCGGCGTGCGTCGCCCGGCTCGCCCGTGCCATACCCTGGCAAATCGGTTCGAAAATCTCAGTCTGACCGAGTTCCGGAATCAGCAAACCGAACGTAAGCCCTTCGCTCTGAACTGGCTTCCGAACATAGCTGCCTGACCCGGGGCGGCGGTCAATCAAACCTAGCGCTTCCAGATCCTTAAGCGCCCGAGCCACTGTCAACCGCGATGCGCCGCAAGTCCGGCTCAGCTGGGCTTCGCTTGGGATGCGCTGACCTTCCTTCCGAATTTGCCCCTCAGCAATCGCTTGTTGGAGCTGCTCGAAAATCTTCTTGTACTTATTCGGCCTGCCCGACAAACTTTGACCGGGTGAGATGTCTTCCATGGGGACCTATTTCAGATCGCTGCTGCTCGAAATTCTGGGGCAATTGTACCAGCATTGGCTAGTCTAATCGTTTAGCCGAATCCTAAGGCAAGTGCAACCGAGCACCACAGTCGCCTTCCTCGGCTCTCATTGCTTCAAAATGCTGCCGCTACCAGTTTGAGCCGGCTGCCCTTGTTAAAATAATGAAAATAATAGACAATGAACAGGCAATTTTCAAAGCTGTATATAAACCACCTCACTAAATTTCTGACCCAGTCTATTGACTAGTGTCTATAGTGGAGTTATCATTCGTAACAGATTCTCAGCGTCTAGCTATTTTCTGGTATTCGGTCGTAGAAGAAAAGGGTTATACTGGTCAGTGGTTAGTTTCGAGCCTTGACCTCAGGTGGCGTCAAGGCCAACTTTGCAAGTTTCAAGGAATTGCTTCCAAGGAGAAGATATGTTTAGATATCTCGCAGGGGACTGCTTTGCCCCCTCTTGGTACTTGTCCTATCAACCATTGGTTGGAACAGTGCCAGGGCACAGCAAATATTCGGCAATATCATAGGCACCATTACAGACGCCAGCGGCGGAGCTGTGGTGAATGCCAAAGTCACGGTTACAGACGTTAATAAGGCGACGCAATTTCAGGTGACGTCGGACGAATCAGGGCAACACGCCGTCAGCGCCAGTTGATTCCCGGTACGTACACCGTCACGATCGAAGCGCCAGGCTTCCAAAAAATCATTTCGAGCGCATCGACGTTCGCGTCCTTGATGAAGCGGCTCGTTTCGACGCCAGCCTGAAAGTCGGCGAGCGCCGCTAAGGAGGTTGTCGAAGTGACAGCAGCGGCTCCGCTGCTACAGACCGACCGCGCCGACGTGGCTCAAACGTTCAGCGCGGAGCAGATTAACGCCCTTCCGAGTATCGGCCGGAACGCTCAATCGATGGAGTTGTTGCAGCCTGGTACGGCCAAAATCGGCTGGCAGCACGCTTCTGATGAAAACCCCCAGGGGTCAGTACAGATGGTGGCCGATCGGCAGTTGTTCGATTCCATGGGGTATGAACTTGACGGAACGACCAATCAGGATCCGATCCTTGGCATCATTGTCATCAATCCCACATTCGATTCACTCGCCGAAGTGAAGCAAGCCAATCAGAACTTTGACGCGGAATTCAGTTACGCCGCCAACATGGCCAGCTATTCCACCAAGTCGGGCCAGAATCAACTGCACGCTGACGCTTTCGAGTATTTGCAATTGAACACGCCTGGGTTCAATACCTTCGCCGCGAATCCATTCGATAACCTTCCAAGCGCGACTTACCGGCAGAATCAGTACGGCGGGTCGATCGGCGGCGCGATCATCAAGGACAAACTGTTTTTCTTCGGTGACGCTCAGTTGAACCGTCAATCGCAAGGCGCTTCTGTGATTACGAGCGTTCCAACGGCGGCAAACCGTCTGGGCAATTTTGCCGACTACCGGAACTTCAACTCTTCTAAATATCAGATTTATGATCCGAATACAGGTAATACGGCCACGGGTGTTGGACGCGCGCCCTTTGGCGGCAACATCATTCCCACTAACCGCATCACGCCGCAGGCGATGGCCATCCTGAACTACTTCCCGCTGCCCAACTTCACGCCGCAGTTCGCTGGGGAAGATTATTCCAATAACTACGCCGCTAACGGCGCGATTAGCATCACGGGGAATCAATGGGACACCCGCGAAGACTATTACCTGAACGAGAAGAGCACGCTCTTCGGTCGCTATAGTTACGCGGCCTTCACCGAAGCCGCACCTGGTGTGTTCGGGGCGACTGCGGGCGGTCCATCGTTCGGCAATTATGCCGGTAATTCCGAGGCTCTAAACCAAAGTATTTCGATCGGTTGGACCTATACGGCTACCCCCACACTGGTCAACGAGTTTCGCTTCGGCTACATGCGCTATCACGTGTTTGACGTACCCAATGGTTTTGGCTCGCAACCCGCTACCGCGGCTGGTATACCTGGCCTCAACCTGGACAATACCTATACCTCCGGTTTGCCGGCGTTCTACATCGCTAATCCCCACCATACGGCGGAACTGGGTTACGCTCTGGGCGTCAACCAGTGCAACTGCCCACTGACTCAAACGGAGAGTCAGTATCAGTTCATCGACAACGTGACGAAGATTCACGGCAACCACACGTTTAAGACGGTTGCCGATATTCGCTTTGCTAAGAATCTCCGCGTTCCCAGCGACAGCCATCGCGCCGGAGAACTGCGTTTCGATGGCACAAACACCGGCGTGGTAAACAGTGTCGGTACCAACGCCACTGACGGCGTCGGCATGGCGACCTTCTTGCTTGGCGATGTCAGCGAATTCAGTCGCTACGTCAGCACCAGCACCAATGCCACCGAATCACAGCCCCGTTTGTTCTTCTACGGACAAGACACGTGGCGTGCCAACGCAAAGTTAACCTTGAACATTGGTCTTCGCTATGAGCTCGTTCCTCCGGAGTCTGTGAATGGCGCCGTGGCAACGGAGCCACGTTGAATATCTCGAATGGTTTGATGTACGTATTCGGCTACGGTAACTCCGTTTCTCCTCATGGGATTCAGACAACCAACTATAAGGACTTCGCTCCTCGCATTGGCGTCGCCTACCAGTTGAATCAAAAAACGGTGATTCGCGCCGGCTACGGCTGGAGCTATGACCTTGGCGTGTTCGGCTCGAATTTCGGCCACAACGTCACTCAGAATCCTCCAGTTCTTGAGAATCAAACGGCGCCCATCGCGAACAACTTCACGCCGGTCTTCACATTAGCCTCGGGTCCTCCGACTCTAGCCCCGATTGTGGTCAGCAACAACGGGACCTTCCCGCTTCCCACCGGCATCAATCCGAAGTACCGTCCAGCCACGGTTACCCTGCCGCAGCTCTATCAGTACAATGCTTCCATTCAGCGTCAAGTCACTAACAAGATCGCAGTTACGGCTTCGTACGTCGGCAACGCAAATCGGCACGGCTTCCTCGGAACAGGGAACACTATCAATCCTAACGAGCCGATGTTCGTGCCCGGTTCGTCCGACAACAATGTCAATCGCCCCTATTATCCGATCTTTGGTTGGACGAACGATCTCAGCTACTTCTGCGACTGCGCCAACGAAAATTACAACTCGTTCCAAGCCACGGGAAAAATCAATGCTCTTGCCGGTTGGACCCTGCAAGGCAACTACACTTATCAGCGCGAATGGGGTCCAGGGTGGGATCCATACGATTCCAACTACTACTTCATCTACAATCGTGCGGCGGGTTATGGCTACAGCAATACGCTTCCCCGCAACCAAGTCACGCTCGCTCAAACTTACGAGATTCCGGTCGGTAAAGGCAGGAAATATATGAGCAGCATGAATCGGCTGGCCGATGGAGCCATCGGCGGTTGGACGCTGAGCGGTGTTACCACATTTTACAGTGGTTTCCCGTTCTCGCCCACATTCGGCAACTCATATGCCGGTGCAACCCGGTACCGGGCCTAAAAACCGGCCGGGCTCGGGCACCGTCATCAATTATGAGAACACTCGCGCTCAGTGGTTCTCGGCCTCAACCATCGCCTATCCATCGGCGAATACATTTGGTAATTTCCCGATCAATACCCTGTATGGACCGCATTTCATCCAGCAGGACATAACGCTTGCTAAGATGTTCAAGCTCACAGAGAAACTGGTCGTCCAGCTTCGCTTTGACTCTTCGAATATTTTCAACCACACTAACTTAGCCGCCCCTAACCAAAGCGGCAATACCAATATCGATCAATCGAACGCTGGTCAGATTACCAACATCGCGCCGGGCGGCACAATGCGGAGAATGCAGTTCTCTGGCACCGTCCGCTTCTAATTTCGAAAAAAAGAGGGTGGGCCGGGCAGAGCAGTCTGTCCGGCCTCTTCAGTGTTTGAGGCTTACTTTTTCGGATTCAAAGTCTCAATCGGTTTGGGAAACACCCCGCCCCGCATCCCCTGTTCTAGGTTATTTGCCAGCTCCGCGTCCTTCTCCCGCTTCAGTTTCGCGCCCATCGCGAACGCCTCTTCGCTCGCAGCCTTATCGCCTTTAATCCGCCAAATCTGCCCTAGCGTATTGAACGGCCCTGGCGTGGTCGGGTCCAGCCGTGTCGCTTCCTTCAACTCCGGAATCGCCGCATCCAGATCGCCGTTTTGCTTCAGAGTGATCCCCAACATGTAATGCGCCTCCGCGTAATCCGCTCGCGCCGCAATCGCCGCCTTCAACTCCTTAATCGCTCCCGGAAAGTCGCCCAACTGCCAGTGCGCGATACCGAGCGAATAATGGGCTTCCGCCAGCGTGGGATCAAGATCAATCGCTCTCTGAAACTCAGCCTCCGAAGTTTCGATTTGATCTTTCATCTTGAGCGCAATCGCCAGATCGTAATGTGCCGCTGCAGACTTCGCATCGAGCCCAATAGCTGCCCGATACGCTTTTTCAGCCTTATCGAATTCGCCCGTCTTTAAGTACGCATAGCCGATCGTCATGTGAGCTCCCGAGCGCGAACTCACACTGGCTCCCTTGCGCGCCAAAACTTTCTGCGATCCGCGATGCCTTTTTCTGGCTGCCTCATTTGCACCAGCAATGAAGCGTAAGCATTACGCGTCGCGTCATCCTGCGGCGCAAGCTGTACCGCGCGCGCGTAAGCGTCGAGAGCCCCCGTATCGCCCAGTCTCCGCAGCGCCGCACCCAATTGCGTCCAACCCTCCGCTTTAGACCCGTCAATTGAAGTCGCCTGCTTGAATTCCGGAATTGCGTGTTCGAGATCGTCCAAATCCAAATACGCAGCACCCAAATGGTAGCGGTAATCGAAATTCCCGGGCTGCAGTTTCACCGCCGCTTTCAGTTCCGGCAATCCGCGCGCGTAGTCTTTGGCGAACCACAGCGCCGCGCCCAAATGATAATGCGCCGGTGCATAGTTCGCGTCCAGTGCAAGCGACTTCTCAAAATGCTGCAAAGCATCTTGTGACCGGCCGACCACCGCCAACAAGAAACCGATGTGATCTTCCGATTCAGCAGTTACGCCAGGCGCTTGTGCGGCTTTGTCGAGCAACGCAACCCCGTTTTGGGTTTGACCCGCGCGAAGAAGCTTTTCCGCCTGATTCGCCAGTTCGGCCGCATTTTGGGCGCACAAGCACTTAGCAAGACATAATCCAGAGAAGACTAGGAAACGCGTCCTCAATCAATTGTCATTATAGGGTCGAGATCAGTCGATTTTAATTCCTACGGCGAATAAATTCGCCGATCGCGACAACCACCTTGTCGATTCGCTCGTCAGTGCGCCGCATTCGTTCGTCTGTTTGGCGCATCCGCCGGTCAGTCTCTTTAAATTGCTCGCGCACATCGTCAAACCCCCGTCTCGTGCCGGTCGATAGTTCCGCAATCAACTTTTGCAGTGATACCCGATCCTCAGCCAGGATCTGGACCACCTTCTCGATCCGGTCGATGCGCTCACCGTGCGTTTTCCCCGCCATAATGCCTATCTTATCCAGAGCCCCTTCCCCTCAAACATCGTTATCACCTGATTCGCCGCCACGCCCGCAACCTTATCCACCACTCCACTCGGCCAGTGCACTTCCACATCCGCCTTCGTCGCTTTCTTCAAGCCGAAATGCACCCGCAAATCGTTCTGCGAAAAATATCCGCCGCCGCTGCGCACTTCATCCATCTGCTGATGCTCTCCTTCCGGCTTGCAAAAAATCCGCGCGCCAATCCCCGACCGGTTCGATTTCGTCCCCACTGTCTTCACCTTCAGCCAGTTGTTCTTCAGCGTCGATTCACAACGCAACAACTGCGGCAGCTCGTTCACGCAATTCACCACGATATCCACACAGCCGTCGTTATCAAAATCGCCGATCGCACAACCTCTCCCGGCCACTATCTCCTGAATCCCGGGCCCGGCTCCGAGCGAAACATCCTGAACCTTCCCGTTGCCCAGATTATGGTAAAGCACCTTGCGCTCCCGATAACCGCCTTCGCTCGCCTTCTCCTGCATCTCGGGATAAACGTGCCCGTTGCATGTGATCACATCCGGCCAGCCATCGTTATCGAAATCAAGAAAGTTTGCGCCCCAACCAAGGAATCGAGTATTACGCCCCATTCCCCGATTGAAACGTCATGTCCTCAAAATTATCGCCGCCCAGATTGCGGTATAGCGTCGAGGTATCCCCAGCGAAATTCGTCTTGAAAATCTCCAGCCTTCCATTGCCCAGCACATCAGCCGCCGTCACACCCATGCCCGCTTGTGTCTTGCCGTCGGCTCCAAACGCCACACCGGCTTCCAGCGCAATGTCGGTGAACGTTCCATCGTGATTGTTCTTGAATAATGCCGATGGCGCCGCAATCATCCCGCCACCTCGTAGATATCCGGCCAGCCATCGTTGTCGAAATCACCGACCAACACACCTAGCCCGTACGTCCCCTGTTTTTTCAGAATGCCCGCGTTTTCAGAAACGTCCGTAAACGTGCCATCGCCGTTGTTGTGAACGAAGATGTCTTTCCCGCCTTGCAGTCCCGGCGGCCCACAAGCCACCAGCAGGCCTTCATAGAGACAAGGTCCGCTCTCCGGCTTCGGCGCAGTTTTCGGATCGAAATCTATATAGTTGGCAACGTAAAGGTCCAGATGTCCATCGCGGTCGTAGTCCAGAAATGCGCAACCTGTATTCCAGCGTTTCAACCCCGTGGTTGTCCGCGTTGTCACGCCGGCTTTTTCGGCTACGTCTGTGAACGTCCCATTTCCGTTGTTATGAAAGAGCGCGCAATCGCCCCAATAGCTCACAAATAAATCAACGTGCCCGTCATTGTCGTAGTCGCCCGCGCAAACACCCTGCCCCCAGCCAAAACGCCCGCAGGCCGGCTTTCACAGTCACATCGGTAAACGTGCCGTCTCCGCATTGTTCTTGTATAGCCTGCTGATCGGCTCTTGGCCTCTGGGAAACGTCGTCTCAAACCGCGCGCCATTGACTAAGAAAATGTCGAGCCAGCCGTCATCGTCGTAGTCGACAAAAGCCACGCCGCAACCTGTGGTTTCGAGCAGATATCTGTTCTTCATTTCGGCGCCAAAAATCGTCTTGGCGTTGAGGCCGGCCTTTTTTGCAACATTGACAAACTGTACGCCAAGAGTCTCGGCTTCCAATAACTGCTCAAGCGAGAAAACCGGCACCGTGGCGCACAGTGACCGAATGAAAGAGCGGCGAGATCGCAATCACCATTCTAAAACGTGCGCAGCATATGGTCTGCGCAACTCAATTGCGTTTCGGGAAGCAATCGCTGCGGCAAATCAAGGCCGTGTTTGGCAAGAAAAGGCAGAATGGAGTAGAAGCGTTCCTGCAAGTGACGTTGCGGGTAAATCAAATTCCCCAGATACTGCGCGTCCTTGTAGCTCCGGAGCATAACGCAAGAATGGCTGCAAGCGTGATGCCCGGCCTCTTCCAGTCTCGAACAGCGCCGATGAGACCCCACTGTGAACTCAGCTCCGGCGCTCGCTTCAGCCCCATCAAATCGGTACGAACGTCTGCGGCATTCTGGTAGCGCAGATTGCGATCCTTTTCCAGGCATTTGGCGACTATGCGCTCCAACTCCGGCGCCGCCTCGGGATTCAGCCGGGCGAGGGATACGGGAGCCTCGTTGAGAATCGAATCGAAAACGACAGCCGAGGTCCCGCCCTGGAACGGAAGAGTCCCCGTAGCCATTTCATAGAGCACGACGCCAAATGAGAACAGATCGGTCCGCGCATCCAGGCCTCGACCGCGCACCTGTTCTGGCGACATATACGGCACAGTTCCCAGCACGCTCCCGGCAGCGGTCAGTTGGCCCTCTGTCGCGAGAGTCGTCGTGAGATTTTCTCTGCAGGCGGCTTCAGGCTCCAGCGCGCGGATCGGCTTCGCCAGACCAAAGTCCAGAATCTTCGCATGCCCGCGGCTGGTCACAAAAATGTTCGCAGGCTTGATATCCCGATGGACAATCTCCGCGGAGTGTGCCGCATCGAGCGCGTCGGCGATTTCCAGAGCCAGGGAAACGATGGTGTGCATCTCCAGCGGGCGGCCGCCGATGCAATGCTTCAGCGTCATTCCATCGAGGAACTCCATAACGATGAAAGAGCGGTCGCCGGTGCTCGCGACCTCGTGTATGGTGCAAATGTTCGGATGGTTGAGAGAGGAAGCAGTCCGCGCCTCGCGTCGGAAGCGGTCGAGGGCATGTGCATCTCGCGCCAGGTCCTCCGGCAGGAACTTGAGCGCTACAAAGCGGCCCAGTGCCAGGTCCTCTGCCTTGTAGACCACGCCCATCCCGCCATCCCCCAGCTTGGCCACAATCCGGTAATGTGATCTGATCGTCCCTGCCGGTAAATCGTCAGCGTTGTGATCGTTCTGAAATGCAACCGGCCCGAGGCTCCGCACAGCGAGTTCGATGGCCGGCCGCTCCAGAAAACTGCCCGCCTCTTTCTCCATCATGAGCAGTGCGCGGAGTTCCCGTTCCAGTGCCGCATCACCGGTCGAGACCTGTCGCACGAATATTTCGCGTTCCTCTGGCCGGCGCTCCAGGGCCGACTGCAGGAGATTATCGAGTCGCTTCCAACGATCCGAATTCATCGCCGACGCCGCCAGTCATCATGGAGTACAGCCAGATTTTGGCGCTGCTCCACTCGCGCCTGATAGTCGCCGAAGAGACTCCCAGCACTTCGGCAGTCTCATCCACGCTCAGGCCGCCAAAAAAACGCATTTCAACCACTTGCGCCTTTCTCGGGTCGAGGCGCGCCAGCGCGTTCATCGCATCATCGAGCGCAACCAGGTCCGCGGCGGCCCCCCCGCCGACAATAGCGGTCTCGTCCAGGGAGACATGCTGAACGCCGCCGCCGCGCTTGAGGTTCTGACGGCGCGCTTGCTCCACCAGAATGCGCCGCATCAACTGCGCCGATACGGCAAAGAAATGGGCTCGGTCCTGCCACCGCATACGCCTGTAGTCCACCAGCCGCATGTAGGCTTCGTTCACCAGTGCCGTGGTTTGAAGGCCGTGACCCGGGCGCTCCCGTCTCATGTAGCGATGCGCCAGACGTCGCAGTTCGGCGTACACGATGGGAATCAGTCTTGCGAGAGCGCCCTGGTTTCCCTCGCCCCAGGCACGCAGCAGTTGGCTGATCTCGTTCAAGCCGGATCTTCAGTTCGGTCCATCTTCCATTCAATAGTAATTTATTTCGCCGGACCCCTCCTTCATTTCACGGCGACTAGCGTGAGCGTTTCCTGGCGCATTTGGCGCCTATGCCGGGTAGGAGGCAAGAATGAAACAGATTTTGATTTGTGTTGCGGCTAGCCTGCTCACCACGCTCGCATCGGCACAGTCGGCAAAATACACCGTGACAGATCTCGGGACGTTGAAGGACGGCCCATTCAGCATGGCCGTTGGTGTCAGCGGAGACAGGATCGTGAATGGTACATCCGGGTTCTCTGATGGCTCTCAGCATGCCGTCTTGTGGTACCGGGGATCGATCATCGATCTGGCCACGCCGGGATTTGGTGGCCCCAACAGTGAAGCCTTCGGCGTCAATGCAATCGGCATGGCCTCCGGATTAGCCGAAACCGGGATCCCGGACCCTCGCGGAGAAGATTTCTGCGGCTTCGGCACCTTCCGTATCTGCCTGCCATATATCTGGTTCCAGGGCGTAATGTTTCCCCTGCCGACGCTCGGGGGCAAAAACGGCGAGGCTGGACTGATTAACAACCACGGCGACGTGGCGGGAAATACCGAGAACGCGACGTTGGATGTGACCTGCCCTACGGGGGGCGTCCAAAAGCTCGAGGAGAAGCCGGTCATGTGGAGAAACGGAAAGGTGATCGAACTTCCCACGGTGACCGGTGATCCCGACGGATGGGCCTTCGGCATAAACGATAAGAGCCAGGTCGTCGGCGGCTCGGGGGTTTGCTCGCCGCTCAATCCGCAGACCGGCGTCTACATCCTCTCTCGTCATGCCTTGCTGTGGGACGACGGGAAAGCAGTGGATTTGGGCAATCTGGGCGGAACGGGGGCGTTTGGTCCCGGAAACGTGGCGGGCGAAATCAACAATGAAGGCAGCGTTGTTGGGACCTCAGGCCTTGCCGGCGACACCACGTTTCACGCATTCCGTTGGACCCGGAAAGCCGGCATCCAGGATCTGAATACGCTCGATGGGGATTTCGCCAGCGCCGGCCTCGGCATCAGTGACAACGGTGACATCGTCGGAGCGTCCTTCGACGACAATTTCAACCCGCGCGCGTTCCTCTGGCACAACGGTGTAATGACCGATCTCAACACCCTCGTTTCGGCGAACTCACCAATGTTTTTGTTGTTCGCACACGGCATCAATTTTCGAGGTGAGATTGTGGGTTTCGGGCAGACAACCGATGGTGCAGTTCACGGCTTCATCGCCATTCCGGGGAAGAATTCCGGCGATGAAGGTGACCAACTGGAGACGCGAAGCCGGACCGACGCGGTCATTCCTTCCGAAACCGCGCGTAAGTTGCTCCTCCGCTTGCTCAGGAGTCCTGGATGGCAGACAGGATCGGACCGTAAACCATAGAGGTGCCCCGCATGGCCGGTTCCACCATTCTAAGGAACCGGCCGCCCCACCCGTCAATTTACACAGCGCGGCTCAAAACCCGATTCAGCCGCTGCACAAAAAGCCCAGGATTCTCCGCTGGCAAACCCTCCACCAGCAACGCCTGATCCAGCGAAAGTCACGCGGCGTCATTCACCAACCCGTCATCCGTGGCATTCTGCAGCTTCTTCACAATCTCGTGATCCGGATTAATCTCGAGCGTCGGCTTGAGCGCCGACGTCAGTCGAACATATCCGGGCTTGCCCGGCAGCTATTGAACTGAGAACAGGGAGCGAGGCTCGTCGGCTTCACGATCAATTTCCCCGCAATCAGGCGATGGGAGACCGCTGACGGACACCATCGTGAAGTAATACGGGGGACGCCAGCGCATGAGAAAGTAAACATGTTCTGCTCCCTCTTCGCCGGCGTCCGTGGAGACCTGCCATAGATCCGGCCGCCGCTCACAGTGAAGGGTGGGATTGTCAAATTCCCAGAAAGGGCCTTTATGCGTCTGACGCCATTCTTCCAGCCGCTGGCGGCTTTCCTTTGCGGTCCAACGGGAGCTCTCCGGCCAGGGATGCCTCAACCAGAACGCCGCAAAATCGCGCGGTGTTAACGCAACCGGATCGGCTCGTTCCAGCCTTCCCTGCTGCAGAACGTAGTGGCGGATCTCGGGGCGTATGAAGCCGCCTTCAACGGAACTTACCTGATACTCAATGAAAACGCCCGTTGGACCGGCGGTGCCACGGATCGGCGCATCCACAAATGCCCACTCGCTTCCATCCAGCAGCATTACTGGTTCGTTGTTTGCTGCCCGCGTTTGCCAGACCCGGTAATATACGTCATGCCGGTTGGAAGAGCACCACGGTTCTACTCCAAGGGTTAATATCAGACGCTCCGCTTTGTCGGCCTTCGGACGAAAATCATCCCGGGATATTTGGACCTGTTCAAGTCTTTGCGGAAAGTATTTACCTTCCTGGTAGTCATTCTGCTCGCTTTGCCAGAACTTGCGCCACTGATTTCCGTTCAATTCGTACGCATAAGCCGATTCGTCATAGCCACATTGTTGAACGCCGACCGCCGTCCTCACGACCAGCAAATTCCCTTGTTGCGTGTCGAGAATAAGAGGGCCGAGGAACCCTCGTTCGCTCCATTGCGGACAGCCGGCGTTCAACCGTACATCGCAAAACAATTCCGCCCGCCTCAGCTCGTCGTTCAGTTGTTCTTGCAGTACGACTGGATCCGGATCCCAACGAACGCCGTTCCACCGCAAAGTGGATACGCGCGATTCAATCCATTCGCGAAGCAGGTGCTTCACCGTGGTCATTGCCGGTGTTGCGCCTCTGGCCTTGAGGTTCCCAGACTGCTCAGATCGCATCGGCTCGAGGAGTCCGCGAATGGCGTCCAGACGACCATCCTCGGCTTGCGCCAGGATGGTGCCGCCGAGCAACAAGAATACGAGCAAAAACCGCGTATGAATCAGATGATTACCTCGCTCGCTTGATCTCTTAACTCTTATCAGCGAAAGGCGGCCGCCTCCCCACAAACCAGGCAACCGGCCGCCCCCGATAACCTTACACAGCGCGGTTCAAAACCCGATTCAGCCGCTGCACGAAAACGCCCAGGATTCTCCACCGGTAAGCCCTCGACCAGCAGCGCCTGATCGAGCAAAAGCCACGCCGCATCGTTCACCAGCGATTCATCGGTGGCATTCTGCAGCTTCTTCACGATCTCGTGATCCGGATTAATCTCGAGAGTCGGCTTGAGCGTCGGCAGCTGATGATTCTGTCCCATCGCCCGCAGCATCTGCTGCATCTTCATCGACGGCTCATCTTCGTCCGAAACGATGCACGAAGGGCTATCGGCGAGACGCATGGACGCTTTCACGTCTTTCACGTTATCGCCCAACACGCCTTTGATCTTCTCCAGCAAAGGCTTGAGATCCTCGCTCTTATCCTTATCCGCCTCATCCTTCAGGTCTTCACCCGCTGAGCTCTTGTTGACCGCCTTCAGCTCAACATCCTGATACTTGTCAACGCCGCCAAAGACCAGCTCATCGAATTCGTCGAAGAGGATAAGAACCTCGATATCCTTCTTCTTGTAAATTTCAAGAAGAGGCGAAGTCCGCAGCAGATCCTCCGTACCCCCGGTGATGTAATAAATACCCTTCTGCCCCTCCTTCATCCGACCCTTCACATCGGCGAGGCTGGTCCACCCGTCAACCTTACTCGACTTCACCCGAATAAGATCAAGCAAAGCATCGCGATTGCCGAAATCGCTGTAAAGCCCCTCTTTCAGCGGCCGATTATATTCATCAATGAATCTGACGTACTCCTCCGGCTTATCCGTCGCAATCGACTTAAGCTCCGAAAGCACCTTCTTCACGCTCGCCGTCCGGATCGAGCTCAGGATCCGGTTCTGCTGCAGAATCTCCCGGCTGACATTAAGCGGCAGGTCTTCGCTGTCGATGATCCCCCGCAAAAACCGCAGGTAAGCGGGCATCAGCTCCTTCGAATCGTCGGTAATAAAGACCCGTTTGACATAAAGCTTCACGCCGGGCTTGTAGTCGGCCTGATAGAGATCCATCGGCGCCTTTGCCGGGACATAGAACAGGGTCGTGTACTCCATCGTCCCTTCAGCCTTGGTATGGAACCAGAAAAGCGGATCCTCCCAATCGCCCGAGATGGTCTTGTAGAGTTCCTTGTAATCCTCGTCCTTCAATTCGCTCTTGGGCCGCTTCCACAGCGCGCTGGCGGAATTAATCTGCTCCGTGGTCCGCTTCTTGATCGACTTCTTCTCGGTCTCGTCCCATTCACTCTTATCCGCGGTAAGGAAAATCGGAAACGCGATGTGGTTGGAATACTTGCGAATAATCTCCCGCAGTTTCCAGCTGTTGGCGTATTCTTTGCCCTCCTCGTTGAAATACAGAGTGACGGTGGTCCCCTGCGTGGCCCGCTCGGCGGGCTCGATTTCAAACCCTGTCTTGCCATCGCTCGTCCAGCGCCAGGCGCGCTCTTCCGCGGCCTTTCGAGACACGACTTCAACCTTATCGGCAACCATGAAAACGCTGTAAAAGCCGACGCCGAACTGGCCGATCAGATTCGAATCCCGCTTCGCATCCCCGGAAAGGTTCGAGAGGAAATTCTTTGTGCCGGACCGGGCAATGGTGCCGAGATGCGACTCGAGATCCTCGTCGTTCATCCCGATCCCGGTATCGCTGACAATCAGCGTTTTCTTATCTTCATCGAGATCCAGATCGATACGAGGGTCGAAGGTCAGCGACTTGTAAGGCTCCTCCGTCAGGGTCAGATACTTGAGCTTGTCGAGCGCGTCGGAGGCGTTCGAGACCAGCTCGCGGAGAAAGATCTCCGGGTGGGAATAGAGAGAGTGAACAATCAGGTGGAGCAGCTGATTGACTTCAGTTTGGAATTCACGTTTGGACACGATCCCTATTTTAAGCGTATGGTCTTGCTCCTTGACAGATTTAAACATCCATTTTAAACTGCTGTTTAGATGAGTGCGGCGCCCGAATCCCGACGAAAATCTCACACCGCCGCGCTCCCCGACGACACCCGCACCAGATTGATCGATGCGGCCGGACAGGTTTTTGCCGATTTCGGCTTTCAGGCGGCGACCGTCCGCGAAATCTGCGCCCGCGCCGGCGTCAATGTCGCGCTCGTCAATTATCACTTCGGCGACAAGCTGGAACTCTATACCGAAGTGCTCCGGTATTCGATCGGCTCCTCCAAAAATGGAATTATTCAGGAGGCCATGCAGAGCCAGGCCCCTCCCGAGGAGGCGCTTCGCGAGCTCATTCTCGCCATGCTGCAGCGGGTTTGCCGCGGCGATCGTCCCGGCTGGCACTTCCGCCTGATGATCCACGAACATGCTCAGCCCACCCCGGCCCTGAGCGCGGTCATTAACGAAACCATGCGGCCGCTCTACAACCGCTTCTGCGAGGTCATCGGCGCCGTTATCGAACTCCCGCCGGACCACGACAAGACGAAGCTATGCGCCCACAGCGTAATCGCTCAGGTCGTGCATTATGTCCACTCGCGCCACGTGATGGAGCAGCTCTGGCCCGAGCTCGAGATGACTCCCGAACGCATCGCCGAAATCGCCACGCACATTGCCGATTTCTCGCTCGCATACATGCGCACACTCCGGCCCTCCGGCCTTTCGCCGGTAGCGAGACGGCGTTCACCGAAAACCGGGTGAGACTCGTTCCCGATTCCGATTAACTCAAGAGAAAGACGAAATGACGGACCAACAAACAGCTCCCAACGTCGCCACGGAACCGGCAGCCGCCGCGCAAAAATCTGAGGCTCCGGCCGCGCCTCCACCGCCCGTTGCCCGCTCCCGCCGCAAGTTGTTTCCGCTAATCCTCGTAATCCTCGGCGTCGTCGCTTTCTTCGTTTGGCGCGGTTATTTCGCTAACCCGAAAGTGCCGGACAGCATCGTGATCGTGAGCGGACGCATCGAAGGTGACGATTCGGCGGTCGCGCCCAAGACAGCGGGCCGCATCCTCGAAGTGAGAGTGCGCGAAGGAGACCACGTCAAGGCCGGCGACACGATCGCGGTCCTCGACGATGCGCAGATCCGGGCCCGCGAAGATCAGGCGCGCGCCGCTCTCCAGGGCGCCGAAGCCAGAGCCAAATCGGCCCGCGATCAGGTCGCCGTATACGAACAACAACTGCATCAGAACGATCTCATGACGGAGCAGTCGAAGGTCGACGCAGGAGGTCGCGTACGTCAGGCGGAGGCCGACCTGGCCGCCGCGCAGTCCGACCTCGCCCAGCAGCAGGCGTCCCTGAAACTCGCCCAGTTCGATAACGACGCTTATCAGAAGCTCCTGAAGACAGGCGCCGCGTCCGAGCGCCAGGCGATCCAGGCTTCTGCCACCGCGAATCAGCAGGCCGCAGCCGTTGCAGCCGCCCAGCGCCGGGTAACCGCGGCGGAGGCCGCCGTCACCACCGCGCAGGCCAACCTCTCTAATCCTGGTATCCGGCAATTCCAGGCCGATAGCGTGAGCAAGCAAATCGCCCAGCAGCAGGCGGAGATTGGCTCCGCGAATGCAGCCGCGCAACAGTCGCAATTCGAGCTGACCGAAGCCGAGGCGAATCGCAACGACCTCATCATCAAGGCGCCCTTCGACGGCACTGTCATGACGCGCGCGGCCGAACCCGGCGAGGTCGTGACCGCCGGCACCGCAATCGTCACGCTGCTCGATATGAGCAAAGTCTATCTGCGCGGATACGTCCCGGAAGGCCAGATCGGCAAGGTAAAGATCGGCCAGCCCGCGCGCATCTATCTTGACTCTGCGCCCCAAACTCCCGTCGACGCTTACGTTTTACGCATCGACCCGCAGGCGACGTTCACGCCTGAGAACACCTACTTCCGCGATGACCGCGTGAAGCAGGTCGTCGGGGTAAAGATCCAGTTGAAAGGCGCGATCGGCTTCGCCAAACCCGGCATGCCCGCCGACGGCGAGATCCTGGTTGAGGGAACCTCCTGGCCCTCCGGCCGATTCCATCCGTGAGTTGCAAATTATGATCATTGCGGAACCGGTTGCGGAAATCTCGGCGCCTGCCGGCGGCCGGAGGCGGACGGCAATCCGTATTCGCAATCTCTGGAAGCGCTACGGCGCGCTCGACGCCGTGCGCGGGATTAACCTCGACATCGCCGATGGCGAAATCTTCGGCCTGATCGGACCCGACGGTGCGGGCAAGACCTCGACGTTTCAGATCCTCGCCGGCGTCATGGAAGCCACGTCAGGCGACGCCGAAGTTTTCGGTTCCCCCGCGCGTGAAGCACGTTCAACCACCGGTTATCTCACGCAGGCCTTCAGTCTCTACCCCGATCTCACGGTGGCCGAAAACATCCGCTATATCGGCGATCTCCGCCGCGTGCCACCGGACGAAATCACAAAGCGCGGCCGCCGTTACCTGCGCATGTTCGACATGGATCGATTCGAAGAGCGGCTGGCCGGACGCCTGAGTGGCGGCATGAAGCAGAAACTCGCGCTCGCCTGCGCCCTCGTGCCGGAGCCGCGGGTCCTCCTTCTCGATGAGCCAACCACCGGCGTCGATCCGGTCTCCCGCCGTGAGTTCTGGGACACGCTCGCTCACCTCGCCGCCGACGGATTAACGATTGTTCTCGCCACCCCATACCTCGACGAAGCCGAGCGCTGCAACCGCGTCGCCTTCATGCACCAGGGCGAAATCCGCCAGACCGGCACGCCCGCCGAACTGCGCGCCAGCCTCCGTGCACGCCGCATGGAAATCCATTGTTCGAACCTCGCGAAGGCCGAACGCGCGCTGACGCCGCTCACGGGTCCCGACGCCGAGATCATCGACGTCCAGCGCTTCGGCGATCGTCTCGACATGCTCGTTCGCCAGCCTGACAACGCCCGCCGAGTCGCAGACAAAACGCTCGCCACCATTGGGCTCTCGATCGACGACATCCGCATCGACGACCCCACGCTCGAAAACACCTTCGTCGCCACACTCAGGAACCTCGGTCAGAAGGTCCACCAGGAGCCGTTTCCCGGCCACCGCGATCACGGTAAATTACGCGGCCAGGTCGCGATCGGCGCGAAAAATCTGGTGAAGCAGTTCGGCGCGTTCACCGCCGTAAAAAACGTGACCGCCCATGTGAAATACGGCGAAATCTACGGTCTGCTGGGCGCGAACGGAGCCGGCAAAACCACCACCATCAAGATGCTCTGCGGACTGCTGCCGCAGACCAGCGGAAGCATGCAACTGGCCGGGCAATCCGGTGGATTCCGCTCGGCCGAAGTCCGGGAAAAGATCGGCTACATGTCGCAGAAGTTTTCGCTCTATGACGACATGTCCATCGAGGAAAACCTGGACTTTTTCGCCGGAGTCTACGGCGTTCCGGAAGAGGAGCGCGAAGAGAAGAAGCGCTGGGTCCTTTCGTTCTCGGGTTTGCAAGGCAAAGAAAACCAGCTGACCGGCAGCCTGCCGCAGGGCTGGAAGCAGCGCGTTGCCTTCGGCGCGGCGATCCTGCACGAACCAAGCGTGCTGTTCCTCGACGAACCGACCTCCGGCGTCGATCCGCTCGCCCGCCGCTCCTTCTGGACCATGATCAACCGCCTCGCCGACACCGGCACCGCGATTCTCGTCACCACTCACTATCTGGAAGAAGCCGAACAGTGCAATCGCCTGGGCTTCATGGTCGCGGGCGAACTGGTGACCGAAGGCAGCCCCACCGGAATCAAAGCCGGTCAGAGCGGTCATCTGCTCGAATTCATCGTCGATCAGCCGCAGCGCGCGATGGACCTGCTGAAGAACGATGCCGAGCGCTGGCGCGTGTCTCTCTTTGGCGACCGCCTGCACGTCATCACCGAAGATGACGCCGAAACCGGCGAGCGCATCAACCGCCAAAGGCTTGAGAACGCCGGGATCCGCGTGCTTCAGGCGCGCGAAGGACGCTTCTCGCTCGAAGACGTGTTCATCGGCGTGGTCGAAAAGGCCCGCCAGCAGGGCAAAGTCGCCCTTGAGGATATAAACCATGAGAAGAATCCTCGCCCAAACACGCAAAGAGCTGACCCAGATGATCCGCGACAAGATGGCGCTCGGCCTCGCGCTGCTGCTGCCCTGCACCACGCTCATCCTCATGGGATCGGCCATCTCGCTCGATGTCTCCGATCTCCCCATCGCGGTGCAGGACCTCGACGGCTCTTCCGCCTCGCGCCAGTTTATCGACGCCTTCCGCCATTCGAACACGTTTCGCGTCGTGCCGTTGCCGGTGGATGTGCAGCCGGAAACCGCATTCACATCCAACAAAGCGCGCGCCGCTCTGATCATCCCGGCGCATTTCGGACGCGACCTCGCGCGCGGCGTCAGCGCGCCCGTTCAGATGCTCATCGATGGCTCGGACTCGAACACCGCGAAGCTCCTCTCGGGTTACGCAGCCGAGGTCACCCGCGCCTGGAATGCAAACAACGGCGGTGCGGGCCAGGCGGTTCCGGTGACGGCCGCGATCCGATTCTGGTTCAACCCCGGCCGCTCCTCGAAGAAGTTCTACGGGCCCGGAATTTTCGTGCTGGCGCTCTCACTGTTCCCGCCCCTTCTCGCCACGCTGGCCACGGCCAGGGAAGGCGAGCAGAAGACCATCCTGCAGGTCTACGTCTCCAGCATTTCGGCCCATGAGTTTCTGCTCGGCAAGATCCTGACCTTCATGGTCGTCTCCGCCTGCGACTGCCTTTTGCTGCTGACGCTGCTGTTCACTTACTTCGGCCTCAACTTCGCCGGAGACCCGACGCCTTTCATCGTCGCGACCATTCTGTACGCATTCTGCGTATCCTCCTTCGGCACCATGGTCGGCGTGGCGATTCCCAATCAGGCGGCGGCCATGCAGGCGGTCGCACTTGGCGGTTTTCTCCTGGTCTTCATGCTTTCCGGACTGATTTTCCCCATTCAGAACATCCCGGCGCAGATCCGCTGGCTGTCGAACTTCATCTGGGGCCGTTATTACATCGACGTCGTGCGCGACGCGCTGCTGCAGGGCGGAGGCTGGCCCGCGGTCTGGTGGAAGATCATCATCATCGCCGTCATCGGGCTGATCTTCTACACCCTCGCGTGGCGCAACATGCGCCGCATGCAACTGAAAGCGTAAAAGAATGCGGACTACGTCATATTCGACGCAAGCACTTCCCGCCCGTGGCGCCGGCGATCTTGTCGCCGGTGTTCGTAGCAGGGTGCTGAAAAGGGCCACTCGAACATCACTCCCTGCCGGTCGTGGCTCGGTAAGTGTTTGCCAACGTTCGGATACGTTTCCGAGCGACGGACCCGGCAGGGCCGGGTCAAAAAGCCAAGCAACTCGAGAGTTGCTTGGGAGCCGCGACCGGAAGGGAGCGTCATGAATAGCCTCCTGAGCTTCTTCTTCAGCAACCGCCTCCGCTCCCTGCTGCGAAAAGAGTTCGCACAGATCCGCCGCGACCGGCGGCTCGCGATGTCGCTGATCCTCCCGCCGACCCTGCAGTTACTCCTTTTCAGCCTGGTCCTGAACGCGACCGTCTCCGACCTGAAACTCGGAATCATCGATGACAGCCGGACGCCCGAAAGCCGCGCCCTGACCTCCTCGCTGACCGAAAGCAAAAGCTTCAAACTCGCCGGCTATTACTACGACGTGAACAAGCTCGGAGACGCCATCAGCCGCGGAGAGGTGGATGCGGGCGTCGTGATACCTCGCACCTATGCGCGCGACCTCGAGCGCGGACGGCCTCTGACGGTGCAGTTTCTGCTGAACGCCATGAACGCAAACACGGCCGCCATCGCCCAGGGCTATGCCGAAGGCGTGATCCAGACCTATAACGCCGGCCTCCCGTCGAGCGGACTGCACGCAAACTTCGCGAAGATCGCGGCGCCCGATGTGACGCGCAAAGGCCAGGTCCAGATCGTTCCGTCGTATCTCTACAACCCGGGCCTCGTGGGCTCATGGTTCGTGGTAACCGGAATCTTCGGGCTGCTGCTGATCCTGAACGGCTCGATCGTGGCCGCCACCGCCATGGTCAAGGAACGTGAGGCGGGAACCATCGAACAGTTGCTGATGTCGCCGGCCGGCACCTACGAAATCATCGTCGCCAAGATCGCTCCCCTCTTCTTTCTCCTGATGATGATGGTGCTCTTTGCGACCACGCTGATCAAGGTCGTATTCGACGTGCCCTTCCACGGCAGCATATTCGTTGTGTTGAGCGGCGCCGCGCTGTGCGTCCTGTCCGGCATCGGAATCGGAACGGTAATCGCGACATTCACACACTCGGCTTATCAGGCGCAGTTGACCAGCTTCTTTGTGAACCCGCTGCTCACCACGGCATCGGGGGCCATCACCCCGGCGGAAGCGATCCCTGGCTGGCTGCAGCCGCTGGTTCGGATCAATCCCATCCGCCACTTCAGCGTGATTGCCCGGTCCAGCATGATCAAGGGCAGCAGCATCGAGACGCTCTGGCCGAACTTTCTGGTGCTTGCGGTCTTCACGTTCATTATGGTGTCGCTCAGCGTGTGGCGTTTCCGAAAACAACTCAGCTAGAAGAAAATGAAAAAACGAACCCATTTTGCCGCCGCGGCGTGCCCGGTGCTGTTCGCAGCAGCCGCTTTTGGCCAGCAGCTCGGCGCGCCTCCAGCCTCAAGCAACGGCACGCTGGCCAATCAGGTTCCCCTTTCGGGAAGAACGAGTCAGTCGGGGTCCGTCACCGCGACCCAGGCCCCGGTGGCCGGAACCACCACAAGCGTCAACACGATCAATCCCTCGATCCAGGCGCAGGGGCCGTACTCCGGGAGCGCCGGCAGCACCGCAAAGCTGCCCTTTTCAGGGAAACTCTCTCTGCGGGACGCGATCGCCCGAGGCCTGGAATACAACCTCGGCACGGTCGGACTGAGCATGGCTACGCGACAAGCTCAGGGCGAGGCCCGCGTTGCGAGAAGCGCGTTGATGCCGAACCTGAGCAGCAGCCTCTCGGAGACCGTCGAGCAGGAGAACCTGCGCGCGGTGGGATTGCGCATCTCAGGCCCCGTTGCCGGCTTCGGCGTCCCGTCGATCGTAGGCCCATTCAATTACTTCGATCTCCGGGCTCGTCTGACCCAGACAGTAGCCGATTTCACCGCATTGAACAACTACCGGTCTGCGAAAGAGACCCTTCACGCCAATGCCTTGTTCGCTCAGGACGCGAAGGATCAGGTGGTACTCGCGGTGGGCGGCGCGTACCTTCAGGTAATCGCGGCGGAGGCGCGCGTAGCATCGGCCAAAGCCCAGGTCAATAGCGCGGACGCCTTGTATCAGCAGACGGCGCAACAGAAAAGCGTCGGGCTCGTGGCCCAGATCGACGTCAACAAAAGCCAGGTTCAGTTGTTGACGGCCAAGCAGCGCCTCGCCACTCTGCAGAACGACCAGGACAAGCAGAAGATCAATCTGGCGCGTTTGACCGGCCTGCCGCCGAACGAGAAATACGAATTGACCGACACGATCCCTTTTGCCGAGGCGCCGCAGCTCACCGAAGAAGACGTCGTAAAACAGGCCTTGATGCAGCGCCCCGATATCCAGGCCGCGCAGACGCAGATTCACGCCGCCGAGCGTACGCTCGCCGCCGCCCACGCGGAACGGCTGCCGTCGTTGTCATTCAATGCGGACTACGGGGTGATCGGCACGAATCCAGCCCAATCGCACGGAACGTTCTCGGTGGCCGGAACGCTCCGCGTCCCGATCTGGCAAGGCGGCCGTACTGAAGGCGATATCGAGCAGGCGAACGCCGCGCTCGATCAGCGCCGCGCCGAGTTTGAAGATTTGCGAAGCAAGGTTGAGGCCGACGTGCGCAATGCCTTCCTGGATCTGCAGGCGGCTATCAGCCAGGTCGCGGTCGCGCAGCAGAATCTCGACGTAACGCGGGAAACCCTGACGCTGACGCGGCAGCGTTTCGACGCCGGCGTGACCGACACGGTGGATGTTTCGCAGTCGCAGGCGACCGTCGCGACCGCCGAGCTCGATTACATCGACGCGGTGTATGCGCACAATATCGCGAAGCTTAGTCTGGCGCGCGCGGCGGGCGGGTCTGCCGAAAGCTTCTCGCGATATCTGAAGATTCAGTAGGTCAATGAGTCGGATGCCGTCGAATCTCAGGGCACCAGCGGCAGAAATCGAAAGCCGCCGAATCACCGAACTTTAGAGTGTGCCATTGGTGAAAGCCAATCGCGCAGGCCAGATTCTTCAGCCAATTCGATTCGTGTTCCCGATGAGGCCACAGCCTTGTAAGTGACTCTAAGTCTGGTTCCACTCCTTTATGCTATCGGGCCCGATGTAGCGTATCATCGTCAAATGGCACCTCACGCGATCAAGCGGGTCTGTCTTTTGGTTGCCCTCCTGGCCGTATGGGGCACAACTGCGACGGCGGTGTGCTTTAACAAAGACGGTGTATCGGTCGATCCCTCCAAAGGTCCCGTCATCTCATGGCCAACTGAGTTTCGGCACGCATCAGTGATATTGATCGGGACGGTTGTCTCCGAAAAGAATATTCCTGACCCCAGGGAGCCGGACTTCTGGTCTGGAACGCTTTACAATCTCACGGTGGAGGCACTCCTGAAAGGAAAAACAGCCGCTTCGGTTCAGGTGTTCAGCCCGAACGATTCAGGGCGCCTGCCGCTCGCGATCGGAACGCGTTACCTTCTTTTTCTCGATAACGAGGGCGGACGCCTGACAACGAATGCCTGCGGCAACTCTGCGAAGCTTGTGCATCCGTAACTCTGAGAGTCTTCCGTTCCATTTCGCGGACAGGCTATGCTGTGGTTGCCGGTCCCGCCCTGGGGCGAACTTTGGATCATCGTCCAGGTACGACCAGATTTTTTCCTCAGCGACACCGAGGCCTCCCGGATCGACGCCGTCAGTTGTCCGTCGGCTTCTCCTCGATGTGGTCGAGAACCAGAACCCGTACGGACCTCTTGCGTTTCTCCAGCTTCAGGCCAAGCTGTTTCTCAAGCGCCTCGGTAAAGGAGAGGGCGCCCGATGGGTCCGACGGCTCTCCCGCTCCGGCGGTCTGGGCCCCTCCACGCAATATGGGCGGCAGCGGAATAGTCGCCATCAGGTCATAGCTGAGCGTGAAGTCCCACGCGCCGTCCATACCGGTTCCGTCCAGCACCGGGTAGGAGATCTGGGGATCGAAGCCCTGAAGCTGCTCCGCGAACTGTGCCATGGTCATGTTTCGGCAGATAAGCCGGAGGGGGGCGCCGGCACGGGCGCCGTTCCGGGGAATTACAAACACGGCTCCTGCACCCCTTCCCGGAGTCTGACGAGTACATCCGGTTCGGTTCGAAGGGTCAGCTTTGGTCAGCCTGGGCTTTGCCGCTACCAGTGTTTGCGCATCCATGGGGCGGTCCTCATAATGGAACTTGATCTTGAAGCGGTCCACCAGAAGCGCACGCATCATCGCGTTGAGCGCATCCCGATCCTGCCTTCCCTGAGCGTCCACGTAGTTACCAGCGGGCGCTTTCGCCTCGATACTGAAACCGGGCGAATTTCCACTCGACAACCACTTGGGCGCACCTGCCAACTCCTCGTAGGGAGCCAGATCCCACAACTCCTGGATCAGATTGATCAAATACATACAGTGCGCCGTTACCCGCCCGCCGGACTCAAATCGGGGGGCCATATTGGGGCCTTTGCCGTCGCATGGCCGGATCGACGCCACTTCAAACTCGGGCGGAGGAAGGGAAGGTAGAGCTGCGGTCACGCCGGGCGGATTCGCGGACGGCGTCTCATTCACGCTCTCGACCACCGTGACCGGCTGCGGAACGGTTCCACGCTCCAGCTTCAACCCGAGCTGCTTCTCGACCGCTTCAACGATGCCGCCGTTTGCGCCGGTATCGGCCGGGGCCGCTCCCGACGGGGAAATGAATCGAAGCGGATATTTGAGATCGATGTCCCAGACTCCTCCGATGCCTGTGGAATCCACAACCGGAAGATTGTCGAAAAAGCCAGGAGCGAGTGCGCGAAGCGCGGGCGCAAACGCCTCCATCGTTACGCCACGGCATTCGATCGTGCCGGTGGGCAAATCTCCGAAGATCGGAGCCAGGCTCCGGCATCCGCCGGAACCCCTGCTATCACCCGGCTTCAATTTCGGTTGCCCCTTGCCCGCCGAAAGCACCCAGGCCGGCGCCAGCCTGGTATCGTTCTTCAGCACCAGCTTGAAACGATCCGCCAGCAGCGACTGCAGCATCAGCTTCAGTGTCTGCGGACGCGTCCCGGGAGGAGCCTTGGCGATCACCTCGAAGCGATCGTAGTCGAGCCAGTTCGGTCCTCCATAGACCTTGTCGGCATCGATCCCGTAAGCGATCCGGATCAGGTCGAGCATGGTGGCGCGCCGCAACTCATACCGATCGCCATTAAGAAGGCCGCCCTGCATCTGATTCGCCCCCTTTTGTACCCAATTGGCTCGCGGGCGCACGTGGACATCGGCGATGTCAAATGCGCGCGGAACTTCGACCGTCTGGCCGAACACGCTACCGGACAGAAATGCGATAACGCTTATGTGTACGAAAGGTCGTATCACAATTTCAACGTTCGAATTATACTCTCGAATCGCCTTCATAATTTGCGCCGGCACCTGCGATATCGCCATCCGTCCGGGGCTCCGGTTTCGTCGGAAATCCATCGCGCTGCGGGAAGCGTGCGCTCGCGGCGGGGACAGTTCTGAAGACGCCTGCGAGGGAGTGACGCAGCCCCCGAATCGTGGGATGGGGCTAGGATAATAACGAGGCAATCATATGGCAGCTCTCGATTGGTCGCAATGTCCCGCCAGTGGAAGCGTCCCCGGCAAACCGCAGCGGTGCATGGGGTCTTTAAAAAGGGGACTCGGATGCTGATCCTCTACCGGTAATTCGAGAACCTCCGGGACATGAATGTGGATGAGCTGATGGAAGAGTTCGGTGTGACGCGAGAAACAGGTTCAAGCTGTTCTCGAATTCGCAGCGCACAGCACGACCGAAGCCCCGACTCACCAACCGTGAATGCTCCGTTCTGTTCGACAATCGGACACCGCGCACGCTTGCCCGCTATCTGATCGATCGCCACACGGTTAAGGAAGCCCGCGCCCGTGGATGGGAGGAAATGGAAAACGGGCAATTGCTGGACGCCGCCGAAACCGCGGGATTCGCGTATCGGCAGAACCTCGCAGGTCGCAGGATAGCCATTGTTGTATTGGGACAGGGACGGTGGAGCAAGATTAAACCGCATGTGCCGCAGATCGTCGCCACGGTGAACGCCGCATTTCCCGGCAGCTTTACCCAAGTTGAAATCCTTTACACGTAAAGGAACGTCGCGACTTTGAGCGGCCGCGCCGAACTTACGCAGGCTATGCTGTGATTCAATGGCTGGCTGTCTCTACGTGGTTTCGACGCCCATCGGAAATCTCGAAGATATTACGTATCGCGCGGTGCGAATCCTCAAAGAAGCGGACTGGATTGCCTGCGAAGACACCCGAACCACGAAACGCCTGCTCGATCATTACGGCATTCAGACTCGAACCCTCAGCTATCACGAACACAACGAAGCCAACCGGACAGAGGATCTGATCGCGCGCCTTCTGGGGGGCGAAAAGGGAGCGCTTGTTTCCGATGCCGGCACGCCGCTGCTTTCAGACCCCGGCTATCGGGTGGTGCATGCCGCCGTGGAAGCAGTTATTCGCATCGAGGCTATTCCGGGCCCGTCGGCGCTGCTTGCCGGACTGGTGGTTTCGGGATTGCCCACCGATCAATTTCACTTCGCCGGCTTTCTCCCGGCGAAACAGGGTCAGCGCTCGCGGCTGCTGGAATCGCTGGCGGATGAGTCGGCGACACTCGTGTTCTATGAAGCGCCGCACCGAATCCTGGAGGCTCTGGAAGACATAGCCGGGGCATTCGGGGAGCGCCGAATTGTGGTTGCGCGGGAGTTAACGAAACTGCACGAAGAGGTCCTCCGCGGAACGGCATCCGAGATTCGAAATACGCTTGCCACGCGCGACATGATTCGCGGCGAGTTTGTGCTGATGGTCGCCAAGGCGAGCGAGCCGGCCCACGACGATACGCCCGCGGAAGAAGCGGTGGCTTTGCTGGTCGGCGCAGGCGTCGATCGCATGGACGCCATGAAGACAGTAGCGCGCGAACGCGGACTCTCAAAGCGTGAGATCTATAAGCTCGTCAGCGGTTCGGGCAGGAAACATCTATAGACACCCCTCCTGCGGCGAACAACCGATCGCGAAGAAAATCACCAGTCCCAGCCAAAAGAAAGCAAACGGCAGGCCGACAAGTCCCCACAGCCTTCCTTTGCCATATTTCCTGACAGCCCAAACTAGTTGAAACACCCAGAACACCGTTAACGCCGGCGCCGCGAGCGCCAAACCGCCAAGGCTACTGGCAGGACCAAATGCGAGGAAAGTAACGGCAAAACTGGCCAGAGCTGTTCCTGCTGAAGCGAACATGAACGATACGAACGATTCAGGCGCCCATTGATAGCTGGCCATCTACCGCGAACGCCCCTTTTTCAGCAGCTCGTTCGTCACGGGATCGTGGAGGCCATTGAAGTACTTTCGTAAAGCCCGGCTGCACACGGCCGTGTCTCCAGCACAAAGAGAGAATAACGTCATCGACGATCTGAATTTCATCGAATCTATCCCACCGAAGATCTCTTCCACGGTTTTCCCCTCAATACGGTTCACAAGTTCCGTACACTCAATAAGTCTCGGTCCGAGCGTCAGGTGATCGAGATACGCTTCAGCCTCTGCGCGGCCGGAGATGCCATAGTGATTCGCCATCCAGCTCTGACCCAGGCCTCTCAATTGCGGAAAGATGAACCACATCCAATGGCTGTCCTTACGGCCGCGGGTCAATTCGGCGCGCACGTGATCGATTTCGTCCCGCTGGGCGTCGACGAAACGTTGCAAATTAAATGGATCGTCCATCGAAACTAAAATAAGACTTGCGCTCACAGATTACAGTAATCGGAGGCGGCCTCGCGGGCACAGAAGCGGCGTGGCAGCTCGCCGAGCGTGGCGTCGAGGTCACGCTTTACGAAATGCGCCCGGTGCGCACAACCGACGCGCATCAGACCGACCGCCTGGCCGAACTGGTCTGCAGCAATTCGCTCAAAAGCGATCAGCATCCCTCCGCTTCCTGGCTGCTCAAGGAGGAACTGCGCAGGCTGGACTCCCTGCTCCTGATGGCGGCGGAGAAGGCTCGCGTGCCCGGCGGCCAGGCGCTCACAGTCGATCGTGTCACGTTCGCAGAAGAAGTGACGGCGGCGATCGAGTCGCATCCGCGCATCGAAATAAGGCACGAGGAAGTTGCCGAAATCGATCCGGAAAAACCAATGATCATCGCCACCGGCCCTCTGACCAGCGATACCCTCGCAGGGAACATCGCCCGCCTCACCGGGTCGGACCGTTTGTTCTTTTACGACAGCATTAGTCCGATCATCGACGCGCACACGGTGGACCGCACGATTGCTTTCCCCGCGTCTCGGTATGACAAATCGCTCGACGGCACGGGCGATTATCTGAACTGTCCCTTTTCCAAAGCCGAGTACGACCGTTTTCTGGATGAACTGATCGCGGCGCAGAAGGTCGAGGCGCACATCCCGAACGACACGCCGTATTTCGAAGCGTGCCTTCCTATCGAGGAGATCGCGCGGCGCGGACGCGACACGCTCAGGTTCGGTCCCATGAAGCCGATGGGTTTGACCGATCCACGCACCGGCCGGCGTCCGTACGCGGCGGTGCAACTGCGGCAGGAGAATCTGCGCGCCGACAGCTACAACCTGGTGGGCTTTCAGAACCACCTGCGTTTCGCCGAACAGAAGCGGATTATGCGTCTGATTCCGGGTCTTGAAAACGCCGAGTTTCTGCGGTATGGGCAGATCCACCGCAACACCTACATCAACGCTCCAGCGCTGCTCGACGCCACACTGCAGTTACGCACGCACCCGAACGTATTCTTCGCAGGCCAGATTTCCGGCGTTGAAGGATACGTCGAATCGATCGCGACCGGGCTGGTCGCGGGTACCCTTGCGGCAGCGAAACTGCGCGGCGAGCTGGTACGGCCGTTGCCGCGCGAGACCGCAATCGGGTCGTTGTGCCACTACGTCTCGCATGCCGATTCGCGCAAGTATCAACCGGCGAACATCGCATTCGATCTGTTTCCGCCGCTCGATCCCAATCCACGCGACCGCAAGGAACGCCAGACGGCAGTGTGCAAACTGGCGCTCGAAAAACTCGACGAATACGCGGCGATACATGTCTGAGCTGGCCGTCGGAATCAAAGACTTTCTGGAAGAGCGGTCGCGGCGTAACGATTCTCCGCACACGCTGCGCAATTACGGCGCGGATCTCGAGGAATTCCTCGCTTATTTCTCCCCGCCAAAATCGGAGCCGCCCCCGCTCGCGGCGATCGATCTTTTGAGTCTGCGTGAGTGGCTGGGGCACCTTTATGACAGAGGACAGAAACCAGCGACCATCCGAAGAAAGCTGGCGTCCTTACGCTCGCTCTTCCGGTTTCTGGCGCGCGAACACCGGATGGAAGGCAATCCCGCGCGGCTGCTGCGCCTGCCGAAGATGCCGAAAACGCTGCCGGAAGTGCCCAACGCGGAGGTAACGAACGCGTTGATCGATGGTTCTTCGCGGGAAGAACTGGACCGCCCGTTTCCGGAACGCGACCGGTTGCTCCTTGAATTACTGTACGGCTGCGGGTTGAGGATCAGCGAAGCGGTGGGCCTGAATCTCGAAGACTTCGACCGCGGCGAGCGTTGGGTGCGCGTGCGCGGCAAGGGTCGGAAGGAACGCCAGATACCTTATGGGACCAAAGCCGCGGAAGCGCTCGAAACCTGGCTCAAGGTGCGCCGGAGCGAAATAGAACCGCGCGCGCTATTCCTGAATCACCGAGGCGCGCGGCTGACCGATCGCGGCGCACGTAATCTGGTCCGGTTTTACGCCACGTACGTGGCGGGTGATTCCTCGATTCATCCCCACACCTTGCGTCACGCGTTTGCAACAGATCTGCTCAGCAGCGGCGCCGATCTCCGGGCGATCCAGGAGTTGCTGGGCCACTCGCGCCTTTCCACGACCCAGAAGTATACGCAGGTCTCGCTGACCGACCTGATGCGGGTCTACGATTCGGCCCACCCGAAGTCCACCGGTTGAGCGGCAGTTGGGGGGCAGCCCCACGATATAGTGGAACTAACCCCATGAACCAGAACAGCTTTGGCGCTGCATCCACGTTGAAAGTGGACGGTGTCGACTACAAGTATTTCCGCCTTGCCACGCTCGAAGAAAACGGCGTTGCCAATGTCTCCCGCCTGCCTTTCTCGCACCGGATCCTTCTGGAGAACCTGCTTCGCCACGAAGATGGCCGCAAGGTGCAGGCCACCGACATCGATGCTGTCGCGCGCGGCGTGAGCGGCCCGGAAGCGAAAGAGATCTCTTTCATGCCGGCGCGCGTGCTGTTACAGGATTTCACCGGCGTACCTGCGGTGGTGGATATCGCCGCCATGCGCGACGCGCTTGCCGCAATGGGCGCGGACCCGTCGAAGGCCAATCCGCTCATGCCCGCCGATCTGGTGATCGATCACTCGGTCCAGGTGGATGAGTATCGGCACGAAAGACTCGTTCAACATCAACGCGCTGCTGGAATTCCAGCGCAATCGCGAGCGCTACATGTTGCTGCGATGGGGCCAGACGGCTTTCCAGAATTTCCGCGTGGTCCCGCCCGATACCGGCATCGTGCACCAGGTGAATCTGGAGTATCTCGCCGCGGTTGTGTTCCGGTCGCAGGCGGCGGACGGCTCATGGATGGCTTATCCCGACTCGCTCGTCGGTACCGACTCCCACACGACGATGATCAACGGGCTGGGCGTTCTCGGATGGGGCGTCGGCGGGATCGAAGCCGAAGCCTGCATGCTCGGGCAGCCGGTTTCGATGCTTCTTCCGGCCGTGGTCGGATTCAAGCTGCACGGCAAACTGCCCGAAGGCTGCACCGCGACCGACCTCGTGCTGACCGTCACGCAGATGCTGCGCAAGAAGGGAGTCGTCGGGAAGTTCGTCGAGTTCTTCGGCGCCGGCCTGAGCCAGCTGAGCGTGGCCGATCGCGCAACGATCGCCAACATGGCCCCGGAATACGGGGCGACGATGGGGTTCTTTCCGGTGGATGACGGCACGCTTCAGTATCTCCGCACCTCGAATCGCGACCAGCACACGCTCGCGCTGGTTGAGGCATATTCGAAGGAGCAATGCCTGTTCCGTACGGACGAAACGAAAGACCCGCTCTTTTCCGATACCCTCGATCTCGATCTCGCGACTGTCGTGCCTTCCATGGCAGGGCCGAAACGTCCCCAGGATCGCCTTACCCTTCCCGAAGTGCGGAAGAATTTCCGCGATGCGTTCAAGGACGCGACTACGAAGAAGGCGAAGATCGATATTCACGGGGAAAGCGCCGAAATGGGAAGCGGCGCGGTTGTGATCGCCGCGATTACCAGTTGCACGAATACTTCGAATCCTTCGGTGATGGTGGGCGCCGGGCTGCTGGCGAAGAAGGCCGTCGAGAAGGGGCTGAAGAGCCAGCCCTGGGTGAAGACCAGTCTGGCGCCAGGTTCAAAGGTAGTTACCGAGTATCTCAATAAGGCCGGACTTACTCCCTATCTCGAGGCTCTGAATTTCAATCTCGTGGGTTATGGCTGCACCACCTGCATCGGGAACAGCGGGCCTTTGCCGGAAGCGGTTTCCGCGGCGGTGAAGAACGAAGATCTGGTTGTGGCCGCGGTGCTCAGCGGGAATCGTAACTTCGAAGGCCGTATCAATCCGCAGGTGAAGGCGAACTACCTTGCGTCGCCGCCTCTTGTGGTGGCTTATGCGCTGGCGGGCCGCGTAGATTTCGACATGGCGTCCGATTCGCTCGGTACGGGCAAAGACGGCGAGCCGGTTTACCTGAAGGACATCTGGCCAACGCCGCAGGAGATCGAGGCGACGATCGCCGCAACTGTGGACGCCGAGATGTTCCGCACCGAGTACGCGAAGGCTTTCGAAGGTGATAGTAACTGGCAGAACTTACCCGTCCTGACCGGCGGCACTTACGCGTGGGACGACTCTTCAACTTACATCAAGAAGCCGCCTTACTTCGACAATATGACCGATCCGAATGCGCCCATCGCCGACATCACCGGTATCCGCGTTCTGGCGATGTTGGGCGATTCGATCACGACGGACCACATCTCGCCGGCGGGATCGATCGCGGTGAACAGCCCGGCCGGGAAGTACCTGATCTCGCAGGGCGTGATGGCGAAGGATTTCAACTCATACGGCGCGCGCCGCGGAAACCATGAAGTGATGGTGCGCGGAACACTGGCGAACGTGCGGCTGCGGAATCAGCTCGCACCGGGTACGGAAGGTCCGTGGACCGTTTATCTCCCCGACGAGACGGAGATGTTCATCTACGACGCCTCGATGCGCTACCAGCAGGAGGGAACTCCGCTGATGATCCTGGCCGGGAAGGAGTACGGGTCGGGATCGTCGCGAGACTGGGCGGCGAAGGGTGTGAAGCTCCTGGGCGTGAAGGTGGTCATCGCGGAAAGCTTCGAGCGGATTCACCGGACCAACCTCGTCGGGATGGGAGTTCTTCCGTTGCAATTCGTTCCGGGGCAGACCGCTGCTTCGCTCAAGCTGACCGGCAAAGAGTTATTCCAGGTTACGGGCGTTCGCGAGGCCGTGGAAACCGGCTCGCGCGCTTTGGTGAAAGCCGTCGCGGCGGATGGCTGCCGAGACCACTTTCGAGGCTGTGCCGAGAGTGGATACGCCGCAGGAAGCCGAGTACTTCCGCAACGGCGGGATCCTGCCGTTCGTCCTGCGCCAACTGGCCGGACAGACCGCGCTGGTTTGATAGGCGAGTTTAGCGCAGTCTCCTGGCCTCCTCATCCGTATTCTCCGGAGAGGCCCGATGATTTTCCTGCTGCCGTTTCTGTTGATCGCGCCGCCATCGGCGGACGAAATCATGCAACGGGTCGCTGAAAACCAGGAGCGCGCCCTGGCGGCGCGGGCTGCGTACGTCTACGACATGAACGTGTTTGTCCGGCTGAAGCGGGCCAACGGAAAACTGGCGCGCGAGGAGAGCCGGGATTATGTGGTGACACCCGGCGAAAAGGGCGCGAAGCGTGAGCTGCTGAAGGTCGAAGGGCATATTCGCGAGGGCGAACCGCACCATCAACTACGCCGACGCCGGTTACCGAACTAAAGACAGCGACATCGATGGCGCTCTCACCGATTCGTTCGCGCGCGAGATCCTCTGGGAGAAGAGCCAACTCGGTCCGATGGTCGAGTGGTTCCCTCTGACCGGGGCAGGGATTGCGAAATACACGTTCCGTCTCGAAGGCGAAGAGAAGTATCGCGACTACGAGGTATACAACATCTCGTACGTCGAAAAAGACAAGGACGAGTGCTGGCGCGGCGAGGCGCTGATCGAGAAACACGAGCTTCAACCCGTGCTGATTACCGCGGAGTGGGCCTGCAAAATTCCGCTGGCCGTAAAGGCGATGCTCGGGACAAACGTCGAGCACATCGGCGCGAAGATTACCTATCAGCGGTTCAGCGACGGTGTCTGGTTTCCCGTGACGTGCGGCGGAGAATTCAAACTGCGCGTCCTGTTCCTTTACGCGCGGACCATTGCGTTCAGTGCGAAGAATTCAGACTTCCACAAAGCCGACGTCCAATCCAGTGTTACATTCGACGACGTTCAACGATAGCTGGTGACCCACGCCGGCGGGTCCTTTTCGAGTTTGCCGTTCACTTTTACGTTGCGCTCACGCGCCCAGCGATATCCCCACATCATGCCGAACTTTGTGATGTACGTGTCAGGAATCCGGTAGGCGGGGTCGGACAGCGCTTCGGTCAGGGTGACGAAACGGTATCCCCGTTCTTTGAACTGAAGGAGAATGGCATTGATCGTGTCGGCGTTTAACCGGTTGGCGTGCAGGAGCATGACTTCCGGCGGCTCATAACCCAGGACCTGTTTGTTCAATGCCGCGTAGTAATCGATCTCCGTTTCCGAGTAGGCGAGATACTCGGCGCGCAGTCTTTTTGCGTTTGGCTCGTCTTTCTTCGCGAGCATCAGAAGATAGGCATTGTTGAAGACATAGTCCGATGTGTCGATGGTGCAGACGGCGAGCCGATAACCGCGACTGGCAAGGAAGGCGGCGATGGCATCGTGCTTTTCTTTCGTATCGCCTGTATGGTTAAACGGGAAACGGAAGAACTTGACCGTGCCGATAGTCGATTCGCCGTGGACGATTTCATTCTCGATCTGGGCAACGGAAAGGTCGTTGACGTCGGAGTGCGACCAGGTGTGGTTGCCGAGATCCAGGCCCTGCTTTGTCCATTGCCTCAGAATGTTTGCTCCACGCTCCGGCCCGAGGGCTTCAACCCGTTGCTGAATCACAAATCCCGTCACCGGTACGTGGTGCGTCTGGAACGCTGCCAGAAGTTGCTTGTTAATCCCCTCGGCATCCGCGGCAGAACCGGCGCCGGCATTGGGCAGGTCATCTAGTGTAATCGCGACGGTGCGGGCCTGGATCGACAGCGCGAATGCGGCGAAGCAGAGAAGAAATCGCACCTACTCCGCCGAAAAGGCCAGCAGCACGTTGCCCGAGTTGTTTCCGGTGATCCCGTAACCCGAACCAATGAACATCATGCCGCCCGCGATGGTGGCTCCGGCGGAGCCGATGCCGCCTCCGTGCGCGGGAACCTTATTCACCGTGTCGAACTGGTGCGCCGTGTCATATTCCCAGACGACTTTGCCGTCCGCGGTCGAAAGCGCATGGATCTTGCCATCTGTTCCCCCTACGAAGACGACGCCCGGAATCTCGGTCGTAGCCGCGGCGTTCGAGACCCGCTTGCCCTGGGGGGCAAGGCTGGTCAACCACAGGCGTTCTCCGGTTGCGAGTTGAACGGCAACCATGGCGCCGGAACTGAGGCCGTAATATGCGGCTTTCTCATCGGCGGCGCCGCCCCAAACGATACCGCCCAGCCGCGACAGGAACGAGTTATCGGCCGGCTTCGGCGCTACGTTGACGTGCCAGACGACCGCACCGTTCTTGTCCGGATCGAGCGCGATTACGTTGCCGTCCTTGGTCGCCGCGAGAAGAATTCTCTTACCACCTGGCAGCGTCTTCAGGATGGGTGAGTTGCCGATGTCGAGATCGGGACCGTTTTCGGACGGGCAGTTGTCCGTCTTCGAAGCTCCGTTGCAGCCCCCGAGGAACGCGTCGTTAGCCTGCGCCTGGTAGTGCCACAGCTGCTTGCCCGTCTTCAGGTCCACAGCCATAATGGCGTCGGTTGTGTCGGGAGCGGGCTCGGTTTCGGCGTCGCCGGTGCCGAAGTAGAGCGCGTTCTTCTTCACGTCAACCGTTGGCGTATTCCAAACGGAGCCGCCGGCGGGTGCGTAATTCTGCACTCCTTTTGAGTTCTTCTTCGTGGGCTTCGGTTGGGAGACGACGTAGGTTTTCCAGATGAGTTTGCCGGTGCTGGCATCGAGCGCAGCGACACTGCCGCGCGAAGTGCAGCAGGGGTAATCGAGGGTGGCGGCCGTGAATTCTTCGGAGGAGGAGACGGGCACGTAGACGCGGCCGTTGTAGAGCGCGGGCGCCGCGGTGATGCGGGCGACGAAGTGATCGTCTATTTTGGTGACCCATAGTTCGGCGCCAGTTTGCGCGTCGAGCCCGTAGGCGTTCGCGTGCGCATCGCCGAAGAATACGCCGTATTTTGTCGCACCTCGTCCTTTTACGGGGCCTGCGTTGATCGCGTTTCGGACGGAGCCTTTGGTCTTATAGGACCAGTAAACGCAGCCGGTCTTCGCGTCGAGAGAGTAGATGTAACCGGTATCGGCCCCTACGAACACGCGACCCGACACAACCGATGGCTGCCCGAACGCCGAGAGGCCTGTGGGATATCCGAACGCCCACTTGAGTTTGAGCTGCGGCACCTGCTCCGGCGTGAGTCCGGCGGCCTTGCCTGCCTGGAAGCGTGTGTTGCTGGTGTCGGCGCCCCAGCCGTTCCATTCCGGACTGGCGGAGGGATCACTCATCGGCGGATTGCTCGCGCACTGATTGGGCATGCTCTTCGCGTCGCCCTGCTGCTCACTGCCCAGCGGGCGGCCGCTCATGAACGTTGCGAGCATCCGGCGCTGGTCTTCCGTCAGGGTGGAACCCTGGCCTTTCATAACACCGGTGGTGAGCGCTTCGTAAATGTGTTCGGGCGACATCTCACGGATTACGGCCGGCGCGGGCGCCCGATCCACGGCGGGATTGCCGTGGCAGCCCATGCAGCGGGTCTGAAACACCGCGAAGCCGGACTCGGTCCCGGCTGAGCCCTGCGGCGCGCGTGGCGGGGTCGGGGCCTGGGCCAGCGCCCATGCAGGTATTCCGAGTATCAGCGCAGCGAAGCAAATGGGTTTTCTCATTTTAAAAGTTGGAACGTCAATATGATTTCACAACAGAGAGAGCAATTCAAAGCGCGTATATATTTGACACCAGCCCGCAATGATGCCGCCCCGCATATCGAGTTGTCGCCGCTCATCGATAGCCGCCTTGTGGGCGCTTTGCCGTTCACTGTCGCCGCTTTGTGCGCGTCAGTAACGCTGCTCGACGGCCTTCCCGGCCTGGCGCTGGCGAATGACTGGCATCCTTCGCGCGCCGTTCTTGCGCCCATCTTTTCGGCTGGGCCGGCGGGACTGATGGCGGGGCTTCTTGCTCGTATAAATTGATTCGCCGCAGGCCTGGTAATACGATCCTGCAATATACCCCAGCTGTTGCACTCCATCACCGCCAGCGGCAATCCCGTCTCGAAGTTCTCGCGCGTCGTGATCCGCTAACAAGGTTCCGTAAACGCTGGGCGATGGGTCCATGATGCTGTTCCCGGAAGGGATGTATGAGGACCTGGTTCGGCTGGACGGAGATGGCGCGCGGTTCGAATAGCGCGTGGTAATCCAGGACTCCCGTCGCGCAGAGACACTTATTGTGATTCCCTTGTAGTTTCGCCAGAACACCGGCGGCCCTCATCTTCTTCACGGCCGCCGGTGCTAACGACAAAATTTGGGGCGCCCCATGCCGTTTTGTTTTGACGATGAACGCAGACGCACTGGTGAACTTGTCCTCCGATAAGTTGACCGTACGACTTCGCCACTGGCCACGATACCGGGAGCGCATAGTTCCTGCTTACGCCTGCAGGCCCATTATTTCGACGTTATGCCACACGGAGTCTCGAGGAATCGCGTGGTTTAGTGCCCCCGTACGCGAATGGGTGCGACGAGGTTCTTTCGATTCTGAAATTAGCATGCGTTGTTGGCAATGCGTGCACACCCCGGGAAGGCCAGCATGGAAGTGCTTTGTTTTCAGAGCGCGAATGGTCAAAATATATTCTCCGAATCCGTCACCGGGTTTTCGCGAGATGGCCGGTATTGCTTTCCCATAGGAGATCGTGCGACTCTACTATAGGTTTCCCATAGGAGCAAACGTGGCTGAGAAGACCGATATCCGGCAGGGGACGCTGGCTTTGATGATTTTGAAGACGCTGGAGACGCTTGGGCCGCTACACGGCTACGGCATCGCCCGCCGGATCGAGCAGACGAGCGGCGGAAAGCTGACGCTCAATTACGGAACGGTCTATCCGGCGCTGCTGAAGCTGGACCAGGAGGGCTTCATCAAATCGGAATGGGGTTCCTCGGAAAATAATCGGAAGGCTCGATATTACCGGCTGACACCGGCGGGGCGGAAGCAATTAAAGAAAGAGGAGCGCGAGTGGCAGGAAACCACCGCCATTATGTCGCGCTTTGTCAGTCCCGAAGAAGCGTCATGAGCGGACTGCGCGCGATTTTACGGCGGTTGTGCGGTCACTTCGGCAGGGCCCGCCGGGAACGCGAGTGGGCCGCCGAATTCGACTCGCATCTCAACATGCACATCGCGGACAACCTGACCGCCGGGATGAATGAGGAGGAAGCGCGGCGGGTGGCGCTGATCCGGTTCGGCGGCGTCGAACCGGTGAAGGAATCGATGCGCGATCGCGCCAGCCTCGGGTGGGTCGAAGAGGCTTTGCGGGATATCCGGTATGCGCTTCGCGGGTTGCGCCGCAGTCCCGGATTCGCGGTGATCACGCTTTTGTCGCTGTCTCTTGGATTGGGCGCAAGCCTCGCTATATTTACGATTGCCGACAACCTGCTGGTGCGCCCGCTGCCGTATCGCGATGCGTCGCGGCTGGTGATGATCTGGGAGGCCAACCGGAAGACGGTCGGAACGGAACACAACGTCGTTTCGCCTGCCAATTATCTGGACTGGAAGTCTCAAAACGATGTTCTGGATGGCATGGCGGCCCTGTCGCCCGTCCGCTCCGCGGTGCTGATCGAGAACGGGCGCGCCGAGGAGTTCGACGCGCAGAGCGTGACCGCGAATTTCTTCCCCATGCTTGGCGTTCGACCGGTGCGCGGGCGTTTGTTCACGGCCGAAGAAGATCGACCCGGGAGTACGAGTTGCCCGGGGCTGATCAGTTATCGTCTGTGGCAGAACTGGTTCGGCGGCGATGAGAGCGTTGTCGGCCGAAAGGTGATCATCAATTCGCAGCCGAGCACGATCGTCGGTGTCTTGCCGCCCGATTTTCATTTCCTCAGCCGCAAGACCGACATTTGGGGGTGTCTTGGCCTCAATCCCGCGCAGGATTATCGCAAGACTTCAGGGCGGTGGCTGCTGGTGGCCGGGCGGCTCCGTCCCGGCGTGAATATCGACGAGGCGCGATCTCATTTGACTGCGCTGGCGGGACGCCTGGAAGCTGCGTATCCGGCCTTCGATACGAACTGGACGGTCAATATCGAATCGATGCGCGACGCGCTGTATCCCGAGACGAAGACGCCCTTGCTGGTGCTGCTGGCGGCGGTGGCGATGCTGCTGGCGGTGGCATGCGCGAATGTCGCAAACATGCTGCTGGCACGGTACGGCGCTCGCATGCGGGAGATTTCGGTGCGGACTTCTCTGGGAGCGGAGCGCCGGCGCGTAATTCGGCAGCTGCTCACGGAAAGCCTGGTTTTGGGACTGGGCGGCGGCATTCTCGGCGTCATACTGGCCCGCTGGGCAGTGGCGGGGCTGGTTGCTTTGGCCCCGAAAGATCTGGCGCAGTCCGCCACTATTCATGTGGATCTGCGGATCGTGGGGATCGCCGTCGGGCTTTCGCTGGTTACCGGTATTTTTTTCGGAATCGCGCCAGCGCTGGTAACTACGAGGATGGATCCGGCGAGCGGCCTTCGCGGAGGCGCTTCCGGACTGCGGGCCGGCAGACGTTTGCGAATGTGCCTGATCACGGCGGAAGTGGCGCTTTCGGTGATTCTGCTGGCCGGGTCTCTGCTGCTATTCCGTAGTCTGGCCGGTCTTGAAGGGGTTAACCTCGGCTTCGACCCTTCGAATCTGCTAACCTTTCGCGTTTCGCTGACCGAGTCCCGCTACATGAGGGACGGCGCTCCACGGACACAATTCTTTCAGCAGGCGATCGACGAGATCGGCGGACTGCCGGGAGTGCGCGCGGTCAGCGCCGCCAGTTTTCTGCCCTTCAGCGGTCCGGGGGCCGGCACCTGGGTGAGCATTGAAGGCCGGCCGCCGGCGAAACCGGGGGAGGAACTTCTGGGGATGGTCCAGGTCGTTATGCCCGGATACTTTCATACGCTCGGCATCCCGTTCAAGAGCGGGCGGGACTTCAGCGAAGCGGATAATACGCCGACCTCGCCTTACCGCTTCATTGTGAACGAGGCATTCGTACGGCGATTCCTGAACGGCGAGCAGCCGCTGGGCAAAAGAATCAGCGTATACATGGACGCCACCAATCCTTTCGGCGAGATCGTCGGGGTAACGGGCAACGCGCAAGAGTGGTGGGTGGATCGCGAGCCGTCGCCGACCGTTTACTACGTACATTCTCATCTCAATTTTCCCCGCATGGTTTTCGTGGTGCGGACGGAGCACGACCCGCTAAGCCTCGCGGCGGCCGTGAGACGAGTGATTCAGCGGATTAACCCCGTTCAGCCGATTGCTGAGGTCCGGAGGATGGAGGATGTGCTGGGAGAGAATTACTCGCGCCAGAAGTTCAGCGCGTGGCTTGTCTCCGGTTTCGCCGCGGTCGCGCTGCTGCTGGCTGCTATCGGGATCTACGGGCTGCTGGCCTACTCGGTTACGACGCGAACTCGGGAGTTCGGCGTGCGCGCGGCGCTGGGTGCGGATACTGGCCGCATCGTGAGCTTGGTGTTGAAGTCGGGCGCAAGCCCTGTACTATTCGGGCTGACGATTGGCGTCGGCGGAGCGGTTGCTCTGTCCGGTTTGCTGAAGAGCCTTCTGTTCGGCATTGGGCCGCGCGATCCGCTGACTTTTGCCATCGTGCCGCTGTTTTTCGCAATCGTCGCTTTGATTGCGGGAGTTGTGCCGGCGCGCCGGGCTGCCCGCCTCGATCCCATGGAGGCCTTGCGCACCGAATAGGACGCGGGGCCTGGCACGGGTTATACTTCCAGAACGGTCACCGCGAGGTGACCAGTTTCAGCAGGATTCTTACAACATTGAGAATTGCCAGGAGGCTCAAGAAAAGGGTCTGCCTTTGAGCCGTGTGGGCGGGAGTGCCGGAAAGTCTATTTAATAACCTGGGAGAACAGTACGCATGGTACCTGGAAAGATACTGAGATGCGCCTTTTCGTTACCGCTCGCTTACGCGCGAGCCTCGGTAAGCGTTTCGCGCACCGTTCTTATCGCTGGAACACTCGCAGTATCTCCGCTTATAGCGCAAGGGCCTTCGGACTGGCCAATGTTCGGGCAGAATGCCGGCAACACCGCGTCGAACACCACGCCTCTTTTCGGCATGGCGCCCCAGTACATTACGCACCTGACGCCGAAGTGGATTCTTACCACGGGCGGAGACGTGTCGGCCCGCGCGGCCGTCGTCAATGGCATAGTCTATTTTCCAGACTGGGGCGGCAACATCTGGGCGGTGGGCGCGGGGGCCGGTCATGTGTTGTGGTCCCATCAGATTTCAGATTATGGTCTGGCCCCGGGCACAGTTTCCCGAACCAGCCCGGCCGTCGTGAATGGCGTCGTGTACATCGGAACCCAGTACATCAACTCGGGACCGACAGGGTGGGTGCTGGCGATTAACGCGCTGACCGGCGCGTTGCTCTGGAAGGTTCAACCGACCACTTCCAATCCATTTCCTCAGGTTACCGGCGCATTGACAGTGGCAGCGGGCAATGTATACGTGCCGCTGAGCTCAAAGGAGGAAGCCATGGCTTCCTCGGGTTCCGCCTCTTATCAATGCTGTTCCGTAAGCGGCAGCGTCGTGGCGTTGAATGCCACCACGGGCGCTAAGTTGTGGGAGACGTTTATGGTCCCCGCGGGTTACAGCGGCGGCGCGGTTTGGGGCAGCAGTCCTGTGGTGGACGTGGCTCGCGGAACCGTGTTCGTGACGACGGGAAACAATTACAGCATCCCGACCGATCCGGCATATGTCAATTGCATTGCGGCCGGCGGCGCCGCGGCCTCCTGCGAGTCTCCGGACAACCACGCGGACTCGGTTCTGGCGCTCGATATGTACAGTGGCGCGGTGAAGTGGGCGACGCGGCTGGAGAACTGGAATCAGACTTCCGAGGGGATTGCAAATGGCAGCGACTTCTGGAACAACGACTGCTTCGCAACATTGACCAACTGCCCGCCCGCTCCGGGTCCCGACTATGATTTCGGCTCGGCGCCGAATGAGATCACTTATACGATCGGGAAGACGACGAAGACGATTCTCGGCGCCGGGCAGAAGAGCGGCATCTACTACGCTCTCAATCCGGATACGGGCGCCTTTCTGTGGAAGACCCAGGTGGGTCCGGGCTCGCTGGCGGGCGGCATCATGTGGGGGTCGGCGAGCGACGGCGTGCGCATTTACGTCGCGACCTCCAACTTTTACGGTATTTCCTACACAGCGCTCGGGCGGCCTGAGAGTCTGGGGAGCGCCGGATCCTGGGCCGCATTAAGCCCCGTGACGGGAAAGATCCTTTGGCAGGTACCGGACCCCAACGGCGCCGTCGATCTCGCTCCGCTCGCTGTAGCCACTGGAGTCGTCTATGCGGCCTCGATGGCGGGTTCGGAAACCGCCCCGACCATGTTCGCCTTGAATGCGGCAGACGGCAGTACTATCTGGAGTTTCGCGGCAGGTTCATCGGTGAACGCCGGCGCCACCATCGTGGGTAACAAGGTCTTCTGGGGCTCCGGGTATACAAAGCTCGGCGTCGCGGGATTTACCGGGAATAACAAGTTCTACGCGTTCGGGAAGGATTAGCTTAGGGCTCGTCACAAGATAACAGTGGCAGCGGCTCGGAATATATATTCGGATACTGGCCCGGAAGAGGTGATGAACGTATTGGCCTTTGGCCTCTACTTTCGACGGAGTGTTCCATGGCCCGCGGCGGGCCGCCAAAGGCGATGAAGACGCTATCGAGCCGGTGTGGGGCCAGCGCTTCGGCGCTGCCGCCGAGCTTCCGCTCGGCGCGGAGCTCGCCTCAGAGCCGGTACTCGTACCAACCGCGTCTTCGACAGAGTCACCATGGCCCTGCGGGCCGCCAAAGGCGATGAAGACGCTGGAGCGGGAAAGCACGAAACCGGTAGCACCGGCGATCTTCTGTCGCCGGTGTTCTTCAGCCATCCGAACCGCGTCTTCAACGGAGCGGAGTAAGTGTTTGCCAGGATGCGGATACGCTTCAGAGCCGCGCGCGGAAGCAAGCGGACCTGTCTTCCGTCAGGAAGCGTTCCCAGTCTGCGCGCGATAGCGGATGGATGGCTTTCAGATTGACCAGATCTTTGAGCGCGGGACGGTAGGGGTGGAACCATGAGCCGATGGTCTTGCATTCCAGGAAGTCGATGCCAAGTATGCGGCAGACATAGGATATATAGCAGTCATCGCCGAAGAAGATGTGTTCTCCCTCCATAAACCCGGCACTGGAGAGCATAGCCAGGGCCTTTCGGTTAAGCCCGTAGATTCCCCCCTGGATATGCATAACGCAGTCGGGAAGCCTGAAGGTCTTTCCGAAATGCCGGCCGGCAAGATTCCAGAACCCCATAACATCGTCGGTTCGACGCATTTCCGGGGTACCGGCAATCGCAGCGCGACCGGACAAGAGGCCGGCGAATTCCTCATGCCATCCCTCTTCGACGATGTAAGCGTCGGTATCCATCTTGATGACGTAATCGTAGTCCGCACTAAGTGCGATCATGCTGTCCAGGATGAAGCGGCTGAACGACGACTGATCACGGTCTTCATCGAGGTCGCCATGCGTGCTCCGGCCCGAGTTCCGATACCTCCACCCATTGCGCTCGCACAGGCCATGGACTCGCCGCGATTCGAGCGGATCAAAGTTGTCATCGAATACGTAAAAATCAATGCCGCGGTTCAGCTCCGGGCGGTCCGAGAAGCTCTCCTCAAGGAGGTTGGTATCGCGAAACGTCGGCACAAATACGCATCCTTTTCCTGTCTCGCGTTTCGCCCAGTCGTCAATCGTCCGGAGGGAATTGGAAACGATCCCGAACGCGCCGGTCTGGCGATGCATGGTCTGCGCGTCTTCCCCTCCCCCGCGGCGCGGCTCGGTATTGATGGCCACCCCGGAAGGCCCAATGTCCTCCGACTTCCAGCCCTGCTGCCGAATCGCCTCGCAGAGGAACACGTCGTCGTTGCGCTTGATCAGCCTGGTATCCGGCCAATCCAGCGTGCGCACGGTCGAGGTCCGGATCAGCCAACAACCGCCCGTAATGAAAAACCAGCGGCCATCGCCTCCCGAGTTATACGAAGGGGGCTCTTTGCCGCGATACCAGGCAGCGCCGCGCACAAAGCCTTCCACGTCCGCCCCATAACTGAAGTCGCGTTCATGACCGAAAAAGAACTGATGTCCCCAGAGCACGGTTTCGGGATCCGCGCCGCGGGCGATCTCGAGCCGGCGCGCCAATGCATGGTGGTCCGTTATATACGAGTCGTCGTCAAACCACCAGATGAACTCCGTATCGATTCCTTCGAACATGCGCCTCATCATCGGGGACTTGTCGATATTCTCCGCACTCACGATCAACGTATCGATCTCGCGCTCCGACTCGAGGCGCCGGAGATACTCCAGCGTCTTTTCTCCGACGGCGTTCGCGCCGACGATCAGCCGATACTCAGAGCGTTCGCAGTGATTGCGAATCGACTCGATGGTTCGTTCGGCAAGGTCCGGATAGTCGCCATATGTGAGGACGCAAATGCTGACCGGCGGTGGCGCCGTCACCTGCCGGACTGCCTTCCACTGGCTTCGATCCAGATAAGTGACGGCTCCGCCCTCGAAGTACATCTCGATTCGCCGGATCACGTCTTCCGGCGTAATCATGTCCAGACAACGGGGTAATTTGCCTGCCACGTCGACGCAGAGATTTTCGGGGCGGTCTTTCTCATCGCCGTCGCCCAGCGGCAACACTCGGGATTTCCAGCAGCCGCCGTTGTCACAACAAGGCAGTGACCCGTTCGTATGAATGAACTGATGGTGCGGGTAAGCCTCCCACTGTGACGGTTCGCGACCGCCGGCGACGACGACGCAAGGCCGGTTTTTTGGGCTGCCGTTTTTCATCTCTACGGCGGCGGCCAGATGCATGAGCAGACTGACGGGGGTCAGGACACCTTGCGCGTGATAAACCAGTCTCACCAGTTGCCGCAGATCGGTCTTTCCGACAAGATTGATCACACCATCGAGCGGCGGATGATGATGCCCGTCTTCACCGACCTGGACAAACAGGATCCTGCCCAGGAAGCGATCGACCACCTGCTGGTAACGCGCGGGATCCCACCATTTGGCCGTGAAATCGAACTTGCCGCCGGAGACGATCAGCCAGAAAGGAAGGTCCCGCTTTACGATTTCTTCCACCTGGGAGACCCATGATTTCTCGGCGGGCGAAATGTGTATGTCCCCTTTGAATTCGGTCGCCCGGATGTTCAACGCCAGGCGATTGTTCAGAAATTCGATGAATCCGTGGAGAAAATGATAGGGGGCCGTGTTGCTTGAGTGGATCAGCGGATATTGACATTCGATTGACTCCACGTCGGGCGAGCGCTCATCGAGGGTTGTGAGCCACGGGTTGTTTTCCCACAATGCCGGGCTGCTGGTTCGCACGTCGATAAGGAATTGCCCCGGATACGATCGATGAAGGTCGCGCACGGCGGCAGTGAGCATGACGATGTCGCCGGGAGACTGGAAGTTCCGCAATATCAGTTTTCTGAGCATCGGGCGAGACCGGGGGAAAATCGGGGGGCGGGAAAGCCCATTTCATCCGTGCGATATCTGCGGTTCAGTTTTGCGATCGGCGTGGACCGGGTTGCTAAGGCATCTGATTTGATTGCGCGAAGCATAGATGGACCTGCGGTCCACGAGCAACCACGAAAAGCCTTTGTGGGGCAGGCCCCCAAGCCTGCCGCCGAGCCCCAGCTCGGCGCGGAACTTTACGGTCAGTTCGGGGCGGTCTTTCAATGGTGCCGCAGCGTTCGAGTTTAGCACTACTGGAAAATCACATCCGACATTGAAATCAACTTTTTGCGGTCGCGCCTGCCAGCGTGGATTTCAGGCTTTGTGAGCAAGTGTCGATTTCCACCGGTTTGTTTCGCAGATCCGAACCTCGGATCATTAATTTTTGGGGATTCATAACTGGTCAAAACGGTTAGAGCATTTTCGCAATTAACTTAGACCGCTACCGCTTCCTCGCGGTCGTGGCGCGGATACTCCTTCGGAGCCGCTCGCGTCAGCGAGCGGTGGCTTCGTTAAATGCGAAAACGCCTGGCTGACCTCGCCTGTGCGGCGTTCGATGTCGGACACCCGACCCCGGCCAGACGCGTCCGAAACCTGCAGCCCCCGTTATTCCCACCTGTGACCTTCGCCAGTTCAACGAATCCACATTTTTTTAATCAATAATTTCAACACCTTACCGCCCCCACCCCGCCGCATCCCCAAAATCGCCAGCTATGCTGAACGCGGAGACAGATCAAACCCTATGGCCACAGAAGCCCAGATCGCCGCTAACCGGCGCAACGCCCAGTCCTCAACGGGTCCCAGGACCGTCGAAGGCAAAGCGCGCGTGTCCCGCAACGCCGCCATCTTCGGCATCTATTCCGCCAGCGACGTCGTTCGCCCCGAAGAAGAACCCATCTATCACCTCTTCTGCGAAGGCTTCGAGCAGGACCTCGCCCCCGAAGGCGCCATGGAAACCACCCTCGCCGCCGAAATCGTTCACGCCGCCTGGCGCTTGCGCCGCTGCGCCGAAGCTGAATCCGCGATCGAAATTCAAAGCGACGCGCAGAACTCGATCGACCGTGCTCGCACCCAGGCCCTGCGCCACTTCCAGCGAGCCACCGCCGAACTGCGCCGCCTCCAGACCGAGCGCCAGATCCGCAACGAGACCGTCCCGGAAGACTTCGACGTCTCTACGCTCGGCCTCGCCAGTTGCAAGGACATGGCGCCAATCCTCAAGAGCGACGTGCGCCGTCAGTTACTCCTCCATAAACTCAAAGACGCTGAAATGAGCACCGCCGTAACGGAAGCGATCTATGCGCCTCTGCCGGCGGCGACACAAACCTTACCCGTCGTGGCCGAGTCCGCGCCCATCCCGCGCGGCGCGCCGTGTCCCTGCGGTTCCGGAGCCAAATACAAACGCTGTTGCGGCACGCAACGCTCCCGCCGTCCTCTCCCCCGCGGCATAACGTGTATTGACCAAAGCAACCCGTCCTTCGCGATCGTGGCATAACGGTAGCGCCGGCGGTCTTGCCGCCGGTGTATTTATCAAAACAACGAAAAGGTCTTGCGGCGCCGAAAAAGGGGTTGCGGATTCGATCCACAGATATTTGCCTCGAAAATACTTTTCGGGGTGCAACACAAAAGCTGATCTTCCTCGCCGCAAGGTGTTCGGAGAGCCAGCTTTACCGTTCTTTGACATCTTTGAATAACGGGTTCGCGGCCCGTACCAGGCTCGGACCACCAACCGCCCCGCGCGGGTCACCCATTTTCATCCACAGGGGTGGCCCGCCGGGGCAAACCCGGTTGAAAATTTAAAAACTCAGGCGGTCGATTGCCGCGAAGCACGCCATTTTGGGTTTGATTTGCAAACTGAGATCCCGGGGTCGGTTCATTCGCTGAACGTCAGGCGAAATCGTGCCTCGCGGGGTGGTCTGCGATGATGGCGTTGCCATCCGTGAGAGCTTTGACCGCACAGCGACGTTAGAGCATTTTCAACGCCGGTTTCCCGCTCCTGGTATCGTCCACCAGCCGAGATCGAATTCCGAACCGCAGCCGGGAGGGACGGATTCTACAGTATTTGCGAAAATGCCCCGGCATCCAGTTCGCTCTTCCACAAACTGACAGTCCGAAGAAGCCGACGAGGGCGTCGGCTGCGGACCTTGGGGTCCGCCCCACAAAAGCGCTGCGATCCCACCGGCTTGAGGGTCTGTCGTAACGTTGATGAATGGGGACTCTCTATCGTTACCTGCGAGACTACTGGGTGCTCGGGGTGTCTGCACTGGTTCTCGCAGCCATCAATCAGGTTTTTTCCCTTCTCGATCCTCTGATCTTCCGTCACGTCATCGATTCCTACGCGACGAAGTTTCACGATTACACGATCGGGCAGTTTATTCGGGGGGTATCGTTTCTTCTCAGCCTCGCGGTCGGGGTCGCTTTCGTATCGCGCGTGGCCAAGAATTTTCAGGATTACTATGTCAATCTGATTACGCAGCAAGTCGGAGCGAGGATTTACGCGGACGGCATCCGGCACTCGCTGGAACTGCCTTACGCGCTGTTTGAAGACCAGCGCAGCGGCGAGACGCTGGGGAAACTGCAGAAGGTTCGCGCGGATGTCGAAAAGCTCATTGCCATCGCGGTGAACCTGCTGTTCACGACGGTAATCGGCGTGATCTTCGTGATGATCTACGCGGCCCAGGTGCACTGGTCGATCGGACCGGCTTATCTGCTCACGATTCCGCTTCTGGGGGGCTTGAGCTCTCTGCTGAGCCATAAGATCAAGGCGGTTCAGAAGGTCATTGTCACCGAGACGACGGCGCTTGCGGGATCGACCACGGAATCGCTGCGCAATATCGAACTGGTGAAGAGCCTGGGGCTGGCGCAGCAGGAGATCAATCACCTGAATGCGACTACGGACAAGATCCTGAAGCTGGAGCTGAAGAAGATCAAGTACCTGCGCAGCCTGAGCTTTATTCAGGGCACGTTCGTTAACTTTCTGCGGACCTCGATCCTCTTCCTGATGCTTTACCTGATCTTCACGCAGCGGATTACGGTGGGGCAGTTTTTCTCCCTGTTCATTTATTCGTTCTTCATTTTCGGACCGCTGCAGGAACTCGGGAATGTGGTCAATACCTGGCGCGAAACGGAGGCTTCGCTCGAGAATTTCGAGACGATTCTGGCGCTGCAGCCGGAGCCGCGCCCGGAGCACCCGGTCGCGATCGGGCCGCTTCAAACGCTGCAGTTCGATCATGTGGAGTTTCAGCATCAATCGGCGAACCGGCCGGCGCTGCAGAACATTTCGTTCGAGGTATCGCGAGGGGAGACGATCGCGTTCGTGGGGCCGTCGGGATCCGGCAAGACTACGCTGGTCAAGCTGCTGGTAGGTCTTTATCGTCCTCACACGGGCCACATCTATTACAACGGGACGCGCGAGGATGAGATTGGCATCGATGGCCTGCGCGAACAAATAGGATTTGTGACGCAGGATGCGCAACTGTTCTCCGGTTCGATTCGGGAGAATCTGCTGTTCGTCAGCCCGCACGCTACCGACGCGGAATGCATGGATGTACTGCGGCAAGCCTCGGTTGACAGTCTTCTGGCGCGGGCGGAAAAAGGGCTGGATACCGTGATCGGAGAGGGCGGCGTCAAGGTCTCCGGCGGCGAGAAGCAGCGGCTTTCGATTGCGCGCGCGCTGTTGCGAAAACCTCAGCTACTCGTGTTCGACGAGGCGACGTCTTCGCTCGATTCATTGACGGAAGAGGAGATCAGCCAGACGATCCGCGAAGTGGCTTCGAGCCGGGACGCGATCACAATCCTGATCGCCCATCGGCTTGTCGACGGTGCTGCATGCGGACCGGATTTATGTGCTCGAGCGCGGGCATATCGTCGAGTTCGGACGGCATGAAGAGTTGATCGAGCGCAAGGGCTTGTACTACGCGATGTGGCGGCAGCAGGTGGGCGAGGGCCGAATCGCGCCGGCGGCTGCTGCGCGGGATATGCGGACGGTCACGGCTTGACGATGTGCGGCAGATCGATGTTATTCTGCGCGCATTCGTATTCCATAATGCGGTCGTCACGCGGGGGATGGCGCAACTGGGTATCGACGACCTTCCAGGGTTTGGTCAGGACGTTCGGATCTTCGGCGGTCGCCTCGTAATGGATTGTGTCCTGCGGCGTGCGGGTATAGCGTTCGACCACGTGCAGGGCATCGCTGTGGAAGTGACCGGCTCCATCGAGCCACGTCTTGTCGTTGAATCCGGTAACGTCAACGACGAACGTGTCTCCGTCCCAGTGACCGACTGAATCGCCCATGTAGGTCGGGTCGAGATCGGGCGGGTGGGTGGGGCGATCGGTGGGGATGATGCGAAAGGCCCGCATTACTTCATAGAGAATGACGGTGGTTTTGGGCGTTTGCACGATCTGCAGCGGCATCGGATTCATGGTGATGGCGGGAACTCCGAGCAACATGCATTGAGCGCTGGGGCTATGCGCGGGATCGGCGAGCAGTTGTTTGATGTGGGGCAGGAGGTCGGGTTTGTAGGGAGGCGCTTCGCGCGGTCCGCGGCCGGCGCCGCGGCCGCCGCCTCCGTTGGCCGGATATGCGCCGCCGGGCTGGGCCGCTGTTTCGCCAGTGAGGCTGACGCCGAGGGCCTGCCAGACGCCGGAGAGATCCGGCTTTCCATCGGCCGTTCGGGGTATGGGTTTCGCTGCAGGGGTCTGTGCCGATGCGGCCGCCGGACCCAGCCAAAACAGGCCGGCGCCCAGGGTCACGACAGCAAGCGAAGTGAGAAAAAATGTGCGCATGGCTATTGGGCGGGGGGGCCGACGAAGAACTTCCGTCCGTCGGGCCAGCTGATCTCGCGGCCGGCGAACCGCTGACTTCCGTCTTTGGCGACCCAGCCGGTGACACTGATCGAATCTCCGATCTTGAGCATTTCCTTTGAGAGCCCGACGCGACGCAGGGTGTTCGGCGGGTAGCCTTCGAAGCCCCAGTTCACTGTTTTGCCGTCGGGCCGCTTCTCGTCGATGTAAATATAGACGTGCGGGTTCATCCAGTCGATCTTTGTAACTACGCCGGAGTGAGTTACCGGCTTCGAGGAATCGTACTCGGCGGCGAAGGAATGGTGAGCCGACGCCGGCGCTCCGATCGACAAGAGCCCGAAAAGAACAACACAGGAACCGAAGAATCCGGCCTTCATAAAAGCGCTTCTCCAGATGCGGTCAAAGACGTTATCGGGCATCAGTATATAACGTGTGCGAGCCCGCGGCAATTGCATTCATTTTGCCGTGTATTGTATGCATTTTCATTTCTTTGACCGATAAGTCGGCTCTGATATATCCTCTGCGGTACACCTTCTTGAACCATAGAGGTTGGAACACTACTCGGGAGTAATTGATGCGCAAAGTGACGTAAAGCTCCGCACCGGGCGGAAGCCCGGCCGCGGGCCGAAGGCCTGGCCCACCTTTGTTATCTGTGCCGGCCCTTGCGGACCCAGGTAAAGATGGACCAGGCGCTGCCCGCGATCGAGATCGCAACGAGGACCATTATGAAAATCTGCACGGCGGACGATTGTGCCAGCTGGATGATTCGGCGGCCATAAACCAGAGCCAGCGATCCCTCGATGGCGAAGCGCGCGGCTCGGCATCCGGTAACGATCAGGAGCATCTTCCTTCTCGGATACTGCAGCGCGGCGGCAACGATGATGAACGGCGTGAAGGGAAATGGCGGCGGCATAAGCGCGGCCGTGGCGATCGCGATGGCGCCGTGTTTCGTGGACCTTGCGCTCGATATAGGCGACCTGCGGCTTTTCTTATCGCCTTCGATTCCCTTTTTGCCCGCCTTTGGCGGATACCCAGTGCGTTATGGCGACGCCGATGACCGAACCAACGGTCGCCATGGCGACGTAGTAAAGCATTCTCTGCCGATGCGCCGCTGTGAGCGCGACAACCAGCAGGTCGTTGCCAAGCGGCATGAACAGAAACGAGGAGTCGAGAACGCCCAGCAGCAGTAATCCCGTCCCGCCGAGAGAGAAGAAGAAGCGGGCAAAAGACTCGAGAATGCCGTGCATTTAAATCAGCAGCCGGAGGGAGATGGTCTCAGCAACACTTCGCCCGCTGATACTTCGCGCGGAATCGTTCGTCGCAAAAACGGCGCCATTCTTCGCCGGAATGGACCGTCCCATGAGCCTGCAGATATCTCGCATAGGCGTTCTCATCTCCGATCTCACGGAAAATGGCCAGAAGACTCCGCAGCAGCTTCATCAGATTTTCTTTGCCTCAAGGCGCGACAAAACGAAGGGCGATTCGATCACTACAGCCTCCTGCTTGCCCCGTAAAATCCCATACCAGAGCCGCAACGAATCGATAAGCACGACCGCGACCAGAATCATGAAGGCGCCGCAAACGGCGGCGTCGAGGCGCGCATTGAAGATCAGGGTGGCCGTTTGACCGGAAGCTGCGGAGGAGGAAGCGGCAAGCTGGCTCGCCTGCGCGAGAAAACCGACTCGCGGCAGCGGCGAAAAAATCTTCTGCCATCCGGCGCTGAAGGTCACGAGGACCAGCCATGCCAGCGGAGTGCAGGTAATCCACATGAATTTTGGCCCGTGCATTTTCAGGATGATGGTAGTCGCCACCGAGAGCGCCACCGCGGCCAGCAGTTGATTCGCGATGCCGAAAAGAGGCCAGAGGGAATTGATTCCGCCCAGGGGATCGCGCACGCCCTGGATCAGGAAGTAACCCCAGGCCCCGACGATGATCGAGGCTCGTTCCGATCACGCCGGGCATCCAGCTCGTGCGCGCGAGCGGCTTCCAGGCGTGGCCGAGAAGATCCTGCAGCATGAATCGCCCGACGCGCGTGCCCGCGTCGATAATCGTCAGGATGAAGAGGGCCTCGAACATGATGGCGAAGTGATACCAGAAGGCCAGCACGGCGTCTGCCGCCGCCTCCGCGGGCGAAGATGTGCGCCATTCCGAGCGCGAGCGACGGGCGCGCCGCCTGTTCGGTTGAAGAGCGTCACTTCGCCTACGTTTCGCGGCGAGCGAGGCCATCTGGTCCGCGGTGACCGGAAAGCCCCAGCCGGAGATCGTTCGCACGGCGGCCTGCGCGGTTGTACCTACGATGCCGGCGGGCGCGTTCACCGCGAAGTAAACGCCAGGATCGACCACGCAGGCGGCGATCATCGCCATGATCGCGACGAAGCTCTCGAGAAGCATCGAGCCGTAGCCGATCGAGACGCGCGTGGGATTCGCGCGACAATCATTTTGGGCGTGGTGCCGGAAGAGATCAGGGCGTGAAAACCGGAAACCGCGCCGCAGGCGATGGTGATGAAGCAGAACGGGAAGATTTTGCCCGCAAACACAGGTCCGGTGCCGTCCACGAATCGGGTGAAGGCGGGCATCTGCAACTCCGGCCGGATCGCGAGGATCCCGATCGCGAGCATTCCGATGACCCCGAGTTTGACGAAGGTGCTCAGGTAATCGCGGGGCGCGAGCAGCAGCCAGACCGGCAGGGCGCTGGCGAAGAAACCGTAAACGATGATTGCGATCGCGACGCCCATGGCGGTCATGGTGAAGGCCGGGGCATATGGGGAACGGGAAATCCATTGGCCGCCGAACACGGCGCAGATCACGAGCGCGAAGCCGACAGCCGAACACTCCAGCACCTTGCCCGGCCGCCAGTAACGCAGATAAAGCCCCATGAACAACGCGACCGGCATGGTCGCGCCGATCGTGAAAACTCCCCACGGGCTGCCCGCGAGCGCGTTCACCACCACGAGCGCCACAACCGCGAGCAGAATGATCATGATCAGAAGGACGGTCACCAGCGCGACAAGTCCGCCCACTTTCCCGATCTCCTCGCGCGCCATCTGCCCCAGGGTCTTGCCATCGCGCCGCATGGAAGCGAACAGAATCACGAAAGTCCTGCACCGCGCCGCCGAAGACGGCGCCGGCGATGATCCACAAGGTCCCGGGAAGAAATCCGAACTGGGCAGCGAGGACGGGACCCACCAGCGGACCGGGGCCCGCGATGGCGGCGAAGTGGTGGCCGAAGGCGATCCACTTGTTCGTCGGCACAAAGTCGTGGCCGTTTTCCAGGCGTTCGGCGGGCGTGGCGCGCTCGTCGTTGAGCGCCATGACGCGCGCCGCGAGAAACTTCGCGTAGAAGCGATAGCCGATCAGATAGGAACAGGCCGCCGCGAGCACCAGCCAGATGCTGTTAATCCGCTCACCGCGACTGGTGGCGATGACGCCGAGGCAGACGGCCGCGCCGCATGCGACGGCGATCCAAAAGGCGAACTTGAAAAATACGGCCGCGCCGCGCTTCGAGGAGCTCATTACCTTTATAGAGAGTGTCAGAACGCGGGAAGCGAACGCAAGAGGCCCGATGAGGGAAGGAAACGCGTTACGCCGGGCAGGGAGCGGAGAATGGGCTCCGCCGAGGAGCCGTCGCGGAAATGCACCGCGTCAAGCACGTTGCCGTGAGCGTCGATAGTCCCGATGTAGCGGGCGCTTTCCTGTCTCGAACCCGCTCTCCTCGAAGCCATCAGAATCGCGGAATAACGTTTCCCGGAAAAAGTGAGGGTTCGAAAGACCCGATCGCCTTCGGTTGCGGAAGAGACGGAGGAAGGGACTCCCAGTTTGCGAATGGTGGAGCCGAAATCATCGTCCGGACTCAATTGCAACCAGGGCCGGTAGCCCCGGAACAGGTCGGAGTGCTGGCGTAATTGCGACTGGCCCGCGATATTCGACACAATCGTGCAGGCGACCGCGCCGAGCACTACGGCGACGCCGATCCACTTCCACGCGCGCACCTCCGGCTTGGGCTCGAGGCGAATGCAGACGACGGGCGCGAGGCGCGCGGCGTCGCAGGCAGCGGGATGAGTCTCGGCAGCCGCATTCGGATTGGGCAGAACCGGGAATTCGATTACGCGCCGCTGGCGCGGCAGGATGGCGCCGCCTTTCCACTCCAGTTCGCGGTTCAGGCGAACCACCATCGCCGGCTCATCGACCACCGGCTCGTCGATCAGCGACACCTCGCCCAGGAACATGCGGGGTATCCAGACCTCTTCTCCCGATCGCGCATTCATGACGACGCACTCCGACCACGTGGCACGCCGGAACAACCATTCGTTCGGACCCAGGTTCCGGATGGGCGGATAGAACGAAAACCGCCGGCCGCCCAAATCGTGCAGGGGCGTTGGCAACGGTGCAATCGACATCTCGCCATAATGATAGCGGAATCGTTTGCGGCCGCGCAGGTAGTACCAGGCGGTACCGGTTCCACCTGCCTTGATGCGGGGCAGTCTCGATGTGAGACAGTTGTACCGGCATACTTGTATTTGACATAGTGGAAGCAGGCAGATGAAACGCAAACCGAACATTAAGCCAGAACCGGTGATCTCGCCCGAGATCCTCGAGAGCGCGAAGCGTAGTCTGTCAACGGACCGCAGTAAAGCGCCCGTGAAATGCGTTGTATGCTCAGCTGAGACCGCTCCCGGCTCGGCGGAGCAGCTCTGCTGGGTGTGCCGCCGGCTGAAGATCAGCGCCTGGCGGGACGTGGAACAGCAGATACCCGCCCAGGAATAATCCCGCCTGTTGTAAATTTCCCTCATCCGGGCTAAAGAATTCTCAGCCCAGGCCGATTAATCAGACAGCGACGTCGTTTCACGTCCATCAGGAATGAATCCATCGTCTCCGTCTCTTCAAAGCTGTCTCGAAACAAATCGCCGGCTTCAGCGGGAGCTGGACAAGCAACGGCGTGCGGCGGAAGAATCGCGTCAGCGGCTGGTCGATTTCATTGCGACTTACTCCGATCTGATCTGGGAAACGGACGCCGATTTGAGGATTGTCGGAACTCACCTTCCCAAGGACGTGACGAACACGTCCGACCAGAATGAGTTGTTTCTGGGGAAGACGATCGCCCAGATTGCAGATGCCAGCAATGCATCAGACCCACTTTTTGCGGCGCATCTTCAAGATCTTGAAGCTCGAAGACCGTTTCGCAACTTCGTCTGTGCCATGCCAAGTCCGGATGGAGGGCTGATGTGGACCGAATCGAACGGCATTCCCGTATTCGACAAGAACGGGGAGTTTCAGGGCTATCGGGGCACTACCCGGGATGTTACCGCTCGAAAGGAACATGAGGCGCGAATCGCATTTATGGCTAGACACGATGCACTGACCGGACTGCCTAACCGCGTCCTTTTCCGCGAGCGGCTGAATGAGGCAATCGCCTCGGCCACTCCGCGCGGCTGCGTGGCCGTGCTCTACCTGGACCTCGACGGGTTCAAAACGGTCAACGATACGCTGGGGCATGCCGCCGGCGACAGCCTTCTGCGGACCGTGGCAGAGAGATTGCGCCGGTGCGCCTGGAACAGCGCCACGGTGGGCCGCCTGAGCGGCGACGAATTTGCGATCGTCCAGCATGGGCTTGAGTGTCCCGAGGTTGAGGCGCTTCTCATGGCGCGGCGAATTCTGCAGGTTCTCGCGGAGCCCTGCGACATCAATGGAGACCGCGCTGCCGTCACCGCGACCATTGGTATTGCTTTCGGTTCGCGGGGGGAGAGCGCGGATCAACTGTTGAAGAATGCGGACATCGCGCTGTGCCAGGCCAAACGGGACCAGCCAGGCACATACCTTCGCTTTGATCCGGAAATGGGCAGGCGCTTCGATGCGAAGGGCCTCCTCGAAATCGAGTTGCGCTCGGCGCTGGCGAACCGCGAGTTCGAACTGGCGTATCAGCCGTTCCACAACGCGAAAACGAGCGAGATAACGGCCTTCGAAGCGCTCTTGCGATGGCGTCATCCGCGGCGCGGCATGGTTCTTCCGGATGAGTTCATTCCTCTTGCGGAAGAGACCGGCCTCATCGTGCCCATCGGGGAATGGGTGCTCCGCGAGGCGTGCGCGGAAGCGAGATACTGGCCGTCCGATATCAATGTCGCGGTGAATCTTTCGCCGGTTCAGTTCCGAAGCCCGAAACTCCTGGCTGTAGTGGCCGAAGCACTGGCCGCTTCCGGCCTTCCGGCGCACAGGCTGGAGCTTGAGATCACGGAGACGGCCCTGATGCAGAGAGATGAAAATACTCTGAGAACTCTGGAGAGTTTGCGCGCGCTCGGCGCGGCCATTTCCCTCGACGACTTCGGAACGGGGTATTCGTCGTTTGAGTATCTTCGCAAATTCACATTCGACAAAATCAAGATCGCCCGTCCGTTTGTTCAGGAACTTACCGAAGCCGGCAGCACCACCGCTGTTTTTCACGCGATTGCGTCGCTGGGGGCCAGTCTTCGGCTCGCGACCACGGCCGAGGGTGTTGAGACCCCCGAACAGTTTGCGATCGTGCGGGCGGAAGGGTGCACCGAGGTGCAGGGTTACCTGTTCAGCACGCCGAGACCCGCATGGGACTTCCCGGTGCTTCGCGGGTCGCGGGACAGATCGCAGGACCGATCGCAGGACCGATCGCGGGAATGGATGGATTCAATGCCGCTGCCCGATTCCTCGCTCCAGAGCCTCGCCGTACACGTAGCCGGCAACAGCTATGTCTTCGAGAGCCAGGCCGTTTGATTTGAAGATCGTGATCTGACGGGAATCGGTGCGCGCCGGACGCTTGCCGGCAATGATGTCCGCGAGTTCTACTGCCGGGAATGGGAGGCCGCTTCGCTCTTCGAGCGGGATCAGAAGGTCGCCGGATTCGATCTTTCCCACTTCGACTGAGTCGACCGCCACCAGGGCTTTGCGATCAAGAATCAGGTCGGTCGGGAGTTCGCGGCGAGCAGCCCAGTTGGAACCGGCCGCATTGATGTGGGTTCCCGGCGAAATCCATTCTCCGGCGAGCACCGGTTCCTTCGAGCCGGTCATGGTCACAACGATATCCGCGCCTTCGACGCACTCGCGCGTTGTTTCCACGGCCCTGACGTTGAGCCCGAATTTCCCGGCGCACGATTTCGCGAATTCCGCGCGTTTTTCCGGTTTGCGGCTCCAGACCCGCACTTCGCGGAGTTTCCGGACATTCGCGATGGCTTCGAGTTGTGTTTCGGCCTGGAATCCACTGCCGACGATCCCGGCTATGGTCGCGTCCGGACGTGAAAGATACTTAGTCGCAAGGCCGGTTGCCGCGCCGGTTCGGATCTGGCCCAGATGATTCGCCGCGATGGTCGCGAGAGGCGTCGCGTCGCCGGACCGATACAAGAGCACTTCGAAGTGCGCGCCTGTTTTCGGATTAGCCGAGTACGCCTTCAGCCCGAAATACTCCAGCGTCCCGGCCGCCATGTAGTGGAGGACCGAACCCGTGGGAAGAATCACGCGACGCCGGGGATGATTGATCGCGGCGCCGTCGGCGAGTTGGCGGAACGCAATATCGAGCAGCTCGATCGCCTTCGGCATCGTCAGGCAGGCGAGCACGTCTTCTTCGGAGAGATAGAGCTTCATCGATTGGCCTCAAGTGTTCGGGAAACCTCTTCCCATTCGGCGAGGAGGTTCGTCATGTCCTGGCGGCGGTTTTCAAGAATTCCCGCGATTTCGACGCTCATTTCCGCGCTCTGATAGCTCGACAGCGCCTGTTCGAAATCGGCGATTTCCACCTCAAGGCGAGTGATCTCGTCTTCGATGGCTCGCTGGCGGTCTTTCATCTGGCGCAGTTTGATCGGGTTCAGCCGCCGCGCCTTGTCGTCTTTTTCGGGCACCGCCGGTTTCGCGACGGCAGGGGCCGGTTTCGTTTTTGCGGCGCCATTTACTGCCGGCGCCGGCGTTTTGAGTACGGGCGAGGCGGGTTTGGGGGAAGCGCTTGCGGCGCCATTCTTGCGCCACAGATAATCCTCGTAATTCCCGGGGAATACCTCGACCGCGCCGTCGGCCACTTCGATAATTCGCGTCGCCAGTTTATCGATGAAATAGCGGTCGTGCGAAACGAAGACAACGGTTCCGGTGAAAGCCTGGAGAGACGTAAGCAACACATCCTTCGCCCGCATATCGAGGTGATTGGTGGGCTCGTCGAGCAGGAGAAAGTTCCCCGGCATCATCAACATTCGCGCGAGCGCGTAGCGGTTTCGTTCCCCGCCCGAAAGAACTCCGATGCGCTTGAACACATCGTCTTCCGAGAAGAGGAAACAACCGAGGATGCTGCGAAGCTCGGTGTTGGTCGACCTGGGCGCCACTTCCGCCAGGTCGTCGATGATGGTCGATTCGATGTCGAGCGCCTTGTACTGATCCTGGGCGAAATAATCGACCAGGACGTTGTGACCGAGGGTGTAGTCGCCTGTGGTTACCGGCTCCTCGCCTGAAAGGAGCTTGATCAGAGTCGACTTCCCCGCCCCGTTGACGCCGACCAGCGCCACGCGATCGCCACGCTCGATTACGAAAGACGCTCCCGAGAAGACGCGTTTCTCCCCGAAGTTTTTCGAGACGTCACGGAACTCGGCAACGATGCGGCCGCTCGGCTTGGGCTGTGGGAAACGGAAATGGATGGTCTTTTCGTCGGGCGGGACTTCGATCCGCTCGATTTTCTCCAGTTCCTTGATGCGGCTTTGAACCTGTTTTGCCTTGGTCGCCTGGTAGCGAAAGCGGTTGATGAACGCCTCAAGCTGTTCGATGCGGTCGCGCTGGTTGGCATAGGCGGCTTCCAGCTGCGCGCGCCGCTCGCCTTTCTGCTGCTCGTACTTCGAATAGCCGCCGGTATAGAAATAAACCCGCTTGTTCCAGATTTCGGCGATGCGCGAAACAGTGACATCGAGAAAGAACCGGTCGTGCGAGATGAGCACAAACGCGTTCGGATAGGTTTCGAGGTAGGATTCGAGCCAGTTCCGGGCCTCGAGATCAAGATGGTTGGTCGGCTCGTCAAGAAGCAGCAGGTTGGGCTCCTCAAGCAGCAGCTTGGCCAGTGCGATTCTCATTTGCCAGCCGCCCGAAAACTCTTCGACGCGGCGCGGCCAGTCGTCCCGCCGGAACCCGAGACCTGACAGAACGGCGCCGACGCGGGATTCGATGTTATATCCGTCTCGCGCCGCGAATTCCGATTGCACGTGGTGGTAGCGGTCGGAGATCTGCTGATATTCGGGCGCCGATTGATCCAGGTCGGCCATCCGGTGGGCCAGTTCCTGCTGTTCGGCCTCAAGGGCGTGGATTTCCGCGAACACGGCCATGCATTCGTCGAAGACGGTGCGGCCGCTGAGGGCGATGCCATCCTGCGGCAAATAGCCTGCCCGGATGCCCTTCATCACGTTGATTGAGCCGTAATCGAGCCCCTCGATGCCCGCGAGGACTTTCAACAGGGTCGATTTGCCCGTTCCGTTGGCGCCGACGATACCGACGCGCTCCTTCGGTGTGATGAGCCAGTTCAGATCTTCAAATAAGGTTTTGGGTCCGAAGCGCTTTCCGGCGCCTGTGAGCTGAATCATGAATAGTGAAAGCTACAACCGACATTGTCATTGTCCCGCATTGGCTCGGCTCGAAAGACTACAATGGGCGGAGCATGAAAAGCCGCTTCCTGTTACTGGCAGCCATCTGGCCGATCGCCGCTTTCGCTCAGCAAACTCCACCGGTCAAAACGCCCGATGCGCCATTGCAAACTCTCGGCAGCCAGCAGGGCGCGAATGCGGCGACTCCGTATGACCGGAAATTGCCGCAGGGGCCCGCGCCGCGGACCGCCGACGGTAAGCCCGATCTCTCGGGCAATTGGGCGCCAAACGCCATCCGCGAGAACGTGGATCTGATCGGGACAGGTGTTGCCGTGCCGATGCTGCCCTGGGCTCAGAAAGTCTACGATGAGCATAAAGGATCGCTCAGCAAGGACGATCCGGAAGCGCGGTGTCTGCCGCCAGGAGTTCCACGCATGAGCACGACGCCTTATCCCTGGACGATCGTGCAGACGCCGAAACTGATCGTGATCGTCTATGAAGGCGGTGCGCATATCTGGCGTAAGATCTTCATGGATGGCCGCGGGCACGATCCCAATGTGGCGGATACATGGTTAGGCGATTCGATCGGCCACTGGGACGGAGACACGCTGGTGGTGGAAACGGTGGGCCAGAACGACAAGACCTGGATCGATGAGGCCGGCATTCCGCATTCTACGGAAATGAAGGTGACGGAGCGTATTCGGCGGCCCGATCTGGCTCACCTGGAGATCGAACATACCGTCGACGACCCAAAAACGTTCAGCAAAGCCTGGAAGTTCACCACGCATCCCACGCTCCTGAACGGCGAGCTCATCGAGTACATCTGCCAGGAAAATAACCGCGACGTGGAACATTTGCTCGGGAAGTAGGGGTTTGGGACTGCTCCTCAACCGCCCGGGGTGCTGTTACACAAACCTTACACGCGGCCTCGCTCCAGGTTGTTATCGTCGGATCAGTGAATACCCAGCACCGGCCGTTCGTTCGCAAAGAAGGAGTTAACTGGACGAGCGTCATCGCTTTCTCCATCTTTCATGCGGGGGCCGTTGCCGCATTGTTTTTCTTCACGTGGCCTGCGTTTTTCTCTTTTCTCGCGTTCTACTGGATCTCGCTGAGCTTTGGCATCGGAATGGGATATCACCGCTTGTTGACCCACAGGTCGTACAAGGTCCCGAAAGCGGTAGAGTATTTTCTGGCCGTTTGCGGCTCGCTGGCGCTCGAAGGCGGTCCGATCTCCTGGGTCGCCACGCATCGCGTCCACCATCAATTTTCGGATAAGGAAGGCGATCCGCATACCCCGCGAGACGGCAAGTGGTGGTCGCACATCGTCTGGATGTTGACCGGAGAGGCGAGCAATTCCAATCCGGAGGATTGCGGGCGCTATGCTCCGGATCTTTGCAGGGACCGATTCCACGTCCTGCTGTCGAAATATCATTACGTACCGCTTGCGCTGAGCGGTATCCTCCTGCTGGTTCTGGGCGGCCTTCCCTTTCTGTTATGGGGAATGTTTATGCGCGTCACGCTGGGATATCACGCGACGTGGATGGTGAATTCACTGACTCATTTCCAGGGCAGCCGCCGTTTCGCGACGAGAGACGATTCGCGCAACCACGGTTTGGTCGCGTTTCTCACTTTCGGTGAGGGCTGGCACAATAATCACCATGCCCACCCGACGTCGGCTCGCCACGGATTGGCGTGGTGGGAACTCGACATCACGTGGATTTCCATCTGGACGCTGCGACAGTTGGGAATAGCGAGAGCGGTTCGCGTGGCTTCGCTGCCGGTCCGGCCCGCCGAGTAACCTCGTTTTTTGGGCTCGTCGGGAAATCTGTTGGCCACTGATACGTTTGAATGGCGGCCGGGAGACTCGGTGAGGGCACTTAAGCTTTTTGTGTTCGAAGCCAGGTACCTTTCAAATCAGTTCGCCCTCCCGGTAAAGGCTATGCCGTTACTCGCGATTTGGGCTCACCACATGGGTTGCTAGTGGAAGCATCCGGCACGGTGGTGGTGAATCGCGGCGGAATTCCTTGAGTGGATCTGGTCTTGCATTCTCGAACGCTCCACCCGCGTTTCCAAAAATTTGGACGGAACCACCTCGACTCCACACGTTCCGCACGTCATGCGGCATTCTGGGCAAAGGGAGAACCCATTTATGGGCGGTCGCCGGAGCGGGGCCGTGACGCTAAGTACTCCAGTTCAGAAGTTCACTAACGTATTGTTGACCGGTCAAGCCGGCACGTTTTCGTGGGCCGAAAGCTTGGTGAGGAGGGCCGCAAGATCGGCTTTGGTGAACTTCCATTCGAAGGGTTTTGCGGTTGCCTCCCAGTAGTCGAGCAGGCGTTCGGCGAGTTGGTCGAGGCCGGTGAAGTCGTTCGGGGTGAGGACCTTTCGCTGCACAATGGAGAAGTAGATCTCGACCTGATTGAGCCAACTGGCGTGGACCGGCCCATGAACGAGGGTCAGGCGCGGGAACTGCTGCTTGAGTCTGGCGACGGAAGCCTTACCGCGATGCGAACTCCCATTGTCGACGATCCAAAAGACACGGCGGGCGTCGTTATAGGGAGGGCGAGTCATGACTTGCTCAACCAGGCGATCGAAGGGTGCGATGCCAGTGGTGGTTTCGCAGCGGCCAAAGACCCTCTGTGCCAACATGACTGAGACATCTTGTGTGACCGTAATTAGTGAGCAGGGCGGGAAAGAGAAGACTCAGCATGACGACGTTGAACGGTTCTGCTCGTCCCGAGGCACGGGTAACGGGAGTATTGGATTCGATCGTAGGGGATCTTGATGGGACGCGCACGGCGCCGCGTCCGAATCCGGAGGTAGTGGCGCGCGCCAAACGGCGCAGATACACCGCCGAGTTTAAACAGAGGATATTGGCGGAGGCGGATGCGGCGAAGGGATCCGGCGAGATCGGCGCCGTGCTGCGGCGGAACCGGCTTTACTCCTCTCATCTGGTGAAATGGCGGCGAGAGCGGGCGGCCGGCATCGTGGAAGGGCTGACTCCGCAAAAGCGGGGAGCGAAATCGAAGGCCAATCCCTTGACTGACGAGAATCAGAAGCTCCGGCAGGACAATGAGCGGCTGGCCGATCGGCTGCGCAAAGCGGAGATCGTAATCGACGTTCAAAAAAAAGTAGCCATGCTGCTGGGCTATCCGCTTCCGGAGACGGAGACGTTGTGAGAGCGGCCGTCGAGGAACTGACTCCGATCGTGGGAGTGAAGGGCGCGTGCAACGCGTTCGATATCCCGCGTGCTTCCTTTTACAGGAAAAGGGCTTCTGCGAATCTTTCTCCGGCCGTCGCGGCGGTGCGGCTGGTGCCGAGGGCGCTGGATTCCGCGGAACGGGATGCGGTATTAGCTTGTCTTCATGAGGAGCGGTTCCAGGACTCCGCGCCCGCCGCGGTTTATGCCACGCTCCTGGATGAAGGCCGATACCACTGTTCGATCCGCACCATGTACCGGATTCTGGCCGGCGAGGGCGAGACGCGCGAGCGTCGCGACCAGGTCGTTCATCCGGCTTACACGAAGCCGGAACTGCTGGCCACCGGCCCGAACCAACTGTGGAGCTGGGACATCACGAAGCTGCTGGGGCCGGCGAAGTGGACGTACTTTTATCTCTACGTCATCCTTGATGTTTTCAGCCGTTACGTGGTGGGCTGGATGGTGGCGGACGGCGAGAGCGCGGAACTGGCCAAAAGGCTGATCGCGGACACCTGCGGGAAACAGGCAATCGAACCGGGGCAACTGACGATCCATGCCGACCGGGGTTCTTCGATGACCTCGAAACCGGTTGCATTCCTGATGGCGGATCTGGGGATCACCAAAACCCACAGCCGCCCCCATGTTTCCGACGACAATCCCTACTCGGAAAGCCAGTTCCGAACTTTGAAATACCGGCCCGGGTTTCCGGAACGCTTCGGATCGATTCAGGATGCTCGTTCTTTTTCCCAGGAGTTCTTTGCCTGGTATAACGAACAGCACCGCCATTCCGGACTCGGCCTTCTCTCCCCGGCAGTGGTTCATTACGGTCTGGCGGCCGCCGTCATCGAACAGCGTCGCGCGGTCCTCGATGCAGCCTTCACCGCTCATCCGGAACGCTTCGTCCGCAAGCCGCCACAGCCGCTTCCGGCGCCAAAGGAGGTCTGGATCAACAAACCACAGCCGTCCGAAAACAAAAGTCAGTAAATTATGCTTCGAGGTGTCTCAAAGATGTTGACACGCGCCGAGATGCGAGCACGATGAACGTCGAGAGCTGCGATATAGGCCCAGGCTCCGCAACGACCATATTCATGTTCAACGCGCATCGGACGCTTGGGCGCGGCGGGCAAAGTCTCATGCTTGCGCCGGCGAGCCTGGATGCTGGTTTTCTCATCGGCTGAGATGACAAATTCATCGTTTTTGAGGGGTTTACCATTCCAGGAGCGCTCATACAGGTCCAGGATCCGGTTAGCCTTGACGGCGAAGGCGGGGTCTCGGGGGAAGATCCAGCTGCGGTGGTACCAGGGGCGGATGGCGTCTTCATGGAGCCATCGCCAAATGGTGCTTCCCGAGATAGTGGCGACCAAACCGGCATTACAGACCTGACGAGCTATGTCTGGGGTATTCCAGTGGGAGAGGGGAACGCCATGAGTGGCCGGCAACTCGCAAGCCAGCGCCTTAATCTGAACGACCAGTTCTGGGGGGAAAAACCCGGGGACGACCCGGGCGGGAACGCTCGTCCAGTCCGGCCAGGCGCTCCTCGAAGAAGCGTTTACGCCACATGCTAACGACTTCGCGACGAGTGTCAAGGCGGGAGGCGATCTGATCATTGGACAGTCCATCGGCAGCGAGAAGCACCATTCTGGCGCGCATGACCTCAAAATACGGTAACGTGTATTTCGCGGCCCGCCGGAGCAGCTCGCGCTCTTCTTGCGCAGATAATTCTATAGAGTATGGGCTTGAGCGTGGCAATATGAATACCCCCGCTCAAGATGCCATACGTTAACGCATTTGTCAACCAAAACAATACGTGTGTGTATTTTTGGAAGCGATGACTAAGCGAGCAGCTTCCTCCTGTAGTTCGGAGGGATCGTAATCGTAGAGGTCAACGTGCCTCGCGAGGAGATCCTCGGCTTCGATTCTTGAGAGTTTGAGGAGTTGCGCGACCTGGTATTGCGAAAGCTTTTTTTCGCGGAATCCCTCCACTGCCAGTGCCTCCAGAGCCTTGCGCGACAGGTCTTCTCCGCCTGGAGCGGAGAGCGCCTGGGCGATGCTGTCCGGCAGCTCAAGAGTCAATACCATGCGTTCATGATATCGCTGCCGCCATGAGTCCGCAGCGCGTCAGGCTCTGCCTCAGTTGCCCTTTTCACCGCGGCGCTTCACATCGATGTTCAGCCGCTTGATCTTCTGATTCAAAGTCGACAGCGGCACTCGCAAGGCCTCCGCCGCGTCCGTCTGGCTCCAGTTGAAGCGCTCCAGCTGTTCGAGGATCGTCCGCCGTTCGAAGTCCGCCACGATCTCGAACAAAGAGGCGTCCGGCGGCAGGGCGCCGTTCTCGCTCCGCCGCAAGCGGATACCGCCCGCGTGCAGCAAGTAGTCCGGAAGCACGTCCAACGGGATCACCTGGGTGGACGCCAGCACAACGGCCCGCTCCACGACGTTCTCAAGCTCGCGCACATTGCCCGGCCAGGTATGATCCAGCAGCAATTGCATCGCTTCCGGCTCAAACCGGAGAATTGAGCGCTGATTATCGTCGAGAAACTTCTCGTTCTCTTTGCTGAACTTTTCAAGGAAGTGCTGGATCAGCAGCGGGATGTCTTCGCGGCGGTCGCGTAATGGCGGAAGATTGATGTTAATGACGTTGAGCCGGTAATAGAGATCCTCGCGGAACTTTCTCTCTTCCACCATCTTGCGCAGGTCCGCATTGGTCGCCGCCAGAATCCGGACATCCACCTTAAGAACTTCGTTCGAGCCGAGCGGCGTGAACTCCTTTTCCTGAATCACCCGCAGAAGCTTCGACTGAGTCTCCGCCCCGATCGTTCCCACTTCGTCGAAAAAGATCGTGCCTTTGTTGGCGACTTCGAAAGCGCCCTTCTTGTTGTGTATGGCGCTGGTGAACGCGCCTTTCACGTGGCCGAACAAAGTGGATTCGAGCAGATCGGTCGGCAGTGAGCCGCTGTTTACGGCCACGAACGCGTGATCGACGCGCGGCGAATTGGCATGAATCGCCTTCGCAATCAGTTCCTTGCCGGTGCCGGTCTCGCCGGTGATCAGAATGGTGGAACGGCTGGTCGCCACCTGCGTCACCAGATCGAGCACGCGCAGCATCCGATCGCTCTTGCCGACGATATTGGGAAAGCTGTACCGCTGCTTGAGAGCGCGCTTGAGCTGAGTGTTCTCGTCGATCAACCGCTGGCCGGAGATCACCCGCTCGATCTCGATCAGCAGCTTTTCGTTGTCCCACGGCTTGGCGAGATAATCGTTCGCGCCGAGCTTCACCGCCTGCACGGCCGCCTCGAGCGTTCCGTACGCGGTGATCATAAAGATCGGCGTATGGCGATCGCGGTCGCGAACGTCGCGCAGCATTTCCATGCCGGACTTCTCCGGCATCATCAGATCGAGAAGAACCAGGTCGTACGCGCGGGACTCGAGCTTGCGCTCGCCCTCGAACGCGTTCACCGCCTGCTCGACGTGATAACCCTCCAGGTCCAGCAACGCTTCAAGACTCTCGCGAATCTCCGCTTCATCGTCAACAATCAGGATGCGCCCTTTTGAGGGCGCGGCGACTCTGTCACGCACCGGTGTCATCAGACGTGAACCGCCGCTTTCCTGATTGCCGGAAACTCCAGATGGAAACATGTACCTTCTCCAGGCCGCGAAATCGCTTCAATGGCGCCGCCGTGTTCCTGAATAATGCCGTACGTCACCGATAGCCCCAGGCCCGTGCCTTTTTTTGCCGATTTGGTAGTAAAGAACGGGTCGTAGATGCGGCTCAGGTGCTCCGGAGCAATGCCGTGTCCGGTATCGGTCACCTCCACCACGATGCCGTTCTCGCCGTTTTGCGTTGTGATGTTTTGAGTCGTTACCACAAGAACGCCGCGCGGTTCCATTGCATCGCGCGCATTCAGAAACAGATTCAGAAACACCTGCTGCAATTTGCCTGGATTTCCCTTCACGGGTTCCAGCGACGGGTCCAGTTTCGTGCGCACCTCAATGCCGGCCTTCATTAACTGATGTTCCAGAAGCGAGAGGGTTTCCTGAATCACGCGATTGAGCTGCACTTCCGCCAGTTCGGAGGTCGGCGTTCGCGAGAAATTCAACAGTGAATTGACGATCTCGCTGGCGCGGAACGTCTGGCGCGCGATCTTTTCCAGAATGCGCGACTTCTGCTCGTCCTCCGCCACCTGTTTGGCCAGCATCTGAGCGTAGGTCGAGATCACGGCAAGCGGCGTGTTCACCTCATGCGCCACGCCGGCCGCCAGCAACCCGATACTCGACAGCTTGTCGGCCTGCACCAGACGGCGTTCCAGTTCGGCCCGATCGGTCACGTCGTCGAAAATCACGAGACGCCCGATTCGCTCCATGTCGCGCGCGACCAGCGGCGCAATCGCGATGTTCATGATGGATTCGCCCTTTTCCGTGTCGAGCGCGAATTTGTCGAGATGGTGGATGCGCATCTCACCGCGGGTTCGCTCGAACTGTTCGACCAGCGGCGCCGGGAAAAGCTCCGAAAGCGTGCGGCCGACGGCGTCGGCGCGTCCGATACCGCTCAGCCGTTCCATCTGCGTATTCCAGCTCTCGACCCGGTCGTCCAGACCGGCCGCGAGGATGCCTACGTTGATCGATTCGACGATGTTCTCGCTGAACTCCTTCAACCGTTCATATTCGTCGACTTTTCGCTTGAGCGACCGGTAGAGATTCGCGTTGTCGGTCGCGATCCCGACGTAGTTCGAGAGCGTCTGCAGCAGTTCGACGTCGTCGCTCGAAAGAAACTCTCCCGTCTCCGTGCGGCTCACGCCGAGGAACGCGATGGTACGGCCGCGGACGGTGCAGGGCAGATAGTAGTTGAGATCCAGATCGGCGATGGTCTGGCGAACCGTTGCGGGCCAGCTTTCGGCGATCGCATCGAGATGATAGCGGGTTCGTTCGAAGAAAATGTACGGCGTGGTCCGCTGCCAGTCGAGAAAGCTGAGATCGAGCGACGCCGGCGAACTCAGCGGGCGGGCGCTCGATCCGAGTGACCGGCGCAAATGCCAATGGGAACTCCGGTTCTCGCCATCGGTCCCAAAGGCTGTTTCGGACGGAGCGTCGGCAAGAAAGAATGCCACGTGACGGATCGACAGAGTCTGCATCAACCGGTCGGCCACCGATTGCAGCATATGGTCGAGATCCGTCTCGGAATTCAGCTCGCGCGCAAATTCGATCAGAGTGCGGCGATAGTCGTAGCGGTCGCGGTAGAAGTACCGGTCCAGGCGCTCCTGTATCCAGTTACGGATCGGCTGGAACAGGAACGTCGCGACCAGCATGACCGTAATCAGGCCGACGTTGCCGGGATCGTCCTTGAAATTCTTCTGCACCATGTTGCCCAGAGAGAAGACGATGGCGTAGAACGCGGCCAGCACGCAAAGCGTCGCCAGCGTGTACGCGTAGCCGCGGCGGAAGATGACATCGACGTCCATCAGCCGGTAACGCACGATCGCGATGGCGATCGTCAGAGGAATCAGAGGCAGCGTGACGACGGCGTAATTCTGATAGGGGCTGAACGGAAGATCGAGGACGTACGGAATCGCGTAGAGAACCGCGAACGGAGGAAATCCGAACAACATTCCGTTGCGCAGCCACTTGAGTTGCTGGCGAACGACCGGGTCGTCGGCCTTGCGATAGCCGGCCTGCAGCACGAGACCGCTAAGGAGATAAAGCGCCGTCAGAAGCCCCATCCACGAGCGGTCGAGCGCCTGGCGAACATCGAGGGACGAATTGCCCGGCGCTACCAACTTCCCGGATGCGAATCCGACGGCAATCAGGGTCAGAATCGCGCCAGGCAGGTAAATGAAAGGGATTGGCGTAATTGCGATCAATTTTCCGCCGACAGTCCTTCGGTACCCGGGGCGCGGCTCGGGAAACGTGAGGCAGAAATGAAGGAACAGGGCCGGAGCAAGCCACCCCGCGATCAGATTACCCCAATAAATCACCTGATCGAAGACGTTCAGTTTACCGGTGTAATGGAAGCAGGAAAAAATAAAGGAAGTGAGACAAAAAATGTAGAAATGCCGGGCCTTATATGCGCTTCCACGGCGGAAGTAAACGAAGAGGCCGATCGCAAGATAGAAGACTCCGACCAGATATTGCCAGGAAATCGCAAAGCCGCGTACCGCTTCGCCGACGATGACCGAGACCGGAACATCGACGCTCACCCCTGTCGCCGTGCTCGTCCGGCGCACCACATAAGCGGCCTTCGCCCAGGCGCCGACATACGCGAGGCGCTGGGGTACATCGCTCGTGTTCCGGATCGGCGCGCCCTGGATGGACTTCAGGAGATCGTTCACCCTGATACCGGCGCGATCTCCAGGTCCGTTCTCAAGTACTCGGGCCGCCCGTACCAGATTCTCGCCGGCCGGACCCGCGCGGTCTGCCCAGGTGACGCCGTCGTCCGGCAGACGAAATCGGTGGATTTGCTGATAATTCAGCGCAGCCGCGATTGCCGCCGCGATCGTAAGCACGGTCAGAATTGCGGTCGAGAGCTGAAATTTTAAATCCTGAAGCATCAATAACCTGGGCTGGAACGGAGAACCCGCGCACACCTGTACGATCTGGTAGGCTTTGCAGTTCGAGTGCCATGCTCGGCTGAAAAAATCGAATCTTTAGTGTTGAAAATAAACAACTTGATTAACAGAAGCAATGCGCCGATTCCATTTTTGGAATTTGCCACCTCCCGCCGGTGTTGAGAACCGGAGTTCAAAAGCGCACAGCACGCTGTTTCCGCCGCCAGGAATTCGGAAGTACACGCCCTCAGAAATGGCGCTGGACACGACCCGTTCGGGCGTGCGCTCAGAAATCCGCGCCCTTGCGGTTCGACCTTATCCATCGAACGAACTCATCGGGAACATGCATGGTGGAAAGACGGCTCTGACGAACCAGCGACCACTGGTCAAATTCTCCCGATTCCTTGATCTCGCGCAGCGTGACGGGCGGTTCGATACGGCATCGAAAACGAAAATCCGCCACGGCAAGTTTTGCATTGACTGGATCCGGACGGCCGTCGCCGACAACGTCCGCAACACCCACGATAGCGGCCGATCCCATGCTATGGTAGATAAAGACGCGGTCGCCCGCTTTCATATCGCGAATCGCGCGCAGGGCTTGAGGGTTTCTCACCCCGTCCCATATGGTCTGGCCTTCTTTTTCCAGTTGCTCGAACGGATACGATTCGGGGTCCGTTTTCGCGAGGAAATACCTTAGCTTGTCTGGCGATTTATCCGGCACTAAACCTAAGTATATTCTCCTGCTTCGTATTGCTTGATACGATCTGAGTAGGACGGAAATGCTACGACTGTCGCTGAAGTTCGTTTTTTCGCTTGCAAGCGCAGCCGCGCTTTGTTCCGCGCAAAGCTCCGCCGCGCCCCGGGAAACCGTCGACAAAACGAACCCGGCGCCTGTGGCGAGCGGTGCAGCCGCGGATTCCGCAACCAGCACACCCTACGTCATAGGGCCACTTGATGTGCTTTACATCAAGGTTTGGAACAACGCCCAGCTCACGTCACCCTACGACGTGCGGCCGGACGGGATGCTGTCGATGCCGCTGATCGGCGAAGTGAAGGCCGACGATCTGACGGTGGCGCAGCTCACCGAGAAACTCAAGATGCGCCTGAGCGAGTTCCTGAAAGATCCCGTTATCGACATTCAGGTCGCAAAAATCAACAGTAAACGATATTTCGTCTACGGAGGAGTGGCCAAACCGGGAGAATTTCCCCTGGTTGGAAAGACCACCGTAATGGACGCTTTGTCGATGGTCGGCGACTTCAAGGATTTCGCGAACAGGAAGAAGATCCGGATCCAGCGCGGCAGTCAGACCATGTACTTCAACTACAACGACGTCAGCCGGGGCAAACACATGGAGCAGAACATCGTTCTCCAGAACGGAGACAGGATCTTTGTTCCCGACTAAATGATGGTGAAGCAAGCCTTTTCATTACCGCTTGCCGCGGCTCCTTCGGACGCGAAGCGAACTTTTCCGAGCCGCACGCGTGAGGGAGGGGGAAAGTGAAATGACAGCGACGACTCCCGGGACAGCTTATGTGGCGATTTCACGCCGCACCCTCGATCTGGAAGATTACATCGATGTGGCGCGCAGACACTCGGCCTGGATTCTGGGCCCGATGTTCGCCGGCATCGTGCTCTCGACAGTGTGGGCGTTGATGATTCCGAATACCTACGTCTCGGAAGCGGTACTGCAGATTACTCCGGCGCAAATTTCGGAAAACATCGTAAAAACCACCGTTAATCAGCGATTAACCGAACGTATCAGCGAAATGCAGCAGAATATTCTGAGCCGCACGACGCTTTCTACGATTATTCAGGATCCGCATCTCGACCTCTATAAAGCCGAGCGCGCCCGGGAACCGATCGAAGACGTCATCGAGACGATGCGAACCCGGGATATCCACATCAGGATCAGCGCGTTGCCGGGGGACGACAACCACGGCGCCTCCGCCTTTTCGATTTCGTTCGCGTATCCGGACCGCGTCAAGGCTCACGACACGGTACAAACTCTGGTAACTAAATTCGAGGACGAAAACCAGAATTCGCAGCGTACGCAGCAGAAGATGGTGGATTCGTTTGTCCACGATCAGTTGACCGCGGGCAAGACGAAACTGGATCAGACCGAGCAGGAACTGGCTGCTTTCCGGGTCCAGAACGCCGGGAAATTACCGGAGCAGGTAAACCTGAATATGGCGCAGCTCGCCGCGCTGCAGCAGACATCGAATGGAATTAACGACGCGCTGAACCGGGCCGCACAGGACCGGGTTCAACTCGACGCTCGCCTCGCGACTCTGGAAAGCCAGAAGCAGCTGGCGGAATCGCTGGAGAAGGATGCGGATGCCTCGTCTCCCGTGGTCCAGCAGAATGAACGCCTGATCCAGCTGAACCGGCAAATCACCGAGGGCGAGTCGCAGCTCAACGCGATGCAACAGGTTTTTACGGCAAACTATCCGGATATCCGCGATCTTAGAAATAAACTCGCCAGCCTTCGCACCGAGCGGGACGCTCTGCAGAATCAGGATGCGGCGGCCAAACCGGCCCCTCCGCCCTCAAAGGCCACGAACTTCAAACGGGCGGAGGCGCTCAGTAACCTCGACGGTCAGATCAATTCCGTGAAAGCGCAACTCAAGGTCCTCGATATGGAGGATACGCGGCGGAAAAAGGATCAGCAGACCGCCACCGACCAACTCCAGACATATGAAGGACGTTTGGCGGCCACCACGGGCATCGAATCGCGGTATGCCGATCTGACGCGGGAAAGTCAGGCCGCGAGAGAGAAATATCAGCTTCTCCAGGCCCAGCAGGGGTTAACGGAACAGAATGGAGAGCTTCTTTCGCTGAAAGCGGGCGAGCAACTGGATGTGCTCGATCCGCCGTCTCTGCCCACAGCGCCTTCGAAGCCGAATCGCTGGATGTACGTCGGCGGAGGCACTGCGATTTCCTTCATTCTGGGCCTTGCGCTCGCGGGAATTCAGGAGGCGAAGGACACGTCGCTCAAGAACCTCAAAGACGTGCGGGCATACACCAATCTTCCCGTCCTGTGTAGTATTCCGCTGCTCGAAAACACGCTCGTGGTGCGCCGGAAACGGCGGCTCGCTTATCTCGCGTGGTCGGCGGCCATCATTGTCGGCGTTGTCGCGATTGTTGTCGCTCTCTACTGGCACAAAAATTATGCAGTCTGAATCCTTGCGGATATCCATCGCAAATCCGGCGCGCATTGCCGGACGAGATCATTCATGAGCCGCGTTAACGACGCGCGCCGCAGGGCCACGCAACGGCAGGAAGAGTTATCCGACGGTATTGCCCCGGCCGGAGCCTCTCCATCCGAGCTCTCCGGCGCGGATATGCCGAAATCGCCGTCTCGTGACGAAGTCGCCGCGGCCGCCGATCAGTCGATAAACGATCTGTCGATAAGCGATCTGCCGTTAAACGATCTGCCCTCGAACGGTCTCGCCCGTCAGGAGTCCCGCCAGGTGGAACCGGATTGGCGCAATTTTCTGGCGCTCTGCAAGACGATCCCTTTCCGGCCGGCGCCGGAAACGCACCTGATTAATGCCGAACGTCCGCATGAGGTTCCCGCCGAGGAGTTTCGGAGCCTGCGCACCCGGCTGAACCACGTGCAAAGCCAGCAGGATCTGCATTCCCTGGTGGTCACGAGCGCGTCGCCGGCCGAGGGAAAGACGTTCACGGCCGTCAACCTGGCCATCGCTCAGGCGCAACTGGAAAGTCCGGTGCTTCTCGCCGACCTCGACCTCAGGCGGCCGGTGGTGCACAACCTCTTCCAGTGTGAGCGCTCGCCGGGTTTTTCCGACTTCCTCATGAAAGAGAAGCCGCTGGAGGAATGCGTCCGCAGGATTGAAAACTCGAATCTCTACTTCCTCCCGGCGGGATCCGCGGTCAAGAACCCGCTCGAACTGCTCAACATGCGGCACGTGAAGCACACCTTCGAGGGTCTGCGGAAGCTTTTCAACTGGATCATCCTCGATACGCCGCCCCTGCTGTTCTCTGCCGATGCAAACCTGCTTTCCACTTTGACGGACGGCACTCTGCTCGTCGTCAGAATCGGATCGACGACGTACGATAACGTGATTCGCGCCATACAAACTTTGTGCGAAAACAATGTGGTGGGAATCGTGGCGAACGGCGCGCGGGCCGGCGAACTGTACAGCAAATATACGTATTACTATTCGAAGCCCGACGACGAGTAATGAAAGCCGGGTGAATAAAAGCCGGGCAGGTCTTCAATGAGCCGCGGGCGCTTTGCCTGCCGGTTTGAAGTGCCTGACCAGTAGCAGCAGCGGAACCGCGGCCAGCGTCAGCCAGGCTATGACCCGGAAGCAATCCATAAAGGCCAGCAGACTCACCTGCCGCTGAAGCTGCCCGTAGAGAAAGCCATGCGCGGCGCCCGCCGCATCGGGGCCTGAAAATCCCTTATTGACGAAGTAGTCTGTCAGACCTCCGACGCGCGCGGCGAGTTGTTGCGACGTCGAACCAACCACCGCTCCCAGATTGGTCTGGTGGAACTGGCGGCGGCGTTCGGTGGCCGTCGTGATGAATGCGATGCCGAAGCTTCCACCCCAGTTCCGCAGAAGGTTCGTCAGGCTGGAAGCTTTATTGTTCTGATCCGGCCGCAATTGCGAATACGCGATTACATTGACCGGGACAAAGAAGAAGCCGTATCCGAGCCCCTGGAGGGCCCTGGCCAGCGCGTAGTGCGCATAGTCGGTGGCCAGATTGAAGCTGCTGTAATACCACATCGCGGCGGCGCCGATCATCAGACTGACAACAAGCAGAACCCGGGGATGCACGATACCGCGCTGAATCAGCTGAGCCGCTATCGGCGCAAAAAATGTGATCACGAGCGCGCCGGGGCCAAGCACCAGTCCCGCGTCGATGGCGCGATATCCATAGAGCGATTGAAGCATCTGAGGGATCAGCGTTGTACTGCCGAACAGCCCGAAACCAAACACGAAAAAGAGAACCGAGGCGATGCCAAAGTTGCGCGTCGCAAGCATCCGAAAATCGATGACAGGATCTTCCGATGACAGCTCCCACACGACCGTCGCGATCCAGCCGATCACCCCGATTCCGAGCATCCAGCAGATGAAAGGGCTGCCGAACCAGTCCTCAATCTGGCCGCGGTCGAGCGCTACTTCGAGAGCGGCCGATGCGAGCGCAATCAAACCGATGCCGATGCCGTCGATGTTCAGCTTGCCGTTCACGCGGGCCGCGGCGCGCTCCTCCGCGAAGGACGGCGGGTCCTGAATCATGCGCGCGCTGAGAAAGAGCGACAGCAGACCGATGGGGATGTTGATGAAGAAGATCCAGCGCCAGCTGTAATTATCGGTAATCCAGCCGCCGAGAACGGGGCCGATTGCGGGAGCCGTCACGATCACAATTGTGTAGAGGGCGAATGCCGATGCACGCTTGTCCGCCGGAAAAGTATCCACCAGAATCGCCTGCGCCACCGGCGCCAGACCGCCTCCGGCGATGCCCTGGAGCACCCGGCTCGACAGCATGATCCCGAGACTGGGTGCGATGCCGCAGAAGAACGAGGTCAGCGTGAACAGCGCCACGCATCCCATGTAATAGTTCTTGCGGCCGAAAACGCGGCCCAGCCAGGCACTCAAAGGAAGGATCACCGCATTGGCTACGAGATAGGTGGTCAGTATCCAGGTAACTTCGTCATAACTCCGGCCGAGGCCTCCCGCAATGTAAGGCAGCGACACGTTGGCAATGGAGGTATCGAGCAACTCCATGAAGGTCGCGAGCGTAACGGTGACCGCTATGAACCAGGGATTCATCAGAGGGCTCGCTTAACGTACCGACACTTTCGGCTCGACCGACATTCCTGGCCGCAACAGGTGCTCCGGGTCCTGATCCCTATCGAGTCGAATTCTTACAGGAAACCGCTGAACGACCTTCACGTAGTTTCCCGTGGAATTCTCCGGCGGGAAAAGACTGAAGAGCGGACCGGCGGCGCCTGGCAGAGCCTCGACATTCCCCTTGTAGTCGCGATCGAAGGTGTCGACGTGAACCGTGACAGCCTGCCCGGGGCGCATGCGCCTGAGCTGAGTCTCCTTGAAATTGGCGGTGATCCAGAGGTCATCGAGGGGAACGATGATCATCAGCCCCTGTCCCGGCTGAATGCGATGCCCGAGTTCGACCGTCTTTCTTCCAATCACGCCGGTCACAGGCGCATAGATCTTCGTGTAACTGAGGTTCAGTTGCGCGGTGTGCAAATCAGCCGTGGCTTGTTCGAGTTGACCCGAGGCGGACTGCGATCGGGTCTCCGCGGCGGTTACCTGACGCGGAGCCGTGCGCGCGGACGCGATCTCGGCCTCGCGCTGCGCCACCAGCGCCCGCGCCTCAAGGATCTTCCGTTCCTTCGCGGCAATGTTGGCCCGATCGGCTTCGAGGGCCTGCTCCGCGGCAGTGGCTTCGGTATCGCGAGCATCGTAATCCGACCGCGAAATCTCGCGCTTCTCGACCAGCGACTGATAGCGGACCCGATCGCGTTCCGTCCGGGCGCAGATCGCCTCATCCTGCGCGAGACGATGATGGGCGGCTTCCAGATCGGCCTGCTCGGAATCGACGCTCGCGGCCGCCTGATCTCTGGCGGCTTCGGCCGCGGCCAGTTGGCCGAAAGCGGCGGCGTCCGTGATTGGGACCGTCACCCGCGCCGTTCGCGCCTCGGCGGTTCGGGTGTCGAGATTCGCCTTCGCGTGTTCAAGATCGGCCGCATAGTCGCGAGGGTCGAGCGCCATCAGCAGAGTTCCGGCCTTAACTATGTGGCTGTCTTCGACGTTCGGATCGATCCAGGTCACCGTTCCGCTGATGCGGGAGCTGACCGTGTCCAGATGGCCTTCGATCTCGGCGTCATCGGTCGATTCATAACCTCTCGATTGCAGCCACCACCATACGCCGCCCGCGGCAACCACCGCGACCACGGCGAGCACAACCCAGCGCGCACGCTTTCCCTGCGCCATTTCACTTTCCTCCCAGAAGCTCGCGAAGCTTCGTTTCCGCGCCGCCCGTGGCGCGCGCCAAAGAGATCATTGCCACATTGAATGAATAGAGGCTTTGAATGTAGTTGTCGTTTGCCGCCGCGACCGCTTCATCGGCCTGAACGACTTCGAGAGCGTTCGTCACGCCGTTAGCGAAGCGATCCCGTGACTGAGCAAGAGCCCTTTCGGAGAGCGTCTTGTTGCGAAGGGCAACCTCGACGCTCGAATTCGATGCGGTCAGATCGAGCCAGGCAACGCGGACGTCATAGGCGATACGGCCTTTCAGGTCTGCGTACTCGGCCTGGCGGCGGGCAAGGTCGGCCTGCGCCTGTTCAATGTCGGCCCGGATGCGTCCGCCGGTGTAGACGGGCACGGACGACGTTTCCGGAAATCGAGTAGAGCTGGTTGAAATTTCCAACGTTGACGCCACCGGCTCCGTAGTTCGCACTGAGAGAGACGACGGGAAGCCGCTCCGCTTTCTCGGCTCGCAGGGTGGCTTCGGCCGAACGCATCGCTGCGTCCGCCGCGGCGAGATCCGACCGCGAGTGCAACGCCTCTTCCGTCGCGCCCTCGGCAGTGATTCCGATGAGTGGATGCGAAGTGAGAGCATCGGAAATTTTAAACTGCTGGTTGATATCGAGACCAGTGATGCGCGCCAGCGTGAGCTTGTCTTTTTCCAACTGGTTCGTCGCATTGGTCAGCCGCTGCTCCGCCGATTGCCGTTCCACCTGGGTTCGAAGCGATTCGATTTCGGGCGATACTTCCGACGTCACCCGGTCCGCCGTCTGTCGCTCCAGTTCCTGCGCGGATGCGAGTTGCGCCTTCTCTGCTTCAACCCGGGCGGCACTGGCGGCGACCTGAGCGTAGGCGGTTCCCACCGCAAACACGACGACATCCCGCGAATCCCTGATGTCCAATGCGGACCCCTGTTCGGCGCTCTTCTGTGCCCGGTAACGTTCTTTCAGCTCCTTATTGAAGATCGTCTGGTTAACGTTGACCCGGACATCCTGATAGCCGAATCCGCCCGATGTCGGCGGCAGCGAACCCACGCCCGGGATCGGCGGCAGATTCAGACCAATCTCCTTATAACTGATGTCTTCGTATACCTGCCGGGCGGTCGCTGAAATCTGCGGCAGCAGAGCGGAAAGAGCACGCAGGCGATCCGCCCGCACGTCGGCGCTCGCTGATTCGATTCAATCAGGCCGAGGTTGTAGCGAAGGCCGCGCTGGATGGCGCCCTCAAGAGAAAGATCGATGACGCCGTCGACGAGCTTCCCGGGCGTACTGCCCAGATAAGGATTTTGCCGTTGCGTGGCTTGAGCGCTGGGGTTGGTGGTTCCCTGCGCCGGGCTGATGGGGCGAGGCGTAGAGACGGAATAGTCCAGCGGCTCCGGCCGCATGGTTTGCGCCAGTGCGGCAGTGGACGCGAAAATCATCACGTATGTCCCCACGGCTGTCCATCTTCTATGGGTCATTTGCCTGTTTGGATCGCAAAAGAGACCAGTCGGTCGCAAATTTATTTTTTCTCTGGCGAACGCGATATGATAATGAGACCAGACGGTCTCATCGCACATCTAAACCCACAAGGACGAAATCGGCTCATGACGAAAGGCGAGCAGACGCGGAAGAAGATCGTGGAAGAGGCGGCGCCGATTTTCAATCGGAACGGCTACGAAGGCAGTTCCCTGTCTGCTTTGATGAAAGCGACCGGCCTCAAGAAAGGCGGCATCTACCGCCATTTCTCCAGTAAGGAAGAACTGGCGGCGGAAGCTTTCGATTACACCTGGCGGGAGGCCTGGCGCGCTCGCATCCTCCCGCTCGACGAACAAACCACCGGAATCGATCGGCTGAAACAGTTGATCTCCAATTTCATTGAGCACAAGTCCCCCGTCGCCGGCGGCTGTCCAATCCTGAACACCGCCGTTGACGCGGACGACGGCAATTCGGTGCTCCGGACGCGCGTTAGAAAGGCACTGAGATCATGGCTGGCGTTGCTGCGAGTGATTGTTCGGCAGGCGGCGAAACGCGGCGAACTGCGGCCCGGCGTTGACGCAAAGGCGGTTGCTACCCTGATCGTCGCATCGCTCGAAGGGGGCCTTATGATGAGCCGTCTGGAACGCAACGATGACGCCTTGCGGAAGGTGCAGCGGCATCTGAACCATTACCTGGACACCGAAATCGCGGCGCCGCACTCGACGATCGGAGGTATCCAGTGAGTTCCCCGCATGAGGCGCAGGAGCCTCTCTATCTCGGTGACCTGCAGGTAGGGCAGAAGTTCATTTCGGGATCGTACGTCATGGACGAGACCCGAATGAAAGAATTCGCGGCGGAATTCGACCCCCAGCCGTTTCATCTGGACGAGGCCGCCGGCAAAGCGAGCCGGTTCGGAGGTCTGGTGGCCAGCGGCTGGCACACGGCCGCCGTAACCATGCGCCTGCTGGCGACCGGCGGGCTCCCCTTCGCGGGCGGCCTGATCGGTCTGGGCGGCGAAGGATACTGGCCGCGGCCGACGCGGCCCGGCGACATTCTGCACGTCGAGAGCGAAATCGCTCAAATAACACCCTCGCGATCGAAGCCCAATCAGGCTGTCGTAACGGTGAAGAGTACCACCATTAACCAGGACGGCTTGCCCGTTTATGTGCTGACGGCAAAGATCCTATCGTCCCGCCGGCCCACCATTGACGGCTCGTAGAAGCTTCGTAGGCAAACTTTTGATGCGGTCCGCGCAAGCCGTCGAGTCGCGCACCGCAAGTTCCATTACGGAGGCAGGGCGATCGGAGATTCAGGCGCCCGCCAGACGGAAACAAGCGTAATCGCACCCGGGAAGCTACCTTAGGTTGAATGCTTCCAAAGGCAGAATCACGAAATCCTTTCGTTCTCGGGCCGACCGGCGTGGTGAAGAGCTATCGCGCCTGCGCTCTGGTGCAGAAAGCGTGCCGCGACAGGTATTCGGCGCTCTACACTGGCGGCTGCGCTGTTCCGCGATTTGCCCTGGCACGTGCTCGCTGGAGTATTCTCGGTATGGGGTCGAGGTTATGGCGGCTCGCCTGACGCGCTTCTTGTCGTTTGTCGGGATTCCGGCTGCGACGTTACTGGGAATCAGCATCGTCTGGGGACAATCAATAGCCTCCGGAGCCGACCTCCCGTCTCTCTGCCCTGCCATCGTCCACCAGGGCGATGACGGCCTGCCCGTGATTACCCTCTATCCCCTTGTGGGTCCAAATGTAACGGTTCCCCTCCCCGGAGGAATAAAAGGGGACATCACTGTAGTTGCTTTCGGCACGGACGGTAAGTCGATCTATGTCCAGCGTCCTGGCGAGGGCGTATGGAAAATTGAGTTCAAACCGGTTCGCCGAACCCTTCTCGGCGGGACGACTGGATTGAACGCCTGGAGCCTGACTGTGTCACGCTCATCCGACAAGGTTTTCGTCTCGGGTTTTTCCGCCAGGGTGGGATGCGGTGACTTCGAGATTGATCCGGACGCAACAGTCCGGACTTTGGTGGCAGGGCCAGCCTTCGGTTGCGGAGGGGCCGGGGGAGTGGTATCTCCAGACGGCAAGAACGCTCTGGGACAGATGGGGACGGAACTGAGCGTGGTCGACTTGCAGAGCGGAGCCGCCCGGGCCATCAAAGGGCTGAAGATCGGCTCAGGACCGAGCGGTGTAATTTGGCCGGGCGCCACAAGTTGGTCGCCCGATGGGAGATGGATCACTGCCACAACCGACTCGAATAAGACCATATTGATTGACGCGGCGAATACGTCCCGGCGCCGGACCGTGGCGGCAGGCAACGCCGGCGTCATCTGGTCGCCCGATTCGAAATACCTTCTCTACTCAAGAGGTCAGTTCACGTGTGCTCAGTTCCTGTACTTCGAAAGTCTGGAAATTCTCAACGTCGAGACTGGCAAGCGAATTGTTATCAAGAGCTCTCAATGCAACGTGATTGACGGTTTCACCGGATGGGTCGATCCCACGGCGGTGCGCTGAGAGGTGGCTGCATCTCCGGACCGCAGCGATATCGAGCACCTGGAAATTCGTAGTCGGGATCCGATTCGGAGCGTTAGAGTCAGGCTCCGTCACTTCGTAATGACGTGGGCCAAGGGACTGCCGCCCCCTGCCCCACGCCCCCCATCCTCGCCACGATCGTCCTTCCCTGCGCTTCGCTCCGGACAGATTCCACTTGACGATTCCGATCAGTCCTGGCAACATCGTAGAGCCAGCGTCGTTTCGTTCCGGAACCGTGATCGGCTTCCCTCCGGAATGACTGATCGCCTTCAGCGGAATCCTCAGCGCGAGAGCAAGTAGAAGGCCATGGCGGTGCGACAGTTGCCGTTGAAGTGCAGGTACGTCGTTATGCTTTTCATGATGTGCTCCCTCGTGTTTGTTGTCGCTTGTTTGAGTCCTTCGAGCGATCGGCGTGGTTAAGCGCGCCCAGCGGGCGCGCCTCGTTCCTCAAGCACTGCATCGAGTTGGGGCATCGCTGCGCGTAGCCCTTGTTCCATGCCCGGTATCATTTGCTCCATTGCGTCAACGCTTGAGAAGCGCGCGACGATGGTCAGGCGGGATCCCGTGGGCGTGGCGTCGAGGGTGAACTTCATCGACGCCGGCATGTTCTCGTCCTCCGCGTTATCTTCGCCGTCGTGCGCCTCGAACCGCTCCACTTTTCTCCCTTCGGCCCGGTCAGGAAGGACTCGGCGGCAACCGCCAACTTTCATGTCATGACGCGTGAAGGTGGCGGGCCAGGCGGGTGGTCCCCAAAAGCGCCCGAGTTGGCGCGGGTCGGCAAAGGCATCCCACAGGCGTTGTTGCGGAACCGTATAGCCGCCCACGACGGTGAGGGTGAGGTTTGCGGCGTCTTTGGTGACGGAGGCCAGCGGCATAATCATTCTCCTTTCGGTAGCAGAACATCGTCGCTGGAGCCGCGCGCGGTTGGTGGAGACCAGTTGCTCGCGGCCGTGTGAACGCTTCTGAATGAGACCCGCGTGCTCGAGCAGGGCGAGGTGCTTTTGCGCAGCGGCGAAGCTCATCTCATACCGCGCAGCAAGAAGGCGCCTGTGTGCGCTGAAATGTTGAGAAATTGCCGGCAAGGAGATTCCTGATCCCTGAATTTCTTCGCGTCATGGGCGGCTGCACGTTAGAACCTGAACCATTCGAGGAGATCACTTCTGTCTCTGGTCGGAAAGTGTTTTCCGATTCAAAAAATTTGACGGATAAAGGACTGGGATCGAATTCGTGTTAATTCGTGTGCATTCGTGGCCATTAAGATTTTATTGATCACATAACCGGCCAATCTGAGCCTATTTTGGGGTGTTGATTGCGGGGACGAGTTTTTGGAAGGCGGAACGGAGGCGGACAAGACGGCGCAGCAAAAGCTGGATTGGCTTGTCAATGTCCGAGCTGTTTTGCTGGCGAAACAGGTCCAGGAGGCGGATCGTGCCAGAAATGCGTTCGACAATGGCGGGGACATCGGCGAGATCGGGATCGGGAGTGGCTATAGCAGCGGGCAGCGGGATCAGGTGTCGCGGATTCTGCTGCGCACGGCGAAACTCGCGCTGGAGGTCCTGCTGAGTGATCTCGACATAGCGCAGCGTCATATTGGCAGTACGATGGCCGAGCAGTTTCATGAGGCCAGGGAGGCTGACGCCTGCGCGGAGCATCGTCGTTGCGTAGGTATGGCGACTATGCCGCATGCGGCATAGTCGCCACTATGCCGCTTCCCGGACTATGCCGCGTGTTGGTTCGCGAGCCCCGATACATGGGAGTTTGAATCGCGGCGACGCGGCATAGTTTTGGCTCTCTGCCTGGCACTCTGGTGGGAGTGATAAACCAACTCTTCACCTTCTCAAGCACGATTGAAAGACTGCGCCAGGGGCCTTTGAGTGAACACCTCGACGCCTATGCAACCGCTGTGGCCGAACAGGGCTATCGTGCATGACTCGATCCGACAGCAGATTGTCGTAATCGCCGATTTCAGCCGTTGGCTGAAGCAGAAACGGATTGCGTGTCCGGCATCTGGACAGCAAGGTTGTGGATCGATTTCTGCGCCTTCGCCGTCGGCAGCTGCGGATTCGCAGAGGCGATCCGAAAGCGTTGGAGCGGCTGCTGGCCATGCTGCGCCAGATAGGCGTTGTGAAACCGCACCGGCCACCGGTCGCGGACACTGCCCAATCGAGGATCGTCGCCGAGTTCCGACGCTACCTGTTGCAGGAACGCGGCCTGTCCCCATTAACGCTGCTCAACTACGTTCCCGTCATTGAGCAGTTCCTGTCCGAGCGATTTCACAACAGGGCACCGAACTTCGCTATGCTACGCGCGCCGGACGTCACCGGATTCGTGACGCGTCACGCGCGTCAGTTGAGTCCTTTGCGGGCCGGGCTGATGGTAACGGCGCTTCGGTCGTTCTTTCGCTATCTGCGACACCGCGGAGCAATCGCTACCGATCTTGCTGGTTGCGTCCCCACTGTCCCCAACTGGTCGCTTTCCACGCTTCCGAGGTTTCTGCCTGCTGCCACGGTCGAACGTATTCTGGAGTGCTGCGATCGAAAAACGTCCGTTGGCAGGCGGAACCATGCCATCTTGCTGCTGCTCGCCAGGCTCGGCGTACGCGCCGGCGAAGTCGTTGGGCTGAGCCTGGACGATATCGATTGGAGCACCGGCCAGATTACCATTCGCGGGAAAGGGCGGGAAATCGGCCCAACTGCCGTTGGCCGCCGACGTAGGCGCGGCCCTTGCCGCCTATTTACGTCACGACCGCCCGCGGTCGGCCACTCGCAGTGTGTTCCTTCGCCACCGGGCTCCGTTAGTCGGCCTTGGGAACTCATCGACGATCTCCTCGCTCGTCAGGCGCGCCATCAAAACATGCCGGCGTGGAGTCGGCGCACACCGGCGCCCATGTGCTTCGCCACTCCCTGGCCACGAGCCTGCTTCGGCAGGGAGGCTCGCTGGATGAGATCGGCGAACTGCTGCGGCATCAAAGCCCAAACACGACAGCGATCTACGCCAAAGTAGATGTCACCGCCTTGCACACCTTGGCGTTGCCGTGGCCGGGGGGTGGTCGATGAATCGCCTCCGCAAGGCTGTCCGAGACTACCTGACGATGCGTCGTGGTCTGGGGTTCAAGCTGGTTCGACATGAGACCGGGCTGCGGGAGTTCGTGTCATTCCTGGCACGAAAACGTAGTGCACACATCACCGTGAACCTGGCACTGGAATGGGCCACGCAAGATGCCCATCACACACCCGCTGAATGGGCGGCGCGGCTCAGCATCGTGCGTGGCTTCGCCCGGCACTGGAGTGCGACGGATCCTTCGACAGAAGTTCCGCCGCTCGGTCTGCTGCCCTACCGGCCCAAACGTGCTCAGCCCTACTTCTATTCCGATCACGAGATCCGAACACTGCTGAAGGCTGCTAAAACCCGGCCTTCCATCGACCCGCTGCGTCCCTGGACCTACCACTGTCTGTTCGGGTTGCTGGCGGTCACAGGCCTGCGGCTGGGTGAGGCGCTCAACCTCCAACCGGGGGATATGGATTGGTCCGGAGGCATTCTCACGATTCGAGGGGCCAAGTTCGGAAAGTCCCGTCTGGTTCCACTGCATACCTCGACTTGTAAGGTCCTGGCCGACTACGCGAAACGCCGGGACGAGCGCTTTGGCGTTCGCGCCGAGGGGCATTTCCTGGTAAACCTGAACGGCAACCGACTGGATAAAGGCGAGGTCCACCGGGCGTTCTACATCCTGTCCCGACAGATTGGATTGCGTGCTGTAGATGCCAGCCGTGGCCCGCGCCTGCACGATTTTCGACACCGATTTGCGGTCGAGACACTGTTGCGCTGGTATCGCAATGGTGAGGATCCCAAGCGGCGCTTGCCAGTCCTGTCCACCTATCTTGGGCATGCCCACGTTACCGACACCTATTGGTATCTGACCGGCACTCCTGAACTGCTGGGAGCAGCCGCCAGGAGGCTGGAGAAACGATGGGAGGGCCTGAATGCGGAATCCCGCTGATCTTCCTGCCTTGTTGCAGTCGTTCTTCACTACCCGTTTGATGACGCAGCGGAAAGTCAGCCCTCACACCATCGCCTCCTATCGCGATACGTTCCGTCTGCTGTTGCAGTTCGCCCAGAAACGGCTACGTAAGGTCCCCTCTCAGTTGGGCCTGGATGATCTGGATGCCTCTTTGGTCGGGGCGTTCCTGGAAGATCTGGAAAACCGCCGGCACAATGGCGCCAGAAGCCGGAACTTGCGCTTGACGGCCATCCGGTCGTTTTTCCGCTACGCCTCGCTGGAAGCGCCGGCGCACAGCGGAATCATCCAGCGGGTGCTGGCCATTCCGAACCAACGACAGCGGCGCGCACTGGTGGGTTTTCTGACCCGACCCGAGATCGAGGCGTTGCTGGCGGCGCCGAATCGAACGAAGTGGCTCGGACGCCGCGACCATGCCTTTCTGCTCACTGCCGTTCAGACCGGCTTGCGACTATCCGAGATGACCGCGTTGCGGCACGAGGATGTCTCGCTCGGAACCGGCGCACATGTGCGTTGCCGGGGAAAAGGACGGAAGGAGCGCTGTACGCCTCTGGCCAAACCCACGGCTGCGGTCCTGAAAAGCTGGATGCGGGAACAAGGCAGCGAAGATTCCAGGACGCTGTTTCCCAGCACCCGTGGCGGACCTTTGAGTGCTGATGGTGTTCAGCACTTACTGGCGCGCCACGTAGCGCAGGCACGAAAGAACTGCGCTTCTCTGCGCAAGAAAAGGGTTTCACCCCACGTGCTTCGCCACGCCGCGGCCATGGAACTATTACAGGCCGGTGTAGATCGAGCGGTGATTGCGCTTTGGCTCGGCCACGAGTCCGTCGAAACCACCCAGATCTATCTCGATGCCGACCTTGCCTTGAAGGAACAAGCATTGGCCAAAACCAATCCGGTCAAAGCCGTTCCAAAACGCTATCAACCGGACGACGACCTGATGGCCTTCCTTAAACAACTCTGATCCCGAGATTCCGGACTATGCCGCATACTGAACGGCCGGCACAAAAGCAACCCTGCATTCTGATGGGTCGTTGGTCAAGTCGTTCTCATCTACGCGGCATATTCCGGGAAGCGGCATAGTGGCGAAGCTGGTGGGGCACGACGTGGGCGGCGATACCGGCATTGGTGGCCGCCTGGGCCAGCGCCTTGCGAAGGTCCTGGCAAAGAGTGGCGCGGCTGGCGCGGCGCGGCAGCAGAAAGCGATCATCCGCAGCAGGCGGCAGAGAGCCGAGGAAGCGCAGGCGCGCGATCAGTTCGCGAACTTCGCCATTGACCGGAGTCCAGCGTTCGTTGTGAAGCTTGCCGACAGGTACGTGCAGAGCCCAGTCTTCGCCGCCGAGATGGCGGAGGCAATCGGCGGAGAGATCGACCGTTTCGCCGATGCGCATGCCGGTCAGCCGCGTCAGCAGCAGAGCACTGGACAGTAAGTCAGTGCCGCGCCGCAGTTCCATCTGCAGGCGTTCGTCGTCTTCGGGAGCCAATGGCCGGGGAAGCACCTGATCGGGCCGCGGAATATCTTCACTTAACAGCAAGCCGGGCCGTGGCGGGTGCGCATGATCGGCGAGCAGGTCCAGTAGTTTGCGCAGACGGATCAGATGAGCGCCGCGCGTGGGATTACCCAGGGGCTTGCCGGAATGGCCCACCCGCCGCATCCATAAGTATTCCAGCCATCCGAGTACATGCGGATCGCGCCGCAGCTGATCGGCGCGGCGCACGTCGGGAAAGGCGTCGCGCAAATACGCCATAAAAACGCGGGCAGTGTGTTCGTAGTGCCGTACGGTGGCGGGCCGCAGCGTAGTGGCGAGCAGCCGCACACGCGCCTGGAGCGATTCTTCGAAAGGATGAGGCGGATGCTTCATTCCAGTGGCGGCTGCTGGAGCTTCGTCATCTGTTCCACCGCTCGCGCATATTCCCGGAAGACATCCTGGGGAGTGAGTTGAATGTAGAGCAGAGTCGTATGAATGTACGCGTGACCCATGAGCCGCTGCAGCGCCGGCAGGCTGATGCCGGCGCGGATCATGTCGCTTCCGAAGGTATGGCGAAACCGGTGCGGGTTGGCCTGCGCGACCCCGCTGGCCGATCGGTGATGCCGGAACAGGGAACGCAATCCGGCCGGTGTCATTGCCTGGCCGCGCGCCTTGCCTTTAAGCGAAACGAATACTTCGGGTGTATTGGTTAAAGGCCGTTCCGTCCTCAGCCAGCACTGGAGGATACGGATGGTTTCGGGCGGCAAAGGCAGCATGCGAATGCGCGATCCTTTGCCGTGGACACGAAGTTGCGCTTCGCTGAACAACAGATCGCCGAGTGTCAGCCCCAGCACTTCGCGCGAACGCAGGCCATTCAGCAGCATGAGGGCCACGATGGCCAGATCGCGCGCTGTGCGGAAGCTGCGCCAGAAGCGCGCGACCTGTTCCGGCGAGAGGGGAACAATGACGCGCTGCGGCACTTTCATTTTGAGATCGGCCGCGACGGTCAGGCGCGCCCGCCCATAGCCCAGCGGTGAGCGCCGGTACCAGGCGCGCTGCATCAGATACGGTGCATGCGGCATCTCGTCATGGAAGTAGAAGCGGAATAAGCGCCGCAGCATCGCCGAGCGGTTGTTGATGTTTTCCGGAGCCGGCCGGGGCAACTCGTTCAGTTGATCGCGAACGTAATCGACAAGGGTGGCTTCGGTGAACTGCCCGGCGCTGAAGCGCATGACATCCACGCCTGGCTGGCGCGACCACCAGCGCACGAAGTGCAGCACTTTATAGGTATAGGAACGCAGGCTCAGCGGCGCCAGTCCGCGCACACACTGCGCATCGAGGAAGCGATTGGCCCACTCCAGGTGGCGACCCTGTTCATCCACAATCCGGAGCGGGCAATGGGCGGCAGTCAGACCTTCGCCCTGGATGGCATGAAACGTCATGGCCGGGCAAGCTCCAGACAACGCCGGAAATCGCCGGCAGTGGCGCCGGCGGCAAAGAAGCTTGCCGGATCGTGACCGTCCGGCAACGCGACTCGCAGCGCCTCCATGCCTGCATGCCGCAGCTGAACGCTTAATCGGTGAGCGGCCCGCTGGCCGCTGCCTTTGCGGTCGGCGTCGAAACAGATATAGACCACGTGTTCGTCGAAGCGGCAAAGTTCCGCGATCTGGCCATTGTTGAGATTCGATCCCAGCGCCGCCGCCGCGTTCGGAAAACCGGCTTGCCATAATGCCGCCACATCGAACAGACCTTCCACCACCAGGACCGCCGGAAATGCCCGTGCCTGGTCCCAGCCATACAATCCGCCTTTCGATCCCGGCAGGAAGCGGTGGCGGCAGATGCCGTCGGTGATCGAGCGCCCGTAAAGATTCGCCGCGCCTTCCAGCGGGAACGTCAAACAGCGGAAGAAAGCGTCGCGGCCGCGATCGTCGATCAGTCCGTATTCACGCAGCGTTCCGCAGTTGTAGCCGAGCCGTTGCAGATGAGCGCGCAAACAAGCGCCCGGCGCATAACCGATACGCATTCGTTCGATCACGGCGCGATCCTGGATGCCGCGTTCGGCAAGATATGCCGGCCCATCCCCGCACCGCTCCAGCTGCCGCTGATAGAAGGCATAAGTATGCTCCAGCAGATGCTCCGGCGCGGGTTCGGGTAAGTCGCCGAGTAAGTGGATTAACCGGGCCAGTCCGCCGCCCCGGCCGCAGCCATGGCAATAAAACACCTGCTTGCGGCGATTCACATAGAACGAGGGGTGTGTCTCGTCATGCAGCGGACACAACCCGGCGACTTCTTCGGTTCCGTTGTCGCGGACCGGTTTCCAGCCGTGTTGCGCAAGATACTCCAGCAGCGAAATGCGCGGCTGGAAAGCGTTGCCTCCGGCAGAACTCATGGTGGCGATGGCTCCACGCCCAGAATGCGGGCGGCGGCGCGCCAATCCCAGGCGAGGATGGTGGGTGAGAAGAAAAACCGCAGACTTTGAATCCGCCGCCAGAACCATCGTCTGATCGTCGAGGGATCGGCAATGCGGTCCGGGTTGCGGCAATCCGGCGCGGACTGCTCCAGCGTTCCACCACTGGCGAGCCGGTCCAGCGCTTGTTCCCGGGCGGGCAGGTTATAGGGCGCGCCCGGCACGCACCAGTGCGGCAGTACGGTCAGCGTCCGGGCGCAGTGATTGCAGAACCCTCGTCTGACCCGGATCGAATCATGAACTTCGTCATGCGCCTGCCGTTGTCGTCGGCCGTGCCCAACGATGGCAACATGACCACAGCCCGGGCACTGCCGGGGAAGCCACTCGCGGTCGAAATCGCGGCGCTTGCATCCCTCCCCTGAACATGGGATAAAAACGATCACGGGCGCGAAGGTACGCCCCGAAGTCACCACCCTGCCAAGGCCACTGACTCCGCGGCTTCGCCTTCGCTCCTAAGTAACAGAATCCGCGCTGAAAAAGAATCCCATCCCTGCGTTTAGCCGATTGGCCGGTTAAGAGTCACAAGCGGACGCCCGAATATTTAACGAATAAATCCAATCACATAGCTCACGCCGGCGCACCATCCCCAAAAACGCATGCTAAAGAATAACCAGGAGAAAACAATAGACCCATGTCCCCGGCAACCGAGTCCGTTTCAAACAACGCAGCATCCCCGAACCCCAACCATTCCACCGGACCCCGCACCGAAGAAGGCAAACAGCGTTCCGCTCTGAACGCCCTGCGCCACGGCCTGACCGGCCGCACCGTCGTCATGCCCTACGAAGACATGGACCAATACCACATCTTCTGCAAACGTCTCTTCCAGACCCTCGCCCCCGAGACCCCGCTCGAAGAGCAATACGCCCAGACCTTCTGCGATACCCAATGGCGCCTCAACCGGGCCCGCTCGCTCGAAGACGCCATGCTCGCCCTCGGCCACTCCGAAGCAGCCGGCGAAATCGAAACCGAACACCCCCAGGTCCACGCGGCGCTCACCGCCGCGCGCGTCTTCCGCGACGATAACAAATCCTTCGCCAACCTGACCCTCTACGAACAGCGCCTCCACCGCACGCTCGATAAGACCCTGCGCGAACTCAAAGCCCTCCAGGCCGAGCGCAAAGCCCAAAGGCAAGCCGAACTCGACGCAGCCGTAGCCGAGCGCAATCTCCTGAAAATGAAGGCGAAACACGGCCACCATCACATCCAGACCGACCCCGAACCCATCACCAGACAGTTCGTTTTTTCGACCGCCGAAATCGAAGCCGAAGCCCGCCGCCAGTTCCGTCTCGCAGACATCGCAACCGCCCAAAGACACCACTACGACTTCGAAAGCTACCGTAAATTCGCCCCGAAGTGGTCAATGTGACGGCCGCGTGACCGGGAACTACACGGTGGTAGCACCGGCGATAGTTGTCGCCGGTATTCGGCCAAACCGCGTCTTCAAGAGTGCATTTTCGCCGCCGATGACCGCCAGCAAACAAATTCCTCAAGTACTATCCCCGCAGGGCCGATATGTCCTGTAGCGATCCGAACGAGTGATCGCCTCCCCGCGATGTCGTGGAGAAAACCTTTTTGGGACAAGGACGGTCCTCCACATGGACTTATCGGTATTAAGAAGCCACGGCGCCAGGGCATTCGTCGCACTGCTCGCGCTGACTCTCGGCGCGGGCGCCATGCAAGCCGCCAACCTGTTGACCGCAACTGCCTCGGTTGCCGTCACCTGCAACACTGCCACCGGTCCAGGGACTGCGGCAAACATCGTGGTGAAACCAGCCACATCTCTTACGGGATCGAACACTATCGTTGTCAGCTTTACGGCGCCAGGGAACGGACTTACCGTGACCGCGCCCAATGTACAGACCCTCAGCACAGCCAATCAGTCTGCGGGTCTTACCTACACCGTCGCCAATGTCGCGGCATGCGTAGGCGCCAGCACCGGCGCCACGACGCTGCACTTCACCGCCGGTGGCAACGCGGACGCCGCCACGACTGTAAATGACACCGTAACCAGTTCGGCGTCGGCGCTTGTGGCCGCCCCGGTTGCGCTCTCCTGCACTCTCAACGGCAGGAGTCTATACTCCCGGCCCGGCGCAGACGGTCTCCGTCACTTCCGCGGCCGCCGGTGGAACGCCCTTCACTCTCGACACATCTTCTGGAAACGATCCAGCGTGGCTGACGATTAACCCGTCGACGCCGGCGGGCACCGCCACGTCAACGGCCACTACCTTTACCGTCGCCGCGACCGCCGGATGCGGCAGCTTCGCCTCCGGAAGCACCGCACACCGTCAACCTGCATCTGCAGAACGCGCCGGCTCCGGATAAGCTGATCGCCGTTACTTTACAAGTTGTCCCCCCCAGCCCGTTGACCGTAACGCCCATTCCAGCCGCGCCCAGCATCTCGCTTTCGTATGTCAAAGGCTCGGGAACCCCCGGATCTTCCACGGTCAGCGTGACTTCTTCCGTTTCCGGAGCCTTCTTCTCCGTGAACACGGCATCGCTGCCGATCTGGTTGACCGTAAACGTCACATCGGGCACAGCACCGCGTCAGATCAGCTTCACCACGACCGGTGTAGCCGATAGCCTCGCGCCCGGCACCTACACCGCCTCGGTCTTTCTGAAAGTCTCCGGATACGCAGACCTCCCGGTAAATATCACGCTCCTCGTTACGAACAAAGCGCCAAAACTCTCGGTGAGTTCGACGTCGATTCCTCTTACCTGGGTATTGGGAACCGCGCCTCCGACCACGACGATCACCGCTTTATCAACCGATTCGCCCATTCAGTACACCATCACCACCGGCGGTACTCTCGCCCCCATCGTCAGTTCGACGCAGCAATCGGGTCTGGCCTACAGTTTCGGCACACAGATCGGCGTAACGTTCAACTCGTTGATTTTTGCCACAGCGCAGCCCGGCACCGTGCTCACCGGAACCGTAACATTCACCTGGGGCAGCCCGGCCTCCACCACTGTGGTCACCATCAGCCTGACCGTCGTCTCTCCGGGAGCGACCCTGAGCGGCCTCAGCCCGGCGAGCCTGCCGACCGCCGTCTCCGGTACATCCTTCCCGGTCGTTCTGACCGGAACCGGTTTCGTTGGCGGCACCGATCCGACGCTGAAAACCAAAGTCGGTATCGTCGTCGGCGGAGTCCTTCTCACCGATACGAACCTCTCGGTGAACGTCGTCAATCCCTCCAACATCATCCTGACAATCGTGGTGCCGGGAACCGCCGATCCGAATCTTCCTTTCTCGCCCAGCGGCACGGGCGGAGCGGTTACGCTGGGTCTGTGTAACGGGACCTGCACGATACCCACGGGAACCGCCACGCTCACGATCGGCAACGGCCCGATTATCCAGGGCGTTACCAGCTCGTCCGCCTTCGTCGAAGTAACGCCGCCGGCAATTCCCACCCTTGCTCCCTACGACATGATCAGCCTCTTTGGTGCGAACTTCTGCTCGTCCTCAGGGACCGGCTGCAGCACCACGCAAATCCTGATGGGCAGCCCGGATCCGCTCACTCTGCGCTTCCCGACGTCGCTGAGCCCGGATGCTGCCGGCGCCACCCAGCGTCAGGTCTCGGCCACCTTCCTGGCTCACGGCACCACCACTGTGATCGGCGCCGCACCGCTGCTCTTTGCCACCAACGGCCAGATCAATCTGATCGTTCCGGCCGCCGTTTCCGGCTACGTCGGAAGCGCGTCGGTCGACATCGTCGTAAGCTTCGGTTACGGCTCGGGCGCGACTCTTCTCAAGAGCGCTCCTTACACAGTGAACGTCGCTGCTACAGACCCGGGCATATTCACAATCGGTTCCGATGGTCAGGGTTCGGGAGCCGCTCTTAGCGCATCTTACGCGCTGATCACCACCACCAATCCCGCGGGAATGCGGTCCACCGGCTCTGATTCGGACACGATTCAGCTCTACGTGACCGGTCTGGGCGCCCCGGACAGCACTGCCGACAACACCTCGACCGGTTCGGGCATTCCCGTTACGGACTGCATCGCAGCCGCTTCGGGAGCCGGAAACTATATGGCGACCCTGCAATCCGCCACCTCGGTGAGCCCCGCACTGACCAGCATCGATGGCGCGGTCATTCAGAGCGCACTGCTCGATACAGGCCGCTTTCCTCCGTGTCTCTCGACCGTGCCCACGGTTACCGTCGGCGGCGTCCCTGCGACCGTTACCTATGCCGGCTTCGTAGCCGATACCGTCGCGGGACTCTATCAGATCAACGTTCAACTGCCGGCAACAAGCGGCTCGACGCTGTATCCCTACTATCCGCTGACGTCCTCTCCGATCACCACCCTCACCGCTCCGGCCCAGCTGCCGGTTCAGATCACGGTCGGCGGACAGACCAGCCAGGCCGGTGTTACAGTCTGGGTTGCGCCCAGGCTGAAGGTGACGGGTCCGACCGGCAATGCGCTGAACGCGACCGTCGGCGTATCCTGGAGCGGCACCGTAACCGCGACCGAAGGAACTCCTTCGTATCGCTATGCGGTAACCTCCGGCGTGCTGCCCGCGGGTCTCACGCTCGCCCCGACCACCGGCATCATCTCCGGACTCCCGGCGGCGAACACGGCAGGATCTTATGCGGTTACCATCACCGCGACGGATTCGGCCAACGTCCCGTTGACCGGTACGTACTCCATGACGATTATCGTTGCCGGCGGCCTCTACATGACCGACAGTGGTACGTCACCGTATAGCGCGACCTTCGGAACGGCCAGCCCGTCTCTCATGACGGTCACTGCCACCGGCGGCACTTACCCCTACACCTATGCGATTACCGCTCCGGTAACTGCACCGGCCGGCATGACGATCAGCAACTCCGGCGTGCTCGGCACAACAGCCCTGACTCCCGCCGGCATCTACAACGGTGTCGTTGTCACGGCGACCGACAGCAGCAGCACCCCGTTGACCGGAACCAGCACCTTCCAGATCAACGTCGGTCTGCAGATGACCCACACAACGCTCACTGCGCAGACGGGCAACAGCTCCGGCATCCTCACCACCGTGACGGCGGCCGGCGGCAGCGGCACGATCGTGTACACCCTCGATTCCGCCAGCACAACGGCGGGCTTTACGATCGACGGCAGCGGCAACCTCGAACCGACCAGCGTTTCGGCCGGAACTTACACCGTCACCGTAACCGCAACCGACAGCGTCACAATGGCGCCCGGAGCCACAGGTTATGGCACCGGAACCACCAGTGTATCTGTCACCGTGAACTAAGACCTGATTTGATCGGGCACTAGCTAGAGTAGGTATCGGCGGCGGGAGCCAAACTCCCGCCGCCGATTTTCATTTGGAGGTTTGCAATTGATTCAGCAGCGGAATGTCCTTGACCGGCTTCGGTGCGGGAATCGTCTTCAGATATGCGTAGATGTCTGTCGACGTCCTGATCCGAAACAACTTTATCGCTGAACGCGGGCATCGCGCCGGCGGGCTTCCGGATATACGCCTTAATTGCCGGCCGCAGTCAAAACCGGCGGCGCGAGACGCGCCCCCGCAACAGTTCCCTGCCCCGCATACCCATGGCACTCATAGCAACCATCCCGCACAAACAGACGTTTCCCGTTCTCCGCATCCTGAGCCAGTGACAAACCAGGCACGACACAAGCGCGAATCAAAAACGGCAAGTACGGATTTCTCATGCTCTACCGTGGCTGCGTGATGACATCGATCAGAGCCGGCTCACCTTTCTTCACAACCTCGATCGCCTTCTTGAGCGCCGGACCAAGATCGGCGGGAGTGGAGATCGGCCCCGCGCTGTAAACCCCGTATGCCTTCGCCAGAACGGCGTAATCGATATTCGGATCGAAGAGTCCGGTGCCGATTCGGGATGTCTCGATTCCACGATTCGCGCGCGCAGCCATGTCCTCGACATACATCAGCTCCTGATGATAGGCGCGGTTGTTATGCATGATGCTCAGCAGCGGGATGTGATGATGCGCCGCCGTCCACAGCACCGCCGGAGCGTAGTTCAGATCGCCGTCGCACTGGATGTTGACGCTCAACCGTCCATACTTGCGATTGGCAAGCGCGGCGCCCACAGCGGCAGGAGCGCCATATCCAACCCCATACGCACCATGTCCGCCGATGTAATTGTGATGCTTCTCGAAATCCCACAGCCGCGCCGGCCAGTTGCTGAAAAACGGATTCACTTCCGAAAGCAGCGACCAGTCTTCGTCCTGAATCTGATTCCACAACTCCGCCGAAACCCGCGCCGTCGTGATCGGGCTTGAATCCCACCCAAACGCGGCCTGCTGGATGGCCAGCTTCCTTCTTCTTTTTCCACGCGGCCGCCAGCTTCGCGCCGCGCTCGGCGAACGCCCGCTTGCGATCGTCCGTGACCAGCTTCCTGCAAGCTTCGATCAGATAGGGTAGCGTCGCCTCGGCATCCGCGGCGATCGACAACATCCACCTCGGCGTAGCGCCCGAGGTCCTGATAATTGCTCTTCTCGCGCAAGATCCCCGGAGTAGATCGTGATCAGCTTCGCGCCGGGCTTCGTTAGCGACTTGCTCTCCATGCCCATGCGGTTGATCGGGAGTCATGGAGTGCGTCGTATTCCAGAAATCCGGCACTTCGAGACCGAGAATCAGGTCCGCATCGGCGATGCTGCCGCCGTCGTACAGAGGATTGGTTGAGGGGAAATTCATGCGGAAGCGGCGGTCCTGCACCGGCGCCTGCAGCAACTCCGCGAGCTCCACCAGAAGCTTGATGCCATTCGGCGTGCGCGCAGCGCGACCCGCAACGATGACCGGATTCTCCGCGGCCACCAGCATCTTCGCCACTTCCGCCACCGCGCCCGAATCGCCCGCCGGAGGCTGAGGGCAGAGTGAGTTTGGGAATGCGCGCCGTGCGCCGGTCCGCCTCGGACATCGGCTCTTCCTGCAGCACGGCGTCGGCGACGATAACCACCGGCTCCATGGGCGGCGTCATCGCGATCTTATACGCCCGCACCGCCGATTCCGCGAACTGGGTCAGCGACACCGGCGCGTCGTCGTACTTGGTGTAGTCGCGAACCATCGACGCGGCGTCCTGAACGCTGTGCGCCCACTCGACATCGCTTCGTCGCCATGTGCCATCCGCGATATTTCCGAGAACGATATAGACCGGCACGCGGTCGGCGTAAGCGTTATAGATCGCCATCGACGCGTGCTGCAACCCGACCGTCCCATGCGCCATGACCATCAGCGGCTTGCCTTCGATCTTGGCGTAGCCGTGCGCCATCGCGACCGAAGACTCTTCGTGACAGCACGTGAGCAATTCGGGACTCTTATTCCCGCCCTTATTCACGATCGATTCGTGCAGCCCGCGAAAGCTGGATCCTGGATTCGCGCAAACGTACTCGAAGCCCAGCGTCTTGATGACTTCCAGCATGAAGTCCGAGCCCGGCCGGTCCGTGTGGTAAACATCCACGCGAGGAGCGGGAGGCGTCGTTTCCGCCGCCGCCAGTCTCGCGGATGGAAGCCCAGTGGCCGCGCCCTTCGTCTGTACTTCCTGTGCCGCCGCGCTCGCCAGGATTTGCCACCAGCGCCGCCGCCCCCGCCGCCGCGCCTTTCAGAAAGCCGCGCCGGCCTACCGGATTCTTAGTCGATTTCGACATCTTTACTGAGCCTTCGCTTCCTCTTTAACTTCTTTGCCCGGATTACCACCGAGTTGCCGGATCAGCGCCATCGTCGGCTCCTTCGGAATTCCAGGAGCGGCTCCCGCCGCGCCCTTCCCCATCGCCAGATCGAGCGCCGTGAACCCCTGTTTGTTGGCGGCGTTGATGTTGCCGCCCTTCTCCACCAGATAGCTGATGATCGTGTTCGCTCCCCTGCGCGACGCGCCCAGCATTGCCGTCTCGCCTTTGTCCGTGGCGGCGTTCACGTCAATGCCAAGGCTCACGCAAAGCTCGACCGCCTTCAGCGCTTCCGCTTCGGTCGACCGATTCGAATCCGTATAACCCAAACCGGCAGCCACCATCAGGGCGGTCACGCCGTCTTTATTCGCAAGCTTCGGATCCGCGCCATGATCGAGCAGATACTGCATCACAGCCGTATCGCCGCTCCGCGCCGCGCGCATGAACGGGGTGGCGCCCGTTGCCAGCGTGCGGTCCGGGCTATCCTGCGCGGCCTTCTTGATAATCGAAGGAGCGGTCAGCTGCGCGTTGACATTGGCTTTGTGCTCGACCAGAGACTTAATGATATCGAGGCTCGAAAGCTTGTCCTTTTCCGGCACAAAAGGCCGGTCCGACCAGTCCACATCGTGCTGATCGACGGCCGTGAAGAGCGGCGTCCGGCCGTCTTTGTTGGCAGCATTGACATCCGCGCCTTTGTCGATCAACACCTGCGCCAGATCGTCATGATTATTCAGGATCGCGATCAGTAGCGGAGTGTTCCCATCCGCATCGCCTTCATTGATATCGGCGCCCGCTGCGATGAGAGCCTCTGAGGCCTCAATGGAACCTTGCCGCGTCGCGAAAACCAGTGCCGTCAAACCGCCGCGCGAGATGGGAGCGGCCGGAGTGCCCGCCATCAGCTTCGGAGGAGTCGTATCGCGATCGTTCGACCGAACCTTCGGATCGGCGCCATGCGCGAGCAGCAGTTTCACGACATCCGGATGATTTTCCGCCGCCGCCCACATCAGGCTGTTCTGTCCGCGAAAGCTCTCCTTCGCGTTGGCATCCGCGCCATGTTCCAGCAGGACCTTGACCGCAGCGGCATTGCCCGGTCCGCGACGCGGTCATCAAAACCGTCTCACCGCGTTCAGTGGTGAGCGTATTCGCGTCAGCGCCCGCTTTCAGCAGCGCTTCGACCAGCGCCGCGCTCCCGTACCGTGCGGCTTCGGATAGCGGACTTACGTGGTAACGGCTCTCCGCTTTGGGATTCGCCCCGGCGCGCAGCAGCAACTCAACAGTTTCCAGATCGTTGTTGTGAGCGGCCCATTGAAGCGCGGTCGTGCCGTCCGGCTCGGGAGCATTGACATCAACATGCGACTTCAGGATCGCGTTCACCGCGTCCTTATCGTGATTCTTCACCGCGTCAATCAATTGCGAATCGGCGGCAAGCAACAAAGCGGCCGGCAGGAAAACCAGCAAACAGAACTTGTACATGTGTCTAAACTCCCGAAAGCCGGCCCGTGCTGTCGCCGATGCTGTCAATATTGATGTCGGCCTTGTCCAGGATCGAAAGAAGCAGATTCGCCGCCGGAGTATCGTTCGGGTATTTGATATGCTGCCCGCCCTTCATCTTCCCGGCCGCGCCGCCCGCCACAAAAATCGGCAGAGGATTGTGATTATGCAGATTGCTGTTACTCATGCAGCTGCCATAAAGAATCAAGCGAATGATCCAGCAAACTCCCGTCGCCATCGGGAGTGGAGCGCAGCTTATCGAGGAAGTAAGCCATCAAACCCACGTGATAGGTGTTGATCTTCGTCAGTTTTTCGAGTTTGTCCGGATCGTTCTGGTGATGGGAAGTCGCGTGGAACGGATCGGGAACGCCGATCATCGGGAAAGTCCGATAGCTTACCTCGCGCGCCATCATAAAGGTCGAGATACGCGTAACATCGGCCTGGTAAGACAAAGCCATCAGGTCGAACATCAACTTCGAATGTTCTTCGTGATTGTCGGGAATACCGATCGGCGCGGCCGGAAACTCGCCCGAATCCGCAGTATTCTTCTTTTCGGCGAGCTGAATCCGGCGCTCGATCTCCCGCACGTTATCGAGATACTCCGAAACCTTGTTTCGATCGCCCGCGCCGAGCTTACCCTGAAGCCGGTTGACCTCCGCCGTCACAGAATCCAGAATGCTGCGTTCACGCTGAAGCCGCATCATGCGCTCATTCGCCGTACTGCCGTCACCGAAAAGCCGGTCAAACACGTTGCGCGGATTGATCTCCATCGGCAGCGGAGTAGTCGGGGTCTTCCACGAAATCGTATTCGTGTAAGTGCAGCTGAACCCCACGTCGCACGCGCCAATCAGCCCGGTCATATCTTCGGTTGCCAGTTCGAGCGACGGCAGCGGCGTATCCTGCCCGATCTTCTCAACCGCGATCTGGTCGATGGTCGTGCCGGCCCGAACATCCTCGCCCTCGGTGCGCTTCGGATGCGATGCATTCAGAAAGACAGACGGCCCGCGCCCGTGGTCGCCGCCGCTATCGCCCGGTCCCAGCGAACCGGCATTCTTATGCGCGAGCCCGGTGAGCACCAGGACATTGTCCTGAAACGGCTTCAACGGCGTGAGCGTACGCGACAAGGTATACCCCGGGCCATCGGCAACAGGAGTCCATGCGGACATCACCGCCCCATGCGGCATGTAGCAAAACCCGAACCGAAGCTGAGGATTCGCCGCCGTATTTGCCAGAAGGGTGTGGGCCGGAATCATGGAATCCAGTAACGGCAGCGCCAGCGTCACTCCGGCGCCCCTCAGGAACGACCGTCTCGCGATGTATTTGCGGGTGCTGATCCTCATGTCCGTATATCTCCTTGTCTATTAATCCTGTACCTTTTTTTGCTTCATTTCAAAGGGGGTGCTCCGCACAATCCCCAGCACGATCGATGAAAACCGGTAGTCGTTCCGCGCCGCATCCGCCAGAATCCGCCGGATCGCCGGCATGTCGGAAGTCTCCACCCCGCGCCCCAACGCATAGGTCATCAGCCTCTCCGTCAGCACTCCGGCAAAAATCCCGGGACGGCTCGCAAGCGCGTTGCGCAAAGCCACAGGGCCGTCGATCTTCGTCCCATTGAATAGCGTTCCCGAAGGGTCGATGCGCGACCCGTCATCGGCGGATCGCCACTGCCCCACGGCATCGAAGTTCTCAAGCGAGAAGCCCAGCGGATCCATAACCTGATGGCACCCGGCGCATGGCGGATTCGCGCGATGCGCCTCCATCCGCTCACGAAGCGACACCTTCTTTGCGCCCGCTTCGTTATCCTTCAACGCGGGAACGCCAGGCGGAGGAGGAGTCGGCGGATTACCCAGCAGATTGGTCAGAATCCACTTACCCCGCAGCACCGGCGACGTCCGATTCGGCATCGACGTAACCGTGAGAATGCTCCCCTGCCCCAGCAATCCCCTTCGCGCCGGATCGGTAATCGTCACGCGTCGGAAATCCGTCCCGTAAATGTTCGGAATGCCATAATGCCGCGCCAGCCGCTCATTGACGAAGGTGTAATTGGCATTGATCAGATCGAGCACGCTGCGGTCTTCCGAAATAATGCTGCCGAAGAACAGTTCGGTCTCGCGCTTCATCGCCTGTCGCAGGTTGTCGTCAAAATCCGGGAACGTCTGAAAGTCGGGCTGGATGTTCTTCAGATTCCGCAGATAAAGCCACTGATCGGCGAAGTTCGTCGTCAAAGTCTCCGAACGCGGGTCCGACAGCATTCGTCGCACCTGCTGTTCCAGCGTAGCGGGATCTTTCAGCTTGCCCTCGCTCGCAACCTTCAGCAATTGATCGTCGGGAATGCTGCTCCAGAGGAAGAAAGAAAGCCGCGAAGCCAGCGCCAGATCGGAGATCTGATACGGAGCATCCGCGGCCACATTCGCGGGGTCGGGCTCAAAGCGGAACAGAAATTCCGGACTCGCCAGGATGCGTTGCAGCGCCGCCTCGATGCCCATTTCGAAGTTGCCGCCACCGTTCCGCCCCAGCTGATAAAAGCCCATCAGGGTTTCCAGATCGTTGTCGTTCAGCGGACGCCGGTAAGCACGCCGAGCCACGCCGGAAATAATCTTCTTCGCGCAAGGAATCTCATCCGAAGCGCCCGCCGGACGGCACACGAACACGCGCCGCCGGCTCGGAGTATCGCCGGAACCCGTAGCCTTCGCCGGACCCTCAACCGTAATCCGATCGATCACCGGCTCGCCCCGATAATCCAGCACGTCGTAATTAGAGCGGATAAAAGGCTGCAGGACATTATCGTCCTGAGCTTCGCTTTCGATATCCGTCAGAAACGTGGCAACCACATTGTGCGGACCCGCTTTCAAAGGAACTCGCACCGAAAGCCGCTGATCGATGTCCGTAGCCGAAGCGCCGGAATTTGTCAAACTAAGATGCTCATCCTCGGGGCCGCCGATCGAAGCCAGCTTCATCCGCGCCCCGTCCACACTGATTTCCACCTGATGCCGGTCTTCGAGCCCGCGAATGATATCCGCCGTAACGCGCCATAGCCGGACCTTAATCAGATACTCGCCATCCAGCGGAAAATTATGGCGGACCGCAATTCCGCCGCGCGTCCCCAGAGGCAGCCCCTCAATGTGCTCGTTCTGCGAAAGATCGGCGCGAGCCCGATAGACCGCGCTGGTGGCCGAAATCGAAGGATCTCCGATCGCCAGCCGGCTGATGTTCCAGGATGCCGACATGTAGCGTTCCAGCAGCGACGGTGAAGTCTTCAGAACATCCGCGATATTGTCGAACCCGTAGCTTTCATCATCGGGCGGAAGCAAAGACGCCGCATCGATATCAAGCGCCAGCAGATCCCGGATCGCATTCGCATACTCGGCCCGATTCAGCCGATGCAGAGTCGCGCGCCCGGGATTGGGATGCGCCGCGGCCTCACGATCGATTGCGGTCGTAAGCGAAGCGATCAGTTGATCACGCGAAGCCCGGTCCGGATGCGGCGCGCCAATCGGAGGCATCGCTTCGACATCGACCTTCTTGATGACCTTTTCCCAAAGCTCGGCCTTTGCCGCCGCCTGCGCCGGGTCCGCGCTTTGCAATGAAATTCCGCCTGTCTTGAGCTTGTCGCTGTGACAGGAGACACAATATCTGTCGAGGAACTGCCGCTGCGAAGAAGGAGCGCCGGCCGCACGCAGGCCGTCGCAACCGGCCAGCGCAAAAATGCAAACTATTGAAATAACAGGGAATTTTCGCTTCATCCACGCTCCGGAGGCGGATATGACCCCTACATCATATCCAGTTTCGGAGCAATGGCTTTATCAAATCGCCGTCAAACTTCCAGTGCCGCCGCGTCCAGAAAGTCCATAACCGTATCAAAACGTTCGCCCGCCATCATGCTCATGCCTTCCGCGCTATAGCGGACCAGAGTCGACCACCGCGCCCGGTCGGCCCACATATTCAACATGCCCTTCAGAATCTCAGGATCGCCCCCGCTTGCCACCTTCAGGTGGTCGAGCCAGCGCCGCGCCAAATCCTGACCCTTTTCGCCCGCGGGATCTTGCCCCGCGGCAGCCTCAACCTCCCGGAAGAGATCGACTCGGGTCTGCCAGATAGCCGTCGAATCCTCAACCGACCGTGACGTCAGATCCGTCTGGTGCCGGTCCCACGCCGCTTCCGCGAAATACTTCCGCCGGCAAGCGATCCCGGCCTTATGCATGAATTGCATAACCTCTTCCACCCGGTATTCCTCGATTCGCCGTTTCATGACTGCAGGCCAGCTGGCTCGGTCCACCCAGGCGGTCGGCGAATCGGTCTGAACCTCCGGATCACCCTGAAGAGCCCGGAGGGAAAGAGCCAGCCAGCGCTCCGCCAGAGCCTGCGAGGCAGGCGCCGCCGGATCTTCCCCCAGCAGCGCGATCACATCGCGATAGAGCGCCTGCCACTCGGGGGACGGACCTTCCTGGTAATAGCGCCGATGCCGCTCCCACGCCTGCTCGCTGTAATACTTCTTCATGGTTTCGACGCCGTTTTGCATCTCGATCACCTCAATGATCTTTCTCAGCACGGCCGGATCGCCGGGGTCGCCCGCGCCTTCGGCCGCTTCAATCGCGCTGATGACATGACCCAGCAGCGCTCGTTTGTCTTCGATGGCCTTGCGTTGCAATCGCAGAGCATCGCGCAGCTCAAGCGCGGGGCGATCGAGAACAGCCTTGATCTGATTCAGGGAAAGACCGAGAAACTTCAACGCGACAATCTGTTCGAGCCGTTCCATATCGTCCTGGGAGTAGACCCGGTATCCCGTGCTCGTCCGCCGCGGCCTTAACAACCCGATCCGATCGTAATGATGGAGCGCCTTGACGGTCACACCAGCGAGCAGAGCAAACGCTTGAATACGGTAAGAACTCAAAGCCGTCCCTCGTTCAAAATGATCGGGCCTGACGCAGGGTCAGAGTCAAGCGGCTGAAGTACCCTTTAGTAGAGAACTTAGCCGATGGCTGACGAAACGACTCATGCGGAGGATTTTGTCACCCTCTATCGCCAGGCCTTTAAGGAGTTCGGCGTAGCGGCGCTTTGGAGCAATGAGCAAGTGCCGGAACCGGCGCCGGCCGACGCGCTGGCGATCACGAAGGCCTTACGGACGCATGGCGGGATGGCGGGACGGCGGCTGGCCGAACAGATCGAAAACCTCTGCCGTGCCCCTCACTAAACTGCAGTCGCAAGTGCTTCGCGCTCTCTCAGCCCAGCGAAGTCCCGACAGTTACATTGCGGGCGGCATAGCTTTGAATCGGGCAGGGCCGCGCTTTTCCCGTGATATCGATATCTTTCAGGACTCGCAGAAACGCGTTGAAATAGCGGCCGAGGCCGACGCGCGAGCGTGCTTTGCGAGTCCCGCGGTGAACCACGACGGTACTAGAAACTCGGCCGCCAATCCCGCCCCGTTCGGTTTCATAGTCGCCGTGTTTCTGATCCGCGTGAGCAAGCGGGTTCTGCCCTCTTTCAACCCTGTCAGACATGCCGGGCGTGCGTTATCATTGGCTGACAAAAATGAGCAAGGCTGTGTACACAGCGATGATAGTGCTGCTTCTAACGACGACGCGCATCTCAGCGCATCACGCCTTCGCCGCCGAGTACGACGAAAATAAACGCATCGCCGTCTCCGGCACGGTAACCGGATTCACCTGGAGCAATCCCCACGCCTGGCTGTACATCGACGAAAAGGATGACAGCGGCAAGGTAACCCGCTGGGGCTTCGAAATGGGTAGCCCGGGCGGCCTGATTCGCAGAGGATGGACGAAGACGACCTTAAACAAGGGCGATGAGGTCAAGGCGGAAGGCTTCGGCGCAAAGAACGGCAGCAATACAGCGAACGCGGGCATCATCACCCTTCCCGACGGCCGGAAGTTATTTGGGGGTTTTCAGAGTACTCCCGGCGCCCCACCCAAATAGCCGCCCACTCCCGGACTGGCCACTTTATTCGTGTTCATACGTGTTTATTCGTGGCCGTTTCTAAAAAAGTGCGACTGACGGGGCACCAGACAAGAGATCGAACCTATGCCCTCCGAAAAGCAGCTCGAAGCCAACCGCCGCAACGCGATGCGTTCCACCGGCCCGAAAACCGTCGACGGCAAAGCCCGCTCCAGCCGAAACAACCTGCGTCACGGGCTCACCGGCCAGATCGCTGTCCTCCCCTCCGAAGATCGCGAAGCGCACGACGCCTTCGTCAATCGGCTCATCGAAGGCCTTCAATCCCGAGACGCCCCTGGAAGAGCAACTCGCCCATTCCATCGCAGAGGACAGCTGGCGTCTGAACCGAGTCTGCGCCCTCGAGACCAACATCTTCGCGCTCGGGCGCGAGCAGGAGCACAATCCTGTCAGGATCGCCCTGGCCGACGCCCAAACCTTCCTCGATCACGCCAACAAATTCCAGCTCCTGACCGTCTACGAGCAGCGCATCAACCGCAACATGCAAAGGAACCTGCAGCAGCTCCGCGACCTCCAGACCGAACGCACGGCAGCAGCGCGAAGCGGCTCTCGAAGAAGCCAAACTCCTCGCCCAGCTGAACCTGATCAACGGCTTACCCGTGCCAACCGGAACAAGACGAACAAGCCCAGGCCACGGCGCATCCGGCCGAAAATGGCTTCGTCTTTTCGACCGCCGAAATCAACAGCGCCATCGACCGCGATAACCGCCTGAAAGAGGCCCGCGAACTGGCTTCCACCGCGCCGAAACCACAAATTCGCCCCGAAAGGCCGCCGCAGCTTAGCCGAAGCGGCCGCACGGGAAGTCCGTTGTGCGGCGGCCGAGCGCGCGATATGCTGGCCGGGGACATTCTAACTTCTGACTCCTGACTTCTGACTCCTATACACAATGAATCTCACATTCCACGGCGCCGCCGGAGGCGTTACCGGCTCCATGCATGAAATTGAAGTCGCCGGACGCCGATACCTCCTCGATTGCGGCATGTTCCAGGGGAGACGCAAAGAATCGGAGCATCTCAATCGCGACTTCCCCATCGATGCCTCCTCGATTGATGCGGTGGTTCTCTCGCACGCGCACATCGATCACAGTGGCCGCTTGCCCCTGCTCGTCAAAAACGGCTTCTACGGCCCGATTTATGCGACCTCCGCGTCCGCCGACCTCTGCCAGGCAATGCTGAAAGACACGGGGCACATCGCCGAAAGTGATGCGGAGTTCGTTAACCATAAGCACCCCGACGAACCCCCGGTGGAACCGCTCTACACCATCGCAGATGCGGTCCGCACCATGCCGCTGTTTCGGCCGGTGCCTTACCATAAGCAAACCGCCATCGGCGAGGGCCTCAACCTTGAGCTGTACGACGCTGGTCACATCCTGGGATCGTCGTCAATCCTGCTGAACGACGGCCATATCCGTCTCGGATTCTCGGGCGACGTCGGTCGCCGCGAAGTGCCGATCATTCGCGACCCCGAACCCCTTCCGCCGGTCGATTACCTGATCATGGAAAGCACTTACGGCGGCCGTAAACATCCGCCGCCTCAGGAGGCGCTCGGCAAGCTGGAGCAGATCGTCTACCGCACGATCGCGCGAGGCGGCCGTTTAATCGTGCCGGCATTCGCAGTGGGGCGCACGCAGCAACTGGTGCTCATGCTCCACCAGTCTGATGAATGCGAAGCGCCTTCCGCCCGTCCCGATCTTTGTCGACAGCCCGCTGGCGGTCGACGTCACTGCCGTCTTCCGCGCGCATCCCGAGTGCTTCGACGATGAGACGCGCAAGTATCTGGAAAATGGCGAAGATCCGTTCGGCTTCAAGCGCCTGACCTACGTCAGGGACGCAAACGAATCGAAAAAACTGAACGACTTCCGCGGCCCGTTCATTGTCATCTCGGCGTCCGGAATGTGCGAGGCGGGCCGCATTCTGCACCACCTGCGCCATAACATCGGCGACAGCAGAAACACGGTGCTCCTGACCGGCTATCAGGCCGAGAACACGCTGGGCCGCAAGCTTCGCGACGGTTGGAAATCGGTTCGAATTTTCGGCATTCCGCAGCGCGTTGAGGCCGAGGTCGATTCGCTCGACGCATTGAGCGCCCATGCCGATTCCGAAGAACTGCTCGAATGGCTGAAACCCGCGGCGACGCCGACGCCAGTCTGAAGAAGGTCTTCCTGGTCCACGGAGAGCGGGAGCAGTCGAGGGCGCTTGCCGAGGCGATCTGTAGCAGATATAAGGTGGAGGCCACACCCGTCGAGCCGGGCCAGACGTATAATCTTTAATCTGAAGATCGGCTGTTCCGGGAAACGCAACCCGAATTAGTACTGTCTATAATGTAGATTCAGGAGAGTAAGACCAGATGAGCACACCCCAATATCCGTATCCTGCCCCGCCACCGCCTCCGACCGGAAATTCAAACTTGAAGACGGCCCTGGCTGCGGGTGCGATCATAGCGTCCCTCGCCGCCAACGGATTTCTTCTGTATCAGTTGCACGACTTGAAGACCGACACCGACAAGGGTCGCGAAATCATGCAGAGCGAGATCGACACCATCAAAGAGAACAGTACGGTGATGACCGCCACCCAGCGCAAACACCTCGACGATCTCAAAGAGGAGCTCGACCAGCGTTCGCGCGAGTTGAATCAGGCTGCCAGCCAGGCAAAAAAAGAAGCCGTATCTTATGCCGACCAGCAGGCGCAGAAGCTTGAGGCCGAAAACCAGAAAGTCGCGGCTAACGTGAACCAGGTTTCTTCTGACCTCACAAACGTCAAACAGTCCGCGGACACCGCGAACGCGAAAATCACCGACGTCGGCAATGACGTCAACGGCGTCAAGACGGATCTGGCAAGCACCAAGACCGATCTGCAGCAGACGAAGACCGACCTCAAGCAGGTCCGGGGCGATCTCGGCGGTACCAACAGCCTGGTTGCGACCAACGGCAAACAGATCGACGAGCTGATCCGCCGCGGCGAGAGGAACATCGTCAAGTTCAACATCACGAAGAAGAACAAGGGTTTCGAGAAAGTCGGCGACATCGCGCTCGAACTGAAGAAAACCGATCCCGGCAAGAACCGCTTCACGTTGAATGTGCGCGCGGACGACAAGCTCACGGAGAAGAAGGACCGCAACATCAACGAGCCGCTGCAATTCTACGTCGGCAGCGCGCTGTATGAACTGGTCGTCAATACCGTGACCAAGGACGCGGTTTCCGGTTACGTCTCCAGCCCGAAATATCAGGGCCGCAGCTAGGAGCTAGAAGTCCGAGATGGCCGGTTATGCCGCCGCATATGGCATGTCATCTGATTGAAGCCGGGGCGGTCAACTGATGCCTGGCAACAGCCACGAGCCGCTGTAACTTTCGGTCTTGGGGCGTTTACCTCCACTCGAGTCACTCGGCCCGCCAGGCAGTCCATCAATTTCGTGTACTGACAATCCTGGCTAATGCCGCTCGAATTGGAATCACCGGTCGTGATCGATCCCTTTCCTCCACCGAATTCCCAAGGCATAAAAACAACAGGTAGCTGTGGGAAAGGTAAGCAATACCGCAATGACACCGGCTTCCGGGTTGCTGCTGCTCGTGCCAAAAAACTCCGGCATGACTTGCCGTTCGTTGGAAACCATCTCTCCGACGAAGGCACCAGAAAAACGATTGCGGGGAACAGCCAGACCAATCCGCCCGAGGCCCGGAACGCCGAGCTCAATGAACTGGCCAAACGACCCAGACTCCATCCGAGCAACAGAGGGCTGATATATAGAGTCACGGTCATCAAGACACCTGCGGTCGCTGATTCAGCCGGGATGTTTGCAATAGCAAATGAAGTGAGCAAGCTGAGAATAGGGACTCCGATCTGCTGGATTACGAAAGAAGCCCACGAGAACGAGTGATCCACTGGATACCTGACCGTCCGCCGCGTTACTGGGCGAAATAACCGTTCGCGTCGATGATTACGTGCGTGGTATCGGTGACGAACAAATCGATGGCGCTGCCGGCGCCCGCCGGGACGATCGCGGCATTGGCGACCGCCTGTCCCTTGAGGGCATTCAAGCTGGATACGACGGGCTGTGTTCCTCCCGCGGGCCATGTAGATAAATAACCGAGAATGGCGGACTGGGGAACAACTGTCATGTTCAGTGAATAGGCCTGCGCCGTACCCGGTGAACCGCACGCACCGCCGGCCACAGGAAAGCTTCTGGTCGACTGAGCACTCATAGCCGGTCCACCGAAGGTGCCTTCGGGTCTTCGTGTATCGAGGAGCCGGCACGGCATCGCAGGATAGAAGTTGAGTCCTCCTGTTGACGGAGGCGCGAAGTAGCCATTGATGTCAACGATCAGGTCCGTCGTGTCGGTGGCCATTGGGTTGCGCGGACGCACAGGCGCCGGTCGTCCACGTTTCCCGCGGGTCTGGCGACCAGACCGGACAAAACAAATCACGATGATACACTGTCGAAGATCTTTATATAATGTTGCTTCCCCGGGAATTCGTAACGTACCTGTCCCGTCAGATCGTGCGGCGCCTCTCGCCGGGGACGATAGAAACTCATTCGCCAGAAAAAGTCGTCGAACTGGTTCACACCCTGATCGCGGATGAACTGGACGCGGAGGACAAGCTCAACGACGAAGTGCGCGAGATCCTCGAACAGTACAGCGACTACATGCGCCGCGAGGGCGTCAGCTACCAGGAGATGTTTCGCAAGGCGAAGAATCAACTGATCCAGCAGCGCAAAATCGTAAGAGCGTCGGGGCGCGATACCGGCGATGCAATGAAGCTCTCGCGCGACAAGATCACCGATATTTCTCACAAGCTGATCGCGTCGTTGAGAAGGTCGCACGATCTGCGCATGAAGAAGGACCAGAACGACGCGCGCCTCGAAATCGTGAAGGCCTTTACCGATATTCTTCAGGTGGAAGAGAGAGCCGACCGCGCCTCTCGCGACAAAGTCCGGTCGATCAAGCGCGACGTTCCCGAAGGCAGCGAGGAGTGGGACATCCTGCAGAAACGCTACTACGGCGAGGAACTGAAGAAGTTCGGCATCGATACGAGTAAGTGAACGGCATTGTCAGCCAGGGCGACGAAATAGAGTAGAAGCGTGGGTCGTATCCGGGTCCTTTCGGACCATGTCGCAAACAAGATTGCGGCGGGCGAGGTCGTGGAGCGGCCGGCGTCCGTCGTCAAGGAACTGCTCGAAAACTCGCTTGACGCCGGTTCCACAAGCATTCGCGTCGAAATCGAAAACGGCGGCCGACGGCTGATCCGCATCGCCGACGACGGGTGCGGTATGCTGCGCGACGACGCTTTGCTGGCGTTCGAACGGCACGCGACCAGCAAGCTGCATGATGTCAAGGATCTGCTGTCGATCGCCACGCTTGGGTTTCGCGGTGAGGCTCTTCCCTCGATTGCGTCGGTGTCGCGCCTGCTGCTCGAGACCCGATCGCTCGACGAGCAGACGGGCACACGGGTCGAGATCGCGGGCGGCAAGATTCTGAATTGCGACGAGATCGCGCGCGGCGACGGAACCACGATCACCGTGCGCGATTTGTTCTTCAATGTTCCGGCGCGCAAGAAATTCCTGCGGTCGGAGCAGACGGAACTGGCGCATATCGCGTCGCTGGTGACGCATTACAGTCTGGCGCATCCGGACAAGACGTTCGAGTTGTGGAACGGTGGCGCGACGCTGCTACACGCCACGCCGGTCGAGAGCCTGCGGGAGCGGGTGTTTCAGGTTTTCGGCAGCCAGCTGCTGGAGGATCTGATCGAGCTCGGTATGCGTACCGGAACGATTCAGACGCCGGATCCCGACGAACCACCGCGCACGTATTCGGTTCGCGGCTTCGTTTCGCGGCCGCAGGTGCAGAAGAACAATCGCAACTCCATTTTCGTGTTCGTGAACGGGCGGCTGATTCGCGACCGGCTTCTGCTGCATGCGCTTTCGGGCGCTTATCACAATCTGATGCCGCCGGCATGCTATCCGTTCGCGCTGCTGTTTCTCGACTGCGACTGCGAAGAGGTGGACGTGAACGTTCATCCGTCGAAAACGGAAGTGCGGTTCAGGCATCAGTCGTGGGTGCATGATTTCGTGCGGGATGCAGTACGGGAACAGCTGATGCTTTCGCGTCCGGCGCCAAGTTTCAGCCCGGGATCATTCAGTCCCGGCGCGCAACCGGGTGGTGAGCTGCCTTATTCGGAGTTTTCGCAGATGCTGCAGAACCAGACCGGCGGGGCGTCGTTGCCCGCGACGGTGCCCGGGCAAATGCCCGAGTATGTTCTGCAGCCGGTGCATCCGCCGGCGGCCCGGTTCGATTTCGGAGAAGGGGGTATCCAGATCAATGAAACGCAGCCGGCGCGGATCGAAGAACCGCTGAAGCTGCGGGTTCCGGATACCCATGGAGCTTTTCCCTACGATGCCGCTCCGCTCGAACATGGCATGAGACTGGTCGGCGAGCTTCGGCCGCTGGGTCAGTTACATAACAGTTTCATCATTGCGGCGGGCACGGACGGCCTGTGGATTGTCGATCAGCATGTGGCGCACGAGCGGATTCTGTTCGAGCAGGTGCTTTCGCAACAGGCCGCGGGGCGGGTCGAGGTGCAGCGATTGCTGATGCCTCTGATCCTGCAACTCACCCCGGAGCAGCAGATCGAATATGCGCGGATTGCCGATGAGTTGCACAATTCCGGGTTCGAGACTGAGCCGTTCGGGCATCGGACGATCGCGGTGAAGGCCGCGCCGGCAGCCGTGGGGCAGGCGGATCTGGAGCGGGTGATTTTCGAGATTCTGGAGATCGCGGAGAACGAGCTTCGCAGTGTTTCGATTTCGGATCTTCGGCGCGGTATTGCGGCGTCGATCGCGTGCCGGGCAGCCATCAAGATCAATACGCCGCTGGATCAGCGCAAGATGGAATGGATGCTCAGGAGCCTGGCTGCGACTGATTATCCGATGGCTTGCCCGCACGGGCGGCCGGTCGCGCTTCAGTACAGTACGCGGGACATCCTGAAGTCCTTCCATCGGATTTAGGAGGGTCGCATGAAAAATTTGTTGCCGTAACTTTGTTACGTCGACCGGAGAAATTCCACCATTACTGCTATACAAGGCGATGCCGACCGAAAAAGAACTGATCGAGCGAATCCGGCAGCTGGAAGAACAGAACAGCGCACTACAGGACAAGCTGGATATGATTTATGCAATTCTGGCCCCGGATTACGAAGAGGCGGAAGAGGAAGACGCGGACGATATGTCCGGCGACCGGTTCGTCCAGATCGACGGTTTCGGGCCGCAGAAGAAGTTCGATTAACCGATCGGGTTCTTACGCCGAAGAAGCCAGCCGGCGAGCGCAATGGCGGCAACAACGGCGACTGCGATCACAGCGCCGCGATTAAACCTTCGGACCAGGTTTTCCCATTCCGCTCCCAGATAGTAGCCGATCGAGATGAAGCAAACGACCCAGACCAGGCCGCCCGGATAAGCGTAAAGCATGAAGGTTCGGACTTTGACCTTGCTCATGCCGGCCGTCAGGGCTGTGAAATGGCGCACGCCCGCGATGAAGTAACCGAAGAACAGCGTCCATTTTCCGTAACGCTCAAACCAGACCTCGACCTGCGGTATGTGGCGGCCGACCCAGCGTTGGAGCGGCTCGAACCGTTCGAGGGCGTAGATGGCGCCGGTGCGTCCGAGAGTGTAGCTCAAAGTGATGCCGCAGAGGCTTCCCGCGAAGGCGACGGAAATCGTGGCATTGAGATGCAACTCGCCGCGATGACACGCGATACCCGCAAGCACCAGAATCGTCTCGTCGGGAATCCAGGGGCCGACAATGCCGAGGGTCAGCAACCCGAAGATGGCGTAGTAACCGTAGTGCGCGAGAAATAGGGAGACCTGTTCCACGCCCTCAGGACGCCAGTTCCGAGTGAATGGCTGCGAGAGCGGCGGCGGGGTCGGCCGAACGTGTCACCTGGCGTCCGATGACGACGTAGTCCGCCCCGTCATGTATGGCTTCGGCGGGCGTTGCGACGCGCTTCTGATCGCCGGCGGCAGCGCCTCGGGAACGGACGCCTGGCGTGACGAGGATTGCGCCTGGGCCCGTTTGCGCGCGAATCGTTCGGGCTTCGAGGGGAGAAGCGACGAGGCCGTCCATTCCTGTCTGCATGGCGAGGCGGGCGCGGCGGCTGACGAGTTCGGCGAGAGAGAACTCGTAGTCGAGTTCCTGAACGTCCTTCTGGTCGAACGAGGTGAGGACGGTGACGGCGAGAAGCTTCAGGGGGGAATCGGCGCGGCCTTCGATGGCGGCGCGCATAACCTGGCCGACGCCGTGGACGGTCAGGAAGGCGGCCCCGGAACGCGCGGCGACGGCGACGGCGCGGCGCACAGTTTCCCCTATGTCGTAATACTTCATGTCGAGAAAGACCCGCTTGCCGCGATCGACGAGAGAGCGCACATAGTCCATACCGCCGGCGGCGTAGAGTTCCATTCCTACTTTGTAGAAGGAGGCAGAGTCTCCGAGCGCCGAGACGAGTTTGTCGGCCTCGCAGGCGGAGTCGAAGTCGAGGGCGATGATGACGGGGTCGTTTTTCATCTTTCGTTTATCATGTGGCGCAGTTAGTCTATTGTCTCGCGAGGAGCTTCGCTGATGGGACCGGAGCGTAGAGTAGAGGCAATGAAGGTTGGGCGATGAAGGTCGAACCCAGCGGGGTGGAAGGCCTCGAATTGATCGGGGCGGACGGCGGGGAGTTCGATAGCGCGATCGAGTCGCTTCTGGGGCGGAAACCCGACGAGGTTCTGAAGCCGGCGCTGCGTTATTCAGTGATAGCGCGGAATAACGATTCGCGCGCGGTTGCACTGCTGGGCGTGCGGTTCGATATGGCCGGCCGGAATGGGAAAACGTATTCGGTGGTTCATTACGCGGATACTCTTCGTTACCCGGAAAAGGCTGATCTGACTCCGGGGGCGATTCGGTTCGTATGCGCCGAGCCGCTCTACACGGATCTGGTGTTGCGGCGCGGGCGGGACGTGGATCGGCGGGCCCGCCTGAATCTGCAGAATCTCCGGGCGATGCTGCGCATGCGGGCCTCCCTCGACTGCGCCGCGTTTGCCGATGGGCAGTTCGCGGGGCCGGATTCGCTGGGCGCGTTCGGCCGGATGGCCTGTGAGCGAGAAGCGGAGAGAGCGCTGGTCGAGGAAATCCTGCGGTCCGAGCGGCCGGTGGAGGAGGTGCTGCGAGAGGCGATGGAGGCAGGCCCGTCAAGAGATCATGCCGTGCTCGCCCGGCGCACGCTGGCGCGGCGGCTCTACGGAGGGTTTGAAGCCGGTGGAAAAAACGAAGCCATTGAACGGGCCCGGAACCATCGGCTTCGTCTGGAACTCTGGAGACGGGAGTCTGTGTGAGCGATAGCCCGCCGGCAATCGACTTCGGCCGAACGGCGCAGGATTATGGCCGGTACCGGCCGGGATTTCCACCGGATTTTTTCGCCCGGATGACCGCGCGGGGTATCGGGGTCGCGGGCCAGCGGGTACTCGATCTGGGCACGGGAACAGGGTCGCTGGGGCGCGGATTTGCGCGGCGCGGTTGCCGCGTGACGGGTCTCGATCCGTCCGCGGCATTACTCGCTCAGGCTCGGGAACTCGATCGCGAAGAAGGGCTCCAGACGGAGTACGTTCAGGCGTATGCCGAGAGCGCGGGCTTGCCTTCCGGCAGCTTTGATGTCGTCACGGCCGGCACCTGCTGGCACTGGTTTGAACGTTCGCGCGCGGCTGAGGAAGCGCGGCGCGTTTTGCGGCCGAACGGCGTTCTGGTGATCGCACACTTCGACTGGCTACCGTTGCCGGGATCTGTCGTGGAGGCGGCGGAGGCGCTCATTCTGTCACATAACCCGTCGTGGACGATGGCGGGCGGTTGCGGGATCCACTGGCGCTGGTTCGCCGATCTGGAGAGAGCGGGGTATCTGGCGATCGAGTCGTTCAGCTTTGATGTGGACCAGCCTTACAGCCACGAGGCATGGCGTGGCCGGATTCGCGCAAGCGCCGGGGTGGCGGCATCGCTGGACGCGGATGCGGTTGCGCGGTTTGATGCGGAACACGCGGTCCTGCTGGCAGAACGTTTTCCGGGTGAGCCGCTGCTGGCGCCTCATCGCGTATTTGCTCTGATGGGGCGCGTCCGGGCTGGTTGAGTAGTAATTACTGCATTGCGCGTTCGGCTGCGTTCTTGAGGAGATCGGCGAGGCTAAGGGCGGCATGGGGGTCGAGGGAGAGAACAATGTCGAACGATCCGGTCAGCTTACCGGTCTCGCACACTGTAAGCTTCACAGCGACCCGGCGGCCCGTCCAGAATGCCTCGGCGGCGGCGACGTCCGCGCTTTCAAGCTTAAGGGCGCGTCCGAGGCTGGGTTCGTGATCGGGAATTGCGTCGCGAAGCTCGCGCGGGAATGTGATCCAGTTGGGAAGAGTGCGGCGGATTTCCGTTGTCATACGTCTTTGAACTCCTCGTACCACGCCATTTGAATGGCTTCGAGTTTTCCTTCGGTCGATTTGGCGGGATCGTCTCCGAAGTCGTCGAGCGACACGATCCATTTGTGGAGATCGGTAAAACGGATCGTGAGCGGGTCTACGCCGGGATGCTCGTCGAGCAACGCCAGCGCAATGTCTTCCGTATGGTCCCAGGTGAGTCCAGGCATCAGGAACATGGTAGATCATGCTATCGTGGCGGTGAAACGTGCTATCCCACAGAGCGGCCGTCGTTTTCGCACTGATTGCCGTTCCTTTCCTGATTGGCGGCCCGGCGGCTGCGCAACTCACGCCGCGGCAGGCGGCCGAGAATCTTCAATCCTTTGAATTGGTGTGGAGCACCGTTCGGGATCGCCATCCGGATCCGAAACTGAACAACCTCGACTGGCAGGCGATTCACGATTCGACGCGTCCGGCGATCGAAAAGGCCCGATCGATGACGGAGGTTCGAAGCATCCTCACGGATATGCTGGCGAAGCTGGACTCCTCGCATTACGCGATCATTCCCGCCGGGGAGTATGCTTCCGATACTCAGCCCGGTATTCACACCGAAACTCAGAGAGCCCCTGCCGCTCCGCCCGCTGGACCAGTTCAGTCTGCGGCAACGGTGAGTGACGGCAATAAACAGGAGCAGGCAAAGAAGGTTGAGCCTGAAGCGACGCAAGGGGTGGCAAGTGCCCCTGCGCCGTCGCAAGACTCGGTGGTTCGTTTTGCGAATTTGCCCGAGATGCGGGTGACTTTCAATTCGCGAACGCTCGAGGACGGCGCGGGATACATCAAGTTCAATGAGTTCCTCGATCCGGCGTCGATCATGCCGAAATTCGCGGCGGCGCTCAAGAGTTTCGCCAATGCTCCCGGAGTGATTCTCGATCTGCGCGGAAATCCGGGCGGCATTGGGATTATGGCCGCGGGGATCGCCGGTTTTTTTGTAGATCGTTCTGGCTTGAAACTGGGGGAAATGAGGACACGCGAGAATACGATGAACTTCGTTATTTTCCCCCGGCCTCAAACTTACCCCGGACCGCTGGCGATTCTGGTGGATGGGGGTTCCGCCTCCACGGCGGAGATTCTGACTCAGGGACTGCAGGATCTGAAGCGGGCTCGGGTGTTCGGAGTTCGGTCGGCCGGGGCAGCACTTCCTTCCGATATCATTCGACTACCTGACGGCGACGGCTTTCAGTTTGCGGAAGCCACTTACACGTCGGTGGGCGGGAAAGTGATCGAGGGATCGGGAGTGACGCCGGACGTGATTGTGAGGCAAACGATCGAAGCGACTCAGTCGGGCCGCGATCCGGTGATCGAGGCGGCGGATGCGTGGATTCGATCCTTGCGCAAATAAATCGGTGCGCTGGCTTCAGCAGGCGGGGGAGTCCGATGATTTTCTGAACTTCCGAGGGATAAAAAAGCCACAGTCTACCGTCGCCACAGTGCCAGAGCGGCACTGATTCACCGCCTGCGCAATCTCACCGACATGCGCGGGCGCGCTCGATTGCATCCGGCAGCTTACCGTTCTTTACGCCCTTCCCTCGACCCGGACGGTCGAGATTTTATGTCCGGGCAAATGCGCTGCCAGAGATTCCGGCACACCCTCGTCACGGAGGAGTTTCAAGGCTGCAACTGCTGCTCGCGGGTGGCTTCATAGCCAGGACAGCACGCAAACCGTCGGTGCCGGGGATCGTCGGGAAGGATTCAAATGTGGCCTGAATCGCTTCCCCCTCCGACATGTCTTCCAGTTCGCGGAAGGCGTAATAGCTCTCAGTCGCAGTCTCGACGGGCATGCGCGTATGGTTGAAGACGGGTTCGCCGTGAACGACCTCAGGATCTCTACTAACGAGCGGGCAATCTGACCAGTCGATTGCACGTTCTAATTCTACCGGCCAACACAGAGTCAAGCGGACCAAATTCAGCCGACCAAATTCAGCCGACCAAATTCAATTGCGGTTGTTCCGAACCGCCGTCGGACCTTGTATCGCCGCGTCCCGCGACGGCTGATCCGAAGGAGCCGTGGAATAGACGACACTTGCCTGGGTTGGGATCGCAAGCGCGGTACCGGCCGCGGCGATTTCATCAAGTACCGTGAGAAGCAGTTCCTGCTGCGTTTTGAGGAACTCGTCGCCGTCTTTCGTGCGGATGTAAACGAAGATCTCCAGATCAAGAGAGTAAGCGCCGACTCCGATGAAACGAATGGGTGTCGCGCCTTCTTCGATCCTGGGGTCGCCTCTGAGATTCTCGCCGATCGACTGCAGCAACGATCGAACCTGATCCGGCTGTGTGTCGCGGCGCAGATTCAAGGTGATGTGGAACAGCATCTTATCGCGCCGCGCGAAGTTCTCAATGGTCATCGATGAGAACATTCCGTTAGGCACCGTTACGAGGGTACGATCAATCGTGCGGACCCGGGTGGAACGTATACCGATGTCTTCCACCGTTCCTGCCTTGTCCCCAAATTTGCAATAGTCCCCGATCGAGACCGGTCTGTCGCTGATGACGGCGACGCCTCCGAACAGATTCTCGACGGTCTTCTGCGCTGCCAGAGCGATGGCAAGTCCGCCGACCCCGAGCCCGGCAAGAATGGTTGATGTGTTATATCCCCAGTGGTTCAGCACTGCCATGAGAGCCAGCAACAGGATCGTCAGTTTCACGACGCGCGAGCCGAGCGGGAGAACGGAGTACGATATGGCGCTGTGTCTCGCGATCAGATGCTCGCGGAGCCGGCCGGTGAAAACGTCTACGATCCTTGCGCAGAGCCATGCAATACCCAGAAAAAGAAGGACGATGAGAGCGCGGTCGAGATCGAGCCGAAGCACCGGCGACGGGCCGATCGGCTCAATCGCGGCGCGAAACACTACGACTGGAAACAGCAACTGGAGAGGAGTGATCAGGGCCTTAAGCAGCGAGCTATCCATCTTCGGCGCGACGCGCGCCAGCAACTGGTCCGCCAGATAAACGGCGAGCCGGGAGAGCCATCGCGAGAGTGCCGCGAGGAGAATCGCCACCAGCAGCAGGGCGATCCAACGCCATAACGGGGTCTGGATCAGGGTCCAGTTGACCAGAACCGGCGGCAGATGCTTTTCGATCGGCGAATTGCTGGTCAAAACAGAGAGTTTCGGTATCAATGCAAGGCTGTTTTCGGAAAACAGCCAGACCTTCGCGCCCGAGCGCAACGTAACGCGCTCCAATACCAACGGCTCAGACTTTCCATCGACGACAAAAGTGTCGACGAGTTCCTGATCCGCCGGCAGGCTGTCTTGTTCGTCGCCTTCCGGGCTCCGGCTGAGCGACCCGATGTCGAAATCAACGTCGCGATCAAGAACTTGCGCAAGTTGTCCGGAGAGTTCGGCGCCTTTACTGGCGCGGTCGCTACGGGCGACGTTTCGAAGGTCGAGGTACCTCCGGGCGCGCGTGTAGTTTTTGGCATGAGCGGCTTCGAGAAAACTGAAAACGGAACTCTGTGGAGTGTCGCGTTTCCACGGGTCCTGCTGCGTCGCGGATCCCGGAGTCTGGGGCGCAGTGGCCGGGACTGGAATCTGCGGGGTAGCAAGCGTAACGCTGCCCAATAAGAGCAGAATGCACGCGGCCCTCAAACGAGAAAAATAATCACGCATTGTGGAATCGGAGGCACGCGAGATACCATCCGCGCAGGAGACATTATCCGAGAAAACGTTCAACGGTAGCTGGCGGCTTGTAACTCAAACATTTCAAAGTATCGGCTACCCATCTTCATGAGCAGCGAGTGGCTGCCCTCTTCGGCGATCTGTCCGTCATCGAGCACGAGGATCCGGTCCGCCATTCGCACGGTCGAGAAACGGTGTGAAATAAACAGAGCCATCTTGCCTTCGGTCAAGTCGGTGAAACGCTGGAAGACTTCGTGCTCTGACCGGGCGTCAAGCGAAGCCGAGGGTTCATCGAGAATTAACAATTTGGCGTCGCGCATATAGGCGCGAGCAAGTGCGATCCGCTGCCACTCGCCTCCCGACAAGTCGACTCCTCCTTCGAAGCGTCGGCCAAGCATCTGGTCGTATCCGTGAGGCAACCGATCGATCACGTCATCCGCCATGCTTTTGTGCGCCGCCGCCCGCAGCCTGGCAAAATTGTCGAGGTCTTCGATGCGCCCGATACCGATGTTTTCGGAGACCGGCAGTTCGTAACGCATGAAATCCTGACACACGACGCCCACGTTTCGGCAGAGGTCCTCGATATCGTATTCCCGGAGATCGACTCCATCGAGAAGGATACGGCCTTCGGTCGGGTCATAGAGGCGGGTGACGAGCTTGACGATCGTGGTCTTGCCCTGACCGTTCTCTCCGATCAAAGCCAGCCGTTCCCCCGGTTCCCAGCGAAAGTTCAGACGATTCAACACGCGACTCGTTCGGCCCGGATAGGTGAATCCGACGTTCTTGAATTCAATACCGTTTCGAATGGATCGAGGCATCGGCAGAGCGTTCGGCTTGCTCCGGATGCTGGGTTTTACAGCGAAGAAGTGGGTGAGATCCGTGAGGAAAAGCGATTGATCGGCGATGCTCGAGAAAGCCGCGAAAATGTTCTGGATGTTGTTGCTCGTACCCGCGATGGCGCCGGCCAGGAAGACCATGGTACCGATACTCTGACGCCCTTCGACGGTCAGATAAATCACCCAGGCATAGGCCGCGTAGTATCCCGCGGTACTCAGCAGAGAAAGCAGGGTGCCATTGATCAGGCGCCGGCTGGCGAGGGATCTGTTCTCGTGGTAAATCTCGTCGGATAAGTCCGAGTAACGGCCGGTGAAGAAACTGCTGAGCCCGAACAGCTTCAATTCCTTGGCCGATTCCTTACTGGCTCCCAGCGTGCGGAAGTAGTCCATAAGCCGCCGGGTGTGAGTCTGGTGAGTGTTCAGCGAGTAACCGAGAAAGGCGAAGTGACTTTCTCCCAGAAAAGCGGGAATGATGCAAACGATTAAAACGACCAGCAGCCAGGGTGAGAAGACCAGAATACTCAACGACAGTGTGACTGTTGTGATCGCCTGCTGGACCAGCGTGCCGGCTTCGCGGATCATCGAGACCCGGTCCGTCGCCTGCAGGCGGGCACGTTCGAGCTTGTCGTAAAACTCGGGATCTTCGTATGAAGCTAGATCCAGCTTCGAGGCCTGATCCATGATGCGTACGCTGACAAAGCGCGTGAAGCGATCGGAGATGAGGCCATCGAAAAAACCGATCGTGCGGCCCGATACGCTGTTCAGCGCGGCCAATCCGAACTCAGCGGAAACGACCCACCAGAAGATGTCCGGCAGGGGATGCCGGCCGGACGATGCGGCGGTGACGGCGTCGATAATCCAGCGCGACACCGAGAGCACGGCAAGTGGAATCACCGCGGCGACCACGCGAAGCGCCATCGTCGCGGCGACCACGTGAGGTCCGGAGTCCCAAACCATGCGGAGGACCGGCGGAATATTTCGAAGCGCACCCAGGCGTCGTCGCCAGGCGCTCCGGAAGTCGTGGTCGGCTGTGACAAATCTGCGCAATCGCTTCAAGATGAAAGGTGCCAAGCAAGCTTAGTACCTATGGAAGCTTCTTAACAGATTGAGGGCTTGTGGCGGACGCCTTACTTTGGTTCGGTTGTTTTGTCGTCTGTAAAACGGCGTAAGGCTTGAATCCGGCCCTTTCCATTCCACGTTGGGCCTCCGGATTCTTCATAAAGGTTTCCCAAACGAAACTGCTGCGGACATTTTCGGCCATCAGCATGGTGATACCGGTGTCGATGCCAATGACGTCTTTGTCATACCAGTTCTTCAATGGATTGAACGCGTTGACGAATCCGTAGCGGCTCCATGCACTGCCGTAGCGCTGGCGAATTGTCTTCAATACGCGCAGGACCGGATCGGTCAGGAAGGGCAGCGAGCCGGCGGCGGCGCTGGGCGCTATCGTCCCGTCGATCGGCCCGGTCCGCGGAGGGCCGCCCCAGACCTGATAGCCGTGGTCGGAATCGGATGCCGTGATGCCCCAGAGATCGTCGCTGTAATCCGGAAATTCCTTCGACAGATCGAGACAGAAGCGGCGATGAACGTCGGTGGCGATCGCCGAATTCTCAAAATAGTCCGCATAGCGGTCACGCTTGCCCCGGAAATCGAACCATGCCTGCGAATACTGATTGACGAACAGCGGTGCGAAAGACCCGATGTATCGCATACCGGCATACTCGAACGTCGTTCGCTTCCAGACGTCCCACGTTCCCGGGGAAAGCTGGAAAGAATTGGAACCGATTCCCAGCAGATACATCATCATCAATTCGCTGTAGTAATCCCAGCGATAAGGGAGGAAGCCGACTTCGGGAGTCCATCCATGGGAGAGCAGCGGCGTGTCTTCGGAAAGCCAGTTCCACTCCACACGCTCGAAAATCTGAGTCGCGGTACTGGTGATTTCCGCGTCCGCGAAATGGGCGCGGCAGGTGAGAACGCCACACAGGAGAATGGCCGTATCAACGGAAGATACTTCGGAATCGAGAACTCTCTCCCCGGTATCGATATTGACCCAATGGAAGAAGAATCCACGGTGGTTGGGTTGCCAGTTCAGAAGGGAACGGAGCGTCAGCGCAACGCGGTCGCGGGCGTGAGCGTAATCGATATAACCCCGCTTTTGGCCGATGCAGACGGCAGTGAGACCGAACCCGGTCGCGGCAATGCTCGCCAGCACGTTCTGCGTTCGCGAATTGGGGCTGGCGCGATCTCGCGTCAAACCGGTAAGCGGACTGGATTGTTCCCAGAAGAAAAGAAAGTTGGCATATTCCAGATCGTTGAGAAAGCGATCGTCGTCGGGTGAAAGGCGGTTTGGGGGCGCCGGAGACGGCTGGCCGGAAGGGCGGCTGATTTCCGCACCCGCGGACAGTCCCGCGGATAATAAGTAAGTGAGAAGTCTGCGCCGGGATAGCCCTGTTGAATCTGAAATGCTCACTGGTGTGCTGTTTAGATTGTTAACGATTGGGACGACCGGCCGCTATACGCGAGAGGAATCAGGGTACGGTTTGGAACATCGTTTGCTCCACCTGAAGGGCGGAATCCTATAATTGCCCGACGTCCTGGTATCGACAAAACGGATTTCAAAAAAACGGATTCCGGTTCGGGTTATCGCGTCGGCCGCCGTTCTCGTCGCTTTGGCGGCTATAACTTTCACAATCATTTTGCGGCAACGCCCGATCACCCTGCGTGGCGCGGTCGTTCGCCAAAGCGACGATCCGAATAAGGAAGTTCCCCTGGCGGGGGTTCAGATACTGGCGCTCGACGACTCGACCGTAGGAACAACCCGATCCGACTCTTCCGGCGCGTTCGCGATCCAGGTGCGGCGCTCATTGATTCGCCGTCACGCTCTTATTCTCAGCTTCCGCCACGCGGACTATAAGCCGCTCGACATTCCCGCACCTTCGGGGAACGAACTCTACATCGCGAAGCTGGTTCCTTTGCGGAAGGAAACCGTGGTGGACCTGACGGGCCCCCGGATCAACGTCGGCAGCGTCTCGGTGAGATACACGATGAGAACGGAGGAGACCGTGGAGATCGGGACCGGCGTGAAAACATTCGAGGTCGTGAATAAAGGGAATGTACCGTGCGGCGGACATCCCCCGTGTTCTCCGGATGGCAAGTGGAAAGCTGCGACCGCCTCAACCTTTCTCGATGCGGGCGAGGAGAACTCTTTCCGGAATGCGCGCGTTTCCTGCATTGCGGGACCCTGCCCGTTCACGGCCATCGAGCATGATGGCTTCTCGAAGGGCGGACGGCGGATCTCCGTGGCTGTACGTAACTGGTCGGACACTACAACGTTCCTGCTGCAGGCGGAGGCGGTGCGCCACATTCTCACTGACGCGGTCCGAAATTCATACCCGGTGGTCTTCGACCGTACGATGAGTTTCTCAGTGCCGGCGGCAGCGGAGGGAACGTGCATCGAGGCGGAGATTGGCGGCACGGCGATCGTGTTTCCGATTGATCCGAATCTCTCTTTGAGCTGGGCCGACTGCGAAAAGCAGGCGGCTTCCGGAAACAGCAGACTGTATCGATGCGGCCTCAAGCCGGGATACATCTTTCATTAGAAGCGCAAGGGCCGCTGGACGCGGCGCCAAAAAGTGGAGGAACCCGCCCATCCAGCCGCGATCCGGCGGCCATAACTTGCGCGTGTTCCTCAAAGCGCAAGGGCCGCCGGTCAGGACTTGCGCGTGTTCCTCACCAGCCGCATTACGGCTTCATGAACCGAAACGACAATTCCGTTTGACTGGCGACGGGAACACCGTTGCGCAAAGCGGGCTCAAATTGCCACTGTTTGGCGGCCTGCAAGGAGTTGGGCGCCAGCAAACGCCGAATGCCTGTATTGTCTCCGGACGACCTCGCAGCAGTGACCTTGCCGTGAGCGTCGATTTCAACGACAACTGTTACGACGACTTGTTCATGAAGCAGTGAACGCGCACCGGGCGGTACGACGGGAGCCACTCGTTTCAAGGGCACCGCCGTGGTAAAGGTTACGGATTGGGCGACCGGCGCGGCTGTTCGCGCGGGTGGAGTAACTGTCGGCGCCGGAGGTTTCAGGGCCATCAGCACCGGGGGCAAGGCCGCCGTAATCGGCGCCTGGTTGCCCTGTACTTCCGGCGGCTTCGCTATTACCGGCCCCCGCACCTGCTCGTTCGCGGGGGGCGGGACAAAGGGTGCTCTGTCGTTTTTCACCACAAACGTCTCTTCGGAATCGGGATCGGATTCCGCGGTGGAATCCGCAGTGTAATCGGCGGAGTCGGATGCGGGCTTTAATGGCGAAGCGTCCACGGAGGCAGCGGCGGGTCGCTGTCGCGGGACTGCGTTGGTTGGCGCGGAACCCGCCGCGGCGTTCAAACGGATTGTCTTCGTCTCTCCCACAAAAGTGTTGTTGGGCTGGTAAAAAGTGATTTCGCAAAACAGATCCCCCGCGGCGCGCGCAAATTCATAACGCCCCTCGTGCACTTGCGCTGCGGTTAAGTTCACCTGGGAAGAGTTGAGTTCGTCCGATGTGAAGAGGGTGCCGCGTGTGGATCTTTTCACGACCGGACTGGATACGTTCCATGTGATCTCGACCATACTTCCTTTACTCGAGATCGCCAATCCGGTCTGGGGCGAGGGTGAAGGGGTGCGGGCGACGACGATAAAAGTCGCCAGCGCTACGGACAGCAGCGCGAGCGACACCAACCAGACATTCCTGGTGGAGTCTGAAGGCGTCCCTGGTGCGATTGCCGTTTCCGTCGGACGCGATGCGGGACTGCGAACGCTCCCGGGAACCGGCCGAATTCCCCTGCGGGGGGCGGGCGTGACAGATGCGGCTCTGGTTGAGGCGGCTCTGCTTGATGCGGTCGGGCTTGATGCGAGCGGGCTTGAGGCGGTCGGGCTTGATGCCGTCGGGCTTGCTGCGAGCGGGTTTGATCCGGCGTTGCTCGAGGCAAATCGATTATTCGCGGCCGTCAATGGAAGCTCGGTCTTCCTCGGTTTTTCCACCTCAGGTCCACCGTCGCGAAGCGAGAACCGCGCGACGGGAAGCGTGTCCAGCGGGACTCCACCGGGGCCGAAGCTAAATACACTGACCTCGCCGAACATTGGCTGGATCAGCATCAAAAATCCTCCACGCTGACCAAGGAGAACGTCCATCAGCCAGCGGTCTTCCCTGCGGATCTGGAGATCGACTGAGAGATGGCTGCGGAAGCAGCCCACGACGCGCGAACTGCCGTCTGTCTGCTGTTTCGCCATCGCGGTTTCGAAAATGGCGCGGTCGGCCGGACACCCCCGGAATCGGGGGCCATATTGATACTGAATTTCGACGGGCACAAAATCGATCACCGTGTCCGTAGAACCCCATAACGCGTGCTTCGAAGCGACGCACAAGCCGCCGAACTCAAGCCCGGGCTGCTGCGGGATCGCCCGGACGCCTTCGTAGATCAGTCGCCGAAGGCGCCGAATGGTGTCCTTCCTGATCCCCAGCAGGAGGCTGCCGTCGGACGCCAGAAGTTCCCTGACGGCATCTTTTTCATGCGTGGCTGGCTGGATCGGAGTAGACATTTTGCCAGCGCCTCAAAAACGCACACGCGTAACTGCAGGTGAGGATGGGAATCCGGCTGAGAAGTTGCGCCGCTGAACTGAGAGTGGGAGTTTGCCCTGTTTTGCGCGGGCTGAGCTTACGGTATCAGGGTTGACAAAAGTGCCTGCGCCATCCGATTCGCGCCGAATCGAATAATTTCTCCGATCGGGAGCATTGAATTCGAGCAGCCCCCCATGATCATGAATAACTCCGCGACACGGCCTTATAGAGCGACTGGTTACCGCAATTAGTGAGATAAAAGCGAATAATACGCCCTGGGAAGTTCCATCCACAGTACCAACATAGAACGGCTTCCTGGATTAACGCGCCGGGCAAAGGCCCGAATTGCTGGTTCACGCACTAATCGAAGATATGTAAGTGTGTTTGGGTACCTATCCGCCCCGCGCGAAGTTAACCTTGGATAGCACGCCTTTACAAAAGCCCCTGGGGCTGATGCCGAAAATGATCGCACAGGATCAATTCCGGCATTTTGTTCGAAGTGCGCCGATTCTCAATTGGAGGGCGCGTGATACATGTCCGGCATGAGCCATGCCCGGTAGCTTTCGGTGGCCTCCATGTTATACACCTGCTCGCCGGACGGCGTGACCTCGATGGTCTGGCTCAAGCTGGTGGAACTCGTGCCCGCCTGGAACATGTGGTTGCCGTTGGGCAACAGTTGCGCGCTTCCCAACGCAGGGCTATAAACTCCCAGGTCGGCGTTCAGCACCGGCGTAACCACCATATTCATCTGATCCACCATGAATTCCTGCCCGCGGCTGTTGCCGAACCCCAACCCGAGAGGAGGCGCGGACACGCGGGTGTTGCCGTCGTCATAGAGTGTCAGGAGCGTGGTTCCCCCGTTCTCGAAACTTGCGTTGTGCTGGTGCGAAAACCACGGATAAGGATCGCTGGAATCGATTGTGAAATCGCCGCCCGCACCCATCCGCCAGAGAACGTTTTTTGTGCCCGAACCGTTGTTATAGTCGATCTTGATCAGCCAGTCCTGATGGCGAGAGGAATACAGCAAATTACCTTCTGAAGGAATGTAATCCAGACTGTTGCCGTGAAGCCAGTCATTTGCGACCGGCGCGAGCAGTACCGGCGGACAACCGGCTTTATCGTTGGTACAGGTCTCGCCCAGAACCGCGCCGCGATTGATATCCAGTTGATCGTAGGAATCCCAGAACCACTTCACCTGCCAGTTTGTGTCCAGAATTATGATCGTGTCGCCCAGGATATCGACCGGCGCCGTGGACCCCTGCGTCCCCGCCGGGAAAATCTTTTCCGTGGCTCCGATGACCATAGTGTCCCCATTCGGCAGGATTTGTACCTCGTGACTGAATGAGTTAATCGGGTCGGCGCCCATGGCGACGAGTTGCTCGGAAATGCGGCCGGCATTCGTTTCGCGAATGGTATTGCCGGCCAGGTCTATCGCGCGTATGAGCTGACTTGCGGCAGGCGCCGGATTGGTACCCTCGCCATCCGCGGTCATGTACATATCGCCGCCGGAAAGGGGACGCGTGAGCAACACAAGTTGACCGGTATCCGCAGCCTGTTTGTAATACCATATGACATTTCCCGCGAAATCAGTGGCGAACGGGAAGGTCGTCACATAGGCATGAAGCACCACCTTTTCGCTGGAGTCCGCCTGGGGTGTTTGGGGTACGAGTATGTTGGTGAAGGAAAACGTCTCCGTCGGAGTACCGGTCGTAAAAGGCAGAGCCATTGGCCCGGTTTGAGTGATCACGCCTCCCGATTCGACCGCGTAATTCATAAGGTAAGTAGTATTGGCGCGCATGCCGGTTATAAAAAAATTGCTGCTGAGAATTCCGTGACAGCTGGCCCAGTTCGTCTGACTGATTTTGAGAGTGCCCTTCGGATAAAAGAATACCGAGATGAAATCGCCCGCCGGGCACGCCGGAGCGCTGAACAGGGCTACGAGCGGATTGGGCAGAGCGGTGACCGCTGCGTGTCCCCCGGCTACTCGGGACTGGACGGCGAAATTGACGCTTGCGGTCGCGGTTTCACCCGACGCCAGGTCTCGCGCCGTAACTTCAACGGTGTAGATACCCTCAGTCAGGGAGGGCGTCCATTGAAACGAGTTCGTGAGCGCAAAGTCCCGCACTATGTGCGAATCCAGGCCCTTGTATCCCTGGCTGAATCGATAGGTCAAGGGACCGGGATTCGTATCAGTTGCGGATACAGTCCACGTTATCGTCGTGCCAACCGGTTGTGGCGAGGATGACGACGGAACCAACTGGGTTATCTGAACCGTCGCGTAAAGCTGGGAACCGAGCAACGCTACGGCGGACAGGGCAAGAAGCGGGAAATATCGCATAGTCTCCTGAAATTAAACAGCAGCTGTCAACTCTCCGAAGTCCTGCTGATTCGTTACAACTCATACACTTAAAGATTTCGTAAAATCAACAGAAATGGTATCTTTCGACGGCAACTTCAGCACCAAAGGTTTTAGTCGCTCGATGCGGAGCCCCGTCGGGAGATAACTCAGGCTGCGTGCTGGATGCGAGCCCTGGGGACGACACGTTATCCTAGGGCAGGAGCCTTCGAACCCGGCGCTCGTCTGGCTCGTATCTCTCACATGACATTTCGAGGCACCCTCAGCGAAGCCGCCGCGGCTCTCAATTTTAACCGCCAGCGCAGCCTTCTCACTATGGCGAGCCTCGCCTGGGGCGTCGCCTGCTTCGTCATCCTTTACTCTTACGGCGAAGGCTTCGGTGTGGCGCTTCGCACTTCGTTCCAGGCCGTCGGCCAGGATCTCGTGCTGATGTTCGGCGGACAGACGTCAAGCCAGGCCGGAGGCGAGAGGTCGGGCCGCAAGATCAGGCTCGAACTCACAGACGCAGACCTGATTCGCGATAACGTTCCCCTGGTCGCTGCCGTGTCGGCCGAACTGATGTTGCGAAATTCGAACGTCGTGCAGGGCGCCCGTCAGCAAAGCATGACGGTGCGGGCAGTCGAAGTACCTTACGGAAAAATCCGGAACATGTCCCTGACCTCGGGACGATGGCTGACAAACGAGGACTATCAGACGAAGCAACGCGTCGCAATCCTGGGAGCCAAGGCGGCGCAAAAACTCTTTGGCGAGATCCCACCGGACGGAGAAACCATTTCAATCAACGGGTTGCAGTTTGAGGTCGTCGGCCTTTTAAAGACCAAGACCCAGATTTCGAATTACAATACGCCGGACAACGAGTGCATCTTTATTCCTCTTTCCACGGCATCCCTCTTTCACGACATCAAGTACCCGGACGACATCGTCTGGATGCCGGCGAATCCGACGTTTCGAGCGCAGGCGGTCAAAGAGGTTCGCGCTGTGCTTGCGCGCGTTCACAATTTTGCGCCTGGCGATGAACGCGCGCTGGATCTGATCATATTCAACGAGTTCATGAAGATCATCGACGTCATGTCGGCTGCGCTGCAGGTGCTCCTGGGATTGATTGGCGCGCTCACGCTGGCGATCGGCGGAATCGGGCTCGCGAATATCATGCTCGTCTCCGTCACTCAGCGAACACGCGAAATCGGCGTGTTGAAGTCGATCGGCGCAACGCGCGGGGCAATTCTCGCGCAATTCCTGGCCGAGGCAATGGCGATCGTTACGGCAGGCGGACTTATTGGAGTGCTGATCGGCTGGGGCGTGACTTCGGGGATTCAAACGCTCCCCCTGCTCGGGCCGTTGTTCAAGGACACCAGCGGGACTGGCGACATTCATCTGCAAGTCTCCCGCTTCGCCATCATTTCTTCGACTACGGTGCTCGAGGCCATCGGGCTCTGCGCAGGGCTGCTCCCGGCGCTCAAGGCGTCGCGTCTTGATCCGATAGAAGCTCTGCGATACGAATAGAGTGGATGCTACCTCGGATCAACCTTGCTAAAACGGCCCCAGGGGCCTTGGAAGCGATGCGCGGACTGGAGCACTACATAAACCAGTCGTCCGGCCTCGAACCCTCTTTGCGGGAGCTCGTCAAGACACGGGCATCGCAACTCAACGGCTGCGCATATTGCATCGACATGCATACGAAGGAAGCGCGGGCAGCGGGGGAAACCGAGCAGCGATTGTATGCGCTCGATGCCTGGCGGGAAACGCCGTTCTACACCGATCGCGAACGGGCGGCGCTCGAATGGACCGAGGCCATCACGCTGATTGCCGAAGACCACGCTCCGGATGAGCTGTTCGTGCGCGTCCGGCAGTTCTTCAGCGAGGAAGAACTGGCGAATCTGACGCTTGCCATTGCGTCGATCAACGGATGGAATCGTTTGATGATTGCCTTCCGGGCCGTGCCCGGGAACTATCGGCCGAAAGCGGCTCAGATCGACGGCAAGGGCGCGTGATACCGAGGGCGGTTGCGTTCACCGTTTGAATGCCGGACACTTGAACAACAGGAGTTTTATGCCATCGATCCAATTCAATCTGAACGGGAAGCCGCAAAACGCGGACGTCGTTCCCGAGATGCCGCTGTTGTGGTACTTGCGGGACACGCTGGGAATGACCGGCACGAAGTTCGGCTGCGGCATGGCGCTCTGCGGCGCGTGCACGGTGCACATCAACGGGCAAGCCACGCGCTCGTGTGTAACGCCCGTTTCCAGCCTCGCCGGGAAGAACGTCACCACCATCGAGGGTCTTTCTCCGAATGGTCTTCATCCGGTGCAGGCGGCCTGGATTGAAGCCGATGTCCCGCAGTGCGGGTACTGCCAGTCGGGTCAGATTATGGCTGCCGCCGCTTTGCTGGCGAAGAAGAAGCAACCCAGCGACGCCGATATCGATGAAGTGATGCGCGGCAATATCTGCCGTTGCGGAACCTATCAGGACATCCGCCACGCGATCCATCGCGCGGCGGAGATCCAGGCTGCAGGAGGCAAAGCATGAGCGCTCTGGCGACTGTTCCTCAAAGACGGTCCGGCACCAGCCGGCGCGGCTTTCTGCAGGCTGGCGCTTCCGCGGTCGGCGGACTGCTCATCGGTTTTGCGCTGCCCGAGAAGTCCAGACTGGCGGCGCAGACGGCAAATTCCGCGAATGCCGCTCCCGTCACGCTGAACGCGTGGATTCACATTGCGCCGGACGATACGGTGTCCTTCATGATCCACAAGGTGGAAATGGGGCAAGGGACGGTAACTTCCCTGTCGCAGCTTCTGGCGGAAGAACTCGAGTGCGATTGGGGCAAGTTCCGGACCGAGTTTCCTCCCGTCGACAAAATCTTCGGTTTTCAGGGGGTTGTTGGAAGCCAGAGCATCCGCACGTCGTGGGATTCGCTGCGAAGAGCCGGCGCCACCGCGCGCGTCATGCTGGTGGAGGCGGCGGCGCAGCAATGGGGCATCGATCCCTCGCAATGCGTCGCTGAAAACGGGGTTGTCACCAACAAGGCAACGGGCGCGAAGCTCAGCTACGGGAAACTGGCCGCTGCTGCCGCAAAACTTCCCGTACCGGCAAAAGTCGCATTGAAGGACCCGGCGCAGTTCCGTTTCGTCGGCAAATCGATGAAGCGGCTGGATACGGCGGCGAAATCCACGGGACAGACCAAATTCGGGATCGATACGCGCCGTCCGGGCATGGTCTACGCAGCCATTGCCCGCTGCCCCGTATTCGGAGGCAAAGTGGCCAGCTTCGATGCCACGAAGGCGAAGGCGTTTCCCGGCGTGAAACAAGTGGTGCCGACCTCGCGGGGCGTGGCGGTGGTCGCGGATAACACGTGGTCGGCAATCCAGGCTTCGCGACTGGTCGATGTCAAGTGGGACGAAGGCCCGAACGCGGGGCAGAACAGCGCTGCCATCAGCAAACTTTTCGCCGAGCGCGTACAGAATCCGGGCATCGAAGTGATGAAAACGGGCGATCCCGAGAAGGGGATGGCGGGCGCCGCAAAGAAGATCGAAGCGGCATATGAAGCGCCATTTCTGGCCCACGCCACGATGGAGCCGATGAACTGCACGGCGGACGTGAAGGCCGATTCCTGCGACGTCTGGGCTTCCACTCAGATGCAGACGATGGACCAGGCCGCGGCGGCTCAGGCGTCAGGTGTGCCGCCCGAGAAGGTGCGCATCCATTCACAATTCATGGGTGGCGGATTCGGACGCCGGGGCATGACCGATTTCGTGATCGAGGCTGTCGAGGTGTCGAAAGCGATCGGGGCTCCCGTTAAGGTGACCTGGTCGCGCGAAGACGACATGCATCACGACAACTACCGGCCCGCCTCTTACTCGCGCTTCACTGCGGGACTCGATGCCGAGGGCTGGCCCGTCGCGTGGACCAACCGCATCGCCTGTCCTTCGATTCAGAATTCGTCGGGTCAGGCTCCACGAAACGGCGTCGACAAGACGAGCACCGAGGGCTCGCACGACATCGAGTACGCGATTCCACATAAGCTCGTCGACTATCACTGGACGGAAGTCGGAATCCCGGTAACCTACTGGCGAGCGGTCGGGTACACGCAGAATACGTTTTTCGTGGAGAGTTTCCTGGACGAAGTCGCTGCGGCCGGCGGAAAAGATCCGGTTGAACTGCGCCGGAAGCTTTTGGCTAACAGTCCCCGCATGCTGAACGTGGTCGAAGTCGCAGCGAAGCAGGCTGGGTGGGGGACGTCCTTGCCCGCGGGCAGATTCCGCGGCGTCGCGGTCGTGAATAACGTCGGCAGCTACACAGCTCAGGTTGCCGAGATATCGATCGATCAGGGCAAGGTGCGGGTGCATCGCGTGGTTTGCGCGGTAGATTGCGGACATGTGGTGAACCCCGCAATCGTGGACCAGCAGATTCGCAGCGCCATCATCTACGGGCTTAGCGCCGCTCTCAAAGGCCAGATCACCATCGATAAGGGACGCGTGCAACAGGCGAACTTCGACTCCTACGATATGGTTCGCATCAACGAAGCGCCTGTTGTCGAAGTCCATATCGTCCCCAGTACGGAAAATCCGGGGGGGATCGGTGAGGCGGGGGTACCGGCAATTGCGCCGGCGGTCTGCAACGCGGTTTTCGCCGCTATTGGCAAAAGAATCCGCAAGTTACCGATCCGGTCGACAGATCTTGTGTAATCTGACCCATTGACCCATATTCCCCACTACGCTAATATGGGTTCATGAAAGCGACAGTGGAAATCGCTGACGCCCTTCTTTTGGAGGCCCGCAACATGGCGGCAGCGAGGCATACAACTCTCCGGCAGGTAGTCGAAGAAGGTTTGCGCGCTCTGATGAACGCTCAGCGCACCGCCGGTTTCCGGCTCCCGGACGAATCCTTCGGCGGCGAAGGCCTGCAAAAGCATGATTGGGCGGAAGTGCGAAAGGCCATCTACGAAGGCCGCGGTGAATGATTGGCGTAGACACGAACATTCTTGTTTACGCTCATCGGCGCGATTCCGAATGGTTTGAACCGGCCGCCGAAGTCGTCAGGGGACTCGCGGAAGGCCCGGAACCATGGGCCATTCCGTGGCCGTGCATTCACGAGTTCCTGGCGATCGTGACTCACCAGCGCATCTATAAACCGCCGACGCCGCTGGCAAAGGCAATCGCGCAGGTCGAAGCGTGGATGGGTTCACCCACACTTCGCCTGATCGGTGAATCAAGGGACCATTGGCGGGAACTCTCGGCGAGCTTAACGGCCGGAAAGATTCAGGGAGCGCAGGTGCACGATGCGCGTGTTGCCGCAATCTGCGCTCAGCATGGAATCCGCGAGTTCTGGTCTGCAGACCGGGATTTCAGCCGGATCGGATCGATTCGCACCGTTAATCCGCTCTGCTGAACGGCCCTCAATAAGACTTTGCGATCACGACCCGCCGATCGACCTGCGCGCCCGTGACAATACACTTCCCCGCCCCGTCGTATTCGTCCACCAGCGGAATATTACGGACGGTAGCCTTGAACTCCTTCAACCGGGCATCGCAAACCGGATCGTCGTTCAGATGCGCCATCACAAATTTGCCGCCGCCCCTCTCCGCGGTAACGTCCCGGAGGATCTCTTCCACCTCTCCGATGGAATTCGCAAGCACCGTATTCGATTTGAGCCGCGCCTTCGCCGCACAATAGAGATCCGTCTGCATCGCGTCCAGCGAAGCAGTCAGGCGCGAGCCCACCTCCGACTGTGCGACGATTTCCTTCGTGCCCGTATCTCGCCGCTTCAGAACGATGTTCCCGGCCGCCACATCGCGTGGTCCGAGTTCCAGCACCACAGGGACCCCGCGCCGCTCCCAATGAAAGAACTTCGCGCCCGGCGACTGACCATCGCGGTCGTCAATCTTCGCCCCGATTTCCTTCGCGATTCGATGCGCCGTCTCCAGCACGCGCGCCTTTTCCTCGTCCTTGCGATAGATGGGAACGAGAACCGCTTTGACCGGCGCCATTTTCGGAGGCAGAACCAGTCCCTTGTCGTCTGAATGGCTCATGATCAATCCGCCGATCAGACGCGTGCTGACTCCCCAGCTCGTCTGCCAGACGTAATCGAGCTGACCCTCTTTGTTCTGGAACCGGACATCGAAGGCTTTTCCAAAGTTCTGTCCCAGATCGTGGCTCGTGCCGGCCTGCAGGGCGAGGCCGTTCTGCATCATCGCTTCGATCGAGTAACTCCGCAGCGCGCCGGCGAATTTCTCCGCGCGCGTTTTCATGCCCTTGATCACGGGCATCGCCATAATGTCTTCCGCCACTTCGGCATAGACGTCGAGCATCCGCAGCACTTCTTCCAGCGCCTCTTCATGCGAGGAATGCGCAGTGTGGCCCTCCTGCCAGAGGAATTCCGTCGTCCGCAGGAACATACGGGTGCGCAGTTCCCAGCGGACCACGTTTGCCCACTGATTCAGCAGCAATGGCAGATCGCGCCAGCTCTGGATCCACTTCGCGAAAAAATGGCCGATGATCGTTTCCGAGGTGGGCCGGATTACGTAAGGCTCTTCGAGTTCCTTGCCGCCGGCGATGGTGACCACGGCGAGCTCCGGCGAAAAGCCTTCGACGTGTTCCGCCTCTTTCTTCAGGAAACTCTCGGGAATCAGTAGCGGAAAGTAAGCGTTTTGGTGGCCCGTTGCCTTGAACCGCGTATCCAGCTCGCGTTGCAGGACTTCCCAGACGGCATAGCCGTTCGGCTTGATGACCATGCACCCTTTTACGATCTCGGCGGGCTCCGCCATGTCGCCCTGTAGTACGACGTCCTGATACCAGGCCGCGAAATCCTTTGTGCGCGCCGTTATGGGTGATTCAGCCATTCTTATTCAGGTTAATGCATGTGTTCGGCGCATCGCCGCTGCGCGTTCGGGGCCGGACAAAATATACCTTCGTAACTTATTGATATTTCATGTAAGGTGGGGGCTATAATAACGCGTAGACAATGCCCCGATGAGTTGAAACAAGGGTTTGGGTGTTTCTGATCACTCCGGGCGCATCTCGAATCGGCCGGGATGGGATTCCAAAAAGAGGGGAAAATGGCAGACGAGGACGTACAGGCAGAACTCGCGCGGCTGAGAGCCGAGAACGAAGCGCTGAAACAGAAGCGGAACACTTCCGTATCCATGAAGGTAAGCGAGAAGGGCGCCGTTTCGGTTTACGGCCTTGGCCGCTTCCCGGTAACGCTCTATCAGGAGCAATGGCAAAAGCTGCTGGCGCTGGCGGACGAAATCAAAGCCTTCATCGAGGAAAATCGCTCGAAACTAAAGGTCAAAGAATAAGCTGTCGCCGGAGTTGGAAGCTTACTTCTTGAAGGCACAAGTGGGGCGGACGCCTCGTCCGGCTTAGCGAGTGCCGCGAAAAGCTGCGGCAAACGCTCCCTCCCGGTCGCGGCTCGGAATAGCCGTTCCGAGCCCGAACTTCCGCAAGCTAAATGTAAACGAATCTAGGCGGATTTGATTTCGGTCCACAGACGATCCCGATAGCGCTGCGCGGCGGAAGGGAGCGCCTCGGGCCATATCCCGCGGCGATAGACCTCATCGGGCGGATAGAGTACGGGATCGCGCGGAAGCAGCGCCTGCGCGGCCCGGTTCGCCGTCGCGGTCTCGGCGGCTCGCGCATTGGCGGCCGCCACATCCGGAATCAGCAGGAATTCCAAAAACTCGTGCGCCAGATCGTAACGCTTGCTTTCCCGCAGAATCACCGCGCAATCGCAGTAGAACGGGAATCCTTCCCGCGGATAGATGAAAGAGAGTTTGCCGTTTCCCTGGATCGCCTGCGCCGCCGTGGTGGACCATATCTGCGCGGCGAGCACATCGCCCGAGACTAACTGATCGCGCACTTCCGCGTTCAGATACGCGCGCAGCAGCTTCTTTTGCGCGATTGCGGCGTCTTTGGCGTTCTGCAACTGGCGTGAATCCGTTGAACCGAACGGCATCGCCGAGCTTCAGCAGGCACGCGCCGATGACGTCTTCGGGATCGTCGAGCATGGTCATGCGTCCCTTGAGCGCGGGGTTCCAGAGGCCGCTCCAGCCAGTGGGAGCATCACCTTGCGCGGTATTCCACGCGATGCCGGTAGCGTTCCACATATAAGGCACGCCCCATCGAAGCTGCGGGTCCCAGACGGGATGCTGAAATCGCAGATCGAGGTTCCCGAGCGACGGCAAACGCGCGTGGTCCAGATTCGCGATCAGCCCGTTGCGCGCCATGGGGGCAAGGCGGCTGTGGGTCGGGAAAACAACGTCCCAGCCCGGAGTTGCCGGTCATCGCCTTCGCCAGCATTTCCTCATTGCTTTCGTAGGTGGAGTACCGCAGGCGAACGCCGTGCTCGTGTTCGAAGCGCGCCAGCATCGCGGGATCGATATAAGTCGACCAGTTGTAGACGTTCAGGCGCGGACGAGGATCGCGCGCGCAGGAGACCAGACTGCCGGCCGCGGCAAGCCATGCTCCGTCGCGTCATCGTTCCTGCAGCCTTTGCGAGACGAGAATGATCGCGCCGAACGCGACGACGATCAGCGCCGAAACCGCATTCACGACCGGACTCACGCCGCGGCGCGCCATCGCGTAAATCACCATCGGCAGTGTTTCCGAATCGACGCCCGCCACCAGGCTGGTAATCACATAATCGTCGAAGGAAACGACCAGCGCGAGAAGGCCCGCGGCGGCGATCGCCGGCGCCAGCAACGGCAGCGTCACTCGGGAGAATGCGTGCCACTCGCTGGCGCCGAGATCCATCGCGGCCTCTTCAAGCGTTCGGTCGTAATTGCGCAGGCGGGCCGATATGACGATCACGACGTAGGCGATCGAAAACGCCACGTGCGCAATGATCACCGTATAGATACCGAGTTGCAGGTGCAGGAACCGGAAGGCCCACTGGAAAAGCGCCAGAAGCGAAACCCCCGTCACGATTTCCGGCGTGACCAGCGAAAGATACAACGTCCCGGAAAGAATGCGCGCGGTCTTGCGCCAAATGCCATATGCGGCCAGCGTGCCGATCACAGTCGACAGAACCGAAGCGGTCACGGCAATGATGAGGCTATTGATCAGGCCTTCGGTCAACTGCGGATCATTCATCGCGGCGCGATACCAGCGGAAGGAGAAACCTTCCCACGACCGTGAATCGGCCTCCATTGAAGCTGAAGGCGATGAGAATGAGCAGCGGCAGATACAGAAATGCGAGGGCTGCCGCGGCATAAAGCGGCAAAGCGCGCTCCTCACATCAACTCCCGCGCGATGCGGCTGCGCATCAACCCGGACAGAATCAGCGCGCTCGCCAGCATCAGAACCAGTGACGCCGCGGAGCCGAAGGGCCAGTCGCGCGCGGTCGTGAACTGGTTCTGCACCAGATTGCCGAGCATCACGGACTTGCCGCCCCCCAGCAGATCCGGCGTCAGATAAGCCCCGAGGCAGGGAATGAAAACGAGCACCGAACCCGCCACAAACCCCGGCGCCGAGACGGGAATCACCACGCGCCAGAGCGCTGGCGAACGGGCGCGCGCCGAGATCGGCCGCGGCCTCGAGCAGCGCCGGGTCGAGCCGCTCGAGCGTTGCGTACATCGGGAGAACGAAGAACGGCAGAAAGTTGTAGACAAGTCCGAGCAGCACCGCGCCATCGTTATAGAGCAGCGCCAGCGGCGCGCCGATCAGGTGAAGCCGCATCAGCACCGTATTAATCAGCCCCGTATCGCGGAGAATGAAAAGCCAGGCGTAGGTGCGCACCAGGAAACTGGTCCAGAACGGCAGCAGGACCAGTTGCAGATACAGATTCCTGCGCCGCCCGGACCGGGAGATGAAAAGCGCCAGCGGAAAACCGAGCAACGCGCACAGCGCAGTCGCAAGGGATGCGATCCAGAGCGAGCGCCAGAGAATAGCGAGATAAAGAGGGTCGGCGAGGCGCGTGAAGCTTTCGACGGTCCACGGCCGTTCGACGCCTCCGTAGTCGCCGCGCGTGAGCAGGCTGTACGCGCAGACAATAGTCAGCGGCGCAGCGAAGAAGAACGCCATCCAGAGACGCGCGGGCATAAGGAACCAGCGACGCATCTCGCTTGTACCCTAATCGAATCGAAGTTCATCGGCGGGCGCCCAATGAATCCAGACGATCTCGCCTTCCTGGAAATGGTTCTCCTCGCGCGAGATCTCGGCAATGGCCCGTCCGCCCTCATCGAGCGTGGTGTTCAAATGAATGCAATTGCCGAGGAACAGAGAACTCTCAACCGCGGCTCGACGGCAGGGCAACCCTTCGGGCATTTCCCGCGTCACCCGCGTCGATTCCGGACGCACGCCGGCTTTCCCGAACCAGTTGATCGCGCCGAGAAATCCCGCCACGAAAGCCGTCGCCGGGCGCAAATAAATCTCCTCGGGCGTTCCGAACTGCTCGATGCGTCCCTGATTCATAACCGCCAGTTTGTCCGACAAAGAAAGTGCCTCCTCCTGATCATGCGTAACAAAGAGGAACGTGATGCCGGTCTTGCGCTGCATAGCCTTCAACTCGGCGCGCATCTGCTTTCGCAGTTTCGGATCGAGCGCGGCCAGCGGCTCGTCGAGCAACAGCAGCTGCGGTTCCAGCACGAGCGAACGGGCAAGCGCCACGCGTTGTTTTTCGCCGCCCGACAGTTCTGCCGGCTTGCGGTCGCGTTTGCCGGAAAGCTGCACGAGTTCGAGCGCCCGCAACGCCCGGCCCTGCCGGTCGGCGATACCGCGTTCCCGCAATCCGAACTCGACGTTGCCGAGAGCTGTCAAATGGGGAAACAGCGCATAGCTTTGAAAAACGGTGCTGACATCACGCTGCCACGGCTTTAGCCCGTTGACCACAGCGCCGTTCAACACGACTTCGCCGGAGCTGGGCCGGTCGAAGCCGCCGATCATACGGAGAGTGGTGGTTTTGCCGCAGCCCGACGGACCGAGGAGTGAGTAGAAGCCGCCGCGCGCGAGGCTCATCGAAATCCGGTCGACGGCGCGATGACCGGGAAAATCCTTGACCAGCTCGCGGAGTTCGAGAACCGAATCCATCGGACTAAAATCGCACGGAGATCGACACTCGGTTACGCCGTTTCGACCCGGGTCGCAATCCCTAATATCCGATTGCCTTCGAGCCGTTCGAACTCCCGCTTCGCCGCCTCGATGCTGCTCCTTCGTCCGCTGAAGCAGCTTCGCGAATTCTGGCCTCTGCCGAAGGTTATCGAGCCACGGATCGCTTGCCATAGCGGGATAGCAAAAGAAGCCGCCTCGCACAACACGCTCGAAAAGTTCGAGCGCCGCGTCGCCCTCGTCGAGATGCGCCAGATGCCGCGTCAGATACAAGAGCGCTTCGGGATCGCTGAACGCGGAAGCAGAAATGCGGCCGACCGCCGCGATACTCACCGCCGCATCTCCTTCGATCAGCGTCCGCGCGGCCATCATAAAGTCGCGCATACGCGTCTTGATCTTCTCTTCCAGAGCCCGCAAAACCGGCAAAGCTTCGTTCCCGCGCCCAACCTCCGCCAGCGAAACCGCCACGATGTAGGGATTGTCCTCAAGCCTGGTCGACGCGACGCGCGCATAGTCTCGCTGAAGAAACCAGGTATGCACCACGCTCGTGCGGATCTTCGACTCCAGCGCAACTGCCCGCTGGTGCGCGGCCGCCGACGCCTCCAGCAAGCCGCAGTAACGCAACGGACTGATCAGAGCGGCGAAAATCTCCGGATCCGCCGCGTCCCGCGCGCGAGGCAGAAGGCGCGATCATCGCATCGGCCGCGCGGCCCCGATCCACCTCCAGCTGAGCGTAAAACTTGTGAGCGATCGCGAGATCCGGGTTCAGATCAAGCGCCTGCCGCAAAGCCGCTTCCGCCTGATCCAGCCCCTCTTTGACCCCGTCGTGAGGTACTTCGCCATCACATGATGAATGCGCCCGAGGCGCGCCCACGCCGGCGCATAGCACGGGTCGGCTTCGACGCATTTCAGATACAGATCACGGGCCGCGCCCCACTGCTTCGAATCGTGGCTGAACTGATTGCCGCGCAGATAATATTCGTACGCCTTCGGGCTGGAAGGAACGTCCTGCCGCAGGATGCGCTGTTCCTGTGCCGAAAGCGGGAGAGCCAGCGCATCAACCACGCACTCGGTGAGTTCGTCCTGCAGACGAAAGACATTGCCGATCGAAGTCTGCGTCGAGTGCGAGCAAAGCAGCGTTCCATTCGCCGCATCCGTGAGCTGAGCGCTGACTCGTATTTCCACTCCGGTGGACAGCAGCGTACCGGTCAAAATTAAGTCCACGTCGGCCTCGGCCGCGATGGCCTTGAAGTCCGGAGCACCGTTCGCAAACCGTGATGCGGCCAGCGTCGAGCGGACGACCACCGATTTCAGCGCGGACAGCGAAGTCGTCAACGCATCCGGCAAGCTGAACGCGAGGAACTCGGTCTCGGGATCCGGACGGAGCATCCGGAACGGCAGCACAATCAGGCGCCTGATCGCCCTCGGCTCAGCCTGAACACGTGTTTCCAGGGGATGAAGAAAACGATATCCGCGCCGGGGCAGCGTCTCGATAAACCGCGGCGCATCGGCGGTGTCTCCCACGGCTTCGCGAATTTGCCGGATACAGAAATTCAAGCCCTGCTCAAAATCGACGAACGTGTCGTCGTGCCAGATACTTTCGCGGATCTCGGAGCGCGACAGAACCTCTCCACTACGACGTACCAGGAGTTCCAGTACCCGGAAGGGCTGAGGCGGCAGCTTAATACGGTCGCCGTTCCTTCTCAGCTCTCCGGATCCGGTATCCAGCTCAAATATGTCAAAACGAAAAATTGTCTCAGCTTCACTCATCGAAAACTCATGTCGCACTCATGGCGCGTCCATGGATGCCCCGCCGCCATTCTGTCAGATTGTTCCTATCAGCGTATCGCAAGCTTTCGAGAGCCGCTGAAATTGCCGAACAAGGAGATTTCTACGATGTTGCGAATCAACGATGTAGCACCGAACTTCAAGGCTGAAACCACCCAGGGCCCGATCGACTTTCACGAATGGCTGGGCGACTCCTGGGGCGTACTTTTCTCTCACCCCAAAGACTTCACACCAGTTTGCACAACCGAGCTGGGTTACATGGCAGGAATGAAGGCCGAGTTTGAAAAGCGCAACTGCAAGATCATCGGCCTGAGCGTCGATGCGGTGACGGATCACGGGAGATGGGCAGACGATATCCAAAAAACGCAGGGCCACCAGGTGACCTATCCGATGATCGGCGACTTCGACCTGCAGGTAGCCAAACTCTACGGGATGCTGCCGGCGGAAGCGGGCGATACCAGCGTGCGGTCGCACCGCCGCCAACAACGCCACCGTTCGCGCGGTCTTCATGATCGGTCCGGACAAGAAGAGTCAAACTGATGCTGATCTATCCCATGACCACCGGCCGCAACTTCGACGAAGTGCTGCGCGTGCTCGATTCCATGCAGCTCACGGCCAAACATCAGGTGGCAACGCCGGTGAATTGGAAGCCGGGCAACGACGTGATCATCGTCCCCGCCGTGTCGAACGACGAGGCGAAGGTGAAATATCCCGCTGGATGGAATACGGTGCTTCCCTATTTGCGGCTCGTGCCGCAGCCTCGAATAAACGACGAGTTCAGCAGGAGAACGGCATGGAACCGGTACAGGTTGAACGATTCTATCTGGGATGCCTGGCCCACGCATCCTACATGATCGGGTCGGAGGGCATCGCGGCCGTCATCGACCCCCAGCGGGACGTCGATATTTATATCGCCGCGGCATCCCAAAAGGGTTGGAAGATCGCCTAGATTATCGAGACCCACGTCCATGCCGACTTCGTCTCCGGACATCTGGAACTCGCGAAACGGACCGGCGCGCAGATCTACATCGGCGCGGGATCCGGAGCGGAGTTCCCTCACGTGGCGGTCGCGGACGGCGACCGGATCGAATTCGGACAGTGCTCGCTCCGGTTCCTGCAAACTCCCGGACACACCCTCGAGAGCATTTGCATCCTGATGAACGACCGCGGCGCGCCTGAGCGGCCCGGCATCGGTCTTCACCGGCGACACTCTCTTCGTAGGCGACGTGGGAAGGCCCGATCTTTCGCCGACCCACACGCCGCAGGAGCTCGCCGCGATCATGTACCGGAGCCTTCAGGAAAAACTCCTGGCGCTTCCGGACGATACCGAGATCTTTCCGGCGCATGGCGCGGGCTCGTTGTGCGGCCGGCAGATGAGTTCGGAAAGTTCCTCGACAATCGGGAAGCAGCGGCAGTCGAATTACGCGTTGCTCGCCCGAGACAGCGACGAGTTCGTGCACCTGCTCACCGACAATCTCCCCGCGCGACCAGAGTATTTCGCGCAGGAAGTGGATCTGAACCGGCGCGGCGCGGCGCCGTTATCGGAACTGCCCCCGCTTAAGGCTCTGACCGCGCCGGAGGTACTGAGTTTGCAGAAAGAGGGCGCGGTGGTAGTGGACACGCGCCCGGCAATTCAGTTCGCAGTGGCCCACGTTCCGGGGTCGATTCACATCGCACTCACCGGCCAGTATGCTTCGTGGGCGGCGCGCATTCTCGGGCTGGACACGCCGCTGATCATCGTAGGAGAGGATCCCGAGCACATACGCGAATCCGAACTCCGGCTCGCCCGTGTCGGCGTGGAGAATGTCGTCGGATACCTCGAAGATGGTGTGGCGGGGTGGATCGCGTGCGGGTTCGAGCTTGACTATATTCCGCAGATTACCGTTCAGGATTTCGCCGAACTCCGTGATACAGGAGCCGGAACGGATCACAGTGCTTGACGTTCGCGAATTGGGAGAACTGAGCGGTGGCGTAATCGAGAACTCAGTATGCATCCCGCTGGGAAAACTGAAATCGCGCACGGCGGAACTAAGCCCGGACAAGCTTGTCGTGGTGCACTGCAAAGGCGGCTATCGAAGCTCGATCGCCACCAGCATGCTGCGGCGCGCCGGTTTCCGCGACATCGCCAACCTGACTGGCGGCTTCGACGCATGGAAGGCGGCCGGCCTCCCATGCGCGGCATCCGTTACAGCGTGAGCCATCACTTGCCCTGATGGTGGCGAGGCACTACGCAAGTCGTAGTGATCGTGGTCGTGTTGCCTGCGAGATCCGCAGCTGTGGCCGTGAGCGTATAAATTCTGCCGTCACCGTGTGCCGAACGTTCGGCCTGCAGGGCGACATCGAATCCCCCCGCGGCATTCGGCGTTATGGAAATCTGCCCCACGCCCGGTTCGTTGCTCGTGCCGGTCACCTGAAATGAAGCCTGATCGACGCCCGACAATGCATCCGCAGCCGTTACTGTCGCGACGTGCACCATTCTGCCGTCCGCCGGTCGCAGAATATGGCCAGGCTCCGGCACCCCTGTAATCACAGGCGCCTCCCTGTCGATCCGAACCACAGGCGAAGTAAAGCGCGCAGTGTTCCCCGCTCGATCCGACGCCGTCACCACGCGCGACACTTTGTCTCCTTCGTCCGCCAGAACCAGCGGGCTGATCGGACTGGTGGACGCGACACCCGCGCCCGTATCGTTCGCATCGAACGGAACGATCACGCTGCCGTTATTCCAGCCATGCGCGTTGGGCGGTGGAACCGGTGTTCCAAAAGTAACCGTCGGAGCCAGATCATCGAGCACCCGGATCACGTTGTTGACGGAATCGACCATAAAGAGATTACCGAACGAATCGAAAGCGAGCGGGCCACCGCGAATCTCCGCCGATGTTGCAGGACCGCCATCGCCTCCGAAGCTGGCCACGCCGTTGCCGGCCACCGTGTTGATCATGCCGTCCGTATCGATCCTGCGGACCCGGAAATTGACGCTGTCGGTGAAATACAGATTCCCGGTAGCGTCAAATACCAGCGCTCCCGGACCATTGAAGAAAGCCGCCGTCGCGGGACCGCCATCCCCCTGAAAACCGGCTTGCCCGGTTCCGGCAAAAATGGTGATCGTCTCCGTACCATCGAACGGCTGACCGGGCGCGGCGGCGGATATCTTCAGGATTCGATTCTTCGGTCCGTCCACCGCGTAGAGATTGCCGGCCGCATCGAGCGCGATGCTGCCGGGACCGAACAACTGGGCGTTGGTCGCAATGGCGCTCAGAACGGTGACGCCATCGAGGACCGTCATACCGCCACCCGCGATGATTCCGGCATTCCCGCCGGTATCGATCTTCCAGATGCGATTGTTCAGCGTGTCTCCCACGTAGAGATTGCCCGGTCGGATCGAAGACCAGATTCGAAGCGCCAAACTGAGCCGATGCCGCTGGACCTCCCTTGGGGCGAGGAGATCCCGGCCGCATTCGCGAAAAGCGATATCAGGCTGCCGGAAACCTCAAGAATGCGAACGCCGTTATTCGTCAGATAGAGATTGCCCGAGTGGAACGCGAGCCCGCCTGGCTGGATTTCCGATGCCGTGGCCGGACCCGGCACACCGAAGAATCCGCCGGTCCGGTTGCCCGCAATCGTCACGATCGTTCTTGTCGAATCCGTCAGCGGCGGCTCGATCCGCCGAACGACGTTGTTTCCGCCGTCGGCGATGTAGAGGCTTCCGCCCGGATCGAAAGTAATGCCTCCTTGCGGAAATAGACGCGCCGCGAGCGCGGGACCGCCGTCGCCGCCGAAAGTCGCGATTGCGGGCGGACCTGCGACCGTTCCGATGTTCCCGGCGCCAATCGTCTGACCGAAGACGGTCGCCGCGGCGGATGCGCTCGCCACGAACCGTACCCGCCGGTTGCTCGCGTCCGCAATGAACACGTTCCCGGCGTCATCAAGCGCGGCGTCCTGTGTACCCCCGGGGCCAGATCCCAGAAGTCCCGCCAGCGCGGGACCGCCATCCCCGACCGGAGGGAGAGCGCCGCTGTAAACATGTTGCCCGCTTCCGGCCAGCGTTGTGATGATACCCGTCGCCACGTTGACTATCAGGATCTTTCCCACCCCGGAATCGACCACATAGAGAACCCCGCCAGCCAGCAGAACCTTGACCGGGTGGACGTTCGCGGGGTCACTGTTGGCCGCGGACGAGACGCCCGTGCCGGCGAAGGTTGTAACGAGGCCAGACGAAGCCGAGATCTTACGCACACGGCTGTTCAGCACGTCGGCAATGTAGACGTCGAGCGTTGCGGGATCCACGGCAACCCCCGTCGGGAAGTTGAATTCGGCGTTGATCGCGGGAATATTGTCACCGTTGAAACCGGCGACGCCCGTTCCCCCGATGGTCGTCATGATTCCCGCCGGGTCCACCTTCCGGATATTGTTGTTATTTTGATCGGCGATGAAGAGTGTGCCGGTTACCTGGTCGATGGCGATGCCGCGCGGTGAACTGATCTTCGCGCTGGTCGCGGGCAGCGAGCCGGGCGAGTTGCCGGGCTGTGTCCCGATGCCGGCAACGGTGGTGATGATTTCGGTGCCGTCGAACGGCTGCGCCACGCCCGCGACGATACGGGCGGTGACCTTTCGGATGCAGCTATTGCCGGCGTCGGCGATATACAGATTCCCCGCGCTGTCGAACGCGAGCGATGTGGCGCCTTTGATTTGCGCGCCGAGCCCGGGTCCCCCATCGCCCGAAAAGCCGGCAATCGGTTGGTGCACAACGGGGTCGAGCAGGCCCACAATGGTCGTGATCGTCCCGTCGGCTGGGATCTTGCGAATGCGCGCCCCGTCGGTAAGGTAAAGGACGCCTGCGCGGAAGGCGATGCCCGTCAGATTGATGCCTGCAAGAGCTGCTGGTCCGTTATCTCCCGAAGGATCGTAGGGGCTCCCGGCTATTGTGGCGATACCGAATCTTCGTGTGTTCATGGCGTAAGCGCACTCCTTTGGCGCGGGGCCGGCGCACTTGATGGCGCTCTGTTCCTATCAGCGTTCGATCGTCGTAAAGTCCGCCAAACTTGCATGAGATCGGTCAGGATCGTATCCTGGGCGTCAGGAGATATCGATAAGTGCCGTCTTTCAGGATCGGAATCAACATGGCTGGCGCTGTTTCCGCCGGCGCCTATACCGCGGGAGTTCTCGATTTTCTGACCGAAGCCCTCGACGAGTGGTACAAAGCCAGATCCCGCGGAGAACCTGTTCCCTCGCACGATGTCTCGATCGAAGTATTTTCCGGTGCGTCGGCGGGAGGAATGTGCGCCGCCATTTCCGCGGTCATGCTCCCGCAGGATTTCGATCACATCAGCGATACGACAAAGACGAATACGACCAACCGCCTTTATGAGAGCTGGGTGAACCGTATCGATATCAGAGAACTGCTCAAGACCGAAGACCTGAAAACCGCGCCCCCGATCGTTTCTCTTCTCGACTCCGGCATCATCAATGAAATCGCAACATATGCGCTGACGCCCGGCACTCCTTTGCCCGCTCCTCGCCCCTGGGTCTCGCCGAGTCTCACGCTCTTTCTCTCGCTGACGAACCTGCGCGGCACGCCTTACTCGCTCAACGGCGCAGCGCCTGGTTCAACGGAAGAGTCGACCTTTTTCTTCGGCGACCGCATACAGTTTGAAGTAGCCGGGCCGGACAAAACAACAACGGCGGAGCAGAGAGCTCATCTGCTCGACTTCACCAAACCTGGTTCGGCGGGCGGATGGGACGTTTTGCAGACTTCTGCGATGGCCACCGGCGCGTTCCCGATCTTTCTCGCCCCTCGCATCCTGAACCGCAAGACGGCCGAATACACTCCGCCCATGTGGGAGTCCGTCACCTCCGCCGCGATGGGCACTCCGCCGCCGATCAGCCCCAACTTTCCGCCCCATACGCCCGATCCCCTGCAAACGCTGAATGTCGACGGCGGCATCACCAACAACGATCCGTTCAATTATGCGAACGACTATCTCGCTCAGCTTGCGCCGCCTCTATCCGACAGCAACGCTCCGAGCACGGCAAGCGGCGCCGACCGGGCCGTAATCAGCATCGCCCCTTTCCCCACGCAGGACAAGTTCGATCCCGCATATCAGCCCGCCAGATCCTCGAATATTTTCTCGGTTCTCGGACGGCTGTTTTCGGCGCTCATTTCGCAATCGCGGTTTTTCGGGGAATCTCTCGACAAGGTGATGAACGGGACCACCTTCAACCGATTCGTAATCGCCCCGTCGGACTACGAAGTCGCCACCCAATATGCCAGTGCGCCTCAGAATCAGCCGCCCGCGCTTCAATGCGCCGCACTCAGCGCCTTCGGGGGTTTTTTCGATCGCGGATTTCGGGCTCACGATTATGCTCTCGGCCGCCGCAACTGCCAGAAGTTTCTCTCCGACTCCTTCGTCCTCCCGAGGGACAACGTCGTCATGAAGGCGGCGCTGGAACTTTTGGATCCCGCCACAGCCGACGCTATTATCCAGAAGTTCAAATGCTCCAACCCGGGAAACTACGCTTCTGCGCCACCCCCGCCCGGTCAGACCACAGACGCGAATGCGTGGCTGCCGATCATTCCCCTTTGCAGCGACGCGGTCCGGCAACCAATCGGGCCGATACCACGCCACAAGATGACCGGCAAAGACCTTGATCTCGTGATCGGCCTGATCATGGGAAGAGTAAAGGCCGTTACGGCCCCGCTCATCGCAACCGTGCCGTCCCGTTTGTTTCGAATCTTTCTGCAGGCGGGTCAGCCGTTCATCCGCTTACTCGCCCGCGGGCCTTTGAAGGACGCGCTTGTAAAGATGCTCGGCGACTCCTACCAGAAGTAGCTACGATTCGGCGGCCGTAAGGCTATTCCGAGCCGCAACAAATTCCGAGCGTTCCATGGCCCGCCCGCCAAAGGGAATGAAGACACTGCGCAGCCGGTGTGGGGCGGGCCTTCGGGCCTGCCGCCGGGCTTCCGCCCGGCGCGGAACTTTACGTCAGCTTGTAGCACCGGCGATCTTCTGTCGCCGGTGTTCTTCAGCCATCCGAACCGCGTCTTCAACGGAGCGACTGCCACTCTGCCCTGAAACATCGCCTCACGGCCGGATATCGATGGTCTGCATCATCCCTTCGTCTTCGTGAGACAGGATGTGGCAGTGAAGCACGGCGCGTCCGGTGAATCGCTGATAATGCGAGCGCAGCGTAACCCTGTACTTCGGCCGCACCAGGATCGTGTCTCGCCAGACGTACTCCTCCGGAGTGACTGCCTGTCCTTTCTCGTCGAGGATGCGCATGACCTTGAATGGATTGATATGGATATGGAACGGATGGGCGTAGCGGCGAGCTCCGGGACTGGCCAGCGTCTCGTTGCCAAGCACCCATTCATCCGTGGTATTCAGCTTGATCCGCTGATTGATGGCCCCGGGCAGCGTCGTGTCGGGCTGAAACTTCGCGCCGTTGATGCTCGGCCATACAGGCTGAGCGGTAAAGGTGACGACCCGCTTCTCGCCCGTTATCGTGTCGATATTCGGGAGCGCCGGCACGAACCGGCTCATCTCGGCATCCGACGGCAGCATCTGCGGGGCCTCGCCGCGAACCTCGACATCCGCCAGTTCCTGCGCCTCTTCGGCATTGCCGCGAAGACTGCGCGAGGCCGGCACGCCCAGCTTCACAAGCTTGTAATTGCCCGCCGGAAGCTTCACCAGAAGGTCGATGCGATAACCCGGACCCATCTCCACAAAATCGAGCGTATCCACCTTCCCTGTGGTAATTCCATCGACTGCAATCCGCTTCAGAGGAATGTTTTTGCCCGTGGAATCCTGCAGGGCGAGGTCTTCCATCTCGGAGATTCCCGCATGAATCAGGCGCCAGCGTTCCGCCTTGCCCTCGATCACGATTCTCGGCTTGAGCTCGCCGTTAACCAGCGTGAAGCGGCTGAATTTGTCGTGAAAAACGTTCGGCCATTCGACCGTGGCCGGGATGTTCTGCTTCTTGTCGCTGTCGTATTTAAAGCTGTAGGGGATTTGCTGAAGCACAAGAATACGGTCGCCGAATCCCCGGCCGTTCAGGAAATCGTCCAGCGGCCCTGCGATGATGATTGCCCCGGCCATCCCGCTGCCCAGTTGCACGGCCGAAGATCCGTGCTTATGCGCGTGATACCAGAACGTCCCGTCGGCATGGTCGTCCTCGATTTTGAATTCGTAAGGGAATGAGCCCCCGCTTCCGATCTGGAGAAGTACGTTGTCGGAGTTGCCCGATGGTGAGATATGAAGGCCGTGCGTGTGCAGATTGGTGACATTAATATCGTGCGGCCGGTTCATGTCATGCGACATGGTGGCCGCCGGAAGATCCGCCGGAAGGCAATTCAGGATTCGCACTTTGAGCGTGTCGCCGCGGCGGACGCGAAGCGTGGGGCCAACCAGCGAGCCTTCATAAGTTCGCAGATACACCAGATCGCCGTCGATGTAATGGTGCGAATATTGCACCGCGAGAGTGGTGTCGAGCAGGCCGTTGCGGGACTGCCTTTCCTCAGGCTGGCCGAGCAGCTCAGTCGACGGCCTTTCCGCCAGCTGTACGGCGCCGGCGTTCTGTGCGCGCGCGCTGGTAACGGCGGCGGTCAGGATTCCGCCGCCCACTGCGCCCTGGAAAAATCCTCTGCGAGTTGCTCTCAATGAGACCTCCGATTAGTCCCCGGAATTATGGCAGAATGCCGCCGTTAATTCAATGTAAAAGGCCGGAGTACCGCTACAGTGCTCTGCCCTGCCGCGTTAAATATTGCTGATAAAGCCGGTGAATATGCGTCATCCGTGAGCCGCCGGATTTATTTTCGAAGGATTTTACCGAAGTGACAAACAGGTGGTGCGAACCCAGGTTTTCGACTTGCTCCACCACCAGTTCGCGCACGCAGAGAGCCTGCTCCGGGACCGGAATCCCAAACAATTGCGAAGGCGCCGTGGGCAGCGCAAGCTTGCGCACCTCCCGATAAGCCTCCCGGTGATTCTTGCCGAGGGCATAAACCGCATCCTTAGCCTGAACAGGCATCTCGCACACCGCGATCTTTCCGCTGTCTTTGAAAATCGGGATCGCGGGACTGGAAGAATGCAGGCCCAGGACGTAACAGCCATCGCTCACCGGGCCGGCCAGATCCATTGGAAATAAGTTGCCCCTTTCCTCCGAACCGTATGAGACCACTACCACTGGCCGCGGCACGTCATGCAGAATCCACATCGCGAACATATCGGAGGGCGTCATTCTGATGTTGCGCGGATTGCGGTCGCGCGCAGCCTTCCATGTTTCATAAGACCGAATCGCCGAGCCGCGCAGGCGCGAGACGCAATAATTCTGGCTCTCACCCGCTTCGAACAGAGCGATCCGCGCTCCGCCAACCTCCAGTTAGCGAGTCATCCTGACGCTGATGTGACCAAGTACGCGACCAACCGACCCACGCTCCCTGACAACAATTGCGCCTGTGCTGCCGATGTGGGGCCAGGGCTTCGGCCCTGCCGCCGAGCTTCCGCTCGGCGCTCTCGACCCGAACTGCATCACGAGCGAAGCGTCCACCCCAGGCGACCCGCCCCTTGACCCATTTCCGAGCCGCGACCCGGCAGCCCCTTCTGGGGTGCTGGCGCGGGAGGGAGCATCACCTCCAACCGCAATAGTCAAAGGCGCAAGCGCAACCATACGATGGCATCGCGAAACATCCAATTCCTCTCCACCATACTCAAGCGCGACCCGAACCTGATCGTCGGGATCGGAATGACCCACACAAACCCAGCCGGGCAGCCCGTTCGTTTTCAGAACAGCTTCTTCAAACCGCTGCAGCAGACGCGAGATCAAAAAATAAGCTTAAGTCCAAACTGAATCTGCCGCGAAGTCGTAACCGTATTCGTAATCAGACCCGCCGACGGACTCGGCGCGCCGCTGGCGAACATGATCGCGTTCGGTGTGCCGAAGTTCGCATGGTTCGCGAGGTTGAAGACCTCCGTCCGAAACTGCAGATTCACCCTTTCGGTCACCCGAATATTCTTGAACAGCGACATATCGACTTCCGCCAGCCCCGGCCCGTTGTACACGCCCCGGCCGACGCTTCCCCACGTGCCCGGGGTCGGAAGAATAAACGCGGCGGGATTGATCCACTGGTTTGGATTCCCCGTAATGACAGCCCCGGTAAACGAGGGATTCAGCGACGGCCGGTCCGGATTCCGTGTGTTGCCGTCTCCCGAGCGGTTCGATCCAACGACCGGAGTAACCGGAAAGCCGCTGAGGAATGTGGCGATCCCGTTCAACTGCCAGTCGCCAAAGATCCTGGCACACCAAAGTAGTGCCCTTGCCGAATGGCAGCAGGTAACTGGCCGAGATGCTTCCCTGCTGGCCCACGTTAAGCGCCGAGGGTCCATAGTCGGTATGCAGATCGTTGCGATTCATGACCATCTGCGACTCGTTACTGGCCTGCGCGCCGGTAAGCGCGGAGTTCATATCGAGGTTCTTCGAGAACGTGTAATTCGCCCGCAACTGCAGACCTTTTGTCAGGCGATGGATCAGATCGATCTGGAGCGCGTTATAGCTGCTGTTGCCTTCGGTGTACCAGAAGAAGCCCGCTCCCAGGTAAGGATTCGGTCGCGTGGGCTGCACCGGGATATAAACCGCTCCCTGCGGTACCGTCCCCCTGGCCGTGCCCGTGCCGCCCGAAACGCAGCCGGTTGCGCTCTGACAGGTCTGCGCCGGAATCGTGTTGGGATCGAGGCTGACAAAGCCATGGTAGCCATGCGAGCCGACGTAACCGACCCGAAGCGCCGTGTTCGAATTCAATTGTTGTTCTACCCGGACACTCCATTCCGCCACCGCCGGCGTATAAGCATCCGCCTGGACCCCCTGAGGCGCATAGGTTGTGCACGGTGTGGGTACGCCAGGGCCGCACGAGGGCGGAGGCTGCACTCCTGGCGTTACGGGAATCAGCGGAAGCAGTGGGCCGGAGAAAGACGCCGATCCATTTGCCGGAGGCAGCGCGTTCAGCAGAAAGCTCAGGTCGTCGATCAGCGAGTAGTAAATGCCAAACCCGGCTCGGACCGAGGTCTTGCCTCTCCCGGAAGGATCCCACGCCAGACCCACTCTCGGCGAAAACAGCTTCGTCGCATTGTTCTTCGTGAAGACTGAACTTGAGATGCGTGGCGCGGTCTGCAGCACGCCGTTTGCATCGGTGATGTAGTTCGCCGCCCGGCCCGATTCCTCATTCCAGCCGTTCGTGAATTCGTGCCGCAAGTCCGAGGTTCAGCGTCAGGTTGCGACGCAGACGAATCGTGTCCTGGACATACCATGCGCCGAAGTAGCTTCTCCAGCCGAGTTCGTTGGGGTCGGGCACCACCTGAAACGTACTCGTCGTCCCGGCGAGGAACGTCGCGAGGGTCGAGAACGTGGCTACCCCCAGCGTTCGCGACGCCCCATTTTCGTTATCCTGCACGCGCTGCAGCCAGACGCCCGCGCTGATCTGATGAATTCCCTTTGGTGATCTGGATATCGTCCGAGTAAGTGAACAGGTTTCTCCGATTCCATACGTTCGCGGCGTTGTTCGGACCGGCGGATGTGATCGTGGCCGAGCCCGTAGTCGTCGTTCCGCCGCCGATCACAATGCCTCCCGGGCCGCCGCCGGTCACGAATGAGAGATCCGGGCTGAATGTCGCCAGTGAAGCGGGATCGAGATCGTACGCGGCGCGCGAGAAACCCGCACGGAACACATTGAGCATCTGCGGCGAGAAGATATGCGTCTCCTGCAAGCTGGCCACCTGATTCCGCAGGATGGAATAGGAGCCGAAAAGCGGGTCCGGCTGCGGCGTAGAGACTGTCGCCGTCATCGATCGTGTAAGAGCCCGTGAGAGTGTCGCGGTCACGGATCGCGTAATCCATCCGCGTCGTGCCGAAGTCTTCACGGATGTTCGAGCGCGGATGGTTGTACGACAGGGCCGCTCCCCCGCCCAGCTTTGGCCCGTTCGCCGCCGGCCACATGGCAAGGTACTTCAACATCCCGGGATTGATCGTCGTGACGCCCGTGGCCGTTGTGAGGTCGGGAACGACGGTCACGTTACTGACGGCGAGCGCCTGACGGAATCCCTCGTAATTTCCGAACAGGAACAGCTTGTTTTTCTTCAAAGGACCGCCCAGCGCGCCGCCGAACTGGTTCCGGCGAAATGGAGGAATCGAACCCTGGTCGAAATAGTTCCTCGCATCCAGAGCGCTGTTGCGAAGGAACTCGAAGACGGTTCCGTGCAATCGCGTTGGTTCCGGATTGAGTCACCACATTACCTGCGCGCCCGAATCGTTTGCCATACTCCGCGGAATAGGTGTCCGTGAGGACGTTGAACTCGCGCACTGCATCGATCCCCAGGAGCTGCCCGCTCACCCCGCCGGGCGTAATCGCGAGCTGGCTGGTTCCCGTGTATTCAATGCCGTTCATGAGGAAGATATTCTCGGCTGGGCGGCGGCCGTCCACCGAAAACGTGTTCCCGTTGCTGGTGCTGGTATTTGCGCTTTTCAGGTTGTAAGCCAGGGCGCCCGGATTCAGCGTGATCAGATTGTCGAAGCCGCGCCCGTTGAGCGGAAGGTCTTTGATCTCCCGCTCATTGACGATACCCGAATTCTGGGACGGTGGTCGTGTTGACGATCGGGTTTTCCTCCGAAATCGTTACCTGCTGAGCGATCTCGCCGATCTCGAGCCTCACATTGGCCACCGTTTCCTCACCCACCTGGAGACTGATCCCGGTTCGTACCACCTGCTTGAAACCCATCTTCTCGACCGTCAATTCCTGAGCGCCCAACGGCAGCGAAAGGATCTTGATAATCGCCGGATTGATCCGTCGTAGTGGTTCGCGTAGCGCCCGTCTCGAGGCTTTTTACGGTGACGCTCGCGCCGGCGATACCTGCGCCTGTCGGATCCTCGACTCGTCCCGAAATCGACCCGGTAACCTGCGCCAGAGCGGGCGCACAGCCCACTGCCAGTGTGAGCAATGCCGTAAGAACGCTCTTTTGCCAATGCGGCACACAGGAAGATCCACTTAACCTCTGACTTTTCACGCAACCCTCATTGTTTGTTTAGAGTATTACATCAGATTCGACAGCTCAGTGGATCGAGCCGATATAGTAGAACCGCACCAGAAACAAAGCGGTCAGCGCGTAAACCATCCAGTTCACTTCGCGGAAGCGGCCGCGGAAAACGCGGATCAGGGTCCAGGCGCAGAAACCGAACGCCAGGCCGTTGGCAATGCTCCAGGTCAGCGGAATCGCCGTCATCGTGAGGAAGGCGGGAATCGCAATCTCCGGATCCGACCAGGGGATGTCCGCCGCCGCAGTCATCATCATGCTGCCGACGATGATGAGTGCGGGCGCCGTCGCCGCGCCTGGGAATCGCGCCGGCGAGAGGCGCCACGAAAAGGGCGACGGCAAAAAGAAGCCCCGTCACGATTGCGGTGACTCCGGATCTGCCGCCCGCCGCGACCCCCGCCGCGCTTTCCACGTAGCTGACCACAGTCGACGTGCCCGCCAGCGAACCGGCGACGGTCGCGATCGCATCGCTGAAGAGAATGCGGTTCATCCGGGGAACCCCGGCGGCATGCTCGAAAAGTCCGGCTTTCTTTCCGACGGCAAGCAGCGTGCCGACGTTATCGAACAAATCGACAAAAAGAAAGACGAAGACGATCTCGACCAGCCCGAGCCGCAGCGCCGCCGGGATATCGAGTTGGAACGCCGTCGAAGTAATGTCGCGGACGCTGTATGGCTGCGGCTCCCAGTGTGCGGTTCCCGTCGCGACCGCAAGCAGCCAGGTGGCCACCACGCCGATCAGGATCGCCGCTTTGAGGCCCGCGCACAGGCACACGGCGATCGCAAGCAGCCCGAACAAAGCCAGCAGCGTTTCAGGACTCCGCAGATTGCCTAACGTGACCGTAGTCGAAGCGCTCGGCACGACGATGCCGGAATTGCGAAAGCCGATGAGTGCGATGAACAATCCCACACCCGCCGCGACCGCGGAATAAAGCTCGGAAGGAATCGCGCGAACGATCATCTGCCGCACGCCGGCCGCTGTCAGCAGGAGAAACGCGATTCCGGATAGAAAGACCGCTCCCAGGGCTACATGCCAGTCGACTCCCATGCCCTTGACGACGGAGTAAGTGAAATATGCATTCAGCCCCATGCCGGGCGCGAGGGCGATAGGATACCGAGCCAGCGCCCCCATCAGAATGCTGCCGATCGCGGCCGCCAGACAGGTCGCCGCAGTCACCCCGGCAACCGGCATCCCGGCTTCGTGAAGGATCGACGGGTTCACGAAAATGATGTACGCCATCGTCATGAACGTGGTGACGCCGGCGAGGCATTCCGTCTTCCAGTTCGTTCCAAGCGCCGCGAATTCGAAATAATGCTCGGCGCGCTGCAAGAGGGGCATGAAGGATTCTAGCGCGACGCGCTTGTGGGGCGAGGGCTTCGGCCCTGCCGCCGAGCTTCCGCTCGGCGCGGGACTTTAAGTCAGCCCCTGCTCCCGCCGAAAAATTTAATAGATCCAGTTCGTCGGCAAGAGGATCTTGTCGATAGTCGAGCGTGCCCGCGCGTTCGCTAATCATCATGCGCGTACATTGAGGATAAAAGCCGTGTTAAAACCAATGAATCTCCCTGAACTGGCCGCAATTATTCTTCTCAGTTTTCAGGGCGTTGCCCACGGTCAGACTGCTGTCACCGAGCCTGGTATACCCGATGAAGACCCCTGGCCCCGTGTAATCCAGGCTGAAGGGTCGACCGTAAAAATCTATCAGCCGCAGCTCCAGACATGGGCGGACAACATATTGGATGCCTACAACGCGGTCGCAATCAAAAATATGGCCTCAGGCAATATCGAGTACGGCACAATCTGGTTCACTGCCAGCACCGAGGTGGATAAGGTTAACCGAATCGTAACACTGAATAACTTCAACCTGACGAAGCAGAGTTTTCCAACGCTTCCCAACAATGGTTCCCAGTTCAGTTACCTCTTTACAGGGTTCATGCAAGGCGACCATTCGATTCCGCTCGATCTGCTTGAGTCCGACCTGGAGACCACTAACGCGGCGAACACCCAGAAGAAATACACATTAAGAAATGAACCACCGGTCGTCATTTTCTCCAGCTCGCCGGCGGTGCTGGCTCTGATCGAGGGCCAACCCGCACTTCGGCCGGCAGGCCAGAATCTGCAGAAGGTCCTCAATACGCGCTCGATGATACTGTTCGACGCCCCCAAAAGTATGTACTACCTTGCCCTTATGGATGGCTGGGTGCAGGCTGCCTCGGTCGAAGGACCCTGGGGTAAGGCAGATGGTGCGCCGACGAAAGATCTCGACAAATTGAGGAAGGAGTTGGAGGCGAACAACTCGAATCTGACCCTCGGCAATCCCAAAAATTCTCTTAAGGATGCGTATGAGGACGGAGAGGTACCCACGGTTTACGTCAGTACGGTTCCGGCCGAACTGCTGCTGTCGGAAGGCCCGCCGCGGTTCAGTGCAATTCTCGGTACGAGCCTTTCATACGTCTCTAACAGCGGCAACGATATTTTCACGATGAATGGCGGCCAGATCTACTACGTCCTTCTGGGCGGGCGCTGGTTCTCGTCCAGCGCGCTGACCGGAGCGCCGTGGACATACGTTCCCGGCGGCAGCCTGCCGTCCGATTTCGCCAAAATACCGGACTACAGTCCGAAAGCCAGCGTGCTGGTATCCGTGCCGGGAACCCTGCAGGCCAAAGAAGCTTTGATCGCGAATTCAATTCCCCAGACGGCCACGATAACCCGCAACGCGGCAAGACTGACCGTGGCGTACGCGGGAGCGCCTCAATTCGCGCCCATCACGGATACTTCCCTGCAATACGCCGTCAATACGGTGACGCCCGTCATATCTATTCCGGGCAATAGCTATTACGCGGTCGAGAAGGCCGTCTGGTTTACTTCTCCCAGCCCCCTGGGACCCTGGACGGTAGCTGCGTCTGTCCCGCCCGCAATCTACTCCATTCCGCCGGAGTCGTCTCTTCACTATGTGACCTACGTGAAGATTTACGGATCGACGCCGAAGGCCGTTTACGTGGGTTACACGCCAGGTTACTACGGTACCGTGGTCGGAGCGGATAACGTCGTTGTGTACGGCACGGGGTGGATGTACCCGCCCTATGTCGGGACTACCATCTGGGTTCCTCCACCAGCAACTTATGGCGTTGGCGCCGGCTTCGCCTGGAGCGTGGCCGCCGGATGGGGCTTGGGATTCGGGCTCGGCCTGGCCTACGGAAGCTCGTGCGGCCCCTACTGGGGTCCCGTCGGCGCGTGGGGATGGGGTGTCGCCACGCCCGCCTGGGGATGGGGCGGTTACGGCGGAGCGGCCTCCGCGAACGTGTACGGACAATGGGGCAGCACGGCGTACTCCGGAACCCGTTCCGCATGGGCCAATCCCTACACCGGCAACGTGGGCGCCGCATCCAGCGGTACTTACCACAATTCGGCGACCGGCGGCTCCGGAGCTGTTCAGCGCGGAGCCAATTACAACGCGTATACCGGAAACCTGACAACCGGAACCAGAGCGGAGGGCTACAATCCCACTACGGGAACCGGCTACAGAGCCGGCGGCGGAACCGTGACCAATGCTTACACCGGTAACTATGCTTCTGGCGTTCATGGATCCACTTACAACGCGAATACGGGCGTGGTGCATGGCGGAGCCGCCGGCACGGCGGGCAACGCTTACACGGGGCAATCCGCGAGTGGAAGCGGACGCTATGCCTACAACACGAAAACCGGCAATGGGGCCGGGTATGCAAACAACAACGTATACGCCGACCATGACGGCAACACGTACAAATACAACCCGAGTACCGGCGCTCAGCAACACACAAGCAATGGTTGGCAGCAAGCCTCGGGCGCCAATGCTGACTCCCTGAAACAATCCGCGGACGCCCGCAGTCAGGGTTCCCAGCGCTGGGGCAACTTCCACTCCGGCGGCTCCGGCGGCGGATGGGGTAGCTCAGCCAGCAGTGGCGGCTGGGGCGGCGGCGGCTCGCGCGGGTTCAGTGGCTCCGACGGAGGTGGTTTTCGCGGGTTCGGCGGCGGTGGCTTCCATGGTTTCGGGGGTGGAGGCCTGGCTGGTGGTGGACGCTTCGGTGGTGGGGGCTTTGGGGGGCGCCGTTAACATCGATTCACGAGCCGAACTGAGCCGGGCCTTTTACATCCGCCGTCACAACCCGCGGATCGCGTCGAGAAGTGGTAAGTGGCAGCGCGCCTGTCGTTGCCTGAGTGGCCTCTCGTCTGCCTCAGCCCATTGGTCCAATTGCGGAGCAGTCCTCGCCGCCGGCGGGTCTTGATGATCTCCTTCACGAGGGTCGCCATCCGAACCCGCTCTCGCTGGCTGTTATTGCGCATAAGACGATAGCCTGTCCTCCAGAAGCGCAAAGGCCGCCAACGCCCTCTGTGGCGTCCGCGTCGGTACGCGTGATCGGAACGAACACTCTCGACCGAACGAACTACGAACTTCCGCGGGAACCGAGCGGGCACCGGACGGCAGCAGGCAGGAATCACCAGCGAAATAACAGTCAAGCCGATAAAGAGCCAGAAGACCCTGAAAATCCCGGCATTTTCTACCTGTCCAGATGGACCTGCGGTCCACGAGCAACCACGAAAACCCTCGTGGGCCTGGTCCCCAAGCCTGCCGCCGAGCCCCAGCTCGGCGCGGAGTTTCCGGTCATCCAGGGCGGTTTTTCAATGGTGCCGAACCTCGGGACAGGATGGTTACTGATACGGCGCTGCCACCGGAAAGTGGCGAACAATTCCCGGCCACAGGTCCTCGAGCCTGTATACAGTTCACGCCCGAAAAAGGATCCGAACCTTCCCTTCCGCGAAGATATGATGAGGTGCGGACTACACACTCAGCCCCGCTCGCAGGTACTTCAAGATGACTCACAAAGGCGACGAGATCTCCGTAGCTGGAAGCGATGAGCCCTTCCCCAAAGGTAAATAGCGGTGAGCGCGGCGCGCTCTCCCGGAGTGGCTTCAGTGCCTTGCGAGAAACTGCAGCAATTCACGCAGCGCTTTACCCCGATGGCTGACTTCGAACTTACGCCTTCCCTCAACTTCTCCGAATGAACACCCGAAGGGTGTGTAATAGAACAGCGGGTCATAGCCGAAGCCGCCTGGTCCGCGAGGTTCGTAAAGTATCTGACCTTCGACCTCGCCCCGTAAGGTGCGCTGCGTTTTACCGCCCTGAGCCAGAGCGATCACGCAGACAAACCGCGCGGTCCGTCGTGGATTGTGTCCCAGACGTTCGAGCAGCAGACGATTATTCGCCTCATCCGCTCCTGCGCCGCTCACGCCCGCGTACCGCGCGGAGAAGACGCCCGGTTCACCGCCCAACGCATCCACCATCAGGCCCGAGTCGTCGGCGAAGAGGAGTCCCGGCGCGAAGCGGCTGTAATAAGCGGCCTTGACCGCGGCGTTTTCTTCAAAAGTCGCGCCGTTCTCTTCGGGCGCCTCGATCTCGTTCAATCCGGCCACCGGTTCGATATCGATACCGAGTAACTCGCCTGCGAGTCTGAACTCGCGCAGCTTTCCCGGATTGCCCGTCGCGCAGTAAACCCTCACCCGAGTTCAATCGCGGCTTTCTGAATGGCAACCAGCTCCGCGATCCCAGCCTTTGCAAGCCCCGTCATACTTGCCATCTGATCGTCGTCGAAGCTCTTGTGTTCGGCCGTGGCCTGAAACTCAACGAAGCGCCCGGCATCGGTCATTACGACATTGGCATCCACATCAGCGCGGGAATCCTCTTCGTAGCAAAGGTCGAGGATCGCCGCGCCCTGAAACATGCCGACGCTGATCGCCGCAACCGCTCCGGTCAGAGGTGACTTCGAAAGTGTTTTATACTTCAGCATCTGTTTGATCGCCAGCGCCAGCGCCACATAAGCGCCCGTGATCGACGCCACGCGCGTCCCCCCGTCCGCCTGCAGAACGTCGCAATCGAGAATGACGGAACGCTCGCCGAGCAACTGAAGGTCAATGACTGACCGCAGCGACCGCCCGATCAGCCGTTGGATTTCGTGCGTCCTTCCGCTGGGCCTTCCCTTGGCGACTTCGCGCGCCGTGCGGGTCGAGGTGGCGCGCGGCAGCATGGAGTACTCGGCCGTCACCCACCCTTTACCGGTGTTGCGCACGAACGGTGGAACGGAACTCTCGACGCTCGCCGCGCACAAGACCTGCGTATTGCCGATGGTGATCAGCGCGGATCCCTCCGCCGTTTTCAAATAACCGGTCGCGATTTCGACCGGGCGCAGTTCATCCGGTTGACGGCCGTCAGGACGCATTTTTCATCACCTCATAAAGCAGGACCATGGTCAGAATCATTCCCAGAATCAGAAAAACGATACACGGAACTCCCGCCTTCATTTGCGGTGGCGCGTCTTTTTTTGTACGCGCCGGCTTATATTTACCCATTCGTACTCGAGGCTTTGATTTTCAAGCGAGGCTGTTACTCTTACGGACGTGATTTGGAGACGACAAACCAGTTTACTATTCGCGCTGATTGTGATCCCGGTATTGATCGCCGTCGCCTGCGGCTCGAGCGTAATACGGAAGCCGGAGCTGCCGGAATCGGTGTCGCCGGGCTGGAAACTCTCTCCGCTGAATCGCGCGGCCGCGCCCCCGGGAGTTCCGCGCGACGGTTCGCCCGAATGCTGGAAAGGCGAGTACGGCGGACCGGGTACCGTAGAGGTCTGGCTGTGCGGATACAAAGTCCGGGAGAGCGCCTTCGACGCAGTGCAGCGCGCCCGCACCGAAGCTCAGATGGTGAAGTTTCAGGAAGGTTCTTACCTGGTGCTGGTTCAGTGGAACAATGTTTCAAAGGAGAACCTGACCGCGCTGGTACGCGCGATTCAGAAGGCTCTCCAACCGAGGTAGGGCGGGATGAAGCTCTTTACCATCGGCTTTACCAGGAAGTCCGCGGAGGTTTTCTTCACCCGCCTGCAAGAGGCCGGAGTGAGACGGATCGTCGACGTCCGTCTCAACAATGTCTCGCAACTCGCAGGCTTTTCGAAGAAAGACGATCTGCGCTATTTCGCGAATGCGATTTGTAACATCGACTACATCCACTTACTTGACCTGGCTCCGACCGCCGCGATCCTCGATCCTTACAAGCGCAAGGGCCGCCGGTCGCGGCGCCAAAAAATGGAGGAACCCACCCGTCCAGCCGCGTTTCGGCGGCCAGAACTTGCGCGTGCTCCTCAAACGAAGGGAGAGCATGCTGACTGGGATGTCTACAAACACCAGTTTCTCGAACTGATCCGCGCGCGAAGGATAGAACGAACGATCTCGCGAGACCTGCTCCACGGCGCCTGCTTACTCTGTAGTGAGGAAAGCCCCGATCATTGCCACCGCAGGCTCGTGGCCGAATATCTGCGAGAGGCGTGGGAGGACGTCGAAATCGAGCATATTCTATAGGTGGAGCGTAGATAATCCTGCGAACCCTGCTCATACTGCTGGTCTGCGCTCTGTCAGCGGTTCCTCAGCCGCCTGCCGAGGTTCAAACCTCCGGATGTCCCACGCAAACCACAGCGGCGTCTCCGGGGAGCACGCCCGGCCCAGGCGATTATGTTGAACTTCAACGGGGTCGCTGTTTCGGATCCTGCCCGATTTATACCGTTCGTATTTACGGAGATGGTCGAGTCACCTGGAACGGTAAGCAGTTTGTGCAGGCAGTCGGCGAGCGCGCCGCTAATATCGCGCCGGAAGCGGCCAGTGCCCTCATCGATACATTCGGAACCTCGGGTTTCTGGAGCCTTTGCGGCAGCTACGCGCGCATGGTAACGGATCTCTCTGCTACCCTCACAACGATCCACCTCGCTAATGCCGAAAAGTCCGTATCGGACTATGCGGACGCCGCACCAGAATGGTTCCGGGAGCTTAGCCGCACTGTTGACAAGCTCGCAGACACATATGGCTGGATACATGGAGATCCTCGAGACCAGGTCCTCCCCAGACTGCTGGATGATGGACGCGGGCCGAAGCCGGGTCTGACCGATTTAATGAAGGCCGCATGGAAGGGCGACCTGAACGAGATCAAAAAACAACTTGCAGCCGGCGCGAATCCGAACGCGCAGGATTCGAGTGGCGCCACCGCGCTGATTTATGCGGCAGGCGCCAATTCACCGCAAGCCCTGACGGCGCTGCTTCGGGCGGACGCAGACCCCAATCTCCGCACTTACAAGGGACAGACCGCGCTGATGGCCGCGAGCATCTCTTATCAGGAGCCAAAAGAGAAGATAAAGGTCTTGCTGGCGGCCGGAGCCGACTTGAATGCGCGGGACAACGATGGTCAGACAGCGCTGACGCTGGCTGAACGTTATCACTCTCACGAACCGGATGTCGTGGCCTTCCTGAGGTCGTCCCGATAAAGTAGAAGCGATGAATCAAAAAGCGAAAGCGGAATCGTTTCGCAGTCTGCACGCGGGCTCCGAAATCCTCGTGCTCCCCAACGCGTGGGACGCGATCAGTGCGCGTATCGTCGAAGCCGAAGGGTTCCCCGCTGTTGCGACCAGCAGCGCGGGTGTCGCGGCCGTGCTCGGCTATCCCGACGGTCAGCAAATCCCGCGTTCCGAAATGCTGTTCCTGATCGGGAAGATTACGCGGGCGGTTCATCGTGCCGGTTACCGCCGATGTCGAAGCCGGTTACGACGACCCGGTGAATACCGCGCTCGACGTGATCTCCTCGGGCGCGGTCGGAATGAATCTCGAAGACATGGCCAACCACGAGCTCATTCCGCTGGAGGAACAGCTCGTCACCATTCGCGCCATCAAGGAAGCGACGGACTCCGCGGGCGTGCCGCTGGTGCTCAACGCCCGCACCGACATCTTTCTCGCTCAGCACGGCGATCCGGCGACGCGCTTTGATCGCGCCGTCGAACGCCTGAACGCGTTTCACGATGCCGGCGCCGACTGCCTCTTCGCGCCCGGCGTAACCGATGCCGAAACCATCGGCCGCCTGGTTGCGGCGCTCAAGGGACCGTTGAACATCCTCGTGATGGCCGGCACGCCATCCATTCCCGAATTGAAGCGGCTCGGGGTGCGGCGTGTGAGCCTGGGCTCTGGCACGTCCCGAGTCTCACTGGGCGCTTTGCAGCGTTTCGCCCGCCAGATCCGCGATGAAGGGACGTTCACCCCGCTCGCGACTGATGCCGTCTCGTACCAGGATGTTCAGAAACTGCTGACGCGTTAATGCGGCTTTCGGATTTCGATTACGAACTGCCCGAGGAGCTGATCGCCCAGGAGCCGCCCGCCGAACGCGACGGCGCGCGGATGCTCGTGGTTCATCGCGCCGAGCAGCGATTCGAAGACCGGCAGTTCCGCGAGTTCCCATCCTTCCTGCGCGAAGGCGATTGCGTCGTCCTGAACGACTCCCGCGTGCTGCCTTCGCGCCTGCTGGCTGGCAAATCCGAGGTCCTGCTTCTTGAACCGGTTTCGGAAGACCAGCGCGAATGGCGCGCTCTGGTTCGGCCCGGGCGCAAACTCCGAACGGGCGCGGTCATTCAGTTCGATGACCTCTCGGTCGAAATCATCGCTCAGGGCGAACGCGGCGAACGGACGATCCGCTTCCTCGGCGACGAAGACGTCTACGCCGCACTGGACCGTCTCGGTCACATGCCCCTGCCGCCTTACATCAAGCGCCAGGACCGACTCGCGGATCGCGACCGTTACCAGACCGTCTTCGCGCGCGAGCGCGGCTCCGTTGCCGCCCCCACTGCCGGCCTGCACTTTACCGGCGAGATTCTGGACCGCGTCCGAGATGCCGGCGCCACCCTGGCCAAAGTCACTCTGCATGTCGGTCTCGGGACATTTCAGCCGATCGATCGCGAGGACTTCGAAAACCACCATCTGCATCTTCGAGCGCTACTCGATCACCGAAGAGTCCTGGCGCGAGATCGAATCTGCGCGCCGCGTCGTTGCCGTCGGCACGACCAGCGTCCGGACTCTCGAATCCGCTGCGGCAACCGGCCGGCGCAGCGGCGCGACCGACCTGTTCATTTACCCCGGTTATGAGTTCCGCCGCACCGGGGCTATGCTCACGAACTTCCATCTTCCGCGGACGAGCCTGCTGCTGCTGGTCTGCGCGCTCGCGGGCACCGAACTTACTCTTGCGGCCTATCGGCACGCGGTGGCTTCGCGTTATCGGTTCTTCTCCTACGGCGACTGCATGCTGATCCTGTAGCATAAAAATTGACAATGACCCTCGACGAACTTGACCGCGAATACGCGCCGCTCCGGGAACAGGCATCTGCCGTGCGGAGTTATCTTTGACGCCTCCAAAAAGAAAAAAGAACTAGCCTCCACCGAAGAACAGATCTCCGCGCCCGACTTCTGGTCCCAGCCCGAAAAGAGCCAGAAGGTCATGCAGGATCGCAAGCGCCTCGAAGAAGCCATCGAGAACGACAAGCAGGTCGGCGGCATGACCGACGATCTCGACACGCTCTTCGAACTCGCCCGCGAAGGCGAATCCGTCGACGGCGATATCGAGCGCGAACTGAAGCGCTACGCCGAAGTTCTCGGCAAGCTCGAAACCGGGATGCTGCTCTCCGGCGAGAACGACGCGCGCGATGCGATCATGACGATCCATCCCGGCGCGGGCGGCACCGAATCGCAGGACTGGGCCGAGATGCTGCTGCGCATGTACCTGCGCTGGGCCGAACGCAACGGCTTCAAGACCGTGATGACCGACCGGCTGGAAGGCGAAGGCGCGGGCATCAAGTCGGCGACGTTCGAGGTGAACGGCCCGAACGCCTACGGGCTGCTGCAGTCGGAGATCGGCGTGCACCGGCTGGTGCGCATCTCGCCGTTCGACGCCAACGCGCGCCGCCACACTTCGTTCGCGTCGGTCTTCGTGTTCCCGCAGATCGACGACGAGATCAAGATCGACATCAAGCTCGACGATCTTCGCATCGATACGTTCCGGTCGGGCGGCGCGGGCGGCCAGCACGTCAACATGACCGACTCCGCGGTGCGCATCACGCACTTTCCGACCGGGATCGTCGTGCAGTGCCAGAACGAGCGATCGCAGCACAAGAACCGCGACACCGCGATGAAGCAGCTGCGCGCGCGGCTCTACGAGTTCGAGATGGAGAAGAAGCGCGAAGAGACGCGCAAGACCGAAGCCTCCAAGCTCGAAATCAACTTCGGCAGCCAGATTCGCAGCTACGTGCTGGCGCCGTATCGGCATGATCAAGGACCACCGCACCAAGCTCGCGGTGGGCGACGTGGATCGCGTGCTGGATGGCGATCTCGAACCGCTGATCCACGCGTTTCTGGTCTGGCGCAAGACCGGCAAGACCGCGGGCGAAGGCGCCGATCTCGAGGATTGAGCGACGCTCGTGACTGAGATCCGCAGGGCGGCCGAACTGCTGCGCGCCGGACGGCTTGGTGGCGTTTCCGACCGAAACGGTTTACGGCCTGGGCGCGAACGCCCTCGACGAGGCGGCGGTCCGCCGGATCTTCGAAGCCAAGGGCCGGCCGCTGTCGAGCCCGCTGATCGTCCATGTCGCGAGCATCGAGATGGCCCGCGACCTGGCGCTCGAATGGCCCGAACAAGCTGAACTCCTCGCGCTCCGCTTCTGGCCCGGACCGCTTACGATCGTCGTTCCCAAGAGAGCCCATGTACCCGACCTTGTTACCGCCGGGCTCCCGAGCGTCGGGCTGCGAATTCCGGCGCATCCGCTGGCGCGGGCGCTGCTTGAGGCGGCGCAGATTCCTATCGCCGCGCCGAGCGCGAATCGGTTCACGGAGCTTTCCCCGACTACGGCCGAGCACGTCCGCGAAGGGCTGGGCGCTCGCGTCGATCTGATTCTTGACGGCGGCCCTTGCACCGTCGGCATCGAAAGCACTGTTCTCTCCTTTGCGGGAAGCGTCCCGCGTATTCTTCGTCCCGGCATGATCACGCGCACTCAAATCGAGGACGTGATCGGGCCGGTCGAAACGGGCGCCGGCGCCGAATCTCCGGGCCAGCATCCGCGTCATTACAGCCCTCGGACCCCCATCATTCTCGGGCCCTCCACCATCGACGGGCCGGGGCATTCGTCTCGATCTCGGCGCGATGCCGCGCGACGCCGCCGGGTATGCCGAGCGGCTCTACGGCCTGCTCCACGATCTCGACCGCGAAGGGTACGACTGGATCGCGATTGAACTTCCGCCCGACACTCCCGAGTGGGCGGGCATCCGCGACCGGCTCACGCGGGCGGCGCACGGGATATAATTCCGCCGAATGAAAAAAACGCTTGCATTCCTCTTCACCGGCGCGGCGATCGCTGCCCTGCCCGCCGGCTATGGCCACTGGACTTCCGAGCAGATCACGGCTCGCGCCAAGACCCTGCCCGCCAAAATGAGCAGCGTCAAGGTAGCCACTTCGTCCCTTGGCGGCTGGGGCAACCATTCGATGTCTCTGGTCCATCGCGAGGGCACCGGCCAGGCCGAACTCCACGAGACTCAGTCGGACATCATGTTAATTCAGAGCGGCGAAGGCTCGATTGTGATCGGCGGCACGATTCCTGATGGTAAGCATACGACGGCTCACGAGATCCGCGGATCCAAAATTAACGGCGGCGAAACACAGCCGCTGCATCCGGGCGATGTGCTGCATATCTCCCCGCGCACTCCCCACCAGATCGTGGTGGAGCCGGGGCACAAAATCGACTACCTAGCGGTAAAAGTAGACGCCCGTTAAGGCCGGCCAGCAGCCGCGATGGCGAAGCATGCGGGCAGTTTCAATTTCATTCTGGACGCGGTGTCGGCGGATCACAACGTCAACGCATATCTCAGCCTCCTCAAGCTGGATGGAACTTTGTGTCTGGTCGGCGCGCCCGGAGAAGCCTTTACCGGTGGGCGCGTTTAGCCTTCTGATGAACCGGCGGCAGTTCAGCCGTTCGGCGATCGGTGGCATTCCGGAAACGCAGGAGATGCTTGATTTCTGCGCCGAGCACGGGATTACGAGCGATATCGAGATGATCAGGATTCAGCAGATCAATGAGGCTTATGGCCGGCTGCTGAAGGGTGATGTCAAGTATCGGTTCGTGATTGATATGGCTTCACTTCAGTAAGTCCTTTAGTAAGGGGACTGTTTTGGGGTCGGGGTGGGAGTTTGGGAGAGATTTTATGTAGTTGTAGATCTCTCCCAGTTCGGAATCCGATATTACTTTGGTTGAGAATGACGGCATTCGGTTTGGCTGTTTTGGGTTTCGCACGTAGGCTATGAATGCTTCCTGCGACATTTTCATGGGCACCAGGGGTGCTCCCGGGCCGGTCTGGCCTGAGTAGCCGTGACAGGTGTAACACATGTATTTGTCGATGTAGAGGGTTTTGCCCTGGGGCTGGTCGGCGGCTATGGCTGGAAGGGTGGTCAGGAGGGCGAGTAGTAAAAGACTCCAAACACCGGCGACAAGATCGCCGGCGCTACCGGCGTTGTCGTGACGCTTCGCGCCGGGCGGAAGCCCGGCGGCAGGCCCGAAGGCCTGCCTCACAATTGTCGAGTTGGGCATGGGTTAGCGGGGCTGGGTTATTACGTCGATCAGCGCCGGTTCTCCTTTCTTTACCCGTTCTATGCCTCGTTTAAAGGCGGCCTGGAGGTCTTTGGGATCGCTAATTGGTCCTTCTCCGTAGAAGCCGTAGGCTTGTGCCATTTTGGCGTAGTCGATGTTTGGGTTGGTGATCTTTGTTCCTATGTGGCAGCGGTCGGCGCCTCGGTTATGCAGGCTGGCCTGCTGCTGCACGAACATTACTTCGGCGTGGTAGGCGCGGTTGTTGTGCATGATGTGCAGCATCGGGATCTGATGATGGGCCGCCGTCCAGAGGACTCCGGGTGCGTAGTTCAGGTCCCCATCGGTCTGGATGTTAATCGATAGCCTGCCGTGTTTCTTATTGGCAAGAGCCGCTCCTACGGCCATCGGCGCTCCCGCTCCCATTCCTCCGGCGCCGTGCGAACCTAGATACTGGTAGTGTTTGTCGAAGTCCCATAGCTTGTTCGGCCATTCGCTGATGAAACCCTGCCAGGATACCAGGGACCAGTCTTCGTTCTTAATCAGCGGCCACAGTTCGGCGGACATGCGGGCGAGACTTACCGGGCTGGCGTCCCACCCTATTGCCGCCTGCTCGACTGCACGATTGCGCGCCTGCAGGTTCGCCGCGGCGACCTTTGCGCCTCGTTCCTCGAAAGCTCTTTTGCGATCCGCCGTGATCAGCTTTTTGCAGGCTTCTATCAGGGCGGGCAGCGACGCTTCGGCGTCGGCTCCGATATCGAGATCGACATCGGCCGCGTAGTGTCCGAAGTCCTGGATGTTGCTTTTAAGATAAAGGTTGCCGGCGGTGATGTTAATCGTTTTGGCGCCGCGCGCATGAGCGGCTCGCGCGGACGCCGCCGCATCGGCTACTTCCAGATTGAGAATTACGTCAGGACGATAACCAGGACCGCCTGTGCCGGCCAGCGGGTGCCGCAGCGGGAAGTTCATGCGCTCGGAACTGTTGACGGGCGACTGCAAGGTCTCGGCGAGTTCGACCACCAGCTTCATCCCGTTGGGTGTGCGCGCGGCCCGTTGCGCGACGATGATGGGACTCTCGGCATTCACGAGCATGCGCGCGGCTTCGGCAAGAGTTGCGTCGTCGCCCTGCGGAGGCGTGGTGAGGGTTAGTCTGGGAATGGCCGGACGTGGCCCCGTTTGCGGTCTGGCCTGGATTTCGTTGTTGGCCACGATGAGAACCGGCCCCATGGGCGGAGTCATGGCGATCTTATATGCCCGCACCGCGGACTCGGCGAAGTGGCCGAGCGAGTAGGGCTCATCATCCCACTTGACGTAGTCGCGAACCAGCGCGCCGATATCCTGCGCGCTGTGCAGAGACTCAACGCCCGCTCCGCGAACGGCTCCGTCGGCATGATTTCCGACCACGATGTAGACGGGTATGCGGTCGGCATAAGCGTTATAGATTGCCATGGAGGCGTGCTGCAGGCCGACGGTACCGTGAATCAACGCCATCATCGGCTTACCTTCGATTTTGGCGTAGCCGTGCGCCATGGCTACGGCCGATTCCTCATGGCAGCAGGTCAGGAATTCGGGACTTTTGTTCTCGCCGTAGTTGATGAGAGACTCATGCAGCGATTCGAAGGTGGAGCCGGGATTCGCGGTGAGATATTCGAGGTCGAGAGTCTTGAGGACATCCACCATGAAGTCGGAGCCCGGGTGCTCGATGACTCGGGCCGAGGCCAAAGGAGGGCGCGTACCGGTGTCGGCCGCAAGGGTCCGGGCATTCGGCTGCGCTGTCGCGTTACGCGGCGCCGCGGCTTCCTGGGCGAGGAGCTTCGGAGGGACGGCGGATAGCGCCGCGCCCGCTCCTCCCGCCACGGCGCCTTTGAGGAATCCGCGCCGGCCTATCGGTGATTTGGTGGATTTCGGCATTTCTGGGGACAAATATACTCCATTCGCGCATTCCTACCGCGGGGACGACCCTCATGCCGCCCATTTGGGAGCGAACTTACGATAGTTTTCGAAGTCGTAGTGGTTTCTTTGGGCGGTTGCGATGTCTGCAAGACGGAACTGGCGACGGGCTTCGGCTTCAATTTCGGCGGTCGAAAAAACGAACTGCCGGGTGATCGGTTCGGTTTCGGTCTGGAGGTGATGGTTGCCGTGTTTCGCCTTCATCTTCAGGAGATTGCGCTCGGCTACGGCTGCGTCGAGTTCGGCCTGGCGTTGGGCTTTGCGCTCGGCCTGGAGGGCTTTGAGTTCGCGCAGGGTCTTATCGAGCGTGCGGTGAAGGCGCTGTTCGTACAGGGTCAGGTTGGCGAAGGATTTGTTATCGTCGCGGAAGACTCGCGCAGCGGTAAGTGCCGCGTGGACCTGGGGGTGTTCGGTTTCGATCTCGCCGGCTGCTTCGGAGTGGCCGAGGGCGAGCATGGCGTCTTCGAGCGAGCGGGCTCGGTTCAGGCGCCATTGGGTATCGCAGTAAGTTTGGGCGTATTGCTCTTCGAGTGGGGTCTCGGGGGCGAGGGTTTGGAAGAGGCGTTTGCAGAAGATGTGGTATTGATCCATGTCTTCATAGGGCATGACGATGGTACGGCCGGTCAGGCCGTGGCGCAGGGCGTTCATGGCGGAACGCTGTTTGCCTTCTTCGGTGCGGGGTCCAGTGGACTGGTTGGGGTTCGGGATTACTGATTCGGTTGCCGGGGACATGGGTCTATTGTTTTCTCATGGTTATTCTTTAGCATGCGTTTTTGGGGATGGTGCGCCCGGCTTGAGCTATGTTATTGGATTTATTCGTCAAATATTCGGGTGTCCGTTGTGACTCGAATTCCGATTCTCACGCCAAGCCGCTAAGACGCAAAGAAATTCAGTGTTCCCGGCGACGTCGATCGGCGTCAGTCATTCGGTGGTCGGATTGGATTGTAATCGGTGGTTCCGCGCTGCCCATCTCCTGACGTCCGCGCGAATTATCTTGCAGCCCACTGTTAAATGCCTTAGGATAAAACCCGGCCCCCCCAAACTTCCCATCTTGGAGGACATCCTGAAAGCGACAATTCCACTCTCATGCGTCTGGCTGCTAGCCAGCGTGGCCACTCTTTTGGCGGATTCTCACGCTTACGTACTGTCCAATAACGGAAGTCCGGGGTCGCTGACTCCACTCAGCATTTCCGGGTCTGCCTTCGGACCGGGAGAGTTTGTACCCGCTGGGGGAAATATCCTGGTGGCTGCGCCCGGTACCGGTCAACTTTGGGAGGGCACTACCGCTCCGTTCAACATCAACATACTGAACCCCGGCGACGGCACCGTTCTCGCCACCATGCCAATGAGCGGTAAGGTCAATGGCCTGGCTTTCGATTCAGCGGGCGCATATGCTTATGCCACTTTAAGCAATGGCGACCTCATCCAGATTTCGGTCGCGCAAAGAGCGATCACTCAAACCGTTCCTCATTTCGGAGGCATTCAACTCCAGGTCTCGACCGACGGAACAAAGCTGTTTGTCATCGTTGACCAGACCGTATTCCAACTTGATACCCAAACGTTGACGGTGCTGAACAGTTTCAGATTTTCGGGGTCAGTCGGATTCAAGGTGGTGGGCGCCACCTTGCTCATTTGCGACAGCAGCGGGCTTTCGTATTACGACACCACCACGTTTCTGCCGATCCGGCCTACCGTGAGCCTTCCCGCGGGCTCCTTCTTCATCGACGTCAGTCCCGACGGCGCGAGGATCTACATCCAGAATATTCAGACTGGAACCTCTGGCACCCAGACGGAGGTGGAACTTCTCAATTACGCTACTGGCGCGCTGCTGACTTCGACAACTTTACCCGCCGTCAACGGGGTGACCGCCTTTCTTTCTCCGGATGGACAGCACCTGCTCCTGCTGGACATGACTTCCTCCATGCCCGCCGGCGACAGCACTTTCCCACAGATACAGATCCTGAATGCGCACACGCTTGCGACTACAAGCTTTGTATCGCCCGCCGAGGCTCCCAGGGTTGTTTGTTTTCTTGACAACGACACGCTGCTCATACTGACCGGTGCGGCCGGAGCGATGACGGTGGTCGATCAAGCGAGCGCGCAGGTGATCGATTCGTTCCCTGTGGGAGCGCAAGGGCTGGAGCCCGCACTGGTCACCGCGGATGGCGAATCCATCTTTGTGGGGATGGACCACCCGAGCAATCTGCTCGAAATTGATACCAGTCTGGACCGGATCGCCAATATTTTACTTCTCAATGTGGCCTTCTACCCTTACGGGTTAGCTGGAAATCAACTATACGGGGGGCCACCGAACGTGCAGCCCGCGTGGGACATTCATCTGATGTCAGGCAATGGGAGTCTGCTTCCTCGTGTGCCAAACCCGCCGTCTTGCCCGGAAGGGTGCCTTATCGCATATGGGGTCGGAGGATTGCCTCCGAACGGAAAGACCTTTTGGATGCCCTTTATGGCTACCGACGGCGTCGGCACACCGTGGGCTCAAGGTCTGGCGATCTATAGCACGGTCACGAATACGATTCTTGAGGAGCTCCCGCTTCCGTTGTGCTGCCTCGCCGGGCCAATTGCTTTCGGCCCCGCCTCAGCCTACGCTTATCTGGCAGTCGGGTCAAACATTCTGGTATACAACGCAAAGACTTTGAAGTATGTGACCGCCTTTACGGTTCCGGCGCCCATCTTGTCGCTCGCGGTCGCGCCCGCCGGCAATTATCTGTACGCTCTGACCGGGACTTCGGCAGTAGTGCTGTCTGTCACGAACGGCGCCACGCTCCACACCTGGACGCTGCCGGACGCGGCGCAGAGTATGGCCGTTTCGCCAGACGGAAGAGCGCTTTTCCTGACGGTGGCGAACCCCAGCTCTCTCGACATACTGAAAGTAACTACAGGCAACCTGACGCAGGTGCCCCTGCCTTATCCGCCGACGAGCGTCGTTGTGGTGAAAAATTGATGCGTGCTGGTTCCGTTACCTGGGATATTTGAGCGGGGTTGAGGCAATGGGGGTGAGCCAACGTCAAGAACGCTACCCTGGCTTTAGACCCTGGCTTTATGTTGCGGTCTACAATCGAGTCTGTCCGCAACCCAACTCTACCGGCCTTCAACCTGCGTTCACGTCGGCTTAGTTTACACCGATCCCGCAGGTTGCTGAAAAGGGCTGCTTAGCGTTGTGGCGGAGACGCGGTTCGTATGAGGGCCGGCGATGAGATAAAGCTTCGCGGCGGACGGACACTGGCGAAGGTTCCGCGCCGGGCGGTTTTTCGTGGTTGTTCATGGCGCGCAGCGCCATCGCGGGAGGGCCCACGCCGGGCAGCGTGTCTTCATCCGAACGCTCTGTCGAAGACGCGGTTGGGAGGGTCACCGGCGGTAGAGTCGAGGCCGGGCGCGGGTGCTGATCTTCGCAGACCGTCCCTTTTCCCAGCCCCGCTCATCAAACCGGACGTGCGGATTTCCCGCATCCGGCTTTCCGACTGGTTTCGTCGCAGGCTCACGAACATGTGCCTTCGTTCTTCGCCTTTCGATAAAGCTTGATCTGCAGGTCCCGAATTTTATCCGGTATTTCCAGACTTGCGTCAATCACCGGTCTTTTCCTCCTTCACAAGCACACCAGAAGCGAGGGTCCTTCCCTCCACCGGCGTTACCCGGCTTCATCGGTACCTCTGACCCTCTCCGACGCCCAAGCAGTCCGCCGCCCTTTCCGGCGACGTTCGCGGTTCGCAACCCCGCGACTACTCCGGGCCTCCCCCACTGACGCTGATTACCTTTCCGACATGCTGTGCTCACTACCCCGGTGGACCTTACGGGTACACGATGGTTATCGTGATGGCGCGCTCCCGCGCCGGGTTCTTCCCCGTCCGTTCTGCCTTCCCCGATCTTGCGGCGGGTCGGCGTCCACATTGCCGCTTTCGAGGCCTGCTCAAGCTTCACGCGTGTTACGGCCTGCCGGATTGCTCGCCCACCATACGTGGACTTTGTCGCGAGGTTCCGATCCGCCCGGTTACCCGAACCAACCGCTCGCCAGCTATCGAACCTAACCATCACTTGCTCGAGTGGGTCCTTCCCCCACTGGTATTCAGCCCACTTGGGGCACACACAAGATCGCCGGCGCTACCGGCAGGACGTAAAGCTCCGCGCCGAGCGGAAGCTCGGCGGCAGCGCCGAAGCGCTGGCCCCTCAAATACGGTTCTGAGCCGGGCGCATCAGCACGCGTCAACTACCGCCAAAACCGTTCGCGGATTCAGCGGGAATTTATTCCGGGAGTGACCGTGATCGGCTGCGTCAGTTTGTAGCTGAAGCGGGTTTCGGAAGCGATCTCGACTCCTTTACCTGTCATCATGCCTCCAAGCGCTCCCGCTCCGGCGCCTATTCCGGCGCCGATCCCGGCGCCCACCGCGCCGCCTGCAAGCGCGCCAATCCCCGCACCAACAGCGGCGCCGCCCGCGCCACCGATTACGGTTCGTTTTGCTTTGGACCCGCTTCGGGAGTCGACGTTTTCGGTTGTTACGTTAATCCTGTGCCCGTCTATAAGGACCGCCGCGAGGGTGAGCGACAGAGTTGCGTGGCCCATCCTCGGATTTTTTACTTCGGCCACACGTAACAGGGCGCCCGTATTCGCAGGTATCACCGTGACGCCGTCGACGATAACCGGATCGTCGAGGCTTCCGGCGTATTCGTGGTTGCGTTCGGTCTTCTTCGAATCGATGCGATCGATCGTCCGGACCGCGATTTCGGTCCCGCTGGGAATCGTGATGTCTTGCGGAGGGGATACAGCGGTCTCCTGAGCATTCGCGAGGACATTCGCGCCCGTGTACAGCCAGAACTGCAAGAGAATTACGAGGAAGATCCGTCTCATAGTCTTTGTGTATAAGTGAGTGTCAGGGAACAATGCTCCAGCGCACCGTGCATCGCTTCTGCGGTCCCGTTCCCTTGTTTCTGAGAATCAACCGCTGGGTCTCTCCTTCGCCCGGCGTCACCCGGACGTCCCAGATTTTTGCATCGTAGTCGAGCTGGAGTTTTCCGAGCGGCACATTACGAAAAACGTACTCGGCGTTCTGCGGGATCGGAGCGCCGACGCACTGCAGCGTACCGGATTGAGCTCTGATGGGTGCGGGCGCAACAGCAACGGGCGGAGGAGGAGGCGGAGGCTGGGCCGGCCGGATCAATGTCGGACGATCCTGTGGCCGTTCGGGCGCCGGACGATCCTGTGTCGAAGTGACCGGCGAGTCCACGCTCGGCGGCAGGCTCTCCGCGCCTTGTGATGTGAAAGCAGGGCGTCTATGCGGGAACTGAGCCTGGCTGACCGGACCGGACGAACCCCACTTCAAATCCGCCAGCCAGAATCGGGCCGCTGTGCTCTTTTCGCCGTCGCCTCCCTGCAGATCCTGTGTCAGAAGGCTCTCGGCCGCCGGGCGGTAATGAGGGAGGATCTGCAGCGCGTCGCGCCGCCACGTTCCCAGATCCGGCATGTCGATCAGGATGCGGCAGACCGCCTCCGCTTCCGTCGGCGACAGATCGGGCATTTGCTGTCCGTTCCTCGCTGAACCGAGCAGATCGTCGAGAAAAGGTTTCGCGCTCGCCGGGTACCGCGCCATCAACATTCCCAGGGTCGGCACGTAGGCCGGGACAAAGGTGGCCTCGCGCTGTTGCCGCCACGAGAATTCGACGATTCCGGATGCCACCTGCGCGTCGGCGAGCGATTCGAGTACCTGGGGCAGCCTGGCCCTTCCCTCTCCGCGCCAGGCGGTAATCATTTCTTCGTCGGCCAGGTCGCGATACCAGACAAGCAGGCTCGAAATGCCGTCGAGCGTCTGCTTGCGATTGGTGGAATCGACTTTTTCGAGCAATGTTCGGATTTGCTGGCGCGCGACTGTGGCGGAAACGGGCGGAGGTCCTACCTCCTTAAACTGCGCATGCAGCGCCGTAGCTCGTAAGAGACAAAAAGAGGGAACCAACCACCGAGGCCCGAAGCATGAATCTAACCGAATATACCCTGTCGCGATTTGTGAGGGCCTGGAACGCGCAAGCGTTATCGTCCACCCGCCTTTAGAACACGGTCGGCGGTAGCGCCCGCAATGCCAAGGTTCTCGTCCGCAGTTTGCATATTTCCTTCGTCGGCGGCCTTCTTCGCGGCATCGAGCGCGAGTTTCATGCGTACATACATCGACTCGATGTCGGGATGCACAGCCTGCCCGAGTCTGGCGGCATTTTTTCGCAGTTCCCCGATGGTCACATCGGCTGCCTGCGACTTCGCCTCTGCCGATGCGAGACGTATTTTGAATTCGTCATACGCAGCCGCGTCGGCGGGACTGCGAGCCGGCGGCTGCGGGGCTGGGGTTGTGGCCTCAACCTGCTGTTGCGGGCGCGGTGCGGAAGACGTAACCGCAGTGGCCTGGCGCGGCGTGGCCGGCGCCACCGGATCCTGGCCGGTGCGGAGAACCGCGCTCGTGTCGGGGGCCGGGGCAGCACCGCCGCCATTCAAAACCACATTTGCATTCGTGACCGCCAGCGAAGCCATCGTGGGATTCACCGGCTTATAGATCACCGCTACCTGTTTCCATGCGGCGGCCAATTCGCCCGCAAGAGCCGGATCCCGTCCCGCAAACGGCTGGACCTTATCGAGGTAATTCACTCCCCGCTGCAGCAACGCGCGCTTTTGGGGCGTGAGATCGCCTCCCGCGGGCGCTATCCCGCTACTCAGGGCCTCACGTACTTTTTTGACATCCTCAACGCGCTCGGACGCCGGAACCCTGGCCGCGTCCCGATTCTCGACCCGATCAAGAAGGCGGGAAATTTCGGCCTCTTTCTCCGTTGCCCGGCGCGACTGAATCTGCGCTTCGACGGCCTGCCACGCGCCGAAGCCGCCCAGCAGTGCGATCAATACAGCGACCGCAACCGCGAGGCGGTTTCGCTTCACGAATCTGGTTACGCGCTCCGCCACCGGTCCTTTGCGGGCGGCGACGGGCCGGCTGTCGAGAAAACTTATGAGATCGGCGCTCAACCGGGCCGCCGACGCGTAGCGGTTTTTCGGATCCCTGCGGAGACACATCAGGACCACATAATCCAGATCGCCCGATATGCGCCGCCGAAGTTGTGACGTGGTCTCGGGCGTTCGCTCGATGTCTTCTCGAATTTTTGAGCTTGGCGCCGATGGGTCCGTCGTGAGCTTGTCGCCTGGATCGGGATGGGGCAATGAACCCGTGATCAGCAGATAAAGCATCACGCCGAGCGAATAGATGTCCGATGCCTGCGTTACAGGCGCGCCGGAGAACTGCTCCGGGCTGGCGTAGCCGGGAGTCATCAGTCGCCCCTGCACCGCCGTCAATTCCGCGTTGGCTGCCGGAATCTGCTGCTTGGCAATCCCGAAATCAAGCAACTTCACGACCCCGTCGGCGGTCACGAGCACGTTCGATGGCTTCAGATCCCGGTGCACAACCAGGTGTTTGTGGAGATAATCGACTGCGTCGCAAACCTGGACGAAGACCCTGATACGCCCTTCGAGGTCGAGCCTGCGCTGATCGCAGAACTTATCGAGCGGCAGACCCTCGACGTATTCCATCACGTAATAAGGAAGGCCGTCGGGCGTCTGGCCGCCGTCGAGAATCCGGGCAATGTTGCCGTGATCGAGGTTGGCAAGAACCTGGCGTTCCTGCTGGAAGCGCTCGACCAGGTCGGCGTTCGCCTGGTCTTTGCGGAGGATCTTGAGCGCCACAGACTTCCGAAACGTGCCATCGTCGCGCAGCGCCAGGAAGACCGTACCCATGCCGCCTTCCCCCAACCGGCCGCGAAGGCGGTAAGGCCCGATCACCCGCTCCTCAAACGGAGCCGCCGGTTGCACTTCCGACGCCGCGGCCAGATGCGCCTCCCGCAACGCCCGCACTTCGGCGAGCAGACTGGCATCGCCCGCGCATTCGCGCTCCAGAAAGGCCTCCTGCTCGCTCGGCGGAAGCGCCAAAGCGCGATCGAAAATGTCGCGGAGTTTGAGGAAAAGCGCGGTTTCCATAGGAGTGCTTACAACATCCGGTAAAGCTTTTCGATATGGCCGCGCACCCGTTTCAGCCGCTCGCGCAACGCGTCCATATCCTTTGCGCGAAGGGACTCCTGAGCCTCGTCCATCGTCGACTGAATCAGGATTCGCTGTGCAATGAGGTCGGGATTCAGAGTGTAACCCGCGTCCCTCGCACGTTCTTCCATGCCGTTCACCATCTCAACGGCCGCCGTCGCTTTGGCGGCCAGTTCGTCAAATTCCAGCTTGAGCTGATGCTCGACCGGCGTCTCGGCGGCCATCGCGGCGCAAGCCGCGATCGTTATGGCCGCCGGGACGACGAGGCCGTTCATTGGGCCACCAGACGCGCCGCGTAGCCCTTCGCATACGCAGCGGAAAGAGGCTGTCCGCCGTACTGGCCGATCGCAACTTTATCGCGAACGGTGCCGACGACAAAATCGCCGACTTTCACCGTCTGCTTGTCGAGGACTTCTTTCGTATCGGGATCGACTACTTCCTTGAGAATCTGATGAATTTCAAAGTGATCGCCCACGTGGACGCCGTCGTTGCCGCCCACCGAAAGGTACAGAGTGCAGCCATCGATATTCGCGACGCGACCCTCGATGCTGCGCGATTTTGCGCTGATGGCAGGAACCTTCATCTCGAGGATAGCCGCGATCTTGTTGACCGCGTCCTGCGTGGCTTCGCCGATGATCGTTGCGCCGAAGTTCGAGCTGGTCATACTCGAATCAGCCGCCGCCGCGCCCCTCCACGAACCGGCCACGGCGCCCCAATCCGTACTGGTGCGAGTGGATTCGCCGCGCGCCTCTTCGGAATCAACCACTTCTCCGGTCTCCGCATCGACAATCCGAAGGTTGATCGCGACAACCGCTTTGTCGGTGGTCTTCGCGCTGGCCACGCGGCCGCCGATAGCGCCGAAATATCCTGGAAGCGCCCGCGCTACTCCGCCGGCGCCGTTTTTCTTCGTAGTGTCATCCCGGCCGAAGATGACGATGTCGCCCATGAGCATGGCGTCCGCGCCCGTGATTTGTCCGATCTTTGCCTTCGTGCCCTGTTTCACACGGTTGGTGGCGCCAAAGTCCTGCTCCGCCATTACGGTCTTGATCTTCTCGCGTTCGAGCAGGACGACCTGGTTGGAATGCGCCATCTTGACCGTCAGCATCGAACGGATGCCCTGGCCGATGTTGACGTCGTTCGCGAACATCGCGGTGACCTGCGTCCTGACTGCCGAGTAGTCGAACGGCTCCACGGCAAGACGCCGTTTGCCGGCGCCGCTCACCGGGCTTACACCGGCTGGAGTGGGACATTGGGCTCCGGGCGCTGCTGCGGGCGCGGCCGGTTGAACACTCGCGGCGACCGCGGGCGCGGCAGCGGCCGGCGCGGCCCCGGACGACGGGTCCATCATGACGCCGATGATGTTGTCCGACACGCCGGCTTTCTTGAGTTTGAGCATGTCAGCAGGCGAAAGATCCGCGGGTTTGTTCTGACGTTGCAGAGTCTTGACGATCAACGACTCCGGCGTGCCCCCTTTTACGAGTTCGATGACGGTTTCGACGGGGGAGGCGGCGGCTGCCGCGGGCTTAGCCGCGCCGGCGGGCGCGGGTTTGTTCTGAGCGAGCGCAAGCAAACCGCTCAGGACGGAAACGGTGGCAATTTTTTTGAATGACACTTCACTTCTCCTATTGACTCGATCCGCTTTTCAGCGGGCTATTCATTTCGATCCGCTTATTGAAGCGGAAATGCAAAACAGATCTGTTCATTTGTCCCGAACGGAGAAACGCGGCGCCAGCCGGATGCGCAGGGCCGCCCGACGGTCACAAACCGCCTGAGTCCCCGCCCTTTCCTTCGGAACCAACCAGATGACGGACGAGCCACGCTTTCGCAAACGCCCAGTGACGCCTTACCGTCGAATTCGAACATTTCAGTTCGGCAGCCACTTCGTCGTCGGTCATCCCCGCAAAAAACTTCATTTCGACCACTCGCGCGGCTTCGGGGTCGAGACGCTGCAACCGATCGAGCAGATCGTTCACGTCGTCGAATTCGCAATCGACCAGCGAGCCGTGCAGCTTGTCGTCGAACATTACCTTGAGGCCGCCGCCGCGTTTCTGCGCCCGGAACTCGCGCCCGTGATCCGCCAGCAGGCGGCGCATCTGGCGCGCGGCGACGGCGTAGAAGTGAACCCGGTCGTTCCAGGGAACGTCCGTCCCGGAAAAAATCCGCAGCCATGCCTCGTGAACCAGCGCCGTGGGTTGGAGTGTGTGATCGGGTCGTTCGCCGGCGAACAAGCGGTGGGCCATGACCCGAAGGTCCGAGTAAACCGCGTCCATAAGGTCGTTGGCGGCAAGGGCGTTTCCCTCGCGGACCTCGCCGAGCATTTTCGTGATATGGGCCGCGTCGGACGTCATAAGATCCCGGAACGCTGAAACGTCAGTGAGTAATCAGTATGTGCAACACAGCGGCAATTGGGAAGTGAGTAACGTACTACTCACTTCCGTGATTGATACAAGTAACAGGCACTCTTCGCGAACCCCGCGTCACGAGCGGACCTGGTCCGGCGACGATTCCAAAAGAACGATAAAAGGACCGCAAAAAACGGAAATTACTGCGATTTTCCGGGGGTGATTTCCGGGTTTGCGGTCCGAATTACCGGACCGCATTTCCTTCGCCGACACTAAGGTGCGCGCGCTACTGGAGCGTAATGAATACATTAGCCGGGGTCGTCACTCCCCCAACGCTCGCGGAAAGCGCCTTGTCTCCGCTGCCTGCATTCGGTACAACGACGTTGAATTGATACAAGCCCGCCTCGACAATACCGGCAAATGTTACCTTTGCCGAAACACCGCCAATGGTAACCGCCGGCAGCGCGACGCATTGAGCGGCGCCCGAAAATACGGCGCCCGCGGGTACCGGCTGCATGGTAGGACCAAACCCGACTCCATAAAGGAGTATCGTCTCCCCGGCTTTGACGGGCCGCGACGGGAATGAGAAGGCGCCCGCAGGCCCGATAACGTCGTATCCGTTGCCGCTGTTGCCGGGAGCCGTCGTTGGTACTATCGCGGCCGCGTACTTGCCATTGAACAGGCTGAACGACGGCGCGTACTGAGAAACGATCACTGTCGAGGTGGCGCTCCCGGCCGAGGTCGTCACCAGCACCGGAACCGACCCAGTCCCGATATCGTCGGGCGCTTGAGCGTTGATCTGGGTGGAGCTGACGAACCAGAGATACGCGGCCTTACCGGCGATGGTAACGGTCGTCCCGCCGAGTTGCGTTGGAAAGTCGCCGTTCCATTGTGTCGCGGATGCGGCAAGCCCGGTTCCATAAATAGAGATCCACGAGCCCGCCTGGATGGTACCTGCCGAACTGTAAACCGGGACAATGCCGCCGGGAATCACGATCGGCGCTCCCAGTTTGCCGATGATGAACGAGATGTCGTCTGCCAGAGAGCCCCCCGTATCGGCATTATTGATGCCGAAGTGGAAGGTGAGCGCGATATGAACAACCCGCGTGCCGGCGGGCAGGCTGGCTAACTGGGACTGTTCGGTAAGACCTGTGACCGATACTCCGAACGGCCCCAGTTGTGTTGCCGGAGCCAGCTGTTTTCCCGACCAGTCGGAGAAGGTACAAGTCAGCATGGCGCTTTGATGCCCCGCGAGAGCGCCGAGCCAGGCCGAGAGCTCAAACTGCACCTGTCCCGTGTCGATCAGGGATGCCGCCGCGGTCACATCTATGTCCTGGTACATATGGGAGTTGCCGGCGACCGGCCCTCCATAGAAGAGGTTCGTTCCCCGGTCGGAGGGCCCGGGATCGGTCGCCTTGATGAATCCCGTGGATCCATAAGGGGCAACGGAAGCGCCGCTGTCGGTCGACCAGCCGGGGACATTTGGCGCTATGCCGGGGTTCGGAACTCCTGCGCCGGCTTCCGCGCCGCTATTCATCACGAGGTTCGACCCCAGTATGGAAGCGGGGTCCGTTCCGAGGGTACTCAACATCAGAGACAGGCTGTCGGCGGCTCCATACCCGCAGGTCGCGGCGTTCTCGCACTGGGTTGTCAGGGTCAGAGTCACGGTGATGCGCGTAGTGCCGATGGGCACAAGCCCGATCTGCTGCTGCGCGAACAGACTGTTGGCGAGGGCGCCGGGCAAGCTGAGTTTCGCGCTGCTGAAAGTCTGCCCGTTCGCATTCTGGAAGTCCGCGCTCACAGTGGGGGGACCGCCGCCGAAGTTCGTGATCCCGAGCCAGCCGGAAAGCGTGTATTTGATATTTCCAGCGCCGATGGCCGAAGCGCCGGATGAGACATCGATAACCTGAGTCAGCGTCGAAGTGCCGCTCAGGCCGCTTACGAAATAGTTGAAGCCGTGAGTGGGCGGGGCGGGACTGGTTAACTGCACAAGGCCGGTAAGACCGTAGGGGAGCACATTCGGGTGGCCGCCGCTGGTCCATCCGGGAATGCTTGTTACAACATTCTGCAGATCCGTACCGGCTGAGCCGGCCTCCGCATCTCCATTCACAATCAGGTTGACGCCCAGGATACTTTGCTGAGCGTGCGCCTCAGGCGACGGGGCGAACGCCGAGACGGCGGCGCAGACCGCGAGCTTCAACAGGGTATTTCGATAAGTCTTCTTCATGATGCTGGTTCTCCTTTTACTGGAGCTTGAATCGGTTCGCTGAAGCGAATCACATCCTCTGAAGCGAAATCGGCACGGTGAATCGTTCAGGAATTTCCGCGTTTTCGTTTTCCCGCGGCGAGTCCGGCAAATGGAAGTATGGGTCCCGTGGGGGGCAATGCGGAAGTGAGTCACGCGCGATGCCGCAACGTGACCTGAGTCCGTCGTATAAGATCTGCAAGCGCAAATCCGCCGACGAACCGCTCAAAATTTTTCGAACTTTAGTTTGAACATTCCGCGCCCGGAAACTCCGCTCTCCGGGCATGAAAAACAAAGCCAATTTCCAGGAACACGCGCAAGTTGTCGCCGCCGAAACGCGGCTGGACGGGCGGGTTCCTCCGCTTTTTGGCGCCGCGTCCGGCGGTGCTTGCGTTTTCAAATACTTCGAAACGACCGATCGCGAACAGATCGCTCGATACGTGGAACTCCGGCGGCGGGCTTATCTCAAGGAATATCCGTGGCTTCCCGCCGATTTCGGCTTCGCCGATGAGACCGACAACTTAAGCCGGATCGTCATCGCCACACACGGCGGAGATGTCGTGGGCGGCGCACGGTTGACGATCTCGACGCCTCAGCGTCCGCAGATGTTGCCTCTTGAGGAGAAGGGCTTCGATCTCAAGAGCTGCGACGAGTTGAAGGACCTCGGCCTCGATCGGAAACCTTATGGCGAAATCTCGCGAATGGCGGCGAGTCCGGAGAGCGCGCACGGCTTCGAGATCTCCGGCGGTCTCGCCTGCGCGCTTGCCTCGCTCGCCGCCCACGAAGGCCTGGATGCCGTATTCAGCATTTGCCCGCCGAAGCCGGCGCGCATCAATCGGATCAACGCTGCGAAACTGGGAATCGGCTTTCGGAAGTACCACGATTTGCCGACTGTGTTTGGCGTGGATATGGCGCTCTGTGCGTTCACCGGGATTCTGAAGATATTCGCCGCGGCTGGGAGGCAGGCCGCGTAATGTCCGATCGTTCGTTGTTCTTTACCGCCGTGTTTTGTTTCGGCAGCTTCGCCTGGGGGATGATCTGGCATTTCGGCCGCAATGGTAAACCTTCGCGAGCGATGATCGTTACGGCGTCGCTGGCGCAGGTCTCTCTGATCCTGCAGCTGCTTGCGTTGTACCAGCGGCCGATTCTATTTCCCGGTATCGCCCTTCCGCTTTACGTCACAAGCGCGATTCTGTTCTGGTGGGCGGTATGCGTCACGCGCCGGAAACTGGCAGCCTGCGGGCAGGGCGCCGTCTCGTCACAACTGGTGACGGTCGGCCCCTACAGGATAATCCGGCATCCGTTCTATACGTCCTATAACCTGGCCTGGTTTGCAGGGTTTGCCGCGACGGGATGGTGGCCGCTGGCTGTCTGCGCGGCAGTCATGGCCTGGAGGTATGAAGCGGCGGTTCGGGAAGAGGAGCGCGGATTCTCGACCAGCGCGCTTGCCGGCGATTATGAGCATTACAAACGGGAGACGGGGAGGTATCTGCCGCGGTTTTAACAGGGCTCCTGGAATGGCTTTTACCGCTCCGTCGAAGACGCGGTTCGGATGGCTGAAGAACACCGGCGACAGAAGATCGCCGGTGCTACCGGTTTCGTGCTTTCCCGCTCCAGCGTCTTCATCGCCTTTGGCGGCCCGCAGGGCCATGGTGACTCTGTCGAAGACGCGGTTGGCAGGGCCGGTGATGAGTTAAAGTTCCGCTCCGAGCTGGGGCTCGGCGGCAGGCCTGGGGGCCCGCCACATAAAGCGATAGGAACTCAGTATCGGACGAGCCCGATCTGATCGATCAGGCGCTCGTAGCCGCTATGCCCCTTAAGATGCCGCAGCATGGGATAAGCCCAGAACCATACGGTGAGAGGGTCGCGGTCTTCCGCGGCTTTCTCGAAACACCTCACAGCCTCGTCGAAATTCCCCGCGCCGAGCCAGCATGCCGCCACCTGGCTTTGCGGAATATAGCGGCCCGTCTTCGCTATCGTCTTCAACCACGACAGCCGGCGGCGCGCTACGCCGGGCGACCCGCTGAGTCCCGCGAAGAGGGCCCTCAATCCCCACGTAACCGGCCGTTCCATCAGAGCAAGAGGCGTCTGGTCGAGCACTTGAAGCGCTCTCGCCGGTTCTCCCCGCGCTTCCAGTAAAATCGCCCGGTTCAGATGATGCTGATAGTAGCCCGGAGCGGTATCGAGCGCGGCGTTAATAGCCATTCCCGCAGCCTCGTATTCGCGCGCGAGCATTAAAAGCATCGAGAGATCGCCGATACAGGTCGGATTGCTGTAGCCGAAGTGATCTACCGCCCGCTGCAGATGCGAAATCCCCTCTTTGGGACGCCCGCGGCCAACCAGGAAGGCGGTGTACCAGACGTGCGCCGCGGCTTCGCTCCCGCCGATTTCGAGTGCTCGCCGATAGAACTCCGCCGCGCCGTCCCACTGCCATTCGAGCGCCTGAAGGACGATCGCCTGCGCCAGCCAGGCTTGCCATGCGGGCCTCGCCTGGTCGATTGCACGCGCCGCCAGGACACGCGCCTGTTCCAGATTGGGACGCGGTCGCGCGCCATGGATTGCCTGCGAGGCCAAAGCCTCCGCTTTCAGCGCCAGCGCCAGAGATAAGGAGGGCGCTTCCGCCAGAACCGCGTCCAGGTGCACGACGGCAGTCGCGTAGCCCGAAAAACTTCGCCTTTCCATGGCCGTGCGCGCACTCCACAATCGGCTGGTTGCCTGCGGCGTAACGGGCGCTCGTTGCGAGAACGCGGGCACATAGCTTCCCTTATTCAGTTCAATGGTCAGCGGATCCGCCTGCCCCCGGGTTGCATAGTATGCGCGCAGGCTCTCGCGCAGATTCGCGGCGGTTGTTCTGACAATCGAGTCCGCCCTCGGGTCGAAGGCTGTGATGTCGCGGCCAAACACGTCCGCCGCAACGGTCTTCTGGTGTAACTCGGCGGCGCGGCCTGCCAGCGTCTCGTCGACGAGATATGTCAGCAGCCGAAGTTCGCCGGGAGGAATTTCAGCGTTACGGCGCACCAGGTCAAGCGCGTGAGTAACTTCATACACGTCCGGCGTGGCCGTCCCGGGGGTCAAGAGCTTTATTATCCCCAAATCCCCCTCAAGGTGTCATTAGAATACACCTGAAATGGTCATGTCAGTTTATAACTGGAAAGAGGCCTACGCCATCCGGCGAACCAGCGATGACTAATCCAACGCCTTTTGCCGTTCCCCGCAGCCAGGTTGGATGCGTGAGTATCCGTCAACCTGTTGAACCCATTCAGGAATCGGTATGCCGCGGTCACCTTGAGAAGGTCGCCGGAAGCGTTACCTTCTGCCGCGCCGGACAGTTGCGTAATCTGCTGATCTGGCTCGGTGAGCGCTCTCTTGCGGCTCATCGGACCGCTCCCTCGGAGAAAGAAATCGCGGCAGCAGTACTAAACCGAAAAGATTTCGACCCCCAGACCGACTCGCTCGTTCGCAAAGAGATGAGCCGCTTGCGCGAAAAGGTGGCCCGCTACTACCTGTCGGAAGGTCTGAACGACGCGGTTCGCGTCGATGCTTCGAGCGGGTACCTGCTGAGTTTCGACCGCAACACCCTCGCGGCGGGCCCGGGCAGCGGGTCCTGCTGGCTGGTACTTCCGCTCCGGTCGAGTGCGGAAATGGCAGAGACGTGCGAGCAGTTGCTGGAAGAACTTCTGATCATGCTGGCCGAACACCGCGGATTCGAACTGGTCTCCGCCACCACGGCTCTTGCCTATCGCGGGCGAATGGGCGACGTCCGGCAATTCGCCGCCGAGTGCCGCGCCGACTTCGTCGTAGAAGGCAGCCTCAGGCGGCGAAACGAAGCGATCGACGCTATGATCTGGCTGGTCGATGGCCAGAGCGGAAGAGCCCGGCGATCCAGACGGATCACCGCCGCCAACGGCTCCGATCTCGCGCGCAGCATCTCCTCATGGCTGACAGAGGACGACGCGCCTGAATGATAAGAGCGAAGTCATGGATCAGGGCAGCGCAAACACAACCACCGACTCCTCGCCCCTCGAATCGGGATCGGTCACGCCCGCGCCTCCGTTCGCCGCGGTAATCGCCACGTACTGCTTTCCGTCCTTACCCTGATACGTCATCGGAACCGCAATCGCGTTGTATTCGAGCTTCGTCTCCCACAGCTCCTTACCCGTCCGCGAGTCGATCGCGCGGAACCGCTTGTCGTTGGTTGCGCCGATGAATACCAGGCCCCCGGCCGTTACGATGGGCCCGCCGAATCCGATCCGTCCGGTGTTCTTCTTGCCTTCGGGTAACTCGTCGGTCACACCCAGCCGTATCTGCCAGGCGAACTCGCCCGTGGCGGCATTAACGGCGGTCAGGCGGCCCCATGGTGGTTTCTGGCAGGGCCAGCTCTGCGCCCCGAGCGTAAGCCCGTTCGCGTCCTTCTTCAAAGCCCAGAATTTCGAGTTAAACGGGTTTCCCAGAATACTGGCCTGCTGATAAGGGACCTTCGAAGTCTCCGGCTCTTTCTGGACCCATCCGATACTGCCGTACTCATTCGTGAACACAAAAACGTAGCCGAGTTTCGGATCGGACGCGGTACCGCCCCAATTCGCCCCGCCGATCGGACCCGGGAAGATCACGTTCGATACGGGCGGCGCTCCGGGCGCCCGCCACGCGTAGGGCGTAAACGGCCCTTCGTTATGCGCCCCGCCGCTCTTCTCCACCAGATCCCGGCACGCGGCGGCGTGCTCCGCTGTCGTATCCTCAGCGGTCACCAGATCCTCCATCTTGAAGCTCATGCGCCCGAAGGGCGGAGGCTTCAGCGGAATCTGCTGTGTAGCTGAAAGCTGCTCGCCCGGTACCTGGCTCTTTGGCACCGGCGTCTCCTTGACCCCGAATACCGGCTCGCCGGTCACCCGGTTCAGGATGTACATGTAGCCGACCTTGCCGGTCTGCGCCATGATCGGCACCTTCTTGCCTTTGATCGTGACATCGATCAAGCCCGCGGCCGGAGGCAGATCGAAGTCCCACACGTCGTGATGAACGGCCTGAAAGTACCACTTCATCTTCCCCGTATTCGCATCCAGCGCGACCACCGAGTTCCCGAATAAATCGTTCCCTATCCGGTCTCCGCCGTAGAAGTCGCTGGCGGGGCTTCCGAACGTCGTGTACAGCAAGTCGCGCTGAGCGTCCACGCTCATCTGGAAGCCCCAGTTGTTCACGCCCGTGCGATCCTTCCAGGCGTCCGGCGCCCAGGTATCGTTGCCCACCTCGCCGAGCCGCGGCACCGAATGAAACTCCCACATTTTGGCCCCGGTTCGGGCGTCATAGGCGCGCGTGTCGCCGGGCAGATTCGGAGCATTGATCTCGGGCACATTGGCGCCGACAAACAACATGTTCTTGTAAACCGTCGGAGGCGCGGTGTATGGGACCACAAGGTCCACCTGCCCCTCTTTGCCGAATCCCGGATCCAGCTTCCCCGTCTTCGCGTTCAATCCCACCATCATGTGGCCCGTCGTGAAGATGATGCGCGGCGGATTGTCCTTATCGCCGGGCCAGTAAGTCACGCCGCGATTGCCTGGCGAACCCGCAGGCAATTCATACCGCCAGATCTCTTTCCCGGTGACCGCGTCCAGCGCCACGACGCGCCCGGCGGCCGGCAGATACATAACGCCATCGACGACGATCGGCGTCACCTCCGACCCGCTCGATCTGGGCGCGCCCCGCCCGGTCGCGCTCGACTTGAGCTGATAGGACCAGGCCAGCTTCAGCTGCGACGCGTTCTTCGTATTAATCTGCGTCAGCGGAGAATAGCGCGTGCCGGCGGGGTCGCGGTTATACATGGGCCAGTCGGCGGCGTCTTTCGGACCGCCTGCCTGAGCGAACAGGCTCGGTAATGCAAGGAACAGACTGGTAGCGGAGGCGAGGATCACCAGATAGCGATTCGTCATGAATTTCAGGCTTCTATTCTATGGCAGGGCGAGCGGGGTCGAGGCGAAGCTCCGCGCCGAACCGGAAGTTCGGCGGCTCAGAACGATTACTGAGCCGCGCTTGTCACGCCTGGTTGCGAATATCTTCAGAACTGATACTCCAGCGCCCCATATCAGAACAGCAATTTCAGACCGAACTGAATGATCCGAGGATTCACGGACGTATTAGTAATCTGACCGAAACTTCCAGGCGTGGACACCGCAAGAGTCCCCGGGTTGCTGAACTGCGGGTGGTTCATGACGTTGAAGAACTCCGACCGGAACTGCAAGGTCATTCTTTCCTTGATACGCGTCGTCTTGATCAGAGACGTATCGAAGTTGAACTGGCCGGGTCCGAGGAGAATGCCGATTCCGGTATTTCCATATCCCGTGCCGTTGCCGATCTTGGGCAGATTCGCGGAACAGAATGCCTTGCTGCTAACCCAGCCAGGACCGCCGCTGTTCCCCCCCAGTCTCGCTTCGACTCCTCCCGGAGTGACGGCCGAGCCATAGGTCGCCCCAGGACACAACTCGGCGCGCGAGGTGTTCGTGCCGAAAATCGTCCCTCCCGCCGCATCGGTGATCGTCAGTGGGTTACCGTCCTGAATGGTCGTAACACCGGACCAGTTCCAGCCATTCAGCAAATATCCTGCGATGCCCTGATGCGTCCCCAACGGTAAATTGTAGGTGTAGTTAATGATGAAGCGCTGCGGCCGACTGAAGGCTGTTGGCCCATACTGTTGGTTCAGGTTAGTGGGGTCACCGCTGTTCGCGGCGTTGTTGGTCAAATTGCCCATATCCTTGCTAAACGTATACGCCGCCTGCAAGGTCAATCCGCGAGAAAACTGCTTTCTTACGGTGACCTGGACACTGTTGAAGTTCGATCTGCCGTCGAAAGCAGTACCCGTCAAACCGCCCGAGAGGTAACCCAGATACTGTACTCGCGCCTGGACATTCGCGAGGGTATTGGTCGTGATCCCGTTGATCGGGACACTTGGGCTTGCGAGTTGCGCAACGTTGTACAAGTGGTAGGTGTCCACCAGGTTGATGGCGCTCGATCCTACATAACCCGTTTCCAGCACCCACGTGGGAGCGAACTGATACTGAATGTTCACGTTGTACTGCCGGACGAGGGGCGTGTGGAGATCCGGAATGAGAAATGCCTGGTTGAGGCCCGAGCCGGTGAGGGTCGGGATATTGTACCAGCGGGGAGGGAAGCTGAGTGGCGTCGTCGGATAGGGGTTCTGGTTGCTGAAAGTATTCTGGGCGGATGGATAATCCAGCGTTATCGAATACGGATAACCCTGCTCCAGGCCGTGTACGAACCGGTCGCCTGCGATGCGGTCGTAGAACAAACCCGCGCCGCCGCGTATGACCAGCTTTCCTCTGTCGTTGGGCTGCCAGGCAAAGCCAATACGCGGAGCGAAGTTGCTTAACGGAGGATGACCTGAAATAGGCGTGCCTCTGCTGTTGATAGTCACACCCGCCGGCGGATTCCCGTAGTGCGCTACAAAGTTGTTGGGTACCACGTACCCAACCAGACCGTTGGGATTTGTGGCGGCATCGGCAGCCGAAGTGGGCGCCGCTACCGTACCCATCAGATTGGGCCAGACGTTGGTAAGGTTGCCGTACTTATCGGTGTACGTGCCGTCGTACTCCCAGCGAACGCCAACGTTAATCGTCAACCTGGGGCTGACTTTGTAGTCGTCCTGGACAAACGCGTTGTAGTTGTTTAAGCCGTAATTGTGAATGATGCCCTCCGGGCCGCTGCGCACGCAGAACAGGCATGCGGTGAGATCGCCAAACGCCGAGCCGGTAGTATTGCCTGGGTTCGTTGGGCCGCACGCAGAGTTGCTCGGATCGCATCCGCCTCTGCCGATCAGCCAGTCGGCGAAGGACAGGTAGAACAGGAAGCCTCTCTCCAAACCCTTGAACGAAATGGGCCACCGGGTATTTTCCGCCTCGAAGCCCGCGCGAATAGTATTTTTCCCTTTAGACCAGGAAATCTGATCCGCAATCTGTATCTGATTGGTGGGGCTCGAACTGGGCGTGAGGCTTCCAAACAGGTTCATCGCTCCGCTGATCACCGTGACGGGCGGCTGCGTGATCGTCGGCACGATCGGCGTCTGGCCGAGCGCTTGTGGTGTTCCCGGAGTGGTCCCGCCTCCAATTGCGACATTGCGCTGCCCCGAGACGCGGAATTCATTCACCAGCGTGTTGCTGATAATCGTCGTGAGCTTGGCGGAGGAGTATGTATTGGAATAGTAGTTGCTGACCGGAGAACCCAGCGGTTGCGGGCCGTTGAACGGAGCTGTCTGCGGATCCTGGGTGTAGAAATACCTGGCCGAGAACGAGTTCTTGCTGCTAATGACGTAATCCACGTTCACGATCACCTGGTCCTCGTGGAAGATAGCGGGGCTGCTCAGGAAAACGTTTTGAAAGGGCGTTCCGGTGTTGGTAGGAATGTAGTACTGCCCGTTGGGAAGCTTCAGATTAAGCATCGCAAGAGACACCGGGTTGATATTGGATCCGTCGCAGGCAACCTGCATTTGCCCGGCAAACGCGAACGCCGTCGAGAAAGCTGCGTTTCCGGGGTGGTTTGCGGGGCAATTGGCCGCGCCCAAGGCAGCCTGCCAGGCTGGGGTCGCCCGATCGCCTGCCGGCACCGGGGGCTCGAAGAACGAACTGGCGCCCGACGCCGCCACTCCATTGAGCTGACGGGTTCCCTGGTAGTCGCCAAAGAAAAACAGCTTGTTCTTCTTGATCGGGCCCCCGATATTTCCGCCGTACTGGTTCTGCCGCAGTACCTGCTGCTTGCCCCCGCCATCGCGGTTGTTGAAGAAGGAATTGGCATTCAAATCTTCATTGCGGAGGAATTCCCACGCTCCGCCATGAAACTGATTGGTGCCATCCTTGGTCACCACGTTGACGTTGGCGCCCGGATTCCGCCCGTAACTGGCATCGTAAGTTGACGTCTGGATTTTGAATTCCTGGATGGCATCCGGGTTCGGAATGCCGATTCCGGCATAAATACCCGAATCATTGGAGCTTCCGCTATTAGCGCTGTTGTTGATTGCCACACCATCCATCTGGTAATTGTTCTGGCCGGGATCGGCGCCATTCACGCTGAAATCCTGCGTGGCTTTTCCGAACGCAGTCGCGTTGTTGACGCTGGCCTGCACGCCCGCCGAAAGGCCGACGATCTGCGTGTAGTTGCGATTACTGAGGGGCAATTCGACTACTGCGGCTGAATTCACCGTGGTTCCCAGTGTCGAACTCTGCGTCTGTAAAGTTTCCGCCGTGGCCTCAACGGTGATCTGTTCGTTCTGCGCACCCACTTCGAGAGTACGATCCAACTGCGGTGTCTCCGTAACGTTGAGCGTCACGATCGAGACCTCCGCTGTCTTGAAACCATTCGCCGCAAACCTGACCCTGTAATCGCCGGGCTGCAACAGGTTAAACCGGTATTCGCCATCGGAGCCGGTAACTGCCGTGCGCGCCTGGCCAGTGGCTATGTGCGTGGCCGTAACGGTCACGCTCGGAATCGATGCGCCCGACGCATCTTTGACCGTTCCGGCAAGGCCCGAGGTTCCGGCGGATTGCGCCATCAACGCTTGCCCACCGAGGATCGACAGCAACACAACGGCGAATTTCAGAAACAGCGATTTCTTGAACCCCATAATCCCCCCCATTCGAGACGCGGCCTGGCGGTTGCGCAATCCACCCTGTGCGCTCCGGCTCGCGCGTGACTTTCGAGATGAGTCTATTGCGAACGGCGACCGGCCGGCAGTCAAAAAAGCGTCAAAAAAAGCACGTTGGGAGATTTCTTCGGCGCCTCGACATCGTCCCGGCGTCTTGCAGCAGATGCTTTCCAAAGCCACACTGGTGCCTTACTTTCGGGTCCGCTCTATGATATAGTCCGACCGTCGGTAGTCAAAACCGCGTCAAATTCGAGTCGCCAGATCACTATGCAGGCCCCGGCTGGGCAGATCGCTTTCGGACCCTTTTGCCTCAATATCGAGGAGCCACGCCTCCTTCGCGACGGCGTGGAATTGGAACTCCGCCCCCAGGCGCTATACGCCCTGACGACGCTTGTTCAGAACAGCGGTCGATGCGTCGCTTACGAAGATATGATCAGCGCGGCGTGGCATGGAATCTGCGTTTCTCGTCACACCGTCGCGGTCACCGTGGGGGAAGTCAAGAAGGCGCTTAGAGAATATGGCGCATGGATCAGCTACCATCCCCGATTCGGATACAGGCTGGACGTGCCCAAGACAGAAGATCTGATCAGGAACGCCTGGCACTACTGGCACCGCCATACTCGCGAAGGCTTTGAAAAGGCCCTTTGCAGTTTTCAGGCGGCGGCGCACGACCAGGGCGGTGGTTTCCGGGCTTATGCCGGGATTTCCCGCTGCTACCTGATGCTCGGAACGTTCTCGATGCGGCCTCCTCGGGAGATGTACCCAGCCTTTCTCGATGCCCACAAGAAGGCCTCGGAACTGGTCGGCCTTACCGCGGATCTGCGCGCCGACCGCGCGCAGGGCTTGCACATCTTCGAGCGCAAAGTGTCGGAAGCCGAATCCGAGCTGTTACAGGCAAAACGCGAAAACCCTCGCGCCTTCGGTGTGGACACTCGCCTCGCTATGCTCTACGCCGCCAGTAGGCGCTTTGATGATGCTCTCGAGGTGATTCAGGAAGGATACGCGGCGGATTCGCTGTGGCCCATTCTGCCGAGCGCCGAAACTCTGATTCGTTGCTGGAAGGGCGATTTCGACGGCGCTCTCGCCAGCGGCAGGAAGACGCTCGACCTGCACCCCTATTTCTCCCTCGGCCGCGCCTATTTCGCCCACGCGCTGGAGTTGTCTGGAAAGTTCGAGGAAGCGCTCGCTGAATACCGGCTCGCATGCGTCATGTCTCCGGATCTCTTCAAACTTCGGGCCGACGAAGCCGGTTGCCTGGCCAGAAGCGACCGCGAGGCCGAAGCAACCGCGATTCTCCGCGAGTTGCTGCAACTCCGCGTCTCCGACTACGTCGACGCCTATGCCATCGCCTCTCTTCTTTGCGCTTTGGGAAGACACGAGGACGCTCTGGACGAACTGGGGCGGGCGGAAGCCGAGAACTCGACTTCGCTGTTCATGCTCGACACCGATCACCGCATGAATGACCTGAGAAATTCGCCGCGCTTTCTTGGCTCTCCGGAATCGCGTCTTTCGGAACGCGAACGTTACCCCGACACCCGGATTGAGAAGCCTGATCACCGTGCCGAACAGGCCGAAGGATTCCAACCCGAGGCATCGGGCTGCTTCTTGAAATCCGTGCTGGTTACAAATGGTTCTTCAAGGTACTGCGGGTCCTTCACGATCGTGGTCACATGGAACCAGACATCGCCGTTCGGCTCCTTTGACAGATCGTAGTACTCGTTGACCACCGTGTTGACGCTGTAAGGCGGACCGTTCTTGCGCAGATAACCCGGACGCAGCAGCGTCGTAACCACTTCGAGCGATCGTCCGTGCGTGCCTTCTCTGACGGCGCCGAGCCCCGCCAGCGGCAGCCCGGTTCCCCGCAGCGGACGCTCCCAGTTCGCCGCGGAGTAGCCTTGCCACGAAGGCTTCTCGCCCTCCGGAGGCTTGCCATCGAAGTGCAACAGACGGGTTTGCGATCCGGCGTCCGTTTCGATCTTGAGCGTGTTGTCGTCCTGCCACGTGATATGGACGCGCCCGGGAATGCGCATGATCGCCGGCGCGCCGTAAGATCTGCACTGCTCGCCCGCCGCTTCGTCCTTTGCCGGATCCCAGGCCTCGCCGATCTTGCGGCCCGCGGCGTTCAGCGGAACGCTGGCGAAGTCGCCGCGAATGGGTGTGACCATCCTCCATCGCCAGTCCTCCGTCACGACCGACACCCAGTATCCGGTAAGATCCACTGGCGCCGCCTCTTTCGCTGTCTTCGGAACGGGAGGCGGACCTCCGCGGCCGCCCTGAGCATAAGCCGAGAGCGGCAAAACCAAAGCAATCACAAGCAGCGCCCGCGATCTTGTCGCCGGTGAACTACACTCCCTCCCGGTCGTGGCTCGGAAAATGTCTGCAAAGATGCGGATACACTTCTGAGCCGCGCGTGGAAGTAAGCGGTTTCTGGTCTTCCTACTTACCACCCAGACTCCTGTAAACGGCCTCAATAAACGGATCCGTCCCCGGCCCTCCGTACTGCGTGTCGTAGTCAAGCGTAAGCCGCGCGGCCCGCACCTGATCGAGCGTTTTGCCCTTCCGGATCAGATCCTGGATTCGATCGCGAACGATCGTGACCATATCGCGATACTCCACCACATCGGCCTCTTCGCAAAGCCGGCCATGTCCCGGGATCACATATGTGCCGCCTTCCTGATACTTCGCCGGCACGGTCAACTCGATAATGCGATTCAACGCATCGATAATGCCCTGGACGCTGCCGCCGCGCGCGAGATCGATTATCGGATAAGTCTCCGGAGTAAAAATATCCCCTGTACTGATCACGTCCGACCGCCGGAAGAACACGATACTGTCGCCATCCGTATGCGCCGCGGGCATGTGATAAACGACCACCGCTTCGCCGTTAAAGAAGAAGTCCTTCGACGGCGTGAAATATTCGTCGTTCGGCCAGTCGCTTTCGGGCACGGCCGGTTGCCCCGCGGCGGGCCGCGCTGTCATGCGGTTCAATACATGGTCGTTCGCGATGATCCGCGGTACCGCCCCTCCGCCGCCCAGTTTCGCGATCACGCCGTTACCGCCCGTATGATCCGCCTCGACCTGCGTATTGACGATGTAACGAACTGGCATTTGCGACAGTGTCCGGACCGCGGCCATGATCTTCGGAGCCAGCGGCGCGTACTGCGTGTCCACCAGCAAAACGCCGTCTTTGCCAACCTGCAGCGTCGTGTTGCCGCCCGCGCCCACCAGCATATAAACGCTGCCCTGGACAGGCAGAATGTGTTCTTCCACGTTCTGGAAATTCGGTTCCTGCGCCCCAATCAGGCCGGCCGTCAGAGCCGCCAGAGCGACCACTCTGTTCATCGCGAGCTCACGTTGCAATTGAACAAGGTCGTACAGGTGCAATATCGCTCGCACTTCACCGGAGGATTGTATGGCTTGATCTTCGACTTATACTCCGGATACAAAGTCTCGGCGCCCCCGCGTACCGCGTCCTCGGGCAATCCGTACCAGCGGGCGAACTCCGTCAGAAACGGGTTCGTTCCCGGCAGATGATGCGGCACAGTCCCGGTCGGCCGCGGCACCTCCGGCTCGGATTCGCACCCGAAAACGCCGATGCCCTGCCCCGGATCGAGAAACCAGTTATCGCTTCGCACCAGCGGTTCGGTAAGAAATACCGGGTCGTCGATGAGTGTAACAACCGTCAGATAGTCGCCATGCCTCATCCAGTGTTCGGTGAGGGTGGCTTTGTCGCTCCGCGGCACGCCATTCCGCCGCAGATAGTTCGTCTTCATGTGGGTCGTGGTGATCGTCAGCATGTTACCTTCCCACACGCCCGTGGAGAAGCCCTGCCACGTATGATCGGCATAAGCGGGCGGATGCGGCCGTCCGTCCATGTAAATGGTCCGTTCGCTGTCCCACGCCAGCAGATGCGTGTGAAATGCGATGAGTTTTTGCGTTGCCGTATCGAATTCGCGCCAAATGCGCAGGTTTCCCAGACCGCGCATGGAATAATCTACACCGTGCGGTCGGCACTGGTACTCGGGTACCACGGAAATTCTGTCCGCATCGTAGCTGTCCGCTCGCATCCGTGCGGCATTATTGATCGGCAGTTCGGTATAGTCGCCCAGTTCGGGCCCGGGCAGGCGCTCCGGGCCGTCCTCGTGATAAAGCGGATTCCACTCGCCGGTAAAGTCAACCTGCGCAAAGGCCGGCGCGGTCGCGAGCGGCATCCCCATGCTGAACAACAGATAGACGATGGCGCGGCGTTTCAGTCTGGCCATAAAGGGACCCGGAATCGACGATTACAATATCACGATCCGCTCGCCTCCGTGACGGGTCTTGCGGACTATCCGGACCTGAAATGGCATGGGGATTGCTCGCTGCAACCTCGTAAATAGAAATCGGGTTCATTTTACTGAGAAGTTCAGTCGAGGATTACGATGGTAACCGAGATTCTATATGTCGAAGACAATCCGGCCGATGTTTTCCTGCTCGGGGAAGCCATTCGCAAGAAGAGCGAAGCGGTCCTTCTCTCGTCGGTCGACGATGGAGAATCCGCCCTCTCCTTTCTGCATGGAGCTAAGTTACTGCCCTGCGCCATTGTGCTGGACGTCGGCCTCCCCCGCATCGACGGCGCCCAGGTATTGAGAGTATTAAAATCCAATCCGTCATTCCGGTCCGTACCCACAGCCGTCTTCGCCGACCAGAGCGTTCAACGTCAGATGAAGAAGGACGGTCATCTGCCGGAGTTGTTTCTGACGAAACCAAGCGACCTCGATGGTTATGACACCGTCGCCGGCCAGATTCTGGCGCTCTGCGATTCCACCAATTATGCGAAAGCTGCAGACCAATCGGATTAGAACTCGACCGGACATTTCACATACCAGCGACACCCTGTCGGAAGGCCTGGCCACCCGTCTCCGCCGTTGATATGATCGGCGAGTGAGAATCGCGCTGCTGCTCACGGCGGTAATGCTTCTTGCGCAGGAAAAACCACTGGTCCGCATCGAGACGCGGATGGTTGAAGTGGACGTGGTGGTCCGGGACAGCCACGGTCCGGTCGCGAATCTGACGAAAGACGATTTCACCATCTTCGATGAGGGACGGCAGCAGAAAATCGCCGTGTTCTCGGTTCGAACGGGGAACGCAATTCCGCCGGGCGTTCTGCCGGCTCAACCCGGCACCGTGTCCAATCGGGCGAACGCCGGCAGCACCACCGTTTTCCTTTTCGACTCGTTGAACACCCTTGACCAGACTCGCTGGGATGGACCTGCTGTCGCTCCTCAGTCCACTATGCGGCTCGAGGCGCTGAAGTATTTGCATACGGCTCAGAAGGGCGATCAGTATGCGGTCTATACTCTGGCAAAGAATCTCGGGGTGGTCGAAGATTTCACCGACGACATCCCGCGAGTGACCAGAGCTGTAGAGAGCGTGAAGCCGGAGCATTCGCCGGACCAGGGCGCCGAGGATCTCGCCGTCGAACTGGCCGACCAGCAGCATGGCCACCTCCGTTCGGCTCCGCTCACGGACCCCTCGCTGGCAAACGAGCGCGAGCACATGCTGGATTCAGCGCTCGAGAATCGAGCGCTGATCACCGCGCAGGCCCTCGAATCGATCGCGAAACACCTGCACGGCCAGCCAGGCAGGAAGAAACTGGTCTGGCTTTCGTCCAGTTTCCCGGCACAGCGCATCAACCTGCGCGGCATGCCGCAGGACTATGGGAACGAGATCCAGCACGCAGTGCGCGCCCTGAGCGACGCGAACGTTGCCGTTTACCCGATCGATCCGCGGGATCCTTACCACTATGGAATCTCGGCTGAGGGCCCCGACACGATGAACCTCTTCGCCAATGGCACGGGTGGCAAGGCGTCTTACGGAATCACCGATCTCGCCGGAGCGATTCGCGAGGCGGTTCACGATTCCGATGTGACTTACGCGCTCGGCTTCTATCCCGAGGCCGTGAATCTGGATGGCAGCTATCATTCGCTATCCGTCAAAGTTGCGCGGAAAGGCATTGAGGTGAGAGCGCGCAAAGGCTACTACGGGTCGGCGCAGAAGGTTCTTACAGAGAAAGAAAGACGGGACTCGATCCAGGAGATCCTCGATAGCCCGTTGAACGCCATGGGGATCGGACTGGCTGCCCGTGTCGAGCGTGTTCGCAACAAGCCGGGTGCTTACGATCTCATGCTCACGTTGGATCTGAGCCAGATTCATTTCGAACGCGAGGGAGACCACTGGGTCGCTTCCCTCGATTTCCTGACCTGGTTTCCAAAAGCCACAAAAACGAGCGGCGACACCCAGTGGTTGAAGATTACGCTTACCGATCAGGGACTGAGCAAGTCGCTGGCGAACGGCTTCACCCTGCATCGCGCGTGGAGCTCGCCACCGGCCGGCGCGGGCGATTTACGGCTCGTCGTGCAGGATCGGATGACCGGAGCAACCGGCTCCGTCCGGCTTCGTGTGCCTCCGATTTAGTCCGGAGTTGGTCAGGCCCTGGAAAATTGGCCGATCTAGTGAACAGGCCGTAGCTGGCCGTTCTCAGCGACCCGCATCGAAAACTTTGAATCGGGCACACCGCAGGTCGCATTACGAGTGTGTGAAACAGTCCAGGTTCCAGCCAGCACGCCGGACAAACGCACAGCCACGAATCATAAGCCAGGATAGTAAGCAAAGCTCGTAAGGAGAACTTCGATGACGGAGGTCGATCAACGGGAATGTATCGAGAAATTACGATTGCGGGATGCCGCAGCCGGGTGGAAAAAGTGGGGTCCGTATCTGAGCGAGCGGCAATGGGGAACGGTCCGCGAAGATTACAGCGAGAACGGCGATGCGTGGAACTATTTCACGCACGACCAGGCGAGATCGCGTGCCTATCACTGGGGCGAAGACGGATTGGCAGGCGTCTCCGACGATCACCAGGTCCTCTGTTTCGCGCTCGCGCTGTGGAACGGCCGGGACCCGATCCTGAAAGAACGCCTCTTCGGTCTGACCAACGGCGAGGGCAACCACGGCGAGGACGTGAAGGAATACTACTTCTATCTCGATAACACTCCCACGCACTCTTACATGAAGTACCTCTACAAGTACCCTCAGGCGCCATTCCCTTATTCCGACCTCGTCGAGACCAACCGCCGCCGCAGCCGGCAGGATTTCGAATACGAACTGCTGGACACCGGGGTGTTTGAGGAAGACCGTTACTTCGATGTGTTCGTGGAGTACGCCAAGGCTGGTCCGGAGGATCTGCTCGTCCAGATCAGGGCGATCAACCGCGGCCCCGAGGCGGCGGCGCTGCACCTGCTGCCGACACTGTGGTTTCGCAACACCTGGTCCTGGCGTAACGGTGGCTCCAGGCCTGAGCTGAACCAGGCGTCTTCGCAGAATGGCGCAAGTATAGTCTGCGCACACCACACCGACCCGCTGTTCCAGGAGGGCCTGTCCGACTACTACCTCTATTGCGATGCCGCCCCGCCAATTCTCTTCACCGAGAACGAAACGAACAACGAACGGCTGTTCGGCAGCCGGAATGCCTCGCCTTACGTCAAGGACGGCATCGACAACTTCGTCGTTCATGGGCAACATCCGGCGGTGAATCCGGCGAATGCGGGGACCAAAGCCGCGGCCTCCTATCCATTGATCATCGGACCGGGCGAGACAGCAACCGTGCGGTTGCGGTTGACGGCAACAGCGCCTTCGGAAATATCCCGGCCGTTTGAAGGATTCGAAGAGGTTCTCGCCGACCGTGTTCGGGAAGCGGACGAATTCTACGACAGCATCACTCCGTCGGCGGTGAAGGCAGACCCGGACCGATCGAGCATCATGCGCCAGGCGCTGGCCGGCATGCTCTGGGGCAAGCAGCACTTCTACTACGATCTGAATACCTGGCTCGAAGAACACCACGTGGGGCCGTCTTCGCCTCTCTGGATGCGGCAGCGAGTGCGAAACGCGGAGTGGTTCCACATGCTGAACGATGACATCATCTCCATGCCGGACAAGTGGGAATACCCGTGGTACGCGGCATGGGACCTCGCCTTTCACATGCTGCCGATGGCATCGGTCGACCTCGACTTCAGCAAGCGGCAGCTGGACATTATGCTGCGCAACGACTACCTCCACCCCAATGGTCAGATGCCCGCATACGAATGGAACTTCGGGGATGTCAATCCTCCGGTGCACGCCTATGCCACCATGCAGATCTATCTGCAGGATAAAGAGGACAACGATGGTAAGGGCGATCTCGAATTTCTCTCATACGCCTTTTCCAAACTGCTGGTCAACTTCACCTGGTGGATCAACCGGAAAGACCGCCTGGGCAACAACGTCTTTGAAGGCGGCTTCCTTGGCCTGGACAATATCGGGGTATTCGACCGAAGCGCGCCTCTGCCCACCGGAGGCAGCCTCGAACAGGCCGACGGCACCGCCTGGATGGTCTTCTACAGCCAGCAGATGTTGCGCATCGCCATTGAACTGGCAATCCATAAACCTGCCTGGGAAGAGTATGCGATTAAATTCTTCGACCACACCATGCGGATCGCAGCGGTGATGGACCGCGTCGGGAACTGCCCGGACGAAATGTGGGACGAAGAGGACGGCTTCTTCTATGACGTTCTGCGCCTGCCCGACGGTCGCGCCATGCGGCTGAAAGTACGGTCGGTGGTGGGCCTGCTTTCACTGGCCGCGGTTGCGGTCTTCGAGGAGAACGTTCTCGAGCGGTTGCCCGGCTTCCTGAAACATACTCGCGAGCTCCTGGCCCGGCACCCGGAACTCGACGCCAATCTGCATATGCCGGCCACTCCCGGGTTGGCCGGACGTCGTATGATCTCCACCGTGAATGAGTCGAAGTTGCGGCGTGTCCTGGCCAGGATGCTCGATGAAAAGGAGTTCTTCGGCCCTTACGGGATACGGGCGCTGTCCCGCGACCACCTGGAGCACCCATTTGTCTTCAACCATGCCGGACAGGAATTCCGGGTGTCATATCTTCCCGGCGAATCGGACAGCGGCATGTTCGGCGGAAACTCCAATTGGCGGGGCCCGGTCTGGATGCCGGTGAACATGTTGCTATACACCTCGCTGCTGCGGATGGCGGCATACTATGGCGATTCTTTCAGAGTGGAATGCCCGACCGGCTCCGGGAATGAAATGACTCTGTTTGAAGTCGCTCGCGAACTGGCGGAGCGCCTGATTGCAACCTTCCAGCGCAACAGCCAGGGGCGGCGCCCGGTGTTCGGGGGCACGGAGAAGTTCCAGACCGATCCCTACTGGCGGGATTATGTTCTCTTTTACGAGTACTTCCACGGCGACAACGGCGCGGGTATCGGGGCCAGCCACCAGACGGGATGGACGGGTTTGATCGCCAGGATCATTGCAACGAACGGCTGGCTCACGAAGGAAATGATCTATGCGCCGGGGGTTGCGGAGGCAGCCGCAAGGGCTCTGGCAGAGGGACCCCAACCCGCCCGCGCGGCAGTTCAGGGCCGGTAAGGCAGCCAACCTTGTGGAGTCAGGGCTTTCGGCCCTGTCCAGATGGACCTGCGGTCGAGTAGCGCCGGCGATCGCCGGTGACCCTGCCAACCGCGTCTTCGACAGAGTGATCGTGCCGCCAGAGCGCGTCCGGTGATTTCGCGGCGGCAGAGGCCGCACTACGCAAAGCCTTTCTACACCACGCTTTCTACACCACGCGTGAACGTCAGTTCTCCGAAGGCTTCTCCACGCGGTCTACCACCATCACGTCGGCCTGTGCCTTCACTGCCTCCAGCTTCAACCCCATCTGCTGCTGGATTGCCGTGTAGAGATCCGGGTGCTGCGCGTTTTCCGGCGCGGGTGGCACTTTTACCCCGAGCCCCGGAAACTGAAAGTCGTTGGGCGTCCAGTCCAGCTGAAAATCGTACCGCCCTTCAATGCCGGTCTGGTCCAGGACGGGCCGGTCCATAACGAAACCCTGCATGAAGTTTCTGAAGTTCTCCATGTTCGCGCTCCTGCCCACAACGGAGCCCAGCCCGCGTAATCCCAGCCCCGCCAGCTCGTCCTGGTTGAGGCTTTTCGTCATCTTCGAACCCGTCTTCGCCACAGTGAGCACATACACGGGAAGCTCCCGCTTTTCCATATGGAACACGAGATGGAAGCGATCTGCCAGCATCTTGCGGAGCATGATCCTGTATTGGTCCAGACTCGGCACGCCTTCGCCGTCGGCCGTCCCCTCGATATCGTACTTATCGCTTTCCGTCCATGAGGGCGCACCCGCGATCTGCCGCAGATGCAAACGGTAAGCAAGCGTGACCAGTTCGGTGACGCCCTCATTGTTCACGGTGAAACGGCGGCCGCGCATGCCGAAGCCCTTGTCCAGCGGTTCGCGCCGGCTGGGTTTGATGGTGACCACTTCGAACGACGGGTCGGCATCCGCCGCCATCGCCTTCGGCTTCGGCGCGGCTTCAGGCATCGCCCAGACCGTCTGTGGCGTCGCGAGATCAAGCGTCAGCGCGATAGTCGTCTGGCCCTGCGCCCACGTCCCCACAATGGTCTTCCCGTCCGCGCTCATCTTCCCTTCAAATCCGGCGCCAAGGCCCGGGATCGCGATTTTCACCGCGTGATCCCGCAGCGTCACCGAACTCGCGGGAAACGCCTGCGCCCCCTGATCGATGCTGACCATCTCGGCCTTAAGCGCATCGGCGGCAGTGGTTGCAATCTTGAAAACCACGCGGAGTTCGCCCCGTGGAGCCTGCGGCGCCTTCAGCGTTCCCTGCCACGTCCCCGGCAAACCCTGCGCGAACAGCGGGAGCGCGGAAAGCAGCACCGTCGCCAATTTCTTCATAGAGAGATTCTACGTGAATAGAGGTCTCCGGATTCTCAGCCCCCGGATCGCTCTCCCCTTGCGGCGCAGGGTTTGATCAACACTGCGACGCCAATCGCGGTGATCGACGGAGTGCAAAGCCATCAATTTTCAGTCGGCCTCTCCTTGATATGATCGATCACCAGCACGGGAAGCGGGCGCTTGTGCTTCTCCAGTTTCAGCCCGAGTTGTGCCTCGATCGCGTCGAAAAATGAAACAGGGCTGTTGGCGTCAGTGTCTCCGCCGCGGCCGGCACGCTGCACCAGACCCGCCGAACTAAAGCTCAAAGTAAAGTCCCATGCTCCATCGAGGCCGGTCGAATCCAGCACCGGACCCGAATAAGATCCTGAGCCAATCCACGGAAGCAGCTCCGAGAACTGCGCAGTATTCACGTTCTGAAATGTGACCAGCCGTGAAAGCATCGGGTTTGTGATCCTCGGGTCCTTGCCGTCCGGTCCGGGACCTTCGTGCCATCGCGTCGGATTTGTCGGGTCCGCCTTATGCATCTTCGGCTTTACCGCGACCAGGGTATAAGCCGTGACCGTCCGATCCTCCATGTGGGTCATGAGCCCGAAGCGATCCTCTAAAAGGGACTTCAACAAAACGCGAAGCTCGTCTACGTCAAGCGGCGCAGCGTTTCTGGTCCCGCTGTTCGCCGGTGGCCGGGCCGTGATGTCGAACCGAGCCGAGTCCAGGAATTTCGGCGCGCCCACGATCATTTCGCTCGTATCGGGATCGAGGTGCCAGACCAAAGCTATCATCGTCTTCAGCGGGAGCGCGTGTATTTCAACCTGGCCGCCAGGCAGAAGTTTGAGATCGGGGGTCTCATTCGGCGCGCTCGGTTTTATAACCGCAACTTCGAAGGCAGTCATCGGAGAAGGCGGGAGTTCTCTGGTCACCTCCGGCGGATTGGCTGTTGGGTTTCGGTTTACACGATCGACAACGAGCGCGGGTGCGGGCGCTTTTTGCGAATCCAGCTTGAGACCCACTTGTTTTTCCAAAGCGTCGAAAATCGTGATGCCATCGCCGGGCACCTGCGCGACAGTGGCACTCCACGGGGTAAATCTGAAGTCGAAGTCCCATTCTCCCTTCAGTCCCGACCGGTCCACGATCGGCCTGTTGATATAAGGCGCCGATATCCCGCGCAAAGCCTGGGCAAATTCATCCATGCTCATGTTGCGGCACGACACCACCAGATATGGAATTGTGCCTTGCTCGCGTTTACTCTGACAGGCGGCGTCGCCCGAACCATCGGATTCCTTCAATTTCAGTTTGCCGTTTCCCGCGACCAGCGCAAATACCGGCAGAGGCATCATCTCCTTGTGGAGGGTAAGTTTGAAGCGGTCCGCAAGCAGGTTCTGGAGCATCAGCCTGACCTTTTCCCGCGACGTATTGATCGGCGCCGTGGCTATAACATCGAACCGATCCATCTGCAACCAGGTTGGGCCACCGAGCACTGTGTCGGGGTCAACCCGCCAGGCGGTTGCAATCAGATCGAGCATGCTTGCCTGTCGCAGTTCATACCGGCCTCCACGGAGAACGCCGCCAGTCACCTCCGGAGTCGAATTCATCTCACGGTCCGGGTGGACGTCGGCGAGGTCGAATCTCGGTGTGATCGCAGGGGATTGGCTGAAAGCCGGACCGAGTGATACAAGCGCGAGAAGAATTAAATTTGCACCATTTCGCAACATGATTCAACCTTTCCCCAACAGGAAACGACCAGGCCAATTGCTCAGGCGCCGGGACCGATGTCCGCCTCAGTGATGGATTATATCTGGACTTTCTCGTGTCTCGGCGCTTCAAAATATGCTGCAACAGACTGCGGACGGATACTTCGGCGATGTTCATGACACTAATCCGGCAAGCCACCCAAAAGCAGGCCAGCATTTGGATTTGACGAGAAAAGCTCACTAGTCTTAAGAAAAGCCTGGCTTCCGGATTGCGGCCGAAGGAGCGACGCCGGTCGTGAAGCCGTGGTTTTCCGAAAACGGCACTTATCGGGTCGCACCGTGCCCGCCCGTTCAACTTCCGGTCAAGGGCGTCATCCGGTCGGAGTTGGTAAACGCTGCGCGACTACACGCGTGTAATCACGGAACGGGTGCCGGCCGCCAATCCACGGGTTGCCGACATTGCGTCAATTTGACCGGCGCAACTGAACGCGTTTAACAGGACCGGTCCATTCTTCTCTTCGCAGATCGCGACGCGTGGGAGCGCGTGGGCCGTCCACCGACATGTTTGGCCGCCACTGGCGCCGAGGACTATCATCAAATCCTGAATGCCGGAACATGAAGCCCCAGAATACGCTGTGATCGACGCAAGGCGGAGGTTCGATAACGCTCTCGCGAGTTTAGTAACCGAATGTTGTGGGCCTGGGATCACTGGGCGCTGCTGTTGCACCTCAATGACTCCATGGAAGCGTATAGTCGTGAGTTCCATCAAACGATAGTCTTCTGGGGTACGGTTCTGCGTTCGCTCCAGGATGGGGCCATCCTCCGGCTGGCCATGCTTCTGGACCCGCGCAAGGACGTGGTGAGCGTACCCAACCTTCTGCGGATTATCAAGGTCAACGCACCGGTCAACGGATCGAAACTGGGGATTGAACTCAAAGATTTCGACAGCGTAAAAGTCGATGATGACATCAAGAGAGTTCACAGACTAGACCCAACCGTCGCTAAAATACTGACACTACGAAACGACTTCCTCGCCCACCGCTCCATCAATATCGTCTCGACGCACAGAACTAACCTACTTCCAGAAATTAAGAACGAAGAAGTGACCGCACTCTTGGATCTGCTGTACGATCTTGCGACTAAATATGCGATGCTTTACGGGCAAAACCGGACGGCGCGAACGATGGTCGGTTCGGACGATTACAAAAGCCTTCTGGAGGCACTGCGGAGAGGGTTTGACCTTGACTAAATGTGAGTTAGGCGCATCAAGGCAGGGATGCCCGGTTCGCCGACGATGAACGTCGATGCGATCTGGGCGGGGCAGCTCTTCAATCACTTCGAGGATACGAGGTTTGCGACGCTGACCGATCGGGAACACCGATCCGTCACATGAGCCTAAAACGCGCGACTCGCCGGATTGCGCGTCGACAAGCATCGGGGTAGTGGAGGATCGTTTGCCGCCCATTACAGGCGCTTTTTCAAAACCTCTTTCAAATCACGTTTCCCTCTGTGCCAACATGACTGAGACATCTTGTGTGACCGTAATTAGTGAGCAGGGCGGGAAAGAGAAGACTCAGCATGACGACGTTGAACGGTTCTGCTCGTCCCGAGGCACGGGTAACGGGAGTATTGGATTCGATCGTAGGGGATCTTGATGGGACGCGCACGGCGCCGCGTCCGAATCCGGAGGTAGTGGCGCGCGCCAAACGGCGCAGATACACCGCCGAGTTTAAACAGAGGATATTGGCGGAGGCGGATGCGGCGAAGGGATCCGGCGAGATCGGCGCCGTGCTGCGGCGGAACCGGCTTTACTCCTCTCATCTGGTGAAATGGCGGCGAGAGCGGGCGGCCGGCATCGTGGAAGGGCTGACTCCGCAAAAGCGGGGAGCGAAATCGAAGGCCAATCCCTTGACTGACGAGAATCAGAAGCTCCGGCAGGACAATGAGCGGCTGGCCGATCGGCTGCGCAAAGCGGAGATCGTAATCGACGTTCAAAAAAAAGTAGCCATGCTGCTGGGCTATCCGCTTCCGGAGACGGAGACGTTGTGAGAGCGGCCGTCGAGGAACTGACTCCGATCGTGGGAGTGAAGGGCGCGTGCAACGCGTTCGATATCCCGCGTGCTTCCTTTTACAGGAAAAGGGCTTCTGCGAATCTTTCTCCGGCCGTCGCGGCGGTGCGGCTGGTGCCGAGGGCGCTGGATTCCGCGGAACGGGATGCGGTATTAGCTTGTCTTCATGAGGAGCGGTTCCAGGACTCCGCGCCCGCCGCGGTTTATGCCACGCTCCTGGATGAAGGCCGATACCACTGTTCGATCCGCACCATGTACCGGATTCTGGCCGGCGAGGGCGAGACGCGCGAGCGTCGCGACCAGGTCGTTCATCCGGCTTACACGAAGCCGGAACTGCTGGCCACCGGCCCGAACCAACTGTGGAGCTGGGACATCACGAAGCTGCTGGGGCCGGCGAAGTGGACGTACTTTTATCTCTACGTCATCCTTGATGTTTTCAGCCGTTACGTGGTGGGCTGGATGGTGGCGGACGGCGAGAGCGCGGAACTGGCCAAAAGGCTGATCGCGGACACCTGCGGGAAACAGGCAATCGAACCGGGGCAACTGACGATCCATGCCGACCGGGGTTCTTCGATGACCTCGAAACCGGTTGCATTCCTGATGGCGGATCTGGGGATCACCAAAACCCACAGCCGCCCCCATGTTTCCGACGACAATCCCTACTCGGAAAGCCAGTTCCGAACTTTGAAATACCGGCCCGGGTTTCCGGAACGCTTCGGATCGATTCAGGATGCTCGTTCTTTTTCCCAGGAGTTCTTTGCCTGGTATAACGAACAGCACCGCCATTCCGGACTCGGCCTTCTCTCCCCGGCAGTGGTTCATTACGGTCTGGCGGCCGCCGTCATCGAACAGCGTCGCGCGGTCCTCGATGCAGCCTTCACCGCTCATCCGGAACGCTTCGTCCGCAAGCCGCCACAGCCGCTTCCGGCGCCAAAGGAGGTCTGGATCAACAAACCACAGCCGTCCGAAAACAAAAGTCAGTAAATTATGCTTCGAGGTGTCTCAAAGATGTTGACACGCGCCGTTTGCCGCGAAGGACGGCCATGATGCGGATCGGCCTCACATCCGGCTGATAAACAACCAGGAATGAGTACAGAGGAAAAAACAATCCAGGTCGGGAGGTCAGCTCCCGACGGGTATGCCCCTGCCCCGGCATCCGTCCAAACGACTCGAAAAGCTCGTAAAACTCGTTCTCGATACGATTCGCGAGTCCGACGCTGTCGCCGGCGATATGCCGCCAGATTTCAAACAAATCATTTTGGGCCTCGGCGGAAATGGCATACAGCGGCTCCATCAGCCATGCTGCTTACGATGCCACTCCGCCTTCCGCTCCTCCATGTCGGCTCTCGATTGCTCGGGTGAGAAAAACTCGCCGCGGTCAAATTGTCCGAATGCGCGCTCGATCTTTTCAGCGACGGCGGCCTTATTCTCAGCAAGCCATTCGTCCTCCGAGCGCAGAACCTCCAGAGCCCGGCCGATTACATCATCGGGGTTCTCATAGGCTCCGGTCTGAATCGCCCGAGCGATCAATTGCTCGTGTTCCGGCCGAATTGTGATCGTCATGCGCTCCGCCTCCATTATTACAACTCGCCGCCGGCCCGTCTGTCAGTCGATCGGTAATTCGCCATCTGGCCGTAAAACGCATATCAGGCCGCGGATCCAGGGTGTCAGGACTGATTTCGAAACCGAACACATTGGCGCCGCCGTTTCGAATCGGGTCGACCTCAGCCCTTCAGGAAGTCTGCAATCAGAGCAATCGTGGCCGTTGGATTTTCTTCCATTAACCAGTGGCCCGCGCCGTGGACCACGGCTTCACGCACGTTCGCCGCGACGTTGCGCATAACGGTGGCTTCCATCGCCCCAAGCGATTTCTCCCGCCAACAGCGAGCACGGGCATGGTCAATTTGGTTTGCTGAAAGATTTTGTTATCCTGCACATCCTGCGCAAAGGCTGTAAATTGCGCAAAACCGGCGCGCATCGCTCCGGGCAGTGCGTATTGCGCTGCGTAGAAGGCCCGCGTTTCCTCGTCGGGCCTGGTGGGATCACCCGAGAAGTCGTTCCATATACGGTCGAGGTAGATTCGCTCGCGTCCCTCCACGAGGCGCTCCGCATCGCGGCCGTGGAAGGAAAAATGCCACAGCGCCGGATTCCGCACGATTTCATCCCAGGGTGCAATACCAGGGATCGGCGCATCCATGACGATGAGCCGCTCGACCTTATCGGGGTAGCGCGCGGCATAGGCGTAGGCCACCATGATCCCGATGTCGTGAGAAACCAATGAGGTGTGATCATAGCCGAGGCTTGTAACAACGGCTCGAATGTCGGCAGCTTGTGTTTTCTTGTCGTAACCTCCGTCCGGACGAGACGACCGTCCGATCCCACGCAAGTCCGGCACAACGACGGGATGCACCAGCTTGCCCTTGCACCGGATGGCAAGCGCGTCGCCCTGACGATCAGCGACCAGGGCCAGGACGACATTTGGATTTACGACGCCGTCAAGGGTAATCCGATCCGTTTCACCTTCAGTTCAGGCTCCTATCCTGTATGGTCTCCCGACGGTGGCACGCTCTATTTTGCCTCCCAACGTAACGGGCATCGCGCTCGCTTCCGTCAGGCTTCGAACGGCACATGCTCCCAGGAACTGTTGTCCAGCGATTCAGTCAACCAGGAACCGATCGGGATTTCTCCCGATGGGAAGGCGTTGCTGTTCAAGAGAATCATTCCAGGCACGGATAGAACCGATTTCTGGCAACTTCCCTTGAGACAAACCGGCTCCGCGGAAAAGCCGGCGCCCGTAGCGCTTCTGCATACATCGTTCGACGTGAATGTAGGTCAGATATCGCCCGACGGTCGGTGGCTGGCGTACGATTCCGATGAATCCGGGAAATACGAGATTTACACCGCGCCGATGTCCGGTTCTGGTGGAAAACGCCAGATTTCGTCCGGAGGAGGTGCGCTGTCTCCACGGTGGCGACGAGACGGGAAAGAATTGTATTACGTCACGTACGGCGGCCAACTGATGGCTGTAGAGGTCACCACGCGCAATGGAGCACTCGAATCGGGCGGAGCGCAAAAGCTATTCGCCGGGGGTAGATCCGGCTACGATGTTTCCGCCGATGGTCAGAAATTTCTGGTAATCGAGGATAGCGACCCGGCCGCCTCCTATCCACTTACGCTGCTCCAAAACTGGCCCAGGCTTCTCAAGAAGTAGCGGCTGGCCGCCAGCATCCTTCGGTGAAACCTCCGTCACCGATGACAACATCCACCTGCCCGCGATCGCGAAGAAGCCGTGCGTTTCTTAGCTAACTCAAGAAAAACCTGGCTTCCGGATTGTTATCCCCGTACCGTGCCTGCCAGTTCAACTTCCATGTAAGCGTGATCATGACCGAATCGGTGGTTTAGCTTTAGCAATGCGGACACCGTTGTGATGGTATGAGCGCCATAGCAGGCGTAGCGATGGCCTGCAGGATGACCATGCGTCCCCTCTGGCCCGGAAAGCCTCGATTGCGTAATGACCTTATGACAGGCACACTCATGACCGGGACCAGAGTCGCGAATGCTAAATTGAGTCCATTGTCGCGAGACCAAAGACCATAGGCATGAATCCAGCGATGTCAACGAAAAACCCGATCGTAATTTCGCCCAGCGGGAAGCCCCTGGGGGCGCAGATTGCCGGAATCGATCTGCGAGAGCTCGCCGGCGCCGATTTTGCCGCGATTCATCAAGCCTGGAACGATCACTCGGTGCTGTTGTTCCGGGCCCAGCAACTGACCGACAACGATCTGATCGCGTTCAGCCGGCGCTTCGGCGATCTCGACTGCGCGCCCGTTCAGGAAACGGGGCGCCGCTTTGTCGATGGATACCCGGAGATCTATGTCGTCTCGAACGTAGTCGTGAACGGCGAGCCGATCGGCAGCCTCGGCGCGGGTGAAGCCACCTGGCACACGGATATGTCCTATCTGGAAAATCCACCAAAGGCGAGCATGCTCTACGCGCTGGAAGTTCCTCCGTCGGGCGGGAATACTCACTTTTGCGGAATGTACCACGCATATGACTCCCTGCCGGAGCCGCTGAAACGCCGCCTTGACGGACGAATGCTGAAGCACGACGGCACTTACAACAGCGGCGGCTACGTCCGGCAGGGTGTGACGCCAGTCGACGACCCGATGACTTCTTCCGGCGCCTTGCATCCGCTGGTTTGCACGCATCCGGAAACCAAACGCCGCACTCTTTATCTCGGACGAAGGCGAAATGCCTGGATTCAGGGCCTGACCGTGGCGGAGTCCGACGCGCTGCTCGACGAGTTGTGGTCAATCGCTACACGCGAAGAATTCACCTGGCACAATGAGTGGCGAGTGGGCGATCTGGTGCTGTGGGACAACCGCTGCACCATGCACCGGCGGGACTCCTTCGACCCCCACTCACGGCGCGTTATGCACCGGACTCAGGTCAAGGGTGAAACGCGCCCCGCGGCGTGACAACCCAGCCAATGGCAAATATGCGCGTGGGCAGGCTGCGCCCTCCGACCGTTGTTCTGACCCTGCTGTGCGCAATGTATTTTCTCTTCTTTGTCGACCGCGTGAGTATCGCGACGGCCGCGCCCCTCATCAGAGCGGATCTCAGGATCGACAATACGCAACTCGGGCTGGCGTTTTCGGCGTTTTCGATTCCGTATGCTTTTTTTCAACTGGTCGGTGGCTGGGTCGGCGACAGGCTGGGTCCGAGGACGACGCTCGCGATCTGCTGCGCTGTCGTCGGCCTGTCGACAATCCTCACCGGCGCCGCCACGGGAATCGCCTCGCTGTTCTTGTTCCGTCTCGCGCTGGGATTCGGCGAGGGAGCCGGATTTCCCACAGCGACGCGCGCGATGACCAGCTGGACGCCGAAGAGTAACTGGGGATTCGCGCAGGGACTTGTACATTCTTTCGGTCGGATCGGCAATGCAGTGACGCCACCGATCATGGGCGGCCTTCTTGTTTTCATGAGCTGGCGCGTGTCATTTGTCGTTATCGGCGCTTTGAGTCTGTTATGGCTTGTCCCCTGGGTCTGGTATTTCCGCGACGATCCCCGCGACCACCCCGCAATGACTGTGACGCTCCTGACTTTGCAGCGTGATGCGCTGCCGGTTCGCGCTGCGGGCGTGCCACAGACGATTCCCTGGGTGCGGCTGGCGCGGCACATGATGCCGGTGACGGTATTGGACTTCTGTTATGGATGGACCCTCTGGCTCTTCCTGACCTGGATCCCGGCATTCTTCTTCGGGAACTATCACCTGAATCTACAGGCTTCAGCGCTGTTTTCCGGCGGCGTGCTCATAGCGGGTGTGGTCGGCGACGCCGTGGGCGGAGTGGCGAGCGACCGCCTGTTGCGAAAAACGGGCAGCCTGAAGATCGCGAGGCGCGGCGTAATCATGGTCGGGTTCGTCGGCGCCTTCATTTTTCTGATTCCAGTGGTACTGTTTCATAATTTGACCAGCGCAGCCGTATTTCTATCGCTCGCGTTTTTTTTTGCCGAGCTGATCGTTGGTCCCATCTGGTCGGTTCCGATGGACGTCGCGCCACGCTACGCAGGCACGGCCAGCGGCATGATGAACTTCGGCTTCGGAGTCGCGGGGCTGGTCTCGCCTTTGAGCTTTGGATACCTGGTTGACCGCACAGGTAGCTGGCAGGTGCCGTTCATCGCATCGATTTCCCTGCTGCTGCTGGGCGCCGTGCTGGCGTTCCGGCTGCAGCCCGACCGTCCCTTCGTAGAAGACATAGCGGGACAGCGTGGGTTTTGACCCGGTGCGAAGCGGTACTCGTAGCTGAACATCTCAAACGCTATGACTCTATCTGGAGTGACCCGGCGCTGGACTCTCGGGGCTCGGCGGAATCAGGACCGCCGGGTCACTTCGGGTACTTCGGATGGAGTCATAGCGTTTCACAGGACCGATCCAGCGAACGAAACGCTTCCCAGATCCCGGGACGACCACCCGATCTTAACTTTGGGTTTCGCCTTTCGCCGGTGTCGAAAAAGCTGGCTCCCGTGAGGTTGATATAGTAGGAGCGGTTTTAGCTTATGAGCCAGGTGGAGAAGATCGAAAGCCAGATTGCCGCGCTGTCTTCGACGGACTTGGCGGCCTTTCGCAAGTGGTTCGCGGAATTTGACGCCAGCGCCTGGGATCGGCAGTTTGAGGCCGACGTGAAAGCGGGAAGGCTCGATGGCCTGGCGGGGAGCGCGCTAATGGATCACGCCGCTGGCCGGTCGAAGGAGCTTTGATCCACCACGCTTCTCCGGCCTTCTGGGTTTGTTATAACTCTCTGGCTGTTTCGGTTAGAGAACTTGCCGACCGCGCATTCGAACTGCTCAAACGCGATCCACGACATCCATCCCTTCACTTCAAGAAGGTCGGGAGGTTCTGGTCGGCTCGTGTGGGTATGCACCACCGGGCTATCGGTGTTGAGGCTCCGGAAGGAGTGATTTGGTTCTGGATCGGGACCCACTCGGAATACGATAGCCTCATCGGCTGACAATTCGTCACTTTGAGATCAACGAGCAGTCAGACGGCCGCCAGGTGCCAACCCGGTCGACTTCCCGGATTCGGACATGTGGCTCGCCCACGACTGTCGAAAGGCTGGAGATCGCCGCGCGGGATACACTGAACGATGACTGTGGCGAATTATCTGGACCGACTGCTGGACCCATTAGCCGACGTGTTGACGCCCGAGTCCGCTGCGGCGATTTTGAACCTACGCGCGGATCCGGAACTTGAGGCGCACATCGAAGAGTTGCGCCAAAAGGCGAATGAGGGAACAATCACGCCCTCTGAGGATACCGAGTACAAGGATTTCGTGGAGGCTGTCGACATGGTCTCTATAATCCAGGCAAAGGCCCGCCGCGTCCTCACGCGCCAGGCCGCATAAGATTGGACCAGCGAATCCGCGACATTGTTCGCCATCGAGCCGGGAATACGTGTGAATATTGCCGGATACTCCAATGGGCAACTCCCCCGATCACTTTCCACGTGGAACACATTGTGCCGAACCAACATGGCGGTTCTGATAATGAATCCAGTCTCGCGCTGGCATGCGATCGCTGCAATGCGTACAAAGGACCTGACCTCGCGGGCATTGACCCGGAAACCGGAGAGGTGGCGCGATTGTTTCATCCACGCGAAGACTCCTGGGACAATCATTTCACGTCGCGAGAGGGCCGCGTGTTCGGAACTACGCCGACCGGTCGAGCGACAGTTCGCCTGTTAAACATGAACGCACCACGCCGCGTAGAGTTGCGCCAGGCGACGGGCCGTGAATCAATGGAACTGTAGAGATCTCCACAGACGATTTGTCCGCCAGTATTGAGGGCAATCAATCTCCCCGGACGGAACCTCGGGATAATGACTATCCGTATTACGGAGCTCCGAGGTGTGTCTCCAGTTATTTACGGCATCGCCCCGCTGACGTGGCTAGGTGGGGACGATGACGACATCTGGCGGAGGTGATTGCAAGGTATATCCTGAATGGCAGGTCTCGTCGAGAAAAGGCACCCTCTTCATGTCTACTGCAACGATCGAAGCCCATTGCAACGCCCGTCCCACACGCCTCGCATTCATTCTCCCCGACCCTGACCGCGACCTGCTGATCTCCGTGTTCGCCCGTGCAACGAGCCTGTGGGGTGGTGTCTTTAATCCCATCGTCATTCTAGACGGGTCGACGCGGGGAGTGCAGGGCATTCAAGAAGAGATGAGTTCACAAGGAGATTATCTGGAGAGTCAGGTCGAACTTCTAAAGGCATTTGACCCTGATTTTCTAATCAATTTTTCGACCGAACCGCTTCCGCAAGAACTGAAGGCCTTTCAACATCGGACCTTCCCCTCCGCGAAATTGGATTGGCACTCAGGACAAGGCGAAGCCACTTCGTACTTCGTAGACGTGTGGCCGATCCTAGATGAATTATGGGAGAAGGAATTTAAGTTCAGCTCGGAGCCGCCCCTCAAGCTGAGGTTTATCAATAAAGCCGAGTCGGAACAGTCGCTGCTGCTCGCTGCCCGGTACGGCCTCTACTCGAACGACGATAGCTACGCCTTTCTGGAGAAAACCTTCAAGGCATCTCCAATTGTTTACGACGCTCAGTTCAAAGCTGCGCTAAGGCCCGGCGCGTTCCATACTCCACTGTCTTTGACGGGTTATCACTGCGTGCAGCGCCGCCAGATTGTTCATTCTCATGCGTATTTTGTCATCGACCCGGAAAACGCTTTCGACGTCGTCTGACTTTTGGAATCTTCGTGCGGCCGGGATGGCGCTGATCAGATCACCCTGAACGATTACAGGGAATACGAGCAGCCGGTACGCGACTTCGGCGCGATCGCTGCATACCCCATCAACGAAAGGGTCACCAACCACGTTGTGATGATCAAGGGGCGTAGTATTTCTGATGACGATTTAGCGGCTGTGGCGAATTGGGTTATGTCGCTCGGCTCTGTCAAGCAGTTCTTCATCATGGGCTGGGTTCCTCGTTACAACATGAATCACTACGGTGTTGTAAGCGAGCCGCACATCAGTACAGGTGAGCGCGTACTGACTCTTCGCCTGTGGGGGTCGTGGATGGCGGATACGGCGTTATTCAGGGGCCAGTGCCGGCATTCCTCCGCACAGAATACCACGACCAGTATTGGTCGATGGACTTGTCATTCCTCGCCCGTGGACCGGACAGCCTGACCAGAAACCCACGGCGAAAATTCTGGTCGCGACGCCCTGATTCAGGGAGCGCTTGGGCACGGTTTCGAAATGAACGGGGCCGCATCTCGCGAAATGGCATCGTTACACAGCAGGCAGGCGCGAGCGGAACCGTACGGATATCCCCGATAACGGTCGTCACAGCGGTGACAGCCTTTCTGCAGGGGAAGAAGCATCCAGTATCTGAACACTGCCCACCGGGACTCGCCCTGCAGCGGATAATCGAAATGTTCAAGGGATTGGGTGCTTGCACCCTTTTCCAAAAACACGAGCCATTCGAGATTGTTGGAGGAACTGGCCTCAGGAAAATCGCGTGTTGCGAGTGAAGTCCTGGGGCGCTATTCACAAATCGCTGAAGGGACTTTCCGCTTTCGGGCGACCAGCCACCAAGGCGGCAACAGCTCGCGCAAAGGGTTGATCTTGATTCTGGATCAGGCAGTCGAGCTAATGTTGTTCCGAATCGGCCTCATGTTCAAATGCTCCCGCTGCAAAAGGACACAATTGGTACGCCGTTACAGAATTCAATGAGGTGTTTCAACTGCAAATCGTGTTTCGCTCGTGAAAACACCCCGCGTCTAGATGCTACAAGATGGTACCACGCTTCTCGTAACGGGGTTCTTTGGTCATCGAACAAGCTCGACGGAAATATCACAATTCTGCTGACCCTTAACTTCTTGAACTATATCTTCGATCACAGCATCCACTTTGCCCCATCTTTCGGTTATAAGATCGAGGGTGAATCACACGAGATGGATTTTGCCGTCATGAGTAGCGAAAGGATGCTCGGCGGCGGCGTAGATATGATTTTCGGGGAATCCAAGTCGGGTGCCGCTCTCAAGCCGGACGAACGAAGGAAGCTGAAATCATTCGGCTGAGAGGACGGAGGGTTTCGTCTTCTGCACAATGGCAGATGACTTCGACGATGATGACAAAGCATTTTTTCGCGACTTAGTGGATACAGGAATCAAGATCATCATGCTCACTCGATTCTTTCTGGAGATGGGCTACTACGAGTTGATGAAGTACAGGCATGACAACGATCCCGGACGGAGCCGAACCAAAGCGGATTGGCTCATGCGGGCCACGATTCTGAGAACCCTCGGCACAGAGTTCGCGAATGAACATGGCATATGGCTCTGATCTTCGCACCCGTATAGCAGCTCTCTTCACCAAAGTGGCACCCGTGTCATCTAAGAACTAAGGAGCTCGATGACTCGTTGCGGATGCACACTCCATCGAAAGAAGTGCGTTGGTGGGTTCCGGAGAATTGGGCTATTCCATCGATAATGCGTCCGACCTTCAGACGGTGTTCCGCTGGTTACCGCTGTTGAAGTGCAGCACGAGGCGTATGCACAAAAACGGGTTCCGAGTGAGTTCACGCCCGGCTGGCGCGAAGATGGATCGTTCGACATCGCTGTTGAAGAGCAACAGAAAACGGCTTGGCAGGGACTGTTCGAGAAGCACTGAGCGGGATCGCAGATTCATCGGAAAAAGCCAGATGAGTCCGCCCAAACCAAGGATGTGGCGTTGCCTGTAACCATGTAATGGTGCCGTGCCATTCGTCGGATCGACGCAGAGTCCCGCGCCATCCCATGGCATCGCACGAATCCGCCGCACGTCTTCCGATCCCTCCCCGACGACTCCCGCGAAATGGGGTTCGCGACCATCACGAGTGCGCCGCTCCCGTGTTTGACATGATATACGTGAACCGGACATATAGCTCGGCGCGCGTGCGTCCCGAGCGGATTCACGTTAATGAGAATCGTTTAGGCCGAGTCCCACAATGAGCGAGTCAAATGCCGTTCGCAGTTGGCCAGTAAAAACATTGTTGGCTGCATAGAACCTCACTGCCTCAACAGCATCAGGGCGCACGTTGTAGCCAACAACGCCGCCCGAAATCGCGTGTTTTTCAAGAACCGTGGCTAGTAGTTCCCGAATAACCTCCTCACGATGCCGTGAAGCACTGATTGAACCCTTGGCAAGGTTGAGCTCAGTCACCGTCTTCAAACCCGCAACGCCTTTGATGATGAATTTGTTGATCACGGAACGAACGTCGCTACTGAGATCCTCGGAGCTATACCGCTTTTTACCCTCCTTGATTTTCGCGTTAGTAAAGATAGCGCTAGCGTCAGGGTCAAGCTGACACTGAGTTAGCGTGATGCCGCCGAATCCTTCGCAATATGCGGGCACCACACCCCCGGTAAATTGGCATGATTGGAACGTGGTTTTCTCATCAAACTTACAATTAGCCCACGCAACGCTCTCAAGCCTGCACTGGTCGAAGGTAACTCCGCGGAAGTCGTACCGTGCGATCGTCCCGGTGAAATTGAGGCGCGATATCCGCGAGATGCCAGCAAGCGACAAAAGCAGGTTGGCTCGGTTCGAATGCGTACTGCCCTGAGGCAAAAGGCGATCGACCGCATTCAAAGCGAGCGCCGCCGCGAGTTTGCCGCTCTCGCCAGAGCCTTGTGAAATCGTTCTGCATAGGTTGCCCAGCTTCTCGATAGTCTTTCCCTCGGGACCACGGCTGACCAAAAGGTCGACAATTGTGTTCGCGATATCCTGACGGCGACCACCATCCATTCTGTTATTGGAAGTGAACGCTATGATCATCTTTTCATCCCACCTTACGATCTGGTCGGCAAGGAGAAGTACTTCTACCTGTTCCTGTTTGAACGTCCAGGCTTCAGTCTTTCGGTCTTTTTCAAGTAGGGGATGACTTCGAAACTTATCAATAGCGCTATCAATCGTCTCCGCGCTGAAATCGCTCCGTACCACGGTCATTGCTACGCGGAGAAGGTCGGTCGTCAATGGCTCCCCTCGAGCGCTTTCAACGGAAAGTGTCTCGAGTATCAGGATTTGATCAGCGGAAGTGAAGGGGAGCTCCTGCCTGAGGGCTTCGCGTTCGCAGAGCGCTCGGGTGAGCCAGAGCAGCTCGTTTTGTTCCCCCCACTGCGGGCGTTAATGACGACGTGGATCTTTCTGCGAGATCAGCTAGCAGGCTCAATACGAAGCCACGTCCAACCAAAGCACGGTCGCGTTTACTCAGGTTACTGAACAGTTCGACGGCGGTCTTTACTTGCTGATCTGTTTTTAGTCGGTCCGAAAAATATTGTCTGGCCTGATTCGGGTCAAAAGGAGCTATCTCGTAGATGAGGGAGCCCGTACGCGTTACAAAATCGCCCAGTTCGGCAGTCGGAAAGCTTGAATGCCAAAATGAGGTCCGCGAAGTGATGATGATGCGCGCGCCGGTGCTGGTCGCTAGCTCCGCTAATGTCTCCAATACCTCGGTGGCGTAACGACGCCTCGATTGCGGAGAATGTACTCGTCGAATCCATCAAATATTATTCGAAATATATCCGCCTTAAGGGTCGTGCGCAGGAATTCATCTTCGTGGCCCTCCAGCCAACCGATCGTCGCATTGAAATGCCGGAATGAATGTGTGATCGTTTTGGGTAGAGAGAGTTGGTCCTCAAGGGGGAGCGTGTGCCATTGGGATGAATCGACCATCAAAGGGAGGGCCACCTTGCTGCCGGCCAGTACTGCGACGAGATGACGGCTCATATAAGTTTTCCCTTGTCCGGGCTCCGCCAAAAGAATCGCCAGTTTACCTCCGAAAACGTTCGATGCACTATCGGGGTCGCGAAGAAAAGACAGTAATGGGTTGGGGGTCTTGATCGGTATCGCCGACGGTGTCGTTACACGTGGATCAACGTAGAACTTTGGCGCTTGGAACGGAGCTTCTCTAAGTAAGTCTGAAGCTCTTCCTTGATGAAGGAGATAAGGTAATCGTGGCTGGCAAAGACGTCCCTGAAGGGCTTGAGCAGAGGGGCAATGTCGGTATGGTTCTGTATGATTCGCTCGAGCGATGGAGCGTAGACGATTTCGGTTTGCTTCGGATCCTTCGCAGCACGAACAGCGGCCCTGATGTCGCCCAATGTGGCGGCAGAGTACAAATAGACGACAAAAAATTGATAGTTCGAGGCGCGAACCCTGTGGTGTCCTTGGTACAAGCCCCATTTCCCCGGCGTGCTCGCGACGGGATCCGCCGCTATTTGCGTGCTTCTACTGTAATTAATTAACTTCGCGATTTCATGAAAATCCAGTGATGTCATTGCCGCCTTCAGATGCCAAAACGCTGCCTTCAAGGAATGGTACGATATTCCGACCTGACCCGGGTATATGAAATACCAAACGTTCAGCCGGGCACGTCGCCCCTTGATCGTCGGTCGCTCGTGCCAAGGCGTCCTGTGAAAATCGCGGACCCTCAGAGAACCGTACAGTACCTGGCGAGAGTGGCAGGCCTCTCGCGCGTTCCGTCGCCCGCTTATAGAGGCCTCGCCGCGGTAATCCGCGTCTCAGTCTGGACCATCCTAAAATGCTCTTGTCGTCCACAAACGGCGTTCTGGGAGATCACTCCTGTTAAGTCGCGGTCACTTTTGAATTGGGCCTTCGCAGCTCGTTTCGCCGCCTGCAAATCGGCCCGGGGTCAAAACCTCCCCGACGCCCGGGATGATAGATAGCTCCCGGCAAACCACAACCAGGAATATTACCTTCCCCGCTAGGCATCGATGAGGCACGCCCATCCCATTACATGGCGAACCAGTGTTGCGAGTGAGCCGGCATAACGTGGCAAATCGTGTCGCGCAGGCCGGCATTGGCGTGCTTTCAACCCCAGGGCTTCGCCTAAGCGGCACAACTTCCGTCGGCTTCCGGCGGGATGAAAATTCCGGTCAGCATCCAACCTGACACCCCGCCCCGCGCTTCCGCGGGCGGTTGAAAACAACGGATTGAGGGAACCCAGACCATCCCGGTCACAAACCAGGAAAATATTCCTGCCGGCCGCCAACCCCAATCCTCTCTATAACTCGCAGGGAAATATCGATACCCGGCCTGCCGCCGAAAACGTCCGCATCCGACTTTGACGTGCTACTTCTAAATCGGCAAAACATGATTTCACAAAAGCAACTCGAAGCCAATCGCCGCAACGCGCACCGTTCCACGGGTCCCCGGACCGAGGAAGGCAAAAAGGCGTCAGCCCTGAACGCCCGCAGACATAATCTCACCGGTCAGGTAACGGCCATGACAGCCGCGGATCGCATCATGCACGACGCATTCTCCGCCTCAATCGTTGAGAACCTCGCCCCCGAAGGGGCCATGGAGATCCAACTCGCCCAGCGCATCGCCACCGACAGCTGGCGCCTCAACAGGGCCAGCGCCATCGAAGACAACCTTTTCGCCCTCGGCCACAGCGCCAAATCGGACGAAATCGAAACAGAAGACCCTGAAATCCACGCCGCCCTCACGGCTGCGAAGGTCTTCGATGCCGAAGCGAAACAGCTCCAGCTCCTGACCCTCTATGAGCAGCGCATCAACCGCAACCTGCAGAAGAACCTCGCCACGCTCCAGGCTCTCCAAACCGCGCGCCTCGCCAAACGCGAAGCCGAAATGAAGGAAGCGAAGAAGCTTCTCCAGCTCAGCGAAATGAAGGGGTTACCGTACAATCCAATCAAAGATGGCTTCGTTTTTTCGAATGAACAAATCCACGCCTCGCTCGACAAAGAACGCCGCCTGAACCGCGCATACCAGACCGATTTCACCCGCCACAAACCCCAAAAACTCCATGCAACGGCGGCCTGAACGCGAATTTGACAGCGCGAACATGAAACAGAACGGGAACGGGACACTCCAACTGCGTGGATGCTGGAGTCTGGTGGAAAGGCACGTGGAAAGGCGCGTGGAAAGGCGATTCCAAACTGCCCTTGCAACTCGCGTTAATCTGAAGAGGATGTTTCGCCTCGCTCTCGCGGCGCTGGCCGTGTGCCACATGGCGTTCGCCGCCGAACTCAAGTCTGCCGAACTTAAATCTGTGGGAGCGCTCGCCTTCGGCCCCCAAGGCACCCTCTTCATCGGCGACTCAGTCGGAGGCGCCGTCTTCGCGATCGAGACGGGCGACACTACCCCGTCGGCCACGGCTTCGCAGGTCGAACTCAAAGGCATCGATCGAAAGATCGCCGCGCTGCTCGGCGTCGAGCCCAATCAGATCCTGATCGACGACATCAGAGTAAATCCGATATCGAAAAACATCTATATCTCGGTTTCACGAGGACGCGGCCTGGATGCGATCCCGGTTATCCTCCGAATGGACAGCACGGGCAAACTGACCGAGTTCTCTCTCCGCTACCTTCCCTATTCCGTCGCCCGGCTACCCAATCCGCCGGTGTCGGTTCCGAAGGCGGACTATCGCAATCCCCGTCTCGAAACCATCACGCAACTGGCCTGGGTGAACGGCAAGGTGATCGTAGCCGGGCTTTCGAATGAGGAATTTTCGTCAAATCTGCGCGTAATTCCCTTCCCTTTCCGCTCCGTCGACGATGGCGCCAGCGTTGAAATCTATCACGGTTCACATGGCGAATATGAGACCCAGGCGCCCGTGCGAACTTTCCTGCCGTACACGGTCAACAAACGGGAATACATCGTGGCGGCCTACACCTGCACGCCTCTGGTGATCATTCCGGTCAACGAACTGAAAGCGGGAACGAAGGTCACTGGCACGACGATCGCGGAGCTGGGAATGGGCAACCGGCCGCTCGATATGATCGCCTACCGCAAAGACGACCACGACTTCATCCTGATGGCCAACAGTTATCGCGGAGTGCTCAAACTTCCCGCCGAGAATCTGGACCGCTATACGCCGATCACCGAACCGGAACAGATCGCCGGCGTTCCCTACAAACGCGTTCCCGCGCTTCGGGGAGTCAGGCATCTCACCACCCTCGACGATGCGAATGCCCTGATTCTTGCCGACGGCGAAAACGGCACGCTGGATCTCCGATCGGTCCCGCTTCCTTGATTGGACCGTTGAAGAGGCCGCCCGAGAGTGATACATATAATAAGGTCGAATTCGACCCTGATCGCAGGAGAGAAAGCAGCAGGAGAGAAAATGCGTAAATCGATTTTATCCACCTCGTTCCGGCTCGTCGCGGCTCTGTGCCTCACGGCCGCACTCGGATTCAGCGCCAGCACCGCTGGCATGACCACCGGAAAGGCTCAACTCAAATCCGCGGGAGCGCTCGCGTTCGGTCCCGACGGCATCCTTTTTGTGGGTGATTCGGCCGGCGCGGCGATCGTCGCCATCAACACCAAAGACACGAAGGCTGCTAACTCCGCCGCCTCGATCGACATCAAGGGCGTGAATGAGAAGGTTGCGGCTCTGCTCGGAACGTCGAAGGATCAGATCCTGATCAACGACGTCAAGGTAAACCCGATTTCGAAGAACATATACCTTTCGGTCTCACGCGGGCGCGGGCCGGATGCGACGCCGGTCATTCTGCGGCTCGATGCGTCCGGAAAAATGCAGGAAGTTCCGCTGGATAACGTGGACTACTCCACCGCTGCCATCCCCAATCCGCCGGCGGCGAAGCCCGAAGCCGGGAACCGCAATCCGCGGCTCGATACGATCACGCAGATTGCATACGTGAAAGGCAACGTGGTGGTCGCCGGTCTCTCGAACGAAGAGTTTTCGTCGAACCTGCGCACGATTCCCTTCCCGTTCAAATCCGTCGGCCAGGGCGCGAGCATCGAAATTTACCACGGTTCTCACGGGCGGTATGAAACCCAGGCGCCCGTCCGCACCTTCGTTCCCTACACGATCGAGAACAAGCAGTACATCGTTGCCGCTTACACCTGCACGCCGCTCGTAACGATTCCGATGAGCGATCTGCAGTCCGGGGCTAAGGTGAAAGGCGCGACCATCGCCGAACTCGGCGCGGGCAACCGGCCGATCGACATGATCGCGTACAAGAAAGACAATCACGACTACATCCTGATGGCCAACAGCGCCCGCGGCGTGATGAAGGTTTCGACCGATCACCTGGAGACCTACAAACCGATAACCGCTCCGAGCGATATCGCGGGCGTGCCTTATCAATCTGTCGACGGCCTCAAGGGCGTTACGAAGCTGACCTCCCTCGATGCCTCGAATGCTTTGATCCTGACGGATGCCAATGGCGCGATGGACTTGCGCTCGATCCCGCTGCCTTAGCGCGACGGTGGCCATCCTGCTCAGCGGGGATGGCCGCCTTTGCCCAGAACAGCCGGGTGGAGTTCAGAGACGGAGAGTTCCTTCTCGAAGGACTCCAGCTCTCGCAGGCTCCGGCGGGTGGTTGGGAATCCATCCTCTCGGTGTATACCGATAAGAGCGATACGCCGATGCTCGGAACGTGGGCGGTCGAGAATGGCGCGCTGGCGTTCCGGCCGCGATTTCCGCTGGCCGACGGCGTTTCGTACCGCGCAGTGTACCCGGGCGGCGTCTTTTCGCTGGACCGCAAGACGCCGGCCAGACCGCCTGAAACTCGCGTAGAACATATCTACCCGTCTATCGATGTCTTGCCGGCCAATGAGCTGAAGCTCTATATCTACTTCTCCGCCCCGATGAGCCGGGGCGAGGCGTGGCAGCATATCCATCTGCTTGAGGACAATGGGAATCCGGTTCCTTTGGCATTTCTGCAGCTGGATCAGGAACTTTGGGACCCGGATTACACACGGCTCACCGTCCTCTTCGATCCCGGCCGGATCAAGCGAGGCCTCGTGCCGACGAACGAAATGGGTTCACCGATCGTCGAGGGCAAGCACTACCGGCTGGTCATCGATCGCGACTGGCACGACGCGCGCGGAGCGCCGTTAATTAAGACTTTCATAAAGACCTTCGCGGGCGGACCGTCCGATCGCATTCCGCCCGACCCGAAACACTGGATCGTGACGGCGCCAAAAGGGGGCAGCCTGGAGCCTTTGACGATCGAATTCCCGAAGCCGATGGATTATGCTCTGCTGCAGCGGATGATCGAGGTTTCCGGTGTGCCGGGCAGCGTCAGAGTGGATCGTAATGAAACCCGATGGCAGTTCACGCCCGCGGCGCCCTGGAAGGCGGGAAGCTATCGGCTCACCGCGGATAACACGCTCGAAGACATCGCTGGCAATCATCTCGATCGCCCCTTCGATGTGGACCTGCTGAAAGCGCCCCCGAAGCCTCAGCCCGAGTCGGCAACGTCCACGCTGCACTTCACCGTCCGCTGACGGCTTACGGGATATAGCACCCGACCGCGGGTTCTTCCGGGTTCGCCACAGGCTTCCCGGCCAACACCTCATCCAGCGCATCCCGCACATCGTGCGCCGTGACCACGTGGCGCTGAATGCCGACGGCGGCCTCCTGCGAGGATTGGAGACCCGGAGCGCCTTAATCGAAGCGACGACGCATCCGCGCTTCCGAAACGAGACCCGCGACATCGAACATCGTGGGAGTTCACCGAGCTCTCCGCACCCGACGGCGCTCGAAAACAGGTAGATGACCGTCGTTGCATCGCTGTCGGGAGATCCGATCCAAAGAGACGTGCCCACCGAGTTGAATGGCGCACCGTCCGGAGAGCCCATCGTCGTCCCCGAACCAACTCCGGCCTCTTGGGTGGAGGGGCCGCACATCGATGCGTCTTCGCCGCCATCGGAGCCAGAGGTGGCTCCCGCAGCAGCAACGGCACTGTTCCCGCATGCCGCCCCCCCGAAGACCAGCCAGAAGAGTAGACCTATCCAGGCACCCGCTCTGCGAATGGTCATCTCACCTCTGCATTCTCCGACAACGGTTAAACCTTCACGCGGCCTCAGTTTGGCCGTGAGCGATGAACCGGAGAAAGCAGGCTTGGGATGGCCATGTGAGATTCGCCCGATCCTTCGGGTGGGCCTTGCCTTTCACCAAACTCAGACGAAGCTGACCTTCGGAGGAACAAATGCGACCACTCAGCGGCATAGTGTTTGGCGCCGTACTGCTGTCTAGCGCGACGGCATTCGGCAATACCGGTGTGGACGAAGATCTGTCGAAGGAAGTGAAGATATCGGAACCCGAAGCGCGAAAGATTGCACTCGCCCGTGTGCCTGGCACCGTCCGCTCGGAAGAGCTCGAGCGTGAGCACCGCCGCATCATCTATTCGTACGATATCGAGCAGTCGGGCAAGCCCGGCGTCGAAGAGGTTCAGGTAGACGCCAAGAGCGGTAAGATCGTGTCGATCAAACACGAGAGCGACAAGTCCGAGGAGCGGGAGAAGAAAAAGGAATAGTCCGTTGTCGCCGAATGACTTTGAAGCTTCGGTCGAATCCGGGCTGCCTCTGCCCGAAGAATTCGTACTGCACCGCCTGCGGAACGTGTTGTCCACTTGGTGCCATCTGCATCTGTCCTAGAGTTGATGCAGGAATCCAGTAGTGAGAGGATCGTGGCAATGTCGAGTGAACGTCGCGCTGTTGCGTGGTGAACCGCAGTGCGGCCGCACCCGCGTCTCCCGGGCTGATGGTCGCGACGTCGGCAGGAGTGAGGTTTCAGGTGATTCGGCGGAACCGCGTCAACTGCATTTAGCCGAAGAGTCCGGCGATCGGGCTTGGCGGCGGATTGGTGATTCGTCCAGCGTTCGCGAGAAATTTCTCGGTCTTCAAACTGTCCTGTGTCAGCCCGAGCGCAGCTGCGATCGAAAGCCACATGTCCGTCGTGGAGCGCTTGGCGTTGTCCGGAAACGACATCACTTGCCCTCCCTTGAAGCCGGTTCCCATGCCCCCGAAAAGTAAGATGGGCATGGGATTGAACGAGTGTGTCGCTCGAGCAACCTCACTGACGTAAGGAACGATGGTCTGGTCGAGAAGATTCGCACCGTAGACGTCTACCGTGGTCGAAAGCGCAGTGATGAAGGCGGCGGTGTTCTGGCTGTAGAAGCGATCGACGGCGATCAGATAGTTGGCCTGGTCGATTCGCTTCGTGGGATCGGTTTGGAAGATATCGTTGTCGCCGAGTGTGTGGCTTACCGGGTGGTGCTGGAGGACTTTGGTGAGATCGCTTGGCCAGAACTTGCCGAACGAAACGTGGTTCGTCCCCGGCGACCACTGGAACGTGACGACGCGCGTGATGTCGCACTTGAGTGCGGCGGTCAACACGGCGAAGTGCAGCTGGCCGATGAGCGCGTGCAAATCGTTGTCGGCTCCGCTCGAGGCGTTCAATGCGTCGTTGGGTTGACCGTTCGGGTTCGTGAGGTTGTTCTTGGCGTCGGTCTTCTGCGGCGGGGCGGCAAGCCCGCAGGCGACGGCATCGGCCGGCGCAGCGTCGAGCTGGGTCTCGAGATCGCGGATGGCCGCCTCGTGTGCATCCAAGTGAGACTTCTCGCTGGCCGGCGCGAGCGTGCGCAGGCGCGCTAGTTCTCGGAGATTGTGGTCGAGCACACTCTTCTTGATGGCCCTCGACTGCTTGAGCGCGGCCACGTTCGACGCGGTCATGCCGCCTACCATCTGCGTCCCGAAGACACGGGTGTAGGCATCGAGCGGCACCAGATACGGCATGAGCGGTGGATGGCAGAGCACACCCTTGGCATCCTCCGTTCCCTCATCGTACTGGTACGACATGCGCCGCACCGAAACCTGGAGCGTATCGACGCGATCGTCGCACGAGACCTGAAGCGAGGCGATTGGCGTGCCTTGCAATGCCGTGGCCCGCTTGACGAAGATCTGATCGAACGAGGGGCCGTTGGCGTAAGGATCGCCGGCGGCGTCGGGTACATCGCGGATCGCGTTCGGCATGACGCTGGTCATCAGCGCGACCATTCCTTTCTCGTGCGCACCGGCGTCACCCGGTGCGATGACAATCCCTCCGTCGTTGCCCACGGGATTGGTCGACTGGAGCACGATCATGTTGTTCTTCACCGCTGCGAAGGGCGACACGAGCTCAGAGAGCGTGAAGTTGGTGCCACTCCCCGGGCAATGCCACATCGGGTAGACGGTACCTACGGGGCGATGGATCACCACCAGGCGCTTGGGCGGCGCGACCGCGCCCTCCGCGCGGCGTTCCATCGTCTGCAGCAAGGCATACAGGCCGGCGGATCCGCCAATCGCATGGATGAAACTGCGCCGGGCCAATCGATAGCGGCTCATTGCTTGGCCTCCGTGGTACGAACGGTCAGTATGTCGGAAGTGGAAATCGCGCGGATCATGTCCGAAAATGTTCCGCCACTGGACTTGGCGAATGCGTTGTACGTGTTCACCACGCCGCAATCGGTCGAGGCGCTGCTATCCAGCTCGAAGCCCACGCCGTAGCCAATGAGTTTCTCGGTCATGCACGATCCAAAGATGGGATTGGAGGCCAGGGCGTCGGCCATGTCCGTCACCCCCTGCACGGAGATGCCTCCGAGGTCCGGTGGCAGCTTCACCGACGAATCGATGGGCGTGCCATCCGGGTACGCTTCTCGATAGCGTCCGATGGCGTCGAACTTCTCCATCGTGAGGCCATATTGATCGAAGCCGAGGTGGCAACCGTTGCACGGTGCGGTGGTCGCGCGAACGTTCGCCTTCTGCTTTTCGCTGATGTTGGCCGTACTGAGGGCGTTGATTTGGGCGGCCAGGCTGCTGGGCGGTGGGCTCACGCCCAGGCACATGAGCTTGCCGTGGACGAACAACCCGCGGTGGACCACGGAGGTGTTGTCCGGATTCGCGGCGATGGCCAGCATACTGCCCTGCGTGAGAAGTCCAGCACGTTCGGTGTTGCCGAAAGTGTGGGGCTCGAAGCCGCCACCCATCGGGCCCGTATAAGGCACGTCGTAGAGCGCAGCCAATGTCGGATCGATGTACGTCTGACGCGACGACAAGATGTCCGCGATCTTCCCGTGCCAGAGGACTTCGTCCATGAACATCTGAGTTTCGGTGAAGAGACTGGTCTCGAGGCCCGCCGTGTATGCAGGAAATAGCTTCGTGTCCTTCGTGGTGCCGAAGAGGCTCCCCACCGCGAAGTTGGCGAGCATCACGCGCGTGAGGTTTTGCTGCACGCGCGGCGTCCCGAGCAGCCGAGTCACCTCTGCAACGATTTGGTCTGCGCTGGTGAGCTTGTCGGCCTTGGCCGTCGCAAGCAGTGCGTCGTCGGGAATCGTGTCGGCGAGCATGAACGACAACTCGCTGGCCACCTCGTAAGAGGTGAGAGCCGAAACGCCATTTTGAACACCTGAGCCAAACTCGGTGCGGTAGATGGTGGGGGGAGCGGTCAACACGGCCCTCAGCGCGGCCCGTGTCGCCGCCGCCACGCCATAAGTACTTGTGTCCGTGTAGACGGTCATCAAGCTGTCGAGTTCGTCGGATGTGACCGGCCTCCGGTACGCCTTGGTCGCGATGGTCGAGATCGCGCTCTTGGCGCAGGCGTCGTTGAAGGTGGTCTGGGAGCAACCGCCGAGAGCAGCGAGGGATGCGTCGGTCACGGCGTTCATGGCCCCTTCGGCCGTTTGCACATACTTATCGAGGATGGTGCTGTTGAGCGTGTCCTGGGTGGGAATGAAGTCCCGGGTCTTCGGGTCGGCCAGCGCGACACCGACGAGCGCATCAGCTCCGAATAGATCGGAGATCACGTTGGCAATTTGGGCGTCCGCGATGCGCGCAAGCCGGGTCGGTACAGTAAAGTGTCCCTGACAGGTGGTGATCTGCGAGGGCTGACCCGTCGAGCCAGGCCCGCTCGTGTCACTGCCCGGTCCGTCCAAACCGGGGGGACCGTCGCCAATCGTCGCGCTGCACCCAACAGTCGCGCCGGCGGGAACGAGCCATGCAGCTGCCAGGGAAGCAAGAATCCACGGTCGCCCGCTCTTGGTCATATCGAACCTCGTTGCCAACAGGCGCCCGCCTGTGCGGTCCCGCCGGTGAGCTTGGGCCCTTACGAAAGGGTCGACGCTGAAGTGCTGGCCGCTGAGCATCACGGTCCAAAATCGTGGTGCTGCAAAGAAAGCTTGATGGGGTAGAAGGTTCTTTCAGTCGCCCTCAAGCGACAATGCAGACGGCCCAATTAGCGAACTGAATTGCACAAGATCCAACACAAACGTGTTTCTCCTCCATCGAGCGGAACCTTCAAACCTCCGGCTAGCGAAGTAGAGTCGGCCGTCTCCACGCCATGCTACCCTTGCACTCGTGCCACGATCGGCGGGCGGGCTCCTTGTAGTCGCGGTCGGCGACGAATGGATCGCCCCGTGTCGTCGATCTTCGAACCAAATAGACATATGGCGGAGGGACTCACGAGCGCTCGTTCGGCAACCTTGCTCGCGACAATCGCGCTGGTATGCGCGGCATGCCACGCCGTCTTGCTCGAGCGGTGAGCCAGTCACTGTCAACGAGCGAATGTTTCAGAAGATGGGTGACATTTTGGTACCCGAAGGTGGCGGGTGCGAATCGATGAAGCTCCCGAGCTCCGGTGGCGGCGCGACTACAAGCGGTGGACCGGTAAGCGGAGACATCTCGCACTCGGAAGGTCCCGAGGGAGATGCTTTCGTCGTTCGCGTCTTCAGCGGCCAAGAGCTACTGGCGACGCGGAGCTACGGCGTCGCCTTCCTGGAGTCGGGGCACTCGGATGAATTCACGGTCTCGAGCCACTCGGGTACCGTGTACGTCTTTCGGTATTGGGGCGGTTCGTGTGCGGACCTCGACGCATCCTCACCGCCAACGGACTGACGAGAGTGCTCTGCTTGACAGCCTTCGCCTTGGGACCTCTGGAGGTCTTCGACATGGACCGTCCCGAACCAACGTCGCGACTCCCGCCCGGGATCGGCCGACCAGGGGGCGGAAAAGGGATGATTTTCAGGGAAGGCTGCGATCCACTAGGTTCAAGCGATGAGTAAATTGGTGGGCGAGCTGCAGCACGAAAGTCGAAACTTGCTGATTGCCTGCGGCTGCGCGCCAACATTGATCCATATGACCCGAATGTGCGGCGCCGAGCCTCAACGTTCCCTCTCGCTGCCGTAGGGATGAATCTACTTCGCTCCGTTGGTCGCCGGAGCGCCGCCTGCGGGGTGGTGGTGATGTCCGCCTGCGCGGTGAGCCCGCGCGAGGTGAACGGCTTGGACGACCGCGCCCGAGTCCTTGAGGTTGATGGTCGCGATGTCGGCAGGAGCCACGCCGGCCGCATGCAATTGCGCGCGCGCGTCATCGGAGATGCTCACCTTGGTGGCAGGTCCGGGATCGATGGCCGCAGGTTTCTCGGCGGCTTTCACGGGCTCAGCCGAGGCGGCTTGCATGGTGGAAGCAACTTGAGAGGGTGCACTTGTGCAAGACGAGCAGGTCGACATTGAAGCTCCTTGAGACCACGAAACACTCGCTCGCGGCCCCAGACTCCCGTACGACTCGTAGCTTGAAACCTCAAACTACTGGTGTGATTGGCGCGACTAGCTCGGCCTTAGCACCTACGAATGGCACATATTCGGGCTCGCCGTCAGAGCTATGTACACGCGGGGCGGATGTCCGGATCGCCGTTACCATGGGGCTGCATTTGCGACGCACTACCTGAAACCGGGTGTGATGGCTCGATGGTCCGCAGGATACCTCCACATGTGCTAGCGACTATCGGATCGCCCAGTCGCGATATCGAGCATCTCTACTCGGCGGAAGCCATTTGGGAAGCGCAGCAGATACTCCCGAGCTTCGGACCGCGCTTCCGTTGTCTTTACGGCGCCCGTCAGTCTGACGACCTGCAGGTACGCTAGATCCTCGGCGTCATTCACTTCGTCATCGGTCCGGGTACGCGGCGAAGAAGTAGTCGCCCTTTGGGGGACCTTTTTGGAGGCTGCCGTTGGATTCGGCGCGGCTGTTGGATGGTTGTCGACGGATCGGGATTGGACGACACTCGGAGCAGGATTGGCAGCCGGCAGTTGTTCAGGAGTCCACGATCCACCCGGACCAAGACGGACCTCCGCGACCCCATGAATCCGAATGGCGACATTGCCTTCTTCGACTGTCACGCGCGCCGTGTGTGTTTCTGCAACTCGAACCTGCAACACGGTCCCGAAGTCCTCGATCTCTCCGTCGGGCACGACAATGACGATCCGTCCGGCGGTGCCGCGACGCTGAATGTGCAAGGAGATTGTACCCTCATCGAGCTCCACACCATTTGTGTCGGCAGAGCGCGTGTGGTGCCAACGAGCTCCCGGCTCAGGCAGAACATCGATGATGGGCTCTGGGGTTGCGTCGACAATCGGCACCCAATCATGATGGGACCTCGCCCCAATCCGAAGATCGATCCCACGCCGGCAACGATCGCTATCGCGTAGCCCATGGGCCTCGGCAATACCGAACGCATGCGTTTCATCCGCGCCGCGTCCGATTCAGCCATCAGACGCCCACGTTGCCTCCGAATGGCAAGAGCATCGGGCTGATCGAATGGAACCTGGTGTAGCATCTGACCTAGCTCGTCGAGCCACCTGGATTTCTGCAAACAGTCGCTACACGTGGGCACGTGTCGCTCGAACGCATCTCGCTCTGCGCCCTTGACCCGGCCGTCACGGACGGCCTCAACGATCCACAGTCGTGAGCACTTGGCGAGGCTCACGGTTCGCTGCCTCGCATGAGCTCACGCAGCTCACGTCGCGCGTGGTGCAGACGGGTCCAGACCGTACCGACGGGTATTCTGAGCACGCGGGCTATTTCGTCCGATGAAAGACCCTCGATCTCGGCGAGGCAAAGGGCAATTCGTTTCGCGTCACTCAATTTGCCCAATGCCACCGACAGCGATCTCAAGTCGTCGCGTGCGGCAAGCTCGCGATGTGGATCGACTTCGACGGCCCCTTGACGGATCGCGAACTCGTGCAAAGCGCGCGACCAGCGGCTCAGGGTTCGTCTCCGCCGTTGAAGGAGGCGTACAGCGATACCGAAGAGCCATGGTCGGCAGCTTTCGCGACCATCGAAGGCGGCTGCGGCCTTCGCTGCCGTCAAGAATGTGGCGTGCAAAAGGTCGTCGACGTCGTGTGCATTGTTGGTGGCCTGCGAGACGAACCTGCGAAGAGCGACATGGTGACGATCATAGATAGTCGCAAGTGCGCTGGTTTCACCCCCTGCAAGCCGTCGTAGGGCTACGGCGTCCATCGGGTCGTCCGACTCGGTTCCAATCGACTGCTTGCGAACCAAGGTCACCGGGTCCCCCAGAGAAAGCCGATTTGTAGGCCGCTGCTCCAGGCGGGCAAGGCTGGGAGCCCTGGATCGAGCTGCTTGGTACGTCGTAGCCTGGAAGGAGAAACATCGGCGTCCACGCCAGCGTAGAAGCGCGAATGTCCAGCACGCGGAACCGACATCCGAACAAGGAAGTCGAAGCGCACATCGCTCGCGGTGCCCCCGAGCCCGTCGGCGATCCCTTCGGCCTCTTGACTCTCGACGACAACCTCCGGCCCGATGACGGCGTCGACATTGAAGTTGCCAAGTTGGGTGCGCCGGCCCAAACCGATCCCCACCTCGAACGTCTGCATATTGAAACCGGACGGGCTGGGTACACCGAGAGTGTCGTCGACGGCGTCCCATCGCGCGCTGACGCCCACAAGCCAGTGCTCCAAAGCGAGTTGGGCGAAGGTGGCTAGACCGCCGCCGCCATACAACGGCGCGCCGGCCAACCGTCCCGCGGCGCCTGCGCCTACTTCCATGTGTGCAGTAGACGTTGGCGAGGGCTGAGCGGTGCGAGGTCCGTCGACAAGGTCGTCGGGAACATCACGTGGATCGGGCGCCGCCGGGCCGGGCGGCAATGTCGGGGGCAGTACCGTCAGCGCTTCGACTGTTGAGATGAGCTTCTGCGGTGAAGTGACCGACCTCATCGCCTTTCTCCCATTCGACGTTGTAACGCGGATCAGCAAGCTGTCTTCGACAACTTCAAAGCGGAGCGCTGCGCAGCGGTCCAAGTCGGCGTTCTTGCGCAGCCTATCGCGAACGTCCTGCACGGCATCAACCCAATTTGACGAAAGCACTCCTTCGATTACGAGGGAGGGTCCGCTACATACCGCGAGATCATTCGAAGCGGAGATTGCCGGGCGTTCGTTCAGACCCCAAATGAAGCCGCCTCCCAGAATTGCCAGTAAGCGCCCCGATGCCTGATGTCGCGCGGTACAGGCCATTGAAGTACGTATTGTCCACGGCAAGCCGGTACCTTCAAACGAATTCTCTGAAGAATCACCGCCTCATCGAGCAATAAGATCTCCGCCCGCCTTAGCCCCGGCTCAAGAACAGATCGTCTGGCCGCGCAACGACGAACGGCCGAACCAGTAAGTGGAGACATCTCGCGTCCGGAAGGCACCCACGGAGATGCGTTCGTGGTCCACGCTTTCAGGGACCAGGAGCTACTCGCGACGCGCATTCCATGACGTCGTGCCGCACGGGCGCGCTATCGCGGTTCATCCTTGAGACGACACCTGCGGACGAGTCTGAACATCGTCACGCGATCGACCTCCGCGCGTCGAGCTGCCTCCGCGATGTTGCCTCGTGTCTGCCTCAAGAGACGCTCGACGTAGTAGCGCTCAAAGCGTGCAATCACCTCCGCCTTGGCACGTACGAATGGCAGATCCTCAAGCGTCGCGTACGTGTGCAACTGAGTGATAGCGTCCATGTCTCACGTTCTCCAGACTCGTTCCAAAACTTCAATTTTGAACCTTCGCAAGCGTTACCGCAGAGGGCCGTCGACGCCCGCTGCGGAGCGCGGTCGATTGCGCGCGTGCGCAACTACGATTGCCCGCACCTAACACGACGCAAGCGCGAAGTGCCTCTCCCAGCCGTCGGGGCTATGAACTTCGGTCCCGAGACGGACTTGTTGTTTCCCGTGAAGGTGAGTGGACCGAGCGGAGAATACGAGTGCGCTCGCACTCGTCAGATTTCGCAGAATTGATGGATGATCAAGCACTACACGCGTGCGCTGCCCCTCATTTTCTGATCGATCGTCGTGAGAGACCGCGGACAGGTGCCGGAAATT
>CAWHSB010000010.1:0-372735 GCA_963831795.1 Terriglobia bacterium | reverse complement strand
ACAGCGGAAGAAAGCGTCGCGGCCGCGATCGTCGATCAGTCCGTATTCACGCAGCGTTCCGCAGTTGTAGCCGAGCCGTTGCAGATGAGCGCGCAAACAAGCGCCCGGCGCATAACCGATACGCATTCGTTCGATCACGGCGCGATCCTGGATGCCGCGTTCGGCAAGATATGCCGGCCCATCCCCGCACCGCTCCAGCTGCCGCTGATAGAAGGCATAAGTATGCTCCAGCAGATGCTCCGGCGCGGGTTCGGGTAAGTCGCCGAGTAAGTGGATTAACCGGGCCAGTCCGCCGCCCCGGCCGCAGCCATGGCAATAAAACACCTGCTTGCGGCGATTCACATAGAACGAGGGGTGTGTCTCGTCATGCAGCGGACACAACCCGGCGACTTCTTCGGTTCCGTTGTCGCGGACCGGTTTCCAGCCGTGTTGCGCAAGATACTCCAGCAGCGAAATGCGCGGCTGGAAAGCGTTGCCTCCGGCAGAACTCATGGTGGCGATGGCTCCACGCCCAGAATGCGGGCGGCGGCGCGCCAATCCCAGGCGAGGATGGTGGGTGAGAAGAAAAACCGCAGACTTTGAATCCGCCGCCAGAACCATCGTCTGATCGTCGAGGGATCGGCAATGCGGTCCGGGTTGCGGCAATCCGGCGCGGACTGCTCCAGCGTTCCACCACTGGCGAGCCGGTCCAGCGCTTGTTCCCGGGCGGGCAGGTTATAGGGCGCGCCCGGCACGCACCAGTGCGGCAGTACGGTCAGCGTCCGGGCGCAGTGATTGCAGAACCCTCGTCTGACCCGGATCGAATCATGAACTTCGTCATGCGCCTGCCGTTGTCGTCGGCCGTGCCCAACGATGGCAACATGACCACAGCCCGGGCACTGCCGGGGAAGCCACTCGCGGTCGAAATCGCGGCGCTTGCATCCCTCCCCTGAACATGGGATAAAAACGATCACGGGCGCGAAGGTACGCCCCGAAGTCACCACCCTGCCAAGGCCACTGACTCCGCGGCTTCGCCTTCGCTCCTAAGTAACAGAATCCGCGCTGAAAAAGAATCCCATCCCTGCGTTTAGCCGATTGGCCGGTTAAGAGTCACAATTTCGGCGACACTTTTTTCTCCATAAAATCAACAGCTTGATAAAAATCGGGCGCACCATCGCTTAAAACGCATGTTAAGCAATAACCAGGAGAAAACAGAAGACTCATGTCCCCGGCGACCGAATCGGCAACCCCAACCCAGAACCACTCCACCGGACCCCGCACCCAGGAAGGCAAACAGCGTTCCGCCCTGAACGCCCTGCGCCACGGCCTGACCGGCCGCACCGTCGTCATGCCCTACGAAGACATGGACGAATACCACATCTTCTGCAAACGTCTCTTCCAGACCCTCGCCCCCGAGACGCCGCTCGAAGAGCAATACGCCCAGACTTATTGCGATACCCAATGGCGCCTGAACCGGGCCCTCTCGTTCGAAGACGCCATGATCGCACTCGGCCACGCCGAAGCCGCCGGTGAAATCGAAACCGAACATCCCCAGGTCCACGCGGCACTCACCGCCGCGCGCGTTTACCGCGACGATAACAAATCCTTCGCCAACCTGACCCTGTACGAACAGCGCCTGCACCGCACGCTCGACAAGACCCTGCGCGAGCTGAAAGCCCTGCAAACCGAGCGCAAAGCCCAAAGGCAAGCCGAACTTGACGCCGCCGTAGCCGAGCGCAATCTCATGAAAATGAAAGCGAGACACGGTGGCCACCACGTCCCTGTCGATCCCGAACCCGTCACCAGACAGTTCGTTTTTTCGACCGCCGAAATCGAAGCCGAAGCGCGCCGCCAGTTCCGCCTCGCTGACATCGCAACCGCCCAAAGACACGACTACAACTTTGAAAATTACCGCCGTTACGCCCCAAAATGGTCTATGTGACGGCCGCCTGACCCGAAATGAAAGGCGTCTAAAATAAAGCGTGCGCATTTCCAGTCTCCTGCCTCTGCTGGCCCTGGCGACCCAGGCCCCATTGTGGTCCCAGATCGCCACAACTCCCGGCGCGTTCACCGTCGATCCGCCGACCCTCGTCTCGGCCGGTTTTGCCTGGAAGATCGCCGGAGACGACAATCGCAACGCCCGCGTGGAAGTTACTTACCGCAAGACCGGCGAGAAGGCCTGGCATAAAGGCTTGGCGCTGCTGCGCCTGCAACATGAGTATGTGCCCGGCGGCGCGCCGCGCGATGGAGGCGGTCACTTCTACAGCTACGTAGCGCCCAACATGTTCGCAGGAAGCCTGCTGAATCTGGAACCGGGCGCCGAATACGAATGCCGCTTCGTTCTGTCCGATCCCGATGGCGTCAAAGGCAAAGCGGAGAAGACCGTCACCGTTCGGACCCGCCTCGAACCGCAACCTGCGACGGGCGGCCGCGTCTATCATGTCTATCCGTTCGGATACAAAGGAACGAAGCAGGAGCCTGCTTTTACCGGACTCATGGCCGCTTACTATATGGGCTCCGACCAGTCCGACCATTCGAACGCTTCGGCTCCCCGCGTCCAGCCGGGCGACACCATACTGCTGCACGCCGGAGTTTATAAAGACAACCGGTTTGTGTATAGCGGCTTTGACCGCACCCTGGCGGCTTACGGCACGCCTTTTGACGGAACTTACTATCTGACCCAAAGCGGCACTCCCGCCAGACCAATCGTGATTAAAGGCGCGGGTGACGGCGAAGTAATCTTCGACGGCGACGGCAATCAGAACTTATTCAACCTGATGGGGGCGAATGACAACTATTTCGAAGGCATCACAGTCCGGAATACCAACGTTGCGTTCTTACTCGGCCTGAAACACATCGCGGGATCGAGCGGTTTCACGCTGAAGCATTGCAAGCTGGAGAATATCGGCCGGGGCGTGCAGGATGAGTGGTCTGGTTCGAAGAATGTATATATCGCCGATAACATATTCATCGGCCGCCACGACCCGAATAAGTTGCAGAGCTGGTATACGCCCGCCGTCTGGTCGAAGTTTCCAGGTTATCCCGCGCTGATAACTTCCGAGTATGCGGTGAAAGTATACGGTCAGGGTCATGTAGTCGCTTATAACTATGTGGCGAACTGGCATGATGGCATCGACATAGCCACTTACGGGGATCCGGACGGTACGCCCGATCCGACACCAGACCGCTTCCCTGCCTCCATCGATTTCTATAACAACGATTTCTCCAACATGGCGGATAACTGCATCGAAGCCGATGGTGGCGGGCGCAACATCCGCGTCTTCCGCAATCGCTGCTTCAATTCCGCCGGCGGAGCGCTAAGCGCCCAGCCCATCTTCGGCGGTCCGCTCTACTTCTACCAGAACGTCGCATACGACACCACTACCGGCGGCCCGTTGAAATTTGTGGATACTCCGGCGGGCGTACTCGTGTATCAGAATACGTTCTTCGGCCAGGGCCGTCTGGTGGGCCCTGCGGCCAACGTGCATTTCCTGAATAATCTGATCCTCGGCGATGGCTACCTGGATCCGGTAATCAACTTACGAACTACGACTAACTACTCGTCTTCCGATTACAACGGCTTCCGCCCGAATCCCGGCGTGGAGAACGCATTCGAGTGGGACTCACCCGCATTCCAGGTAGCGGCCGACTACAACGGCAAACTGACGGACCGGCATTTCAAGTCGCTCAGGGAATACAGCGAGGCCACCGGTCAGGACCGCCACAGCGTCCTGCTCGACTACGATATTTTCGCGAACGTGAAAATGCCCGATAAATCGGATCCTCAACATCTCTACAAACCCGCCGACTTCGATTTCCGCCTGAAACCAGGAACGGCCGCCATCGACGCGGGCACGCCGCTCCCCACGATCAATGACGATTTCACTGGCCGAGCCCCGGATCTCGGCGCTTACGAGCTCGACCGGCCCGTGCCGCACTACGGCCCCCGCGACGCAGCTCCTGATCAAAAACGAGAAAATAAATGACGGCTTCCGAGATCGATTTGAAAACCATCACAAGCTGGAGCGGCGGCAAACCGGTGGCGTCCACCTCAGGACGATTCGGCACTGTCTGGAACCCCGCTACCGGTGAAGCCCAGGCCCGCGTGGAGTTCGCCAGTGCCGCCGACGTGGATGCGGCCGTTGCCACCGCGCTCAAAGCCTTCCCGGACTGGCGCGCAACCTCCCTCTCGCGCCGCGCCGAGATCATGTTCGCCCTGCGCGAACTGCTCCACGCCAATCGTCACCGCATCGCGGAACTCATCACGCTCGAACACGGCAAGACGCTTGCCGACGCCACCGGCGAGTTCGCGCGCGGCCTCGAAAACATCGAATTCGCCTGTGGCATTCCGCATCTCCTCAAAGGCGGCTTCTCGGAGCAGGTCAGCCGAGGCATCGACGTCTGCCAGATCAATCAGCCTCTGGGCGTAGTCGCGGGAATCACGCCCTTCAACTTCCCGGCCATGGTTCCCATGTGGATGTTCGCCAACGCCATCGCCTGCGGCAACACCTTCATCCTGAAGCCATCCGAGAAAGATCCCTCCGTAAGCCTTTTCCTCGCCGAGATGCTGCGGGCCGCAGGGGTTCCCGATGGCGTCTTCAGTGTAGTTCAGGGAGATCGCGTCGCCGTGGACCGCCTGATCGAACACCCCGACGTCAAAGCCATCAGCTTCGTGGGCTCGACCCCGGTGGCGCGTTCCATTTACGAAACCGGCACGCGACACGGCAAGCGAGTCCAGGCCCTCGGAGGCGCGAGAAACCACATGCTCGTTCTCCCCGACGCCGATATCGGCATGGCCGCCGATGCCGCCGTTTCCGCCGCGTTCGGCTCCGCCGGAGAGCGCTGCATGTCGATTTCGATTGTGGTCGCAGTGGATAACGTAGCGGACCCGCTGATCGCATCCATCAAAGAACGGATGGCGAGAATCCGTATCGGCCCGGGCCTCGAAGACGGCAGCGAAATGGGCCCGCTCATCACCCGCGAGCATCGCGACCGGGTCGCGTCTTATATGGACATCGCAAGGTCCGAAGGCGCGACAGTCGTCGTCGATGGACGCGAGCATCCCATGGCGGCGCGCGAAGGCTTCTTTCTCGGCACGTCGCTGCTCGACGGCGTCGAACCCGGCATGAGCTGTTATGAGGACGAAATCTTCGGCCCGGTGCTGGGCATCGTCCGCGCGAAAACATATCGGGATGCGGTCGACATCGTCAACCGCAATCAATACGCCAACGGCGTCGCCATCTTCACCCGCGATGGCGGCGCCGCAAGGCAATTTCAGTTCGACGTGGAAGTGGGAATGGTCGGCATCAACGTACCGATCCCGGTCCCGGTGGCTTACTACAGCTTTGGAGGCTGGAAGGCCTCACTCTTTGGAGACCTTCACATGTATGGTCCTGAGGGAATCCGCTTCTATACTCGTGGAAAAGTGGTCACCAGCCGGTGGCCCGATCCATCGACAAGCGGCGTGAATCTGGGCTTCCCCCAGGTCCGCTAAACAACCACATACCGCCGCGAGCTACCTGCAGCCGCGACACCACTTACCACCGCGACGCTATTCTTCCGAGCCGCGACCGGAAGGGAGTCTCCATGGCCCGCGGCGGGCCGCCAAAGCCGATGAAGACACGCTGCCGGGTGTGGGGCCAGGGCTTAGGCCCTGCCGCCGAGCTTCCGCTCGGCGCGGAGCTTTAAGTCAGCGCCGGTAGCGCCGGCGATCTTGTCGCCACAAACCCTGCCAACCGCGTCTTCGACAGAGCGTCACTTCTAGTGCTTGAAATCCAGCGCGGTCATAGTACCGCCGAGCTGAATTTCATCGACAATGTCCTGGCCTTCCACTCGTTTGGCCTGAACGATCGTATTGGCAAACTTCATGCTGCCATTCTGAACGACTGCAACCGTGTCGAACTTTTTCCCTGAGCTCGCGTTGGTAAACGTCACTTTCGAACCGTCGAATTTCAACGAGTACTGCCCCGCCGGCACCGTCGCGCTACCAAGAACCGCTGGGGCGCTGAAGGTGATATCGAAGGATTTGGCGAACAGCGGCAAGCTGGCCATCGCCAAAAACAGCGCACAGGCCGCCGCGCGACGCGCCAAAGAAAAGAGAGATTTGCCGGACTGCGCCGCGGCGGGCGCGTCCGTTATGCGCGTGTTCCTTACAACAATAGTTTTCATGCGGATAGGATGCCTGAAGCACCCCAAATGTTACGCGGACTGGTACCCGGGAAGGGTAAAAATCCTTTAAGAACGGCCGCTCAAAACGCCAGGCGGTCCTTCATCCCGGCGAGATCTACGGCCTCGAGGCCAGGGACCTTTTTGAGGTCGTCGATGGTCTTGAAATTCCCGTGGTCCGTCCGGTATTTGACGATCGCATCGGCCTGCTCCGGTGTGATCCCCAGCACAGTAACGATCTCCTTGGCGGGCGCTTTGTTCGCGTTCACCTGGCCGTAATTCTTCGCGAGATATTCCTTGATCGTGGTGATCTGGTCGGCAGTTGCGGATGCGCCGCGCGACACCATGTCATCCACGATGTACCCCCAGCCTTCTGCAGTCGCTCGCTGGCCGGACACGAGGTCCACTCCATGACAGGCGCCGCAAACCTGTTCCACGACGTCCTTTCCTTTGCCTTCGGTCAGATCCTGGGCGTTTGCCCGCGGAGCAGGGGCTAAGGAAAAAATAAGAACGGGAACTGCGGCAAGACTCAGGCGATTCATGTCACTCCATGGTAAACCGGCGTAGCAGCGCGAGGCAAATCGGGCGCTCGCGACCGCTTCTTACGCCGCTTCGCGGTCGAGTACCCGGCTGTCGAGCTTCGCCACCTTAAGATCCCAGACCAGCCCGACGCGCTTGAGGATGTTCACCAGAATCCAGGAGTGATCGATCTCATACCAGGCGAGCCCATGGCGGATCGAGGTCGGATGCGCGTGATGGTTGTTGTGCCAGCCTTCGCCGAACGTGAGCGCCGCTACCCACCAGCTGTTGCGGGAATCGTCCTTCGTAGCGAATCGCCGACCGCCCCACATGTGGGTTGCCGAGTTCACCAGCCAGGTGGCATGCAGACCGAACACGACGCGCACGCAGATGCCCCAGAGCATCATCGGCAGACCGCCGATCGCCAGAAGGATCATGCCGAGCACAACCATGGGAACCCAGTGCCAGTCGTTCAGCAACACGTAAAACCGGTGTTTCGCGAGGTCCGGCGCGTATTTCGACATCAGCTTCGTATTGTTGTGGTTGCCCTCGCCGAACATGATCCATCCCATGTGAGCCCAGAAGAAACCGTCGCGGGGTGAATGCGGGTCGCCGTGGTGATCGGACTTCTGATGATGAACGCGATGCACCGCGACCCAGAAAATCGGGCCGCCCTCAAGGGTCAGGGAACCGCAGAGCGCGAAAAAGTATTCCAGCCACACCGGGCACTTATACCCGCGGTGCGTATGCAGACGGTGGTATCCCATGCTGATCCCGAGACCGGTCGCCACCCAGTAAAGGAAGAGCGCAACGAAGAAGCTGCGCCAGCTGAACATGAACAGCGCGGCGATCGCGCCAATATGAAACAGCCCGATGGCAATCACGGTGGGCCAGTTCAAACCTTTGGCCCGGGGCAGGCTGAAGACTTCCGCTCCAGCTTGGGATCCTGTTGAGGTCATGCAATTGCAGCCTAACAGGGATTGCGTTTTTCGTTTGTAAGACTTCTGTCGCCGGCTTTTCCGGGCGAATAATCCGCCGAATTTACCTTTTAATGACGCCGCAGGCGATGCGATCGCCCGCATTACCCGCCGGATCGCTCTTCATATCGTCGGCTTTCGCGTGAATCACCAGCGCGGTAGCGCCGCCCGTGAACAGGGAGTGAGGACCGTCGGAGAGCGTCACCCGCGGATCGGTCACAGCCACTTTCGCCGTTCCGTTCGGCTTGACCATGAAATTATTCATATCGCCCGCATGCGGCCCCTCTGGATTCTGAAGGCCGTGCTTTTTCATATCGGGATTGAAATGGCCGCCGGCGGAAGTAAACTTCGGCCCCTCGCACATCCCCACAGCATGAACGTGAATCGCATGCTCGCCCGGAGGCAGACCTTTGAGATCGAGCGAGATTTTGACTCCCGCGCCTTGATCGGCGATCTTCGCGGTCCCGACGTCCTTGCCGTCCGCGTCTTTCAAGCTCACGTCCACCGGCTTCGGCTTCTCGGCGGCGTAAAGCGCGGCGCCGAACAGACCGGCCAGAGCGAGAACGGTTATGCTTTTGATCATTTGAGACCTCCTTAAGCATCCTCGCACGTTTCCTAAAACGGCGAAAACGCGACGCCGTTCGAAGCCCCGGGCAGACTTACAGTTCCGAGATAAGTGCCAGATCCGTCCGGAGAAGCGGCAACCGCCAGCACACTGTTTCCACTGCTGCTGAAGACAAAAGCGCCGTTCGGGCTGACGGCCACGTCCCCGCCATTGCCGGGCGCACCCACGCAGGTGACCTGCTGAGTGGCCAGGCCAATCGAATAATAGTCACAATTGGAGAGCGTGGCTTCATAGATGAACTGCTGATTCGGCGAGAGCGCAATAGGCTGCCAGCCGAGCTGATTGGGAATGGTCGTATCCACCGCGCCGGCCGTCAGATTGACCACCGAAATACCGCCCGAAGAGGGAAGGCCTTCCACGTAGGCCGTTTTGCCATCTCGCGTGAGCGCAATCCCGCCCGGAAAGTAACCTCTAGCGCCGAGCGCAACCTGGCCAGTGATTTCGAGGGTCGCGGTATCGATCTGGAGCAATCGAGGCAAACAGCTGTCAAAATAGCAGTCGCAGCTTTGTCCGGAAGTGCAGTACTGTTCGCCTACGTAAAGGGTGGATGAGTCGGGAGAGACCGCGGACTGGGTGGGATACTCGGCGGCCGTGAGGCTCAATGCGGCCACGGTTTTCAACTGGCTGGTATCCACAACCTGAATTTGCGCGGGTGTTGTGTTGACTACCACGTAGGCCCGATCACCATGCGGCGACAAGCTGACACTGCCGAACACGCCGATGGGACCAGCAAATGGGGCGCCGTAAGGCACAGCGCCGAGCACCCGTTGAGAAACGGCGTCTATAACCGTTAAATTGACTCTGGCCGCAACCACGATTCTTCGGCCATCCCGACTGGCAGTTATGGTCCAGGGCACGTCGTAGCTGTCCTCGATCGCGCCCGCGGCAAGTTGTTTGGTTATCTGCAGCGTATCAGGATCGATGATCTCTACTACGGAAGAGCTGTAGTTGGTGGCATACACCCACGCGCTATCCGCGGAAAGCGCAATCGAAGTCAGCTCCCCAAGCACGCCCGTTTCTGCAACCACGGCGCCGGTGACGGTGTTCATGGAAAGTACCGAATTGTTCCCCTCGCCCAATTCAATCTCACTGCCGTCCGGTGTGACGGTGATAAGCCCGGCGCCGCCGCTCCCCGCCGGGAAGGTATTCACGACCTGCTGGCTCGCGATATCGAAGACGTTGACAGCAGATCCTGTGGAGCTATTGGTCGCAAAATAGGCCTGGGAGCCGTCCGGCGATACGGCGACCCCGCTTACACTTGTGCCGGTCGGGTAAGTGAGTTGTTTGACTACAGCCTGGGTGTTCACATCCATCAGCGAGAACTGGCCCGTGTTCTTTGGGCCGTTAAATGTGAACGCAGCGTAAGCTCCATCCGGCGTTACCGCCAGGCCCTGTGGATGATCCTCTTTCGAGAAAGCCACAGGGATGGCTGAAGCCTGGCGAGTGGAGAGATCGAAGATCACCATGGAATGAGCGAAGACCAGAAGCTTTCGGCCGTCGCTGGAAATCACCGGAGCGGGAAGTTCTACTTGACCGTTATTGGCAAATCCGGGCACTTCCACCTGGAATAGAACGGTGTTTGTCGCCGTGCTGATACCGAGAACGTTAATGCCACTGCTGTTCGGACCGACAGGCGTAGCCGCCACCTCCGTTACATAGAGCACCCCTCCGTCGGGACCGAGAACCAGGCCGTAAGGGATGCCGCCATACTGGGTTAGGGAGATGGTGCCGATTGGAACTCCGTTGAGCGCGGACAGCACGGAGATGCTCTGGTCAGTCTCGTTAATGACAAAGAGGACTCTGCCGTCTTTTGACGGTGCCACAGAAGCGGCGCCTTCGCCGACAAAAAACGTGTTGGCAAGGGCATGGGTGCGGCGATTAAAGACAGACACCGAGGACGGCACGGCCGTGCTGCAGCAAGCCATGGCATAGGCATGTGCCGCGTGGGCCGGCGGCGCCAGCAAGACGCCTTCAAGTACACAACAGCATATGACGGTGCAGACCCAGCGATAAGACATCGGCGGTCCTCCTTACGGGAGTATACAGGCGCTTCGTGCGAAAACAGCCACTTTATCTTGTGGCCGCAACGGCAGGTTGAGTCCTGGGAACCTGCAAACACGGTCGTCGTAATTCCGATCCGGAAGATAAGGGACCCGAGAGCGCGTCTCAGACCGGTTGAGCATTTCCTGTGCGCGGTCCGCGGCCACCAGACGTACACGAAGAGAGAGCCAGGCCCCGAATCCCGGCGGGTACCGGATCGGCCATTTGATTCAGTTGCCAGAGTTGTGTGCTTTGAATTGAAGACCCAATCCACGACGATGAGGTGATTTGGACAGCAGTGTTGCGAAGCGGCCACGACGACGGGACCCATGAGAGAGCGCGACTGGAAGCGAACAATATGGCGCCTGCATCCACTGCAACACCGTCTCATCACCAAAGCCTCACCCGCCCCAGCTCGGCGCGGAGTTTCCGGTCACCCGGGGTGGTTTTTCAACGGTGCCGCCGGATTCCGCCCGGCGTCAATTCGCGTCCCCGATACGCGCAAGCGCGCATTCCCGGGCGACTTTAAGAAAGTTCAGAGCCTTGGCGTTACCCACAATATATGGATTCGGACTCCCCGGCGCGCGTTTGGCCAGCATCGGCAGGTTGATCTTGGACCGGTCCCAATCGGTGTGGTTGGCAAGGATGATATCCGCGCCCGCCTTCTTCACGATCTCGCTGAATCGCTGCGCCGAATCGATGTACTTCTGAAGCGCTGTCCGGTTCGTATTGAGCCCCACTCCACCCCACAAAGCCACAATGTGCGGCGTGCCGTTGTCCTTTACCGGAAAAATACTCGAGATGGTGCCCGGCGTATGACCCGGCGTGATGTAAAGCGTCACCGTGGTGTCGCCGAGCGTCAGCTTCTGGCCGTCGGTGGCCTCGATATCCCGCTTCGGCTTCGTGCCGTTGGTCCTCTTATCGAGCACATCCCAGTCCGCCGGCGACATGATGACTCGCGTGCCGTAATGATCCTGAAGGAACCTCGCGCCGCCGTCATGATCCGGGTGAGCATGGCTGACGACCGCGTATTTGATATTGGCCGGGTCCAAACCCAGCTTCTTCATGCCGTCGGCGACCTCGTCTTCGACCGAATAGTCAAAGATCGTGTCCATCACGATGATGCCCTGCGACGTCGTGATCGCCCACACGGAGTACTCGGACTGGCCGAAAAAGTAAAGGTTGTCAAAAACCTTCACCGGTTCGTCGTGCCACGTCGATCTGTCCGGTGGTCCCGGCGCCCGTCCACCACCACCTCGTGGCGCGCCTGCCCCGCCCGCCCGGCGCCGCCGCGGCGCCTGGGCTTTCGGGGGCCAGGACCGTTGCATTGAAACTCGAACAGATTCTGGAAATCGTCGCCCGCCGCGGCCTTCGCGGCGGCGATATGAGCCTCGGGAGTGTCACTCGCATTCTGAGCGAGCAGCGTCAACGGCGACAAAGCGGAGAGGGCCAGCGACAGCGCAAGCGGAAGTCTCATACAGCTCCTTGGGGACGGGCTCGAACCCGCCATAACATGATATGATCCCATTTCGGATTGTAAGGAGTTTTCTGATGATCCAATTCACTCCAGGATCGGCTGGGATCGGCTTCGCTGCATGCATGCTGCTGTGCACGGGAGCCGGGTCCGCGCTGGCGCAGGAGTCGCAAAAACCCGCGGCAAAACCAGCAGCCAAAGCCGCCGCTACGCAAAGTTCACGCCGCCCAAGACTCCCTGGGGCGAACCGGACCTTCGGGGTATCTGGCCGCTGAACCACCTGATTGCAACGCCGCTTCAGCGTCCCGAGAAGTATGGCGACCGCCGGATGATGACCGAGGACGAATTCGCCGCTGCGAAAAAGGCCGCTGCTGCCCGCAACAAACGATTCGAGTCCGGGCCGATACCCCAGGCCGATTCCGGCACTGAAGTGCTGCAGATCACGTCGATGATCAGCGAACCTGCGAACGGCCGTTTCCCCGAGCTCACGCCCCACGGCAAGGAGCTGTACGCGGCGATGCACGGCAGCTACAAGCCCGGTCAGACCGTATTCGACAGCCCTGACGGACTTCGACAGCTGGGATCGCTGCATCACGCGCGGCATGCCCGTTTCGATGTTGCCGCGCAATTACAACAACGGTATCCGCATCATGCAGACGCCCGGCTACGTCATGATTGTCCTCGAAATGGCCCATGAGGTCCGCATCATTCCTACCACCACACGGCCGGCGCTCGATCCGGCCGTTAAATCGTGGTTAGGCGAATCGCGCGGGCATTGGGAAGGCAACACGCTGGTCGTCGAAACCACCAACTTCAACGGCAAGGATGACATGACGAACGCCGGCGTTCCCGGCTCTCCGCCGCTCAATCCGACCTCCGAGCAGATGCACATCACCGAGCGCTTCACCCGAACCGGGCCCGATACGATCGATTACCAGATGAGGATCGAAGACCCGGACGTAATAACCCAGCCCTGGGCCGTGGCGTTTCCACTCAAGCTGGACAACAAGTATCAGATGTTCGAGTATGCCTGCCATGAAGGCAACAACGCCATCAGGGGCTACATCGAAACGTCCCGTTACGAACGGGCGCATCCTAAACCGAAACAGGCGCCTAAACAACAGTAGGTGTTATTTCGGCGGTCCCTGGGTATTGGACGAACCCGCCTCGTCACTTCGACTGCAACGGTTGTGGTGCAGAAGCATATCGGTGAACGGAACGCACGTGTGCTCCATCAGTTCCGCGTTGTTGTCGATCATTCGCATAACGGCATCTCGATCATGTAGCACCTGGCTTCAGGATCGGCCTCGGGCCATTTGGAGCGGTTCTCATCCCGCTTCTTGACCGCATCCGGCAGGTGCGGAATCTTGCCGCTCTGTCGAAGACGCCGTTGGCAGGGTCACCGGCGACAAGATCGCCGGCGCTACAAACTGACGTAAAGTTCCGCGCCGGGCGGCAGCCCCGAAGGCCTGCCGCACACCGGCTGCGCGGTCTTCATTCCCTTTGGCGGCCCGCCGCGGTCCATGGTGACCGAGCCCCCCAATTCCAGCAGGCTGTATTTAACGCATGCGAGGTAACGTCAGTTGCTGCGCCTGGGCCGCGCCGCCGAGTCGATCGCCGCCGCCGCAAGCGTGAGGGTGAATCGATCCAGCAATTTATGAATCGTCAGAAAAATTCGTGGGTGGATTCCGGTTCGGGGAGCTTGCCAAGTGAGTGATACAGGGCGAGTTCGAGGCAGCGGAAGGTGCGAAAGCCATAGGATTTTCTCATCGTGACTTTTGCCTTGTTGTTCAGGCCCTCGACGACGCCGCTGGAAAGCAGTTTTTGAGCCCGGAAATAGTTGAGGATCAGTTCGCGGTGATCGCGCAGTGAGCGGGCGATCTTCTTCATCGGTTCGATGCGGGAACGCATCACCTGCCGGCACCATTCGTTGAGGAACTTTCCCGCCCAGATGGCGGAGTTGTAATCCCAGAGTTGCTGAAACGCTTCCTTGAGAAGGTAAGAGCGGACCGTCTTCAGGTTGTAGTGGAGCAGGTTGCACAAGCGGAAGCGCTGTTCGGTTTTGAGGTTGTCGCCGCGTTTGAGCAGCAGCCAGCGCGATTTTTTCAGCACGGGAATCCGGCCTTCGAAGGCGATGCGACGCGATTCTCCGGCACGGACTTCGTCCAGTGCCTTGTTCATGTTCGCCACGATGTGGAAGCGATCGAGGATACGCAGCGCCTCTGAGCCTTTTCGCGAATGACCGTCAGATACGGCTTCCACATGTCGGAACAGACGAAGACAATCTTCGAAGCGATCTCGTCGCCGATCATAGTGAAGAATCCCTGAAACGATTCGATCGTTCTTTCCCTGCCAACCCAGAGCAGTCGCGTGACGCCGAGATCAATCTGATAAACCAGCGTCAGGTACTTGTGGCCTTTGGCGTACTGAATTTCGTCCACGCCGATGGCATCGATCTGGCCGAGAACACGGTGCTCCAGCCCGAAGGTGACGACGTATTCGACGGCATCGAAAACCTTTTCCCATGAAGTGCGAAAGGCTTCGGCCGTTTCCTTCCATGACAGTTTTCGCGCCCAGCGCGCCAGAAACAGCATGTAAGCGCGAGTCAGCGTGCGTTTGCCGTCGCTCCACGGAACTTCTTCAACGACGACGGTCCGGGCTGATGGCAGCGCGAACAAACCGCCCGCGAGCCTTTGCGCGGACGCACGGCAATCTCGATGCTCTTGTGGTCGGCACTGAGCCGGGCCTGGTGGTAGACGAATCCGTGAAAACGGTGGCAACGATTTAGAATCGTGATGAGCTGCAGCATGAAGGGGAAACCGGCGAAGACGGGAATTACCAAAGTAAACCGCGCGCCACTCGGCCACATCACGACCTTGAGCATTACTGCCGGGATCTAAACAGCTGGCCGCGCTCGTGGATGGGAGAGGAAAAAGACATCCCGCCGGGCGAGAAGCTGGCGGCCTGCTTCCGGCCTTTCCTGGACGCATTAGCCGCTTCGGACCTGTCGCCGAAGACCATTCAGAAACACGTCGATAACCTGTGGGCGCTGGGCGGGGAAATCATTCGCAACCTGAATGAAACCCCTTCTCTAAGAAGGAAAAGCGTTGAGGAACTACTGGACGACCGGATCGACGATGAAGGTGGCCCGCTCGTCTACGCCCTCGAATCGGAAGAGATGCAGCAGCGCTCGCTTGATTCCACCTGCAGGAAGCTTTACCTCTTTCTGCGCCAACACCCGCACTGAATCGGCTACATCACCCACAAATTCCCCCGACGAGGCTAATTTATAAGTCCCGCCCGACAGCTTATCCGCTCCGGATCTACGTTTGCAGTGACGGCCCGGACGTTTTCAATGGCGTTTTCAATAAAGTTAAACTGAAGTTGCCCGTGAATGCCGTCGAATTCGAGAGCGTCTCAAAGAGTTACTCCATCTATGCAAAGCCAGGCGACCGTCTCAAGGAGCTTGTTACTCTCGGCCGGCGCTCGTTCCACCGCGATTTCTGGGCGCTTCGCGATCTGAGTTTCTCGATTCGAAAGGGCGAGGTCTTCTGCATTGTCGGCGAGAACGGCTCCGGCAAGAGTACCGCGCTGCAGCTCATGGCCGGAATCATGCAGCCCGCCGCGGGCGAGGTGCGCGTTTCCGGCCGCGTTTCCGCCCTGCTCGAACTCGGCGCGGGCTTCAATCCCGAATTCACCGGCCGCGATAACGTCTATCTGAACGCCTCCATTCTGGGCTTATCGAAAAGCGAGATCGACCGCCGCTACCCGGAAATCGAAGAATTCGCCGAAATCGGCAGCTTCATCCACCAGCCGGTCAAGACCTACTCGAGCGGCATGGTTGTGCGGCTGGCTTTCGCCGTGGCAATTAACGTCGATCCGGAAATACTGCTGGTCGACGAGGCCCTTGCCGTCGGAGACACTTACTTCCGGCACCGCTGCATGAGGAAGGTCCACGAACTGCGCGCCCGCGGCATAACCATCGTCTTCGTGTCTCACGCCATCGCGGACGTTAAAGCCATCGGCGACCGGGCGCTATGGCTTGAACACGGCCGCGCCATGGCGATCGGCGATACGGACACGGTTCTCGCGCAGTATCTCGCGTCCATGTCGGAACGGGAGGCGTCGGAGCGGGCTGCCAATGCGAACGCCGCTCCCGAGGCGCTAAACGCCGAACCGGGCGTCGAGCCCGCCGTTGAACCGATAGAGACGATCCCGAATGTGGACCACCGGCACGGCGACCGCCGCGCCGAAGTGCTCGGCATCGCCATCCTGAATGAATACGGCGAAACCGTGCATCTGATGATGCCCCAGGGCCGCCTTCTCATTCGCATCACCCTTCGCGCAAACGACGATGTTTCGCGGCCTTCGACGGGGTTCATGCTACGCAACCATCTGGGCCTCGATTTCACGCAAGTCGACACCGAGCGGGAAGGCCATAGCCTTCCGCCAATGCGAGCGGGCGAAGTATGCACGGTCGACTTTAATCTGGTAATACCCGAGTTCTATCCGGGCTCCTTCTCTTTCTCGCCTTTCGTCGCGGACGGCCCGTCGATGTGCGACTGGATCGACAACGCCATCACGGTTCAGATGGGGCGCGGCGAGGGTCAGGTATACGGCTATATTCAGATCCCGTGCAAAGTGGAATTCGACTCTCCTTTGCGCGTTGCGCCCACCCGTCAGGCGCTGGAGCCGGAGGTTGTCTAGTTTGCCGCCTGACATCGAGTTCACGGGCGAGCGCGTGGTTCCAGGGCTCGTCGATCCCGATCTCTTCAATGAACATCTCTCCCGCTATCGCTTCGCCGCGCGCTTTGCCCAAGGCGCCGCGAAGGTGCTCGATGCCGGCTGCGGAACGGGTTACGGGACGGCTGAATTCGATGGCGCCGCGCAGATCATGGCGATGGACATTTCGGGCGAAGCGGTCGCCCACGCGGTGCGAGCCTTCGGCCGGCCGGGAGTTCATTTTCTTCAGGGAGCCTGCGAAGCTCTTCCGTTCGCGCGCGAATCGTTCGACCTGGTGGTCGCCTTCGAGGTAATCGAGCATCTCGAACGCTGGCCGGATTTGCTGACCGAAGCGGCCCGCGTGCTCGGGCCGGAAGGCGTTTTGCTTGTCTCCACGCCGAACAAGGCTTACTACGCCGAAGCGCGAGCGGCCGCCGGACCCAATCCTTATCACGTGCGCGAATTCGAATACCGGGAATTCGAGTACGCCTTGAAGGCAGTCTTTCCCCATGTCCAGTTGTGGAGCCAGAACCACTCGGAGGTAATCGCCTTCATTCCCGCTGCACAGTCTGGCGGAGTGCTTGACGCGCCCGCGGACTCGGCGCCCGAACAGGCGCACTTCTTTCTCGCGGCCTGCAGCCGGACGTCGATCGCGGACGCGCGCGCCTACGGGTGGCTACCCTCATCGGGAAACGTTCTGCGCGAACGCGAACGACACATAGCGCTGCTAAACTCCGAACTCAAGCAAAAGGAAGAATGGCTCAGTGAAGCTCAGGCACATCGGGCCCAGGTCATGGCGGAGCTTCAGATCAGTAATACTTGGGCTGAAAACCTGAATTCCGAACTGAAGACCGCCGGCGGTCGAATCGACGAACTGCAGACGGAGCTCCAGCAAAGCAACTCGTGGGCGAAGGGCCTGAACGTGGAACTGAAAAGGGCGAGCGCGACGATCGAGGAGCTGAATCGCGAACTCGCCGTCCGTCTCGAGTGGGTCCACGACATCGAGGCGCAACTCGGCCGCGCACGGAACGAAATCGCGCGGCTGAACCAGGAGAATATCGAGCGCACGCAATGGGCGCAATCGCTCGACGCCGAATTGCAGATTACGAAATCCGAACGGGAGCGATTCGAGGCGCAACTGCGAATGATCGGGGATTCGAAATGGGTTCGCCTGGGACGGACGGCGGGGATTGGTCCCGTCGTTGACCTTCCCGGCGACCCGCCTGCCGGCCAATGAGGACCTTGCTGCTCCGTCTGGCTCGCGCGCTTCTGACGCTGATTCTGGCTCCGCTTCTTCTCGCTATCGGAGCCTTTACGCTCGTCGTTACCGACCTCGCCTGGCTCGTCGCCGGCCGCAGACGGAAGCCGGTTAACGTTAAGCCGGAAACGCGGGCCGCGTCGCTGGTGATCCCGAACTGGAACGGAAAAGATCTTCTCGAACGCTTTCTTCCTTCCTGGGAAGCGGCAATCGCCGGTCATCCCGGAAGCGAAATCGTAATCGTCGATAACGGTTCGACTGATGGCAGCGCCGCCTGGATCCGGGCAAACTATCCAGCGGTGAAGCTTCTGGCTCTGACGGAGAATCTCGGCTTCGGCGGCGGCTCGAATGCCGGATTCCGCGCGGCGAAGAACGACATCGTCGTCCTTCTGAACAGCGACATGCGCGTGGAGCCGGATTTCCTTGCGCCCCTGCTGGCCGGTTTTACGGACGAAGCCGTTTTTGCCGTCTCCTGCCAGATCTTTCTCGGGGACAAGACCAAACGCCGCGAAGAAACCGGCCTGACGGAAGGCTGGTGGCAGGATGGCGGATTGCGCGTAAGCCATCGCGAAGATCCCGCGATCGACCGACTGTTCCCGTGCTTCTATGGCGGCGGCGGATCCTGCGCCTTCGATCGCCGCAAATTCCTGGAGCTCGGCGGCTTCGACGAACTGCTTGCCCCCTTTTATCTGGAAGACACCGACCTCGGATTTCTGGCATGGAAGCGCGGCTGGAAGGTGCTCTATCAGCCTGCGAGCGTCGTTCATCACGAACATCGCGGCACGATCGGGAAACGGTTCTCGATCGGCTACATCCAGTCCGTGCTGCAGAAGAATTTCCTGCTGTTCTGCTGGAAGAACATCCACGGCTGGGGCCGGCTGGCAGCGCATTTCTTCTTTGCCTTCGCGGGCGCCATCGTCACCGCGTGGTCGGGAGATTCGCCGACGCGCACGAGCGCTTGCCGGTGTCCTGCGGGCCTTTCGGCAACTTCCACGCGCCGCCCGGTCGCGCTGGAACGCCCGTGGTCTCGCAGTGGTGGATGATTCCGAAGCGTTGCGTCGCACCCAGCCGGTTTACTTCCACGACCGGTTTTCGCCGCTTCAGGCAAACCCGGAGCGGCCGCGCGTACTCTTCGTATCACCCTATCCGATTTGCCCGCCCGACCCACGGCGGCGGCCTGTTCATGTATTACACGCTGCGCGAATTGTCGCGCTGGTGCGAGGTGCACGCGATCGTGATGCTCGATTACGCGCATCAATGGGAGCCCAACCAGGAATTGCTGCGCTATTGCCGTACCGTCGAGTTTCATGTCCGCACCGCCGACCGCGATCCGCACCTCGGATCGATCACGCCGCACGCGGTTCCGGAGTTTCAAAAGCCGGAGATCGAGTGGCTGATCCAGCGCCAGACGCTGCTGCACAATATCGACGTCATCCAGCTGGAATACACCGCGCTCGGGCAGTATGCGCGGCCGTTCGAACGCGTCGTGTGCGCTCTCTTCGAGCACGACATCTACTTCCAGTCGATCGGACGGGCTCTGCCGTTCATGAGCAGCCCGATCGACCGCATCAAAGCGCGCTTCGAATATCTGCGCGCCATTCGCTTCGAACTGCAGCCTGCTGCCGCATTGCGATCACATCCAGGTGTGCACGGAAGAGAACAAGCGATACCTCGAGAGCTTTCTGCCACGCCTCGCGCCGCGCATCAGGGCCGGTATGAGGGCCGGAATCGATACCGGAGTTTATCCGTTCCCGGGCGGCCCGCGCACGCCTTATACGATGCTGTTTCTGGGCAGCTTTCGCCACACGCCGAATCAGGTGGCGCTGGAATGGTTCGCCCGGTACGTCCTGCCGTTGATCGTGGAAAAACTGCCTCAGGCGCGCCTGCTGGTGGTTGGTTCGGACCCGCCGCCGCGCCACACCTTTTCGGATCCCGCGAATGCGATCGATCTGCTTGGCTTTGTCGAAGACATCCAGCCGCTGTTCTCGTCCTGCGCACTGTTCGTTTGTCCCATTCGCAGCGGTTCCGGCGTTCGCGTAAAGCTTCTCGAAGCCTTTGCCAGCGGCATTCCGGTGGTTTCGACGATTATCGGCGCCGAAGGGCTGGGCCGGGTGGATGGCGAATTCTGCGCTCTCGCCGACGATCCGGCCGCCTTCGCGGCGAAAGCCGTTCAGTTGCTCGAAGATCCGGCGCTCGCCGCAGCGATGGCGGATCGTGCCCGCAGGGAAGTGGTCGAAAACTGGGACATGCAGGTGATCACACGGCGGCTTGTCGAAACGTACCGGGATCTGATTCGAGGGAAGAGAACGGCGGAGCCGGGCGTCCAGCAGTATGAGGTCCTCGAACATAATACTTACTTATGATTAAGCTGCTCGCCTGGTTCACTCGCATCACGGGACTCGGAGCTCTTGTACTCGGCTTGTTTCTCTGGCAGGGACACCTTACGGGAACCCTGCGTCTTCACATGACCCTCGGCGCTCTTGTCGCCGTGTACCTTGCGATGCTTTCACTGGCGGCGGGCTTTGCCCGCGTTCGCCCGCCTATGGCGCTTGCTGGGGCTGCTGTGGGCCGCCGCGACCGTCTACGTGGGATTGAAGCAGAATGTCATGATGCCGGGTTCCAGCCACTGGGTGATCGAGGTCGTCCACCTGCTGCTTGGGGTCGGCGCAATCGGGCTGGTCGAGATGCTGGCCGGAGCGTACTCGCGCCAAAAGGGCTGAGTGCTCGTCGGGAAATAACATGTCGAATTCCCGAACTCCGCTTGCTGACGCGCGCGGCTCAGAACGGGTATTTGCAGTCTTATTTCGCAACGAGCCCTGAGCTATTTGGACGGAGCCCACCAGGGCCGTGCGGGGGGAACAGGCGATTGCTCCAACTGCAACTTTTTCGCGATCCGCTCCGCTTCGTCGTTCATATGGGAGCCGGAATTCGAGCGGGGCGCCTTCTCGTAATCGGACCAAAGCACCTGGCGGGTCTTCGCGTCCACGAGAAACACCGTGCCCGCGGCCATGGCTCGACTGGAACATGTTGTGAGTCGCATCCTGGGATGTCTTTGCGTCTTTTGGATGGAACTCCGACATCTTCTGTTCGAACGCTTCCCCCAGGCGGTCGGTCATGACAATGTCCGCCATTTTCGGGTCGGTGATCACTTTCATGATGTGTTCCTGAGTGAGCCACTGGGCGAGGTATTGATCGAGTCCGCCGGCCATCGGCATAAGATACACCGTTTTTGGCGCGAGTGATCCAGGAGGAAGGCCCTGCGCGAAGGCGGCGACAGCCAAAACGGCTAACAGGAAAAGGCGCTTCATTACAATCACAGTTTACTGTGTATACGGCCGTCATTCCGGTTTACAACCAGGCAGATCTGCTCGGGCGCCTGCTCGCGAGCATCCGCGCGCAGACCGTTCCGTTCACGGAAGTAGTCGTGGTGGACGATGCCTCGATCGACGGAGCTCCCCTTCTCGCGCGCGCGAATGGCTGCCGCGTGATCGAGATGGGAGAGAACGCGGGCTTCGCCCGCAGTGTCAATCGGGGCTGGAGAGCTGCCGGCACTGAGTGGGTTGCGATCCTGAACAGCGATGTGGAACTGGATAGCCGGTGGCTCGAGCGCATCGCAGCCGTGGTGGAAGGAGAAAGCTTCGCTACCGGAACGATTCTGGACGCATCCGATCGGAGCGCGCTCGACGGCACATACGATCTGGTGAGCCGCGCCGCATGCGCATGGCGCGCCGGGCATGGCGAAACTGCGCCGACGCCGGCCGGCGACCCCACTCGTATCGCGATCGCGCCGGGTACAGCGTGTGTTTTTCGGAGGAGCGTTCTCGAGCGTCTCGACGGATTCGACGAGAGCTTCGATTCATATCTCGAAGACGTAGACCTCGGGTTGCGGTGCATCAGCGAGGGGTTCACAGGCGTGTACGTGCCGCAGGCGATCGCGTGGCATCGCGGCAGCGCCAGCTTCGGCCGTTGGAATCCGCGGGTGGTGCGCCTCACTTCACGCAACCAGCTCCTGCTGATCGCGCGCCACTATGACCGCGAGCTTTTTCGATCGTTCCTCTGGCCAATCGTGGCGGGCCAGGCGCTTTGGGGTCTCGTCGCGCTGCGTCATGGGGCGGGGTTCGCCTGGCTTGCAGGGAAGATTGACGGTCTGCGCGGTTTCCGGCTGGCGAGGGCGGCCTTCGCGCGGGCTCCGCGAGTTCCTTGATGCCTCGGAGCGCGAGATCCGGCGGCGAGCGACCGGTCCCTACTGGCGATGGTATTTCCGGCTGACTGCGGCGGATTGACACATGGCACGTGTCGCAATTGTCATCGTCACTTACAATTCGGCGGCGGAGATCGGAGCGTGTCTCGATGCTCTGAGAGATGTAAGAGATGTGGAAATTCTGGTAATCGATAATGCGTCGGCGGATGACACTCGGGATGAAGTACTTCGCCGGGGGGTGCGTTTGATTGCCAATTCCGGAAATGCCGGATTCGCGGCGGCAGTGAATCAGGGCGTGCGAGCGACAAGCGCGCCACTCGTGCTTTTACTCAATCCCGACGCGCATCTGGTGACGGGTCTGGATGCGCTGGTCGGCTGCTTCGAGATGGCTGGAACGGGCGCCGCCGGAGGAATGCTGGTGGGAGCGGACGGCATGCCGCAACACGGCTTCATGGCAAGGAATCTGCCGACGGCGACAACCCTGGTCTTCGAGGTACTCGGGATCAACAGGCTCTGGCCGGGCAACCGTGTGAACTGGCACTACCGTTGCATGGGACTTGACCCGATGACTTCGGGGCTCGTGGACCAGCCAGCCGGCGCGTTCCTTATGTTTTTGCGAGAGGCCTGGGAAACGATAGGCGGGTTCGACGAACGATTCTGGCCCTTATGGTTTGAAGATGTGGACTTCTGCACCCGTCTTAAAGCCGCCGGTTTTCGTAGTTATTACAACAGTGGGAGCGTGGCAAAACACTCAGGTTCCCACTCGATTCGCGCTCTTTCGCTGGAGAATCGCCAGAAATACTGGTATGGTAGTCTTCTTAAGTATGCGGGAAAGCACTATCGTTCCTTTGCATTTCGAACGATTTGCGCGTCCGTAGTGGTCGGTGCGGTCCTGCGGGCGGTTCTGGGATTTCCGCGCGAAGGGTTGAAAGCCCTGGTAGTATACGGCGGTGTGATTGGCCATGCCCTTAGCCGGCTTTTCGGGTTCGGGGAAGCATCGGGCTAGGTGTCGTCCCGATGCGAGAGTGAAATCTGAAGAGTGGAGCAGACCCGCGCGTACATGTCTCGCAGCGACTTTGTTTCGATAACAATCGTCACCTATAACAGTGGCCGCTTTATAAAGAGATGCCTGGAATCCGTTCTCGAGCAGAATTACCCTTATAAAGAGATTATTGTTATCGACAATAACTCTTCGGACGGAACGGTAGACATACTGGAACCTTTCGAAGACCGGTGCCGGATTGTTTATAACGAGGAAAATGTCGGTTTCGCCGCGGCGCAAAACCAGGCTATATCTCTTTCGAGGGCGGAATGGGTTCTGACTTTAAATCCCGACGTTCTGTTGCTGCAGGATTTTATTGAAGCTCTGGTGAATGCGGGCAATCTGGATTCAAAAACAGGGACTGTCTGCGGCAAGCTTTTGACGATGACTTCCACCTTCGACTTTCCCGAAGAGCCCAAGGTGGATTCGACCGGTATCTATTTCACTCCGAATCTGCGGCATCTTGATCGGGGTAGTCTGGAAACGGATAACGGCCACTTTGGAAATTACGAGTATGTCTTCGGCGCGACTGCCGCGGCGGCGCTTTATCGCCGCACCATGATCGACGACATCCTGGTAAATGGCGAGTTTTTCGATTCGGATTTCTTCGTTTATCGTGAAGACGCCGACGTGGCGTGGCGCGCCCAGCTGATGGGCTGGAAGTGCCTTTACGTGCCTTATGCCCAGGGCTATCATGTGCGTAAGGCTTTGCCCGGAAACCGCAGAGCGCTCCCGCCCGAAATCAACATGCATTCGGTGAAAAACCGGTTTCTGCTGCGCATCAAGAACATTCGATGGGATCTCTACCGGCGTAATTTCTTTTCGATCACAGCGCGCGATATGGTGGTTTTGTCGTGCTGCCTTTTCTGGGAGCACACTTCGCTTCAGGCTTTCCCCTTCCTGATCCGGAACTGGAAAAGCGTGATGGCGCAAGCGAAAGGAAATCATGCGGCGCCAGCGTGTGGACGACGAATACATGGCGAGCTGGTTCAATTTCACCCCGGTAAGCAAACCTGCGCCGAAGAAGTTCACCGCATTGCCGGTCCGCTCAAAGGCCGCCCGGCGCTAGCCGGGCCTGAGCGGACCGGTGCGCATCGCGATTCTCGGAACCCGGGGCATTCCGGCTAATTACGGCGGCTTCGAAACGTTCGCGGAAGAGCTATCGGTTCGCCTGGCGGCTCGCGGGCACGAAGTTCGGGTTTACTGCCGCGAAGCCCACGATTTCGAGGAGTACCGAGGCGTCCGGCTCATTTATCTTCCTACTCTCAGGCATAAGTACTTCGATACTCTGGCGCATACGTTTCTCTCGACCCTCCATTTGCTGACGCATCGCGTGGACGTGGCGCTTTACTGCAATGCAGCGAATGCGATCTTCACGATTCTGCCGCGTATTGCGGGAGTACCGGTCGCTCTGAACGTGGACGGGATCGAGCGCAAACGCCGCAAGTGGAACGTTCTCGCGAGAGCCTGGTATCAGTGCTCCGAGTACCTCTCGACCATTCTGCCGAATCAGTTCGTGACCGATGCGGAGGCGATTCGCGAGTACTACAAGGAGAGGTACAACAAGGATTCTCTGTTTATCGGGTACGGCGCCGATCCGGGGCGAGTGGAGACTCAGGGCGAACTGAACCGGCTCGGGCTCGATCCCTTTCAGTACTTCCTGTACGTCAGCCGTATGGAGCCGGAGAACCGCGCGCTTGAGGTCAGACGCGCGTTCGAACGGGTTCGGACGACGATGAAACTGGCGCTCGTCGGCGATGCGCCCTATGCCGGCGAATACATCCGGGAAGTGCGCAATACGACCGATGAGCGCGTCGTCATGCCGGGAGCCATTTACGGACTCGGCTATCGGGAACTGGGGTCTCTGTGCTTCGCCTACATCCATGCCACCGAGGTGGGCGGCACGCATCCGGCGTTGATCGAAGCGATGGGCCGCGGCAACCTCGTTCTCTATCTCGAGACGCCGGAAAACACCGAGGTTTGCGGCGACGCCGGACTTCCGTACCAGGACGAGGCCGGGTTGACGGCTCGCATTCGGACAGGCGCTCGAGTATGACGGAGGCGGAGCGCGGCCTTTACCAGCAGCGAGCCGCGCAACGCGCGCGTGAACGCTACGACTGGGAGACAGTGACGACCCAATATGAAATGCTGCTCGAAGGATTGAGACCTTGAGAAAAGACGGCCTGCGAAAATAGGCAGGAAACGTGACGCAACCCGCCCGCTGTTATGTCGAAATTTCCCGCTCTCAAATTGCCGCTAATTACCGGGCGGTATGCGATGCAGTAGGGCCGGCTACTCAGATCATCGGAGTCGTCAAGGCGAATGCCTATGGCCACGGGGCCGTCGAGGTTGCGCGGGTGTTGTGTTCCGAGGGCGCGAAGTGGCTTGCGGTGAGTTCCGTCGAGGAAGCGGTCACGCTGCGCAGAGCCGGTATCGACTGCCGAATCCTGGTGATGGCCGGCGTTATGCGATGGGAAGAGGAGGCGTTGCGGGAGTTCCGGTTGACGCCGGTGGCGCACTCGCTGGACGATCTGCGGCGGTTTGACGAGATCCCCGGCGTCGAGGTTCACCTGAAGGTGGACACCGGAATGAACCGGCTGGGAACGTGCGCCTCGGCGAGCGAGATCGCGAAGGTGATTTCGGCTTTGCGAAACGCGCGCGTGGAAGGGCTGCTGTCGCATTTCGCGTCGGCGGCCGATTTCACTTCGCACCAGACGGAAGAGCAGATCGAGGAGTTCAACGCGATGTGGTCTGCCGCTCGCCACGCTTGGGGTGCGTCCCGCGCTCATGCACTTTGCGAGCACGAATGCGATCGCTTATCCGCGGCGCGGCGCGTGGCTTTCTCTGGTGCGACCGGGCCATGCGATTTACGGTTACGTCTCGCCCGCGCGCGGCCACGCGCCGCCGCCGGTTCTCTCGGTGAAGCCCGCGCTCTCGTGGAAGACCCGAATCATATCGGTGAAAGATGTGGCGCGAGAGTCGAAGATCGGGTACGGTGGATCGTTCGTGGCGCAGGGACCCATGCGGCTGGCGGTCCTGGCGGCGGGATATGCGGACGGCGTGCCGCATCGGCTTTCGAACAGAGGTAAAGTGATTGCGGGCGGCAGGTTTGCTCCGATCGTGGGCACGGTGTCGATGGATTTGACGACGATTGACATCACGAATTCTCCGCAGATGCAGCCGGGCGATGAAGTGACCCTGCTGGGCAGCGAAGGCGATGTGACGCTCGATGCGCAACAGATCGCGCGTACGGCTGGGACGATTTCCTATAACGTGCTGTGCGGTATCAGCGCGCGGGTGAAGCGGTTTTATGTGGACTGAGTGAAGATCACCGGCGACAAAGACCGCCGGAGCTACCGAGGTTGCGCAGGACATGAAGAGACTGGCGCTGGCGGGTTTTGTGCTCCTGATTTCGCAGGCGCGAAGCGCGGCCCCGATCCGCATTATGCTGCTCGACGGGGAGAGCGCGGGTTCGTACCACGACTGGAAAGCGACCACTCCGGTATTAAAAAAGAGCTGGAGGAAACCGGGCTGTTCCAGGTGGATGTGGTGACTGCCCCGCCGTCAGGCGGTGACATGGCCACTTCGATCCGGAGTTCAGCCGGTATCAGGCGGTCGTGTTTAACTACGACGCGCCTGACTGGCCGGCGCGGTTGAAGGATTCCTTCGAACAATATATGCGGAACGGCGGCGGGATGGTGAGCGTGCATGCCGCGGATAACGCCTTTGCCGGCTGGAAAGCCTGGAACGAAATGACGGGCGTGGGCGGCTGGCGAAACCGCACCGAAACCGCCGGGCCATTCTGGTTCTATCAAAACGGCAAGCTGATGCAGGATTCTTCCCCGGGCCGCGCGGGATCGCACGGCGAGCGGCTTCCGTTTCAGGTGACCACCCGTGCGCCCGATCACCCCATCATGAAGGGACTGCCCCAGGTCTGGATGCATCAGGGTGACGAGCTGTACGCGGCCCTTCGCGGGCCGGGCGCCAACATGACCGTGCTGGCGACCGCGCATTCCGACCCGGCGAATCACGGCACCGGCCGCGACGAGCCGATTCTGATGGCACTGACGTGGGGAAGGGGTCGCATCTTCCATACGACGATGGGGCACGACGTCCATGCGCTGGCGTGCGTCGGCTTTCTCACGACGTTCCAGCGTGGCACTGAATGGGCTGCCACCGGGAAGGTTACGCAGGCGGTTCCCGCAACGTTTCCGGGCGCCAATCGGGTAAGCTATCGCGCGGATCTGGAAGACGTTACCAGGTAAGCGTTACCAGATCGCGCGCGGGTAATTCCGGCGGATCTTCTCGTCCTGAGTGATCAGCGGTGAATAATTGTTGGCCTTCGCGTGCGCCACGATCAGCAGATCGAAGGGATCGCGGGTCCAACTCTCGAACAGGGCCGTTTCCGCGACATCCGCGAAAGAGCGGCTGCAGATCTCAACGCTGAGCTGTGTCCGAAGCTGCTTCGCCAGATCGAGCGGCGCTCTTACAATCCGCTCGATCTGGAAAAGGAAGTTCAACTCGATCAGGACCGCGGGGGAGATCAGCAGGTCGTATTCGTTAATTGCGGTCAGCGCGGAATCGCTTAGCCGGCGGACGTTGTTCTCGCATAACCAGACAACGACATGCGTGTCCAGGTAAGCGATCACAACTCCGACCAGTCCTTCGTCCACTCGGATTCCATCTCGGCGAGGACTTCCTTTTCGGCCAGCGCGAGATCGACGTTCTGCGCGAGCACAGCCTGGCCGGTGAGTCTCTCGAGTTTCGATTGCTTTTTCTCAGGCGTTACCTTAAACACGACTCCACGATAGGTGAACTCCACGGCCTCGCCCTTCAGCGCCAGATCGGCGAGATGGAAAAGATCCTTGCGAAATTGGGTTATGGTGGTGGCGGTCATGTTGTGGTGTTCCAGCAGCGATTATAGCGGTTAGGTGTACGTGATGCAAATTTTAGGGTGTACGTCGGACAACGTAAGGCTTTGGGCTGGTTCCGAAGTATACTGAGTGCGATGTTCCAGAGCCGAAGACGCAAACTCAAGATTCTGTTTGGTTTTGCCGACGCGTTTCTCACGGTTTTCGCGTTCCTGCTGGCCTATCGAGTGCGGGAGTACTTACCTTTTTATTTCCAGTTTTATCTTCTCAGGAACGTCTTTATACCCCTGCTGACTTTTTGCGTAGTGGTCTGGGTGGCGGTTGGTTACTGGCTCGATGTTTACGGAAAACTGGAATCGGTGCGAATTCGCGTGATCCTGGACGATTCGATTCGTCAGGTCGGATTGTGCGGACTCGCAATGATTGTGGTCGTCTTCGAGGCCAGACTGGATCTCAGCCGGTTCTTCCTCGGCCTTTTTATTGTTACGAGCTGGCTTTTTCTGGTGGTGTTTCGGATTGCGTCGCGGAATCTGGTTTCCTTTATTGGCCACAAGCTCGGAGTGGAGCGGAATATCTTCGTGGTTGGAGTGGGGCTCGCCGCCGAGAAGCTGGCGCGGGGGCTGGAGGAATACCACGGGCACGGCGTTCGCATTCTGGGTTTTATCGCGCCACCCGAGGAGTTATCGCCGCCGGAATCGATTCGCCTCGAGAGAACGTACAACGTTTTTCCGCTGGAGGAACTGCGTCCCGTGCTGGCGAGGCGGTTCATTATCGACGAGATTCATTTCGCCGTTGAATCCCGTCTGCTGCCTGCGCTCGAACCGATTTTCCGCTGGTGCGACGAAGAGGGCGTCTGCAGCCGGATCGCCATCGACTTCTTTCCGCAGATCAACAGCTACGTGGATCTGGAACAGATCGGCGATCTTCCCCTGCTGACGTTCTCGGGGGCGCCCGCCGACGAGGTGCTGCTGCTGGCCAAGAGGGCGATCGACGTTGTGCTGGCTTTGGCCGGGCTCATCGTTCTCAGTCCGGTCGGCCTGATAGCGGCGGCGCTGATCAAGCTGACGTCCCGGGGACCGGTGATTTTCCGGCAGATCCGGTGCGGACTGAACGGCAGAACGTTTACGTGCTACAAGTTCCGGTCGATGGTGCGGGATGCCGAGGCGCGGCTGCATGAAGTGATGCACATGAATGCGAGGGACGTCGCGACGAAGATACCGAACGATCCGCGATTGACGTCCGTGGGCAAGTGGCTGCGCAAGACTTCGATCGACGAACTGCCGCAGCTTTTTAACGTGCTGAAGGGAGATATGTCGCTGGTGGGTCCGCGGCCGGCGATTCCCACCGAGGTGGCGCAATACAAGCACTGGCAGCGAAGGCGGCTGAGGATGCGGCCGGGTCTGACGTGCCTTTGGGCGCTGCGGGGCCGCGACCGGGTGGATTTCGAATCGTGGATGAGGCTGGATCTTCAGTACATCGACAACTGGTCGCTGGGTCTGGACGCCAAGATTATTCTGATGACGATTCCTCAGGTGGTTTCGGGCCGCGGCGCGAATTAACGGGAGCCATCGGATGTCCCGGCCGACGATTCTGATCTCGGGCGCGGGCATCGCCGGCTCAACCCTCGCTTACTGGCTGCTGAGGAGGGGCTTCACGCCCGTTCTCATCGAGCGCGCGCCACGCTTTCGCGACGGTGGCTACATGATCGATTTCTGGGGCATGGGCTTCGACGTCGCCGAGCGAATGGGCCTGATTCCCGCGCTGAGGGGCGCCGGATATCGAATCGACCGGGTCGAGTTCGTTGCAGGCGATGGCAGGCTGAGAAGCGCGACTGGCGGCAATGCCTTTCAGCGGACGCTTGGGGACCGGTTCCTCAGCATCCCGCGCGGCGATCTCGCCCGGGTCATCTACCGGGCTATCGGGACCGGCGTGGAAACGATTTTCGGCGAGTGCGTTGCGGCGATGGAACAGCGGACGGATGGGGTCGAAGTCTCGTTCGCAGGGGGCGGTTCGCGCGTTTTCGATCTCGTGGTGGGGGCGGACGGGCTGCAGTCGGGGGTTCGGGCAGCTCTGTTCGGGACGCGGGAGAAATTCGAACGCTACCTGGGATACTATGCGGCTTCGTTTGTTACGCGCGGTTATCCGAAGCGCGACGAGCATGCTTACGTGAGCTATGCGGCGCCGGGGCGGCAGATCAGCCGTTATGCGTTGCGCGGGGACCTTTCGGCGTTTCTTTTTGTATTCGCCAGCGACGAGCGGATGGCGGATCGCACCCGCGATACAGCAGCGCAGAAGGAGATCCTGCGAAGGATCTTTTCGCGTGAGCCATGGATTGAGTGGTCTGAGATTGAACGGCGTCTCGATGGTTGCGAGGATCTCTATTTCGATTCAGTGAGCCAGATTTCGATGCCTTCCTGGTCTGATGGCCGGACCGTGCTTGTGGGCGATGCGGCGTATTGTCCGTCGCTGCTTGCGGGCGAGGGATCGTGCTTCGCGATGGCGGGCGCCTACATCCTGGCGGGCGAGATTGAGCGCGCAGGGGCCGACTATGCGAGCGCTTTTGCGGCGTACGAGCGTTGCTTTCGGCCGTTTATCGAGCGAAAACAGAAATCGGCTAAGGCGTTTGCTGCGAGTTTTGCGCCGAAAACAGCTTTCGGTTTGTTCGTACGCGATCAGGTCTTGCGGCTCAGCGCAATCCCGGCGGTGGGCGACTTTCTGATCCGACGGTTTGTGGAGGACCGATTTGTGCTGCCGGATTACGATTGAGCGTTGGGAAGGTGAGGGGTACCATTGAGGGCGCCTTCCATTGAGCCGTTTGCCGGTTCGCAGGTTGTTTGTTTCCTGCGCTCGGGATGAATGCGGAATTCCCCGTAGCAGAGCAAATGAAGAATTGCGCCGGGACGAAGATACCAGCTGGCCCATGCGAGAGGCGTATCGCCGTTTACGTCTTTCGAGTCTTTGCGGCTGCCGGCGGTCAGTAAGAGGCTGATGTCTTCTTCGTTTCCAAAAGCGGCGGCGCGGTGGAGCGGAGTTTCGCCTTTCGTGCGGCAGTCTCTCATGAAGCTGCCGGTCTCCACGGAGGGCTTCGTCGCGCGATTTGGGTCGGCCCCGGAGGCCAGGAGGATTTTCAGGAGCGGCGTGTATCTCACGCGATTCGTCTTGCACAAGACGGCATGCAGCGGAGTTTCATTCGAATCGGGGAGCGAGTGATTGACATCGGCGCCGTTCTCGATGAGGAACTGGCAAAGACGCCAGTGGCCATGGAAGCAGGCTCCGTTGAGGTCGAAATTCTGGCCCAGCGTGGTCAGGGATTCACCGTTGGCGAGGAGGAACCGAATAGCGCTCACGTCTCCGTAATATGCGCAGTGGCGGATCAGCGGGATTCCGTTTACGGTTGCGGTCGCAGGGTTGCCCGCCTCGACATAGTCGAAAACGAGATCGGTCCGGCCGTCGGCGATTTTTGCCAGCATGCCAGAGGATTATGTCAGACCTGATCCGTAAATTCACCGGCGACAAGATCGCCGGCGCTACCGAGCATGAACCAGACGCGATCGCCTCCAATGTCGTCGTATTCGTGCCGCAGGACGTTGCCGAGCGCCCGGAGCTTTGGTCACGGAATGCCGGGACAAAGAGTTTCCGCCAAAGCGCCAAGTTTCGTCGTAAGTCTTGTGGTCTTCCACGAAGGCCGGCGAATTCATTCCCGCTGTGTACTGCTCAATGCGGGCGATGTTGTCGAGAATGTCCTGGAATCGCTGCGCAGGGTCGCTGGAAGGCACGCAGGGCCTCAGCCTCTACGCTTTTCTGCACACGAGGTTTCAGCCTCCCCTCTTCCAGCAGGTCGACTTTACATCCGAGTATTTCCGAAAGGCCCAGTTCCATGCCAGCAATGTCCAGAATCGATATCCTGCGAGTTGCATCGAACGCGGCGAGCAGATCGACGTCGGAATCCCTCCTGCGATCTCCTCGCGCGGTGGAGCCGAACAGCGACAGGCGCACGATACCGGCTTGTTTGAGTTCCCGTTCGTGAGCGCGAAGCGTAGCCATCACGTGCTCTCGGTCCATGATCTATTTTTGTACCGCGCGCTTCGCCTGGTTCAAGGACTATCCCGCTTTGACGGTGCGCCAGCCGTTGCGGCGCAATTGAAACCAGGCGATTCGGGCCGCGTCGGCTCCGAATCGGACAGCGTCGGCGGGTTGATCGGTGAGCTGGAAGTCGAGCCACTTTCTTTGCAGCCGCACTGTCAGCGGGAGGTCCCGTCCGGGTTCGGAGTATTGTTCGAAACGGTTGTAAAGCTTCTCGGTTAATCGCCAGTTGAGCCAGGTTTGTGGCAGCTGGATCTCGGGCGTCAGCATCGAGTGTCCCCAATGTACGCGGAAGGCGATGTCGGTCATGGCGAACACGCCGGTGAAATGGCGATCGGCGGCGATCTTGACTGCTTCCTGGCGGATGGTCAGCGGCGCGTTGTTCCAGACCTTGCGGACTTCGTACAAGTGAAACAGCGTGGCGAATCGGCCCGCGGCGCGGTGAAGGACCAGGTGAAGAATCTCGTCCGCGGGTGCGAGGATGCTCACAGCGCGCCCACTCGGCAGCGAATACACAACAGCGCGTCCGAAGAATTCGTCCACGGGAATTCCAAGCGCTCTGTGGCTCAGATTGAAGTGCAGTTCGATATGCGGCCGGGACGGATGCTCCAGCGTGATGTGGTGATTGGTGGCTCTTGCCTCGCGCATGCGCAGCTCAGGCGCGTAACCGGCGCGCCCGAGAGCCTGGATCGCGCGATCAAGGTCGGCCTTCCCGACGGCGAGGTCCAGATCGCCGGAGGGTTTTCGCAGGAAGGCAGGTTGATAGTAACGCTGAGCGAGCAAGGGCCCCTTCAGGGAGAGGGAGGAAATGCCGGCTTCGTCGAGAATGGAGAGGACGTATTCCAGCTGTTGAAGAGCTTGCGAGTGCCGGGTCCAGCTTGCGGCCAGAATGCGGTCGCACCAGCCGCGGCCGGCTGAATCCAGGTGGGGTCGAGCGACGAATGCTACCAGGGGTGCCGCGCCGTGGCGCACGGCATCCAGGCGGATGGCTTCCCAGGACTCGGGATCGGAGACGATCGTTAAATCGGGAGAATCGGAAAGCAGCCTTGAGAGAAGACTCAGCGGCGGAGTCATTTTCTACTCGGTGTAAATACGCTGCTGGAACAAATAATAGAGGACCAGAACCAGGATCAGCGAACTGAGCCCATAACCGATTAACTGCCGCCTGATTTTGCGCGCCTGCAATTCGCGGCGCAGCTTGATTACGCGCTTTTCCTCCGGCGTGCGGAGCTTGAGGGCGCTTTCCGCGCGGAGGTTTACGTAGAAGCGAGCTTTGCAGGCTCCGCAGCGGTAAGGAGTGCGTAAGAAGAGATGCGCAAGCTCGTCCCGGAGGCCGGAGCGGCGCGAGCGGTGCGCCTTATTCTCCTTGCATTTAGGGCAAATCATACCGATAAGATCTGGATAATTCCCGATTTTACACGACGCGTATTTCGGGGCGGTCGCGGCGGGTGTCGCGCGGGAGGCGATAATCAGACCATAGCGTGATCCGCGTCGTATCTATTATGGAGTCGGACTTTGTTACGGGTCCGGCTAAGAATCTGCTTGAATTTGCGAGGCGGGCGCGGCAGGCGCCGGACGACCTTCCGGGCGTCGACCTTTCGACCGCGACCTACTTGCGTGGCAACGACAGCCCGGAGGACAACGGGTTTGTGACGGCGGCGGGCCGTGCGTGCGTGCGGATGGACCTGATCCGCGAAAGAGCGCGATTCGACCTGGCTGTTATTCCCCAAATCCGCGACATTCTGGAGACTCATAAGCCGGATATTGTTCAGACTCACAACGTCAAAACGCACTTTTTGATGCGCTATTCCGGGCTTTGGCGCGAATATCGCTGGCTCGCTTTTCATCATGGTTATGTCACCACGGATGCGAAGATGCGGCTGTACAATCAGCTGGATCGCTGGAGCCTGCAAAAGGCGTCCCATCTGGTCACGGTCTGCGGGCCTTTCCGGGAGCAGCTGGAATCGCGCGGCATTCCGTCTGAGCGAATCACGGTCCGCCACAATGCGGTCAATCCGTTTGCGCGGCCGTCCGCGAATGCGGTTGAAGCTGTTCGGAAGTCCATCGCTTGTCCCCGGAAAACGCCGCTGCTGGTTATGGTGAGCCGTTTGTCGCATGAGAAAGGGCATATCGATCTTCTCGATGCGCTTGCGATTCTGAAACGGAAGGGCGTCGTGTTTCATTTGGTCGTGGTTGGGGAGGGATTCGAACGGGGGGCGATTGAGCGCGCGCGGGAGGATCTCGGGTTGATGGAAGACGTCACCCTGACGGGTCATCAGGACGATGTGCGGCCGTATCTGGCGATGGCAACGCTTTATCTCATGCCTTCGCATTCCGAAGGTTCTCCGAATTCTCTGCTGGAGGCGATGACGGCGGGGATGCCGTGCGTGGCCTCGAATGTCGGCGGAATCCCGGAAATCATGACGAATGAGCGCACCGGCCTGCTGACTCCCCCACGGGATCCGGAAGCGCTGGCGGCTGCGATCGGGCGGCTTCTGGCCAACCCGGCGCTGGCGTCCGCGCTTGCGGTCAATGCTCTGGCCGAGACGCGGCGTTTCTCCCCCGACGCTTATCACGCGGCTCTCGTCAAGGTTTACCAGACGGTGCTCGATGCCTGACGTATCGGTAATCGTGCCGCTTTATAACAAGGCTGCGTATATCGACCGGTGTCTGGACTCGATTCTCAGCCAGTCGTATGCGGATTTCGAGTTGATCGTTGTGAACGACGGATCGAGTGACGGGAGCGAGCGCGCCGTGGAACGTCGGCGCGATCCACGGTTAAGACTGATCTCGCAGGCCAACGCGGGTCCGGGTGCGGCACGGAACCACGGGGCGCGGATGGCCGAGGGCGCGCTCCTGGCATTTCTTGATGGAGACGATGCATGGCATCCGGATTACCTCAAGGAAAGCGTCGCGAAGATGACTGGAGAGATGAGCGGGGACTCGGCCAGTCTGACATGGGGGATGAAGATTTTTCCTCCCGGCGAAACGACGGAGCGGCGCTGGCGCGAGGGCGGGATCCCCGAAGGGATCTTTCGGGCGTCTCCCGAGACGGACGCCAGGGTGATTATCTCGATGCTCGCGAATATGCTGCCTTCATCGACGGTGGTGAGAAGGGCGGTGTTCGAGGACCTGGGTGGCTACTATGCCCAATACCGGTGCGTTTATTCCGAAGATGCGTGGCTCTATTTGAAGCTGCTGCTACGCTATCCGGCGATGTTCGATTACCGGCCGCTGACGTTCCGATTTGAGGACGCATCTGAGTTGGCAGTGAACCTGCGGGGAGCGAGGCCGATCGAGCCATTTCTGCAGGACCCTGAAAGCGTCAGCGCAGACTGTCCCGCCGCAATGCAACCTTTGCTGCGGGAGGTACTGGCCCGGCGAGCGCTGAAAACGGCAACGGTTTACGGATATTGGGGAGAATTTCAGCAGTCGCGGGCACTGTTCAAAAGGTTCGTCTCGCCGGGGGACTGGCGGCTTCCTTATTTCGCGACCGGCCTTGCGAGTTGCACCCCTTTGAGCGGGTGGGCTGGCGGGATCGCGCGGGCGGCCGTGCGCAGAAAAGGTACACGAAATTGACGTTCGGCAAAACCGCCTGCGTCGGTGACCGCGCTCTGTTTATACGCAGCGGCGGCGCTCGTCTATGCGCCGGTGATTTCCGATCATCCATTCGCCTACGACGAGGCGGATTACATGTGGGCGGGCAAACAGGGTCTTTGGGCCAACTACAGCGACGAACACGGGATTTCATTCGTTGAGTTCGTGCGCAAAGGGCTGGAGCTGTCGCACGATGCCGGGAAACGGCAGTCGTTCTCGGAGTATATTCGCTCGACCGGCGACATTGAGTTTTACCGGCATTATCACGGCCCGATGTATGCCTACTGGCTCGCTCTGCTGCAGCATTCAGGGGTGCGGCAGGAGAACGTTTTTCGCGGGGCCAGCCTCGCAATTCACTTCGCCACAGCCACTTTGATTCTGTTCGGCATGTGGGCAATGTTCCCGTCGCTGCCGCCGGTGGCCGCCCTGGCGGCGTGCGCTCTGTATCTCTTCGATCGCGCGGCCATGACAGCCGCAACGGCCATCACGCAGCATGTGCTCTTTACCTTTTTCGCCGTGGCGTCGCTGCTGGCGTGTTCGATGTTTCTGCGGCGCCTTGAAGCCCGCTGGTTTTATGCCGCGCTGGCGCTGATCGCCTGGTCGATCTGCACGGTGGAGACGAGCGTCCTGCTGCTGGGGGCTTTGGGGCTGGCGATGCTGGTGGAACATCGGCGTGTGCGCGAAAAATGGCCGACGATGAAGGCCTTCGGAGGTTTGCTCCTGCGCGGCGCAGGCGTTTTCCTCCTGGCAGTGCTGATTGTATGGCCGCTGGGCCTGCTTAAGCTGGGGGCTGCGGAAGGATACCTGACACTGATCTATTTCGCGCTTTCCCGCAAGACTTATACAACGCAGGGGCCGCTCGCGTTGTGGCGCGAAATGTTCCAGTCGTCGCCGTGGGAGTTCTCGCTGCTGATACCGGGCGTGATCGGCGCGTTTGTGCTCTCGCGGCGATTTGCGCAACGCCGGGAGTTGCTGCCGTGGCTCGGGTTCATCGCGTTCTTCATGCTCGTTTCCCTGAAGATGACCGTTCCGTATCAGTATTACTATGCGCCGTTGACGGCCGCCTCCGCGGTCGCCGCCGGAGTTACGTTCGGCATCTTGTGGAACCGCTGGCCGTCCGCGGCGCGCTCCGCGCTGGCGATCGCGGTGGCGGTAAGCGCCGCAGGTACGACTGTCGTAACCCGTGAAGCGTTTCGCGATGCGAAGGCGGCAAGGCCGAGCAATGCGGCGGTGCTTCGGCTCATCGAGGATCATCCGGCGGCGGATCGCGGGCAGCTTTACGTGCCTTATCAGATGGTCCCGATGCTTCACTACTACCATCCGGAGATCAAAACGGTGGGATACGATTTCGACTTTCCCATACCGCGGCTCGTTGACGGAATTCTGTCCCGCGATGCGGCGCCCATCATGTTTTGCGAGTCGAGTTTCTGCGATGCGCTGGAACGCGCCGCGCCCGGGTTTGCCACGCAAAAGACCTTGCTCGACCGGCCCGGACCGAACGGTCAGCCGTTCTATCTCGTCCAGTTACGAAATTCAGGAGCCTTGAAAAATTAATGCAGACGGTTCGAGTTTGCCTCGTGGGGGCGGGTTATGTCGCGTCGCGCCATCTGAACGCGCTGCGGGACTTGCCGTTCGTCGAGGTCGTGGGTATCTGCGATACCGATCCGAAGAAGGCCACAGATCTTGCGAAGAAGTACGGGATTGCGGCGGTTTACCCGTCGCTCAAGGCGATGGCGGACGCCAGGCCGCAGGTGGTGCACATCCTTACCCCGCCCGTCTCACACTGCGCACTGACGCTGGAAGCTCTGGAGATGGGTTGCCACGTCTTCGTCGAAAAACCCATGGCGGAGACGGCGGAGGAATGCGATCTGATGATCGCGACGGCACGCGCCAGGGGACTCACTCTTTCGGTCAACCATTCGATGCGATTCGAGCCGCCGGTACTTGAAGCTCTGGATCATGTCGCGAAAGGTCACGTGGGCGATATTCTGAGCGCTTACTATTTCCGCGGTTCGGACTACCCGCCCTATCCGGGAGGTCCCAGATCCGCCGTCTATCGCCAGGGATCTTATCCGTTCCGCGATCTTGGCGTACACGCTCTTTACCTGCTCGAAGCGTTTCTTGGGCCGCTCAAGCTGTTCTCGGAACGGCATCATGGAACCGGCAACGACCCGATGTTGACCTTCGATGAATGGCGCATCTCGGTCGAGGGGGAGAGAAGCACCGGCGACATTCTGCTCTCGTGGAATATGAAGCCGCTGCAGAACGATCTATGGATCCAAGGCACGCGCGGCATTTTGCACGTCGACGCGTTTCTGCTGCGCTGCCATCTATACCGCAAGTATCCGGGGCCGAAGCAGCTGCACTTCATCATTAACGGGCTGCGGACGGGACTGAAGAGCCTGGTAGAGATTCCGTCGTTCGTGATTCGCGCGGCGACGGGGAGATTGAAACCGTCGCCGGGGATTTATGCGTCGGTGGTGGCGTTTCATAAAGCGCTGGCGGAAGGCAAACCGGCTCCGGTTCCGGCAGAGGAAGGGCGTCGCGTAGTGGCGCTGGTTGCGGACGCGTCTCAGGCGGCCGACCGGGAGAAGGACGAGATAGAGGCTTTGCGCGAGCACCAGCGTCCGGGGCCGGCGCGCGTCCTGGTTACGGGCGCTTCGGGATTTCTGGGATCGGCGCTGGTACGCCGCCTGCGCGAGCGCGGCGAATCGCCTCGCGTTTTTTTGCGGCGCCCTGCCGCTCCGGGTTCGGCGGCCAAAGGTCTGGACGCGGTTTACGGAAGCCTGGGCGAGCCGGATGCGGTCGATCGCGCCGTGGCGGGGGTGGAGGTGGTTTACCACGTCGGCGCCGCGATGAAGGGGTGGAGGGAAGATTTCGAGGCGGGAACGGTCTGGGGTACGCGAAATATTATCGATGCGTGCCTGAAACACCGCGTGAAGCGGCTGGTTTATGTGAGCTCGCTCGGCGTACTCGATCATGCGGGGCATGAGGATGGAGTGATCGTCGATGAGCAGTCTCCGGTTGAGCCTAATCCCGATCTTCGAGGCCTGTACACGCAGACCAAGCTCGAAGCCGAGCGCATGGTGCTCGCGGCCACGAAGGAGCGCGGGCTAGACGCGGTGATCGTTCGGCCCGGTCAGATTTTCGGACCCGGCGCGGAGAAGGTCACTCCGAACGGCGTCATTAAATTAGCCGGTCAATGGATCGTGGCTGGGAATGGCAAACGGATGCTGCCGGCCGTTTATATCGAAGATGTGGTCGACGGGCTGCTGGCCGCCGAAACGGCGCCGGCGGCTTGCGGCCGGATCATTCATCTGATCGATCCGGCTCCGTTATCGCAGAACGAGTATCTGAAGTGGTGCAAACCCGCGTTGGAGAAGACGCCGATACGCCGGACGCCGGTCATGTTTCTGATGTTCGCGGGATGGATGTTCGACATGCTTTCACGAGTGTTGAAGAAGCCGCTCCCTCTGTCGAGGTACAAGATCCGATCCCTGAAGCCGCTCTCGCCCGTCGACGTTCAGGCGGCGAAGGAAGCGCTGGACTGGTCGCCCGCGGTGGGATCGAAACGAGGGCTGGAACTTACGTTTGGCCCTTATCGGGATTCGTGATCTGCTCCTTTCGCTATGCTGAAAGACAGTTTGATACAGCGCGACTTCGTACGAGCAAACCCCGGCAGGCCTGCGGCTGCCGTCGCGTTCCCGGCGAATCGGTTGCGCGCTATGCGGACCGCGGCGCCGGGCTGGCAAACGGTGGCGGCGCCCGCCGGAACGACGCTTGCCCTGCTGGCGTTCTACATCTTTCTGCATACGAGTTTCGCGGGCGAGATCCTGAAGGTCTATCTGCATGTGCCTTTTCCGGTCGTCGGGATCTTTGCGGTGCTGGTCCCCCTGGTCGTGCTGTTCGCGGGTGGGGCAACGCGATTCCTGGGAACGCCGATGGCTATTCCCTGGCTCTTGTTTAACGCCTGGATCGCGATTTCGGCGGTGCTGGGGTTCTACCCGAAAGACAGCTTCAGCCAGATGGTTCCGTTTGTGTTGAGGCTGCAGATCCTGCCGTTTTTGATTTGCGCGGTCGCGACCACATCGAAGTCCGTGCGGACCATGCTTGCGGTGGCCGCTATAGGAGTAATTCCCGTACTGCTCCTCGCCGCCACGGTTGGCCGCCTGCAGGCTCGGGAGGGAGGACGCTTCGGTATTCCCGAGACGAGTCTGAGTAACCCGAACGATCTGGCTTTTCACCTTCTCTGGGGCTCGATATTGTTGCTGACTTTTCTGCTCAGGAAGGGAAAAGCGGGCCGGATTCTGGCGGCGATCGCGATCCCGTCCTCAGTGTGGTTCATTTTGAAGACAGCGTCGCGCGCTAATTTCCTGACCTTATTCGCCGTGGTCGCCATCGGGTTTTTGATTGCGGCTCCATCCATCAGAATTCTCCTCCTGATTACGGTCCCGATTGGTCTGGCTGTTACGTTGACGCTTCTACCGAAGTCGACGCTGGATCGAATCACGGCGGTGGAAGTGAGTACGTCCATAGCCGAAGTCGGCCAGGAGGGGAGGCAGGCTACCGACGCGCAGGAGCGGGGCGCTCTCGATTCGCAGGCGGCGCGGATGAATCTGGCCAAACTCGCATTCACTGCGACTCTCCGCAATCCGGTCTTTGGGTCGGGAATGGGGATGTTCGCCGACGAAACCGCGGACTACATTCAGAGAACCACGCAGACCAAAGCGCCCTGGCAGACGGCGCATAATTCCTACCTGAAGGTATCGAGCGAGAACGGGCTTCCGGCTTTTGTGTTTTACGTCTGGTCGATTCTGGCGGCGATCATTGTGACGTGGCGCAGTCTCAAGCAGTCACGCAAGAGGCCCGGATTTGAGGATGCGAACCGGAACTCGATTTGTATCCTGCTGGCGCTGGTGGTCTACGCGTTCGGTACGTTCTTCTGCGATATCGTTTATCTGCCGTATCTGGCGATTACGATCGGGCTTGCTGCGGCGAACTATCTGGCATTCCGTAACGAGGACCTTCTGGCGGGAATGCCGGGACTGATTTTGCCTGGGCCGCTTTCCAGGTGATGCGGCGCTCTGCGAAGATTACCGCCGACAAGATCGCCGGCGCTACCTTTGCCGTAAAGTTCCGCGCCCGGCGGAAGCCCGGCGGCACAATTGAAAAACCTCCCCGGTGACCGGAAACTCCGCGCCGAGCTGGGGCTCGGCGGCAGGCCTGGGGGCCTGCCCCACAAGGGTTTTCGTGGTTGCTCGTGGACCGCGGGTCCATCTGGACAGGCCTGAAGGCCTGGCCCCACAACGATGAGATGGGGTTCCGGCTGGAAGTGGGCCGGCTTGCTGGCCGGGGTGGCCGCTCTGTGGTTGTCCTTTGGCCGGGACGGCGCGCCTTACATCACGAACGACGGATACCAGTATCTCGACGCCGCATCGAACCTGGCCTCGGGCGAGTGCCTGTGCACGCGCGTCGCGCTCTTCGATGAGCAGATCGCGTTCGGTCATTTTCCCGTGCCATTCACGCATTTTGCGCCGGGGTACTCGCTCCTGATTGCCGGCCTTTCGCGCGCCGGCCTGAAGCCGGAGATTGCGGGTTACCTGATCTCGGCCGCCGGTTTTCTGCTGGCGATCTGGCTCGTGCAGGATCTCGCGGTGGCTCTGGGCGCGAGCGCCTGCGTCGCGGCGGCCTTCAGTCTGATCCTGATTACGCATGCGACGGCGGTGCTTTACGGTTCCGCGGTGGAAACGGAATCTCTGTTCACGGCGGTGCTGCTGGCGCTTGTCGCGCTGGTGGTTCGCGATGTCCGATCGCAGGGAGCGAACCAGCTTCTGCCGATTGGGATCGGCGTGGTTGCCGGTCTCTCATACTGGATTCGGTATCCGGGGTTGTTTTTGGTGGGCGGCGCCGGCCTCTACCTCCTTACGACGGCGTGGCGCGTCCCGCGCGAACGCCGCGCGGCGATCGCGGGCCTGCTGACGGCGGTGTTGCTGGCCGCGGCCGTTCAAATCCGGAACGCCGTTTATGTGGGATCGTGGCGCGGGGGGTTCAAGAGCGGGAGCGGCCAGAGCCTGCGGGAAGTGGTTGTGGGAACGGTTCGAGCCTTCGCGCACCTGGTGACCGGCGATCGTGTGCCGCGTGCGGTTTGGCGTAGGGCTCGCGTTTCTTCTTTTGTGCGCGGCGCTCGCGTTATTCCTCGGCATCCGGGCTTGGAATCGGCGTGATTCAGCCGGAATCGTATGGGCGCTCTTGATCGGGATCGCTTACGTTGGCGGCGTTATGGTAGCCGCGCTGACTACCATCGCCGCCGACTTGCCGCGCTACTACTTTCCGGTTTACCCTCTGTTTCTCGCGTGCGCGGCGGCTTTCTGTTCCAGTTTCGCTAAAGGAAAGAAATCGGTCATTGTGGCGCTTCTTGTGTTTTCCGTGATTTTCGTGGAAGCGCGTAATTTGTTTGTGCCGCCCCCGGCGCCGGACTGGATTGTGACAAAGGCGATATTGGCCGAAGAGGTACAGCCCGGCGTATCGCTTGTCGAGTGGCTCAAACAAAGGCTTGGCCCCGACGGGACAATGGCGGCGGTGGAAGGGCAGGCGCTTCACTACATTCTGCGGAGTCCCGTCGTAGCGATGATTCCCGCCGGCGCCACCAGCAGGCGAGCTGACGGGCCGGCGTTTCAGTCGTTGATGCGCCAGTTCGGTGCGCAATACCTGCTGGTGTTCCCAGGCGTGTCCCCCGATCGAATTCCGGAACAAAGTTCGTATGAGTTTCTCCGGCAACTCGCTGCGGGTGACGCTCCGGCGTGGCTGGAGCCCGCTGCGCGAACGCGCGATGCCGCGGTTTACAAATGTGTCGGCTGCACTAACTGAATCCCTGTCGGCCGCGACCTTTCGTTCCGGCGCGAACGAAGCAGCGCGATGAACATGCATGTCGAGACGAACGTCTGAGACGTTACCACGGATAATGCGGTGCCGACTGGCCCAAAGCTCCGCGAGAGAAAGATGGCAAGAACGACGTTCATCAGGCCCGCGGAAACGACAATCCGGTTGAAAGCGCGGTCCATGCCGAATGGCAGCATCCATTGAATTCCCAGGATATTGCTCACGGCGCAGACGGGGATCACGACTGAAGCGATACGCATCACGGGAATTGCCGGCCCGTAGGCGCGTCCCAGAACGAGCCGGATAATCCAGGGCGCGAACGCGATCAGAGCGCCGCCTGCGATCAGACCCATAATGCCGAAAAAGATCAGCGCCTTCTGAATGGCTTCGGTCGCCTTCTCGCGGTTATTCACCGCGAGGTGGCTCATGCGGGGATAAAGAGCCTGGGTGATCGGAGACATCAGCCCGATGACGGCGACGACCAGTCGTTCCGCGCCGCCGTAGTATGCAACACCCGCCGCGGTGGTGAAGAAGCCCAGAATAAAAGTATTGGCCATCGTGTAGAGGCTCACCGCGCTGCTCGAAAGGAAGATGGTCCATCCGGCTTTAAATGCCTTGATTGCGGGGGCAAGCGCCAGTCTGCGGAACTCCACGGTCCGGTACATCTTCCCGGCGATAACAGCGGTTACGACGATCGCCGCGCCGGCTTGCAGCGCCAGAACTCTCCACCCGTCCGTGGGGGAGCGGATCAGGAGAAAGATGCCAATCGTGACGGCCAGACGTCCGACCACGTTGAACCAGGCCGGGAACTTCATCTCTTCTATGCCCTGAAAGAACCAGAACGGCCGGATCCCCTGCGCTATGGCAATTGCGAGCGCCAGCCAGAGGTACCATTCGTGCTCCCGGAACTGCGGAACGGTAAACCTCGCCACCACCGCGATGGCTATGGATGGCAGCAGAAGAATCACATTGGCGCCCGCGACTCCCCTGACGATGTCGGCATGGCGATCGGGATCGTCGCGATGGCGGGCGATCTCCCGCGTGGCGGAAAATCCGAAGCCATATTGCAGGACAAGAATCATCCAGCCGGAGAAGCTCTGGGCGTAGACCACCATTCCCCAGCCGGACGGTTGCAGAACGCGAGCCAGGTAAGGAATCGTGAGAAGCGGCAGGACATACTCGGCAAACTGGACACTGTACAGCGCCATTGCGTTCTGGGCGACCGGATGGCGCAGGTACTTTTTCATTGCAAACGACTCATTTCAGGCTAGCAGCAGGTCGGGAGACGTCATTTATCGCGGACCCGGCTTGGGGGATAAGCCGGCGGCAACCGTTTCGTAGATTTCCTGCATGTTCTCGACAGCGCGGGAGAGCGAAAATTCCTTGCGAATCCGATCGGCGGCAGCGGCGGCGAGCGAACGCCTGCGCTTGCGGATCGGCGAGGACCTCGGACAGCCGCTCGATCAGCGCTTCCCGACTCCGGCTGGGGAAGAGCAATCCTGTGGTTCCGTCGGAGACCAGCTCCGGATTCCCTCCCACTTCCGAGGCAATCACGCAGCATCCGCAGGCCATCGCTTCCATGAGTGCGTTCGACAGGCCCTCGCTCAGGGACGGCAGGACAAATATGTCAATGCTCCGCAGAACGCTCGCTACCTCCGGAGTGGAGGGGCGAAAGTGGCATTTATCCGCGATCTTCAGGGTTGCCGCGAGAGAGCGCAGGGCCGGCTCTTCGGGTCCGCTGCCGGTGATCAGCAGTCGAATGCTGCTGGAATGGCGCGCCACGGCATCGAAGGCCTCGAGCAATAGCGCGAGGTTCTTTTCCGGCCTGAGCACACAAACGGTTCCGACTACGAGGGAGGACGATTCCGTGCGGGCGCCTGGATGGAAGACGCCCGTGTCGAGCCCGTTGTGGCAGGTGAAGATCTTGCGCAGCGGGATCGAATAGTCTTCATGGAGATGTCGACGCAACGCTTCGCTGTTCACGACGACGGCCGCCGAGCTGCGAATGGCTATCAGATTGAGCAAGCGGTAACGGCGCGGGATCAGGCTCGCGTGACAGCGAAGATTGGAGATCACGATCACCCCGGCGACGCTTCGGGCAGCCGGAACGCCGAGTACGTTCATGCTGTAGTCGAACGTCTGCACGATGCGGATTCCGTGTTCCCGGATATAGGCGCGAAGACGGCGCGCCTCACGCACAGCGGACGGGCTCAGGAGCGAGCGCGGACCCATGAAGAAAAAACGAACCCCCGCCTCGCGCAGGCGATCCACCCAGAATCCGCCTTCACAGCAGCCGACGTGGGGTTCGAAACGACTGCGGTCGATATTCAGCGCCGTCAGCGCGAGCTGGCGCTCTCCACCCGCCATGGCCGAGAGAGTGGGCCATGAGCAGGATCGGGATCGGCTTTCCGTTGAAAAACAAAGCCATTCCGCCCTAACCCGCCCGCGGCTTCCAGACCAGATAGCGGTCGCCCGCGAGTGCGCGCCACAAACCGTTCAGGTAGGCGCAGTGAACAATGATGAAGAACATGGGCAATTCGGCCCAGCGCGCGCCGGATCTCCAACCCAGGACAATCACGCCCAGCAGCGCGAGCGCCGCGATGGCGAGCGTTGGCGAGAGACCTGCGAGCGCGACCCAGCCCAACGGAATCCAGATTCCCGCGAGCCACCGCATCCATTTGTGGGAGATCAGCGCCCACAGCATGCCCCACCGACGGGTTCGCAGCAGCGGCCCCATTTCCTGCGACAGCAGGTAACTCGCCTGGGCGGCGATTCGGGTCTGGCGGTCGAACTCGCGACCGGCGTGATCGCCGGCCGGTTCCTCGCTGACCGCCCGGGGTTCGAATCGCGCCTGGAAACCCGCGGCGACGACCTCGCAGGGGTGGGCCAGATCGTTGATGAATTCCGGCGGCAAGTCGCGATATAAGCTTGCCCGGAGCGCGTAGATCGGTCCGAGCGCCCCCGCGAGCCAGCCGCAGGCGCCTTCCTTGTTCTTCATCCAGGAGTCCATCCGGTAATAAGCGCCTTCGGTGGCTACGTTTCCCGCACCCTTGCGGATCAGAGCGCGGCCCGATACCAGGCCGACATGGGGATCGGTGAGTGGCCGGACGAGGAGGCGAACGGCGTCGAGCCGGAAGTGTCCGGTGGCGTCGGTAAATATCAGGATGCCGGCCTGGGTGCGTCGCACGAGATCGTTCAGCACCGCCGTTTTTCCGCTCCGCTGCGCGCGCTCGACCAGGTGAACGCGCGGATGATTTGCTTCTTTAATAATGTCCGCCGTTCTGTCCATCGATCCATCGGTTCCGATCCACATTTCGATACGGTCCGGAGGATAATCGAGGGCGTCGAAATTGGTGATTTTTTCAAGAATTCGGTTTTCTTCGTTGAAAGCGCTCACAAGAATTGCCACCGTGGGCAATTCGTCGCTCGCCGTGTAAGGACGCGCCAGAAAGCGGGCTGCTACGCCGAGCAGCAGAGGATAAAGCAGATAAGGGTAAAACAACCCGAGCGCTGCGACAGCCAGCAGCCACGAAATCAAGCCTTTAAGCTACCATAAATCGAAGAATTTACCGCGCCAGCGGAACAATGTTCAAATTCGGGATATTCCGCCTGGAGGACTACCGCCCGGAGTCCACCAGCCTGTCCGGCCGTTTCGCCTGGATGCTGACCCGGCATCGCATCTCTCTTCAATTGCTGCGGACAGGAATTCCAGCGACGCCCCGGGAGATCACGGTCTTCGAAGCCCTGATGCAGGGTTTGCGGCTCAACAGCGGAATTTACCGGACCACTTTCCATAACCGCTTCCGCGATCTCGATCCGTTTGTGAACGAACTTCTCGCTGAGCGGTTCGACCCCGCGGCGGCCCTCGAAGTCCACGACTGGGCCGCGTCCGATTGCCTGACCTCCTCCGAGTGGGCCGCTTCGCTGCTGGCGCTCTTTCCGAACGCGCGCTTGACGGCCTCCGATCTGACTTTATTCCTGGTCGAAGTCACCTGGAACGGACAGGCCCTGATTCAGGAACGCGACGCGAGGCCGCTGCAATATTTGTCGCCCCCGTTCCTTGTGTATGTGAACCGGCCGGAGCAGCGGCCTCGCATGTTGACCCGCCTGCTGATCCGGCGAGCGCAATCGGTTGTCGCGGAATTGAAATCGAGCCTGACGATTCCGGAAGAATGGCTGGACTCGGAGAGCGATACGCTTTCGCTGCCGCCCTATCAGCTGCGAAAACTGCCGATGGTTCATCCTGAGGCGGCGGCTTTCCGGGCTCGAAACGGGCGCTTTTCAATCTTCCGGCACTCCGCCTTCGACGCGCTGCCACAGCCTGTAAACGTAATCCGCTCGATGAACATCTATAACATCAGCTACTTTGACTCTTCACAACTTGCCGCGGGCGCGAGAGCGGTCTGGCGAAGCCTCCGGCCCGGAGGATTGTGGATTGTCGGCAGAACCTGGCAGGAGCAACCGCCCTCTCATAACGTGAGCTTCTTCGAAAAAACGAACTCCGGGTTCGAACTTGTGCGCCGCTACGGCGAGGGATCGGAGATCGAATCGATTGTTCTGGAAAGCGCCCGCATTTCGGCATGAGCCGGTTCTTTTCCTGGTACCACAGCGATCTGGAAGGGCGTTATATTGATGCCATCGTGTCGGAAGACGCACAGGCGGACCGCTTTCTGCTGATCTTTCAGATAGCCGGACACGAATGCGCAATACCGTGCGAACAGGTTCAGGAGGTGATCTCGATCGCGGCAACGGTGCAGTCGCCGGGGCAACCGTCGACGATCGAAGGCTTTCTGAATTTGCGCGGCGAGGCAATCCCCGTCGTCATGCTGCGCCGTCTGTTTGCCCTTCCCGAGATCGAACCCGGCATTCACACTCCGGTCATCATTGCCCGGCTGGGAGATACTCTCACCGGGCTTCTGGTCGACCGGGTGAACGAGGTAGCGATGATCGATGCGGAAGAAATCAAGCCGCTCGCCGAAAATCATTCGCTGAACCAGTGCGCGGATGCGTATGTAACTTTTGATGGCCGCCGCGTTGTGCTGCTGGATTGCGATCGCCTGCTCCTCGAAGAGGAGAAAAGGCGCATAACAGAGCTTCAGACCGCCATGCAGGTTCGCCTCCGACAACTGGACCCGGCGAGGGACGGATGAATATCGCGGCTATACTGGCCGATCCCGATTATCCGCAGCTCAAGAACCATATTCTCGACCAGACGGGGCTGGCCTACTATGCGGATAAGGACGAGGACCTGGCCGCCCGTGTTTCGCGGCGATTCGCGGCCATCGATGCCGAGGACTGCAGTTCCTACCTCGGAATACTCGCCGGCGAAGACCCGCGACGGGCGGAAATGCATCAACTGGTCGGTGAACTCACGATCGGCGAGACGTATTTTTTTCGCCAGCGCGAGCATTTCGATCTGATGCGGGAAAGAATTCTCCCGGATCTTCTGGACCGCAATCAATCCACGAAGCGTTTGCGGATCTGGAGCGCCGGGTGCGCCACCGGTCCGGAGCCCTATTCCATCGCCTTATTGCTGCACCGGGAGTTTCAGACCCGTACCCAAGGCTGGGATGTCTCGATTCTTGGAACGGATATCAACATAGAGTTTTTGGCCCGCGCGCGCGAAGCGCGGTTCGGGGCATGGGCATTGCGGGAAACATCCGCCGAAACGAAGGCTGCGTGCTTCATCCAGAGCGGCAGGGACTGGGTGTTGCGTCCCGAATACCGGAAGGGCGTCACATTCGAATATCACAATCTGGCGAGCGAGGTAAGTCCGGCAGCCGACGACGAACCGTTCGATCTGATCCTGTGCCGTAACGTAATCATTTATTTCTCGCCCGAGCGGATGCGAAACGTAATCGATAACTTTTACCGCTTTTTGAATATCGGCGGCTGGCTGATCGTAGGACACGCGGAGCCGAATATCGAAATGTTCCACACGTTCGAAACCGTCAGCGAGCTGAATGCGACGGGCTACCGTAAGAATTCGGAGACGGCGGCGGAGGCCGCATCACCCCCGTTTGACTGGCAAGCGTTTGAAGACAAGTTCGCGGCGAGAACGCCGGTCCTCGCGATCCGGACGAATGCGAGGCCGCCATTGCCGGAACCGCCCGCGCCCTCGGTTGAAGACGCCCGGCTGCTGGCCGACTCGGGCAATTGGGAAGCGGCGACCGAGGTTACTCGAAAACTGCTCGAGACCGACGGCCTCAACGGGCCCGCTTATTTTATGCTGGGACTGATCCAGGAGCATGCGGGAGCGACCGAGGAGGCCTGTGCGGCATTTCGCCGGGCCATTTATCTGGATCGTGGTTTCGCCCTCGCGCACTATCATCTGGGTGCGTCCCTCAAGGGCAGTCGAGAGTGGGAAATGGCGCGTAAAGCATTTCGAAATGTTCTCCAGATTCTCGACGGCAATCGAGGCGAGGAACCGGTACCGCACGGCGACGGCATCACGACCGGCGAACTGTGCGAACTGGCCCGGATGCATCTCGATCTGGTGGGCCTGCATTCGCGCAGTTCATCGGAGAGCCGGTGAGCGGCAACGCCAGGCTGAATTGGGCGGAAGCGCGCGAGCGTCTCTTACGGGTTCAACAGGCAATTGAAGAAACCACCCAACACTCCGGCGAGAGGCGCGAGCGGATCTACCGCGCACGCGCCGAGCTTCTTGCCCGGCCCGTTTCGCACCGGGAGGACTCGGCCGGCGAAAGAATCATGATTGTTCGTATCGGCAGCGGCAGGTACGGAATTGCGCTGGCGGAGATCTCTGAGGTGACGGGCGGTTCCACTTGTGCGCCCGTTCCCGGCGCCCCGCCCGAGGTTGCCGGCCTGATCCAGATCAGAGGAGAAGTGCGGCCGGTCCTGAATGCAGCGCGCATTCTGGGTGTGCCAGCGGACGGCAGCGGGGATTCGAAGATCATATTGCTCCTGCGCCGGGGCTCGCGGGAAATCGGGGTTCAGGTGGACGAGGTTGAAGACATTCGCACCGTGAGAGAGGAGGAACGGAAGCCTCCGTTTCACGGCGCCGCGCACACGCGATGGATGACCGGCGATCTGGTCGCCGTGCTCGATACGAATTCGCTGCTCAAAGAACACACTGAGGTTTCCTGACTATATGAAGATGACGATCGGTACGCGAATTCTCGCGGGTTACGGGGTGGCCCTTCTGGTGTTCGGCGCTGTCTGCGCCGTCGCGTACCATGCGACTACGGATCTGGTCGACAGCGCCGACTGGGTGAGTCACACCTATCAGGTAAAAGCGGGTTTGACTCAGTTGCTCTCAACCATGACGGACGCCGAGACGGGACAGCGCGGGTTCATTCTCACCGGGCGCGAGGAATATCTGCAGCCGTACGACGCCGCCACAAGGGTGGCCGCGGAATACATGCAAAACCTGCGCCAGCTGACCTCCGACAATCCGAATCAGAGGGCGCGTATCGCGGCTTTACAGAATCTCGTTACCACCAAGCTGGGGGTGCTCGCGGACGCGATCAACCTGCGCAGGCAGAAAGGCGAGAGCGCTGCCGTGGAAGTGGTGATGACCGACCAGGGACGAAGAGAGATGGAGCAAATTCGCCAGATCGTCGGAGAAATGGACGACGAGGAAAACCAGCTGCTCCAGCAGCGGGATCAGACCGCGAAGGCGACCGCGCATTTTGCGACCGGTTCGATTGTTATGGGCGGCGCCCTTGCGGCCGCGTTCGTGATAGTCATGGGCCTGCTGGTGCAGCGGTCGATTATCGACCCGTTGCGCAAATTCATGGAGTTTGCGCGGCGTGTAGGAGAAGGCGATCTGACCCAGCAGGCGAGAATTTCCAAGACGGACGAGTTAGGGGAGTTGTCGCAACATCTCGATCAAATGGTGGCCGGACTGAAGCAGGTTGCGAAAGAGACGAGCCTGGTGGCCGAAAACCTGAACACTGCGACAGCCGAAATTCTCGCTTCCACGCAACAGCAGGCCGCGGGCACGGCCGAGCAGGCGGCGGCGGTCCAGCAGGCGAACGCCACCATGGCGGAGATCACTCAGTCGGGCGCACAGATTTCAGATCGCGCCAGGCAGGTTGCGGCCGCCGCGGCGGCCGTGTCGAGCAGCAGCGCGTCCGGTCTTCAGTCGGTGCAGGGTACGAATGCGACGATGGAGCGGATCCGCGAACAGGCTGAAGCCGTTGCCGAGAATGTGATTGCGCTCAGTGAAAAAACTCAGGCGGTCGGCGAAATCATTACCAGCGTGAACGATATCGCCGAGCAGTCCCACCTGCTTGCTTTGAACGCCGCCATCCAGGCGGCCGCCGCGGGAGAACACGGCCGAAGTTTTTCGGTAGTCGCGAGCGAAATGAAGAATCTGGCAGCGCAATCGAAACAGGCTACCGTGCAGGTCCGCTCCATATTGGGCGATATTCAGAAGGGAATCAACACCTCGGTGATGCTCACGGAAGAAGCTGTTACCAGGGCGGACTCCGGCCAGCAGCAGGCTCGCGTAGCCGATCGTACCATCCGGCAGCTCAGCGAAAATCTGGAGGAAAGCATTCGCGCATTCCAGCAGATTGTCGCAGGCAGCAGCCAGCAGCAGATCGGGTTCGAGCAGGTCACTCAGGCGTTCCGCAACATCGGAATCGCCAGCCAGGAAACGGCGGCGAGCACGAAACAGTCTGAAAAAGCCGCCGCAAACCTCAACACCCTCTCACAACAGCTGCGGGCGGCGGTGGGGAGATATCGGGTGTGAGGCCTTTCGATCGCTCGCTGCTGCAGATTTTTCTGGGCGAGCAGAACGAACATGTCGAACACATCCGAACGCTGATCGAAACCGCGGCGAATGCCGCACCGGCCGGCGACACATCCGCGATGGATGAGTTGTTCCGGAGAGCGCATACTTTGAAGGGCGCCGCCCGAGCGGTCGGGCTGGAGCCCACGGAACTGCTGATGCACCGTGTGGAAGAGTTGCTCTCCCGGTGCAGGGCGCAGGGAACCGGGTTCGTTGAACCCGTGGTGCGAGCGATCAACCAGGCGCTGGACTCGGCTGAGGATATTTTGGCAGCGGCGGTAGCGGACCGAGCTCTGCCGGACGTTTCCGCTGTTCTTGCAACGATTGACAGTCTCCCCGGCGGCGATTCGTTACCGCTCGCCGAGCTTCCGCCTGGCCAGGAGCTTTACGTCGGTACAGGTAATACCGGCGATCTCGTCGCCGGTACTCGTACGGACCGCGTCTTCGACAGAGCGGCAACTTCCCCGGCGGAACCGGCGCCCCTGGTGCGTGTCAACGCCGACTATCTCGACGATCTCATCCGCGCTTCCTCCGAACTGGTGGTCGCCACCACCCACGCCGCCTCGCAGAAAAGCGCGCTTCATGAATACCTCGATCATGTCGACGAGGCTAACGGCGAATGGCTGCGGCTGCGCCGTAATTGCGCGGGATATGTCCGCGGCAAGAGCCACGATCCCGATTTCCAGCATGTAGCCGAGTGCCTGAGCTTCATCGACCGTCAGCTTCCCACGCTGCGGCGCGGAGCGGAGGCCGCCGCGGCGGCGCAGCGAACCAAAACTCTCGAGCTGCGGCGCCGAGCCGATGAACTTCAGCGGAACGCCTTTCGCGTCCGGATGGCCCCCGCCGAGACGGTTTTCGCAGGCTTTGGACCGATGGTCAGAGATCTTGCGCACCAGGAAGAGAAACAGGTCGAATTTCGGGCCGAGGGCCTGGAATCACAAGCCGATCGCGGGGTTTTACAGGTACTCAAAGATCCGGTCATGCATTTGCTGAGAAACGCTCTGTCTCACGGGATCGAATCCGAGGGCGAACGTGTGGCGGCGGGGAAATCGCCCGTTGGAACGATTCGTCTCCGAATTCGCTCGCACGGCGACCGGCTCATGATCGCGGTTGAAGACGACGGACGTGGCATCAGCGGCAAGGCGGTAGAGGAAGAAGCGATCAGGAAGGGTCTGCGCCCTGCCGAGGGGGCGCTCAGCGATCCCTCGGAACTCGCGCGTCTGATCCTCACTCCGGGCTTCTCTACTGCGCGGGTGATCACGAAGCTGTCGGGGCGCGGCATGGGATTGTCCATCGTCCAGCGCGCCGTCAACCAATTGCGGGGAGAGATCGGAATTCGCCCGGGAGCGAACGCGGGAACGTCGGTTTCGATCTCAGTCCCTCTGTCCATTTCGACTCAGCACGTTTTGCTGATGGAGGCGGAAGGGCATACCTTCGGCCTGCCGTCGGCTTTCGTCGACCGGCTATACCGCATCAGACGCAGGGATCTGAGGAGTATAGACGGGCGCGAATGCGTTGTTGTCGATTCCGACCCGGCGCCTCTCGCGAAGCTCTCGGAACTACTGCAACTTCCCCCGCGACCGGCTGCCGGGAATGCCACGGCCGACCATGCGGCCGGCGAGGACCGGATACTTCAGGTGGCGGTCATCGTGTCCGGCGATGAGCGCGCCGCGCTGATCGTCGACCGGTTGATCGATGAGAGGGAGGCCGTCATTAAGGAGTCCGGGCTTCCGGCATCGATAGCGGGCCTGACCGCCGGCGCCGTCCCGCTTGACGACGGCGGAGTGGCGGTAATGCTGAACGTCACGGAGTTGTTCGTTCGCTTTCGGGAAGGGGAAAAGACGCCCGCCAGTTCTTTTCTGCCGGAAAAACCGCACGAGAACGTACATCGCATTTTGGTAGTGGACGATTCAATCACAACCCGCTCGCTGGAGAAGAGTATTCTGGAGGCGTACGGATATAGGGTTGAGGTTGCGGTCGACGGACTGCAAGCCCTCGAGGCTATCCGCCGCAATCCTCCCGACCTGGTAATCACCGACGTCATGATGCCGCGTCTGAACGGATTCCAGCTTCTGGAGCAAATGAAGAGTACAGCCGGGATGCGCGAAATACCCGTGATCCTTGTTACTTCTCTTGAGAGCCGTGAGGAGCAGGAAAAAGGTCTTTCCCTGGGCGCCGACGCTTATATCGTCAAACGCAAGTTCGATCAGCGAGAGCTTCTGACGATTGTCCGGCAAATTCTATGAACCCGATTCGCGTTCTGATCGTGGAGGACTCGCCGGTTGTGGGCGAACACCTCCGGCGTATCATTTCCGCGGACCGCAGGTTCGAAGTGGCGGCCGTGGCGACGAGCGGCGAAGAGGCGCTCGCCGTCGTGGATCAGATTTCGCCCGACGTGATTTCCATGGACATCCATCTTCCCGGCATTCAGGGTTTCGAGGCGACGCGCCGGATCATGGCTCACCACCCTACGCCAATCGTGGTTGTTTCCGGTATTGACATGGAAGAGATGAGCCTGACAATGCAGGCGCTCCGGGCTGGAGCTCTCGCGGTTGTGGAAAAGCCGGTGTCGGGCACTCACCATGACTACACCTTACTGGCGGGAAGGCTTTGTACCCAACTCGCCATCATGAGCGAAGTGAAAGTAGTGCGGCAACGCCGGACGCCCTCTTCGCACACTGCGAACGGCGTTTCGGCACGGACGCGGGGCGCCTCTGATTATCGGCTGCTGGGGATCGGCGCCTCGACGGGCGGACCGAACGCTTTGTTGCAGATGCTGTCCGGGCTTGGCGAGAATTTTCCACTTCCGATAGTCGTGGTTCAGCATATGACGCCCGCTTTTCACCAGGGTTTTGCGGAATGGCTGGCGAGCGTTACGCCGTTTGCCGTGTCGGTAATCCATGAGCCCACGGAGTTATCGGGGGGACAAGTCTATCTCGCGCCATCGAATCTGTCTCACCTCGTCATAAACGGCCTTAGAGCGTCGCTCGACGATGGCCCGCCGGTGGGAGGACAGCGACCGTCGGCGAACATTCTCTTCTCGTCCATGGCGCGAAGCCTCAGCTCTTCGGCAATCGGCGTATTGCTCACCGGGATGGGAGAGGATGGAGCTGCGGGCATCCACGAGCTGAAGCGAGCGGGCTCTTTTACAATTGGAGAGGATGAGAGCACAGCGATTGTCTATGGGATGCCCGCCGCGGCCGCTCGTATGGGAGGGCTTTGCGAATCACTTCCCCTGGGCGATATTGCGCCGCGAGTATTAAGTCTCACGAGCCTGAAGCGGGAGACTCTATGACCGACGGCCCGGGACGCGTTCTGCTTGTGGAAGACTCACCCACGCAGGCTGCGCGTCTGCGAAGTTTCTTCGAAGCCGACAACCTTACGGTGGTGGTGGCGGCGAGCGCCGAAGCCGCGCTGGAGCAGCTTGAGGCCGCGCGCCCGGACGTGATCGTCCTCGATTATCATCTTCCCGGCATGAATGGCGACGATTTCTGCCGGGAGATCCGGCTGAATGTTAATACGCGCGCGATTCCCGTCCTGATGCTCACCAGCGAGAAGAGCGATCTGGCCGAGACGCGGGGACTCGAGAGCGGAGCGGACGATTATCTGGTCAAATCCGCCGACCCCGACATATTGCTGGTTCGGGTGCGCGCGCTGCTTCGCAAATCGGAGGGTGCCGCGGGAATCGTCGATGTAGAGAGCCGCTTCAGCCGGGCGCGTATTCTCGCGATAGACGACAGCCGGACCTACCTGTATTATCTCTCCGAAGAATTGAAGCAGGAACATTACCTCGTCGAGACCGTCGACAATCCGGTTCAGGGATTGAAACGGGTAGACGAGAATAATTTCGACTGCATCCTGGTTGATTTCGAAATGCCCGACATCGAGGGGCCGGAGGTTTGCCGCCGCATACGGCAGTTGCATCGCGATTCGGAGCCCGAGATCGTTCTGATCATGCTGAGCTCGCATGAGGACAAGGAACGGATGAGGGCCGGCTTTGAGGCGGGCGCGGACGATTACATCTCGAAATCCGCCGACGCGGCAGTGATCAAGGCTCGCATCCGGGCTCTGCTTCGGCGCAAATTCCTGGTGGAAGAAAACCGGCGCATCCTCGAGGAGATTAAAGAGAAGGAACTTGACGCGATGCGTGCCCGGGCGGAAAGGGAAGCGGCCGAAATACGCGCGGAAATGGCGGATCAGCTGGCCGCGGCGAACCGCGATCTGGACCGCGCGAATCAGGAGCTCGAACAGTTTGCGTATTCCGCCGCCCACGATCTGCGGGAACCGCTGCGGAAGATCAGGATCTTCAGCGAATTGCTGCAGAAAAAATACAAGGGCCAGCTGGATGCCGAGGCGGACGTGTATATCGATTACTGTGTCCAGGGCGCAACGCGCATGGATCAGTTGATCAAGGATCTGCTGGCATACGCGCAAGCTCCCAAGGCGAGTTCCGAAGCGCCGCAAGCCGTGGACCTCAACGCGGTGCTGGGAAAGGCGGTCACGAATCTTCAGTCTGCGCTTGAGGAGAGCGAGTCGACCGTCAGCAGCGATCCGCTGCCCACTTTGCTGGTCGAGGAAATCCGGATTCAGCAGCTTTTTCAGAACCTGATCGGCAACGCTGTCAAATATCGCCGTCCCGATGAGGCGCCGCGCATTCGGATTTCAGCCGCGAGGCAGGGCGAAGACTGGGTTTTCAGCGTCGCCGACAACGGAATCGGCATCGACCCGGCCTATCGGGAAAAGGTTTTCGAAGTGTTCACGCGTCTGCAGCCCGACACGTATGCGGGTACGGGGTTGGGTCTTGCGATCTGCAAGAGAATCGTCGAAAGCTTTGAGGGAAGAATCTGGGTGGAGTCCGAGCCGGGAAAGGGTTCGATTTTCTTTTTCGCGATCCCGCTCCGGCTGGACGTCGCTGCGGAAACCGCGACCGCGGGGGCGGAAATGGCCGGGCAGTTTTAGCGTTCCATTTGCTCTTAAGTCGGCGCGACGATCCACTCGTGATTGCGAACCATGGCGTTGGCGAACGCACCTGTTTTTTTACCGAGGATGAGACCGTGGGACGGGTCATTGGGCGGCGCGGTATCGAGGACGATCGGATGGCGCTCTCCTCTCTCCCGGTCGTAACGCCGCACATCCTCGACTTTTATTGACGTCAGACACCAGCCCGGAATCCGGTTAATGTATCCTCAGGCAACCGACCCTGCCCGATCATCAGTGATTCAATGTTGACCGAAAGCTCAGGGTCTTTGAAGACGGCGGAGGAAGGGCGCTTTGATCCGTCTGCGTCCGTCACGACCTGACTGGAGTGTACCCTGCGCAGAAGGCGATCGTTTTCGAGCAGGGCCGGATCATCCTCAACCATTCTTCCTCAGCTGAGGGCGACAATCAAACTACGCAGGCGCGTCTCATGCTGGCGCACCTTCTGCTCCTCTTCTTCGCCGGTGGTCTGATTAGAGAAATAATACGAAGCTTCCGAACCGGCCGCCGCGACGATCTCGAGATCCAACCCGGCGCGGTGCCATTCTGCCTGAGCGCCGCCGTCAGCCAAAGGGGTGATTTGCGGCGTCGAGGAACCTTCTGGCATCACCGCCGAAAGGACATTGAGAAGTTCAACAACGAGTTTCAGGTCTGTAGGGACTGCATTGTAACCGTCCCACCCCGGAGTCGAACCCCAGCGCTCGGGCAACGTTCCAAGAACCTGCTCCAACCAGGGCGGCAACGTGGAAGTGAAGTAGGCCCGCTCGATCGGTTCGCGACCGGCTGACAATTCAAGTCTTATTCGGTGTGGCGTCGATTCCGAGATCGCAGCGGCGGTTCGTCGCTCTCTCGAAGCGAAGACATCCGTGTACTGGTTCCCTGAATGAGTGCAAATCGTGCGACGGGTCCGGTGCGCGAAGACATCGGTCCCGTAGCAGTGCGAGGCGGTTGGTATCATTTCTTCCCCCAAATCCTGTGCATATGTCCAGTGGTTAAGTGCTCGAACGACTTCACGATCCATCGCCTTCCGATATCAAAGAATTCGATGCCCTCACCCAATTGGCCGCGAGCGGTCAGGTTCATTACATACATCGGGCGGTTATCGCTGGCACGAAAGGCCGGTTGTATATCGACGTGCAGGCGCCCGATTGCGTTCGATTTGTCGTCTGTCATCGGGAATCGCAGATGTATGTTGAGATCCTCGGCATCTCCCGGAATCGATGTTGGCGATCGCTGCCAAAAGGTGAACAACCGGCCAATTTCTTTGAAGTCTTGCCAGCCGTCGCTGCTGACGATATGGTTCACATAAGTTACTTCACACTGGTTTACTTTGACATCGCCCAGATTTTCTTCGGCCAGAAATAGCCGGAAATCTTTAAAATCTCTTTCGAAAGCAGGCTTGATGACTGGCTCGTAATGCGGATAGGGATTCTCCAGGTCATGTTTGCGCCAGTTCTTTATGAATCGATCGTTCTGGATCTGTATTATCTCGGTGCCAGCCCCATTGAGCAGCCAAAGTCGGGGCAGTTCCGGAATTTCGGCTGCTTCAAATCTGATCCGGCCGGCGCTGATAGTATCGTCGGGGAAGCGCTCTTCTACTGGCAAAAGCGCTGGCCGTTCTTCAGTTAGAGGAAATCGGCCCCTCACTTTGTTCCAGAACAAACCGAAATGCACGACGCGCATCGCCGATAGCCGATTGAACTGCACCGAAAGAACAGTTTCAACAACGGGAGGATGATGGAAATCGGGCAGAGGTGACGCTTGGGTGTCAGACACAATTGTTGTCACGTGCGGAAAGCCGTGTCATCGCCTCTTAGCGATCGTTACTACCGGCCCAGGGGTACGAACCGGTTCCACCCATGGGCTCCAAACCATCACTTTCCAGGATAAGCGCAATTCCTTCGGTAATGAGCTCTCGAAATGTTGGCTTGTGAGACGCTCGTTCTAATCGGTGAAGCTGGACTCCTCGCTATTGCCTTTTCCGCTTCAATGTCAAGAGCCACTGACGTAGTCCGCTCGTTCCGGTCGCGAGTCTTGGGACGTCCACCAGGCATCTGACTTAACTATCGCCGCTTGCGATATTTATGTCAATAATTTTCTATATAGAAAACTCTGTCGAATCAGCACTCAATTCCGCCTATGACAGCGGGGCGATCAGCCGTCGGTCGATGAATTCCAGAACTCCAGCAGGTGTTCCCGCTCCATCCACCGGCAGCCGCAAACTCCCGCGGGCGTGAACTGCGCGCCCGCGCGTGCCGCTCACCAGTGCCATCAGCTTTTCTCCATCGACCGCGCGTCTCCTCGTGGAACTTCACGTTGAGCACGGAATGCGCGCCGGTCGATGGCTTCGATGCCGATCTTTTCCGCCGCGGTCTTGATTCCGGAATAGGTGCAGCAGATGCCGAACGTCGTCGGGCACGGGCCGTAGCGGTCGGCCAGTTCCTGCTCCACTTTCTCGCGCTCCGCGAGATCGCACGGCCTGCGCGATCCGCTTGTAAGCGCGCAGGCGCTGGTTCTCGTCCGCGATATACGCCGCGGGAATTCGCAGATCGAGGCCGAGATTCAGCGACGAATGAATCTCCGGCGCCACCTCTTCGCCGCGCAGTTCGCGCACCGTGTCTTCGAGCATCCGCACATACATATCGAACCCGATCGCGTTGATGTGGCCGTGCTGCTCGCCGCCCAGCAGATTGCCCGCGCCGCGCAGTTCCAGATCGAGCGCCGCGATCTTGAAGCCCGCGCCCAGATCGCTGAACTCCTTCAGCGCGGCCAGCCGCTTGCGCGCCACCTCGGTCAGCTCCGTATCCGGCTCGACGAACAGATAGCAGTAGGCGCGCCGGTTCGACCGGCCCACGCGGCCGCGCAACTGGTACAGCTCGGACAAGCCCGTAGCGCTCCGCGTTCTCGATGATCATCGTGTTGGCCAGCGGAATGTCGAGCCCGTTCTCCACGATCGTGGTGGAGACGAACACGTCGAACTCGTGCCGCATGAACTGCAGCATCACCTTCTCCAGTTCCGCCTCCGCCATCTGGCCATGGCCCACGCCGATGCGCAGATCGCGGGAACATCTCCTGAATCATGCGCCGCGCGCGTGCCAGATCGAATCGATGCGATTGTGAACGAAATAAACCTGGCCGCCGCGCGCCAGTTCCAGCTCGATCGACGGACTTGATCACGTCCGGCGCGAAGGGCGCGACCACCGTGTGAATCGCGAGGCGGTCCTTGGGCGGCGTCTCGATCACCGACATGATCGCGCAGCCCGAGCAGCGACATGTGCAGCGTGCGCGGAATCGGCGTCGCGCTCATGGCGATCGCGTCGATGCCTTTGCGAGATTTCCTTCAGCCGCTCCTTGTGCTTGACGCCGAAGCGCTGCTCTTCGTCGATGATCACGAGGCCGAGATCCTTCCACTCGACGTCCTTCGAGAACAGCCGATGCGTGCCGACCACCAGATCGACTTTGCCCTCCGCGATATCCGTCGAGCACGGCTTTGATCTCCTTCGCGCTGCGGAAGCGGCTGAGCATTTCGATGCGCACGGGGAACGGCTGGAAGCGCTTCTTGAACGTCTCGAAATGCTGGAAGCAGAGCACGGTGGTGGGCGCGAGCACGGCGACCTGCTTGCCATCGCCCATGGCCTTGAACGCCGCGCGCATGACGACTTCGGTCTTGCCGTAGCCGACGTCGCCGCAGAGCAGGCGGTCCATCGGCTGCGGGCTTTCCATGTCGCGCTTGATGTCCGTCGATGGCCGTCTTCTGATCGCGCGTTTCGGTGAATTCGAACGCGTCTTCGAACTCGCGCTGCCAGTTGCTGTCCGGCGAAAAGGCGAAACCCGGGGCCAGCCGGCGCGCGGCGTAGAGCTTCAGAAGCTCTTCCGCCATATCGCGCATTTTGGTCTTGATGCGGGTCCGCGTGCGGCTCCACGTCGCGCCGCCCATCTTGTCGAGGGTCGGTTTGGCCTCGCCTTCGCCGCGAAAACGCTGCACGAGATCCATGCGCGAAAGCGGAACGTAGAGCTTGTTCCCGCCCGCGTATTCGATCAGCATGTAATCGCCTTTGGTGTCGCCCTGAGCGATTTCGCGAACGCCGAGAAACTGGCCGATCGCCGTGCTCGACATGGACCACGTAATCGCCGGCCTTCAGATCGAACTGATCGGCCGAAAAGGTTCCGAGGTGAGACTTGCCCGGCCTCGCCACCGTTTCCGGCGATTCGAACAGATCCTCGGAACCAAAAATGGCGAGCCGGCTTTCCTGAAATACCGTCCCTCGCGCCACGTCCCCGCGGATCAGCGCGATACCCGCGCTGATGGATTGGGTTCGTTCTTTCAGGTACTCCGGAACCTGCTCGCCGCCGAGATCGATCCGGTAAGGAACGGAGTACTCGCTGAAGACATCCGCGAGGCGCTCTATTTCGCCCGACGTGGGCGCGAAGAACGCCAGGCGCGTGCCAGCTTCAAGTAGCGTTTTTGCCTCGCGGATGGCGACCTGTAAATTGCCGTGGAACGCCATCGAGGGGCGAGTCGAAATGTAAAAACCGCGGTCTCGGGCATCGATAGCCGCCTCGCTGAAGTCCAGTTGCCGCAGTTCGAGAATCCCTGGCTTCGCCGCGAGCTCGCCGAATTCGTCCCAATTGAGCATCGCCGATTCCGGGGCGAGGGCGGCGGTCTGCGCGGTTTCACGGAGTCTGGTCCAAAGACGGTCGGCCGCGGCTTTCGTCATCTCGGGTTCGTCGATCAGGACAAGCGGGCTGCTCGAAAAAGTCCAGAATCGACGAGTTTCGCGGACGCACGGCAGTCAGCAACGCTTCCCAACCGGCGAAGGTATCGCCGCCCAGGGGCAAATCGCGGCCGCGAACGCCTGCCTCGCGGAGATTGTTGGCCAGCTCGGCGAGCAGCGGGCGCGACTTCTGAAATTCGGTCAGAGGCTGCAGGACGCATTCGTTCAGCTTGTGTATCGAGCGTTGCGACTCCGGATCGAATCTCCGGATCGATTCGATCTCGTCGCCAAAGAACTCGACGCGAACGGGCTGAGTCTGCTCGGGCGAAAACGCATCGAGAATCCCGCCGCGAATCGAGTATTGGCCGACCATCTCGACCGGATCGCTCCGCTCATAGCCGACGCTTTCGAGATGCGAGGCCAGATCATCCAGCGGAACTTCGTCATGAACGTGGAGCGTTTGCGTCAGATGCCGGTAAAAGGATGGGGCCTCGGTGCGTGAAAGCGCGGCCGCAACCGGTGCGAGCGCGATGCCCTTGTAGCCGTCTCCTTTGTGCCCGCCAGCCAGCCGGGAGAGGGCGGCGGCTCGGGTCGCCAGAATCTCGGCGTGAGGCGACATGTTCTGGCCCGGCAAAACATCCAGCGCGGGAAGAATGAGAGGGGCGCTCTCAAGTCCGTGCGCCGGATTGACGAGATCGGCAAAGGTCTGGAGCAGCGGAAAGAGTGCCTCGGCCTGCTTGTTGCCGTCCACCACGATTAGCTGCGGCCGTCCGGTCGCATGATGCAGCAGGATGGCGTAAATGGCTTTGGCCGTCAGCGTCAATCCGGAGAGGCGGAGCGCGGCAGGCGTTTTCGGAGGCGCCGAAGCCTTTGATGCCAGGGACAGGAACGCGGCATGGCGCGTCAGTTCCGAGAACAGATCGCTGACTTGTTGATTCCGGATTTGGAGATTGCGCAAGCGTTCAGGCCAGATATTTATCCCGGCACTCCGGGGAACAGAAATGAATGACCTCTCCGTTTTTGATGGTCTTGAGTGATGAGTCGATCGCCACGTACGTTCCGCAGACCGGGTCCTGCCTGAGCATCGTTGGAGGAGATGATGACCGCTGCGCCGGTCCGGCTGCGCCTGTACGCGACGTCATACCGGTCCAGGCGCGAAACACGAAACGAGCGATCGAGCGGATCACGGAAATCGCGATCGCGAACTCAATCAGAGTGCGAAGGAAGAGGAACATGAGGCGGGAGGCGATTCAGGCCTCCCTCGCCGCTTACTTCTTCTTCTTGGGTGCGTTGGGATTGGTGAAAGTGGTGCTCACCGTTCCGCCGAGTTGCGCGATCAGGTCCTTCGCCGAGGGGGCGAACGAGCCATCCGGCTTCAATTCCAGATACTTCTGCAGCGCCTCGATTGTCCCGGGTTCGGCTTTGATTTTTCCGGTCGCATCGGTCGTGGCCTTCGAGGCGAGGTAAACGCCGTATTGATACTGGGCGTCGGCGTACTTCGGGTCCGCGTCGATAGCCTTCTTGAATTCTTCGCCTGCCGCTTCGCTTTGACCGCCGTTCACCAGGAGCGCGCCCATGTTGTAGAAGTATTTACCGGCGCCCGGGGGGTCGAGTTGCGCGGCCTTGTTGAGATTGGTTTTCGCCTCATCGATCTTCTTGTCTTTCGCCAGAGCCAGGGCGTAGTTGTTGTAATAGGCGGCGTCGTCGGGCTTCAGCTCAATCGACTTTTTGAAGGCATCGAAACCCTTGGAGTAAAGAGCCTCCGCGTCCGGGCCGGTCTTCATGCCGGCTGCGCCTACATAAGCGTCGGCCAGTCCGCTCCAGACGGCGACTTGCTTGTCGTCCATCATCGCAGCTTTTTCAAAGCTGGTGATCGCCGCGTCGTACATCTTCGCGTCGAGAGCCGTGCGCCCCGCTGTATAGGCGTCGTTCAGTTCCTTATTTTTTGCAAGCTGCTCTTCGCGAGCTTTGTTCGCCTTCTCGTAGGCTTCCTTCTGCTCCTTCGTCATGCCCTTTTCCGCAGCTTCGGGGGTCTCGGCCGCTCCCGCCGGACCAGCCGCCTGCGGGGCCTTGAGATCGAAGTTCAGCTCTACGGGCATCGCGGGGGTCGTGGGAACGCCCTTCGTCTCATCTTTCAGCTGACCGTCGACCAGTACGCTGACGTCGAATTTTCCCATCGGCAGGCCGTAGTGGCCATAGTGGCCCTTTTTGTCGGTCTTGACCTTATAGCTTCCTTTGATATCGGTGCGTTCGATATCGACGACCGCTCCCTGGAGCGGCTTGCCGGTCGGGTCTTTCACGACGCCTTCGATGATCGTCGTTTGCGCGAACGCGGGCAGCGTGAGAAGAAGGAAAGCAAAGCTGGAAAACACCAGCGATTTCAGTTGGAGAGACATTGCAGGCACACCTCGAAATGATTGACTTTAAAGATCCGAAACTCCAGCATACTACATCGAAATGCGCCAAAATCAGCGACAATCCTGGCGTGGCGGCGGGGGAGACAGGAGCTTCGCGGCTGGACCTTTTTGGTCTTCGTCGCCTTTTTTCCTGGCAATCGAGACCAGCCGCAGCAGTTCCCAAATCCACGCGCTGCCCGGCGGCGGTAGAATGGGAACTTGTCGGAGTTATAACATGTTTCACCCCAGGCTGGCCTTCTTTCTTACGCTCGCTGTCGTCTCCGCTTTGACGCTTCACCCCACGGCGAGGGCCCAGGCTCCCATCCGGGTGTCTGTGAACGAAGTCATTGTGCCGGTTACCGTTACCGACGACAAAGGCCGGTTCGTTTCAAATCTGACGAAGAGCGACTTCCGTATTTTCGACGAGAACAAGGAACAGAAGATCGACTTCTTCAGCCACGAACAGTCTCAACCCATTGTGATCGGCTTCCTGATCGATACCAGCAACGGAATGATGATCCACTGGGATAAATACAAAGAGGCAGCCACCGAACTGATGCTGAACCTTCTGCCCGGGGACAAAAAGTACAGCGGTTATCTGATTACATACGGCAACGAGCCGCAGCTGGTGGCCGATACGAGCAGCGATTCGGAGAAGATGGTTGAGAAGATGCGCAAAATCCGGCCCGGCGGTGGCTCGGCACTTTTCGACGCGATCTACATGGCCTGCACCAGCCGAAAGACCGTGAACGGCGAGCCTTACGAACCGCGGCGTATCGTGGTCGTAATCGGCGACGGTCACGATACGGCCAGCAAAAAATCCCTTCAGGAAGTCACCGAGATCGCCCAGCGCAACCTGGTAACGGTCTATGCGATGAGCACGGTAGCGTTCGGTTTTCACACCGATGGCGAGGATAACCTGACGCAATTGACCTCCCAGACCGGCGGCAAGGTCGAGACGCCGCTCAACAACGCTTATAAAGATGTTGCAGGTTACCTCTCGAAGCCGTCGGACGATGGGAACTATGCGCTCGATGTAGGTACCGGCGGATATGCCGCCGAGATTTCGAGCGCGATTTTCCGTTCGGTGGCGAGTTTGTCCGGCGACATCACCACCCAGTACATACTGCGGTACACGCCCGATGTCGGTTCGGGCCTCGATCCAAAACAGGATTCGAAGCAATTTCGCAAGATTCGAGTCGCGGTCGATCTGCCTACCGCCGTGGTTCGTTACCGGAACGGCTACTATCCCTATGCCCCACCTAACTGAAGGTGGTATGCCGCGTCTGCCGTGGAAATATTCCCGGCCCTGCCGGAAAGTTGTAAAATTCGGATCGTTGTAAAGTAGAGAACTCTCGGACTCTCATGCCCGCGGTTGTCATCCCGATTGGCGTAAAGCGACCTTTAAAAGAAAAGGATCGCGGATACTGGTCGCTGCTCGAAGTGGCGCAGCCTGGCCGCCGGCCGGTTCCCTATGGAATCCTGCTGGCCGACCGCGAAACCGGCGAACTGACACTGCGTCTCGGAGATCTCCAGTTATTCGAAAATCTCGACGAACAGGATATTGATCTGCTCGAGGCGCTTCCGGTCGATCTCGAACAGAAGGGCCGGGAGATGGGAGGACTCCGGCTGATGGACTGGCTCGAAGATGGTCTGTCCCATTTCCTCCGTGTGTCGGATCGTGAAGCGATCGCCTATGGGGATGCGCGGGAGACGGTTGACCGGCTTTTCGACGAGTACGTGGACGCGACGGTCAGGCCTTTCATTTCTCATCTGCCGGTTTACAGCCTGCGCGCGGCCGCAACGAAATTCGGCGAAGGGATGGACAGCGAGCAGGAAGGCTGGGTGCGCGCGCCGGAAAAACTGCGGTTGTCCCCGGGGATGTTCGTCGCCTATGTAGTCGGCCGGTCGATGGAGCCTCTGATTCCGGACGGAAGCGCGTGCATCTTCCGCGCGCCCGTGACGGGGTCGAGAAAGGGCAGACTGCTCCTGATCGAGAAGGCCGGCGAGACGGATTTCGCGTCGCGGTACACGGTAAAGCGTTACGCCCGGCAAGGTTTGCTGGCGGAATCGGCCGAGCGCGAGGGCGCCATCCGGCTTGAACCCTTAAACCGCGAGTTCCCGGCTTTCGATCTGACCAGCGACGAGTTCCGGGTGATCGCGGAATTCGTGCAGGTGCTCCGCTCCTGAGCGCTGGGTCTGCCCCAACAGGATCTGTTCCAACAGGCTCTGCCCCAATTGGCTTTGTTTTGCAGCCGGCTGTTTTTCGAAAAGCTCTGCTGCGCTGGTACGATTCTTCCCGACGCGATCTCCCGTGGCGGGGGTCCAACGATTTCTACCGCGTCTGGATCTCGGAAATCATGCTGCAGCAGACGCGTGTCGAAGCGGTGATTCCGTATTACGCGCGGTTTCTCGAGCTCTTTCCCTCGATTGACCGCCTGGCATGTGCGGACGAGGCCGAAGTCCTCGCGGCCTGGAGTGGTTTGGGTTACTACAGCCGGGCACGCAATCTCCACCGGGCCGCGAAACAGATCGCCGCGGAAGGCCGCCAGCCCGCTTATCCCGAGACGCTCGAAGAAGTATCCTCCCTTCCGGGAGTGGGCCCCTACACGGCGGCGGCGATTGCCAGCATTGCGCTCGGCCTGCCGCAGGCCGCGGTTGACGGCAATGTAATCCGGGTAATCAGCCGGCTGACGAATGACGCTTCCGAGATCTCTTCGCCCGCGGCGCGGCGCTCCTTTGCGGAAGCGGCCGGCAAACTTCTGGATCGGCAGCGGCCCGGCGATTTCAACCAGGCCATGATGGAACTGGGCGCGACCGTTTGCTTGCCACGCAACCCTGCCTGCGGCCGATGTCCGGTCCAAAAATTCTGCGCCGCGCGTTCGGCCGGCACCGAGCTGGAGTTGCCGGTAAAACTGAAAAAGCCGGCTGCGCGCGATATCCCGCTCGATCTTGTGCTTCTTCGAAGGCCGGCGGAAACTCCCGGCGGCATTTCTATCTTCCTGATTCAAAGGCCGTTCTCCGAACGGCGCATGGCCGGATTCTGGGAATTACCCCCGAAACAAGTCTTCCCGCGCCTGCGAGGGGCGAGGCTCGGCGAATTTTCACATCGCATCGTCAACGACCGCTTTCTCCTTACTATATGGGCGCCAACCGCCGCGGTCGATCAGGGCGATCTGCCACCGGGAACCTGGTTCGACTCCACTGAACTGAACCGAATCCCAATCACGACGATTACGAAAAAAGCGATTCTGGCCGCGCGCAAAAACCGATAGAGGTATGTCCTGTGACCTCCGGGCTTATGGAGAACCTCCACGGTTCTGCCGATAAGTTAAGGTCCACGGGTCTATGCGCCAGCGCCCCTCATTCTTTATCGTGATGTTTGTCGCGATTTTTCTGTGCGCGCTCGCGGCGTCATCGGCGCAGGCTCAGGCCTCTGTCACCGCTCCATACTTCACAGCCGCCGGAGTGGTTCAGGCGGCAACGGAAACCGGCGGAACACTCGCTCCCAATGCCATCGCGACCATTTATGGGACGAACCTGTCTTGGACGACCCATATTGTCAATGTCGCGGATCTCAATGACGGAACGCTTCCGACATCGGTTGACGGCGTAAGCGTTTACGTCCAGGGCATTCTCTCAAGTCTTCTTTACGTTTCGCCGGGACAGATCAACTTCATCATTCCTTATGAACTGACGCTGCCGACGGTCACTGTGGTCGTCGCCCGGCAGGGGCTTGCCGGGCCATTCGCGGCCAACGGGGCGCCCGCGGTACAGATCCATCTTGCGACCACTGCGCCGGGATTTTTCGAATGGAACGGGAACTTCGCCATCGCGGAGCACGCCGACGGGAGCCTGATCACCGCCGATTCGCCGGCCCACGCCAACGAGGTCATCGTTCTCTATGCGGCGGGGCTGGGGAGAACCTCGCCGGACCTGTCCTCGGGCGCCATTCCATCCACCGCCCTGACGATACTGTACTCGTCGCAGATGCAGATTTTGCTGAACGCCGTACCTTGCCCGCAAACGAACATATATTATGCGGGGGTCGCACCCGGCTTTGCGGGTTTGTATCAGATTAATGTCAGGCTTCCCGAGGTCCTTCCGCCGAACCCTCAAATACAGGTTGCGTTCGGAACGCAAATCAGTCCGGCCGGCGTTCTGCTGTACGCCAATTGAGGCGCGGAAGAGAGAATACTGCAACCGGGTGGATATCGCGCACGCTCTACAATAAGAGAGAGAGTATCCGTGACAAGTGAGAGCACCCAAGTGAGACCACCCCAGTGAGAGCACCCATGCTTCGTCTCTGCCCGATCGCGCTGATTTCTTTCGGATTCGCCTCGGCCTTCGGCCAAACCGTCCCCGCCGCGCAGACCGGTGCTCCTGAAACAACGCCAGCTGCTTATACGGTGCAAGCCGGCACGCACGTGCCGCTTGGCCTGATCAACAGCGTCAGCACGAAGCACTCCGCCGCGGGTGATCGCATCTATCTCGAAACGGTTTTCCCTATCGTGATCGACAGCCACATCGTGATCCCGCCCGGCAGCTATGTCATCGGTACCGTGACCGAGGTCAAGCGGCCGGGCCGGGTCAAGGGGCGCGCCGAACTTTACGTGCGGTTCGATTCGCTGACCCTCCCGAATGGCGTGACCCGCGATTTCCGTTCCCGTCTCGGTTCGATCGATGCGCGTGGCGACGAGCATCTGGATAAGAAGGAAGGCATGGTGCAGGGCGATTCGAATAAAGCCGGTGATGCCCGCACACTCGGCGAGATCGCGGCCAGCGGGGCTTCCATCGGGGCGATCGCAGGCGCGGCGGAGGGACACTCGGGGATGGGCGCCGGCATCGGCGCCGCTGCGGGAGCGGCTGTCGGGCTTGCCGGGGTGTTGCTATCTCGCGGCCCCGACGCGGTGCTCGCCAAGGGAAGCACGATCGAAATGGTGCTCGACCGGCCGCTGACCTTCGGCGCGAACGAAGTCAATTTCGCTTCGACCGCGGGCTCGGGCCATTTTTCGGACGGCGCCGGGCCGGTTCCGACGAACAAGAACGGCGGACTGCTCGGCGACAGCCGCCGCCTTCCTTACTAGGCCTTACATCTGCGGGGCCAGGTCGATCATGGCGCGGCCGGCCTTCTGGCCGGCGCGGAGCTTTATACTCCACCCTCTACATCAGAAACCCGGACCCCGCGACCACGATTCCGATCAGAGCGCTGATGACTCCCACGATCGGAAAGAGGGTGGAACGCGCGATGAAGTACAGCGAGGACAGCACCAGACCGATTTCGAGCAGACCCTCCCCGAAATCGAACCGCAACGCCTGAGCTTCGATGTGCGCCGCCTTCTCGTCCGTCTGCCGGGCGTCTGCCTGGGCGGTGTCGGAATCGTGCGCATACCGCTTTTTCTCCTTTTCATAGCGCTCGATCGTCTGCGCCGCCTCGGGCGTGCGCCCCGGCAAAGCGTTCAGAAGGTCGACGCCCAGCTCCAGACTGTGAAACTTGATTCGCTTCGATTCGTAATAAGACCATTTGTCGTTCGCGTCCGATTTAAAGAGGACGGCGTCGGTGTGCGCGCGATGAGAAACGATCGTGACGATGCCGAGCAACACCGCGAGCAGGGACGCCAGGACTCCGATCTTCTTGCCCAGCGGATCGGCGCCTTCGACTTCGTGATGAATTTCCAGTTCGGCCATAAGTATGTGTCCATTTTAAGCTGGTTAGCGGGAATGCCTGCGCAAGACCATGACCACCGACCATGAACATTGGATGCGGTGCGCGCTCGCACTGGCGCACGAGGCGGAAGATGCCGGCGAGGTCCCGGTCGGATGCGTCGTTGTCGCAGAGGATGAGATCATCGGCCAGGCGCGAAACTCTCCCATCGATCTGCTCGATCCGACCGCGCACGCCGAGATGCTGGCGATTCGCCAGGCTGCCCTCGCGATCGGAAACTACCGCCTCAGCGGGGCGACGCTCTATTGCACGCTCGAACCCTGCGCCATGTGCGCCGGCGCGCTTGTCGCCGCCCGCATCGGAACGCTCGTCTTCGGCGCGCGCGATCTGCGGTTCGGGGGCGTGCGCAGCAAATTCCAGATCGCGGACTCGCCGCTGCTGAATCACCGCGTGGAAATTATCGAAGGCGTGCTGGGACCGGAGTCGACTGAGATGTTGCAGCGTTTCTTCAACGCTCGGCGCTGATTCCGCGCGCGGCTCAGAAACGTCTCCGCATGTTTGCAAACACTTAACCGAGCCACGACCGGGAGGGAGTGACACTTAATGACATTTTCAGCACCCTGTGAGCTACGGACAGACCTTCTGCCAGGTTGCTCTGCCGGTAAAGAAGGGTCCCATCTCCTGCATGTGGTGCGAGGTCTGCTGCGTCTTGCGCATCGCCTGAATACACGCGGACAGCGGAAACAATTCCCTGCCGATCAAACCGATGACGAAGTCGTTGTCGTTCTGATCCATGCCGAAACGACGCCAGGCGAATGTCGTGCGCGAGGCCCGCCTCGCCGAAGCCGCGGCCGATTTTTCCGTGCTCGCGCAGGATCGTCATCTGCTCGTCCTGGGGCAGCGAGTTGAACTCGCCCTTGCGCCGCAGCGGATACCAGACGTACCACTTCCATTCCGAGTCCGTAACGACTTTGCGCGGACGGTCCAGCAGCCAGTCTTCCAGATTCGGCTCGTAACCGATGGAGTAAGTGCGCCCCATCATTGTGTAGTGCGGGTTTGAACGAAAGGTCGCCGAAGCCGCTGTGGCGCAGAAACGGGCGCAGTCTTTCGACGAAGAAGTCCGGGTCATCGCTCCACGTCAGCAGACCGATGCCCCGAGGGTCGTTGACGTCCTCATAGAGGACGCCCTCCATCCCGGAATCCTCCAGTTCCCCGGCAAGGTTCTGCGTGTCGTCGGCATTGCCGAACGCAAGCAGCTGCATAAACAGACGGCGGTCCAACGTTTGCTGCACGCCGCCGCGCATCCCGCCCTTTTCACTGATATCGAGTGGTTCCACCACTACAGCGTACGCCAGCGACTACGGTCTTCCCAAGCCGCTGCGTCCTGAAGCTTCGTGTCTCAAAGCTTCGTAACGATAAACGGTGTTGTCGTCGGCTGCGGCGAACCGCCCTCCGGTTCCACCGTTACCGCGATCGCCGCCGCGTTCTCGATCGGGCCTGGCCGTACAAAGACCGCCGTCGCGTCCGGCTGACTCTGGAATATGCCCGTCGGCACCGGATTTCCCTTCGCGGGAATCACCCAGAGCTCGAATGTCTTGTTCGCGTCGATGCGCGGCAGATTCGCGCCGATAAAGACCACGCCCTTACCCGCATTTACGAAAACGCGTCCCCTGGCCGGTTTGTCCGTCTCCCCGAAGTTGACGTCTTTGGTCGCCGGATCGTTCAGAATCAGGAGCGCTCTCTGCAGCTTCTCGGTGTCCCCGATCTGACGGCGGCCCGAGATGCCGATCGTCACGAGCACGATACTGAGCGCCGCGGTGATCGCCCAGGGGACGAAATCGGCGACCCGCATGCGTCGCGGATTGCGCTCGACCGAAGAGATCACGCGCCGGCGAAGACTCTTCGGCGGATCGGTCAGCTTGACTCCGCCCGACATCGCCGCCACAGTCGCCATCGCGCTTGCTACGCCGGGAACGCAGTTCGGACATTCGCGCCCGAGGTGTTCGTTGATCTCGTCGCGCTCCGGATCGCTCGCAACGCCGAGCGCGTAAGAGGTGTAATCCTGCCGGAGTTCCTCGCAGGTCATGCCGTCACCTCCTGTCCCAGTTCTTCGCGCAGATGTTTCAGCGCCGTTCGCACCCAGGTTTTCACCGTGCCGAGGGGCTCGCCCATCCGGTCGGCCATCTCTGTCTGAGAGAGACCCTCGTAATACGCCAGCTCAATCACTTTCTGTTGCTTTTCGTTCAGAGTCGAAATCGCCTTTCGGATAACCCGGGCGGCATCCGTGTTCAGAACCTCGCGCTCCATGTCCACGAACAGCGACGGATGCTCGCGCACGTCGAGCTCGTACGCGTTCCGGTCCATCCTCGCGCTCTTCGATCGAACGTGATCGATCGCGCGGTTGCGAGCCACAGCGAGCAGCCAGGGTCCCAGCGCCCCGCGGCCGGCCTCGAAGGCGTGCGCCTGATTCCACACTCGCAGGAATGTTTCCTGCACCAGGTCCTCAGCCGTCGCGGCATCGTGGACGATGGCGACGATCACGGACCATGCGAGCCGGCCGAAGCGATCGTAGAGGTCCGCCATCGCGTCGGGGTCGCGTCGCTGGAGCCGGCGCGCGAGTTCCGCGTCGCTTTGCCCGCTCATTTCGAGCGCAAGCAGTATTCCGGGTATTGTCATGCGAAGATTCTTTGATGAGCATAGCGCCACATTCACGCTGTTGTCTTCCGCGAAGATGCGGGTCGGCCGACGGCACAGCGTTTGCGATCGCATCGCTTGCCGGCCATTTGCGCATCGTTCTGGTATGACCCGTCTCACGATGCGCTCGCGCAGCCTTCTCAATCAGTCTGTTCAATCAATGCATACGTTGCGCCGAGCCTTCGCGGATGATGCTCTCCTCAACCGCGCGGCCCATCCTCTTCACAACACACGCCGCAACACACGCGCAAGCGCATTTTTTTCTTGACATTCGAGTGGACTGATTCTATATATGAATCACGCTGCGATTTTCGAATCGCAAATTCGAATTGGGAGAATCAATCGATGAAGAACGCAACCAAGAAAGCAGCCGCGAAGAAGAAAGGCTGCTCCGAAGAAAGAAGAAGTAGTTTCAAAGCGTCCTCTTCTGAGGACATAACATCGCAGTAACCACAAGGCCCCGCTGACGGGGCCTTTTTTATTGGCCCCGCTTTTATTGGCCGCGATCCAGTGCCTTCTCCCGCCGTGATTCCGCTAACGCCGCGTCCGCCATGCGCGTGAGTTCGAAGACTACACGGAACGTCGATCCCGAGCCTTCCGCGCTGCTGACTTCGATCGACGCGCCATGCGCCCCCGCGATGCTTTGCGCCAGGGAGAGTCCGAGCCCGAAGCCCGCATCCGCTCTTGCGCGATCCGCCTGGTAGAACCGTTTGAAGATATGCGGCCGGTCCTCCGGCCGAATTCCGATTCCGAAGTCCTCTACTGTCACCGTGGCCAGACGATCAACTGTCGAGATCGCGGCAATCACTTCCGCGCCGGGATGCGAATACTTGATGGCGTTGTCCAGCAGGACCAGGAAGAGCCTTCGCAAAGCAGCCCTGTTACCGGAGATCACCGCCGCTGCCCGGCCGGGCGCAATGATCCGGATCCGCATGGCTTTGACGTCGGCGATGCTCCGCAACTCCGCCGCGACGTCCTCGATCAGGTCGATCAGGTCGAGAGGCTGTCTCGGCATCTCCGAGGTCTGCGCATCGCTTCGCGCAATCAGCATGAGATCCTCCACCAGTTGTGTCATCCGTCCGGCCTCGTCCGCGATTTCATGCAGCGATTCGCGGTAGGACTCGGGTGAACGGGCGCGCCTTAACGCAATCTCGGCGCTGGTCCGGATGACACTTAGCGGAGTACGCAGCTCATGTGAAGCGTCGGCGGCGAATTGTGACAGCGTCCGCACGGCCTCCTCAAGCCGGCCCAACATGAGATTCCATACCTCGGTGAGTCGCTGAACCTCATCGCCCGTTTGCGGAACACGCAGACGAAGGGACAGGTTATCGATGCCGACGGTTCTCGCCGCGGTCGTGATTTCATCGATCGGGCTCAGCGCACGCGTGCTGAGCCAGGCGCCCCCGATGCATGCGATCGCCACGGCGAGGGGCGCGAGACTGAGAAGCAGAAACTCCAGCAGGCGCAAAGTATGATCGATTGCCTCGAGCGACGACCGGATCTGTACTGTGAAATTGATCCCGCGCGCCGCGAAGCGCCGGACCAGCGTTCGTGTCGTGTCGCCCGAACGCGAGTCCGTGCGCTGAGGGTGGCGAAACTGAAACCCGTTGTCGCCCAGAATTTCAAGATCGTCCGACGGCGGCAGAGCCTGACAGAACTCCTCCAGTTCGTCCTTGAGCTGCGCGGGGGGAACCTCAGCGCTCTCCGTGATGACATAAGCCTGAAAGCGCGCCGCCCGGTCCGCGAGATTCGCATCGACCTCGTTCAGCAGCTGTTGACGAAGTGAAAACCAGAGCAGCAGGCTGAACAGCCCGAGCGCCGCGGCCAGAATCGCCGTGTACCAGACGGTCAGGCGGAAACGAAGCGAGCGCTCTTTCTTAACCTTCAAATCCGCCTCATCTTCAAATCCGTCCGATCTTCATTTCCGCTTTACGGTTCCCGCAGCGCATAGCCCACGCCGCGCACAGTGTGGATCAGCTTCGGCTCGCTCGCGTCCACTTTCAACCGGAGCAGCCGGACGAAGGCCTCAAGAGTATTCTCATGAACGTCGCAGTCGAATCCCCAGACCGATTCGAGGATGGTCTCGCGTCTCACGACCCTGCCCGCATTCCGGAGCAACAGTTCCAGCAGACTGAATTCGCGCGGAGTCAGATTCAAAGTTCTGCCGCCGCGCGTCACCCGCCGTGTCGCCGGATCCAGTTTCACATCCGCCGCTTCCAACCATACCGGCTGCGCGATCGCGCCGCGCCTGCTGACGGCCCGCAGCCGGGCCAGCAGGATCTCAAACGAAAAGGGTTTGGTGAGATAGTCGTCGGCTCCCGCATCGAGGCCCCGCACGATGTCCGCCGCGGCGTCTTTCGCCGTCAACATCAGAATCGGCGTCTGGTTGCGGCCTTCGCGCAACCGGCGCGCGAGAGTAAGGCCGTCCATCCGCGGCAGCATCATATCGAGCAGGATGACGTCGAAGCGCGTGTCGTGCGCGATCTCAAAACCGGTCTGGCCATCGCCGGCCAGAACGACATGGTGGCCTTCTTCAGTAAGACCTCGCCTCAGCAACTGGGCCATTCGCCCTTCGTCCTCTACGACCAGAATCCGCATCGCTTACCCAAATGGTAGCCAAACGGCGGGAATTTTTTGGCGTAGTCTCCGGGAGAAGAAGAATTCGACAAGGCACTATTTCTTCGAACGGAAAGGAACGCCAATGCAATCGACTCTCACCGCACCCGAGATCAGTTCTCACACTCCGCAGTCGGACAAGCGCGCCGGCAAATACCTGACTTTCCTGTTGGGCAAGGAAGAATTCGGCGTCGGCGTCCTGAAGGTCCGCGAAATTATGGGAGTAAGGGAGATCACGGCGATGCCCCAGACGCCTCCTTATATGAAGGGGGTTATCGACCTGCGAGGCAAAGTCACCCCCGTGATCGATCTGCGCCTGAAGTTCGGACTGGCCGGCATCGACTATACGGAACGCACGTGCATCATCGTCGTGCAGGTGAAAAACGGAACCGCCTCGCTCGTAATGGGCATGGTAGTCGATGAGGTTTCGGAGGTGATCGCTGTGGCCGCAGGCGATATCGAAGACACGCCGGACTTCGGTGTCCGGGTCGCGACCGACTATATTCTCGGGATGGCCAAAACGCGGGGCAAGGTGAAAATTCTGCTCGATCTCGACGCGGTCCTCACGAGCCAGGAAATCCATGGCCTCGAAGCTGTTATCCGGTAAGGGCTCGTCACGAAAATAACGGGCGCTACCGGTGCTGGCGTAAAGCTCCGCGCCGAGCGGAAACTCGGCGGCAGGGCGGAAGCGCTGGCCCCACTCGCGCAATCGCGGAAACGGGACTAAGGAATTGGTGAGAACCGCCGATAAACAATGCAGCGGCTTTGCGGCCCTCCGGTCCGTGACTGAGCACAGGAGAAACATGAAGACCATGACGATTGGAAAGAGAATGGCCCTGGCATTCGGGGTATTGGTAGCGTTGACCATTATTCAGGGGGTTGTTGCTATTTCGGGGGATAGCGGCGAATCGACAAGGCTTTGGTCGATAGCAATCCTGGCATTTTCCGTCGTCTCGGGTGGCCTCCTGGCGTTTTCGATCGTCCGCAGCGTCAACGGAGTCCTTACCAGGGCGGTCATCGAATTGAGTGAAAGCGCCGAGCAGGTCTCGAGCGCCGCGCATCAGGTCTCGGGCTCAAGCCAGTCCCTTGCGCAGGGGTCTTCCGAACAAGCCGCCTCTCTGGAAGAGACCTCCGCCTCAAGTGAAGAGATGTCGTCGATGACGCGCAAGAACGCCGAGAACTCGCAACAGGCGGCTGCTTTCATGAACGCTGTAAGCCAGCGTGTAGCCGAAGCCAATCGCACTCTCGCCGACATGATGGCCTCGATGGAACAGATCGGCGCATCCAGCGGCAAGATTTCCAAAATCATCAAGGTGATCGACGAGATCGCATTCCAGACCAACATCCTGGCGCTGAACGCGGCAGTCGAGGCCGCCCGCGCCGGGGAGGCGGGCATGGGATTCGCCGTGGTCGCCGAGGAGGTTCGCAACCTGGCGCAGCGCAGCGCTCAGGCGGCCCGCGACACCACCAGTCTGATCGAGGAATCCATTCTGAAATCGACCGAGGGCAGCAGGAAACTGGAAGAGGTCGCCACTTCGATTGTGGGCATCACGGAGAGCGCGGGTAAAGTGAAGACGCTGGTTGACGAAGTCGAGGCCTCCAGTAAGGAGCAGGCCCAGGGGATCGATCAGATTTCCAAAGCGGTTGCCCAGATGGATCAGGTTACTCAGAAGACGGCAGCCAACGCCGAGGAGAGCGCGTCGGCAAGCGAGGAATTGAATGCCCAGTCGCAGGCTTTGATGTGGGTGGTGAAGCGGCTGAGAGACCTGGTCGGCGCGGATTCCGAAGATTCCGTGACGTTCCGAAAGCCCATCTCGCCCAGACGGCTTCCCGCCACGACGGCCCGATGGCGTCAACCTGAATTTGCCGGCGTTACTTCACGCAACGCCGCCGAGTTCCCGCTCGACGACACCGAATTCAAAGAATTCTAGAGGCCGGTCTCCCCGGGTCAGCCCGTGAAATCCATCAATATGCCCAACGACCTCGACTCGAACACGCTCGCCGCGCTGCGCCAGAATATCGAAGCGCTGGCTCTCGAAGTAGCCCTCCGCGATCCTGGCTCGCCCGAACGGATACGGCCCCTGGTTCCGATGTTGAATCAGATCCGCCGGCAGGCGGAATCGGCTCAAATGACTGCCGTCGCCGAAGCCGCCTCCGTCACACCCGCGACCGCGCCGGAGCTGCGCGATGTAGTTTTCCGATTGCAACAACTCGTCGAGGCGCAAGTGACACCGGCGTCTCCCGCCGTTCCCTTGACGCTCAATCAGGATCCCGAACTGGTCGCCGACTTCATCATGGAGTCGAGGGAACATCTCGCGGCGCTCGAAGCTCAACTGCTCGCGCTCGAGCAGGACCCGCTGAATGCCGAAGCGATCAACACCATTTTCCGCGGATTTCACACCATCAAAGGACTTGCCGGATTTCTCGACTTCTCCGCCATCCAGCAGTTCGCGCATGAGGTGGAAACCCTGCTCGATCTGGCGCGCAACTCCAGGGTCCCCGTCGATTCCGCTTTGATCGACATCATTCTTCAGAGCGCGGACCACATGAGTCAGTGCCTGGCCGCGGTGGAGAAGGGCGGGGTTGAAGGCAGTAAAGACCCGGCTTCCAGCGCCGGTTTGCTGGTGGGACGTATCCGGGAAATAATTGGCGAGACAGCCGGCGCGACCGATTCCCGCGCCGATGTCGAGCAACTCGCCCGCGCGGTCGCCGAGCCTGCTCGCGTGGCGAGCACTCAACTCACCGGTGTCGGGCCCCGCTCCGTCAAAGTCGACACTGCGAAACTCGATTACCTTGTCGAGATGGTGGGCGAACTGGTCATCGCTCAATCGATGATCCGGCACGACCCGGAAATAGCCGCCGTTCACAATCCTCGAGTGACCCGCAATCTGGGGCAGCTGACCCGGATCACGGCGGACGTTCAGCGTGTCGCGATGACGATGCGCATGATCCCGGTCGGGCAGCTCTTCGGCCGCATGGCGCGTCTGGTGCGCGATCTGGCGCGCAAATCGGGGAAACAGGCAAACCTGGAACTCTCCGGCGAGGAGACGGAACTTGACCGCAACATGGTCGAGGAACTGGCCGACCCGCTGATGCACATGATCCGCAACGCCGTCGATCACGGAACGGAGCGGCCCGAGGAGCGCGTCGCCTGCGGCAAGAACCCGGTGGCCCGGCTCGATCTCAAGGCGTCGCATACCGGTGGATTCATCAACATCGAGATCTCCGACGATGGCCGGGGCCTGGTCCGGGACAAGATTCTTGCCAAAGCTCAGCAGCGGGGTTTGATTTCGGGCGGCGAACAACTTTCCGATCAGGAAGTATTCAATTTGATTTTCGAGCCAGGCTTTTCCACCGCGGACCAGGTCACCGACGTCTCCGGCCGCGGCGTCGGGATGGATGTGGTTCGCAAACATATCGTCAAGCTGCGTGGCCGCATCGACATCTCATCGCGCCCCGGTCGCGGCACGACCTTTCTGATCAAGCTCCCGTTGACGATGGCCGTTATCGAAGGCCTCGTGGTGGGAGTCGGAGTACACCGGTACATCGTTCCGATATACGTCCTGAAGGAGATGTTCCGGCCGGCTCCGGAATCTCTGTCCACCCTGCCCGACGGCGGCGAGATGGTCCTCGTGCGCGGATCGCTCATGCCGGTGCTCAGGTTGTACAGGCGTTTCGAAGTGGTCCCCACCTCGGAAGAGCCGTCGGAAGGCGTTTTGATTGTCGTCGAAAGCGACCGCATGAACTTTTGTATGCAGGCGGACGAACTGATCGGAAAGCAGGAAGTCGTGATCAAGAGCCTGGGAGAAACCTTCAAGAACATACCCGGTATCGCCGGGGGAGCCATTCTGGGAGATGGCCGGGCAGGACTGATTCTTGACGTGGAGGCGCTCTTTGGAAACGCGGCCCGTGAGTGAAATCCTCTCCTCGACTGAATTCCAGCGGATTACGGACCTCGCCTGGCGCACCTGCGGAATCGATCTTAAAAACGGAAAGCGGGAACTGGTTCAGGCGCGGCTCGGCAAGAAGATTCGCCAGGGGAATTTCCGCTCGTTCAAGGACTATGTTGACCATGTCGTAGCGGACACCACCGGTGAAGAGCTGACCGGGTTGCTTGACGCTCTCACCACCAACTTCACGTCCTTCCTTCGCGAGGCCGCTCATTTCGATCTCCTGCGCAAGACCATCGTTCCCGGCATCAGGGGCGAGATCCGCATCTGGAGTGCGGCATGTTCAACGGGAGAGGAACCTTGGACCATCGCTTTCTCGCTGCTTGAAGAGCTGGGACCCTCCGCCGCGGACCGGATTCGGATCACGGCGTCGGATATTTCCTCGCGCGCGTTAGCCATTGCCGAACGGGGCGCCTATGAAGTGGAACGTTTGAGGGACTTGCCCAAAGACTGGCCTAGCAAATATCTCCTTCGCGGTTCGGATCGCTGGGAAGGGTGGTTCCGCGTCAAACCGTTTGTTCGCCGCATGATCGAATTCCGGCGTTTCAATCTGATGGAAACGTTCCACCCCCCACGGCCCTTCCACGTTATCTTCTGCCGCAACGTGATGATCTATTTCGATAAAGATACTCAGGAGCAGCTCGTTAATCGCTTCGCATGCTCTCTCGAGCCCGGAGGATATCCTGTTGACGGGTCATTCGGAGTCGCTGACGGGATTGAAGCACCCTTTTCGGTACGTCTCCCCTTCGGTCTATCGAACGCCACAGTTAGCGCGGTCCACAAGCAAATCTGAAAAAGCTTTGTGGGGCAGGCCTTCGGGCCTGCCGCCGAGCTTCGGCTCGGAGCGGCGTTCGTACGAACCGGCGTCTCAACGGAGTCACCATGGCCCTGCGGGCCACCGAAATGAATGAAGACGCTGGAGCGGTAAAGCACGAAACCGGTAGCGCCGGCGATCTTGTCGCCGGTGTTCTTCAGGGGAGCGAAAGTTCAGGTAAGGGAGCCACAGGTCGGCTCTTGACTACTTTGACTCCCGTGTTCTTTAAACGACCCATATGAACGTAGTGATTGGAGTGGCCGATTGCAGGGTAACGAGCGAAACGTCGGACATATTGATCACCTACGCGCTCGGTTCCTGCGTGGGGGTCGCCATCTACGATCCCGTCGCTCGAGTAGGCGGCCTGCTGCACTTCATGCTTCCGGAAACGCCGGCGGGAGCCATCCCGGCGAATCCTTATATGTACGCCGACAGCGGCATCCCGCTCATGTTTCGCGAAGCTTACGAGAAAGGGGCGCAAAAACGCCGGCTGCGGGTCTGCGTTGCCGGGGGGGCTCAGATCATGGATGACGGCGGCGTCTTCAACATCGGGCGTCGGAACTGCGTGGCCATGCGGAAAATATTCTGGAAGGCCGGGGTCATGGTGCACGCTGAGGAAACCGGCGGTAATATCGCGCGAACCATGCGATTCGACGTGGCTTCGGGGCGCACCTTTTTGCGGTCGCCCGGAGGATCCGAGGAGAGAGAACTTTAAAGGGTCCCAGGGCCCATCAGGAGAACTACATTTATGGCCTTTCATTTCTTGGTGGTTGACGATTCCCCGGCGATGCGCGAGTTTATCGTACGCGTGATTGAACTCTCCGGTCTTGACGTCGGCGCCTGCATGCAGGCATCGAATGGGAAGGAGGCGCTCGATCTCCTGCGCGCAAACTGGATCGACCTGGTTCTTACCGACGTCAACATGCCGGTGATGAACGGCGAACAGTTTGTCAGCAGCATGCATGGGGATGAGATGCTGCGCACCATTCCCGTGCTTGTCATATCGACGGATGGCAGCGAGCGTCGCGTCCAGGGCATGATGTCCCTCGGCGCCAAAGGATATGTGAAAAAGCCCTTCTCGCCGGAGACGCTTCGGCGGACCATGGAACCTTTCCTGGGAGGCCCCCGGTGATCGCGAATGCCGTCGAGCGGCTCCTGCCGGAAATGGCGGAAAGAACGCTCGAGACCATGTTCTTCGCGATGCCCGATTCGGTTTCGCTCGACCGCACTTCCGTAAACTCAGGCCGCCCATCCGGCGAACTGGTCGCCGCCAGCCTTGCGTTCCTCGGGTCGGCCCCCGGCAGTTTCGGGCTTATCGTTTCGTATTCCGTCGCGAGGGACCTTGCGGCGAATTTCCTGGGCTGGGACGAAGCCGGGAGCTTGACTCGCGGCCGGGTGATCGGCGTAATCGGAGAACTCGCAAATATGATCTGCGGCGCCGTACTCAGCGAAATGAAATTCGACTCAAGTTTTGACTTGAGCGCCCCGGAGTCGGTCTATTTCGGAGCGAATGAAGCAGGTCCCGATTTCACTTCCGGCTCGCCGTCCATCTGCCGTTTCGAGTTCCACGGCAGAGGCGCTCTCGTGCTCTTCCTCGGGTTCGAGGAATCTGTTTGATCCCGAACCGGAAAATAAAAGTCCTGATCGTCGACGATTCCGCCATCGTCCGGAAACTGCTGGGAGAGGCGCTTGCCGGAGAATCCGATATTGAAGTGGTCGGCACGGCGCCGGATCCCTACGTCGCGCGTGACAAAGTGCTGGCTCTCGCCCCCGACGTGGTGACCCTGGATATTGAGATGCCGCGTATGGACGGACTTACGTTTCTCCGGAAGTTAATGCAGTTTTGCCCTACGCCGGCCATCGTAATCAGTTCGCGCGCGGCTGCGTCGTGCCAGGCCGGAGTCGAGGCGTTGCGAGCGGGGGCCGTGGAAGTAATGGCAAAGCCGGGAGGGCCGTGTTCGGTCGGCGAACTGAAGATCTCACTCGCGAACAAGATCCGCGCCGCTGCGGCCGCGCGGATCGAGTGCCCGCGAGCCGCCCGGCCCCTCGCGAACGACCGGCCGGTTTTGCCGTCTCGGAAATTCAATCCCCGAGCCTTGATCGCGATCGGCGCATCAACCGGCGGTACCGAAGCGATCGAAGAGATTCTCATGCATCTGCCCGCCGACATTCCGGGTATCGTGATCGCACAACACATCCCGGCCGGGTTCTCGCGCGCATTTGCTGAACGTCTGAACCGGTCTTGTCCCATGCGCGTATCGGAAGCCAGAGATGGCGACCGCATCGTGTCCGGCACAGCGTTCATCGCGCCGGGCGACCTGCATATGACACTGCGCGAGGCTGACGACGGATACCAGGTGACGATAAAGGACGGGCCGGCGGTCTGCTACCAGCGTCCCTCCGTGGACGTGCTGTTCAGCTCGGTTGCGGAGACAGCGGGAGCGAATGCCGTAGGCGTGATCCTGACCGGCATGGGTGCGGACGGCGCCCAGGGCCTGAGGAAAATGAAATCCGCCGGAAGCCTGACAATCGCTCAGGACGAATCGAGCTGCGTAGTTTTCGGGATGCCGAAACAGGCAATTCTCCTCGGCGCAGTCGGAAAAGTCGTCCCATTGAATTCGATCGCGCAGGCAATCAGGGCCAGTCTTGGGCGACAGGAAAATGTTCGTTAAGAGTATCCCCGGCTAAAAGAAATGTCAAGAAAAAAAAAGAAATGCGCCCCACAAAACATTGCGATTTGACTGAACTGCGATTCCGCCCGTAACCTGAAAAACTAATCTGGCTTCTTTACGCATGGAATAGTCCCCCCGTCGGGGATGTAGCTCCGTAGTATTTCTCCGCTCTGTTGCCTTCCGCTCGACGCTGAGAGCGCGCTCGAAGAATTGTTAAAAGCGCGACCGATTTCAACCTGCGCCTTGATAGCGCTCGTTACAGCCCAAAAATCTTTCGGCAAGGAAGTGACCTCATAATGACGAAGCGAGTCGTAATTCCATTTATCTGCAGCCTTATGGCGGGTTTGCCGATTTGGGCGCAAACCTTCCAGGGTGGTCTCAGGGGAACGGTGACGGATTCGACGGGCGCGCCGATCCCGACCGCCAAAGTGACGCTGATCGACCAGGGTACGGGTATCGAGCGTTCCACCATTTCGGGCAACGGCGGAGAGTACTCATTCAGCTCAGTGGTCCCGGCGACCTACACGGTTTCGATTGAAAAGCCGGGCTTCAAGAAGCTGGACCGCAAGGGTCTTGTCATCGGGACTCAGGAGTTCGTGATTGCCGATCTCAAAATGGACGTCGGCGACGTGACGCAGAGCGTAAATGTGACTGCGGAAGACGTACCCCTGCTGGAGACGGAGAGCGCCTCGACCGGACAGAATGTCGATAATCAGAAGCTTTCCGATCTTCCCAACATGGGTCGGAACCCTTTCTATGAGGGGGTAAAGATTTCCCAAAATGTTACTCCCGGCGGTGATCCGAAGTTCAACCGCATGGAAGATCAAAGCGGTTCATCTCAGATTTCGATCTCCGGCGGACCCATCCGCGGTAACAACTACCTTCTGGATGGCATTTCCATCACGGATTCACAGAACCGGGCGGTTATTATCCCTACGGTCGAGTCGGTACAGGAAGTAAAACTTCAGGTCAACACCTATGATGCGGAGGTCGGTCGCACCGGTGGCGGAACCTTCAACTTATTCCTTAAGTCAGGCACGAATGCGATCCACGGGGCGGGGTTCGGCTACACCTGGGTCCAGGACTGGCTGGCGAATACTTATTTCGGCAACGCCTCCGGTCGTAACGCGGACGGTACCTTGAAACAACCGATCGCGAACCAGCCCTTCTATAATTACGGCGCGGGAATCGGAGGTCCGGTCGTCATTCCGAAGATCTACAACGGAAGGAACAAGACATTCTGGTGGGTAACCGGTGAAGCCTATCGTCAGACGGAAGCGAATACCGCGACTTTGACCGTGCCGACAGATCTGGAGAGAAACGGCGACTTTTCGCAAAGCTACAGCTCGGCGAGCCATGCCTCAAAGCAGATTATCTATAACCCGACCTCCGGCGGGCGCATTCCGTTCCAGAACAATATAATCCCGCAGAGCATGCTCAGTTCGGCAGGATACGCGCTGGCGTCTTACTATCCCTCTCCTAATGTCGCGACGAATTACTTTGGCCAGCCGAACTACAACTCGACGGCTGTGATCTACGATCGCGCCGATCAGATAACCGCGAAGGCGGATCAGGTGTTCACGTCATGGTTACGCGCCAGTGGATCCTACCTCCACTATGGAAGCCGGGAGCAGTCAAATGCATACTTCGGTTTCGGGAACCCGGGAACGCCCGGTCAAAGTCTGCTCGTCCGGCACGTGGACGCGACTCAGGCCAATGCGACTCTTACGCCCTCTCCGACAATGGTGGTGTATGTGCGCTTCGGCTTCAATCGTTTTCCGAACAAAACCTATCAGCTCGCCAGCCAGGGCATCAATCTCACGGACTTTGGCCTGGGACCGGCCGCGGGAGGCGGTTTCCCCTCATCTTATGTCTCTCAGCTTCCCTATGATGCCTTTCCGGTGATTACAATGTCGGGAGATGTCAGCACTTTCGGAGGCGGAGGATTCAACCAGTCGAACTTCTATTCGCGCAGTTTCTCAGCCAGCGTGTCGAAGTTTCTCGGCCGCCACAGTGTGAAGGCCGGATTCGATTTCCGTGTCATCCACGATTCGGGAATCAATACGATCACGCCCGGAGCCTTCTCGTTTACGCAGGGATTCACCGGTCAGTCGGCAACGTCCACGGTCGCCGGAACCGGCGCCAGTATTGCCAGTCTTCTTCTCGGCTTTCCTTCCGCGGGAAGTGTCACGACATCCCTGCCGATTGAAAATCACGTCGATTACTACGGCGCCTTCATACAGGACGATTTCCGGGTGAATTCGAAACTTACTGTGAATTTCGGCCTGCGCTACGAGTATGAAACAGGGCTTGAATCCGAGCTCAACAGTCTGATCGTCGGGTTCGACACTCATGCCGTTAATCCGGTTCAAAGCCAGGTCTCGGGTATAACGACCAACGGCGTCATTAAGTACGCCGGCCAAAACGGATACGGTACCCAGGCGAACGGCCCCACTGCGCTCAAATTCTCACCTCGCGTAGGGTTCGCATATACGATCGATCCGAAAACAACGGTTCGCGGAGGTTATGGAATATTCTGGGCGCCATATACTTTCAGTCTGGTCAATCCCCTCGGGTATACGTTTGCGACTCCCTACGTGGCTTCGAACGACGGCAATGTCACTCCGGCAAACTCCCTCAGCAATCCATTTCCAGCGGGCGTTCAGCAGCCGGTGGGCAATGGGGCAGGTCTTTATGCCGGTCTGGGCAACTCTTTTTCCTTCTTCGATCAAAATGCCGGTTCCACGCGCGTTCAGCAGTTCTCTCTTGAGATCCAGCGAGAAGTTCCCTGGGGCATTGTCATCGCCGCCGGCGGCAACGGTTCACTCACTCACGATCTGATTCAGAACACGCCTCTGGTCAATATCAATCAATTACCGGACGCCTATCTTTCCCTGGGCAAAGCGCTTCTTAGTCCGGTTCCGAACCCCTTCTACGGAACAAGCGCCGGCGTACTGAATCTTGCTTCCAAAACCGTGACACAGGCCCAGTTGTTATTTCCTTATCCTGAATTCAGCACGATTTCGATGCAGGATTCGAGCTATAACACCGCCGCCTACTATTCCTTTTATGTAAAGGCGCAGAAGCGGCTGGGGCGGGCGGTCAACATCCTGACCACTTACACATGGTCCCGCAATATGGACGGATCCAACGCTGCCAGCAATGTCTTCAATAGCCAGCAGACCACTGCGCAGGACAACAACAATCTGTCCGCGGAATACTCGCGGTCGGTTATCGACACACCGAATCGCTGGACCACCGCTATCAATTACGAACTTCCGTTCGGCAAAGGGAAGAAGTTCCTTTCCGGCAACAAATGGGTGGATCTCGCCGTCGGAGGCTGGGCGGTCAACATTCAAACGACCATGCAGAGTGGTTTCCCGCTGGCCATTTACCAGACCAATCTGAACTCGGCGATCGGTACAAGCGTGCAGAGACCGAACGCGACCGGAGTCTCGCCGTACACAAGCGGCTCGATCCAGAGCAGGCTGAACAATTACATCAATCCGGCGGCGTTTTCACAGGCCCCGCAGTTCACATACGGTAACGTGAGCCGCACGCTTCCCATGCGCGGCCCGGGAATGTCGAACACAGATTTCTCGCTTTTCAAGAGCTACGTCTTCTTCGAGAAACTAAGAGCGCAGTTTCGGGCGGAGACGTTCAACCTGACCAACACGCCGTACTTCTATGGTCCGAATACGCAGTACGGTTCGTCGAATTTCGGGAAAATTACGTCACAGGCGAACTTCCCCAGGGTTATCCAGATAGGAGTCCGCTTCGAGTACTAACAGGTTGCTGAAAAGGCCGTTCAAATGACACTCCCTTCCGGTCGTGGCTCGGTAAGTGTCTGCAAACACGCGGATACACCTTCTGAGCCGCGCGCGGAAGCAAGCGTTTTGCTGCTTTTTCAGCACCCTGCTAAGTCGACGGCGCGGTTCTCAACGGAACTCGCATTCCTGCGCAGGGTTTGTGGGGCCAGCGCTTCGGCGCTGCCGCCGAGCTTCCGCTCGGCGCGGAGCGTTACGTCAGTGCCGGTAGCGCCGGCGATCTCGTCGCCGGTGTTCTTACGAACCGCGTCTTCGACAGAACGACAAGTCCCGCTAAGACGCGCGTCCGTACTCTTCAAAGAAATGCGCAAGAGTACGGATGCCGTCATAGTAATTCCGGATGTTGTACTTTTCGTTCGGAGAATGTAACCCGTCGTCCGGCAGGCCAAAGCCCATCAGGATCGTTGGAATCCCGAGATGCGTGGCGAAGTCTCCCACAATCGGAATCGATCCGCCAGACCGCGTGAAAACCGTCGGCTTGCCAAAAATATCGCTGAAAGCTTTGGCGGCGACGCGAATCGCCGGGTGATCGGTATTGACCATCAGGCCTGGTCCCGCGCTCAGCACGCGGACCTCGAATTGAATGCCGCGCGGCGTGTTGTCCTTCACGAACTGCTTCAATGCTTGAACTATCTTTTCCGGATCCTGCCGCGGCACGAGGCGAATACTGACCTTAGCGACAGCCTTAGCCGGAATCACCGTCTTCGCCCCCGCTCCCGTAAAACCACCGGCGATGCCGTGTACCTCAAACGTAGGCCGCGCCCAGGTCCGTTCGAAAACCGAATAGCCCGGCTCACCGGTAAGTTCCGTCGAGCCGACCTCATCCTTCAGATACTCGTTTTCGTCGAACGGAAGATGCTGCCAGCTCGTCCGCTCCTCCGCCGATGGCGCCTCGACGTCGTCGTAAATCCCGGGAATGAGAATGTGGCCGTTCGCGTCTTTCGCCTTCGAAAGCAACTCGATCAGGCCGAAGACCGCGTTGGGCGCCGCGCCGCCGTACAAACCCGAATGCAGATCGCGCATGGGCCCGCGCGATTCGATCTCCACATAGACCAGCCCGCGCAGCCCGATATTCAGCGTCGGGAGACCGGGGGCGTACATTTCGGTGTCGGAAACCAGCGCCACGTCGGCCTTCAGCTTCTCGGGATTCGCGGCCACGTACTCCGCAACCGATAAACCGCCGACCTCCTCTTCCCCCTCAATCAGAAACTTGACATTTACCGGTGGCCGCCCATAAATCGCTTTGATGGCCTCGATCGCCTTGATATGCGAAAACATCTGGCCCTTGTCGTCCGCCGATCCGCGAGCGTAGAGATTCCCATTGCGTTCGGTCGGCTCGAAGGGCGGCGTTTCCCAGAGATCCAGCGGGTCGGGCGGCTGCACATCGAAGTGGCCGTAGCAAAGCACGGTCGGCTTGCCCGGCGCGTGCAGCCAGTCGGCGTATACCAGCGGGTGGCGCGAAGTTTCGATCACCTCGACATGCTCGAGACCGGCGGCATCCAGATGGTCGACCACGAAATCGGCTGCGCGGTGCGTGGCTTCGTTATTTTCGGGCAGCGTGGAGATGCTCGGAATTCGGAGCAGGTCCTTGAGCTCTTCAAGGAACCGGTCTTCGTTCTCCTTCACGTAACGGTCGATGGCTTCGGACATGTCGCCTCATTCTAACCGTGCTACCGAAAAGCAGCACCGCCATGCTGCCGTCTGTCTCGATACGGTCTCCCGTGGCGTTCGTCGCATCCTTCGGAATCCGCGGCCGCTCGACGAGCGCGATGGAGCGAATGAGCCCCGTGAAGATCAGATCGTTCACGACCTTCGCCCGTTCGCGATCGATCTGCGGGTCGATTTTGTGAATGAAGGTGCGGTCGCGGTCGGAGAAGTCGATGCCGATATCGTGCGTCGCAGAGCAGACCCAAACCGGCTTTCCGTCGAACGTCCCCGGGCGCCGGAAAATGCGCAGGTGATGACGCTGCGCAAAGGTGTTGTTGCCCTTCTGAAACGCCATGTCGGGCGCGCGGCCGTCCAGCAACAGGATCGACATCGGCCCTTCCTTGTAGCCGCGAGCCTCGATCAGCGCGCGAGCGGTTTCGAGCTTCGATTGCGCGTTCAATTGCGCGGGGACAGACCATCCTGCCTTCGCGAAGGCCGCCCGCAATTCGTCTTCGGTCGCGAGGAACATCAGATTCGTAATATCCGAAGGTCTCGGCGGGTCTTCCGCGATTGTTCGATATGGCTGCCGGTTGACCAGGTCGACAAGTCCCGATTCATTGGGGAAGGGCGTTAATTTCGACGCAGGGCCCAGAGCGGGTCCGTGCCAGTTCAGCGGCTCGGTGAGGCGGAGAGTAAACTCGGCGCCCTCATCATAGTCGACATTTGGATTCGCGTCCTGAATGTTAAGCACCTGTTTCGCGCCTGCGATCAGGCTCGCGAGACCTGCAAATTTGTCGGTGCCTTGAAGTTTCGTAATTCCCTGGTCGATCCGCGAGGAGAAGGTATCGTTTGGTGCGATGCCCGTGATCAGCCCCGTGCCGTCAATCGTTTCGCGCGCATTATCCAGACCCGTCATGACCGCTGCGATGCCGGCATGCGTCGCGCCGTCCGCTATGGCAGTGAAGACGAGTTGCAACTGAGCCGGATCCTTGTCTGTAGCAGCTTTCGCCTGTTTCACCGTTCCCGTCAGCTCCGCGCCTGCGGCAAGCGCGATATTGCCATTCACAATGACAGGCGCGATCAGTACCGCGTGTACCTCCGGATGCGGCGCGGGAGCCTCGCTGGCTGCTTTATCCGTGAGGCGGATACTCAATTCCGTTCCGGAGGGAATTTCGACTGCGAACAGACGCGAAACCAGCGCAAGAGCGCTGAGGAGCTTCCCGGTGGTCATTTCGTCAACACAGCCGTTGGTCCGGTAATGTCCTCGATTTCGAGAGTCACCTGCTTGCGTTGATCTATTTTTGCGGACGGAGCATGCAGATTGATGGCGACCATGCGGTCGACCAACTGGTGCGGCGCAATCACATCGCGAACCTTAAGCACCGGGTTGTATCGCTGTCCAAGCAGTGGGTACTGCTGGAACACACTTCCCAGGTCGGCCGCGGCAACGAGATCCCCCATCAGGTTCGCGCCGTCCGCTGTGGCAACCGTACCGGTTATGCTCCGCACCACCATGTTGCGGTCAGAATCATTCTTGAGATTGAAGTCGATCAACATGATTGTTGTATCGTCAGAAGTCCCGACAGTCCGAATCTTTCCGATCGATCCGGTCGGAACCAGGTGATTGCCCGCGGTCTTCTCGAAGCCGGTCCAGACGAGCGCGATGATGATCATCGCCGCCACTCCGAACGCGATCGCGAACGGCTTGCTCATCCGACCTCCCCGGCGATATGGAGCAGGTTGCCGAGCGGTTCGGATGCTTTTTCAAACGTACCGTCGGCCCGCTCGGTTTCAAGACAGATTTCGCCCTGAAATCCGTCCCGCTGCATAGCCTCCATGATGGCCCGCCAGTTGAGTTGATCGGGGCCGTCCGAGAGCGATTCGCTCCTTGCCTCTACGTTGAACATCCTCGTTTTCGGCAGCAGAGCATATTCTTCCTGCCACAACCCCCTCCCCGGATCCCAGGTAAAACCGACCGCTTTCGAAGGGACCGCATCGAGCAGCGCCTTCAGCGCACGGGGCGGCTGGTCTTCAATGAGTAAGCGGATCTTCGCGGCTTCAGCGATCGAAGCAAGTTGGCTGATCGTGGGAGCGCTTTCGACGCGAACCCCGATTTTGCCGGCGCCCAGAGCCTGCGCTGCGGAGACGGCGGCCGCAAAACCGTCCGGGTCCACGAGGGTCGTTTTCAAAAGCGACACCTTCAATTTGTTCGCCTGAAACTCAGCGGCATAGCTCTTCAACTCCGGCGCCGTCAGCTGCGCGAATTCCTTCTTCGTTTCCGGCACGCGCCGCAGCGTCACCCACTGCAGGCCGTGGGTTCTGGCGAAAAGCAGAGTCTCATACTGCGTTGCGCCGGTTTCATCCGTGATTACGCTGACCTGGGATTTCCCGATGCGCGATTTCGCTGTGAGCGAGCTCTGCAAAGCAAATGCGGCAGCTGCTGCCAAAAGGCTCCGGCGGCTGACTTTCGCAGTCACATTGAGGCGCCCGCGGCCGGCTTTCGCAGTCACACTGAGATGATAGCTCCAGTATGGAAGCGCAAAGTCACGGCCTCCTGGTCGAAGCCGACGCGGGACCCGGGATCCTCCACCGCCTGACCGGCGTGATCGCCGGGCACGACGGCGACATCGGAACGGTCTCGATTATCGAAAATACGCGCGCCGGCGCGCGCGTCTATTTCGAAGTCACGACGCCCGCCTGGGAGGCGATGCTGGCGGAGTTGGGCGCACTGCCGATTGTTCGCGCGGTCAATGTCGTCAAGAGTATGCAGGAGATTTACGGCAAACGGATCATCATCATCGGCGGGGGCGCACAGGTTGGCCAGGTGGCGATGGGGGCGATTGTCGAGGCCGATCGGCACAACATCCGGGGGGAACACATCTCCGTGGATACCATCCCGCTGGTCGGCGAACAGCCGCTGGCCGACGCGGTCCGCGGCGTTCCACGGCTCCCCCGCGCCCGCGCCCTCGTTCTCGCCGGCGCGCTTATGGGCGGCGATATCGAGACGGCTGTCCGCGAGGTGCGAGCCACGGGCCTCCTGGTGATCAGCCTCAACATGGCCGGCAGCGTTCCCGACGCCGCCGACCTGGTGGTTACCGACCCCGTTCAAGCCGGGGTCATGGCGGTGATGGCCGTAGCCGACACCGCGAAATTTACGATCGAGCGTTTGAAGCGGCGGGTATTCTGATCTCGCCGCCGCTGCTACCGGATACGAAAGCCATACTCATGAAGCATCTGGCCGGACGCGGCGTAGAGACGCACGAAGTACTCTCCCTGCTTCAGAGTCTCGTCTATTTTGACTTCCGCCCCTGTGCTGTCGGCCTCGGCCGGGCCCTTCCAAACGGACTCGCCGCTTCCGTTCACCACTTCAACCCGAAACGGTCCACCCGCCTGAGGCGCATCCGCGAGCGTCAGATCGTATTCGCGCGCCGGCGATGTCGCCGGCATTTCGCCGCGAATGGCGGTTAGTTGCAGCATTGCCGTGGGGGCCACTTTTGTCCTCCCGGTCGACACCACAGCGACAATTGCGATGAGCGCCGCGGCGCCCGCAATAGCCATCGCGAATACAGGGCGCCTCAGCCACGCAAACCAATCCTTTGAAGTGGCGGCCGGGGCCACCGCTGGTTCCAGACTGAGTGCTTCGCGCATCCCGATGGCGAAGGCTCCCATCTCGTCAAGCCGTACCTGGCAGGCATCGCATAGCAGCAGGTGCTCTTCCAGCGAAATAAGGTCGGCGCCGGCCAAACGGCCCAGAGCGTATTGCTCTAATTGCTCCTCGGTCCCGTGAAAATTCAGATCCACACGAACTCCTCATAGGAAAAGTGCGGATGCGGCGAATTTTCTCTCAAACTTTTCAATTTCTTTTGTTCAGATTAATTCCGGCGCCTGCAGCAAGCTTTTTGCCCAGCTCGCCGAATCGAGCCTTGGCCCGGGATTTAAGCAGCCGGAACTGATTATAAGTCAAGCCCATATCGGCGCAAATCTGCTCCTGCGGCTGCTCGAGGACATAGAAACGATTGAGAATATCGCGGTCGCGGCGGGAGACGCCGCTCAGCACCTTTCGCGCGATGTCGATTCTCTGACGCGCCATGAAGGTGTGCTCGGGATTGTCGCGCCAGTCGGACATGGAAAAGAGCGAGTCCTCGAAATCCACGCGGCTCCGTCGCTGGTGTACCGCTACGTCGATGGAGGCTGCGATCTGACGCTTGACCACCGTTCTTACGTACCCCATAAGTCGTTCCGGCTCACGGAGATCGCCGTTGCGGATGGCTTGAGCGACGATCAGGAAACAATCGTGGACCTTGTCGTCGAGGTCGTCGGGTCCCAGGTTGCGCAGGAGGAAGTACCGAATGCCTTTGGCGAAAACTTCGTACAACTCCTCCATCGCCGCGGCGTCGCCATTTCGGATTCTGTCGACGAGTACAGCCCAGTCGGGACCCGGAAGAGTGACCGGTTTGCCTTCATCCGAAGCCGAATCCTGTTCCACAGCCATAGCCTGTGCCCTTCCTAATGTATCGGACACAACTACTTTATTCCCTCCCCACCAGGAAATAAGCCGCCCAGATATTCAGGTTTGTCCGCGAATTGTTCTCCTTTAACAGCGCCAATTGCGCCTGCTGGAGCGCAAATGCGGAACCGCCTTCCGGATGTGCCCTCAGCGCCCGATAGAACTCGACCATCATTGTTTTCCCCGCCTCATCGGGAATATCCCACCGGGTCGCCAGAACCGCTCTGGCGCCGGCGCCGATCCAGGCGCGGGTCAAACCCATGAGTCCGGCGCCCGGCAAGGCATTGCCCTGACCGGAGTGGCATCCGTTCAAGACCACGAGACTGGCAGATACGGGATGCGCGGCAATCTCGGTTGGGCCCATGAGGCCCATCGCTCCCGAGCGGTCGAGGCTCAGGGCAATCAGACCGGACGAGTAGCGATCGGGCGCCGCCACGACGTGGGTCGCAAAATGGATTACCGCCGGAGCGGATTGTAAAGCGTTCCGGACATTCGCGATGCCGGCGTTCTCTCCGGTCAGGATTCGTGCCTTCGAGAAACCGAGTGCGCGTGAACAAGCCTCGAGTTCGGGCCCCGTATCGGGAAGCCTCGGAAGGACGACTTCGTGATTCTTTCGGGCGCCGCGATATCGGCTGTCCGCCGCATTGTAGATCGGATCGCCGATTCCAAGGAACCCTCCGTTTGCACTCGAAGCTCTGGGTTCGAGCATCAGGGCGCCCGGAATCACCTCCAGGGCCGCCCGTTCCGCGAGATAAATGGGTTTGTTTTGTCGTCCAGCCTCATCCGTTTCCTCGTACCCGGTAACCAGGGCCGCAAAAGGAAGATCGAACAGTGGACCATCGAGTTCCAGCAGCCAGCGTTTGTGCGACAGATACGAAGCGGGCACCTTTCCGAACAGATCCCGATAGAGCTGGAGGCCCAAAGTAATTGCCCGGCCGTCGCCTTCGCGCGCGGCGCGTTCAAAATCAGCCACACGGGACTTCAGATCCTCCAGTGGGGGAATCGAATATGCGTCGACGCCATTCCGGCCCACCGCCCAGAGCCATCCACTGGATTTCGAGACGTGGAAACTGAACAGCACCGTATCGCGATCCAGCAGGTTCGTGACATGCGCGAGCGGAGACTCCATGATTGAGTGATCGGAGGTTGAATGATCGGGCGAAAATTCGAACCCATTCTCAGCAGCAGGCCCCGCGGCCTGCGATTCGATTTCCTGGAGTTCGAGTTCCTGCGCGGCGGCTCGTTTCCTGCCTTCCGGAGTGGGTTGCGCGACAAGAGTTCGTTCCGTGGCCTGGTAGCGGGCGAGCAGATCCCAATATCCGGCGGGAAGCCGGGTGCGCCAGTCGTTCGGCGTGGGAATGAGTGACCGCAGACTCCAAAGACGGTCCCTCTCGGCTACGTCGAACGTTTCTCGCAAATATTTTCGATCCGATGTCTCGGTTGCCAGGAGATTGCCGGCATTAACCAGACCCTCGGCGATACCTCCCAGACCGCTTTCGAGCGTAATCCGATCCTGATCCGCGGGGACGATATCGACCCGCAGCTGCGCCGCGATCGCGCGCGCGTCGCGGAAATCCGACAGGGCGCCCTGAAGGTCGCCCTCGGATATCCGGAATCTACCGCGGTCCGCGAACATTTCCCAGCGGGGCATCAGACTTCCGGGAGCGTCAATCGCCGCCTGGAACAATGCGGCGGCGGAGCGGGAGTCTCCCTGCCGGCTTTTCAGGTTTGCCAGACCGCGCAAGACGTTCGCGGAAGCCTTCAGATTATGAGTCCGCACCATCAGCAAGGCCCTGTCGAGCGCGTATTCCGCGACGTCCAGGCGGTCCGCCTCGATCGCCGATTTTCCCAGACTGGCGAGCATTCGCGCCGTGCTGTCGAGATCGCCCTGCTCTTCCAGTTCGTCGATGGCGGTCCAATAGAAACCCTGCGCTTCATCAAATCGATGCAGGCTCGAGAGCGCGCTTGCAAGCTGAAACCGAAGTTTCGGAGCGACGGTTCCACCCGCCCCGGCCGCGGGACCTTCCAGCCCTTCCTGGGCGATCTGAGCCGCAGCCTCTGGGTTGTCGAGCTGGAGATAAAGGCTCGCCAGGTTATTCAGAGTAATGGCAAGAGGAACGAATTGGCGGGATATCCGAGCGGTAGCCCGGGCTTTGAGAAAGTCGGCCATCGCGTCGCGATAATCCCGGCGTGCGAGCGCCGCCCCGCCCGCGTTGTTCCAGTTCATCGCGGCCGCGCGCGAATCGCCGTTCCGGTGAGCAAGAGAAGCCGCTGTGAGAAACAGATCGCGCGCCTCGAGATACCTGCCAGTGGCATACTCCTGCGCGCCGCTTTCATTATCTTTATCAATTTCCGCGACCCAGATCCGACCGGCCGACAGATCCGCGCGAAATCGCCGAATTCGGCGAAGAACCAGAAAGTGATAGCGCAATCAGAGTTAAACCAATGACTGCGATTGGTTTTCCGAAAATCTTCAAGGAAGAGTTCTCTGGACTGGCGATAGTCCGCACATAAAATGTACGAACTATCACCGAGTCTATCAGAGATTGAAATCGCTCGCAGCGATTTATCCGGAATTTCCGGACTATAGTCGGCAATGCGCTCTGTTTAGCGCATAATTGGCAGTAACTTTACAGACCGAGGAGTTTGCCGATGATGATGATCGGATCGTCGCCCATGTCATTTCGCTTTCTGCACCCCCGTTTGCCGCAACCGGGAGACGAGCCCAAGGTACAGGCCGAAGCGCGCGATCCCGTCACTCAAAAAATGGAAGTAATTGAAAATAAAAGCGAAATAAACCCTGGAAATTTGTGACCGTGTTTTTGGGGGATATTCAAAATCGGATTTTTGCGGATGGAATTAGAGCCGTTCTGAATAAAACGGGGCAACCCGCCGTTATCCGGCGGGTCGCCCGGGTGAATTGCGGAAATTGACCAGCTTTTACCGAAGCGAACTGGTTGTCGGGGCAATCGGCTGACCGATTACATCGCCGCTCACAACCATTTCGACGCGGCGATTTTGCTGACGTCCCGCCGCGGTATCGTTCGACGCCACAGGATCGGCTTTGCCGAATCCAACGGCCTGAACGTTCGCGGCACTGATTCCGTTCGACGTCAGATAGTCGCGCACCGCGTCGGCGCGGCGTTCCGAAAGCTTTTGATTGTAGTCTTCGGAGCCGACATTATCGGTATATCCTTCGACGCTCATCATCAGTGTCGGGTACGCCAGAAGAATACCGGAAACTTTGGCAAGCTTTTCCTTCGCGCCCGGTTTCAATGTGGCCTGGTTGAAATCGAAAAGAACATCCGACAGGCTCACGATGAGGCCACGGGCCGTGTCTCGAGTCTGCAGAATCGCGTTTAACTGATCGCGGAGCCGCTGGCGCAAAGCCTGCGAATCCCGCTCAGCGTTCGCTCTGGCAGCCTGGGCCGCCGCGGTTTCGTTAGCAAGACGCTGTTGCTCCGCGATCGCCGCGGCGCGGGCGGCGTCAGCCTGATTTTTGGCGTTCAGAGCTTCAGCCGTGGCGATCTCAGCTTCATGCTTCTCTCGCTGAGCCTGTGCCCGGTCGGCGTCGGCCGCGGCGCGAAGACTCGCCTGCCGGGCGGCTTCCGCATCCGCGGCGGCCGCCTGATCCTTCGCCAGTTGCTCACGGTGCGCCGCGGCTTCTTTGGCAGCGAGGGCCGCCGCGTCACGTTCCTTTACGATGCTGATGCGGCGCGCGTCCTCGGCTTGCTGCGTGGCTTCGCGGGCGACAGTATTCAGCTCTTTCTCGTTGTGGCTGTGATAATAGCCTTCCGCGTTTTCTATATTTACCGCAACCTTAGCCATTACATCGGGGGCGTAGTGGTCGGCGCCCTGCGCTTTCGCGATCGCAATGGCCTCGCGCGCCTCCCGCAACTGGAGCGGAACCTTCAGGTTGGATGTGATTGGAGCCAGCGAACCCGCGCCGATGTTCATTGTGTATTCTCCGCGTTTCAGCAGCTCGTATTTTGCGTCCACCAGTTCGAGAGTCCCGGACGTATCCTTACGAAGGAAATTCTCCATGACAACGACATCGGACGGCTGACTCACCGAGAAATACGGCTCAGCGGTGACGATCATTCCGAAGGACTGCAGATCGGTGGTCGCGTAGAGCCCGGCGTCTTTTGAGTCCGGATCCTTCAAGGTCACTTCACCAAGGCGCTCAGGCCGTCCCTCCGGAGTAATGGCCCAGAGTACATAGGTCAGATATTCCGGCCCGAACTGCGCGGGATTGGAAAGATGATTGAATTTCAGGGAAATTCTGGTTGCGCCCGTATTGGCCGTCACGCTGGCTTCGCCTCTCGCCTCGGGCATCAGAGCGGTCCCCCTGAAGTCGATATGAGTTGTTCCCTGCCGATTGTGATAATTCACCGCTCTCACGGTTCTCGATGTCACATCGACGCGAAAAATTGGTTCGGCGCCATTCGGACCGGGCCGCACTCCCGTCTGAACGGGGTTCGGCGCCTGTGCACTCAAGGTGGCGGTCAGCAACAGAGTTAATAACGAAAATCTCATTGGTCGGAACTCCTCCATCGATCTCGGAGGGTGCAAGCGGAAGGCCGTTATCGAGCAAGGCCGGGTAACGGAAGTGCGATCGGGTACGAATCGAGGAAGCTCTTACTGACCGGGACGACGGATACCTATGCTCAGGACTTGCCGTTGCCAATCCCACGATCCATACGCGACAGCTTCGCGGCGCAGCGCGGCTCTCGCTTCGTCCGAATCGACCCATAGAACCTGCAAATCCTGCCGGTGGTGGAGGATATTCCATGCGCCCGTCACGCCCCAGTCTTCGAAACCGTGCGGCGCTCCATCGAAGACAAAGGTTTCGATCCGCGGATTCTGCGCGGCCCATTTAGCCATTGTGTCGACATATGCGAAAGTGCGATCGTCGAGAGCAAGCTTCACGCGGCGCTCCATACGCAACTCACGCACGTTAAAGGGCATCCAAAGGGCTATGGCAATCCACGCCCATACCGCATTCAGGTGCGAGGCGGCAGCGGCTAAAGCGATCGCCGCGCAGGTCAGCGGCAAATACCCATACGCCTCGTAAAGCCTTCCCGGCAGGAATAAGAGTGGAACCATCAGGATGCACATCGAGATAAGACCAAACCATACGCGCCGGTCGCGTATCAGGGCCAGCGCGAACAGCGCAAGTCCGCTGAACGGAAGTATCAGGAACCGTTCGGAATAAAACGGAACCGTCTGCCGCAGGGCGTCGAGCGTGAACCGGAAGGTATAGGCGTTGTTCTTGTTTGGATTCCAGACTATTCCCTGAATGCCGAAGCTCAATGACGCCAGAAGGAACGGAATCGTGAACTGGAATCTGCGCTCTCCGAACCAGTACTCATAAACGACAAGAACTGCCGGGAGCATAACCGCCAGCTCTTTTGATTTATAAGCGAGCCAGAAGGCGATGAAACTGAGAATCCACCTGCGATAAGCGTAAAACAGGATCGAGGAAAGGCTGAAGGTCGTGCAAAGCAGGTCGAACACATACATGGGCTTCCAGTAAGCGTCGAACGCGGCGGCGCTGAATACGAAAAACGTGGCTGCCGCGAGGGCGTGCCAGGATGCGATCCCCAGCTTTCGGCTTAGCAGATACAGAAGCAGCCCATTGAGCAGATGGATGGTAAATATAGCGGTCATGTACGGGGGGAAATTGAGCGCGAACGCTCGCCCCATGGCAGCGAAGTAAAAGTGTCCAACCGGGCGGAAATTATCCACCTGGAATTTCGGACTCAGCAGGCCTTCAATAAAATCTCTCGAGGGAAGCAAAGGAGCCCACTTGAGATTGTCGAGTTCGTCCGACTGAAAAAAGCCGTTGTACGCCTGGTCGTTCAATACAACGAAGACAATTGCGATAGCAAGCCCGGCAAGAATAAGCCAGAGGCTGCGCGAGCGGACCCGGAGTCGTTCCAATGGAACCACTATAATCGGATCAACGCCGCGTCGTTCCAGAAGCTCGTGCCCAAAGCCGTTTGCCTACTTAGCGGGGGACTCGATTCCGCCACCTGTCTCGCATTTGCCCGGCGCGAGGGGTTCGACTGTTACGCCCTGTCGTTCGACTACGGCCAGCGGCACCGGGTTGAACTGGAAGCCGCGCGCCGCATTGCGAGCGCACTTCGCGCGGCCGATCACCGCGTCGCAAAGATCGATCTTCGGATATTCGGCAACTCCGCACTTACCGATGAGATCGACGTTCCCAAAGGCCGGGACGAGAGCGCGATGAATGCTGAGATTCCAGTCACCTACGTGCCCGCGCGCAACACGATATTTCTTTCCTTCGCACTGGCCTGGGCGGAGGTGCTCGAAGCGAACGAGATCTTCATCGGCGTGAACGCGCTCGATTATTCCGGATACCCGGATTGCCGCCCCGAATTCATTCATGCCTTCGAGCGAATGAGCAACCTGGCCACAAAAGCCGGTGTCGAGGGGCGAACGCGCGTTCACATCCGAACGCCGCTGATTGAGCTTTCGAAAGCCGATATCGTGAAACTGGCGCACGAGCTCGGCGTCCCGTTTGAGCTCACGCACAGTTGTTACGATCCCGACGATCTGGGACGTCCCTGTGGCGCCTGCGATTCCTGTATCCTGCGCGCTAAGGGTTTTCGCGAGGCCGGCATCGCCGATCCGGCATGCGTATAGCGGAGATCTTTTATTCCGTCCAGGGCGAAGGCGGCCTTGTGGGAGTGCCATCCGTGTTCGTGCGCACCAGCGGATGCAATCTACGCTGTTCGTGGTGCGATACGCCGTACACGTCGTGGAGTCCCGAGGGCGAAGATTTGACCCTCGACGAGATTCTGGATCGCGCGAACGCCTTCACCGCCGCGCGCCATGTCGTTCTCACGGGAGGCGAGCCGATGATCGCTCCCGCGATTGTGGATCTCTCGCGGCGTTTTCGCGAGCGCGGGATGCACATCACGGTCGAAACCGCCGGTACGGTATTTGCGCCGGTCGCATGCGATTTGATGAGCATCAGCCCCAAGCTGGCGAACTCGACGCCAGCGGGCGTATTTCAGGCGCAGCATGAGAGATTGAGGCTTCAGCCCGATATCCTTCGGCGTCTGATGTCCGAATATGATTATCAGCTCAAGTTCGTAGTCGCCCGGGAAGCCGATATCGAGGAGGTCAGCGCGGTCGTGGCACGTCTGCAGGCGCCCCCGGACAAGGTAATGCTGATGCCCGAAGGCGTTACGACCGAGACGCTGGACGAACGCGGCGTGTGGATCGCGGAAATCTGCAAGAGCCGGGGATACCGCTTCAGCCCGCGGCTGCACATCCATCTTTACGGCAACAAGCGGGGAGTTTAGCGGGCTGCGCTTCAGTTTGGTCGAAGAGCTGGACCGGGGGTCCAGCGCGGATCAGGGGATCCGCCCCACATCGAAAGGCAATGCTGCACCAAGGGCGGTTTTCAGACCAGGTCCGCTAGTGCCGACCCCAGTTCGGGGTATTCGAAAACGAAACCGGCCTTCAGCGCGGCCTCCGGCACCACGCGGGCGCTATCGAGCATATGCTGCCCGAGTTCTCCGAACGCCAGCTTCAGGGCCAGCGACGGCACGGGAAACAGAGCAGGGCGGTGGAGCGCGCCTGCAAGCTCGCGCGTGAACTCTTTGTTGGTAACCGGATTCGGCGACGTCGCATTCCAGACGCCTGAAATCTCGTTCTCCGCCGCGTGGACGAACATCGCCGCAACATCGTTCGCGTGAATCCACGGCATCCACTGCTTTCCCGAACCCAGTTTGCCGCCCGCAAACGCCCGGAACGCCGGAAGCATCTTCGCCAGCGCCCCGCCGTCCTTGCCGAGCACGAACCCGATCCGCATCTTCACCACGCGCAAGCCAAACCGGCGGGCGCGATCGGCTTCGTTTTCCCATTCGCGGCAGACCTGCGCCAGAAAGCCGCTGCCCTGGGCCGAGGATTCGGTCAGAACTTCGTCGCCTCGATCGCCATAAAACCCGATGGCCGAGGCGCAGATCAATGCCTTCGGCTGGTGCTGCACGCGGCCGATCGCATCCACGAGATTCCTCGTCCCGATCACCCGGCTGTCGCGGATCCGCCGTTTAACATCCGCATTCCAGCGCTGCGCCACCGATTCGCCGGCCAGGTGAATCACGGTATCCATCGTGTTCAGGCTATCCGCGGGCGGTTCTCCCTGCAGCGGATCCCACGAAAAAGAGGCCACGCCGCTGCGCTTCTCGAACCCCGGCTTGCGGCTGTATACGCCCACGTAATGACCGTTCCGCAACAATCGCTCGACGATGCGGCGGCCAATAAATCCGGTACCTCCGGAGACAACGCATTTCATATCGAGTAAGGGTCCTTACCCGTCCGCTCCAGCTCGGCGATCTCGCCGATGTAAGCGGCGGTATCGGTCTTGCGCTTCATGCCCTCCAACGACATGTACCGGAGCTGTCCCAGGACTGGCCTCTCGCCCCACGGGCGGTCGTGCAACCCGAAGCACCACAGAATATTCGTGTACGTGTTCGGATCGCGACCATCCAGCGCGTAGATGTCGTGCAAATGGATCATGCTTCGCAACGCCTGCTTATAATCGGGAGACCATTCAATGATTTTCTTCCCCCAGTACATCCGATAGTAACCGTGAATCTTACCGCGGAGGAGCAGTTCCTTCTGGGCGGCGTTCCAGAGTTCGTCGTGTGTCTCCGCCTGTTCGAACTGCTTCGGGGTGTAGATCCAGGGCCGGGGGTCTGCCGCGTGTTTGGCCATCGTTCGTTTACACCAGTCGGGCAGCGAGCTCGAGGGATTCGACGTCCGGCGTAAAGCGCGCAAAGTTGAACGCGAGCTCGCGCCGCACGATCAACTCTTCGAGGAACTCGTCCGCAATCAAAGAATGCCCGGCCGCATATTCGCGAACCGCGAGCGCTACTTCAAGAGCCGAGATGTGTCCGAAGTGCAGCCAGGGGCTCAGATCGCTGGTCGCGTGGCGCGATGGCTGGTTTGACTCCTTCGCATAACGGCGGAGCCTTTGGTCAAGAAAGATTCTCAAATGCCGTTTCGCCGCCGCGACTCCGCCCTTGAAAGCAATCGAGGGGGGAATGGAATGGTCGATAGCTGCAGCCGGCAACCAGTCGACCGATGTTCGAACCGGTGACACTGGTTCGCAGTTTCCGCAATTCGGCCGGAAGCAGTTCATCGCGCCACACCTTTTTCAGCGCTACCGATTCGAGAGGCTTAAGGTACGTCGGAAGCTCCCGCCGGATCTTTGGCCGGATCGTGTATGCGCCGTATGCGCGCTTCTCGTGGCGGCTCATCGGCACGATGCAGCTGGAATCGACGACTACGAAAGGGACGTCGATCTTCTTCGGTACGTGCTTGTTATGTGCGGCCGCGATGAAGACGGGATAATCGTCCGTGACCACGCAACGGGCCTTCGCGGCGAGCCGGTATAGTATGTCATCCGGGTCTTCATTCGTGGCGCGCAGGTAGAAAAAATAACCGACGCCGAGGGATCTCAGCGCCTTCGCCATGTCCGGAACCGCTTCGAGAAGAAAGGTGTGCATCCGGTCGCTCGCGCCTTTGTAAGTGAATGTCAGCCCCTCGTAAACCAGCAGAGGAATGCCATTCTCATTGGCGATATCCGCCGCATGCCTCAGAGCATGGTTCGATTCGACCCGCCGGTTCATCTGCGACCAGTAGAGAACATACGAAGCGTTCCCGCGCGGCGCGGCCGAATTCAGCTCTCTGATTCGTTCCCGTTCGATTCTCACTGAAATATTGTTGCATTCCGCTAGTGTTCTAGTGTATTAATACATTGGATGCGGTTTTATTTAGATCTGCAGAGCGGGCTGCCTGTTTACCGCCAGATCATCAACCAGGTGCATGCCGCGCGCGCGTCCGGCGCAATCCGCCCCGGAGACCAGCTGCCCACCGTGAGACAGCTCGCGGTGGATCTCTCGATCAATCCGAACACGGTTCTGCGGGCTTACCGCGAGCTTGAGCTGACCGGAGCCCTGACCACACATCAGGGGACGGGAACCTTTGTTACCGACGCGAAAACCGAACGAAACGAGGCCGAGCGAGAGCGCAAACTCGATCAGCTTGCGGCCGAGTTCGTTGCGCGCGCGGGGCGGGAAGGCTTCACCGTAAAAGAGCTGCGCAGCCGTTTGAAAGAGTTCATGAACCAGGAGAATCGTAATGGCAAATCCGTTTAGCGCCGTGAAAAACATCGCAGACGTAAAGGATCCGACCCTTAAGATCAGTGCGCCGGGAATCCTCTTTTTCCTCGTGCTCGTGATCGCAGGCGGAGCCGGCGCCGCCCTGTCGCGCTCGCCGGTCTGGATCTTCGCGGGCGCTCTGGCGGGATTGTATTTTCTGTTTGCCATACGGGTGGCAGATCAGTGGGAGAAGGCTGCCGTCCTCCGGCTGGGCCGCTACAAGGGACTGCGCGGGCCTGGCTTGTTCTTCATCATCCCGGTGATCGACAGGATCAGCGCTTTTGTGGATCAGCGTATCCGGGTGACGAGCGTAAATGCCGAATCCGCTCTTACCCGCGATACCGTGCCGGTGAACGTCGACGCGATCGTCTTCTGGCTCGTCTGGGATGCGGAGAAGTGCATCCTCGAAGTGGAAGATTTCCACCAGGCGATCCAGATGAGCGCGCAAACCGGCCTGCGGGAATCCATCGGCAGGCACGAACTGGCGCAGATGATCACCGAACGCGAGATGCTGGGCAAAGAGCTGCAGCGGATTCTGGACGAAAAAACGAACCCATGGGGCATCACCGTTCAGTCGGTTGAGATCCGGGACGTTCAGATTCCGGCAAACCTTGAAGATGCCATGTCCCGCCAGGCGCAGGCAGAGCGCGAACGCCAGGCGCGCATCATTCTCGGAACTGCCGAAACCGAGATTTCAGCGAGATTCGCGCAGGCGGCTCTGACATATGCCGACAATCCCGTTGCGCTGCACCTGCGCGCCATGAATATGCTGTACGAAGCGATCAAAGAGAAAGGCTCGATGGTGATCGTTCCGTCCTCCGCGGTTGAAACGATGGGACTGGGCGGGATGCTGGCGACCACAGCGCTCGCGCGCCCGGTCGCCTGAGGGGTTGTGAAATTCCTTGTCCTCGTTTTACAGTCGGCTGTTTTCGGACAGTCCTCGCCGGCGGCGCCGGTGTTCGAGAGTGCCTCCGTTAAAGCCAGCGCCTCAAAAGCGGGGAACGACGGGAGCATATCGACCGATCCCGGAAGGTTCACCGCGAGGAACGTGACCCTGAAGAGGCTGATTCACGATGCCTGGCGCGTCCCGTATGCGCAAATCGCCGGCCCTGCCTGGCTCGACCGTGATGAGTACGACATTGAAGCGACAACGGGGAATCCGGTTCCCGAAGCGCAGCTCAATCTGATGCTCCAATCGCTTTTAGCCGAGAGGTTCAGACTTGTGGTTCACAAGCAAAGAGAGCAGCGTCGTATCTATGTGCTCACCGCGGTTAAAGGTCGACCCATGCCGCCCGCCGTCAAAGAGGGAGATAAACCAGGACGGTGGCGATTTCAGGGCGATTTTGCGGAATTCGCCGACGTGCTGTCTGTTCAGCTGACGATACCGCTTTCGTTAACAAACAATCCATCGATACCTTCCCGCGCTGCGGGCGCAGCCGTCCCGGTTGTGGATCAAACCCGCATTGAAGGGGTTCACGATATCAGCCTTGACATAAGACCGGATCAGAGCGGCGATACCTTTACGGTGTGGCAGCGCGCTTTACGGGAGCAACTCGGGCTCAGGCTGGAGTCTCGAAAGGCCCGGGTTGATGTCCTCGTCATCAGTCAGGCGGACCGGGTTCCCGCGGGAAATTAGTCCTCTGCCACCTTCATCCGCCGTCAGATCCCGGCGGCCATGTGCGAAACTGACGGCGTAATGACCGGAACGCGATGGCGCGCGGCCATCCTGTCAATGCTCCTCGCCGCAGCACCGTTCACCGGTGTTCTCGCGACGGGACAACAGCAAACTCAGCCGGCCGCACAGGCCGACTCGATCCCCGCCAACGAGGTGCTCAATTACCAGATCGAGTGGCGATTGATTCCGGCCGGCACCGCAAGGCTGACCTGGGCGGCGAGCAATCTGAAACTCCATATCGAGTCGACCGGTCTGGTGTCGCGTTTGTTCCATGTCGACGATGAATACGGCGCCGCGCTGACGAAAAACCTGTGCGTGCAGAGTTCGTTTCTCACGGCCCATGAGGGCAGCCGCAACCGGGATACGCGGGTAAACTACGACTCGCAGACGAGAAAAGCGAACTACGTCGAAAAGGACCTGAACAAAAACTCCACCACAGTTCACGAAATAGACATCCCACCCTGCGTTCACGACGTCGTCGGCGGTCTGATGGTCTTGCGCACGCTGCATCTCGAACCGGGGAACACGGCGCAGATCCCCATCAGCGACGGGAAGAAGTTCGTGCAGGTGAAGGTCGAGTCTCAGCGGCGCGAGGAAATCAGCACGGCGATGGGGACGAAGAAGACCATTCGTTATGAAGTGTTTCTTTTCGACAATGTGCTTTTCAAACGCTCCGGTCATTTGCACATCTGGCTGACCGACGATAACCTCCGGCTGCCTGTGCAACTGCAGATTCGTCTGCAATTCACCATTGGCACGATCACGCTGAAACTTGATAAGGAAGAGAAATCGTGAAGCTTGTTCTATTGCTTTTCGTGGCCTCGGGCGTATGGGCGCAGAATAACCCCGCGCCGCCCCCGCCCGTCGCCCCGCCCCCGCCGGCGCCTGCCCCCAGCGACGACAACATTCAACAGCTCGCCCTGCGGATGACGCAGTTGATGGAATCGACGGCGGTGCCTGTTCCCGGCCTCATTCAAGCCAGCCAGCCCATCAAACAGCGGGCCGACGCCGCGCTCGCAGCGATGAAAAGGGAGCCCGCCAATCCTGTGCTCGTTCTGGATTTCATGAGCCAGATCAAAGCCTACCTTGCTCTCGCCGATTCGATTCCGCGGCCGGAAGGCTTTCCCGCAACCGCGGACCGGCAGTATTCGGAGCTTCGCGAGGGTCTCGACCGCATGCAGCGACAATTCACGGCGATTCTGAAGACTCAGATTGCGGAAGCCCAGAAACGGGAGGCCGACCCGAACCAGCTGAACCGGTATGCGGAAGCCAATGCCAAACTGCTGCCCTCCGGCAAGACTCCGGTGGTGGTCTTCCTGGGCGACTCGATCTTCGACAGCTGGCGGTTGAATGAATACTTCACCGGCCGCGACTTTTTGAATCGCGCAATCGCCGGACAGACCAGCTCGCAGATGCTGGCCCGTTTTATTCCGGACGTGGTTGCGCTGAATCCGAAAGTGGTGGTGATTCTGGCGGGAACCAACGATATCGCAAGCGGAGTTGCAGTCAATCAGATCGAGGACAATCTGACAGCGATGGGCGATCTGGCGAAGGCCCGCGGAATCAAGGTTATTTTCGCTTCCCTGCTTCCGGTCAGCGATTATCACAAGAACACCGATCCGCGGTACGAGATGACCAAAAGCCGTCCGCCGGCTACCATTCAGGCGATCAATCGCTGGCTGCAGATGTTCTGTTCGAGCCAGGGTTTCACTTACATGGACTATTATTCAGCCCTGGTCGATCCCGCATCCCAGATGAAGACGGACCTTTCGGACGATGGGTTGAACCCGAACTCGAAGGGCTACCGCGTTATGTCGCCGGTCACGCTGATGGCTATAGACGGGCTCTTGAATCGCGCGCAGCCACCGGCTCCGGCTGCGCCGAAGAAGCGCGGGCTTTTCGGTAACTGAGGCTTTCTGCGGATCGGGATTCACACATCTCGCTCGAAGTCTCTCGAAGACGCCGCTCTCACGGCTCACAGGCTTGGCGCGAATACCTTTCAGATTTTTTCCGCGAGTCCCCGGATGTGGCGCGCCGGCGTTCCGGATCCGGCGGATGTCAAGCGGTTCCGCGATGTCCGCGAGCGCTGCGATCTCACGCCGCTGGCCATACACGTCAATTACCTGACCAATCTCGCGACGCTCGATCCGGTGATACGGGAGAAATCGATCGCGTCATTTCGTGGGGAACTGGAGCGGGCGGCGATCATCGGCGCCGAGTATCTGGTTCTCCATCCGGGCAGCTATAAAGGGCAGTCTCTGGAACAGGGCATTGCGGCGTTCGTGCTCGGGCCTGGCCGAAGCGGCGAAGGGCTTTCACGGGCCGGGCTTGACGGTGCTGCTGGAGAACACGGTGGGATCCGGCTGCCAGATCGGAAGCAGGTTTGAGGAACTGCGCGCGATCCGCGATCTGGCCGCGCGCGCGACGGATTTGCCGCTCGCGTATTGCCTCGACACGTGCCATCTGCTGGCATCGGGGTATGACGTCGCGAAGCCCGCGGGACTGAAGCAGACCGTCGCGGAAGTGGAGCGGGTGCTCGGGCTCGATCTGGTGAAGGTAATTCATACGAACGATTCCAAAGGCGCTTTAAACTCGCGTCTCGACCGGCACGCCAATATCGGCGAGGGGCACATCGGCGAGAAGGGGTTCCGCCGGATTCTCAGGCATCCCGCGCTGAAGACGAAGGCGTTCATTCTGGAAACGCCGGTGGATGAGGAAGGCGACGACCAGAGGAACGTCGACGCGTTGAAACGGCTGAGTCTGAGAAACTGAAACTCTAGCCTGGAAATGCCCGAAAAGACCTACGACCACAATCAGATCGAGTTGAAGTGGCACAAGAGATGGGAAGACGAGTCCCTTTATAAAGCCGAGGAGAACTCCACCAAGCCGAAATTCTACGTGCTGGAGATGCTGCCTTATCCGAGCGGCGCGCTTCACATTGGGCACGTCCGCAACTACTCGATCGGCGACGCGCTTGCCCGCCACATGTGGATGCGCGGCTTCAACGTGCTGCATCCCATGGGCTGGGACGCGTTCGGGCTTCCCGCGGAAAACGCCGCCATCCAGAATAATCGGCCGCCGCGCGACTGGACGCTCTCCAACATCGAAAAGATGAAGCGCACGCATCGGCGCTTTGCTTTCTCTTACGACTGGGACCGCGAAGTCACCACCTGCGAACCCGAGTACTATCGCTGGAACCAGTGGTTTTTCCTGCGCATGATGGAGCGCGGCCTCGCCTATCGCAAACAGGCCCTGGTGAACTGGTGCCCGGTCTGCTGCACCGTTCTCGCGAACGAGCAGGTGGTGGATGGCTGCTGCTGGCGCCACGAATCGACCCCGGTCGAGCAGCGCGCGCTGGAACAGTGGTTCCTGCGGACCACTGCTTATGCCGACGAACTGCTGCGGGATATCGCGCAACTTGAAGGCGGATGGCCCGAGCGCGTCCTCACCATGCAGCGCAACTGGATTGGCCGCAGCGAAGGCGCGGAGGTCGATTTCGTAGTTGAGGGTTACGGTCCGGTGCGTGTTTTCACCACCCGCATCGATACGATCTACGGCGCGACGTGCCTGATCCTCGCGCCCGGAGCACCAGATCGTCGCAAGCATGCTTGGGCCCGAGGCGAAGGCTGCGGCAAAGAAGATGATCGACGCGCGCGCCCAGCAGGGTCCCGGAGATGTGGAGAAAGAAGGTTTCGATACCGGCCTGCGCGCCGTGAATCCGTTCAGCGGCGAGCAGATGCCCGTCTGGGTGGGCAATTTCGTGCTGATGGGTTACGGCACCGGCGCAATCATGGCCGTGCCCGCGCATGACCAGCGCGATTTCGAATTCTGCCGCAAGTACGGAATCAGGATCACGCCTGTGATCCGGCCCGTCGTTGATGGAGGTGTCGGCGATGGACGTGCCGGCGAGTTGCCCGATCCGGCCACCATGACCGAGGCCTCCGGCGACTACGGCATCGTCGCGAATTCCGGCCCGTGGGACGGTTTGACCAGCGAAGACGCCAAATGCCAGATGGCCGCGCACGCGAAAGAGAAAGGATTCGGCCAGGCTGCGATCACATTTCGCATCAAGGACTGGGGCGTTTCCCGCCAGCGCTACTGGGGCACGCCGATTCCCGTCATTCATTGCCCGACCGACGGCGTTGTTCCGGTTCCGGACGACCAGTTGCCTGTCCTGCTGCCGCGCCAGATTCAAATCACCGGCACCGGCCGTTCGCCGCTTGATGAAGTCCCCGAGTTCGTGAATGTGACCTGCCCGAAATGCGGCGGTCCCGCGCGCCGCGAGACCGACACGATGGATACCTTTGTCGATTCGAGCTGGTACTTCTATCGTTACTGCGATCCGAAGAATTCCTCGGCGCCGTTCGATAAAGCGAAGATCGATTACTGGTTTCCGATCGATCAGTACATCGGCGGCGTGGAACACGCGATTCTGCATCTGATTTACTCCCGCTTCTGGACGAAGGTGATGCGCGACCTCGGGCTCACCAGCTATGACGAACCCGTGCGCAAGCTCTTCACGCAGGGCATGGTGATCTCCAACGGGTCCAAGATGTCGAAGTCGAAAGGCAACGTGGTTCAGGCGGACGAAGTTGCGGACCGGCACGGAGCCGATACGGCGCGCCTGTTCGCGCTCTTTGCCGCGCCGCCGGAAAGGGACGTCGACTGGATTGACGCGGGCGTTGAAGGCATCTACCGATTCCTTGGCCGCGTGTATCGCTTTGCCACCCGCCACCTGCCTGCCACGGAAAGCGCGGGCGACGGCTCCGCCGATACCAAAATTCTGCGCAAGCTTCACCAAACGCTCAAGAAGATCACGGAAGATTTCGACAGCCGCTGGCACTTCAACACTTCCATCGCGGCAATCATGGAACTGGTCAACGAGTTGTACCTCGAAGAGTCCCGCATTTCGGCGGCCGCCATGAGTGAGACAATCCGAACCCTGACGTTGATGCTCGCGCCGTTTGCGCCGTATCTGACGCAGGAGCTTTGGGAAGAACAAGGCGGCCACGGGCCTGTTTTCAAGCAGCCCTGGCCGGATTTCGATCCCGGTCTCGCGCGCGAATCCGAGGTTGAGATTGTGGTGCAGATCAACGGCAAGGTCCGGTCGCGCCTCGTCGTGCCCGCGGGTACCGATTCGAACGGCTTAATCGCCATCGCGAAGGATGACGAAAAGATCGAAGCGCTGCTGGCCGGCAAAACGGTGGTAAAGACGATCGCGGTGCCTGACAAACTGATTAATTTTGTCGTCAGATAACTCAGCGCGTCAGCAGTTGCATGGACAGACCGCGGCGGGTCCACCTCCGGGCCACTCGCATCGACAGCGCGCCGGCGATTTCATCGGGGCTGAGCTCGGGTCGATAACCATACTGGCTTTCAAGGAAACGCCGCACGGCGGGTCGCTCAAGCAGGTGGAGCGGGTCCCACTCGCGGGTAAACGCGACCACCATGTCGGGCCGCTGGAGCTTTAGTTTTTCGATCTCCGGCGCCGTAAAGTCGGCGACCTCGTCTACTTTCACCGGCGCATCCACATAACCGAAGGCGGGATTGCGCAATGCATCCGCCAGGGGAAACGTGGTTGCAACGACACCTGTACTGCGCAACTCGACTGCCGCTGCCGCAGTTCTGCTCCAATCTCACGAAACTCACGAACGCGAGATTATTCTCGAACGGAAACGGGTAAACGGGATTCACAAAATTCGCCGCAATCAGGCAGGTCAGCAATCCCGCAAGAGCGAGTACCCGGGTCTGCGGGATCATCGCCTGCAATGAGATCGCGAAGGCGACGTACACAACCGGTAAAACCGGCAGAAGATATCGTTCCAGCACGGCGCCGCCGAGCGCGCTCACCATCAGCACGTTTAGCGCGACGAAAGCGGCCGCGATTCGCCAGGGGCGTTCTCTCAGCAGAGGCATCCGTCGCAACGCCCAAACCAACGCAATCGTGCCGATGAAGTGTCCGCTTCCGATAAACACGTAATAAAGACGCCGCGCCACCGCGAACAGAAATCGGGCCGGGCGTAATGGCTCCCAGAGGTTATATTCGGTGAACGCCGCATTGCCGAACCAGTGTCCCGTGGCATGGTGCAGAGCCGCGAGCCAGATCAGGAGACCCGGCAGCGGCAAAACAAACCAGAAGGCCTCGCATCATGCCCGGCCGCTTCCATCTTTCGACCAGCAGCCAGCACCCGAACAGCGCCGGCGCCACTACTCCGGTCTCCTTCACCAGCACCAGCACCGCGCACGCAACGGCCGACGCGCGAAAACGGTCCTGCAAAAACAGCAGCAGCGCCAGAATCGAAAGGCACATGGCGGGCATGTCGAGCTGCGCCAGCATCGACTGTGCGAAGAATAACGGCGAGACGCACAGCATCGCGAGCGCCGCAAAAGCCGGCGTTCCCGTTGCTCCGCGCCCCAGCTCGATTCCCAACAGAAACGTAAACAGCGCCCCGAATGCCGCCACCACAAGCATTGCGATGCGGGTAGCCGCGATGGAATAGCCGAAAATCGACCACACCGCCGCCAGATACGCCATCACTCCGGGCGGATGCACATTGGGAACGGTTGAGACTGGAATCCAGGCGCCGCTGAGGAATCCGCCGCGGAAAAGATCGAGCGAAGCGGGTATAAACTGTCCGATCTCGTCCCAATAAAAAGGAAGCCCCAGAAGCGAGCCGTGCGCCAGAATCAGAAACGAGGCGATCAGTCCGAAGACCAGCGCGTATGAGCGCAGCCGCACAGGGGGCCTGCGGACCGGCGTCATTCCCGGCGTCTTACTGGACGAATCCGGAGCCCGCCTTCGGCTCGAGCCGAATCTCGCCGAACGCGGATTCATACTGGCTGATGTTCTGCTGCAGAATGTTCAGCAACGCCTTGGCCTGCTGCGGGCTGACGTACACTCCCTGGAAATTCTGGATCTGAACGTTATCCTGCGCCGTCTGATTGATCTGGCCGAACATCAGGAAGAAGTCCCAGAGGTTTACGCGGATCTGTACGCTGTTCGCATACCCTTCGCGGTAATCGGGCGATCTTTCGAGAGTGATCCGGGGTTGGGACGGTGTCATCGCACTACATGGTACCGTAGCGATTGTCCGGGGACCCCATGCGCACGGCCGTTTGGGCTTCCCGCTGCCGGTCGCCGTTCTTGACTTTTATGCGCCCGGCATTTTATGGTAGCGTTTCGTCTCTACGCTCTTTTGGCGATATGGCTTTGCCGCTATGGCCGCGAATACGGACGCGAAGAATACAGGATCGCAGGTACGGATCGCAGGACGATCGAAAGAAGTGCTCGACCAATATTACGCATCTTCGCTCGAGAGCGTCGATCTCGCCGAGGCCGAAATCCTCAAGGTGGCCGAACAGACCGGCTTCGATGAAGACGAGCGGCACCGGATCGGCATGGCGGTGCGTGAATGCATGGTGAACGCGGTTGTGCATGGAAACCGCTACAACCGGAACAAAAAGGTGCATGTAAATGTATCCATCGAGACGTCGGGCGAAACTTCGGGCGAAGAGTTCGGCAGGGTTCGCCGCTTTACGATCCGGATGACCGATCAGGGCGAGGGGTTTGAGATGCAGGAAGTGCCCGATCCTCTCCACGACAACAATCTCCTGCGGCATTCCGGCCGCGGACTGTTTCTGATGGGCGCATTCATGGACGATATTAAAGTGCGCAAAGTGCCGCTGGAAGGCACGGAAGTTACGCTGGTGAAGAATATCGGGCCGCAAACGTGAACGGGCCGCACGTGAACGAGAAAAGATTCGAGGAGGCAAGCACAAGTGAGTGTTAAAGTTGAACACCCGCCAGGTGGGTGATGTGACGGTAATTGACGTGTCCGGCCGGATAACTCTCGGCGAAGGGTCGAGCGCCTTGCGCGACGCCCTGCGCGAGCTCGTGGCCAAAGGCAACAAGAAGATCCTTCTGAACCTCGGCGATGTTTCATACATCGACAGCTCGGGTATCGGAGAACTGGTTTCGGGGTTCACGACTGTGGCCAACCAGGGGGGCACGCTCAAGCTGCTGAGCCTCACCAAGCGAGTGAAGGATTTGTTGCAGATTACGAAACTCTACACGGTGTTCGACGTCCACGAGGACGAAGCGCACGCGATCCGCAGCTTTGCCCAGACGGCGGCGAGCTGAGCGCCGCCTGATCGGCAGCGAGCTGCGCGTTCGGCGATTACCCTCCGCCGACAAACTGAACGATTTCGATTTCCGCCCCTTCGTCGATGGCGGTCGAGGTCCAGAATTCGCGCTTCACGATGGCGCGGTTCAACTCGATCGCCACGCGTTCCGGCTCCAGGCCGAGCGCCCGAACGATATCGAGCAGAGTGCTCGCGGCGGGAAATGAACGGCGCTCTCCGTTAATCGTGACGTTGAGCGTAACCTGATTTTCAGTCGGCAAGAGATCCCGTGGATTATTATAGTCGCTGGGGAAAGCCCCACCTTTAAATCATCATCTGAATATGCCTCAAACAACGGCTGAAACCTGGTTTCCTGTGCTCGTACAGGCCATCCTTGCGATGGTAATCGCCGCGGCGCTGGTCACGCTTTCGTTCGTGATCGGGCACCGGGTGAAGAACAAAATCAAGGACATGCCGTATGAGTGCGGTATCGCGCCCACGGGCGATGCGCGGCAGCGCTTCAGCGTAAAGTTCTACCTTGTGGCGATGCTCTTCATTCTTTTCGATATTGAAGCCATTTTTCTCTATCCCTGGGCAGTCGTTTACAAGCAGCTCAAGATGTTTGGATTTCTCGAAATGTTCACGTTTGTCGTGCTGATCCTGGCGGGCTTTTTCTTCATCTGGAAGAAAGGCGTGCTTGATTGGGCGCACAATGACGCCGCGCCGGTGAAGCCGGTGACGGTTCGCCTGAATCTGACGCCTCTTGAGGCCAGGCCCGCGGAGCTGGCGCGCAAATGATTCCGGAAGACCTGCGGGACAACGCGCTGGCAGCGGCATTCGATCGCCTCGCCGTGGCAGCTAAATTCGAGTTCAACGAGCTGACAATAGAGGTTTCGCCGGAAAATATTCTCGAAGCCTTGCGGCTCGCGAAACATAATTTGAAATTTGAGCGCCTCAGCACGGTGACGGCTGTTGACCGTTATCCGGCCGAGCCGCGCTTTGAAATCGTTTACCATTTGCAGGCGATTGCTGCGAAGCAATGGCTGCGGCTGAAAGTGCGCCTTCCGGGCGAGAACCCGGAAATCGAGTCCGCATTCTGCGTGTACCGGTCGGCAAACTGGTATGAGCGCGAGGTATTCGATCTTTTCGGCGTCCGGTTCCTCAACCACCCGAATCTCACCCGAATCATGATGCCGGACGACTGGGTTGGTTATCCGCTGCGCAAAGACGCGCCGGTAACCGGTACGCGGTATTGAGGAGTTTCTGAAGAAATGGCAGACGCGCACGATTCCGCGGTTCTGACGGATGGCGGAATCACGAGTGACCAGGAAGTCGTAGAGGATTACGAACGGCACAAGCACGATGGTTCCGGCGTGCGCAGCATGGTCCTCAACATGGGCCCGCAGCACCCGTCGACCCACGGAGTTCTCCGGCTCCTGCTTGAGCTCGACGGCGAAACGATTCTGAAAGCCGCGCCGGATATCGGGTATCTCCATACCGGGATCGAGAAGGAATTCGAAGCCAAGACCTATCAGCAGGGTGTCACGCTGACGGACCGCATCGACTATCTCGCGCCGCTCTCGAATAACCTGGTTTACTGTCTGGCGGCCGAGAAACTGCTCGGCCTGGAAATTCCGCCGCTGGCCCAATGGACGCGGGTCATGCTCACCGAGTTCACGCGTCTGAACAGTCATCTGGTGTGGCTCGGAACGCATGCCATCGATATCGGCGCGATGAGCGTCTTCCTCTACTGCTTCCGCGAGCGCGAAGAAATCCTCCGGATTTTCGAGATGTTCTCCGGACAGCGCATGATGACCAGCTACTTCCGGATCGGCGGCCTCGCGCTTCCGCATCCCCGGCGGCTGGCAGAAGCGCGTCGGAGATTTCGTCAATATTTTCTCGTCCCGCGTGGATGAGTACGAAAACCTGCTGACGAACAATGGCATCTGGACCGGCAGAACCAAAGGCATCGGCTACATTCCGCTCGAAGACATGATCGATCTGGGCGTCACCGGCCCGATGCTGCGGGCCGCCGGGCTCAAGATCGACATCCGCAAAGACGCGCCGTACTCGAGCTACGAGAAGTTCGATTTCGACGTGCCGACGCGCACCGAAAACGATGTGTTCGCGCGCTATATGGTCCGGATCGAAGAAATGCGTCAATCGCTGCGCATCATCAGACAGGCGTTCGAAGGAATGCCTTCGGGCTCGCATCAGGCGGATGCTCCTGGCATCGTGCTTCCGGACCGCGAAAAGATGAAGACGCAGATGGAGGCGCTCATCTACCATTTCAAGATCGTTACCGAGGGCTTCCGCGTACCGGAGGGCGAGGTCTACCAGGCTGTCGAATCGCCGCGCGGCGAGGTCGGGTGCTACATGGTCAGCGATGGAACGCAAAAGCCGTACCGCGTCCACTGGCGCGGCCCGAGCTTCGCGAATCTGCAAGCCATTCCGAAAATGATTGAGGGCACGCTGATCGCGGATGTGATCGCGGGGCTGGGCAGCATGGATTTCGTTCTGGGAGACACGGACCGCTAGGTAAGCGTTATGGACGATTTTTTGGAAAAAATGGATGCGATGCGGATGACCCTTGAACTGGCGGTGCATGACATCGAGGCTCAACGCGCTCGGTTCGACGCCATGGGCGAAAAGATTGACGAACTGCGTATCGCCTCGGCGAGCCAATACGAAAGCATTCAGGCTCTGATGAAAATTTCAGGCGACCTGGTCCGGACTGCCGAGATTCACGAACGGCGGATCACCTCCATCGAGGGACGAATTTAACGCAATGACGTTCTCCCCTGAACTCGAAGCCCGCTTCGAAAGCTTCCTCAAAAAATACCCCGCGGACCGCAAGCGATCCGCCATGATTCCCATGCTCATCTACGCGCAGGATGAAGTGGGATCCATGACCGACGAACTGATCGAAGAAGTCGCAAAACGCGTCGGTGTAAATCCGCTGCAGGTCAACGAAGTTCTGACTTACTACTCGATGCTCCATCGCAAACCGATGGGCAAGTATCACGTCCAGATCTGCACCAACATCTCCTGCCTGCTGGTCGGCGGCGAAGAGCTGTGGAACCGAGCCAGTCACAAGCTCGGCATCGGACACAAAGAGGTAACCGCGGACGGCCGAATTTCGCTCGAAGAAGTGGAATGCATCGGAGCCTGCTCCTGGGCTCCCGCCATTCAGGTAAATTACGATTTCTATCACGACGTCACGATGGCTCAACTGGAAAAGCTGATCGACGGGCTTGCGGCGGGCAAAAAGCCGGAAGAGATCACCGACTTAGTGAAGGTTAACCCGTAATGTTATACAACCAACCCGATCCGCTCGAAGTCAGAATTCTTTCGCGCCGGTTCGGCCTGCCGAACTCGGAGACTATCGAGACCTATCTCCAGACCGATGGCTACAAGGCGTTTGAAAAAGCGCTTGGCATGACGCAGGACGAAATCATCAACGAGGTGAAAGCCTCGGGCCTGCGCGGGCGCGGCGGCGCGGGATTCCCCACGGGCGTCAAGTGGAGTTTCGTTCCCCGCAACTCGCCCAAACCGAAGTACATCATGGTCAACGCGGACGAAAGCGAGCCCGGCACCTGCAAAGACCGCCTGCTCATGGAGTACGATCCGCATCAGTTGATCGAAGGAATTCTGATCGCCGGCCTCGCGGTCGGCGCGCAGCAGGGCTACATCTACATTCGCGGCGAATACCGGTATCTCATCGACGTAATGGACCGTGCGATCGAAGAAGCTTACGCGCGCGGCTACCTGGGCGAAAACATTCTGGGCCGCGGCATCACGTTTCATCTCTCGACGCACTCCGGCGCGGGCGCATATGAATGCGGTGAAGAATCGGCGCTGCTCGAATCGTTCGAAGGCAAGCGCGGCAATCCGCGTATTCGGCCACCATTCCCGGCGGTTGCGGGCGCTTACGCGTCGCCCACGGTGCTCAATAACGTCGAATCCTTTGCCTCTGTCCCCGCGATTATCCTCCAGGGCGGTGCCTATTTCGCAGGACTCGGCACGCCGAAGAACGGAGGCACGCGCCTCTTCTGTCTCTCCGGGCATATCAACAAACCCGGCGTATACGAACTGCCGATGGGCTTCAACCTCATGCGCATGATCAATGAAGTTGGCGGCGGCATGCGCAACGGCAAAAAACTGAAGGCCGTGATCCCGGGCGGATCGTCCTGCCCGATCCTGAAAGCCGACGAATGCGATCTCGCCATGGACTTCGACACGGTCGCCGCGGCAAAATCGATGCTCGGCTCGGGCGGCGTGGTCGTGATGGACGAAGACACCTGCATGGTGAAAGCTGCGCTCCGCATCATGCGTTTTTATGCGCACGAAAGCTGCGGCTGGTGCATCCCGTGCCGCGAAGGCACGACCTGGCTGCGCAAACTGCTGACCCGCTTCCACGAAGGCATGGGCCAGCGCAGCGACATCGTGCTGATCGGCGATCTCGCCCGGAACATGCTGGGCCGAACCTTCTGCCCGCTCGGCGACGCGGCCGCGCTGCCGACCATCTCGATCGTCGAGAAATTCGAAGAAGAATTCGAAGCGCACCTCAACGGCGAGCCGTGCCCCTACGACAAGACATCACGGCTGGTGGCTGCGTAGCGATGCCCGAAGCGAATGGACACGAGGACAACCTCTCGCGGCTCGACCGGATCGAGGCCGCGATCGATCAGATCGTTAGTGAACATGAGAAGCTGATCGGCGAGCACAAGAGGCTTCTGACGGCTCAAATCGTTATGTTCGATTCCGTTTCGAGAATGTCGGCGAACATCGACAGAATGTCCGCGAATATCGAGGCGAGTATCGACAGGTTCGTCGAAAAATCCGCCGCTGCCGACGAGGGCCTCGGGCGACGGCTGGATGCCTTTATTGAAGCCTCCGATCGCGACCGCCGCGAATACAACCAAAGGCTGAACCGGCTCGAAGGCAGAAACTGAAGAGAATCCAATGGCTGATCTGGTGAAATTTACAATCGACGGCCGGGAGCTCGAAGCGCCTCCCGGCACCCTTGTCATCGAAGCGGCCAAACGCGCGGGCATCGAGATTCCGTCGTTCTGCTACTACGAAGGCTACGCCCTTCAGGCTGCCTGCAGAATGTGTCTCGTGGAAGTGGAAAAAATGCCGAAGCTGCAGGTGGCGTGTACGCTGCCCGTCGGCAACGGCATGGTAATCCATTCCGACTCCGCACAGGTGCGAACCGCCCGCAAGTACACGCTCGAATTCCTGCTGACCAACCACCCCCTCGACTGCCCGGTCTGCGACAAGGGCGGCGAGTGCGAATTGCAGGACATGGTGTTCCGCTACGGCGCCGGCGAAAGCCGCTTCACCGAAACCAAACTCCACGTCGACGAGCAGCAGTGGTCCCCGGTAGTTTTCTATGACGGCCCTCGCTGCATTCTCTGCTTCCGCTGCGTTCGCGTCTGCGACGAAGGCATGGGGGTCGGCGCTCTCGGCGTCGTCAACCGCGGAGCCGTTTCTCTCATCGCGCCGAACGAAGGCGATCACCTGCAGTGCGACGAATGCGGCCAGTGCATCGACATCTGCCCTGTCGGAGCGCTCACCAGCGGCGCTTATCGCTACCAGACGCGTCCCTGGGAAATGGAGCACGTCGGAACCATCTGCACGCACTGTTCCAACGGCTGCAAGACGACGCTCGGCGTTCGCAACGAACAAATCATTCGCGGCAACAACCGCGATCGCTCCGGCATCAACGGCGAGTTCCTCTGCATCAAAGGCCGCTACGCGTTCGATTTCTACGATCACGCGGACCGCCTGCAATCGCCGATGATCCGCGTCCGCGGCAAACTCGAACCGGTCTCCTGGTCGAAAGCGCTCACGACGATTGCGGAAAAGTTCGGCCAGATCAAGGCGCGCGGCGGTAAGTTCGGCGTCGTCGGATCCAATCACACCACGAACGAAGAAAACTTCTACCTCCAGAAGTTCGCCCGCCAGGGTCTCGGCACGAATAACATCGATCACCACCGCACGGGCGATGTAGTAACCCTGATCGACGCGCTGAGCGGGACCACCGGCGCCCTTGTCGACACCAAGGATTTATACGATCGCAAAGCATTCCTGATCCTCGGCGCCGACCTTGCGGTCGAGCAGCCGTTTCTCTCCTTCCAGATCCGCGCGAACAAGCGGCATCACGACGCGCACATTTACGTCGTCACGCCCGGTCCGGTCCGCGAAGATCAGTACTCCACGAAATCGATTCGCAAGGTTGCGGGCTCGGAGCTCGATGCGCTGCCCGGAACTTCGCGAAGCGCTCGCGGCCGAACCCGAACTGGTGATCCTGTTCAACGATTCGATCAAGGGAGACAGCGTCCGCGAACTCGTCCAGTTCGCCCAGTCGCTCGGAATTCCGGTCAGCTACTGCCCGCTGCTCGATTACTCGAACTCGCGCGGAGCGATCGACATGGGCCTCGTGCCCGAACTGCTGCCGGGTTACCACGCGTCCGGCCAGCCCGGTCTGACCGTCGGCGAGATGATGGCGGCGAAAGATCTCGATGCCGTCTGGGTCGTCGGAGCGAATCCGCTGAAGGACCAGCCGCTCGGCTCGGTGAACTCTTTTGTCGTCGTGCAGGACATGTTCATGACGGAAACCGCGCAGCGCGCCGACGTGCTCCTGCCCGCCGCCAGCGCCTACGAAAAGAACGGCACCGTGACCAACGTCTGCGGCGAAGTGCAGCGCCTGAAGCGCGCCATTTCGACCATCGGAGCCAAACCCGATCTCGAAATCATCGGCCTGATCGCCAAAGAAATGGGCCTTGCCGCCGAGATGGGGCCGTGGCTGCCGGAGAAGGTTTACAACGAAATCCGCCGCACCGTGAAGGGCTACGACATTCCGCTGGCGCTGGTCACGGTCGGCGCGCAGCAGACCGTTCCCGTCAACGGCAGCGTGGGCGTCGAGAGCCGCCCGGATCTGATCTCGTCCGCCCGCAATAATCTCTTCACATCCGGAACGCTCGGACGCTATTCTAAAATACTGAATTCAGTGATCGAAAAACGTTCGGGACTCGCGCCGGCCGATAAAGAGGAGTACCCGGGCCTGTAACGGCAATCAAAAATGGTATTCATCGTCATCACGCTGATCAAGATCGCCGTTATTGCGTTCGTACTGCTTACGGTGCTCGCCTATCTGCAATGGGTTGAGCGCAAAGTAATTGCGCACGTGCAGGTGCGCATGGGCCCTTCCCGTGTCGGTCCGCACGGTCTGCTGCAGCCGCTTGCCGACGTAATCAAGTTGATCACGAAGGAAGGCGTGATGCCGCCTCACGTCAATAACTTCTTCTATCTTCTGGCCCCGTTTCTCGCCGTATTCATGGCGCTGATATCCATTTCGGTGATTCCCTTCGGCACGCAGCTGACCGTCGGGCCTTATACGACCTGGATGCAGCTGACCGACGTGAATGTGGGCATCCTCGTTCATCCTCGCGATCAGTTCGATGGGCGTCTACGGCATCGCGCTCGCCGGATGGTCTTCGAATAATAAATACAGCCTGCTCGGCGGCCTGCGCAGTTCCGCGCAGATGATCTCCTATGAACTCCCGATGAGTCTGGCGATCGCGGCTCCGCTCCTCATCGCCGGCAGTCTGAGCCTGCGCGAGATCGTGAATTCACAGGCGGGTTACAACCTCGGATTCATTCCCAAATGGGCCGTCTTTGCCGGTCCGTTTCCCCAGATCTTCAGCTTCATCATTTTCATGATCGCGGCGTTCGCGGAAACCAACCGCATACCGTTCGATCTGCCGGAAGCCGAGAACGAACTGGTCGCCGGCTTCCACGTGGAATACAGCAGCATGACCTTCGCGTCGTTCTTCATGGCGGAATACGCGAACATGGTCACCGTCTGCTCGCGTCGCGACGCTGCTCTTCCTGGGTGGCTGGCATCCTTTGTGGCCGGTTGAATACGGATCGAACTTCGTCGCGCCGCTGATCCTTTTTATCGCGGGCGCCATCTGTATCTATCACGGCCTGAACCCGGCGCGCCCGATGGATAGATACACATTGCCGGTGTTCGGCGTGGTTTTCTTCGGGCTGGCGGGTCTGATGCTTCTGCCGCCGCTGGTTCCGGTCCTGATGCCGCTCTTCTGGTTCCTTGCCAAGTGCGGCTTCCTGCTTTTCGTTTTTGTGTGGATTCGCGCGACGCTTCCCCGCTTCCGGTATGACCAGTTGATGTCCTTCGCGTGGAAGGGTCTCTTTCCCGCCGCGCTCCTGAATCTGCTGATTACCGGGTTCCTGGTAGCGCTCTGGTCCTGAGTTGAGGATGTACATATAGCGATGGATATTTTCTTTTTTCTCCTGTTCGCGCTCATCGCGGTCGTCTCCGCGATCAACGTTGTGCTGCAGCGTCATCCCATCGCGAGCGCGCTGTCGCTGATCGGCGTGATGGCTTCCATCGCCGTTCTTTACCTGCTTCTTAGCGCCGAATTTATCGCCATGGTGCAGATCATCGTCTACGCGGGCGCGGTCATGGTGTTGTTCGTCTTCGTCATCATGCTGCTGAACGCCGGATCGGAAGTGCGTCGCGGACGCTCCTGGACCTCGCAAATACTGGGTGTCCCGGCCCTGGTCGCGCTCCTCGGGTTGCTGGCGTACTTCATACAGCGCGAGTTCGCAGGCGCGGGCTACGTCAAGTTCGGCAATTATACCGGCGGCTCCGCCCAGATCGGTGGGCATCTCATTGTTTACCAGTTACCTGCTGCCTTTTGAAGTCACCTCGGTGCTGATTCTCATCGCGATCGTCGGCGCGATCGTCCTGGCCCGAAAGGAAATGGATTAATGCCCGAAGCTCTCCAGGCGCTGAACAATGGCGTGCCCGTCTCCTGGTATCTCGTTTTAAGCGCGATCCTCTTTGCGCTCGGCGTCGCGGGTTTTCTCTTCCGGCGCAACATTATTACCGTATTCATGTGCATCGAACTGATGCTGAATGCGGTCAATCTCAGCTTTGTCGCATTCTCGAACCAGCATAAGGATGTCACCGGGCAGATCTTCACGTTCTTCGTGATGGTGGTCGCCGCCGCCGAAGCCGCGGTGGGCCTGGCCATCATCCTGACGATCTTCAAGAACCGCGACACCCTGAACATCGACGAAATCGACTCTCTTAAGAATTAATGCGGAACTGATGCAGAATCTCTGGATAATCCCCGCGCTCCCCTTCATCGGGTTTCTCATCAACGGCATATTCGGCCGCAAGATTCCCGAAGACGCTGATCAATCTCGTCGCGGTACTCAGCGTCGTTCTGTCCTTCGCCTGGGTGCTGAAGGTCTACGTGACCGCCGGCGATCTCGGCGCAACGCCTGTTACCGAGCACTACTTCACCTGGATCAAGAGCGGCCAGTTTCAGGTCGGCTGGGACTTCACGGTCGACAAGCTGACCATGATCATGCTGATGATCGTCACCGGCATCGGCTCGCTGATCCATATCTACGCCACCGGGTATATGGCGCACGAAGAAGGCTACTATCGCTTCTTCGCTTACCTGAACCTGTTCATGTTTTTCATGCTGGACCTGGTGCTGGCGGCGAACTATCTGATCCTGTTCGTCGGCTGGGAAGGCGTCGGCCTTTGCAGTTATCTGCTGATCGGATTCTACTTCGTAAAGAAAAGCGCGACCACCGCCGGCAACAAAGCGTTCATCGTAAACCGCATCGGCGATTTCGGCTTCTCGCTCGCCATGTTCCTGATCGTGGTGAACTTCAAGACGCTGGACTTCAATCAGGTCTTCTCCGCCGCGCCCGGCATCCCGACCGGAACGCTGACGGCGATCGCGCTGCTGCTGCTCGTCGGCGCCTGCGGCAAGTCCGCGCAGATTCCGCTTTATGTCTGGCTGCCGGACGCCATGGAAGGCCCCACGCCGGTCTCCGCTCTTATCCACGCCGCGACCATGGTCACCGCGGGCGTGTATATGTGCACCCGGTCTCACGTCATCTTCACGCACGCCCCGGCGGCCATGGAAACGGTCGCGATCATCGGTCTCGCCACCGCGGTTTTCGCCGCGACGATCGGCCTCCTCCAGAACGACATCAAGAAGGTTTACGCTTACTCGACCGTCTCGCAGCTTGGGTACATGTTCCTCGGCGTCGGCGTCGGCGCGTTCTCGGCGGGCATCTGGCACCTGATGACGCACGCGTTCTTCAAAGCCCTGCTCTTCCTCGGCGCAGGCAGCGTGATCCACGCCTGCCACGGCGAACAGGACATGCGGCACATGGGTGGACTCAGGAAGTATGCCCCGGGAACCATGTGGACCCTGGTTTGCGCCTCGCTCGCGATCTCCGGCTTCCCCTTCACTTCGGGATACTTCAGTAAGGATGCGATCCTCGGCGCCGCCTATGCTCACGCGCCCTGGATGTACTGGATCGGCGTAATTACGGCCGGCATGACCGCTTTCTATGTGTGGCGCGCTTTCTGGATGACCTTCATGGGCGAGTACAAGGGCCACGGGCATCCGCACGAATCGCCGCCCTCGATGCTGGGCCCCCTTATGGTGCTCGCGGTGCTGTCGCTCGTCGGCGGATTCCTGTTTAACGTCCCGAAGATCCTTGAGGGCATGTTCCCGCTCGCCGAAGGCCCCGAGAACATGACTGTTACCTATATATCGATTGCGTTCGGTCTCGGCGGCATCGCCCTCTCTTATTACATGTACGTCGTGAATACCGCGCTTCCCGAGCAGCTCGCGAGTTCCTTCAGCGGCCTCTACAACGTGATCTATAACAAATACTTCGTCGACGAGATTTACGACGCCACTATCGTCCATCCGCTTGTCGCCGGTTCGACCACGGTGCTGTGGCACGGCGTGGATCAGGGAGTCGTCGACGGCATCGTCAACGGCGTCGGAAACGAATCGAGAGGGATCGGCGGGATTCTGAAACGTATGCAGTCCGGGAATATTCGAAGCTACGCAACCTGGGTCGTAGTCGGCGCCGTCCTCCTGCTCGTCGCGATGGGGATCGCCCAGGGAGTAACGCGGTGAACCTTCTCAACCTCGTCATCGCGATTCCCGCGATCGGCTTTATTCTGGCTCTCCTGGTCCCTCGCACACAACCGCAGATGACCCGGATGCTGACGCTCGGCGTTTCGCTCCTCACTTTTGTGCTCTCGCTCGGCCTGGCCACCGGCTATCACTATGGCCAGACCGGACAGCAGTTCGTGACCGACGTAGTCTGGATCCCGCATCCCGAGATTCACTGGCACGTCGGAATCGACGGCCTGAGTCTCTGGCTGATTATCCTTTCGACGTTCCTGACTCCCATAGCGATCCTGATCTCCTGGAATTCCATCAAGGACCGTCCCAAAGAGTTCTTCGCCTTTCTGCTGATGCTCGAATTCGGCCTGGTCGGCGTCTTCTCGGCCTGGGACCTTTTCCTGTTCTACGTGTTCTGGGAAATCGTTCTCGTGCCGATGTACTTTCTCGATCGGCATCTGGGGGCACGACCGTCGCATTTACGCCGCCGTCAAGTTCTTCGTCTATACGATGGCCGGCGGTTTGATGATGCTCGTCGCGATCATCTTTCTTTACAGCCGCGCGGGAACGTTCGACTATGACGTCATTCTGAGCGGCCTGGCAAGCGGCAAGCTCATGCTGTCGCATACCGAAGAGACATTCCTGTTCCTCGCCTTCTTCTTTGCTTTTGCGATCAAGGTGCCAATCTTCCCGCTGCACACGTGGTTGCCGGACGCGCACGTGGAAGCGCCGGCTGCCGGTTCGCTGATGCTGGCGTCCGTGATGCTCAAGATGGGCACCTACGGTCTGATGCGCTTCTGTCTGCCGATGTTTCCCACCGCCGCGCGCGAGAACGCTCCCTGGATCGTCGTCCTCGCGATCATCGGAATCGTTTACGGCGCGCTGGTTGCGATGGTGCAGCCGAACCTCAAGAAACTGGTCGCGTACTCGTCGGTGAGCCACCTCGGTTTCGTCGTGCTCGGAATCTTCTCTTTCACACAGATGGGGCTGGACGGCGCTGTCTACCTGATGCTCACTCACGGCATCTCGACCGGCGCGCTCTTCGTGCTGGTCGGTTTCCTGTACGACCGGCAGTCACTCGCTGGCGATCTCCGACTACGGCGGCGTCGCGACCGTGGCGCCCTGGCTGTCCACGATCTTCCTGATCACGACGCTCGCCAGCATCGGGCTGCCCATGCTGAATAACTTCGTGGGCGAGTTCCTCGTCCTGCAGGGCACCGCGCAGGCCAACTTCACCTGGACCATCTTCGCCGCGCTCGGCGTTATCTTCTCCGCCTGCTACATGCTCTGGATGTATCAGCGGGTGTTCTTCGGCGAGGTCGGCGAAGAAGGTCAAGCATCACATGCCGGATTTCAACGCGCGCGAATGGGCCTGCGTGATTCCGCTGGTCGTGATGATGGTCTGGATGGGCGTCTACAGTCAGACCTTCCTGCCCGAGGTCTCCGAAGCCAACACGAAGATTATCGATCGAAAGCAAAATGATCGTGCCGCTGCGCGTAGCTCTCCCTCACACAGGTCTTCATCGATCGAGGCAATCTAAATGCCCGTTAGCTTTTCGCCCAGCGGCGACGATCTGCTTCGCTTTTCGCCCGAGATCATCCTGACCATCGCCGGCACTGCTGCTGATGGTTCTCGATCCGTTGTTTGCGAAGCGGTATCCCGAAGCTGTTCGGACATCTTTCGATCCTCGCCTTCCTGCTCGCGATCCTGGGAACCGCCGGCGCACAATCCGTCACCGGTTCCGCCTTCTCGAATCTGCTCATTGTCGACGGCTTCGCCACGTTCTTCCGATATCTCGTACTGGGGATCGGCATTCTGACGGTCCTGGCTTCCTATCGCTATCTCGATATCGAGCAAGGCCGAGACGGGCGAATATCACGCGCTGTTGCTTTTCTCGGTCGTCGGGCCAGTGCCTGATGGTCGCCGCGAACGACCTGATCATGATCTTCATCGGCCTCGAGATCTCTTCGATCGCGACCTACATCCTTGCCGGCTATCTGCGCAACGACAAGCGCAACAACGAAGCGGCGCTCAAGTACTTCCTGCTCGGCTCTTTCGCGACCGCATTCCTGCTTTACGGCATCGCCCTGATTTACGGTGTCACCGGAACCACGAAGCTCGACGATATCCGGACCGCGTTGAACAACCCGGCGGCGTCGTCGTCGTTCATGATGGTCGGCGTCGCGGCGGCGCTTATGTTCGTCGGTCTCGCCTTCAAAGTATCCGGCGCGCCGTTTCAGATCTGGGCTCCCGACGTTTACCAGGGAGCGCCGGCGCCGGTCAGCGCGTTCCTGGCGACCAGCCCCGAAAGCCGCCGCATTCGCCATCTTCCTGCGCATCTTCGTGACCGCATTCCAGCAGATCTCCTCCGGCTGGGAACCGCTCATCTGGATCTCGGCGCTTCTCTCGATGACGATTGGGAACTTTGCCGCCCTTACGCAGACCAATCTGAAGAGAATGCTGGCCTACAGCTCCATCGCCCATGCCGGATATATTCTGGTCGCGCTGGCCGCCCATTCCGAAATCGGGCACCGCAGCGGCGATGTTCTATCTCGGCGCATATGCGTTGATGAACATCGGCGCGTTCGCCGTCGTGATTCACATCGCGGGCAAGGGCGAGCGCCATCTGAGAGATCGAAGATCTGGCGGGTCTCGGCCGCCGCCAGCCGGTAACCGCGGCCATGCTGACGATATTCCTGATGTCGCTGATCGGCATTCCGTCTCACCGGCGGCTTCTTCGGCAAGTTTTACATCTTTGAGGCGGCATTGCAGTCGCATCTGGTATGGCTTACCGTCCTCGGTCTGCTGAACGCGCGGTCTCGGCATATTACTATCTGCGGCTTGCTCGTGGTCATGTATATGTACGAGCCGGGCGAAGTGGCCAATAATATCGAGCCGTTATCTCCGGGATTAAGCGCCGCGCTCCTCCTTCCGGCGATTGGGCACCATCGTTCTCGGCGTTCTGCCGGATGTTGTGCTGGATTTTGCGCAACGCTCCGCAACGCTGGTCCATTAACGCGACATTCCGCACATTGGCTGTCCACGCGCATTAAGCCTGATCGGAAAAGGAGCGCGTGAAAATGCGTACTACACTTTTAACGATTCTGGCCATTGGCGCCACTCTGGGCCCCCTGGCAATGGCAGCGGAACACGAAAGCAAGGTCACAGACCGGCTTGATGCGTCCGCCGACGTACTTCAGGACATGATGCACGCGAGCGACAAGGGCATCCCGCAGAGTTTGCTGGACAAAGCCGAATGCGTCGTCGTAGTCCCCAACATGAAGAAAGCCGGATTCATCTTCGGCGCCAAGTACGGGCGGGGCTTCGCAATGTGCCGGCGCCCGAGCCATTTCGGCTGGACGCGCGCCGGCCGCCGTGCAGATTGAAGGCGGAAGTTTCGGTCTCCAGATCGGCGGCTCCGAATCGGATCTCGTATTGCTGGTAATGAATGACGGCGGCATGAAGCACCTGCTGTCGGACAAGTTCACCATCGGCGCCGAGGCTGCCGGCGCGGCAGGTCCGGTTGGCCGCGACGCGACCGCTCAGACCGATGCGGAAATGCATGCGGAAATCCTCTCGTATTCGCGTTCGCGAGGCATCTTCGGCGGGCTCACGCTTAACGGCGCGACGCTGATGGCCCGACAAAGACTCCGACCATGACCTTTATGGACACGACATCACGAACAGAGAGATTCTCTCAAGCGACGTGAAAACTCCGGAAGTCGCATCGAAACTGGAGCACGCTCTCACTCGCGAATCGGCTCGCAGATCGTAAATCGGGCACAGCCCTCACGCGTCTCAGGAGGCGGCCATTAAGGCCGTCTCCTTTCGCTAGCGGGCGAAGCGGCTCCTCACGGGTTCGGGCATCGGTATTCCTGGTCCTTTAATCGCAGCCCAGAGGATGCCATTCAGTTCGTCGTCATCGATATCATCGGCCTCATGAAAGTCCATTCTTAGCGATCGCGCCGCCGTCGGGGAACCGGCGGCATTTCGCGTCTCCAGCGGTACCTGAGCTTTCTCCAGCGTGTATTGTCCGGCCGTGGACGCGTTGTTGAACACCGAGAACATCGGCCTCGCGCCGGCATCGTAAGTCGTCATCGGATGCATACCCAGGATGATTTCCATGGTTCGCAGCACGGAGGCCTGATTGTAGAGCGTGCTGTTAACGGTATGCCGCTTCACCCACGGCGAAATCACGTAGCAGGTCGAGCGATGGGAATCCACGTGGTCCGGCCCGTTCTGCGCATCGTCTTCGATCACAAAAATAGCCGTCTCGTTCCAGAAACGGCTCTTCGAAACAGCCTCGACGAGCATCCCGACGGCCTGGTCGTTGTCCGCCGATGCCGAGAGCGGCGCGATCTTTCCGGGCGTGGTTCCCGACGTATGATCGTTTCCCATACGGAGGATCAGAAACTGGGGCATCGTTCCCGTTTTTTCGAACCCTGCAAGATCGCCAAGAAAAACTTTCGCGCGATCCACGTCCGGGTAATCCAGATCGAACGAGCGATACTTCATATTCGTGTAACGGGCGAGGACCGGATCGCGAACCTTGTCGATCTGAGTTCCGTCAGCCGCGGCCTTAGTCCGATTCTCAGCAAAATACCCGTAATTGCGCATCGACACGCCCGCCTGGGCGGCATTGCTCCACAGATAGCCCGCCGGAGGAGAGTTGGCCGGCTCCCCGCCTTCGAAATCGTATGTTTTGCGTCGCCCCGCATATTGATTGGGCCATAAGCGTTGCGTGTAATCGGGCGCAATCGCCGCGGTGGCCCAGTTATGACCGTCGGCGCTCACGTCGGAGTTGACGTAAAAGTTATCGAGGAGAACAAATTCGCGCGCGATCTTGTGGAAGTTCGGAGTACTCTTTTCTCCGAACAGAACCAGCGAAGGATCGCCGTTGCCCTCTTTCATATCGCCCAGCACCTGGTCGTACGTCCGGTTCTCCTTCACGATATAAATCACGTGTTTGATGGGACCGCCGGGCCGCACCGGGCTGCCGGCCGGGATACCCGCGTCTGCAAGTTTTTCGTCGCGATAAGGCGTGTTCGCCAGAACTTCCTGCGTGTAGTTCCCAAGTTTGGCGGGATCCGAAGCATCGACCAGTTGGATGGCGCCTGTCTGAATATGGGCGACGTATTGAGATTTGCCGCCGCCCGTCAGCGGGTTCGGGCCGCCGGGGTTGGGATAAGAACGCAATCCCTTCCCGTTCAATACGCCCATGCGTCCATCTGGCAGACCGAAAGCCGCGGTCGGATACCAGCCCGTCGGCACGAATCCGGCGACGCTGCTGCGAGGTCCCGAGATATCGACTACGGCCGCGGCATTTGCGTCCGAGCATGCGACGAAAAGCGTTTTTCCGTCGGCGCTGATTCCCAGCCCGCTGGGGGTACTTCCCAGCGGCTGCGTCGGCGTGAGCGCAAGATTAATGGTTTCGAAGCGCGCCAGCTCCCCCGATTCCGTAGCGCTCAGAACGTAGACGTTATTCGTGTTGCTGGCCGAAACAAACAGGCGCGCGGCAATTTCGGGATGATCTTCCACCGATCCTTCCCGCCACACCATGTCGGTGGTATGAGGGCCGACCCTCACGCTGGCGATCTCCATGCCCGAATTCGCATCGTATTGACCAATCGTGCCATCGGCCCAGCTGGAAACATAAACGCTCTTACCCGAGGGATGAAACAGAATCCGGTATGGCCGGCGGCCTGTTTTGAAATGCGAGATAACAAGTCCCGACTGTGGATTCACGACAACCACGGAATCGCGAAACAGGTTCGCCGCATAAAGCAGGTGCTCATCCGGGGAGAGTCGGACGTCACCGATGAAGTCTTCGGGTTTTCGCTCATTCTCCGCAACGACAGGGAAGACGCGAGATGGCGTCAGGGTGCCATCCTTGAACGAAAATTCGTAAATCGCTGCGCGCGAGCCGCCGCCGACGTAGACCCGGTCGCCCGCTTTGTTGATCGTGAGGCCGAGCCATCCGTCCGGGACAGCGGCGTTGCCGACGGCCTTCCCGCCGGCGATGTCGATTACAGTGATGCTCGGAGGATTAAATCCGCCGTTCAGCACCAGCAAAAATCTCTTATCCGGTGTGACTACCGCGGCCATAGGGAAAGTATCGACCGGAATCTGCGCGCCGGCGGCCTTAATCCGCCACCCGCTGCTCAGCAGAAAACTCCCGTCCGGCTGCGGGCCAACCTGCTCCCGCGGCGCCGGCTGCGACATCAAAGCCGCACCGGCGAGAATGAGGATTAAGGCGCCTTTTTTCATTGACACTCCGAATAACGCTGCGCAATGGGAAAGCGCCGGCCAATGCCGAACGCCTTCGATGTGACCTTCAGGCCGGGGGCGGCCTGCTGCCTCTTGTATTCGTTGCGGTCGACTTTTTTTACTACGTCCCGCACCAGTTCGAGCGGCAGCGACAAAGCCGCCGCGACCTCTTTGACCGCGCAATTTTCCTCGATATACATCCGCAGAATGCCATCGAGAATCTCGTAAGGCGGGAGCGAATCGCTGTCTTTCTGATCCGGTCTCAATTCGGCCGATGGCGGTTTCTCGAATACGGATTCCGGAATCGCATCACCGTGACGTGCGTTTGCCACACGTGAAAGCGAATAAACCATGGTTTTCGGCAGATCGCTGATTACCGCCAGCCCCCCGCACATATCGCCATACAGAGTGCAATAGCCCACCGCGATTTCGCTTTTGTTGCCGGTGGTCAGCACCATGGCGCCGAACTTATTGGAGAGGGACATCAGGGTCAGACCGCGCAATCGTGCCTGAATGTTCTCTTCCGTGACGTCGGGCTCGCGGCCCTCGAAGACGGGCGCGAGGGTGGCCAGCATTTCGTGATAGGCGGGCGAGATCGGAACGATATCGAACTGGATCCCCAGCCGCTCCGCGAGCGCCCGCGCATCGCTAACGCTGTGGTCCGAAGAAAAGGGACCGGGCATCGCCACCCCGCGAACGTTTTCCCGACCTACGGCATCGACCGCGATGACAGCGGTAAGCGAGGAATCGATCCCCCCACTCAAACCGATTAACACGCTGTCGAAACCACACTTGCGAATGTAATCCCGCGTGCCAAGCACCAGCGCCTCATAGACCGCTTCGCAATCGCCGGGAAAGGTCGCGTGCTGATCGCCCGCGCCCGTAACGGTATCGACAATCACCAGGTCCTCCGTGAACGACGCTGCCGATGCGATAACGTTTCCTTCCGCGTCCATCGCGAAACTGGTTCCGTCGAAAACGATCTGATCGTTGCCGCCCACCTGATTGACCACGATCGCGGGAACTTTATGGCGTCGCACGATAGCGCGGAACATTTCCGTACGCAGCTCCCGCTTTCCCAGAAAGAAGGGTGAGGCGTTAATACTGACGAGCAGATTCGCGCCGGCCTGCATCAGCTCATCGACGGGATCACGCCCGTAAAGCCTGCGTGGCCAGAACTGCTTGTCATTCCATGCGTCTTCACAGATAGTGAGCGCAACGTCATCCCCTCGCGTCTTCCAGATCAGCTGCGTATCGGCGGGGACGAAGTTTCGCATTTCATCGAACACGTCATACGTCGGAAGCAGGATCTTGGTCTGACGCATCGCGACCTTACCCCCCCGAATGATTGCCGCGGAATTGGTCGCTTGTTTACCGGTTTGTTTGTGGGACCGGCCGACATACCCGGCGATAAGCGCCAGCGGCAAATCCGCCGTTGCGGCCGCGAGCTGCTGGACCGCCGCTTCCGACCGCTCAATGAAACTGGGTTTCTCGACCAGATCGCGCGGCGGGTATCCGGTTATGGACAGTTCGGGAAACACGATCAGTTCGGCATTTCGCGCCGCCGCATCACGCGCGAAACGAACCATCAGCGCGATATTGCCCGAAAGGTCGCCGACGGTCGGATTGATCTGCCCGAGAGCGATCCGCATTTACATTTATCTTAGCGGCAGCGCGTTTTCCGGTGAGAAAGCCCTTTCAGGCGGACCCGCTTTCAATGCTGCAGGGCCGTGCGGACCGTCCGCAGATCCAGAAACATCCTTTGTGGTCCCGTCGACGCGGCTCCCTGGATAGGCACAAACCCGTATCGTGCGTACCAACCGACCCGATCCCGATATGCGTCTGTGACGATGCAACGGCAGCCCACCTCATCAGCGACGTGCAAGCTGACACGGAACGCTTCTGAAATCAGCGCGTGTCCCAGACCACGTCCCGCAAATCGCCGATCGACAGCAAGCCTCGCCAGTAAAATCAGAGGCAACTCATAAGGGGGCAGTCCGCGGACATACTTCTTTGGAAATGCATCGCGAGGCACGCTTGCCGTTGCCAGGGTAAAGTACCCGAGCACCGTTCGAGGAGCGTCCTCATCGAGCGCCACATAGCTTACGCCGATCGAGCTCTTCTGTTGATTGATCCACGCATGACGCGTCAGATAGTCGTTGAGGGCGTCGTCACCGCAATCGAAATTCTCCACCTCGTCGTGTTCTTCGAGGCGGCGAATGATAACGGCCATTTAGTCGCGCATGGCCCGAATCAGAGCGTCGGTAGGGCGGTTCGCTTCTGGCGCGGACGCCAGTTCTGCCAGGCTCTCCAGTTCGCGCCCGCTCCATTTGATTTCGACACGTGGCAGGACAAGGTCCGGAGCCACTCGTTCCAATCTTGGAAAGAGCAGAACCCTACGCTCGCCACTGGCGCTCTCGCTCACGATCCGGTGCCCCAGTCTCCGCTCCGATACGGCCCATCGGAAGAGAGTCAGAGCGTCGGACAGCAGGTCGGTGTTGCTCGTGAGCTGCAATTCCGCTTTGAGGGACCGCATTGCACGATCTTCCGCCGGAGCCAGATCCGCCTGAAACTTGGTCTTGCGGCGTGCGCCGCTCGACGGAGCTTCGATCTGTTTTTTTTTGGTCTTCAAAGCCATCGACCTGCCCTCGCAGAATTCCGGGAGAACTGAATCCAATTATACTCCTGATTCCCATCTGATTAGAGTCAAACCGGAGGCAGAGCTTTTTCACCTCCTCCATCCGGCCACCTCGACGCTCTGTTAACCCAGCCTGTAGAATCGGTTCACATGACCCATCTTGCGTTCGTGAGGATCGTCGCGGTCGCGTGTTCTGCGGTGCTTCTCAGGGGCCAGCAGCCTCATCTCAGGAAAGGCGTCGATTTCAGAAATTTCACTTTTGCTTTTCCCGGTGAAGAACTCGATGGCGTTCCTTCAGGGATCGCGTGGATGAGTTTGAACGTCAGGGACACCATCACTCTCGTGAACGGTCGCTATGACTTCGATAAGGCGAATCCTTCTGCTGGATCATCGGTCATCCTGGATGATCCTGGATCGCGTCCTTTACGGCTATTTGACCTCAGCGACGCAACTGGATGCTGTAGTCGTACTGGGACACCACACCGGAGGAACGGCGACCTGGGAGTATATCTACGCTTACAGTCTTGCATCGGATCAGCCAAAACTAGTCGGCTGGTTTCGTGCAGGCTCACGGGCAGACTTTGGTCTGTATCGCGTGTACGTCGGGAATCGCAGCCTGACAGTTGACCTGCTCGACCCTGCGCGCAGAATAGCCGAATGTTGTTCGAAGGGCTTCGTGCGAATTCAATACGAATTCCGCAATGGGTATTTTGTACAAACGGGACCACGGGAGTTCGGGGCGGTAGAGGAATCCAGGCCGGCGTCAGGAAACAAACCCGACCAATAATTCCCCGAGGCACGAGAAACCTTTTGCGATGCGTAGAGGACGCCGCAGGGACCTGCCGCGATCTACTTCATTCCGGCATCGTCGCCACTGCTCCCGCCGCCGAAGGCTCCGCTTGCACCGCCCGGTTATGCTCATGCCGGAACTTCGAAAGCGCCTGATAAACCTGTCGCCGCGCCCGGCTGATCCCGCCGAGCGGCCGGTGCTCCGCCAGACATCGCCACGGATTGAACGATAAATTATCCCCAAACTCCGCCCGCTCCGCCGAATCGAAAACCTGCGCAGGAATCGTCAGTCTCGCGACTTTAAGAAACGGCGAATCCTTCTCTCTCCACGCAACCCCCGGATCCTCGATCGGCATCATATACGCATCCGTCTGAAACTGCACGGCAAAATCGAAAACCACCTCGTCTGAAGAAAGCCGATCCACCATCGCCTGCTTCAGATAATCGTCTCCCGCATGCGCAGGCACAGTCGCATTCCCAACCCTCTGCGGCATCAGCGAATACTTCACCGCCCGAGCGCCCAGCAGGTAAGGAGCAACGCTGAAATAACGAATATCCAGCGGATTCGCAAACTTCTTCAACGACGTCATCAGGTTCCGCAGCACTCGCGGATGCGTCAGAAAGTACCACGCCAACCGAACCAGGCCGCCCATCATGCCCTTGACCAGCCCATCGAACTCCGCAACATCCTTCGTCACGAAACGGTTATCGCTGATCAGAATAAAATCATGAGTGGTGCACCCTGGATCGCTGTCAATCAGCTTCACGCCGCCCACACCGATCAGCTTGATAGCCACACCCCGAATATCCGGCTTGCTGTCCGGCGAAACCGCATTGTTCTGATTGGAAAACCGAACCCACGCCGGGAAGCTTCGGCTCTCCCCGAACAGCCCCACCTTCAAATCCGGTTCAAGCTCGGGCAGCACCGCAAACACGCCATGTACGCACCCATGCATTTTCGGATGCGCATCCCGCAACATCCGCGTCTTCGCGTAATCGCCCTCCATCTTCGTCCGCAATGACGCAATCAGACTATCGATATGCTCCTGCTCTCCGGCTGGCGGATACTCCGTATTCAACTCGCGCCGCGAACTCACGTTGGATCCACAATGCCCATCGCGATCATCCGCAGACAAGTCATGCTCGGCACGAAGAAATAATCCCCACCGCGCGTTTCCACCAGCGTGGGCAGTCGCCCGCAAAAATACGGCGGCTTGCCGGTCGCCTTGTCGCCTTCGATCACCATGCAACCCGCGCCGCGCCCGTCCTGATTCACCCCGTGATTGCCCAGCAGCGGATCCCTGTCGTTCGACAGCTTCAAATCATTCCCGTACTGCATCCACTGTTCCTGCACGAACTCGAACTGCCGGCTCAGGTCCGCGTTGATGATCATCATGATCACCCCATGGTCGCCATCATCGCGCGCCGGGTCCTTCACCTCGCCATAAGGCAGTCCCCGCCGCAAAAGCCGCCGCCGGTTACTCAACGCCCCCGGCGTGCTGAAAGGACTCTTCTCCCCGAACTGCAGCGCGCTCCGCGGATTCACCCGCCGAATATGCGATGCGAACGGGCACTTCGCGCCATCCGTGTCGTCGCCGTAGTCGTAGGCTGTCAACTGCAGGCGCAACTCGGAAAGACGGGCCTTCTCCTTCTCTGTCAGCTTCTCGCCCTTGTAGCGATCTCTCCAGCAGCGCATTTAATTCCCTGCTGAACGCATCCGCGCTCTCCCACGTCGGAAAGCTCACCAGCGGAGCGCCATTGCGCCACCGCCCGCTCAGCTTCGCCGCGAACTCCTCGCTCCCGCCCGGATACTTCTTGCCTTCTTCTTCAATAAGCCCGTTGAAAGTCCCCACATTCTGGTGCAGCTTCCGGTAGACCATATAAGTCCCGTTGCTCGAAAACAACGGCGGACCTGGCGCCTCGGGATATGTTCCCGACTCATCCGCATGCCCGAGCACAAACTCCCCCGCCTTCAAAGGAGCCCATCCGTCCGCCGTTCCCGGATTGCCGCCCGTTGGCTTTCCGCCGCCGATCATGTATCTCGGGTTTTCGCCGCACCCTTCGAAGTAAGCGTTGCTGATGCCATCGGAATAACCGAAGTGCTCCTTATCCAGGTTCCACGCCACCGCCGGCTGATAATCCAGCTCGGCCCCGTCCGGCCCCAGATGCCTCGTCAGCTGCTTCACTCCGCCGACTGCCGCAACAATGCCGCAAATTCGGTCATACATCTCCGCCAGATCGTTTTCATCCTTGCCGTTGATCCCGATCAGTATATGTGCCCACTGCCGGAACTCATCCTCCGGATCGTTCCACACCGGATCCCAGTTCTTGTAATGACTCGGCCCCGTGTCGCCCAGAATGTCGCGCCGCGCCTTCATCCCCATCGAGAACTCATCGGAAAACCCGTGCAGCGTCTCGTCCGGAACATCCAGATGCTTCAGCCCCTGATAAGTGAACGCGATATTCACCGCCACCTCGGGAATCTTCAGCGGCGAATCTTCAGACCACGGCACCGAGGTCGTCACCAGCGGAGTTACCTTCTCGACGAACTTCCGCCCGCGCGTCGGATCATCCACGCGGTAGAACACATAGCGCGCCCGCGGAAAACCGTACCGGCCGTAAGCCTTTACGATGTTTCCCTGAATATCCGGCAAATCCAGCTTCGAAATCATTTCGCGTCCGCCCCCACCACTGCCTTCTCGAGCGAGTAGGCGCCCGGCTGCCACGTCGGCGCGCTCAGATTATCCGGCTGCGTCCGCGCGACGAATTTTTCGAAAGCCGCCTGAATCTCGCCGGGGCTCCGGCCCTGATTCTCATAAACGAACTCCCGGAACTCCTGCCGCAGATACAAATTCTTGAGCTGCGCCGCCAGAGGCTCATCCGTCGACCCCACGAAGAAAAACGTCGTCTCCACCTGACACTTCTTGATGTAATCGATGAAGCTCGCCGCGTCGTGTACCTTCTCGAACCCGTAACAATACTGCAGCAATGCCCGGATCTCCGCCTCGACCACCTTCCACATGCCGCGAAGGTAATCCTCCAGCTCGCCGTGGAAATTTGCCGAAAACACCAGATACTGGCTCTTCAGATGTTCCAGCGTCGTCGGAAACCCCTGATAAGGTACGTCGTTCAATATGTAGAACCGCGAAAGATAAGTGTTGGGCACCCGAGCCATCGGGCTGCCTTCGCTCACCCGCATCACGTCCTGCAGCAGATACCGCACGCAGGCCGCGCTCGTCTGTCCCTCCAGGCCATCCGGACATTTCTCCGGCACGCCGGGACGAATGGGGCAAAGCAGTGTCAGTCCGTAAGCATTCCCGTTTTTGTTTGCCATAAGCTAGCTGCCCGCTCCCTGCGTCTTCACCAGCTTCGCTCGCTCCGTCGCGAGCCGGTTCTCCACGGCCCACGCCGAAAGACTGACAATCTGGTTCGGACCCATCGCGCCCAGATCGTGCTGCAACCCGAGCAGCAGGGTGTTGTACTTCTTCTGAAAGGCCTCGGCGCTGTCGCCCTTCGTATCGGCAATAAACTTCCCGAGCGCCGCCCGACACCGTTCGCGCCGACTTCACATCGTTCGCCGAAGCCATCGGGTACGCGTTATAGTAGTAATCCGTCCAGATCTGATTCGAAGTAATGTATCGATGGAACGGCAGCATCGGCACCGACCCCGGATACTTGACATTCTTCCGCCAGAACAAATTCAGGCCGCCCGAAATCGCCGACGAAAACGAATCCACATACTGATCCCAGCTCCCGTTGAAGTTACTGAAGAACAGCATGTAGGTGTACTTCAGATCTTCCGCCGGCTGCTCCGGGCTGAGCCGCGGAAAATCCTTCGGCCGGACGATCACCCACCGCGCATAATGAATCAGCGACAGCGTCACCAGTCCGATGGTGGTGCTCGGGCGGAGCGCCGCTACTTTGAAAATCAACCGGGTAATCCACGCCTCCCACCACGGCAGGGGCGTGATCACATTCATCGCATATGCCTTACCGGCGATGTTAGACATTGGCTTACTATATACCGAAATTAAAGTTCACAAATTCCAAGTGGCCGGGGGCAGAAGTTTGTTACACGCAGCGCCGCCGTTGTGGGGCAGGGCTTCGGCCCTGCGGCCGGCCTTCTGGCCGGCGCGGAACTTTACGCAATCTGGTAACGCCGGCGATCTTTTGTCGCCGGTGAATTTCGTACCCGTCGCAAAATACCAGCGCCGGCTTTCAATGTTGGTGCTGCCCGGCTTTACGTCAGTTCCAGCAGCAGCGGCGATCATCCGCCATCGCAATGCTAGCCTCGAAATATGCGTACCCTCGCCGTCCCGTTCACGGTTTTGCTGATCGCGGTTGTAACGACCTCCTGCTCGTCCCTCCCTGAATTCAGGCACGCCGATAACGCCCAGGCCTTCCTCGACAAAGCTGCCGCCGAGCCCGGCGCCGTCAAAACCTCGAGCGGCCTCATCTATACCGAACTCAGGCCCGGCACGGGCGCATCCCCCAAAGCTTCTGACACCGTAAAGGTCAACTATCGCGGAACTCTCACCGACGGGTCCGAATTCGACAGCTCTTACAAACGCAACGAGCCCACCGAATTTCCGCTGGACGGCGTCATTCCATGCTGGACTGAAGGCGTCCAGCGTATGAAGGTCGGAGGAAAGTCCCGGCTGGTATGCCCATCGAGCATTGCCTATGGTGATGGAGGGCGGCCTCCGGTAATTCCCGGGGGCGCGACCCTGGTATTCGAGATCGAGCTGCTATCCGTCAACGGCGCGTGAACTCATTCGGATCCTTCGAACGGCACAAGCCGCGGCGGCCGCGCATCCGGCTCCAGCAGCCACACCTTCCGATCCGGATAGTACCGCCTCAGCACTGCATCATCCTCTGCACCCAGATCAATCGCCCACACCACCCGCGAACCATCGATATCGGCGGCGTTGCGAATCCATTCGTTCGCCCCGTGAGCCAGGCTGTAGCGAACGAAAACCAGTTGCTTACCCGGCGCGCTCGCCAGACGACGATTGATATCGATGCGCGGGTCGTGAGCGATATTGACCGAATCCCAGCTTTCGTTCCCGTTCATCGCCATCGGCAGACTCGCGTTGCCGGTCACATAGCTGCCATACCAGAAGACAAAATGCCCCAGGCAGAGCATCAGAATCAGAGCCGCCGCTTCCTCGCCAACGGAAAAGCCGCGGATTTTGAGCCGGCTCAGTTGCTCCAGCCCTTTGACGCTCACCAGCACAAACAGACACGTCGCCGCCGCGATGTAGTGCGGATAGAAATACGGATAGAAGGTGTCGGCCAGCCAGAACAGCGCAAGCGCGGCGAAAACAATAACAAACCGATACTGCCGCAGCGCGGGCAGGAACGCGGCCACCGCCAGATAAAGCGGGGCCAGGAAAAAGAACCGGTAGAAGCGAACGCGCGCGCCCAGCCGCTCAATGTAAGTTCGGAACGTATCGGTATCCTTGCCGTGAACCGCGATCTGAGCTTCATAGTCGATCTGCTGTTCCACGCTGAGCGGGCGATGCGGAACCGGGTTCGCCTGAAACGTGAACGTCGTCGGCACTCCATATTGGTAGCGGCTCAGTTCATAGGGCAGTTCCGCCCAGCTTCCTGTGACCTGTTTGTTCTGAACCAGCGTCAGGCCGATCGCGGGGATCAGCGCCAGCATCGCAATCGCAAGCGCGCGGACTGGTACGAAAAACAAAAGCACAACCGCGCACAGGACCGCGAACTCAAACGGGCGCGTCAAAAGCTGCAGACCCAGTCCGACGCCCAGCAGAACCGCGTCCCTCGTTCGCCCGCCCCTGCGCAAACGAGGCAGCGCGCCAAACACCAGGCATCCCGCAACGCCCGAAACCGCCCCGCCCCAGTACGTGTTCATCCACGGACTCAACGGGCCGAATTCGACCGCCGCAAGCAGCCCGCCTGTCAGCGCCCATAGAGGATCGATCCAACCCCGCAGCATCCAGTAACAGCCGGCGCATAACAATCCTTCGGTGAGCAGCACTCCCGCCCAGGGGAGCCGGAACACCACTTCACCAAACGCCAGCGCCAGCCCTTGCCCGAGCGGATAAATCGAACTGTAGGAAGGCTCCTGCAGCACGAACACCGCTTCGAAGAAACGGTGCAACGGGTGCGTGGCGTTCGCCAGGCGCAAGTGGGCCAGCGTATCGCCGAGCAGCAGGTAGCTGAAATCGTCCGCGACGGTCGGCGTGGGAACGGGATGATTCACCAGCAACCCGAGCCGCAGCGCAATCGGCAAGCCGGCCAAAAGCGCCATGCAGACCCCTCTCCGCCCTGCAATTCTCCGAGCGAATGTCATGATCGGCCCTCGAACAACAAGCAGAGCAACCAGAATCGCCGCCAGCGCCAGTCCGACAAAATCGGCGGCCCCGAACCCCAGAGGGTTCTCCATCGGCAGCGGGAAACGAAGAAAAGGAACCGAAGCCATCGGGCGAAGACTTCATTTTCACAGAACGGCGCGGCGCCCCGGTGATATCCTCAGGGCAAGGCCGTGCGTATCAATATTCGAAACGCGTCGTTTGTGGTGGCTTGCGCACTTGCCTTTCTCGGAACGCTTTACGCCTTTCAGAAGCCCTTCCGCCAGTACGAAGGCGTCGAATACCCGACCTTCGAAACTCCACCCGATGCGCAGGAAAAGACCGAGTTCGAGTTTGCGCGCCTCATGTTCCCAGGCGGATGGAACGACGGCTATCGCGGACGCTTCGACGGCGATTACCGCCTCGGACTTTCCCTCTGGACGCAGGACTACCCTCGTGCCGACCGGCACTTCTCTCAAGCCGTCCGTCGTCTGACGCGCATCCACGTCCGGTCCGCGGAGCAACCGGTCAATCTGGACGAGAACGAGGAGTTCGATCTTCCCTGGGTCTATGCCGTTCAGGTAGGCGAGTGGGGGCTAACTCCGAAACAGGGGAAGGAAATGCGCGAATACCTCCTTCGCGGCGGCTTCTTCATGGCCGACGATTTTCACGGCAATGAGGAGCGGCAGGTGTTTGAAGACTCGATGAAGCTCATCTTCCCCGATCGCCCCATCGTCGAGATCCCCGATGACGACCCGATCTTTCACGTGGTTTACGACCTCAAGGACCGGTTCCAGGTCCCCGGCCAGGCCCACCTGCGGCAGGGTTGCAAGAACTGCGAGGATGGCGGCCGCGGAGCGCACTGGCGCGGCATCTACGACGATAAGGGCCGGGTGATGATTGCGGCCTCCTACAACTCCGATCTGGGAGACGCCTGGGAATGGGCCGACGATCCCTACTACCCGGAGAAGGCCTCCTCCCTTGCCATCCGCATCGGCATCAACTACATCATTTATTCGATGACTCACTGACGGAATTAACACGAACCGGGCCCGGCGCCCGCGCGTAATTCCCTGTGACATGCGAATCCTGCTCTGCGTTTGGGTTGCATTCCCGATCGCCCTCGCCGCTCAGACCAGCGGCACCTGCGCAAATCCGTTCGAAGCCGCGGCGATACCCGATCGCGAGATCGCGATGACTCTCCGTGCCGGCGATGTCGATATCTCAGGTCGGGACGCTCCGGGTCTGCGCGTGTCATGCGTTCTTGACGATCCGGGCTATGGCGGCGGTGTCGCGAATGATATCAGGATCACCTTCGCGGCAGGCCACCTTACCATTCGTGGCGGCCCGAACGAGGGCGTGCATTTCCGGATCGAAGTCCCGCGTTCGACGAACCTTGTCGTCCATTGTTCGGCGGGTGACATGAACATCTCCGGAATTAAAGGCGACAAGGACATCGCGCTCAACGCGGGTAACATGACGATTGAAGTGGGTAACTCCGCGGACTACCGGCGGGTGGAAGCGTCCGTACTCGCCGGCAACCTGAACGCGGCTGTGTTTGGCGCCGTGAAGGACGGACTCTTCCGCAGCTTCAGGACGGATAGCGCGCACGGGCGTTATCGCCTGCACGCGCAACTGCTCGCGGGCAATCTCGCTCTGAAATAGGGTCCGCCGGGGATTGGCGCGTCAATTGCTTAAACCGAAACCGGGAGGAAACGGAAATGTTGCATTGGTCGTTGACGTTCTTGATTATTGCTTTGATCGCGGGTGCTTTGGGATTTTTCGGAGTCGCCGGCGCTGCTGCGGGCATCGCAAAAATCCTGTTCTTTGTGTTCCTGGTAATTTGGCTGATCAGCTTCTTCTCCAGTCGCCGCTCTGTATGAGCGGTGCGCCGGAGGATGTCAAGAACGCAGGAGCCTCGTGGGGATGCAGGCGTAAAACTTCGACGCCTGTATCCTGCTGGCGGTCCGTTTGACTACTGAATAAAGCCGACGGGATGAACTAAAAAGTGCGAATCGAGGCGCGTCTGAATGAGATGCGCGGTCTTTTCAATCGCTTCCGGAAGGCCGATGTTCTGCATCGGAACACCGAGAAACTCTCCGCTGATCTTGTCGTATTCAACCACCCTGAATCTGAGGCTGAACGGGTCCACCGCTCCCGCGGCGAGAGCGTCGTTTCGGATGGCGGCCATATCCGGCAGTTGCGTCGAATGTTCCATCTACAGATAAGGTGCTGGAAACGGCTGGGGCGTTGCACAATATTTTTTATGGAGACGATAAGAGTGCTGTCTTTCGCGGGATGACATCATGAATCGTGAAGTTTCAGGCCGAACTTATTGAGATTCTCCCGCATGATCTTCCACTGCGCGCATCGGTGATTCAAAAGGCCTCCGAACATCTTGACCGAATCGTCGAGGCCAATGAATACATGAATCTCACGCGCATCGTCTCTCCGCGCGAAGCCGCAATCAAACACGTACTTGATTCATTAATCCCCTGGCGCCTGTTTGCCGATGCCGGAAAGGTGCTTGACGCCGGCACAGGCCCTGGTTTTCCCGGAATTCCGCTGGCGATTGTCCTTCCCGAGACCCGTTTTCTGCTCGCTGAATCCATCCGGAAGAAGGCGCGCTTTGTCGATTCCGTTCTCAGTGAGATCCAGTTACCAAACGCGTCAGTCTCTGCCGTGCGAGCGGAAGAACTCGGACGCGATGGCGGCATCGACATCATCACGGCCAGGGCTTTCGCTCCCATCACGCGAGTACTAGGACTTTTCGCGAAACAACTGAAGACGGGAGCGAAGATTCTTCTCTACAAAGGTCCCGATGCCGAAAACGAAATTGCGGAATCCGCGAAAGAAGCGGCCAGATTACGGGTGGGCATGAAAGTCGTAATGCGTTACGATCTGCCGGATGCGATGGGAAGCCGCGCCGTCGTGGAAATAGTGAAGCAGAAATAAGAACGGCAGCGAAACAGCCCGGTTAATTCAAGCCGGGCGGAACCGGCTTCTCAGCGGCCTTCGCAGTCACCTGTTTGGGCACATCGAAATGGCTCAATGACTGTGAATATTGGGCAAGGCCTTTATACAAAGCCTCCGCGACCTTCTCTCGATACTCCGGCTTTCCCAAATTGGATTCGTCCCTGCTGTTACTCAGAAAGCCGATCTCCGCCAGCACGGATGGCATCGAAGCTCCAATCAGCACGACGAAAGGCGCTCGCTTCACGCCCCGATTATGCGCCGCGGCATTCGACCGCTCGGCCTGAAGGTTGATCGCGTTCTGAACGTCCTCCGCAAAAGTGTGCGACTCCTCAATCTTGTCGTTGAGCGTGATCGATTGAATCAGATCCTTCAAATCCCCCACCGTCTTGTCCGAACCCGCGTTCTCGCGTGCCGCGACATCCAGCGCTCCAGGTGAAGTGGTGAGGTTCAAATAAAACGTTTCCGTCCCGGCGACCTCCCGCGCGGGAGAAGAATTCGCGTGAATCGAGAGAAACAGATCCGCTTTGTTGTCGTTCGCAATTTTCGTCCGTTCCTGGAGAGGAATAAACGTGTCGTCTGACCGCGTAAGCACCACTTCCGCGCTCATCCGTTGCCGAACGAGCGTTGCCAGCCGCAACGCGACATCCAGAACGATATCCTTTTCGAGCACGCCATGCGGCCCGATGGTTCCATCGTCGTGCCCGCCGTGCCCGGCATCGATCACGATCCGGTTCACCTTCAAGCCCAGCGCTCGCGTAAGCGACCGCGAGGGGTTCTCGGAGGCGAGCGGTTTGGCCTCGGCGATCTCGGGCTGCGCGCTCTCCTGATGCGCGCTTTCCGGCCTGACGGCAAATGTCGTCCGGGGCGGCGGAAGCGCGACTGCGGAGGAGCCTCGAGCACGCGAAGGAGGTTTTACTGCGAGCGACAGCGAGTCGGGCAAATATACCGAGGGAAAAAATGCAAGGCCCGGAAATAAAGGTGGATTTTCCACCAGAGCGATCTCTACCCGGCGGGAAGCCGGAGGGTACACGAAGGGCCGGCGGGCGGAAGTTGATTCTGATATTGCCGGCAACGGCTCCGGCCGCGCCAGACGGCCCGTTTCGGAAGAAACCGGATGGCCCGTCTCCGAATGACCCGCAGGCGCATGATCCGGAGCGGAATAAGCGGGAGGCGAATAAACGGGAGGCGAATAAACGGGAGGAAGGTGAGTATGTAGCGTATATACCGGTTCAGCTTTCGCCGTCTCCGTCGGTGGCTTCGCCTCGTGGGTGGTGACGCGAATCGGGCGCAACTCTACGACCAGGCGATCCGGCGCATCCAGTCGCGTGACTTTGAAATCGGCCGGTCCCGCCAGATCGAAAACAATGCGCGTTGTGCCCGGCGAAGTCTCCGCCACCCGAACCCTGCTGAGAAGCCGGTCGCCAACCTGATGTGTGGCCATCCGCCGCTTCTCGATCCATGGCCGCGAATGCAGAATATCAAGGAACAGACGATCGGGATTATGCGCGCGATCCGACCGGTACTCAAATGGACCAGTAGTTTCGATGCTGACCCGGGTGGAGTCCGGGTGTGACCAGGACCGAACGCTCGTAACCTGAATTAGGCCGGAATTTGCGGCGGCCAGACCGGGCAGGAGTCCAAGAATTGCTGCCGCCCGGGGAAAACGCCACACCATAGAATCTTACCGTGAATCACGGAGTCCGGTAATATATTCGGCCGTCTGAGCCTATCGACGTCTGTATGGGCCGGAATGTTTCGCCCTCAATATTCGAAACAACATTGGTCTCGGCGTTCGCCGGCGTCTGTCGGGCCGCCTCAAGATTTCTTGCCACCTGAACGACGTAGTTCTGAGTCTCCGCAAACGGAGGGATGCCGTGATACTTGTCGACGGCCGCCTCACCCGCATTGTAGGCCGCGATCGCCTTCGCGTAGTCGCCCTGATAATAATCGAGCAGAAACTTAAGATAGCGGACACCGCCCTGAATGTTTTCCTCGGGATCGAACGCGTCGGAGACTCCGAAACGCTTCGCTGTCGCGGGAATCAACTGCATGATCCCCATCGCCCCCCTGGCAGAAATCGCATCCGGATTGTAATTGCTTTCCGCGCGAATCACGGATTGAACCAAAGGGCTTTCCACGCCTTCCCGCACCGCAATCCGGTTCGCCATGTCGTTCAGTTGCGTTTTTTCCTGCGCCGACTGAGCTTTCGAAATGACTCGGGGCTCCGCCACAAAGGTTCTTACAAGCCGCCCGGTCGTCGCGTCCGCGCGGACAACGCTCCGAACGCGACCTTGATGCGCAGCGTCCGGCGTCGCGGCAAAAGCCGGACCCATCAGCATCAGCAAAGAACCCCAGCGCAGGCGCGCAGTCATAAAGATTGATATTAACATCTGAAACTTACGAAGGCGGATCGGTAGCGCCGGCGCTTCGGCGCTGTACAGGCCCCCCCAAGCCTGCCGTTTTCCGATCACTTCGGGAAGGTTTTTCAATTGTCCGGCCGGCCTTCTATCCGGCCCGGAGCTTTACGTCATGGTAGCGCCGGCGATCTTTGTCGCCGGTGTTCTTCAACGGAGTCCCCATAGCCCGCGCCAGGCCGCCAGAGTGGATGAAGACACGCTGCCGGTGTGGGGCCAGGGCTTAGGCCCTGCCGCCGAGCTTCCGCTCGGCGCGGAGCTTTACGTCAGATCCGGTAGCGCCGGCGATCTTTTGTCGCCGGTGTTCTTCAAAGGAGTGATTCGCCACACTGCTACATCACGCGCTTGATATACGTATCGGGCGGAAGTCCCGAGTCGACTGCGCGCTTCCGCAGCTCTTCCGCCTGATCCTCTGAAAGGTTCTGCCCCAACACGACAAAATAATGTGTTTTCTCCTCCCGAGGCTGGAACACATCGATATTGAACTTCGGCCATCGTCTCATCATGTCGCGCATGCGTTTCTCCGCGAGTTCGCGAGAGGCATATGCGGCCACTATTACCGACCATCCATCCGCTTTTCTTCCACGTGAACGAGTCCCCTCGGTGCGTTGGTCGGGTTTGGGTGGCGGAGGGTGCACTTCCACCGACTCTGCGCGGACGGCGTCCGGAGTGGTCGGCGGAACCACAGCAGGCGAGACCACAGCAGGCGAGACCACAGCGGCCGGCGCCGCATCCTTCTTCCGCATTACAGCCGACAGAACCACAATCAGAATCAGCGCCGCGATCCCGCCATAAATCCATTTCGGGATGCCTGTCTTCGAATGAGCTTTGTCGGGATCTTCCCGTTCCAGCCGTACCGTCGGCTGCGCCTCGACGGCCGGCGTCTTTTCCACCCGCGGCATGCGTATTGGTGGAGCAGACTCACCCGCTGGTCCTTTTAGAGTTGCCTCCACCTGTTCCGCAGTCCACCTTCTGGCGGAATCCGGATCGAGACAGTGCCGTACAATTCGGGGGAAAGGGTCGGGCGCCTTCCTCAAAATCTCGGCCTCCAGTTGCCCGTCACCATCGGGGATTTGTTGCGTCAGAGCCTGAACAATCAATACTCCCAGGGCTTTCATGTCTTCGGCGGTCGATCCGCCGTCATTCACTCGGATCGCATTGTCGCTCGAGAGTTTCAGCCGGTCCTGAACGGCCAGAACATTGGATGGGACCAAACGCGAATGTGCGTAACCCTTCTTGTGCAGATACTGCAGCGCCGCCACGGCGGGCTCGACCAGTTCGCGCGTTTCATCGCCTGTAAGCGCTCGTTCCCCCAGAACGCTTTTCAGCGATTCGTCAGCCCGCTCCATGACCACGTAAATGATTGGCGCGCCGTCCAGCGCCGATGACCCGGCGGCGTATATCTTCAGCAGGTTCGGATGGGCCAGTTCCATCGCGTGCCGCCATTGTTCCAGGAGGTCTTCTGAGCCGGACGATTCGTACTCGCGGATTTTGATCATCGCCGGGAGCCCGTATTCGCCGAACTCTGTTTTGTAAACGGTACTGCGGATCGAGCGATTGATTAACGCGCCCAGCCGGTACGACCCGTCGACGATCTCATCGTTTCGGGACAGGAATTCATTCGCCATTCCCCGCCTCCTGCCGCTGTTGAAGGCTGGTGGCTATTTCGACTTTGCCCTTGAACATTGCGCCGCTCTCGATGACGATGCCACCAGTCCTGACATCGCCCGTCAGTTGTCCCGATGCCCGAATGGATGTCCTTTCCGTCGACTCCACGTTGCCGGTCACGATTCCATGGATATCTACCTCGCGCGCTCGCACGTTTGCGACAACTTTTCCGTGTGGCCCGACCATAAGTCTGTAATTTTTGACATCAAGGTCGCCCTCAATCTCGCCATCGAGGAACACGTCGTTCTCGCTACGCAGACTGCCCTTGATAATCATGCCTTGTCCGATGACCACCGGAGCTTCGCCGTTGGCGACTTGCTTTACAGGTTGGATCACTACAATGCCTTTCTTATGAATGAAATAACTATGAACGCGTCCACGCACGGAGCGGAAGCGCGATGTCAAAGGCACCCGCCTCCGGGCGCGCTGCCGCTTGATCGCAAAAAGCTATTCGAGTCCTGTCAGCAGTTCCTCTGCCAGTGGCATAAAAATACCGGGATCGTCGGCTCCGCGAGCCCACTGATCGCCGCCGGCAAGGGCAGTCTTCCGAAATAACCCCCGCCCACCCTGCTTAAGCGACCGGCCAAACACGGTCACAGATTTCGAAAATAAATTTTGGCCATCCGGGCCTTGAAAACAAAGCACTTCCGCGCCCTCTCTCCGCGCGTGTGTACGCATTGCCAAAAACGCGTGGTACCTTGCAAATCGAAAGAACCTCGTCGCACCCATTGGCGTACGGGGGCACTAAACCACACGATTCCTCGAGGCTCCGTGTGGCATAACGTCGAAACAATGGGCCGGTAGGCGTAAGCAGGTAACTATGCGCTCCCGGTCTCGTCCGGCGATAACAAAACGGCGTTGGTCTGAACGATATCAGGCGTGGGGCGCCCCGCATCTCTCTGGTTCCGGCGGCCGATCTGGCACATCGGCCGCCGGAATCGGAGATAGTAATTGAAGATAGTCGTCGGAGATAATTAACTGGCTGCTGCCGACTGAAACAGAAGAGGTTTCTCTTGCAGCCGAATCGCAGGCAACCGGCGATCCAGGCCTGCCGGCAGTTGTGAAAATAGAGTCTCCCGAATGGCTGAAGAGTTCCCGCATTACATCGAATTCCGTCACGTATACAAAACGTTCGACAAGCCCGTCCTCATCGACTCCAATTTTCACGTCGATACCGGTCAGACGGTCGCCATCATCGGCCGCTCGGGAGTTGGAAAATCCGTCACGCTGGGCCACATCATGGGCTTCCTGAAGCCCGACAAGGGCCAGGTGATCGTCGCGAATGAGGACGTTACGGGCTTCTCGGAAGCGGAATTCAACCGCATCCGCCGCAAAGTCACCATGGTTTTCCAGTCGGGCGCGCTCTTCGATTCGTTGACCGTGGCGGAGAACATCTCCTTCTCGCTCGAACTGCGGGAAGACTACGATGCCCAGAACAAAGACGATGTTGTCGATGGACTTCTCCGCCTGGTCGGTCTCTGGGAGTCCCGGGAATCTTATCCCGGCGACCTTTCGACCGGCTACCGCCGCGCCATCGCGATCGCCCGCGCCCTCGCCGCGCAGCCCCAGTGCATTCTTTACGATGAGCCGACCACCATGGTCGATCCGATCATGAGCGATCACCTGACTCAGCTCATGATGCGCCTGAAGCAGGAGTTGAAGCTGACCTCGGTGGTTGTGACACACGATCTCGACCTGCTCAACCGCGTGGCCGACACGGTGGTCTTCCTTCACAAGGGCCGTGTCACCTTCTTCGGGACGCCTCGCGAACTCTACCAATCCGACGACCCTTTCATCCGCGAGTTTCTGGAACTCGATAAAGTAATACGCGGCGGGAAGCTGGCCGAAGACGACCCCTTCCGCTCAGGGCTCGCCGGTCCCACCGACGCCGAACTCTGAAAGGAACGCTGCTAATGGACCCCACCGACATCCGTGGCATCGGAAAATACATCAACCTGGCCCTGCTCCTGCCCATTGCTACCTTCGTCGGATATCTGATGGGTTACGGCCTCGATGCGCTGTTCCACACCGGTTGGCTTCGTTATGTTTTTCTCGCGCTGGGCACAGTCGCGGGAATGATCGAGCTGATCCGCGAATTGAGCGGTTCGGTCAAAAGCTAGAGAATGCCCTTCGATTTCGACAAGGGAATCGCCCGCATTCCGCCGCTCATCGTCGTACTTGGCCTGCGTGGGAACCGCGGCGGCCGGACGCATCGGTGGGTTCGTTTATGCGGGGTCATTCCTGGCGGGCGCGGTCGGCGGCTTATTTCAATTTCCGCGTGATCGAGCGTTTCGTGAATCGCCTCGGCCAGCTGGCTCTGGCCGGATCGTCGCCACCCCCGAAGGTTCGCGGCGTCAGGTTGTTCATTCAGTTCATTCTTTTCGTTCTCGGGGCCTTTGTTATACTTCGATTATCCGGATTTAATGTCTTGGCGGCGCTTTGCGGGTTCCTCGTGTGCCCGGCCGCGGTGATCCTCGAAATCCTGTACGAACTCTTAACTTATGGTCACTCATGAAGCCTGGTTGACGAGACTGTTCAACGCCTACTTCGCTGGTTTTGGAAACTGGCTGCTGGCGTTGTTCCATCAGAAGGCGGATAGCCCGTCGGAACCCTGGGCCGATTACATGGTGATGCAGATTCTGGTCGCGGTCATTCTGATCGCGCTCTTCGCTTTTCTGCGCAGCCGCTTGTCCGTCGATAAACCCGGCGGCACTCAGCAGGTAATGGAAATGATTCATGGCTTCGTTTCGGACGAAGCGGAGGGCCAGCTCGGTCATGACAGCCCGCGGCATATCGTACTCCTCGAAACGCTGTTCATATTCCTGCTGCTGGCGAACCTGATTGGCATCGTTCCGGGATTCGTCAGCCCGACTCAGGTAATCTATGTGCCGGTCGGCTGTGCGCTGCTGGCTTTCCTTTATTTCAACTGGGTGGGCATCCAGAAGCACGGCGTCGTGAAATACTCCGCGCATTTCGCCGGCCCCATCTGGTGGCTTGCCCCGCTGATGGTCGTCATCGAAATCATAAGCACCCTCGCGCGGCCGCTCTCGCTTTCGGTTCGTTTATTCGCCAATATGTACGCGGGCGAGCAGGTCACGCTGGTCTTTCTGAGCCTGACTTATCTGGTCGTACCCGCATTATTCATGGGGCTGCACGTTTTCGTCGGATTGCTTCAGGCCTATATTTTTGTCCTCCTGACGATGATCTACGTGGCGGGCGCGGTCGAAGAAGCGCATTAATTTATACCGAATTTATACTCCCGGGCTTTTTGCCGTTTTTCGTGTGAGGCCTCCGGCCCCCAGGTCAGGAACGCAACCACCTCCGGAAGACGATTTACTACTGAAGGAGTAACAACCAATGAAGACGAAGTTTGTATTTCTGGCGATTGCGCTGATGTTCTGCGCCATCCCGATGTTCGCCCAGGGCGGCGCCGCGGGTGCGAGCGACTACCACCTCTGGGCTCCGGTCACGGCCGGTTTCTCGATGGCCATCGCCTCCGGCCTTTGCGCCCTCGGTCAGGGCAAAGCCATTGCCGGAGCTTGCGAAGGCATCGCCCGTAACCCGTCCGCGTTTGCGGCCATTCGCTTTGCGCTGATTTTCGGTCTCGTTCTGATCGAATCCCTCGCGCTTTACACGTTCGCCATCATTTTCATCAAAGTCAGCTGATCCAACAGCCAGCTGATCGAACGTTACCTGGCGCTCAATTGCTCTTCGGATTGAGCGCCAGGTCTTCCACAACGTTCGGATCCACCTCCTGTAGTTCCGCCCGCAATCCTTCGTCGCTCAAATCGATCCGGCGCGAGTTCTTCCAGTCATTCTGCACGATGCTGTCCAGCCGGTCGATTACGTCCTGATCCCGGACCTCGATCGCCAGTTCGCGGCGGGTGTCAAAGCTGCCCGGAGAGAGGTTGATGGATCCGACGATAGCCCTCGCCTTGTCGGCAAGCATGATCTTGGCGTGCAGTTTTAATCCTTTGAGCTTGTGTACTTTGATTCCAACATCATCGAGGGTGCGCAAGCCGCCCGCCGCCTGGGCAAGCTGCGTCTTTTTCAGCTTGTGCGGCGGCCGCGCCATCACGCGCACGCGCACGCCGCGTACTTTGGCCCGGACCAGCCTTTCGATAATCACCGGGTCCTGGTAACGCTCGTTCTGAACCCATAGCGTCTCCTTCGCGTCATCGATAAACTGCCCGATCCGCTGACGGCCGTTACCAACGCACCAGATCAGGTGGGAATTGCCGCCGGGCTTGAACTCCTGGCGTTTCCAGTCGGCGTCGAAACACTCGATCACCTCGGCCACTTCGTGCGCGTGTGTCGTGACCACTGCGTAGTCGCGCGTTCCGGTCAGGTTCCGGGTCTCCCAATTCAGGGACAGAATGAACGCCGTCGCGTCGTCAACCACCATCGACTTTTCATGAGTCAGATCGAACGCGGGATTGCTGTCGAGCACCTCAATGCCGGCATCGCTCAGGACGTTTCGGCATTCCCCGTTCTCTTTTTCTCCGCTCCGCCGCTGGGGGTTCAACATGACTCTCACTTCGACGCCCCGGCGGTGCGCCGCAATGACCGCGTCGAGCAGCCGCGGATCGGAAAAGAGGAACATCTTGATACGCAGGGATTTCCCGGCACGATCGATCGCGTCGAGAAATGGCTGGGGCGTATCGTCGGGCATGAGTACCAGGAATCGAGACATGTCGTCTTTTGGTCAAGATATCATTCGAAGCCCGGGGGATGGTATCTTGCTCAGAGCCCATGAAAGCGCTGTTTCATCACGCCCGGTTCAACCAGTGACCGACCTGGCGACTGGTATCATGAACGATTCCAACAAATGAGCCGAAAGACATCCATTACAGTCGCGCATGGCCAGCAGGGATTCACACTCGCACAAGGCCAGTAGTTCTCCACTCGTGTCCGTAATCATGGGCAGCCGGTCGGACTGGGAGACGATGTCCGCCGCGAGCGAGATGCTGACTGAGTTCGGCGTCGCGCATGAGAACCGCATCATTTCGGCCCACCGCACGCCGGAGCTGATGGCGGAATTCGCCGCCGGCGCGGAAGGCCGCGGAATCGAAGTGATCATCGCGGGCGCCGGCGGCGCGGCGCACCTGCCCGGCATGACGGCGGCTCATACGACGCTGCCGGTGCTCGGCGTTCCCGTCGAAAGCCGTGCGCTTAAGGGCCTCGATTCGCTGCTGTCCATCGTGCAGATGCCGGCGGGCGTGCCTGTTGCGACGCTTGCCATAGGAACCGCGGGGGCGAAGAACGCGGCGCTGCTGGCGGTTTCGATCCTCGCGAACAAGCGGCCGCCTCTGCGAGCAAAGCTCAAAGCATTCCGCGAACAACAGAAGCGGAAAGTGCTCGAAGACTCGCTCCCGTGAAGATGATCCTGCCCGGTTCGACCATCGGTGTGCTCGGCAGCGGACAACTGGGCCGCATGTTCGCGATCGCGGCGCGGCGGATGGGCTATCGGGTCCATACGTTTTCCCCCGACCGCGATTCCCCGACCGGCCAGATCGCGGATGTCGAAATCGACGCGCCGTACGAGGATCTCGACCGGGTGCGCGAGTTCGCATCGGCGGTCGACGTCGTCACGTTCGAATTCGAAAACGTGCCCGCGGCTACGGCGGAAGCGGCCTCCGAGTGCGCGCTGGTCCGTCCCGCCGGCGCGGTGCTGCATACGACGCAACACCGCCTGCGCGAGAAGACGTTCCTCAGCAAACATGGATTTCCTCTCACCCGATTCGAGCCGATTCGAGAGCCGGCGGATCTCTGCCGCGTAATGCCCGGCTTCGGACCGGCCATCCTCAAGACCGCCGGATTCGGATATGACGGCAAGGGCCAGTATCGCGTCGCATACTCTGGCCGAAGCCGAAGCGGCCTGGGACGCGATGGATCGCCAGGAAGCCGTGCTCGAAGCGGTGGTGGATTTCGAGGCGGAGCTTTCCGTGGTGGGCGTGCGCGGCGCGGACGGCAAGTGCGTCTTCTATGCGCCATCGCGCAATCACCACGTCAACGGAATTCTGGACGTTTCGCTTTCCCCCGCGCCGTTCGGCCCTCACGTGGTGAAGGACGCGACCGTGATCACGCGCGGCATTCTGGAGCAGCTCGATGTCACCGGCGTGCTCTGCGTGGAGTTTTTCCTGACTCGCGACGACAAGCTGCTGGTCAATGAACTCGCGCCGCGGCCGCATAACTCGGGACATCTGACGATCGACGCCTGCGTGACCAGCCAGTTCGAGCAGCAACTGCGTTCGGTCTGCGGCTTGCCTCTGGGAAGTACGGAGATGCCGCGACCCGCCGCCATGGCCAACCTGCTGGGCGATATCTGGTCGGAAGGCGAACCGGACTGGGAGGCGGCTCTCGCCGTGCCCGAGGTGAAGCTGCACCTCTACGGGAAGTCCGAACCGCGGCCCGGGCGCAAGATGGGGCACCTGACGGCGACCGCCGCAACGGTACGTCAAGCCGGTGAACTGGTGCACGCGGCGCGCGAACTGCTGGCAGGTAAGTGATGGCGCGCGCGCGGGGTGCGACAACAGGGCCAAAGCGCGATCTCTGGCTCTTCCTGATCGGAATCTTCAAGCTCACGAAGGCCATCAGGCCTGCTGATCGTGGGCTTCGGCCTGCTGAGGCTGTTGCATCGCGACGTGGCGAGCGTGACGGAGCACTGGATCGAAGTTCTGCGCGTAGACCCGGACAACCGGTTCATTCACAGGGCGCTGGTGCGGATCTTTAATGTCACACCGAAACAACTGAAGGAACTCAGCATCGGCACATTTGTCTATGCCGGTATTTTCCTGACGGAAGGCATCGGCCTCCTCAGGCGCAAACACTGGGCCGAGTACATGACGCTCATCAGCACCGGCCTGTTTATTCCGCTCGAAGTTTACGAGATCATTCACCACTTCACGCCGGTGAAGCTTGGGGTAACCGCGCTTAACGTCGCGATCGTCTGGTATCTGGCGATCCGGATCAAGCGCGGTTAGGGCCCTATCCTCGTTTCGCCGCGTCCGCCGCGTCCGCCATGAGGAGCAGGAATTCGGTGAACTGAGGCGGCTGACCAATGAACAAGCCGCTATTGATCAGAAAATTGGCCGCTCCCTTTGCGTCAGTCTGTCCCGGACCGGTAGGGCGAATCACCGCACAATGAGGCAGATTCGGGCTGATGAACTCGCATGGCACCGGAAAGATCAGGTTCGTCTGAAGCAGGGGATCTCCCGAGGCGTTGAAGTCGGGGAAGGTCAATCCCGATACGGGATCGGTAAATGGCGCGATCGGCGTTTGTACGCCGTTCCCGGCAAAGTCGACCCACTCGAGGAAGTGCGCAACCTCATCGGCGCCGATGCTGAACATGATCCTCAGAACTTCGGAACTCGTCACGTTCTGCGCAAGAGTCGGATACAAGCTGGAACCGCCCTGTTCGATTGAGCCGAAATGGAAGGCCGCAGTGTTGGCGATGGCTTGAATATGATTCGCCGGAAAGAAATCCGCGTTCGTTCGCGGGATGGCGGTGAATTGCCCTGCCGACAAAGCCGGGATAGCCTGCGGAAACGCTGCGCCGAAGTCGGGATTATCGGCGCTTCTGTATCGCGTGTACCAGCTTGTATCAACGGTAAGTTGCGTCAGGTTTGTAAGGCGCCCGATCTGCTGCGCGCCCTTAGCCTGGCTGCTCGGCAAGGTGCGGAAAGAGTCGAGATCCACCGGTTCCTCGCCCTTCGAAATCAGGTATGCATTCAGGAACGCCGCATGACTCGCTTCGTCGAGAGTGTTGCTCGATATGTACTGAGAACCATCTCCGTCGAGGTTCTGGAAAGCCTTCTGATAAGGGGTTTGCACTCCCTTTGTAACTCCGCCCAGCTCCGCGTATTGCTGCCAGAGATCGGTCTCGATCAACTCGGCCGCGGCCACGAATTTGAGGATGGCAACATCCCCGCGGGAAAGTCTGGCCGAGCTGGTCGCGGCCGGGCTCTGCGCCAATGCAGAACCGGTTGAGGTCAGGACGCCGGCGCCCATTGCCGCCGCGCCCAAACCTTGTTTAAGAAAAGAACGCCGGTTTGCGGCTTTCCTGTTTCGATTGGATCCGATTGTCACGATAATCTCCTTCATCGGGAGTGGATTGACGATTCAATCTCACAGCCGGAGGGTAACAGTGAATCGGATATTAAGGTGTTCGTAAGTTGTGAAAGATTTGTACGTCGCCTATAACTGGTCCTTTATAACTCCAATTACAGGTTATTAACAAAGAATTTCGGGCGGTCCTTCACTATAATGCGCAGCGTTTCCAGCGTCCCAGCTGTATTACTTGAAGATCGACTTTGCGATCATGCCGTGTACACCCTTCTTACCATCAACCAGCTGAGTGATCTCAAAGTCAGCGGCGACGCTGGAAAGCACATACGCTTCCTCTCTTGAGAGTCCGCGCGTTGTGACGAGGAAATCAATCATCTCCCGCACCGCAATCTGCGTAGCGACCGTGAGGTCTTCGTCGGTTCCCATCACGATGTAGTGCGTCGGGGTCTCTGCACGCGGCCAGGTCAGGTGAAGGTCTTTGCGGACCACGAAGCGGAATGTGCCGGTAAGCGGGGTCTCCATGGCAGTGATATCGACTTCGCCGTCACCCTGGCCGGCATGGCCATCCCCCACCTGAAAGAGCGCGCCCCTGACGTGTACCGGAATAAAGAGGGTCGAGCCTGCAACGAGGTTACGGTTATCGAGATTGCCCGCATGCATGCCGGGAGGGGCACTGTTGATGCGCCCGGCCGCGGCTGGGGGCGCCACGCCCATACTGCCGAAGAACGGGTGCAGCGGTATTGAAATACCAGGGGCAAAGAGCGCCGTCATATGGTCGCGGTCGAGCTTGATGATGCGTCCGTAACTCTGCTTGAAATCGTCCTTCAGGAACCCCGATGTGGGGCTGAAGCTGTTGTACGCCCACGGAACCGGCATCGCGATCTTCTCGATGTCCACTTCGAGGACGTCCCCGGGTTCGGCGTCCTCGATGTATATCGGTCCGGTAAGAATATGGCCGCCGGGGCCGCGGTCGAGAGTTTTGTCGTTCATGGCGCGGGTAATCGCGCGGAGCGACTCCGGAATCTGATCGGCCGGAACGTTCAGCCGTTCGAGTGCGGCGACACTGGCCGTACCCACCGTTTCGATCGTCACGGAGTCACCGGATTTGATGGTGAGAACCGGCTTCGATTCAGACCAGTAATTGCCGACGACCACCGTTGCGGGACTTGCGGATAGTTGATGCTGTGCGGCAACAAGCGGCGCTGCAACCAGCAAGGCAGATAGAGCAACCCCGAACGCGACCCTGAGGTTCACAAAGCCTCCAGAAATGGTTGGAAGGATCAGGGTAGCAGGTCCCGCGTGCGCGGTCAGACGTCAGAGGATCCGTTATCGTCGCCGCTGTCCCAGGACGATCCGTCGTCGACAAAACCATCGCCGGAATTGTCGCGGTCGTCTTCGATATCCGGGCTGATGTTCTGGTCCTGGCTGGCCGCGTCGGCGAAGCGCGTGTCGTTGCCATCTCCGCTGTCGCCTCGAAAGCCCTGATCGTCGCCGTAGTAGTTATTGACGATCGTTTCGGACCCGGGAGAAATACCCAGTCCGCCGCCACCGAAGAAACCGCCGCCGCCGTGATGGCCGAACATGGAAGCGATGGTGTCGAAGGCCACCTCTCCCGCAACTACTCCAGCCGCCGTTGTTGCCGCGTTGCGCAGAAAGCTTCCGAAGCCTCCTCCACCAAAGAAGCCGCCACCCCGGGGTGGCGGAGGAGGCGCGGCGTAACCGGAGCTCCTGGTAATAAGGCTGCTGCTGTTGCGGGGGAAGGAAGTTCGCCGGTTGCTGAGGCGGCGCGGCTCAACTGGTCGAGCTGCGCGTTTGCCTGTTTCAGCGCCACTTCCTGAATCAGCACCGTCTGCGTCAAAATATACAGCGCGTCGGGCCGCGAACCGATCGTGCGGCGGATCAGGTCGTCGGCGTCGCGATCTATCGGCTGCTGCGGCGCGTTTCTGATTCTTTCGGCCAGTCCGGAAATCAGTTGCTGTTCCTGTTCGGTCATTTGGTCTCTCTTCCTTATGGTACGGCGGCTCGGGGACATTCGTTCCGGTCGAACGGCCCGCGGCATCGGTATAGTGGTTTTTCGCTCCCGATAATGAAAACAGCCTTTCTCTTTCCCGGCCAGGGCTCGCAGTTCGCGGGCATGGGCAAATCCCTCGCAGAGCAGTTTCCGGCTGCCGCGCGATGCTTCGCGGAAGCGGATGAAGCGCTGGGCTTTCCCCTCTCGAAAATCTGCTTCGAAGGCCCGGACGAAGTTCTCAGACAGACCGAATTTCAGCAACCCGCTTTGCTGGCGGTTTCAATCGCAGCGTTCCGGGTGTTGAGCGCGGAAATCGGTGAGCCTCAGTATGTGGCCGGGCACAGCCTGGGTGAGTCTTCGGCGCTCGTCGCCGCCGGTTCGCTCGATTTTGCCGCCGCGTTGCGCTTCGTGAACAAGCGAGGCCGCTACATGCAGGAAGCGGTGGCCGAAGGCGTGGGCGCCATGGCGGCGCTGTTGAAACTGCCCGAGGGCAAGCTGGACGAGATTCTGCTCGAAGCGGCACAGGGCGAAGTGCTGGCGCCGGCGGGTTTCAACTCGCCGGACCAGATCGTTATTGCAGGCAACCGGGGCGCGGTGGAAAGGGCGATGGAGCTCGCGAAGGCCGCGGGCGCGAGACGGGCCAAAGAATTGCCGGTAAGCGCGCCGTTTCATTGCCCGCTGATGTGTCCGGCCCAGGACCGACTGCGGCCCGAACTCGATTCCATGGTGTTCGCGGATCTGCGGATTCCGCTGATCAACAACTGGCAGGCGCGTGAAATCGGGACTGCCGACGAAGCGCGCGAAGGCCTCTATCAGCAGGTTCCGAATCCCGTCCGCTGGACGCAGACGATCCAATATCTCGCGGCGTCCGGTGTGGAGGGCTGGTTCGAGGTGGGCGCAGGCAAAGTGCTTTCGGGACTTGTGAAGACCATTTTGCCGGGCGCCCGCTGCACTCCTTTCGGAGAAGCCGCCGATATGGGAATGTTGCGGGCCTGAGTGCGGCCGCCGGTTCAGTGCGGCGGTGCTATTCTACTTCACGAATGAAGGACCCGGAAGCGCAATCGCTGCGGGATCTGCTGGGCCGCCGGCCTTCACGCATCGAAGTGGACCGTGCGGCGCTCGAGATCGCGCGCATTGAATATCCCGATCTCGATGCTGAGCAATTTATCACGCAGCTCGATCACCATGCTCTCGCTATCGCGGAGCGTGCCCACGATCTTTCCGATGGCAGAAGCTTCGTGGCAACGGCCAATCAATATTTGTTCAAAGAAGCGGGCTTCCGCGGCAATGCCGACGATTACTATAATCCCGGGAACAGCTGCCTGAACCAGGTGCTGGAGACCGGACTCGGCATCCCGATTACGCTTTCGATCGTTTACATCGAAGTCGCGCGCCGGCTGGCCAAGCCCGTGACTGGAGTCGGGCTGCCCGGACACTTTGTGGTGCGCTACGAAGACGAAGAATATTCGGCGGTTATCGACCCGTTTAACGGCGGCGCGATTCTCGACGAGAGGCAATGTTGTCAGCTGGCACAGGTGGAATCGCTCGATCGTGGGATGCTCGATCCGGTGGATCGCCGCTATATCGCGATGCGGTTGATCAATAATCTCCGCGGCATCTACTTTTCGCGGCATGAGGGCGCCAAGGCGCTGCAGTTGCTTGACCTGCTGATCGAGGCGGCGCCCGACAGCGCGGACGAGCATAAGCAACGGGCGGTGGCGCTTTTGCAGCAACGGCGGATTCAGGAAGCGTTCGCGGCGTTCAAGAAGTATCTGGATCTGTCTCCGGATGCTCCGGATCGGGAGCGGATCGAAGAGCAGATTCGGAATATTGCGTTCTGGCTGGCTTCGCGGAATTGATTGTCGTCGAAAGCTCACCGGCGACAAGATCGCCGGCGCTTACCGCGTGCGTTGCAGGACCCAGGTGGTCATGGAGCGTTGGTTTTGCACCACGGTTGTTTTCACGGGATCTGCAAGGCGGCCGCCCAGCTCTTCGGTTAATTTTTCGAGCAACGCTTCGTCTACCAGATAACGCTCTGAGCCGTCGGGTAAGAGGTAGCGGCGTCCTTCGATTGGGGTGATCTGGCGTTCGATCCCGATCGATGAGGCGAGGCGGCAGAAGAAGATGCCGCCCGGTTTCAGTTTGCTCCAGGAGCCGCGCAGCATCGCCATAAAGTGATCGTCGCTGCGCGCGAAGTGGAGTACCGCGCTGCTGAGCACGATATCCATGGAGCGATCCGGGAAGGACATTTCTTCCACGCGTTCGACCCGGAAATTATCCGCGGGAAGGCCTGGGGCGAGAGTCTCCGCGAGGCGGCGTAAACCGAAAATTGCATGCATTTCCACGTCTGCGGCGTAAACATCGAAACCTTCCCGGAGGAAGTAAACGAGGTTGCGTCCGGCGCCGCAGCCCGCGTCCAGGATGCTCATTCCGGGCGAAACGCGACCGCGCAGAATCTGGTCGAACAGATAGATGTCGATCTGGCCAAACTGTTCGCGGAGATCTGTCATGATTAAGCGTCGCATCAGTCGCTTCGAAATGAAGAAAATCTCCCTGTTTGCGTTATTCGCAATCGCCGTGACCGTGACAGCGGCCCGGCTGGGCGGACTTCCGACAGCTGAACAGGCCGCCCTCGACCACATTTCGGCAACTTCTCTGAAGACCAACCTTTCGTATCTTGCATCCGACGAACTGGAAGGAAGGGGCACTCCTTCGCACGGTCTGGACCTTGCCGCGGACTATATTGCCGCGCAGTTCCAGCATGAAGGTCTCGATCCGGCGGCGCCGGGCAACAGCTATTTTCAGGTCGCCAGTTTCGATCAGGTCGAGCCGAACATGGAGGGTGTCCGTTTGGTTTTGCATTCGGACGCAAAGCAGGTTGAAATTCCGAAGGAGGAGCTCAGAGTGCGGTCGCTGACCGCACTCGATCTGACCGAGGCTGAGGTGCTGAGGCTTCCCGCGAACGGCGCCATTCCGCCCGTGAAGGGTATGATCGTCGCCGGCGCCACGGAACGCTACGGAGATGAGGCGCTTCTCGAACAACTGCAATCACGAGGGCCCGCGCTGATCCTGCTTTTCGGCAAGACCACAGTGCACCATGGCCGCACCGGCAAGTTCCTGGACGATCTGTCGCTGCATCACGCGCCGGTGATCCGCATCGACGACGCCGGCGCCCTCGGGTTTCTCGAAAAAAATCCCCGATTCGCCATCAATCTCCATGTCCCGCAGCCCGCTGTGAAGCAGGCGAACTTGCGGAATGTGGCGGCGCTGCTGCCTGGTTCAGACCCCATGCTGCGGGATCAGTATGTGCTCGCTGACCGCGCATTATGACCATCTGGGAAAGACTCCGAAGGGGATCTTTCACGGAGCGAACGATAACGCCAGCGGTACGGTCTCGGTCATCGAGATCGCGGGCGCGCTTGCCACGCTCAATCCACATCCGAAACGAAGCGTTCTTTTCGTTACGTTCTTCGGCGAAGAAGAGGGCCTGCTCGGAAGCTATTACTATGCGCACAGCCCGCTGGTTCCTTTGAGCCGCACCGTCGCGAACATCAATCTCGAGCAGATGGGACGGACGGACGATGCCAGCGGCAGACACGTGCTTTCCTTCAGCGTTACCGGGCCATCCTATTCGAATCTTCCGGCGATCCTGGGCGACGCGGCGAAAACGGAGGGTATCGGCACATGGCGAATCCCCGACGCGGACGCATACTTCCCCCGCAGCGACAATTACGGGCTTGCGCTGCACGGCGTTGTGGCCCATACGATCGCGGTGGCCGCCGAATTTCCCGACTATCACGCCCTCGGAGACACGCGGGAAAAGATCGACTACGAGAATATGGCGAAGGTGGACCGTGGAGTCGCGGCCGGAGTTTTGAGAGTCGCCGACGAGCCGCAAACGCCGAGGTGGAGCGCTTCCCGGGACGCCGCGGTGTACCGCGAAGCAGCGCCCCGCTGAAGCGGATTCACCGGGCTTGTGACCCGACCCTCTATGATAAGATGCATGCGTTCTGAAAGAGGATTGAATCGATATCAATGAGTCAAAACAACCTGGAATCTCTGTTGAAGACAGTTAAAAGCCCGGCAGACATGCTGCGCAACTCGCAGATCGGGGCTTATGTCTATCCCGTAGTGCCCACCGAATACGGCAACTGGCGCGACGAACAGGCCGCCTGGCGGGACACCTGCGTACTTTTCGATCAGTCACACCATATGGTGGAGCAGTCGGTTGAAGGCCCGGACGCGATGAAACTGCTGTCCGACCTCGCGATCAACAGCTTCAAGAATTTTCCGGTCGACATGGCGAAGCAATTCGTTCCGTGCACCTACGACGGCTACGTCATCGGCGACGGGATTCTCTTTCATCTGGAGGAGAACAAGCTGCTTTTCGTCGGACGCGCGCCGGCCGCCAGCTGGATTGAATTCCATGCGAAGACGGGCGGATACAACGTGACGACGGCGAAGGACGACCGGTCGCCCTCGCGTCCGACCGGCAAAGCGATCGTTCGCAATCACTACCGGTTCCAGATCCAGGGACCGAATGCGAAACAGGTGATCGAAAAGCTGAATGGCGGGCCGATTCCCGAGATCAAGTTTTTCCGCATGGATTACATCAACATCGCCGGCCGGAAGGTGCGCGCGCTGCGCCACGGTATGGCGGGCGCTCCGGGACTCGAAATCTGGGGTCCGTACGCTGAAGGCGAGGAAATCCGGGCGGCGATCCTGGAAGCCGGAAAAGAGTTCGGCATCGTGCCGGTGGGCGCGCGTGCTTACGCCACCAATACGCTGGAATCGGGCTGGATTCCGTCGCCTCTCCCGGCCGTCTACACGGGCGACAAAATGAAGGCTTACCGCGAGTGGCTGCCGGCCACGAGTTACGAAGCGGCGGGCTCCATCGGCGGCAGTTTCTATTCGGACAACATCGAAGACTACTACACGACGCCGTACGAGCTCGGTTACGGTCCGTTCGTGAAGTTCGATCACGACTTCATCGGGCGGGAGGCGCTCGAGAAGATCAAGGACAAACCGCACCGCCGAAAGGTCACTTTCGCGTGGAATTCCGAAGACGTGATTAAGTGCTTCTCGTCGCTGTTCCAAAAAGGCGACATTTACAAGTACATCGAATTCCCGCTGGCGAATTACACCTCAGCGTCGTATGACAAGATTCTGGCGCAGGGGAAAATCGCGGGCATGTCGATGTTCGCCGGATACAGCTATAACGAGCGGTCGATGTTGTCTCTCGGCATCGTGGATCCGGATGTCAAGACGGGCAACGAAGTGACTCTGGTGTGGGGCGAAGAAGGCGGCGGTTCGAAGAAGACCACTGTCGAGCGCCACAAGCAGATTGAGATCCGGGCGATTGTCAGCCCCGTTCCGTATTCGGCCGTGGCACGCGAAGAGTACGCGGCCGGCTGGCGTACGGCTAAGGTCTAACGGGCCGGTCGAAGACGCTGTTGGCGGGTCACCGGCGACGAGATCGCCGGTGCTACCGGGATTGACGTGACGCTCCGCGCCGAGCGGAAGCTCGGCAGCAGGCGGTCAGCCGCTTGCGCCGCGCTGACTCACTTTCCAGACATCGGGATTTCGAAGTAGTAGAGTTCTTTGCCCGTCACGGGGTTTTCCAGTCCGGTGATGTAGACGGACGCCGCGGCGCTTGATGCCGGCACCTGGAAATAGACAAAACCGCTGGCCGACTGGCCGGCCGGAATCATCTTCGCGGCGAACGCGCGTCCTTCGATCTCCCATTCCGCGAGCGGGTTCTTCGGAGTCCGCGAGATGTGGATGCCGCCGGCGACGCCAGGGATCTCCTTCGGCGCCTTTGTTCCGTGGATAAAGCGGATGTCCTGCGCCGGGGTCGCTTCGACGTGAGTTCCGTCCGGAAGCCGATAGACCGGCTTCATACGCTCCACTCGAATCGCGTCGGGACTGTCGTTCTGAATTACGATCAGGACCGGCAGGATCCCATACCGGTAGGGATTTACTTTGCCGAAGGCGTCGTGAGTCTGCTCGTCCGTTTCCATCGGTTCGGCCGCGATGGTGACCTTCTCGCTGGTCTGGCGGTGGGGATAATCGACTGCGGGCTTTGCCTGGAATGACGATTTGTCGTCGGCTGCCGGAGCTATAGCCGTTATACTCACAAGCAGGAGCAGCGGCCATTTCAAAGCATTGAAGCGCAAAGCGATCTTTCTCCTCTACCGCGTTTTACAGGCATTTGCTTCTCCGGTCATCTTAGTCTATCTGCTGTTCCGAGGGCTGCGGAATCCGCGATATTTCGGGACGCTTGCGGAGCGGTGCGGCCAACTTCCCCTCACCTGGCAACAGACTGTTTCAGCGGCGATCTGGTTCCATGCGGTCTCTGTGGGCGAGGTGCTGGCCGCGATCCCGCTGATCGAGGAGGTGCGGCGGCGCACTCCGAAGACGCCCGTTTTTATCAGCACGACTACGCTTGCGGGCCGTGAAACCGCGACGAAGCGGCTGGCGGGACTCAGCGATGGCGTGTTCTTTGCGCCGTTCGATTTCGTGTGGGTCGTGCGGCGGGTTTTGCGCCGATTGCGGCCTTCGGTCGTGGTGATTCTTGAGACCGAGATCTGGCCCAACCTGTTTCGGGAAGCGAAGAGGATCGGCTGCGGGCTGGCGCTGGTGAATGGGCGGATCTCCGACCGGGCTTTGCCTCGCTATCGAACGTTTGCGCCGTTCTTCTCGCCGGTTCTTTCGCTGTGCGACCGGATTCTGGTTCAGTCGGAGGAGATGCGGGCGAGGTTCGTTACGGCGGGCGCGGCCCCGAACATTGTTCAGGCAGGCGGGAATTTGAAGTACGACTTCGCGCCGGCTGCGATTGCGCCGGACTCGCCCGTTCTGCGGTTTCTCGAGGCTGATCCGCGGAAGCCGTTGTGGATTGCGGCGAGCACTTCGGCGGACGATCATTCTCGCGGAAGAGGATTCCGTGATCGCCGCGCAGCAAACTCTGCGCGGGTGGCGTTTGATTGTGGCGCCGCGGAAGCCGGAGCGATTCGAAGAAGCCGCACGCAAACTGGAGCGATCCGGCTTGCGGTGGACGCGCCGCAGCGCGCTCGACAGATGCCGCGGCAGACGTTCTTCTGCTCGATTCAATCGGCGAGCTGAGCGGCCTCTTCGCGCACGCGGACGTGGTTTTCATGGGCGGGACTCTCGCCGAACGGGGAGGCCACAACATTCTGGAACCGGCAATCTTCGGCAAGCCGATCATCGCCGGCCCTCACCTTGAAAATTTTCGGGACATCGAGGAGCATTTCGAAAGCCACAAGGCGGTTTTGCGTATCGCCACGGGCGATCAGTTGGCGGAGGCCGTGCTGACTGCCGCGTCCCGGCCGTCGCTCGGGGCGCGGGCTCGGTTGGCGGCGAACGCGAAACGCGGCGCGGCGAAATCGGCGGCCGATGCGGTGATGAGTCTCTACGAAAGTTGTTATCCCTGCGAGCGGCCTCCGCAGCCGCTTCAGGCGATTCTGTGGCCGCTCTCCCTGCTCTGGAAGGTAGGCAGCGCAAGGGACCGACGAAAGAAGCAGAAGCGCGCACGGCGGCTGCCGGTGCCGGTGGTGAGCATCGGGAACATTACCGCCGGCGGCACGGGAAAGACTCCAGCCACCATTGAGCTGCTGCGGGATTTTCGCGACGCGAAACCTGGCTTGCTGACGCGCGGGCATGGCCGCGACGTTCGCGAGAACATTTTATTGCTGCATGAGGACGAGCGGCTGCATGTCTCGCTTACGGGCGACGAAGCGCAGCTTTGTCATCGCGCGGCGGGCGTTCCGACGGGCATTGGAGCCGACCGGTTTACCGTCGGGAAGCAATTGCTTGAGGCCTCGGATGTGCGGCTGTTGTTTCTCGACGACGGGTTCCAGCATTTGCAGCTTCATCGCGATTTCGATCTGGTGCTGATCGACGCGTTGCATCCTTTCGGCGGTGGGCATCTGATTCCGCTGGGCCGTTTGCGAGAGCCGCTGGAGGGCCTGGCGCGGGCGAGCGCGTTTCTCATTACACGATCCAATGAGGCCCCGAACACGAAGGCGATTGAAGCCGTGCTGCGCCGATACAGCGCGACGGCGCCCGTTTTCCGCTCGAAGACGGTGGCGGGGCGATGGCACTCGGCGGATGGACCGGAGCTTGCCGGGTCGAATCTGCCGCGAGATATTCGAGCAGTCGCGTTTTGCGGATTGGGAAACCCGCAGGCGTTCTGGCGCACGCTGACGCAGGTGGGAATCGAGCCGCTGGCTTCCTACGATTATGGCGACCATCATCGGTATACGCCGCTCGAGATCCGGCGGCTGGCGCGGCATGCGGAGGATATCGGAGCGGAGGCGCTTCTGACCACTGCGAAAGACGTGGTGAATCTCGATCCCGAATATCCGCGCAATTATCGGTTCGCTGAAGCTTTACTGGATCGAGGTGAGAACGGAGATCGAAGGGCGCGAGGAGTTGCTGGATCTGATCCGGAAGTTGTAGCAGGTTATGCTTTGGCTGTGGAAAAACTGCGCCGGATCGTTCCGGTTCTGGGTATTCTGATCCTCGCGGTGGCGATCTACGACGGGTCGATTTTTTATCGCCGCTGGGCCGGGAATCGGCAGGCTCGGCAGGCGCAGTCGGATCGCGAGACAGAGCAGGCTCAGAAGGCCATCGCGATGGTGGGCGGAGGGGATCTTAAGATCGTGAACTTTTATGCGCTGCCGGGCACGATTGCGCGAGGGGGGCAGACCTCGATCTGTTATGGCGTGACCGGGGCGAAGACGGTTAAGCTCGATCCACCGATTCAGAACGTGTGGCCCGCTTTGACGCGGTGTTTCGCGGCCTCGCTGCGGAAAGACACCGAGTTGAAGCTGACTGCGGACGACGGGGCGGGTCGGACGCGTTAGTCAGAGTTTCGTGGTGACGGTTCGGTGATCAGTTATCGATTGGCGTCTTTTCGATTCCGTCCACCACAACCACGCGAACGCCGGTCTTTGCGGCTGCAAGACGTAATCCGAGTTGTTCCTGAATCGCTGTGAAAATGGAGGGACCCGCCGCGTCCGCCGTATCCGGACTCCATTCGAGCTGAATTTTGTATGCTCCGGTGAGCCCGGTCTGGTCGACCACCGGCCGATCCAGCTTCTGCGACAAGTACTCCGCGAGGCTTCCAAGAGTTACCTGGGCGGTCACTCGTTCGGTCGTTTTCGTTGATCTTCCCGAGATGCCGTTAGCCTGATCCGCTTTCTCCAGTTTTGCGCCGTCTTTCGCCACAACCAGCCGGTAGACCTGCATCTCCTTCGTCTCATCGTGAGTCTTCAGTTTGAAGCGTTCCTCAAGAAGGGCCTGCAGCATTTCGGGTATCTGATCGTTCGTCTGCTCGGCCGGCATCACAGCGAGGATGTCGAACCGTTCGGAATCCAACCAGTCCGGCCCGAAAATCTGGCGCTTCTGTACTCGTTTTGCATCGGAGATCAGATCCAGCAGAGAAAGGCCCTGGTACATGAGACGTCCTTTGGCGCCTTTCTCTTTCCCGACGCTTCTTCGAACGCTTGTTCGTCCGAACTCAACCGGGGCCGAGGGTTTAATCGACGCGACCTCAAAGGCGATCTGGCCGCACGCCAATCCGGGAATCAGAAGCGCGGCCCAGGTACGACGCATGATCAGTTAGTGCGCCACGATAGCGGGCTGGCCGAACCAGTCAAGTCGGATCGGTCCGTTCCCCGCATTCGAAAACACCAGCAGACTGCCGTCAGCTCCCATAAGGGTCCACCCTGGACTGCTTCCCGCGTCATTCCATACCGGTTTGTTCTCATCGAGAACGGTCAACTTATCGGCACGCTGCATCTGCCGGTAAAGGCGACCGTCGGAAGTGAACGCGAGTTCGCCGTATCTCACATGGTTAACAGGTACGCGCCGAATCGACGTTCCATTGAGGTTCAGTTCAACCCACTCGGACTGCGAGCTCACCTCTCCGGACCATGCCAGGAGTCCGATCTTGTCATGCGTCGCCGCAATCCTGAGGTTTTGCCAACTCCCGGAGCCCGGCTCCAGTCCCTTCGGAAACAGAGAACGAGCCAGATATCGGCCGGACTCCTTCCTGTCCGGCGAATACTTGCGGACCATCATATAGTCCTGTTTATCCGGAAACCCACGCGTTGAGCCGTCCCGCTGCCACCCGAACGTCCATAGCGAATGGTCTTCGCCATAACTCAGATTTGCTGGCTCGTATTGATCCGTATTCAGGAAACCAGTGTCAATACCATGCCGGTCGAGGAAAGCGATACCGGCGCCGAATCCGGTGGACGTCCGGTAGGTCACGGAAACTGCCACGGAGCCGTCGGAATCCACTGCGAGTCCGCGTGCCGTCGGATTCGTTGCCCCGGGAATCTGGAGCACGCGCACGAAAGCGGGATAGCCCTCCGGCGCGAAGAGCTGAACGCTTGCGCCATCCAGGGAGAAAACGTAGCCGTTCTGGAACGCCGGGACTGGGACGTTGGCAACGCGCACCGCCTGCGAAATGACTTCGCGAGCCGGCCCGGCGGCCGCCGTTGTGAAGAGCGACCCGAGTGCCGCTGCAAGGAAGAGAGTCCTCATTACGACCTCCTGCTGGTAATCTATGACGTTCGGGACGGGATTAGCGCCTATAAAAATCGACAGGCGACGGATCGAGATGCCGCGTGGCAAGTCACGTAGTCTCGGGACAGATGTCGACATTCTTCTCGACAGACGGTGGCCTTACCGCGGTCCACGGGAAATCAACCGTTTTCGCGCCGCCGTGCCCGAGGGCATTGCGCAAGCACACCGGTGAACTGATCGGCTGACGTAAAGTTCCGCGCCGAGCGGAAGCTCGGCGGCTACGGCTCGTGCCTTGCCCCACAAATTATGCGAGGACCAGAACCGGGTGGTAGATGTGTGTCATTGCGATGCGGCCGATTGCTACCAGGCGTCCGTCCGGGGCGATCACTTTCACCAGTGGCGCGCCTGAATTGAGACGGAACGGTGAGACATTAAAGTCTCTTCCCTGGCGAATCTGCGCGATCTCGGTGTCGTTCACATACACCGAAGGAAAGTCCGGCAGCAAGTCGCTGTTTGGGATCAGGGCTTCGCGCAGGCGGCCTTCGTCCTTCAGTTCCTGCAAACGTTCGAGTGTCACTGCCTGTTCGAGGCGGAATGGACCGGATTGAGTTCGCACCAGGGAATCGATGTGCGCACCGCAGCCGAGCTGCAGACCAAGCTGGTGCGCGATGCTTCTGATGTACGTCCCCGCGGAACAGCGCACCTGAAGTCTGGCACGCACTCCTTCCAGTTCGACTAAACTCAGCTCGTAAACAGAGACCGTGACGGGCGCGAGATCTACCGCAATGTTCTTCCGCGCCAGTTTGTAGGCGGGAACGCCATTGACCTTCTTCGCGGAAACGGGCGGCGGGACCTGCTCGATCTCTCCGCGCATGGAGACGAGACACGCTTCGATGTGCGCAGCCGTGATGTTCGGCTCCGTTTGCGGACCGCACGGTTCGCCGGCGCGATCGTATGTGGACGTCGCGAAGCCGAAACGGACTACCGCGTCGTAACGCTTTTCGGCCTTCTCATGGAATTGCGCAAGCCGCGTCGTCTGCCCGATCATGACGGGCAGAACGCCCGTGGCGATGGGATCCAGCGTGCCGAGATGCCCGACACGGCGCGTGCCCGCGATGCCGCGCATCTTGTTGACTACGTCGTGGGACGTCCACTCGGTGGGCTTGTTGACGACGATGATTCCTTCAAAACTTATCTTCTCAAGATCAGACATTTCAAGATCAGACATTCACTTCTGTTGTTCCAGTTCGTCGATGGATTTCATTACGACCGCGCCGATTACTTCAAAGCTGTGCGGGTCGAGTTTATCCATCGTGTCGCGCGGGGTGTGCCAGAAGGTGCTCTGAGACTCGAAATCGATGAGATCGACGGCGCGCACGCCGGCGCTGAGGAACGGCATGTGGTCGTCCTCAATGGCGCCGCCCTGACGCGGGAATGCGGCGGAATAACCGAGTGAATCGGCCACGTCCCAGACGAGGTTCCGCAGCGATGGCGCGGAGTTCTGATCCCACGTCAGGCGGAGGTTTTTATCGCCCGTCATATCGACGTTGATCAGCGCTTTGAGGCGGCGGTTGGTGCCATCGGCGGTCCACTTCGCAGCGAGATGACGACTGCCGTAAAGGCTATCGGTGTCGGTCCAGTCGTGGATCGCTTCCTCACCGTCGAAGAAGACCACATATACGTCGTCAATGCGCGGGCGGCCCTGCAGCGCGGACGCCAGTTCCAGGAGCATGCCCGTAGAGGAGCCGCCGTCGTTCGCACCTACGAAACCTGCCATCTTCTTCGTGTCGTAGTGGCCGGTGATCGCAATGGCGCGGCCGGATTTGCCGGGGAACTTCGCGATGATGTTCTCCATCGCGAGTGGGCCGTCGGGTGTCTGAGCTGTGAACTTGTCGGAGATTACCTCGCAACCCAGGGTCGAAAGGTGTTGCCTGATCATTGCGCGCAGTTTTGCGATGGCGGGGGATCCATCGGGTCGGGGCCCAAGAGCGACCGCCTGGCGCGTCAGCGCAAAGGCGTCGGCTCCACTGAAATTTTTGGCCGCGGCGCTGAAACTCAGTCCGAGGGTGAGAACGATAACAAACGGCGAACGATACATGTGTTTATTCAAAAAGGAGGTAAAGCGCTGGAATTAAAACGATTTAAACCGGGGGCGGGGAATCCCGGTAACTTTCGCTGTCACAATAACTTGCCCACAGAATGTTGTACCATAGTCGGCAGGAGGCCAGAGGTGGCTTCGTTCGGAATCGGCGCTAAATTGCGGCAGGAGAGGCTTAGCCTGGGCCGCAGTGTTGAAGACGTTGCGCGCGAGACGCGAATTTCAGAAAAGTTTCTGGATGCGATCGAACGAGAAGATTTCGAACGCCTGCCCGGGCTGCTCTTCACGCGTAATTTCGTACGGCAGTATGCGCAAAGTCTGAGGCTGGATCCGGACCCGCTGCTGGCGGAACTGCCGAAGCCGGATGAATCCGCTGTGCGCCTGCCGGAGGCTCCCGCGCCTGTTCCTTACAATCGCGACCGGCAGATCGGGACCGTTTGTCTGGTTCGCGCTGGCCGCCGCGGGGATCGTGGGCGCCTGGTATCTCTCGCACTCGGTACGAACCCGAGTGAGCGCTTCGCCGAATCCGGTGGCGAGCGCGCGGCCCTGTTCCCCCTGCTGCGGCGCCCGCGCGCACGCAAGAGCCTGTGTCGCCGCCGCAAGCCACTCCGTCGCCCGACACTGAACCTGCTGAGACTCCGCAGCAGATAGCTCGGACACCTTTGCAGCCGCCAGCTCAGACGCCTTCGCAGCAAGCCACTCAGACGCCAGCGGCGCCTGCCACCAGCGCTGCAGCGCAGGCCGGAGCGGCGGCTTTACCCGTTCGCGTCGTTCTCAAAGCGCAGGAAACATCCTGGGTTCAGATGAGCGTCGACGGTAAGGTGGCTTTCACCGGCACGCTGCAGCCGAACGACACGAAAGAGATTTCGGCGAACGAACGCGTCAAAATCCTGACCGGTAACGCGGGCGGACTGACGATTTCGCTGAACGGAAAAACGCTGGACCCGCTGGGGCCGAGCGGCCAGGTGCGCGTCGGTTATGCTGACGGCGGAAGGTCCGCAGTTCCCCGCGAAAGCTCCCCCGCCCGAGCCCGATCAGCTCTAGCCCTGCGCCGGTTGCGCAGCGCCTCGCGCCGTTCGGCGAGCAGAATCCGCCTTCTGGCGCGTTCGGCGATCAGCAATTCCTGACGCCGCCTCTGCTTGGTGCGGATGTCGACCTTGCGCCAGAACTTGTCAAAGTACGAAACCGCCGACCAGAGCGAGAACAGTACGACGATGTAAAGCGATATCTGCGCCCATTCCGTAACCCACGCGTGATGCCTGCTGAGCATCAGCAGCGAAATCGCCAGCACCTGCCAGAAGGTCTTGGTCTTGCCCAGTTCACTCGCTTTGATGGTGTAGCCTTCCGCGGCGGCGATGCTGCGCAGGCCGGACACCGCAAACTCCCTGCCGACCAGCAGCACGACGAGCCATCCGGCAACGACATGTTCCTGCACGAGCGAGATCAGCGCCGCGGAAACCAGCAGTTTATCGGCGATCGGGTCGAGCAGCGTTCCGATGGTGGTGACCTGCTGCCAGCGACGGGCGAGATAGCCATCGAGAAGATCCGTGGCGGCGGCCACCCAAAAAATTAACAGAGCAACGAGATCGTTGGTAATGACAGCGCCGTTCCAATGGAGTATGATTCTTTCCTGTACGAGTACTGCGACCAGTAATGGTACGAAGAAAATCCGCGCAATGGTGAGGGTATTCGGGAGATTCACCGGTCCCCTCCAACTGTGGAAATCACCTCAAATGCGCGGTTGCTCAACTTGATTTTTCCCCACCGCTTGCATTTTCCCCAATGAAATGCTAAATCGTTTCCACTTAATTGTTTAGGCGGATTGCTGCGTTGCGGTTCAAAAGCGTGGAAGACCTGAAAATCCAGTGCTTTGCGGGGTTCCGTGCTCACTTCTGCACAGAATTTTCCACAGTTTGAGTGGAATTTCGGATGAGGTAGCGGCGCAACCGCCGACGCAGCGATTCGGGCGCGTCCACCTCGATCACGCATAAGTTCCCATCATAATCCTCCGCTCGCACTCTGCCGCAGCGATGTAACAGAGCGATTGCGGCGCCGTCACGAAGCGGTATGCGAAATTGTACGGTTTCCACCACATCGAACGGAACCACCTGATCGATAAGATCGAGGAGGCGGGTCAGTCCTTCGCCGGTCAGCCCGCTGACCATCACGGCGGGAGTGAGGGCGCTTTGGCCGGCGTCGGACAGCAGACGCGCGCCGAGAATCGCCGCATCATCGCGGGCATCGGGAGGCAACTGGTCCGCTTTGTTCAGCACCAGGATCTGGGGCGTCCCCGCAGCGCCGATCTCGCCCAGGACGCGGAACACTTCGGAGATATATTGCGGCGCCTGATCGGACGAAACATCGACCACGTGAAGGATCAGAGCCGCTTCCGCGACCTCTTCCAGCGTGGCGCGAAAGGCTTCGATCAGCGTCGTGGGCAGGTTGCGAACGAATCCGACCGTGTCGCTCAGAAGGATGCGGCGGCGGGACGGGAGCGTGATGGCGCGGACGGTGGGATCGAGCGTCGCGAACATGCGCGCATCGGCCAGCACGCCGGCCGAGGTCAGCCGGTTGAACAGGGTCGATTTGCCGGCGTTCGTGTAACCGGCGAGCGACACGGTGGGCACAGGAACCGAGTCGCGCTTTTCGCGATGGAGGGCGCGGCCGACGCGCACGCGTTCGAGATCCTCTTCCAGTTTCCGGATGCGCGTGGCGATACGGCGGCGGTCGGTTTCCAGCTTCGTTTCACCGGGGCCGCGGGTGCCGATGCCGCCGCCGAGACGCGACAGCGAATGGCCCTGGCCGGAGAGGCGCGGCAGCATATATTTCAACTGCGCGAGTTCGACCTGCAGGCGCCCTTCAGCCGTGCGGGCGCGGTGGGCGAAGATGTCGAGGATCAGTTGCGTGCGGTCGATGACCTTGACTGCCGATCGCCTTGTCGAGATTGCGCTGCTGCGTGGGCGTCAGCTCGTGATCGACGATCAGGACGTCGGCGGAGAGCGCTTCCGCCAGTTCCTTCAGCTCCTGCACCTTGCCGTATCCAAGCAGCGTCGCCGCGTCCGCCACGGGACGGACCTGAAATACTTCCGCGGAAATCTCCGCGCCGGCGCTTCGCGCCAGTTCGGCGAGTTCGCGGAAGGATTCGGAGGCGGCGGACGATGCGGAACCCCGGCGGCGTTCGAAGCCGGCCAGGATGGCCTTCTCGGCAACCTGTTCCAGTGAGATCGTTGGTCGTACTCCTGAGAATCCGCGTTTCAGCGAGCGGTCACTTCATTTTACTGAGCGCCGTCAATCTAGTTTTCGGCGTGGGCGGCGCCGGCCGCCTGGGTCATCGGCGTGGAGACGCTCGGATGATTCGCGGCGTGTTGGGAAGCGTGCTGAGGAATGGGCCGGGTGATCACGACTGTGGAAATCGCGTGCTTGAAAATCAGCTGTTCCTGATTATTGGTCTCAAGCACCAGAGAATATTTATCGAAACTCTTGATTCGGCCCGACAGTTTGACGCCACTTAACAGGTAAATAGTGACCAGACCCTTCTCTTTGCGCGCATTATTTAAAAAACTGTCCTGGATGTTTTGCGCCGGCTTGTCCATCTTGCTTTTATTACCTACTTTGTTTCAGCCCTGTAATATTCTGAGCTTGTATCAGGGTCGATTGCATTGTAACGCACTCGTAGCAGGAACCGTGAATTTGCTAACAAATCCTTACTGCTCCTGAAGCTTCAGGGACACAGCTTATACTGCAGGAGACAAATGGGTATCTGGGTACGGTTTCAAAATAATGGCGAGACATCTTACGGAATGGTTGCAAACGGTACGGTTGAAGAGGTGCGCGGCAACCTGTTTGACGACCCGCAGCCGTCGGGACGGCGGTTTGCGCTGGATGAAGTGAAACTGCTCGTTCCCTGCGAGCCGCCTAAGATTCTGGCTGTAGGCCAGAACTACATAAGCCATCTGGGCGAGCGTAAGATGCCTGCGAAACCGGAGATATTTTATAAGCCGATTACGTCGCTGCAGGACCCTGAGGGGCCGATCGTGCTTCCGGACGACTGCCGAAGACGCTCATTTCGAGGGCGAACTGGTCGTGGTGATGGGGAAGACGATCCGCAATGCTTCGCGGGAGGAGGCGGCGGCCGCGGTCTTCGGCGTCACGTGCGGCAATGATGTGAGCGACCGCAACTGGCAGCGCGGCGCGGGCAAAGACAATCAGTGGTGGCGCGCAAAGGGGTGCGATACGTTTGCGTCCGCTGGGCCCGATGATCGTGACCGGCCTCGATTATTCCGATCTGTTACTGCGCACGATCGTCAACGGTGAAGTGGCGCAGGAACAGCGCACGAGCGATCTGATCTTCGATGTCCCGACCGTTCTCAGCTTTGTCAGCCGCTATGTCACGCTGACGCAGGGCGATGTGGTCTACACCGGTACGCCGGGCAATACGCGCCGAATGACGCCGGGCGATGTGGTTGAGGTGGAGATCGAAGGCATCGGCACGCTGCGGAATCCGGTGACGCGGAACTGAATCGCTTTGGCCCGTTTCTGCGATGTGAGCCTGCCCGTTCCTCTGGACCAGGCTTTCACTTACTCGCTGCCGGTGACGCTGCAGCACAGGGTTAAGGCGGGCGCACGCATCCTCGTCCCTTTCGGGCCGCGAAAGATGGCGGGTGTGGTGCTGCGCGTTCATGATGAGCCCCCCGATGTTCCCCTCAAAGACGCGCTTCGCCTGATCGATGCCGAACCGGTGCTCGATAGCGAGTTGATCGCGCTGGGCAAGTGGATTTCGGGCTATTATTGCGCTCCGCTCGGCGAGGTGCTGCGGTCGATGCTGCCGCTGGCATCGGATATTCGCGCGGGTAAGATTTATACGCTGACCGATTCGGGTCGCGACGCATCGCGGCAGTTGTCGATCGAGCCGCAGGCCGAAGACACGGTCAATCAGGTGATCCAGATGCTGGCGGCGCGATCGCTTTCGGCGGCGCACATCAAGAAGAAGATTCCGCTGGCCGACCGGATTCTGAAGTCGCTCGAACGTAAAGGATGGATTGCGGTTGAAGAGGTTCAGCGCGACCGCGACCCGATGCGCGCGGCGGCCGCGAAACTTCGGATCGCATTGACTGGCGCGGAGCCGCCGGGGAAGTTGCCGAAAGCCGAGCGGGAGCTGCTGGCGTATCTTTCGTTGCATCCGGGTTCGCACAACCTGGGCGAACTGGAGCCGCTGGTTCATAATGCGAGCGTGGCGGCGAGGGCTCTGGCGCGGAAGCAGGCGGTGACGCTGATTCCCGAACCGGTCTTCATTCGGGCCGCGCCGATCCGCGCGCCGCATGAACTGAATGCGTCGCAACGTAATGCGTTCGATCTGATCGAGGCGGGGATCGCCGCGCGGAAATTCTGCACGTTCCTGCTGTACGGCGTCACCGGTTCGGGCAAGACCGAGGTGTATCTGAACGCGATCGACGCGGCGCTCGCATCGGGCCGGGGAGCGTTGATGCTGGTGCCGGAGATCGCGCTGACGCCCGCCGTGGCCGGACAGTTCTTCGCGCGGTTCGGCGACCGCGTCGCGATGCTGCACAGCGCCTTCAGCGATTCCGAGCGCGCCGATCAGTGGCGGCGAATTCGGGCGGGTGGCGCGAGCGTGGTGGTGGGAACGCGATCGGGCGTCTTCGCGCCAGTGCGCAATCTCGGGTTTGATTGTGGTGGATGAAGAGCACGACGCGAGCTACAAGCAGGAAGAGAACCCGCGCTATAACGGACGCGACGTCGCGATCGTGCGGGCTCAGGCGGCGGACGCTTGCGTGGTGCTGGGGTCGGCGACGCCGAGCCTCGAAAGCAGATTCAACGCTTCGTCGGGTAAATACACTCTGCTTGAACTGCCGGATCGCATCGGCGACCGTCCGATGCCGACCGTGAAGGTGGTCGACATGCGGCAGGAATTCCTCGAGACGCGCAAGCACGCGATCTTTTCGCGCGCGTTGATCGAGGCGATTCGCGAACGGCTGGAGAACAACGAACAGGCGATGATTCTGCTGAACCGCCGCGGATTCGCTACGTTCGTGGCGTGCCGGTCGTGCGGCTAGCGCGTCGAGTGCGTCAACTGTTCGGTGACGCTGACCTGGCACCGGCGCGACCGGCGGCTGCTTTGCCATTACTGCGGATATGCGGAGAAGGTTCCGTCGGTGTGCCCGAAGTGCCAGAGCGAGCATGTGCATTTCATGGGTTCGGGTTCCGAGCGGGTCGAAGACGAATTGCACGGGGAGTTTCCGGCGGCGAAAATTGCGCGGCTCGATCGCGACACGGTGGCCGGCAAGCGGCAGTTCGAAGATATTCTGCATAACTTTCGCGAGCGGAATTTCGACATTCTGGTGGGCACGCAGATGATTGCGAAAGGGCCACGATATTCCGAACGTGACGCTGGTGGGCGTGGTGTCGGCGGATGTGGGGATCGGGATGCCGGATTTTCGCGCGGCCGAGCGGACGTTTCAGATTCTGACGCAGGTGGCGGGACGGGCGGGACGCGGGCATCTGCCGGGGATGGTGTATATGCAGACGATTAATCCGGATCATTATGCGATCAAGTTCGCTGCGCAGCAGGATTACAACGGGTTTTTCGAGAAGGAACTGCAGTTTCGGCGTTTTATGAAGTATCCGCCTTTTTCGGCTATGGCGAACATATTGGTTCGGGCTGCGAAGCAGGAGGATGCGTTGAGGATGAGCACAGAACTGGGGCACCACATTACGCCTCCGCCCGAGAATATGCGAATTATGGGACCGGCGGAGGCGCCTGTGCAGCGATTGAAGGCGGAGTTTCGGTATCAGTTGCTGATCAAGTCGGGCAGCCGGAAGGATTTGAATGCGCTTGCTGCGGAAGGCGCGGGATTTCGCGCGTGCGCAGAAGTGGAGCGCGACGGCGCTGGTGATTGATGTCGATCCGTTGACGCTGCTTTAGAAACGTTACTTTGCGCTGCGTTGAAGACACGATTCGAGATCCACCTGTCGCCGGCGATCACGTGAAGTCCGCGCCGAGCGGATGCTCGGCGGCAGCGCCGAAGGGCTGCCCCCACACTGGCTCCAGAGCGTTGTCATCCGCTTTCGCGGCTCGAAGGTTGCGGATTCGAATGTCAGAGCTGGCGGAAGAGGCCGGCGCAAAACGGATCGAATTGGAGCCAGCGCTGCCCGTGATAGCCGATTTCCGGGTTCTCCGGAACGCGGAGCAGTCCGTGTCCCTTGAGGCACATGGATTCGGTGCCGTGCCATTCGAGGAATACTTTGGAGCGGTCGCCGATCGATACGGTGTTTCCCAAACGGCGAAGGCAGACCGGGCAGCGATCCCGCTGATCGAGGAGGGCCCAGCGCGTTGCGAGGAAGGCGGCCCAGTAAAAAAATTGCGATGCGATGGCCACAAACTTTTCGTCGAGGGTGGCAATGAATGCGACGCCGAAGACCGCAATCGCGAGCATGAGGATCATCTTCGCGGCGAAAAATGCGAGGAGCCTCGCCCCATAGCGCGCACCGGGTGAGTCTCTGAGCGACATCGCGGTGGTGACGCGGGCGACCAGCCAGCCGGGAACGAACATCAGCATTACGGCCGGAATTAAACCTGCGGTCAGATGTGGCCCGCCATGCCGCAGCAGGGCTCCCAACGCCGAAATTGCCGCGAGTATTGCGAGCAGGACGAGACAGCGAAGGGGCGAGTCCAGGAGGCGGCTTTCGCCGAACGAAGGCAGATCGGGAAACACCTGCGCAGCCTCAATCCCCAGCGAACCCCAGGTGCGCGGCAGCGGGGCCGTGCGCCGGATCGACAGGGCGTCCCGGCACGCGCCGAGACAGAATCCGGTAAGCTCCGGACGCCGGTCCCGCTCATCTCCGAGTTCGCGCCAGGCGTACCAGAGTTCCGACTGCCACTCCGCGAGCCATTCAGCGCGCTGGCCAACGGGTACAAGCCAGGCGCTCCCGCGAAGAATGGCAAGGTGAAGGGACGGAGTGTGAAGAACGGCCAGGAGGCTCATGCGTTTTGGGTCTCCGTCTCGGGCACCAGTTTGGACAACAGCGGATAACGCTTGCGCGAAGCTTCGAGGGTCGCTTTCCCGCTCGCTGTGAGTTTGTAGTACTTTCGCGCCGGCCGAAGCTCCGACGCCGCAATCGACTCCTTTTCCCATTGGGAGCGAATCAGGCCGTCGCGTTCGAGGCGGCGCATGGCCGGGTAAACGGTCCCGCTCGGAAGCCCGGTCACTTCCATCACGCTGAAGCCGTAGACGTAGCCCGAGCCGAGCGCCTGCAGAATCATCGCGGAGGTGTGGGAAAGCTTTAGTTCGTCCGCCATGCGGGAATTATATCTATGTAGGATGCTACTTGACAAACGGAATCGTTTGCCAATATAGTTTGCTACATAGGTGACCATGAATGCTGGAACTTCGCAACGTTTCGAAGAGTTTCCTCAAGATTCCGGCGGTTTCGGATGTGAGCTTTACCGCCCGCGCGGGTGAGATCACCGGATATCTCGGGCCGAACGGCTCGGGTAAGTCCACGACGATGAAGATGATCACCGGGCTGATCGAAATATCGTCCGGCGACATTCTGTTTCAGGGACAGCGGATCCAGCGCGATCCAATCGCGTGGAAGCAGCGCATGGGCTACGTGCCCGAGGAACCTTACCTCTACTCGCATCTGAGCGGACTCGAGTATCTGGTGATGGTGGGTCAATTGCGCAACCTGCCGGAAAGGGAGACAGCGCGGACGGATCAACGGCCTGCTGCGGCTGTTCGGACTGGAGCGCGACCGGCACGCGCCGATTTCCTCGTATTCGAAAGGAATGCGGCAAAAGGTGCTGCTCTCGGCGGCGCTGCTGCACAATCCCGATCTGATTCTTCTCGACGAACCGTTTTCAGGGCTCGACGTTGCGACCGGGCTCGTGCTGCGCAGCCTGATTCAGGAACTGGCCGCGAGGGGAAAGGTGATGCTCTTCAGCTCGCATGAACTGGAGACAGTCGAGAGGGTTTGCTCGCACGTGGTGATTCTGCATCGCGGCAAGGTCGTGGCCGACGATTCGATCGAACACCTGCGCACGCTGATGCAGGCGCCCACGCTCGAGGGCATCTTCTCGCAACTTGCGGTCGAGCAGGATACGCAGGCGATTTCGCGCGAAATCGCCGATCTGATCGAGGCCTGAAGAGAGGCGGACGATGAACTCGCAATTCCGTGTTCTTTATCGCGAATTCCTGCTGCGCCTGGTGGATCTGGAGCTTCTTTCCGCCGACGCGCAGGGCGACACCAACAAGCTGCTCGGGCAGTTCGCGATGGTGCTGGTTTCGTTGAGCGTCTTTATCGGTCTGGGCGGTTTGTTTTTCGACGCCAGAGGCATGTCGCCCGCGCAGTTTCAGGCAGCGACGTTAACAATCGAGCACTTTCTGATTTCAACCACCATGCTGGTCACAGGTCTTTTTGCGGTGCTGAGCTGGGACTCGACCTTTCCCGATCGCAAGGACGTGCTGGTGCTTGCTTCATTGCCGATCCGGACGCGTACGCTGTTTCTGGCTAAAGTTGCGGCCGTGGCGAGCGGTCTCGGTCTTGCCGTGCTTGCGTTCAGCGGCGCTCCCGGGATGACATGGCCGCTGGTATTTATGGGCCGAAGCCCGGGTTTCCTCGATCTGATTTTCTTCTTCCTTCACCGGGCTTTTTTCGCGTATTGGATCTCCGTCACCGCGGCGGCTGTATTCCTGTTTTGCTGCGTTCTGGGCATTCAGGGAGTGGCCGCGCTGCTGCCGCGCAGGATTTTTCTGCGACTCTCCAGTTTTCTGCAGGTGGCCGCGTTCTGCACGTTCCTGTCGGTTTATTTCCTGGAACCATCCTTCGCCAGCCTGGAAGCGCTCGGCGCCCCGGGCAATCAGAGAGTGCTCGCGTGGATGCCCTCCTGGTGGTTTCTCGGGTTGTTTCAATGGCTCAACGGCTCGATGCATCCGGCCGTGGCGCGGCTGGCGTCGAGGGCGGTGATCGGCCTTGCTGTCGCGGTTTGCGTTACGGCGTTCGCGTATGCGGTGTCTTACTTCCGCACGATTCGCAAGGTCGTCGAGGAGCCTGATATCACGCCTGGCCACTGGAGCGGCAGACTGGGCGTTTCGTTCGGCGAGCCGCACCGGACGGCTATCGTGCTGTTCGCCATCCGCACGCTGATGCGTAGCCGGCGGCACCGTCTCTTTTTGTCGTTTTATCTCGGCATCGGGCTGGCGGTGGTCATCCTCTTCTCAAAAGACCCGGTAGCGCGGCGACAACTTGCCTCACTGGTCAACGTGCCGCTGCTCATCGCAAGCGTGGTGATGCTGGTTGCCTGGATTGTGGGAACGCGCGTGATCTTCGCCATACCGCTCGATCTGCGCGCGAACTGGATCTTCCGTTTGACGCCGGTCCGGGGCGGGGCCGCATGCCTTGCAGCGGCGCGTCAGTCGCTGTATCTGCTTGGACTCGCGCCGGCGTGGTCCGTTGCGGCGGTCTGTTTCCTCTGGATCTGGCCATGGAAGACCGCGGCCGCACATTTGCTATTGCTTGGTTTGCTGGGATCGATTCTGGTCGAAGCGACTCTTTTCGGATTCCGCAAGATCCCGTTCACCTGTTCGTGGCTGCCGGGAAAATCGAATATCTACAGGCTGTACTGGGGATTCTTCGCCCTTCAGCCGCTTGTACTGATCAATGGCTGCTCGCTCGAACTTCGCGCCCTGCATGAGCCGCTGCTTTATGCAAAGGTTTTTTCGGCTCTGACCGTCGGATATGCGGCGATCTGCTGGTGGGTCGGCGCTCGGGCGGCGTCCGATGAGCCTGTGGTTCAGTTTGAAGAGACGGAAGCTTCGCCGATTTTGACTCTTGGCCTTTCAGGATAGGCCGTGATGGGCGGCCGATCCGATCTTCCATTCCTTGAGCATCCGTTGTCCGATTTCGGCGAATTCCGGATGCTCGTTTATCCAGGCGCGTAGTTCCGTGGCGGTTTCCGCCAACGCGTCGTCGATGCGTTCGAGGATCTGCCTGGCTTTCGCCGGTGCGGCTCCGGCCCTGGTTTCGCCGAGCTTCCGGAGCTCTTTCGTGGTCGGCCAGGTGGTCGCGCCGTTGAGGGTTAACGCCAGACGATCCTGAGGAAGGTAAACCGAAGTCGTCACCAGATCGTAAACCGGCGCCAGACGGGCTTCGCCGAGGACGTCGTCATAGAGAATGCCGAAATTCTTGAGGTGCGCATCGCCATTGCGAAGAGCGCAGTTCAGCGCGATCAGGGTGAAGAGTTTTTCCAGGTCTTCGTTCACGTGGACTGAGTTCGCGAATTGACCGAATCGCTTCATGACCGACGTTTCGTAACTGCCCCGATACTTTTCATCGGTTCTGCGGGCGTTGAGTACGCAGAAATCCTCAAATCCGCGGTATGTTCCGTCCGTGCGCAGATCGAAGCGATCGATCACGAGCGCCATGCCATCTTCGGCCAGACGCAAGGGGGGCACGTCGAGTCCGCAGCGCCGTGCGGCCGTCAGGCAGAAGTACTCGTTGGCGGCGAGCTGCGGGTATTCGTCGGGTTCCCATAGCTTGACGATGTGGGTTGCGCCGTCGTAGCTCTGAGAAAAGCAGCTCTGTGAAAACCGGCGGCCGGCGTGCTCCGTTTCGGCGAAGGCTTTCTCATCGCGCACCAGGATCTTGGGCTGTACACCGCTGATGCCGGAGAAGGACGCGAACCTTTCGAGGAGGTAACGGAACAGGTCGCCTCCGCGCCTCCGTTCGAGAATTTCGTCTACCGACTGAAACGGGACGTCCTCGTGCAACTGCTCCTTGTCGCCGGTATAACGGATGCGGCCGAGCTGCGAACGGCCGACGACCGACAGCAGGTCGAAGTCGTCGAAAGTACCGGTCGCTTTGGCAAAAGCGAGGCGCAGGCGTTCGCGCAGGAACCCTTCGGGCAGGTTCATTTCGAAGATCGGCGCCAGACCAAAGGGGGCGTTCCAGGAGGGAAGACGCACCGGCATCGTGACCGAGACCGCCCGCGACTCCGGCGTCTCCGGGAGATAGGCGAATGTGCTGCCGCGCTCAGCCGTAGCGATCGAGCAGCCCCGCCTCAGCCGCGTCGGTCCAGATCCTGATCATTGCGATCCTCTTTCAACAGTTCGTCGAGCGTGGGACGGTGCGAAGCCGCAGCTTGCAACGTCAGTTCGAGCCCGAGTGCGGCAAGTAGTCTGGTGAGCTTCGAAAATCCGATTTCTCCGGCGCGTCCGTTCTCGAGCGCGTCGAGGGTGGCCCGGCTGATTCCGGCCTGTTTTGAGAGCGCGGACTGGCTCAGCTTGAGCTTTTTTCGCTGATCGGCGATATGCAGGCCCAAAGAGGGCAGATCGCTCATTTGCCTAGTATATTAGGCATTTCGGACTGTTCAAGCATAAATGCCTAAAATATTAGGCAGATCAGCGGGTTGTGATCAGCCGCTGCTCCCGGAGATGGGGAATGTTATTAAACGATATCAGCCGTCGGATCGCCCCGTCTCAAGTCGATTTCCGAAAACGCGGTATTCCGTTGCGCTCCCGCCAGTTGCATGACTCTGCCCGGTGTGAGGTCGAGGGCGGCGCCGGCGCTCAGGGCGATTGGCGTTGCGGAAGTTACGACCGCGACGTGGCCCTGCGAAGGCAGATCGAGCATGGCCTCGCGGACGCGCGCCTCGAACCCGGCGAAGGACTCGCCAGCGAATTCGAATCGTCCTTCAATCCACGCTCTCACCACCATCACATCGCAATGCCGCCACGCCCGGTGTGCCGACGATTCCGGATCCGCCATGTCCCGCTGCAATTCGGCGTGTTGAAGACGGAACTGCTCGTCCTCCTCGGCGAGAAGGGGACCGATGCCCGCATAGACCTCGTCCAGATCGAATTCGCTCCAGCGCGGGTCAACTACCGCGATCGGGGTGTCCGCCGCCGATTGCAGCGACGATCTCCTGAGCCGTTGCGATCTGGCGGTTCAGTTTACCCGTCACGAGGGCGTCGAAATGAATGCCGCCGTCCCGGAACCAGTTTCCGAGAGCCCGAGCCTGTTCCCGGCCCAACGCGGAGAGATCGTCATAGACCAGGCGAGAGCCCGCCTGTCCGTGCCGAATCAAGGTGATCAAGCAGCGAGGGTAGCAAACCCACCCGCAATGTCATCCGTCTGCAACACGAGCTTACGACGGGGCATCAAAGTATAATAGAAAGACATTAAGCAGAATCCGAGGTGCCGTACTTGTCTCTCCGCAGATTTCTTCGCCTTTTTGCGCACGTTCAAATGCTCCCCATTCTCGAAAGCGGGGAGGAGACGCTCGTGGGCGGCCAGGCGGTCATGGAAGGCGTTATGATGCGCGCCCCTCACAGCTATTGCGTCGCTGTACGCAAGCCCTCCGGGGAAATCGTCAGCGAGGAGATGCCGGTGGCGCGCCTCTCCGAGAAGTATCCCTGGCTGAAATATCCCATGATGAGGGGGCTCGGCACGCTCGGCCAGGCAATGTCGCTTGGTGTTCGCGCACTGAAGTTTTCGGCCAACGCCGCGCTCGATGATGGAGCGCCGGAAAAAGGCAAACCCACCGAAGTTACGAACTGGATGATGGCGGTTCAGGTCATTTTCTCCGTTGTTTTTTTCCTCGTTGTATACAAACTCATTCCCCTGAAACTCACGGAAACTCTCAGCCACTGGCAGCCTGCGATTAAGGGCCAGATCGCGTTTAACGTGGTCGATGGCGTCATCCGTCTGGCTATCTTCATCGGCTTCATGCTGGTAATCTCCCGCGCAAAAGATATCCGCCGGGTATTCGAATTCCATGGCGCCGAACACAAAGTGGTCTTCAACTTCGAGTCCGGCAAACCTGTCACCGTGGAAAATGCGCAGCAGTTCGTTACGTGGCATCCCCGCTGCGGCACGAGCTTCATGATTGTGATCATGCTGATCTCCACCGTCGTTTATATGGCGATTCCCGCGCCGACCTTCGCGGCGAAATTGATCGAGCGGATCGTCATGCTGCCGGTGATCGCCGGACTCAGTTACGAATTGATCCGTTTCGCGGCGAAGCGACGGAACTCTTTCCTCGCTTTGCTGACGGCGCCCGGTCTCTGGAGCCAGCGCATCACCACCAAACCTCCCTCAGACGAACAGACCGAGGTGGCGATCCAGGCTCTCAACGGAGCAATGGCGCTCGAGGCGAAGCAGGACGGCGAACTCGTTATCGCCTGACGGGAAGGCCTCGAAATGCAATATACGAACAAGCTCGATCAGCTCGAAAAGCACTTCGAGGAATTGACCGCCCAGATGGCCGATCCCGCGGTCATCAGCGATGGCGAACAGTATCGCAAAATTTCGAAAGCGCACAGCGACCTATCGGAAGTGGTCGCGAAATACCGCGCATATCGTGAGGCCTCGGACCAGTTGCAGCAGGCCAAAACGATGCTCGACGAGTCCGATCCCGATATGCGCGAACTCGCCTCGCTCGAAGTGGAACGGCTGGAACCCGAGATCGCGCAGATGGAAGAAGACATCAAGGTACTCCTTCTGCCGAAAGATCCGCTCGATGACAAAGACGTTGTGCTCGAAATTCGGGCCGGCACCGGGGGCGACGAAGCGAGTCTGTTTGCCGCCGAGGTTTTTCGCATGTACTGCCGCTACGCCGAGACACAGCGCTGGAAGGTGGAAGTTACCTCCAGCAGCGAATCGGCCGTTGGCGGCCTGAAAGAAGTTCTTGCCCTGGTCAGCGGCAACAAGGTTTACAGCAAACTGAAGTATGAGAGCGGGGTGCACCGCGTTCAGCGCGTGCCCGCGACCGAACAGCAGGGCCGTGTTCACACGTCAGCCATCACGGTCGCCGTTTTACCTGAAGCGGACGAAGTCGAGGTCAAGGTCGAGGAAAAAGATATCCGTGTCGACACATTCTGTTCCTCGGGTCCTGGCGGGCAATCCGTAAACACCACCTACTCCGCCGTTCGCATCACGCACCTCCCCACGGGAGTGATCGTGTCATGCCAGGACGAAAAATCGCAGATCAAGAACCGCGCCAAGGCCATGCGCGTCTTGCGCTCGCGTCTCTATGAGATCGAGCTCGAAAAGCAGCAGGCCGCGATCGGAGCCGAGCGCCGCACCATGGTAGGCACGGGCGACCGCAGCGAAAAAATCCGCACTTATAACTTCCCGCAAAACCGTTTGACCGACCATCGGATCGGCCTTACGCTCCACCAGCTCGATCTCGTGATGCTGGGCAAGCTGGACCAGATCTTCGACGCCCTCTCCGCGCATTATCAGGCCGAGAAACTGCAAAAAGAAGGCGCCGCCGCTTAGATTATTTTTCCGATGACCATCCGCACGGCCCTCGCGCAAGGAACGGAGTTGCTCCGGAGCGAAGGGATCGCGGAACCGCGCCTGACCGCGGAGGTTCTTCTCGGTCACGCCGTTCATTGCGAGCGGGTTTACTTCTACGCACATCCCGAGCGGGAGCTGCGCGAAGTCGAGTGGATCCATTACGGGCGTTACCTCGATGAGCGGATGCGGGGCAAACCGACGCAGTACATCACGCGGCGGCAGGAGTTCTACGGCCGTGAATTCAGGGTTTCCCGCGATGTTCTGATTCCGCGACCCGAGACTGAGGTGCTTGTAGAGGCGGTTCTGGAACTCAAGCCTGGGCCGGGCGTATTAATCGATGTCGGCACCGGGTCGGGCGCGATTGCGATCACGCTCGCACTTGAGCTCGGAAGGCCTGTAATCGCGACGGACCTTTCCTCCGAAGCCCTGGCCGTGGCCCGCGAGAACGCGCATCGGCTGGGCGCGGACGTGCGGTTCGTCGAAGCCGATCTTTTCAAACCCTTCGGTGACGACTCGATGGATATCATCCTGTCCAATCCCCCCTACGTTCCGCTGTCGGAACGTGAAACACTGCAACGCGAAGTGCGCGATTGGGAACCGCCGATTGCTCTCTTTGCGGGGCCCTCCGGATTGTGCGTCTACGAACGGCTGATTCCGGAAGCGAGGCGCGTTCTCAAACCAGGCGGCATACTCGCGGTCGAGATTGGCTTCGGACAATCGGACGCCGTCACCGAACTTGCGCGCGGCTGGAACGAGCTGCGCCTTATCCCGGACCTGGCCGGAATACCGCGCGTCCTGGTCTGCCGAAAGCCGTGAGTGCCCACGTAGTCTTCCACGTCGATATGGATGCGTTCTTCGTGTCCGTGGAAGAACTCTTCGACCCCGCGCTTAAAGGGAAAGCCGTGGTGGTCGGCGGCAAGAGCGATGAGCGGGGCGTGGTCTCGGCGGCGTCTTACGAAGCGCGGAAATTCGGCGTCCATTCGGCGCTGCCGCTCCGCACAGCATACAAACTTTGCCCGCATGCGATCTTCGTTCCGGGCCATCCCGAACGGTACCGCGAATACTCCGGGCGCATTTTTGAAATTCTGCGCGGGTTCTCGCCCCTGGTCGAAATGGCGTCAGTCGATGAAGCTTACCTCGATATGAGCGGGACGGCGCGCCTGCACGGCCCCCCGTTGCGCGCCGCCCATCTGCTGCACGAGCGCCGTCAAATCCGCGACGCTGTTGAATTGTTCCATCGGCATTGCATCTTCGCGGCTGGTGGCCAAGATCGCTTCCGATCAAGCCAAGCCGAACGGGATTCTGCATGTGCTGCCGGGCGTGGAAGCGCGTTTTCTCGCACCCCTTGAAGTGCGTAAGGTGCCGGGTGTGGGCAAAGTCATGGAAAAGAACCTCCACTCGCTCGGGATCCGCCGCATCGGAGATCTCGCGGCTCTGGAAGAAAATGTCCTCGAATCCCGCTTCGGTAAATGGGGACTCGCGCTTGCCGGTAAGGCTCAGGGGCTGGATGCAGGCGGATGGTTCGACTCCGCCATCGGGGAACGCGGCGATCCGAAATCGATCAGCCATGAACACACATTCAACACCGATACGAAAGATAAAGGCCAGCTCGAAGCCACGCTGACCCATCTCGCGGAGAAAGTGGGCCGCCGGTTACGCGAACATGGTCTTCATGCCCGCACCCTGCAATTGAAGCTGCGTTATTCGGATTTCTCCACCATTACGCGGGCGCATACATTTGGTTCGCCCACTCAGCTCGATATCGATCTCGTAGAACAATCCCGCGCTCTGCTCAATGCCAACTGGCAGACGCACCGGGCGATTCGTCTTCTGGGCGTTCAAACCGCGGGCTTCGAACGCGATCAGGGCCAACTCGATCTGATGGATGGCGGGCGGACCGAACGGTGGCGGCAGGCGCTCGAAGCCGCCGACCGGCTGCGCGACCGTTTTGGCGAATCGGCGGTCGCCCTCGGCTCCGGAATGCGCGGGCGGTACCGGGAACGGGTACAGGAAAACCCCGCGGCGCTGCCGGGTAAAGAACCGCGAAAGCCAATAAAGCCTTGACTCCGCCCGTTTCGTGGTGCTAATTTATGCGCAGGCTGTTAATTTTTGCGCATATATCCCACAACGGTGATTGTTCTTTGCGCAGGCTGCGCCGTCCGTCAGCCCGCTGCGGAGAACTGGCGTCTTAAGACGAACCTGCTGATCCCGCCTGGGGTCTCCAGTCCTGATCTGGCGAAACGGACTCTCGCGATGGATCTCACCGCGGGTCATGGCGTCTGCCCGCCCGAGATCCGCGTAAAATCCAATCGCGTATTTGTCACTGTTACCCGCGAGATGCTGAACCGGCAGCCGGCAGGATGGCTCACAACCTGGGCTGCCGGGGTCGAAGCCCAGGGATGCATCGCGGGGGGCGAAGGCGAGCAACTTGCGGCGCAGATTGCCGAATCTCTTCCTATCGATCCCGCAGTCGCGTTTCACCTGCTCTATCCGAATAATCGGCAGACCGGGCAGATAGACCTCGCCCCGCCGGTTCGTCTTCAGGTCGTCAGTCCGATCCTTAAAGACAATGCGGCTCCGATCCTCGAAGAAGCGCCGGAAACGTCGGGCGACGCCAGGGGCCTTACACTCGCCGTTAAATCCTCAGATAACCTGATCGGTTACGAAACCGCGTGGTACTCGATTCAGCCAAAGACCGTCGGGACTGGATACTCCATCGCACCGCTTTACGCAGAACGGCACATTAACGCTGAGACCGAACGGCGCGCACAACCGGACAGCAACCTCGCATTTCCTCCTGGCGCGGGCTTCTACCGTCTGGTATACAAATCCGACCAGACCGCGTTCACAGCCCTCCTCATAGCAGGATCCACCCGCGAAGAACTCGACGACCGGGTGCGCCTGATCGACACGGTAGCGGCATCCTGCAGCGAACTCTGCGTCGCGATTCCGCGGCGGGAGGCGATAAACGCCATGCTTCCCATCGACGTCAACGGTCAGGAAGCTATGGTGAATTGGGGCGCCAATGTGGCGGAAGCAATCCGAGGCGCGGGGGTCCGTGAGCCGGAAAGCGTGCTGCCGCATCTGTCGGTCGGTAAGCTACACAACGGCCGCCTGGCGGACGTAAAGTTCGACCGCACCAGTCCGGCGATTCTCAACCTGATCCTCACGGGTGGAGAGACCATCTCGTGGGATCATACTCCCGCAATCCCGCCGCAGGGGCAACTCGTCGATGTCGGCGGATACCGCGTCCACCTGAACTGCACGGGTTCCGGCAGCCCGACAGTTTTCGTCATAGGCGGGTTTTCGTTCGACTGGGCGCTTGTACAGCCGGCCGTCGCGAGCTTCACGCGAGTTTGTACCTACGATGCGTCCGGAGACGCGTGGAGCGACCGCGGCCCGACTCCAACCTGCTTCAACCGGGTCGAGGAAATACACCGGCTTCTTCGGAATGCGAAAGTTGACGGACCATACGTACTTGCGGGTTTCTCGGCAGGAGCGCTTTTCGCGCGGCTTTATGCGAAGAATTATCCGGACGAGGTCGCGGCAATGGTGTTCATTGACCACGCATATCTGCCTCCGCCGGTCGCCCCCGCGCCCAGTGAGGGCGCTTCCGGACGCGACAGCCCGCCCTCGGTAATCTCAACAACGCCCATCAGCGTCGGGCCGGAGGACGAACCCGGTTTCAACAGACTTCCCCAGGAGGCGCGCGATCTTCATCGGTGGGCCATGTCTCGCAATCCAGCGCTGCCGGACGCCCACATGGCCAAAGCCTGTATCACCGCAGTGGGAAACAGCACCGCCGGCCAGCGACCGCTTGTAGTCGTCAGCACTGCGAACGATTCTCCTGGCTATCTGAAACTGCAAAAGAACCTGCTCGCGCTCTCATCGAACAGCAGCCAGTTAATCGCCGCGGAAAGCTTTCACTCAATCGAAATCAGCCAGCCGGACGTCGTCGTCAAGGCGATCCGCCGAGCAGTCGAGGCATCACGGAAATGACCGACCATAACGATACGGCTCTCAGCCGCCGCGAGCGCCAGATCATGGACATTCTCTTCGCCATGGAGCGCGCAACGGGCCCCGAAATTCAGGAGCGCCTTCCGGACCAGCCGAGTTACTCCGCTGTCAGGACGATCCTGCGGGTCCTGGAACGCAAGGGCCACATTCGGCATATAGAGGAGGGCATGCGCTACATCTATTTGCCCGTCGCAACGCGGCAGAACGCGGCAAAGTCGGCCATGGAACGCCTCGTCAAAACATTTTTCGACGGCTCGATGAAAGCCGCGGCGGCCGCGTTCGTCGATCCCTCAACCGGAAAACTTTCGAAGGAAGATCTTAAAGAGCTGGAACGGATGATCCGCAAAGCTCGAAAGGAAAAGACGCGATGATCGTACTCCTGATCAAGATAACCATACTTCTGCTCACGGGATTGATAGCCCTGGCCGCAGCCCGGCGATCGACTCCCGCAATGCGCCACCTTCTTTGCCTTTGCACCTTCTTGGGATCTCTCCTGCTGCCTGCCGCGGCCCTCCTTCCCTCGAATGTGATCGCGATTCCGGCTGCCGCACTGGCTACCGTGGTCGTCGGCCGGTCGAAACCGGGGGGTGCCGAAACGGGGTCCTGGGTGACGATCGTCGCGATACTGTGGGCGGCCGGAACCGTATTCCTGCTCCTGCGCCTGCTATTCGGTTACTGGCGCGTCGCCCGCGTGGTCAACGGCGCCGGCGTGACCGTGCCCCTCGCGTCGGGGCTCTTGCGGCCCAAAATCTCGTTGCCGCGTGAAGCCGCCGAATGGCCGGATTGGCAACGCGAGGCAGCCATCCGCCACGAAAATGCGCATATCGATCGCAGGGACCTGCAAGCGAATCTCGTCGCGAACCTCGCCTGCGCCCTTTATTGGTTCCACCCGCTGGTCTGGCTTCTGGCGGCACGAATGCGCGGCGAACAGGAAGCGGCCTGCGATGACGCCGTCCTCCAATCCGGTTTCGATGCCGCCTCATATGCCGAAGCGCTTCTTGCGGTGGCGCGAAACTCCCCCTCAACCTCAATGTTCATTCCAGGATGCTCTATGACCACTCAGACAAACTTCAAATCGAGAATCGTGCGCCTGCTTGACGGCGCCGCCGTACGCCGCACCTCGCGTGCAACTCTTGCCGGGGTTGCAACCGCTTTCGCCGGAATTCTGCTCGTGGTAGCCCTGCTCAGCCCCGTTCGAGCTGAGGAAGTCCACCAGATGGGTGATGGTGTTTCGCAGCCACGCGTTATCTATAAGGTGGACCCGCAATATACCGAGGATGCGCGCCGCGACAAGATTTCGGGCCCGGTGACGCTCTCGCTCATCGTCGGGGCTGACGGACTAGCTCACGACATCAGCGTGATACAGCCGCTGGACTCCGGCTTGGACGTAAATGCCGCTGAGGCGGTGGAGCAATGGCGATTCGCTCCCGGAGAGCTCAATGGCCAAGCCGTCGCCGTGCGCGCCACAATCGTAGTAAATTTCAGGCTGTTGTAGCGGCGCGGTCAGCTCGGGGCGTGAGATGCTGAAATCTCATGCGAGACCCCGAGGTTGTAGAAGCAGAACTGGTTGAGATCAGCGCGATGGCCGACGACGAAACGAAACTAAACAACATCATTGCCTGGTGCGCGACCCACCCCGACGAAATCCCCTTTGCCATGCACATTCTGATGGGAGGCAAAGGGAAGAAGGACCAGGGCGCGGAGTGAGGCGGCGCCAATCCATCTTCTGAGCCGACGGGAATCGCACCGGGCAGGCGGCGCCGCCGATAGTGCTCTAACGCGTCGTGGTGCGAAATCGCAGGCGGAAGGTCAATCTGAATTACCGGCAATTCTCTCGTCCGGCGGTTCCCGTCTCCGAAGCAGCGCCCGCAGAACCTTCACCTCCGCGGATAATTCGGCGATGCGGTCTTCGAGCCGCTGACAGTACTCCGACCGAAGGTCGTCAATCCGCAGCGCCTCAGTGAGCGGGTCTTCATCCTGCAGCCAGTTCTCCCCCGATACCTGGGTCTTTTCGGCAGAAAGCGCCGTCGTCTGATCGTCTGCCTTTCGTTTACCCATTTCTGTCTTTTTCGCCTGTCTTTCGAGGATACCTGTGCCCGTTGCGCGCACAAAGAAAAGGCCGGTTTGTGACTGGATGGTTACGGCCAGACACCTTCGCCAACGGGGCTTTGTCCGATGCCGGCGGCACGTCACATACCGGTCAGTGACCGTCACACCGCATTGCTCGACACGGGGTTAGCGCCAAACCGTGATACGTTGTGGACCGGTCGGCCGTCACTGTAGCTGTAGCAACGAGGCTGCCGGTGCGCCGTGATAGAGTGCAAATTCAGTCGAAAGGGATACCCAACCCGCCAACCGAATGCTGATTGAAAACCCGCTCAATTCCTCTCCGCTGGTGTTCCCTGTTCTGGAATGTTTCCATATTGTTGGCTTTGCCCTTTCGGTCGGCACCATCGCCATCGTGGATTTTCGGCTGCTTGGCTTCGGCATGCGGCGGGAGATGCCCTCGCAACTGCATAAGGACACCTTCCTCTGGACTCTCGGCGGCCTGACGCTGATGGTGTTCTCGGGTCTGATGCTTTTCTCGTCGGACCCGGACATGTACTACCTCAATATCGCCTTCGACCTGAAAATGTTCTTCCTCGTGCTGGCGATCGTCTTTAACTACACGATTCATCGAAACGTTGCAATGTCCGACCCGCCCGGAGGCGGAAAGCTGGTCGCCTGCGTGTCCCTGGCGCTCTGGGCCTGTGTAGTTTTTGGCGGAATCTTCATCGGATTCCTGAACCCCACCCTGGATCTCAATCACGTCTGACCATGATTCTTTCCTTTGTCCAGTGGCTTCAATTGACGGATTTTTTCACCTATTTGAGAGGTTCCGCTTACAGCTACCCGGTGGTTCTGTCGCTGCACATGGTCGCGATCTGCTTTTTCGGCGGGATGATCCTGATGACCGACCTCCGTCTGCTCGGCTGGGCCATGACCGGCCGGCCCATCTCGGATGTCGTTGACCAGCTCCGGGTTCCCAAGCGTTACGGCTTTCTGTTTGTAGCCACCTGCGGACTTTTGCTCTTCGGTTGCAAAGCGGAAGAGTATTATTACAATGCCTTTTTTCGCGCCAAGCTGATACTTTTTTGCCTCGTGGCCGTTCACGCCTTCATTTTCCGCGGCAGCGTTTACAGCAAGGCGGCGGAGTTCGATCGCGCGGGGCAAGTGCCGGGCCGAGCGAAACTGGCCGCCGCGCTCTCGCTGATTTTGTGGGCCGGGATTGCGTGCATGGGCCGGGGCATCGGCTATATTGAGCCGCCTTTCGGGATCCATGCCCAGCTTTGGCCGTTCTGAGCATCAAGACGTGCCATTGGGTTCCTTCAATCCGCATTCTCCTCAGACACAAATCATCACAGCACTGTTCGAAAATGTCCTGATCCTCGCCGCTCTCATTTTTCTCGTCGTGGCGGGTCTTGTTACCTATAGCGCCCTGCGTTATCGAGCGAAGAAGGGTTCGGCCGCCGCGGAGATCGAACCCGCGCCGAACTTTGGATCGCGCCCGATCGAGATTGCCTGGACCGTGGTTCCCATCCTGATTCTCTCCGGGCTCTTCATCATTACGGTTCGAGCGATGGCAAGAATCGACGCGCCTTCAGAACCCGGCAGGGCGCCCGATCTGGTGATCACGGGTCATCAGTGGTGGTGGGACGCGCGGTATCCGAATGGGGTCCTGGCGCCGAGCGAGATCCACATTCCCGCTGGCCGGCGGATGCTTGCCGAGGTCGATTCGACCGACGTCATCCATGACTTCTGGGCGCCTCAACTGGCGCGGAAGATAGACGCTGTGCCCGGCCGCCCCGCTTACGTATGGCTGGAGGCTGACTCGCCGGGAATTTACCACGGCGAGTGCTCCGAATTTTGCGGCGCGGACCATGCGCGAATGCACTTCCTTGTCATTGCGGAGTCCGAGGCCGAATATTCCGCATGGCTCCAGCGCGAGTCTCAGCCCGCGCGGACGCCGCCGCCCTTGATTTACGAACAGAAATGCGCGGATTGTCATACGAATGCGGCCAAAGGTCCGGACCTGACTCACATCGCCAGCCGGCAGACCCTGGGCGCGGCGCTTTCGCCGAACAATCCCGCGAATCTCGCGCTTTGGGTTGAGAAGCCCCAGTCGGTTAAACCCGGGAACCGGATGCCGGATCAGCAACTCTCGCGGGATGAAATTGCCGCTTTAACTTCCTGGCTGGGGAGTCTTCAGTGAGCGGCGTTCTGGGCGCCGTGGACCACAAACGAATCGGAGCTTTGTATCTTTTTTCGGCGCTGATCTTTGCTCTGATCGGCGGGGCGGAAGCAATGGTCATGCGGGCGCAGTTATCCCTGCCGAATCTGAAGCTGCTGACGCCGGACACTTACAACCAGGTCTTCACCATGCACGGCACGACGATGATCTTTCTCGTCGTAATGCCGGTTCTGACTGGTTTTGGCGTTTATCTGATTCCGCTCATGATTGGAGCGGAAGACCTGGCGTTCCCCCGCCTGAGCGGCGTTGCTTTCTGGCTCCAGATCGCCGGCGGAATATTGCTTTATCTGAGCTTCGCTACCGGAAACGCGCCGAACGCGGGGTGGTTCAGCTACGCGCCACTCAGCGAGAAGCCATACTCTCCCGGACCGGGGCTCGACTTCTGGGCTGTCTCACTCATTCTGATCGGATCCAGTATTATTGCCTCGGCGATCAACTTCATCGTCACCATCGCCGCTTCGCGCACCAGGGGTATGACGATTCGCCGCCTGCCGCTTTTCGTCTGGATGAACCTGGTTAATGCGGTGATGATTATCTTCGCGCTGCCGGTGCTTGTCGCGTCGCTCGTAATGCTGCTGAGCGACCGCATGCTGCACGCCCGGTTCTTCGATGCCGCGCAGGGTGGATCCCCATTACTCTGGCAACACTATTTCTGGATCTTCGGGCACCCGGAAGTCTACATCATGATCCTTCCGGCCTTCGGCATGATCTCGGAAATCATCCCGGTCTTTTCGCGGAAGCCGATCTTCGGATATCCCTTCGTCGCCGCATCCACGCTGGCGATCGCCTTTCTGAGCTACGGCGTCTGGGTTCATCACATGTTCGCGGTGGCGCTCGGACGCACTTTCCTTTCCGTTTTCGCGGCGGCGAGCATGTTGATCGCGGTCCCCACGGGCGTGAAGGTGTTCAACTGGGCCACGACGATGCTGGGCGGATCGATCCGGTTCACGACGTCCATGTTGTTCGCGGTAGCCTTCCTTCTCGAATTCACCATCGGAGGCTTGAGCGGCGTGGCCTTTGCCGCCGTGCCGGTCGACTGGCAGATGACGGACACCTACTTCGTGGTGGCCCACATCCATTACGTGCTTGTCGGAGGCACGATTTTCGCCGTCTTTGCGGGCGTCTATTACTGGTTTCCGAAGATGACCGGCCGCCTGCTCGATGAACCGCTGGGCCGCTGGCACTTCTGGCTGGTGGTAGTGGGCTTCAACGCGACGTTTTTTGTACAGCACATTCTCGGTCTCCTCGGGATGCCGCGCCGCGTTTACACGTATGCCGACTTTCCCTGGTGGGGGCCGCTCAACCTGATCTCCACGATCGGCGCTGGTATTCTGACGTTCGGCGTCTTGTTGTTCGTCGCCAATGTTCTTGTGAGTCTCCGTTTCGGCGCGGTCGCCGGCTGCGATCCCTGGAACGCATGGACGCTCGAATGGGCGGAGGACTCTTCCGCCGTCACCGTACAGAGCCGCCGCCCGTTGTGGGATCTAAAACACCCCGAGGCGCCGGACTGGGTGCCCGAGTCATGACCTGGACCAAAGCGAAACTCGGGATGTCGATGCTGATTCTCGCCGAGTCGGTGTTCTTTTTCATGCTGATTCTGGCGTTCGTCTATTTCCGCTCGGAAAGCGTGAAAACGGCGGCCGCAACGTTACATCTTGCCGTGGCGTCGATCTATACGTCGTGCCTGCTCGCAAGCGGCCTCACGCTCTGGCGCGGCTGGCTGGCGCCCACGATCGCGCTGGGCGTCATTTTCCTGGTTGGTCAGGGACGTGAGTATGTGGCGCTGTTGCAAAGCGGCGTCACCATGAGCCAGGGCTTGTTCGGAACGACCTTTTTCACCATCACCGGGATTCATGCGATTCACGCGGCGCTTGGTCTGATCCTTCTGGGATTCGCATCCGCCGGAAGACTGGCTGTTCCGGCGATCGCGATGTTCTGGTATTTTGTCACCGCCGCGTGGTTGGTCGTGTTCGCGGTTGTATACCTCTGGACCTTTCTATGAGCGCTACAGACCTTTTCAGGAACGAATGGGATTGGGAGCCGTCGGTAGTGATCGGCTGTGCGGCGCTGGCGCTCGCTTACCTGGTGTTCGTGGGGCCAGAGCTTCGGCCCTGCCGCCGGGCTTCCGCCCGGCGCGGAGCAATGGCATTCTTCCTCGCAGGCGTCCTGATCCTGCTGCTCGACCTTGTATCGCCGATAGACCTGCTAGGGGACCAATACCTCTTCAGCGCCCATATCGTGCAACATTTCATGCTCGCACTGATCGTTCCGCCCCTGCTGCTTTTGGGAATTCCGGAATGGTTCGCGGAAGCCGCACTCAAGCGGCCCATGCTCGCGCGCTTCGAACACGAGATTGCCCGCCCGCCGGTGTCCTGGCTGCTCGGCGTGGGCGTGATGATGATCTGGCACGTGCCGCTATTCTTCAACGCGGCGCTCGCGAACGAAGGCCTTCATGTTTTCCAGCATCTGAGCTTTCTCGTCACGGGAGTCATTTTCTGGTGGCCCGTTCTCACGCCGGTCGAGGGTCACCGTATCGCACCGCTCGGCGCCATGTCCTATCTCTTCGGCGCCTGCCTCAGCTGCAGTCTGCTGGGCGCCGCCTTGACCTTCGCTCGTCCGGGCCTCTATCCCGCGTACCTCAGTCCGAACGATCGCCTCGGAATTCTTCCCATCCTCAGGGACCAGTGGGGCCTTGATCCCCGAAGCGACCAGCAGCTCGGTGGCTTATTGATGTGGATCCCTGGGTGCTTCATCTATCTGACCGGTATCCTCGCCACGGTTGCTCGTTGGTATGAGGGGGGATACGAAGAGGTTCCCGCAGGCCGACGCTTATGACACAATCTCGCTTGCACACCCCTGCGATCATCCTCGCGATTCTTACCTTTCTCCTGATTGGGGTCGGCGCTTTACTTACCACCGGAATCCGGCCGCTCCCCGGCGCGTCTCCCACGCCCGCTGCGATCACGCCAATGGCCGGTGCGGACCAAATTGCTCTGGCCCACCGGATTCTTGCTGCGCTCGTCGGAGTATTGGCAGTCGGCCTTGCGATTGTCAGCACAACGGAGATCCGGTTACCGGCATGGACTGCGGTTGGGCTGGTCATCGTCGATGCCCTGCTCGGCATTCAGGGCGGATCGGCCGGCATGTTACCCCCGATCGCCGGCGTGTTTCACGCGCTGCTCGCTCCTGTCCTTTTTGCGGTAGTCGCATCGCTTGTCCTCTTCACTTCGAGGAACTGGATCGATCCCGCCGTCCCCGCCCGGGACATTTGGCCTCCGTTGAACAAGCTCGCCATCCTGGTGCCGGTTTTTTTGATATTGCAGATAGCGCTCGGCGCGGCGTTCCGCCACAATACGGTGGGAGTTTTCTGGCACATCCTGAACGCGATGGTGACTCTGCTGCTGGTCCTGATGTTCGGCATTTGCGTGATCCGGCAGTATCCCGAGCATCCGACACTGCGGCCGCCCGCGGTCCAACTCCTGGTGATTACCGGCGTTCAGGTGCTTCTGGGCTTCGCGGCGTTCCTCGTACTCCTGATCGTTTCGCAAACTAATATGGCCCTGATCGTGATCAGCGTGCTTCACGTCCTCACCGGATCTCTGACACTCGCCGCAAGTGTTGTTTTGTCCCTGCAGTTCAGACGGAGCGGGGCCGCGGCCGCGTCACAAACCGGTCATTGACCGATAAAGTGACCGGCGGATACCGAAAAGGCTTTATGTATCGAATACAATTGTGAAGCCAGAACGTAGAAAGCGCACAGGCAGGCGTGTCCGTTGTGCGCGAGTTTCATCGAAAGCGCACAGGCAGGCGTGTCCGTTGTGCGCGAGTTTCATGAAAGACGAGGGTAGCAAACAAGTAATGCTGATTTATGATCTGAACGCGAATCCGCTGAACAGTAACGAATGGGCCTTTCCCCTCACCGAATGTTTCCACATAACTTCGTTCGCGCTGTCGATAGGAACCATCGCTCTGGTCGATCTGCGCCTCCTCGGTCTCGGGATGCGGCATCAGACCGCCGGGCAAATCGTCAAGGACACCTCGTTATGGACCCTTGCGGGCTTCATCATAGTGATCTTCTCGGGCCTGCTGATCTTTTCCTCGGATCCGATCCATTACCTGTACAATCAGGCTTTCCGTTTCAAGGTTACGGCGCTCGCGATTGGAATCATCTACAATTACACGATTCATCGTAAGGTGGCGTTGTCAAACTCCTCCGGCGGGACAGGCGCCCTGGTCGGCGGCATTTCAGTTCTCCTTTGGATATCCGTTGTCTTCAGCGGCCTGTGGATCGCGTTCATCTAGGTTGAGAAAGGTTGGAATTTGAATGGATGTTGCTTCGATTAGTCACGCGATCCAGAGCATAGGGTTTCTGACATACATCCGTGAGTCGGGTTATACCTATCCCGTAATCATGGCGACTCATCTCACCTGTATCGCGATTTTTGGCGGCTTGATTCTTACGACGGATCTGCGCCTCCTCGGTCTGGCATTTACGGACATTTCCGTTACCGATTTCGTGCGGGGTACGCGCATCTGGAAGCGAATCGGCTTCTGCATTATGGTGACGATGGGGCTACTGCTCGCGACATCGGAAATGGACAAATATTACGCCAATCCGTATTTCCTGATGAAGATGTCGTTGATCGTCCTCGTCGGCGTGCATGCGTTGTATTTCCGGCCCAGGGTCTACAACAATACGGCGGCAATCGACCGGGCGCCACAGATACCAGGGGTTGCAAAGGCTGCGGCCGTGACTTCGCTGGTGCTCTGGATCGGAATCGCCAGTTGCGGCCGCTGGATCGCCTATTGGGAACCCCCGAGGCCCAAGGCGCCGGCCATTCCGACAACAGCCGCTATCGACATCCACGCCCCGGGCATGGCGCGATTGCCCGTAACGTGGATTAAGTAAGTGCAGATCGCCGGCGTGAAGCCGCCGAAGATTGCCGTTGCCAGGCTGTAAGCCAGCGAAAATCCCGATGTTCTAATCTCCACCGGCATGATTTCAGTCAGATACACGGCCATTGCTCCGTTGTAAGCGGCGTATAGGAAAGCCAGCCAGAGTTCCACGGCCATAAGTCCGGGGAGAGTCGGCCGGTCCACCAGCCAGAGCAGCGCGGGATAAGCCGTCAGCAGCGCCGCTGCTGTACATCCGATCAGTATCGGGCGACGTCCGATGCGGTCCGACAATGCGCCGGAAAGCGGAAGCACCACAAAATTACAGGCGCCGACGCACAGTGTCACGACCAGAACGCCCGTCGGCGCAAGGTGCAGGACTTCCCTTCCGAATGTCGGAGTGTAAGTCGTCACCAGGTAAAAGCTCACCGTGGTCATGGTGGACATCATCGTGCCCAGCAGAACAAGCCGCCAGTTCCGCAAGACGGAACGCACGATGGCGGCGGCCGACGGGCGGACGCTTCGCCGCAGAAACTCGGGCGTCTCTTCGAGAGAGCGCCGCATGAGAAAAAGAAACGGCAGCAGCGCGCATCCGGCGAGCAGAGCGATTCGCCAGCCCCAGCGCGTCATCTGACTCGAGGAAAGCGACGCCGTCAATGCGATTCCCAGCACGGCGGCGAACATGACCGCCACCTGCTGGCTGGCCGATTGCCAGCTGACGTAGAAGCCCTTTCTGCCCGGCGGCGCGATCTCCGAAAGATACACCGAGACGCCGCCCAGTTCGACACCCGCCGAAAAGCCCTGCACCAGGCGACCTGCAAGCACGAGCAGCGGGGCGGCGATGCCCAGCGCGGCGTAACCAGGAAGGCACGCAACGGACAAAGTTCCAACTGCCATCAGGGTCAGAGTCAGGAGCAGGCCGGCGCGGCGGCCGCGATGGTCGACATAAGCGCCGAGGATGATTGCTCCGACAGGTCGCATGAGAAATCCCGCCCCAAACGTCATCAGCGACAGCATGAGCGCCGCGAATGGATTGTTGTTGGGGAAGAATGTCAGCGCGATCGCCGGCGCGTAATAGCCGAAGATCTGAAAATCGTACATCTCCAGCGCATTGCCGACTGCCACGCGCGCGACGCGCCGCACCTGCGATACGGATTGCTGCGAACTCGCCCGCACTTGCCCGCGCTCGATGAACAAGGTAATCTCGTCCAAGTATAGGAGGCCCTGTTGCTGGCTACCCCGGAAGATTTTCAACGGCACTTTGAGATTTTGTCGGACGAAGCGTTACTGGAAACGAACCGCGACGAACTCGTCGAGATGGCGAGAGAAGTCTATGACGATGAGATCGCCAGACGCGGCCTGGGTCCCGAAGAGGGCGAAGAAGTCGCTTCCGAAAGCGAACTTCAGCCCACCCATGAAGCCGAGGAAATGGTGTTGATCGCGACTTTCGGATTCCCCGAGGAGGCGAACATGGCGCGGGGATTACTCGAAAGCGCATCCATTCCGTCGCAAATTAAAAATGAGCTCGCCGCAGTGGGCGGTTTCGAAGCCAGTCTGCTGGTACCCGCATCATTCGAGGAGCAGGCGATCGAAATTCTCGAATCGCAGATCTCCGATGAGGAACTGGCCGCTCAGGCTGAGGCGGCCGGGATGCCTGACGAAGAATTCGTGGAAGAAGAGTTCGCCGAAGAGGAGGAAGTGGCGGAGAACGACGATTAGCCTGCAGCTCGAATTCCTCGGAAACCGAAGCCGAATTGGATGGCTCAGACGGATCAGCGTTTCGGGCGCGGCGCACGGCACTCCACCGATAATGAGACTCTGTAGCAGCGTCTATGATGAACTGGCGACAACTAATCAGCAGCCGGCGCGCGGGGCCATCCGACCACCCCGCCGAGGACCGCACTGAGTTCGAAGACGATCTCGGCCGCGTCGTGTTCAGCACCCCGGTTCGGCGACTGCAGGACAAGACCCACGTGTTTCCGCTGGAGCCGCACGACTCGGTGCGCACGCGGCTGACTCACTCGCTCGAAGTCAGCAGTGTTGCGAGGGACCTTTCACAGGCTGCCTGCAGGCGGTTGGCGGATCGGATCCCGATTGAATACTCTCATGCGATTTCGACGATTGCCGCTGCGTGCGCGCTGCTGCATGATGTCGGCAATCCGCCGTTTGGTCACGCCGGTGAAAAAGCGATTCAGGACTGGTTCACGCATAAACTGGCGCAGGATCAGCCACCTTGCTGAGGTGTTTGCGGAAGCGACGGCCGCGCAGGACTTCTTTCAGTTCGATGGCAACGCGCAGATGGTCCGACTGGCTACGCGTCTGCAGGTCCTCAGCGAATCGAACGGTTTGAATCTGACGTTCGGTACGCTGTCGGCGGCCTGCAAGTATGTTGTATCCGCGCGCGACACGTGCCCGGATCATCACGAACGGTCGAAGCCCGGGTTCTTTGAGACCGAGCGCGAGTTGATCTGCCAGGTTCAACGGGAAACCGGAACGGGTATGTCGCGGAATCCGATCACGTATCTCGTGGAGGCGGCGGACGACATCGTGAACGTCTGCATCGATCTTGAGGACGGCGTTCGAAAGGGCATTTTCCGATGGCAGGAGATGGTCGAAGAACTGGAGCGCTTCGGCGCCGGCGGCACGGCCGTTGCTCTGAAAGAAGACGCGCAGGCGCAGGTCGGGAAGCGAAGTCTGGCAGGCTACGGACCGGGCGACGTGTTCGCGCAGGCGTTTCGTACCAACCTGATGTCTCGCCTGATTCCCGCGGCGCTGGACGAATTTCAGGAATCTTACGACGCCATCATGACGGGCGACTACGGTTATGAACTCGTGAGGCAATCCCGGCTTGGCGGTCTCTATAACGCCTGTAAAGAAGTGGTGAGACGGCACATCTTCCGGTCGCCGGAGGTGCTGAGGCTGGAGATCATGGGTCGCAAAGTGATTCAGGATCTGCTCGACCTTTACTGGGAAGGCGTTGCTCCCGAATTGCGGGACGAGAAGGGCTTCAGTAACAAGGTCTATTCGATCATTTCGGATAACTACCGGAATGCGTACGAGCAGGATCTGAACAGGACGTTTCCTACGATCGAGCCTGCTGTGAAACGGGATTACCTGAAGCTGAGGCTGGTTTGCGATCAGGTCGCCGGCATGACTGATGCGTACGCGGTACGTCAGCACAAGCTTCTGGCGAACGTCTGAGTTCATTGGCTGAGTATCCAGTCAACCGTCCTTGCGGCGAGGCGGTCGAGGGCTTCCACAGCGAGTTCGAGGTGCTCCTCTTTCGAATCTTCGATCTTGTTGTGACTAATGCCCTTGAGCGACTGAACAAACATCATCACTGAAGGTATGCCGCAGCGCTGAACCTCGGCGGCATCGTGCAAAGGGCCTGAGGGCAGGCGATGGACATAACCCGTCGTCTCCAGAATCGCCGTCTCGCAGAGATCCACGAGTTCCAGGTTAAACGGCACGGGTTCGATACTCCAGATTTTCGACCATTCGACGGTGCACCTCTCCTGAAGGGCGAACCGCTCGCTCGCCTCGCGCGCCAGCCGATACAGTTCGGCAAGCGCACCGGCATCGAGATCGCGCTGGTCCAACGTAGTTTCGCAACGGCCAACGACGGCGGTTACGATGCCCGGATAGGTTTTGACGCTTCCCATGGTGCAGACCGCGTCCGGGTAGCGGGCGGCGATGGGGCGCAGTTCGAGTGCGAGCCTGGCGGCGGCGGCCAGCGCATCGCGGCGGGAGTTCATCGGAGTGTCGAGCCGGAGTGAGCCTCCTGGCCTGTGAATGCGATCGCGTGACGCTCGACGCCCTTAGTGCCTAACACCACTCCAAGGGGCAGCCCCATGCTTTCCAGAACCGGACCTTGTTCGATGTGGAGTTCCAGGTAAGCCGCGGCTTCCTTTTGTTCCTTTTGCGCTTCGGGGGAACGATCGATTTCGACGCCACACCGGCGGAGCGCGTCTTCGAGACGGATACCGTCTTTATCCCTGAGGCCGCGATCCGCTTCAATCGTGGATGTGCCGGCAAAAGCGGAGGAGCCCAGCAGGCTGCGCCCGAAGCGAGCGCCTTCTTCATCGGCCCAATCGACGAGGCGAATCGTGACCGGCGGCTTGCCTTTAAACTTCTCCACGAAGCCGCGGAGAACTTCGAGCGCCGACATGACTCCGAGGCTTCCGTCGAGCCAGCCACCATTCGGAACCGAATCGAGGTGGCTGCCGAGGATGAGCGCTTTTTCAGAATCTCCCCGAAGCGTGATCCAGCGATTGCCTGCTGCGTCTTTGTGATCTTCGACGGGAAGATCGGCGATTTTGGTCGTGAACCACTCGCGCGCTTTTAGCCACGTGTCGGTCCAGGCGATACGCTGCGCGCCGTGGTCGTCGGCGGTCAGGGCGCGGAGCTCTTTCAGTTCCGCGATCGTGCGTTTGGGATCGGGCATTTTGGTTTTAGAAGTAAGCAGGTTCGCGTTTTAACAATCGGCCGCGACCTTTTTCACCAACGAATTTTCCGTCTTTAACCTGGACGCGGCCCCGTACCGTCACAACTGAGGGCCGGCCTTCGATCGCCATTCCTTCGAAGCCGTTGTAGTCGCAGTTGACGTGTTGCGTGGAGGCTGACAACACGCCGCGATAGTCGGGATCGTAGATGACCAGATCGGCGTCGCTACCCACCGCGATGGTTCCCTTTCGCGGGAAGAGTCCGAAGAGTTTCGCGGCGCGCGTGCTGGCTGCTTCGACGAAAAGATGCAGATCCAGAATCCCGCGCTTCACGCCGTAGGTATAGAGCAGATTTACGCGCTCTTCGATACCGGGGATGCCATTGGGAATTTGAGTGAAATTGTCTTTGCCCATGAGCTTTTGCGAGACGTCGAAAGGGCAGTGGTCCGTGCCCACCGTGTCGATGAATCCGGCCGCGAGCGCGTCCCAGAGCGCCTTCTGATTGCGGCGATCCCGCAGCGGCGGGGACATGATGTGTTTCAAACCTTCTGCGCCAGGTCTTTCGGCGTATGTTTTGTCGAGAAGGAAGTGCGGCACTACAGACTCGATCCATAGCCTTACCCCTCGCGATTTCGCCGCCAACGCGTTTTCGAGAGCTGGTTTGCATGAGAGGTGAACTACGTATCCGGCGGCTCCGGTGGTCTGGAGAAATGTCGCGAAGCGGTTCGTTCCTTCGGCTTCGACAGCTTCCGGACGGCTCCGCTCGTGCCAACCCGACTCGGTTTGGCCCCTGGATAAGAGGCTTTGCTGCATTCTCGCGACCAGCTCTGCGTTCTCGCAGTGAGCAGTTACGATGACTCCCAGTTTTCGCGCGAGTTCGAGGGTCTGGTACATCTCGCTGTCGTCGACGCCGAAGAAGTTCCGGTAGGCGAGGAAGATCTTGAAGGAGGCGATCCCGTCGGCTACGATCTCACGCAACTGCGATGGGGTGCAGACTTCGAATTTCGAGACAGCCATATGGAAGGTGTAGTCGCAGGCGCTTGCGCCTTCGGCTTTCGACTTCCATAAGTGATAGCCTTCGAGCGCGTCGTCGAGACGCGACGGGCAGCACATTTCGATGTATGTGGTTGTGCCTCCGACTAGCGCGGCGATGCTGGCGGTTTCGTGGGTGTCCTTTGCGAATGTCGCCATGAAGGGCAGATAGATGTGGACGTGCGGATCGATGAAGCCGGGGAAGACCAGTTTTCCGGTGGCATCGATTATTTCGGTTCCGAGCGGTGTCTGGAGATCCTTTCCGATGCTGGTGATGGTTTCGTCTTCGACGTAGATATCCGCGCGGGATCTGGAGTCGGCAGTGATGATATCGGCGTTCTTGATCAGGAGGGGCATGATCAGTCAAGCGCCTCGCGCGAAGGTGTCGAAAGCTCCGCGCCGGGCGGAAGCCCGGCGGCAGGGCCGAAGCCCTGCCCCACTTTGATGTTTGTACTCAGGGCGCAGTAGGAAAGGGCTGAGATGGCGAAGCCGGTGAACCAGGCGTAGTCGTAGAGCCAACGCAGTGGCGGGACGGCGAGGCCGACCAGAGCCGCGCCGGCTCCTAAGGCCAGCGCCGCGATTGCGCGGTAGTTTATGCCTCCTGTGTACTCGTAGACTCCTCCTCGTATATAGAGCTCGTCGACCTGCAGACGGCGCTTTCGGATGATGTAGTAATCGGCGATCATTACTCCGGCGACGGGTCCGAGGAGCGCCGAAGAGCCGACGAGCCATCCGAAAACGTAGCTGTTCGCGTTCGCGAGGAGTTTCCAGGGCATCAGAAGGACTCCGATCACGCCGGTGATTAGTCCTCCGGTCCGGAACGAGATGAGCCTCGGCGCCAGGTTGGCGAAATCGTTCGAGGGTGAAACTACGTTCGCGGCCACGTTGGTGTTGAGCGTCGCCACCAGAAGGGCAACCAGCGCGATCAAGGCCACTACGGGCTGCTGAAACCGCGCCAGCAGGACGACCGGATCCCAGATCTGCTCGCCGAAAATGATCGCGGACGCTGACGTAACGGCGACACCGATAAAAGAAAAGAGGGTCATGGCGGGCGGCAGTCCGAGGGATTGTCCGAGCATTTGCGCTCGTTGGGATTTGGCGTAGCGGGTGAAGTCGGGGATGTTCAGCGCGACTGTCGCCCAGAAGCCGACCATTCCGGTCAGCGATGGGAAGAAGAACGCGAGGAATGCGGAGGTGGTCGGGAATTTACTCGGCTGGCGGAGAACCGGGCCGAGGCCGCCCGCTTTCGAGGTAACCCAGTACAGCAGGATTAGCCCGATGGCGAGCATGAAAGGCGCGCTCACCGAGTCGAGCACTTTAATGCTGTCGAGCCCGCGCCAGACCACATACATGTTGAGCAGCCAGAAAAGGAAAAAACAAACCCAAATTGTGGCGGGCGTCTGGGCGGCAGGCCAGATGATTTTGAGCATGGTCGAGATGGCCTGGCCGCCGATCCAGGTCTGGATGCCGAACCATCCGCAGGCCACGAGCGCTCGCACTACGGCGGGAATATTCGCGCCTTTTACGCCGAACGAAGACCTCACGAGTACAGGGAACGGAATACCGTACTTCGTGCCCGCGTGTGCGTTGAGAATCATGGGAACCAGAACGATCAGGTTGCCCAACAGAATGGTGCCGACGGCCTGCCACCAGTTCATTCCTCCCGAAATCAGGCCGGAGGCGAGCATATAGGTCGGAATGCAGACCGACATCGCGACCCAAAGCGAGGCGTAGGAATAGACGCCCCACGTTCGCTTCTCCAGGGGAACCGGGGCGAGATCGTGGCTGTAGAGTGACGGGTCGGGCGTCACGCATTGACTCCGGTTGAACTTCGCTGCGCCCAGGTTTCAGGCGGTATGCCCGCGTCGACGCGCTTCATCGTGATGCATTCATCGACCGGGCAAACCAGGGCGCAGAGATTGCAGCCGACACACTCGGACTCATCGACCCTGGGAATGCGAGCGAGCGGCGTGCGTCCGTACGGCACTTGAGCCTGGTCGGATTTGGACACGGGGGAAACGGCTATGCGCGCCCGGGATGCGGCCTCGACCGCCGGAGGAGGGGGATTTTGACCGAGGTGTTCACGATCCACATGAATGCACTGATGGGCTCCGTCCCAGCAGGCGACGTAGCAAAGCTCGCAGCCGATGCATTTCGCAGAATCGATATCGGCGACGATTTTGTAGTTGAGGTTCAGGTCTTTCCATTCGCGGATGCGACCGCTGGAAAGCCCGATAAAGTCGTCGATAGCGCCGAAGCCCTTCTCGTCCATCCAGTTCGAAAGGCCGTCAATCAAATCTTCGACGATGCGGAAGCCGTAGTGCATCGCCGCGGTACAAACCTGAACCGTCCCGGAACCGAGGAGAATGAACTCCGCGGCATCGCGCCACGTGGCGACACCGCCAATCGCCGAAAGCGGCAATGCCGAATCGGGATCCGACGCGATCTGCTGCGCCATGTGGAGCGCGATCGGTTTAATGGCGGGGCCGCAGTAACCGCCGTGGCTCGAAGCGCCGTCGACGTTCGGCCTGGGAATAAAGGTATCGAGATCGACGCCGGTAATGGAGTTGATGGTGTTGATGGCCGACAACGCATCGGCCCCGCCCCGCTTCGCGGCGCGCGCCACGGTTCGGATATCACTGATGTTGGGAGTGAGCTTTACGATCACCGGCGTGCGGGCCACTTCCTTCACCCATTCGGTGATCATGCGGGCGTACTCAGGCACCTGACCGACAGCGCTGCCCATGCCTCGCTCGCTCATTCCATGAGGACAGCCGAAGTTGAGTTCGAGGCCGTCGGATCCCGCATCCTCAGCCATTCGCACCATCTCGTGCCAGGCCTCGCGCTTCGACTCAACCATGAGCGAGGCGATCACGGCATTTCGCGGATAACGTTTCTTGACCTCGGCAATCTCGCGGAGATTCACTTCAATGGGGCGGTCCGAAATGAGCTCGATGTTATTGAAGCCCATCATGCGGCTGCCGTTCCAGTCGACGGACGAGTAGCGGGAGCTGACATTGACAATCGGCTCGCCGATGGTCTTCCAAACCGCGCCGCCCCAGCCGGCGTCAAAGGCGCGCATCACCTGGTCGCCACAATTGGCCGGCGGACCGGACGCGAGCCAGAAGGGATTGGGGCAGCGGATCCGGCCCGCGAAGTTGACGCTCAGGTCAGCCACGAGCGAGCTCCGGTGCGAGCATGGCGGCTATTCCGCGCGCGGCGCGTTTGCCGTCTGCGACCGCATCGACGACTTCACGACCGCCGCTGACGCAGTCGCCGCCCGCGAAGTATTTCGAATTCGATGTGCGCCCGGTCGCGGGATCAACGACGACGCGGCCGTTGCGCAGTTCCACGCCCTGGAAACGTTCAAGCAGGTCCAGCAGTTTCGATTGGCCGATGGCGGTGATCAGCATATCGCAGGGTAAGGTAAACTCCGTACCAAAATCGGGTTCGATTCCCGGCCTGCCTGATGCGTCGTGTTCGGTGAGGCGGGTTCTGCGAAACTCCATACTTCCAACGGGGGCTCCGACGTGAAACGCGAAAGGTTCCACCTGAAAGAGAAGATTAACGCCTTCGGCGCGCGCATGCGCAATCTCGAAAGCAAAGGCGGGCATCTCGCGTTCGCGGCGGCGATATGCCAGGGTTACTTCGAGGGCGCCGAGACGCCTCGCCGCGCAAGCCGCGTCAATGGCCGTGTTGCCGCCGCCTATGACGATTACCTGCTGCCCCACGGGAACCGGTTCGCGCTTCTTGTATGCCTCGATGAACCGCAGGGCGTCGATTCCACCTGTTCGGTCCGCGACGTTTTCGAGCTTGAATCCAGCGCCCAGCCCGATGCCGATGAAGATGGCGCTGTAATTCGATTCCAGTTCTTCGAGGGAAAGATTTTCGCCGACGGTTGCGCCGGTTTCGATGGCGATGCCCAGTGAGCGGACAAACTCGACTTCGCGGCGGCTGTCCGATGCGTTCAGCTTGTATTCGGCGACACCGAAAGTGTTCAGACCGCCCGCGACGGCGCGGCTTTCAAAGATGGTGACCTGGTAACCGAGGTGGCGCAGCTCGGCGGCGCATGCGAGGGAGGCCGGTCCGCCGCCTACGCATGCGACACGTAGCGCGCGCTGAGACACGGCGGGCAAAGCTATTCGTGCGCCGGAGTCGTAGAATCGCTCCATCGCGTGGCGCTGCAGCAGGCCGATGGCGATAGGCCGCTCTCCCCGACCGTGCATGACGCAGGAGCCTTCGCAAAGCACGTCGACGGGACAAACCCTCGAACAGCTGAGCCCCAGAATGTTGGCATTGAGAATGCGCAGGGCGGAGCCGCGCAGATTGACGCGGGCGATCTTGCCGATGAAGCCGGGAACGTCGATATGGGTGGGGCACGCGGCGGTGCAGGGCGCGTCGAAACAATTCAGGCAGCGATTGGCTTCGACGATCGCGGCCTGGGATGAGAGAGACGGGTGGATGTCGCTGAAGAGAGCGTCGATGTTCGGCCGGTCCGCAGTCATCGGGAGTCCTGTGGATTCAACGGATGGCACGATGCGTCAATTTTACAACCCGCGATTTTACAACCCGGTGGAGTTGAGGATGTCAGGAGCCAGAAGTCAGAATGACCGCGGGCTTCATGCATTCGCCGGGATTGCGCCGGGTTCGCCTCAGGCGATTGCTTTGTTTGCAACGAGTTGCTGGGTTGGTTTGGTTGGTTTTCGTTTGGTTTTTCGGTTGGCTCCGGAAGAAACGGGTCCGATGCCGGCTGCGAGGTGAGATCTTCCGAATCAGAGGTCTCGTGTTGCGCTGTGACTTCGGGTTCGGGCTTTGAGGGCGGGAGGGGTTCGCCCCGAGTTGAGGAAGTCAGGAGCCAGAAGTCAGAATGACCGCGGGCTTCATACATTCGCCGGGATTGCGCCGGGTTCGTCTCAGGCGATTGCTTTGTTTGCAACGAGTTGCTGGGTTCGTTTGGTTGGTTTTCGTTTGGTTTTTCGGTTGGCTCCGGAAGAAACGGGTCCGATGCCTGCTGCGACGTGAGATCTTCCGACTCAGAGGTCTCGTGTTGCGCTGTGACTTCGGGTTTGGGCTTTGAGGGCGAGAGGGGTTCGCCGCGATGGCGCCGCATTTCCATAAAGCGGCGGTGAGCGCGGAGATACTGGCGGTCACAGAGCGAGTCGTAACGAATGATCAGGTCAAGTGCGCGGGAGTCACCGAGGCTGCTGAAGGCAAGGAATGCTCGGGTCGGGTTGTTTTCGCCGTCCTGGATGGAACCCGATTGTTTTCGGACCTGATATTCCATCGCGGCCTTCTCCATGCCCCACACGCGGAGTTGACGCCAACGGGCGACAGCCATCTTTTCGACGAGGGTATATTCGATCGGGGTTTCGGGATGAAGTTCCTGGTTGAGGTCGGCCAGAACTTCGTTGAAGCGCTCTTCGATCTCGCCTTTCATGACGATGGCGCCGGCGAGCAGGCCGTGTGTGGTCGCGTTGCGAGAGGAGTTGTATTTGCCCTCGGCCGTGACGGGTCCGCGGGACCGGGCTCCGTTGGCGCGGGAAGCCTGGATCTGACGTTCGGTACGCATGCGATTCTGTTATTGCACGAAGAATGGCGGATCCCGGCGAAATCCGGCTTAATTTTGTTGATTTCAGAGGAAATATAAAGTCTGGCGGCGCGTCACCGAAAAAGCGGCCCTGTTTCGATAACGCCGTTTTGATGAGCTCAACTTCCGGATGTCCGACGATTCACTCAGAGCGTGGACGACACCTCCTCGATCGGCGTGTCTTGCGCCGGTCTATTTCTCCGGCAGCGCGAACACATACAGTGCCTGTCCCGAAGACGGTGGCCGGATCTCCGGCGCAATCGTGTTCGGCACCACTCGCGGACTCCCGCCGCCCAGTCCAGTTGTCACCGCCACATATTGCCGTTGCCCGATGCTGAACGTAATCGGGAAGCCCTGCACCGAAGTCCCCAGGCGTATCTTCCAAAGCGTCGCGCCCGTCTTCACGTCCACTGCCCGGAATACCCGGTCAAGATCCCCCACGAACGCAATGCCGCCGCCGGTTGAAAGCACGCCCGTCAGGAACGGCGCGCGTTGCTCGTATTTCCACAGTTCCTTCAGTGTGCGCACGTCATATGCCGCCAGCTTGCCGATGTTCCCATTCGATCCTGGCATTTCAAAGAACCGGCGCTGCGCCGCCGTCCCGCCCGAAGCTTCCTCGAACTTCACCACGTTGCCGTTCATTTCCATGCAACTCTGGCTCAGCGGCGCGATGATCGCCTGCGTTTCCGGCACATAGCTCATCGCCTGCCAATTGTGGCCGCCTTCAGTGGAGGGGCAGGCCTGCACCCACTCCCCGGCGCGCTGCTCGACGATGTCGTTGCGGTAATGCACCTCGCCCGTTTTCTTGTCGACGCTGTCGAAAACGTTCTGAAACACCATCTGCGTCAAGTCCCGGAACTTGCCCGTCCGGCGGTCCAGCTTCCAAAGAATTCCCGCCTTGCCCGCGTTAAAAACAAAGTTCTCGCCACCGATGTCGACCAGGATACGCTCATACACTTCGTCCAGATCGAGCGATTCGCCTGGAATGTGCTGGAAGTACCAGACCAGCTTGCCATCGTCCGGCCGCAACGCCAGTGTTGAAGTCATATACAGCGTGTTGCCGTTTGCCTTGCGGCTCGCGCGCATCCACGGCTTGGCCTGGGAAGTTCCCCAGTAGGTCAGATCCAGCATGGGGTCATAGCTGCCCGTGATCCAGGCATCGCCGCCGGCCCGGAACATATTGGGCAAATCGTTCCAGGTGTCGCCGCCGGGGGCGCCTTCCTGCGCCACCGTATAGAAACGCCACAACTGCTTCCCGGTCCCGGCATCATACGCGCTGATGAAGCACTTCTCGTCGCGATATGTGGTGCAGCCCGCCAGACCCTGAATCACTTTGCCCTTGATGATGACCGGCCCCGACGTGTTCGTGAAGTCTTTGTTCCTGGCCGAAATCTGCGTGACCCAGATCTGTTTGCCGGTGCGCGCGTCGAGCGCCACCATCCGCGCATCGGTGGTGGCCGCGTAGATCCTGTCTCCGTAGATCGCGAGATTGCGCATCGCCAGCGTCCCGCCCAGCCCCACCGTCGGCCCGATCTGGTTCTCCCAGATCAGTTCGCCTGTCTTGCCGTCGATCGCCTGAATCCAGTTGCTGGTTCCCGCGATGTAGATGATGCCGTTGTGCGCGATCGGCGAAGTCTCATTAGCGCCCGTCTCGTTTAGCCCCCAAACCCATTGCAACTGCAGATCCTTCACGTTCGACGCATTGATCTGGTTCAGCGTGCTGTGACTCCACGCCTGATAATTGCCCCGCAGCATCAGCCAGTCCGAGGGTTTCGGGTTCTTCAGATCTTCGTCGGACACCGGCACGAAATTCCTGATCTCGTTCGAAAATGTAAGTCCGCGTGGTGGCGCAAGCGCTGCTCCGCGCCCGCCCGTCTGGGCCAGTGCCGCAGCTGTAGCCGGCGATGCCGTCCCGGTCGCGATCGACCGAATCGCCTGTGCAGTATCCGCGGTCAGAGCCTGCGCACCCGGCGGCGCTCCGTTCGATTGCAGAACGTAAGCGGTGACGTTCAGATACGCCTCTTCACCCAGCGTGCCGCCATTGCCGGGGGGCATCACCGCCTGAATATAGCCATAAAGATCCTTCGTAGTTCGGCCGCCCCACTGCGTCATGAAGTTCGCGCCCGCCAGGGCCGGTGCTTCGTTGCGGCCGATCAGCGTATCGGTGTGACAACTGGCGCACGAACTCTGGTACGTCGTCAGTCCGGCCGCGGCCTGAGCCGCTGTATAAACCGCTGGTGCGGGAGCCTGCTGCCCGGTCAGAACAAGAACCCCAGCCGCAAACAGCGCGGCCGTGATGACGATGAGTTTCCGCCTCATGATCTTTTCCTATCCTCTATGGCAGTAGCCAGCCCCAGAGGTTGCCGTCCGGAGCTTTTTCACTGCGAATCTGAATGTACAGTTTGCCCGAGCGCAGCATCGCCACCTGGTCGGCGGTCAAATCGAATGTCCCTCCGACGTTACCGCTGGTGGCTCCAGCGACGGTCAAATCGAACACTACCGGGCCGCGCACACCAGTCACCGGGCTACGGCGGATCTGCGCTACTGTCGCCGCGGATTTCAATCCTTCGAACGTCCCAACGATCGTCACCTTCGAACCGTTCAGCGTCGCCGTCGCATGTCCCATCCCGGCAACCTTGTCCTGCATCGAAAGATCGAGCGGCACCGGTGAAAGCCGGGCCTTGAAAGTGTTGGAAGTTTGCGCGAGCGCCGCAAGCGACAGCATCCCGAGTGTGAGGCATGCTGTGATCTGCATTTCAATCATTTGACCACAAAGCTGACATCCTGATCGCGGGGACTCTTTGCGCCAACTTATGCGCGTGGGCGCCGGGAGAGCAACTGGCGTCCTGTTGCGCCTGGCCCCGGCGATCATCCTATCGTGAGAGGCGGGAAAGCGGGGTGAGGGGCGCAAACCGGAATTTTGGCGGCTCCAGTCGACCGTCGCAATATCCGTTTTGAACCATTCTCGAATCAGCGGTGGGCGCATCCAGGCCAACAGCAGGGGCGTCGTTTTCCATCCCTCAGGCTTGAACAGCCCCACTCGATCCGGCGGTTTCGGGTTTCCGCTTTTTTGGCTGACTCAATCCAACATATCCATTCGTTGCGTGCGAGCGGTGTAATATTCTCCCATGCCGTTAATGCCTGGGGGTCGGATGTAAGCGCTTTTTTCAAGTCCGCGGGGATTTCGTGTGCCACACCGCTGGAAATCCTTTTTTGCGACACAGGTAAGCGCTCCTTTCGTAAGCCCCAGCGGCGCGAGGATCTTTTGCCGGGCAAAAGAGGTGGGTCATTCGGTTATTCAGTCAGTCCTGACGCTCATGTTAACGCGCCGCCTGACTATCCATTTGCGGTTGCGTGATGCGCAATCGGGAGTTGACGGCGAGGATCGCCGCTGAACCATTCCGCGTGTGAGGTTATTTCATGCCGGGCTCTGAGGAGTCGTCACGAAAATACACTGGCAACCGCTCTGTCGAAGACGCGGTTCGTAAGAACACCGGCGACGAGGGATCGCCGGCGCTACCGGCACTGACGTAACGCTCCGCGCCGAGCGGAAGCTCGGCGGCAGCGCCGAAGCGCTGGCCGCACATGCCCTGCGCAGCGTCTTCATCGCCGTTGGCGGCCCGGTGCGGGCCATGGAACACGCCGTTGAAGACGCGGTTCGTATGAGGGCAGGCGACAAGATCGCCGGCGCTACCGGTGATGAGATAAGGCTCCGCGCCGAGCGGAAACTTTTCGTAAATACTGTAGAATTCGCTCCCTCCCGGTCGCGGCTCGGAATCAGATTGCTCTAAAGTCATTCTCGCGATTCCCCTGCGACCGCAATCTCGTCGACGATACGTTCGCAAGCCCTGCCGAAGCGCGCCGCCAGCCACCGCACGCGCTCGATCAGCTCCTGCGGTTCGTGCACTTCAAATTCGAACCCGATCAGCGCGAGATACACCGACAAGCTGTCGAGCGAACCGGCGCCGACATGCATCATGCATGTCTCCGGAGTGACCGCTTCGAACGTTGCGATCCCCGCCGGAACACGCTCGATCGCCGCCTCAACGGCCGCATGCAGCGTGACACGCGCGCGGTAAGGATAAGGAGTGTAAGCTACGCTTCGCGCGACGTAAGCGGCGAAATCGCCCTCGGGCGGCTCACGCGGGACGAATCGCGATCCCGTTGCAGCTTTCCCCTCGATCCGGTCAACGCGAAACGTGCGCCAGTCTCCGCGGGCCAGGTCCCACGCGGCCAGATACCAGCGTCTGCCGGTATGAACCAGACGGTGAGGCTCCACTTCCCGAGCGCTCGCCACGCCGTTGCGAGCGTTATATCGGAAGCGCATCTTCTCGCAGTCGCGGCATGCGCCCGCAATCGAGGAAAGCATTTCCGCATCGACCGTCGGCCCCTTATTCCCCAGCGGCACGATAAACGCATGCAACGCGGTAACGCGGCGGCGTAACCGTGAGGGCAATACCTGCTCGAGCCTGGCCAGCGCACGCACGGATGCCTCTTCGATCCCGGTCACCGTGCCGCTCGCCGCCGTGCGCAAACCGACCGCGACGGCAACCGCTTCGTCGTCATCGAGCAGCAAGGGCGGCAAGGTCGCGCCGGCGCCGAGTTGATATCCTCCCGCCGCGCCGGGAGTTGAATTGACCGGATAACCCAGGCTCCGCAGGCGATCGACATCGCGCCGCAGGGTGCGCGACGTGACCTCCAGCCGTTCGGAGAGATCCGCGCCGGACCAATATCGCTGCGCCTGAAACAACGAGAGCAATCGCAATAATCGGGCTGAGGTGTCCAGCATTTCTTCTTTCAGTCTGACATTCACTGCGGACCGAATCTGTCCGCAATGCCAGTTACCGTTCTCTTAGCAGGGTGCTGGAAAGAAGCCAATACCGCATGCTTCACACGCCCGGATCGGAACTGTATCCACCGTTCGAATGGCCTTGCGATTTTAAGGAGAAAAAAATGCCGTTTAGCGAAACGCTCTTGCCCGAATTCGATGAAGAAATGAAGAATACCCGGAAACTGCTCGCGCTGGTTCCCGACGGAAAATTCGATTACCAGCCGCATCCGAAGTCTATGACGATGGGCCGGCTGGCCACACACGTCGCGGAGTTGCCGGGATGGACCACCTATACTCTGGACCAGGAAGTTCTCGAACTGCAACCCGATTTCAAACCGGAATTCGCCACTTCCCAAGCGGAGTTACTGAAGAAATTCGACGACAATGCAGCCGCGGCGCGCGCCCGGATTCAGGCCGCCACCGACGAGGACTGGAAGAAGATCTGGACCTTCAAATATGCCGGAAAGACGATCATGGCATCGCCGCGATCGGGCGTCATGCGCACCACGATCATGAATCATCTGGTCCATCATCGCGCGCAACTGGGTGTCTATCTTCGGATGAATGACGTCGAGTTCCCGGGCATGTACGGTCCCTCGGCGGACGAGAAATTTGAGTAACGCGCGAACGACGGAGTGAGCCTCCGACTCACTCCGTCTTCCGGTTAGCGGCGGTAGTGTTCATGCCCGTAATGGTAACGGCCGCGGGGGGCAACCCAGTAACCTGGACGCCAGACGCGATGCGGTCCAACGCCATACCAGTAACCGGCAGTCCACGTGTAACCCAGACCGGGCGCCGGATAGATTGGCGCAGGGGGTGCGGCATAATAAGCCGCGGGAGCCGGAGCTACATACGCCGGCGCCGGAGCGCCGAACCCGACTCCAATTCCAACAGCAACTCTCGGGGCGGCGAACATAGAACTTCCCGCCAGTAACAATCCCGCAATCAGCTTCGTTTTCATTTCCGTTTCCTCCTTGCGCCCTGAAAGAAGGCAGCCAGTGTGCCAAAAATCAATCGGTCTGGAATGAATCACTTAGCTGACTCGGAAGGTCTTGCGGCGTGGCTCTTCGGTGGTTTTTGGCCACCAGCCGGGGCTTACAGATAAACCAGACCCATGCGCACACCGAGCGTCACCGCTTCGGTGCGGCTCCCGGCATTCAATTTCGTCAGGATAGAGGTCACGTGGAACTTGACCGTATGATCTGAGATCCCCAGCTTGTGCGCAATCATCTTGTTGCTTGTGCCATCGGCCAGCAGGCGGAGCACTTCGATCTCGCGCGGCGTCAACGCCACCGAAGGCAGCTTCGGACCGGCTCCCGATTCCCCGGCCGGCTCGCCCTGGCGCTCACTCAGGAGCCATGAATGGAACGCGCCGCGTTCCATGAGGACCGCCGCGGCGTCCACGGATTCGAACAACGCGGCGGACCCGGCCGTATTACTCGTCCCGACGACTTCGAAGTGTTCCGACTCGGCGATGGCTGCTTCAAGACCCGCGCGCACGATCGGCGACTCGCCGATCACCAGCACGCGGATCTTTTCCTCCGCGCCACCGTTCAAGCCGCCACTCCCTGTGTGAGACGTATCGTAACCTCGCGCTTTTTCGCTTCGCCGCCGCGCAGGAATTGAATGGTCACCGATTTCCCGGTACTCCGATCGAGGGCTTCCCGAAGATCTTCGGCGGATTCGAAACTCCTGCCGCCGGCGGCGACCAGCAAGTCGCCTTGCCGCAGCGAAACGTAATCCGCCGCGCTCCCCGCCGCGACATTCAGGACTAATAGTGCGATGCCGCCGTTCCGCCCGGGGATTCGGACCGGCCGCACCGCCACTCCCAACTCAGGCGGCGGACCCGCTGTCAGCAGCCGCCGCACGGCATTAACCGGAACCGCGAGGCCGAGGCCTCCGGACACAATTGCGGCGTTGATTCCGATCACGTTGCCGCCCGCGTCCGCGAGCGGTCCCCCCGAATTCCCCGGCGCCAGCCGAACGGTTGTCTGAATGAAGGGCTGCCCGCCCATCCCAGGAACCGGACCAACGCCATGAACGATGCCGGTGCTCAGCGCACCCGTAAAACCCATTGGATTTCCGACCGCGATTACCAGTTCGCCTGCGCGCACACGGCTTGAATCCCCGAACGGTGCGGGCTCAAGCCGGTCCGCTTCGACGCGGAGAATGGCAAGATCCCGCCAATCGTCGCGGCTGTCGAGGCGAGCCGGAGCCGCCCGCCCGTCCCAGAGCTCAATCGTGATGTCACGCGACCGGACCACGTGCGCGTTCGTGACGATGGCCCCCGAGGAATCCCAGACGACTCCCGATCCCGATGAACGCGATCCCGACAAACTCAGGCCGTTCCAGACCTGCACGGTGGAGCGGCGGAGCTTTTCACCGGCTTCCCCGATGCCCATTATTTCCTCCGTTCGCCCGGCCTGACCTGGAGTTCGGCGCGCGCGCCGCCGCGGAGAACAACCACCGGCAATTCCTTCCCGATGGAACCGCGCAGGGCCGTCTGGACATCGTCGGTATCGCCGATCGGGTGACCGCCGATCTCAACGAGAACATCGCCGAGAAGGATGCCGCCTTTTTCCGCCGGACCGTCCGGCTCCACGCTCAACACCATGGCGGCCGTGCGCTGGTCGCGCTGGAGCGATGCGGCGAAAGCGGCGGGGAGCATGATCGGTTGCAGCCCGACTCCCAGATAACCGCGCGCAACCCGCCCGTGGGCGAGCAATTCGGCGGCGACCCGATCGATGGTCGCTGCCGGGATCGCGACCGGCGCGGTCCGAGTCAGGCCGGTCGTGAGCATACCGGCGAAGCGGCCTTGCGAGTCGATCACCGCGCTGCCGGACGACCGCGGATACGCCCCAACGTCCAGCCGAAGCAGCGCATCGAGTTCGCCGCCTCGCCAGGTTTTCCAGGGCCCGCCGGCGGTGCTCACAATTCCCATTGCCGCCAGAACGCCGGGCTCATACCGGCCGACGGCAACTACGATTTCGCCCGCGCGCAAGGCGGGTGAACTGGTGAACCCGGGAGCGGTCGCCCCGCTTACTTTGAGAACGGCAATGTCGGTACCGGGATCGCGCCCGGCGACTTCCGCCGAGACACGCTTGCCGTCGGGAAGGATGACCGGGATTTCTTCGTCGCGCCGAATTGCATGGTCCGCCGTGACAATCACGCCGGGTTTCCACAGAAAGCCGCTGGAACCCATGCGATGGCGCGCTTCGATGCCGACCGCGGACTGCCCGGCGCGCTCCACCAGACCAGCCACGTGATCCGAAAAACTGCTGAGTACTTGTTCCATGCCTCGATCATGACCGGTGACGGACCGGCTCCACATCGCCCGAATGGACGGGTCTAAACCGGTATTTGGGGCAGGTAACGGAACTATTCCACTTGATTCAGTTTTGTTGAGCCGCCTATCATCGTCCAGACGGCTGGTCATCCACCGGGAAACCCCACCCATTGCTGGCGCAACAACGTCATTCCGCGATTTATACATTCCGAAGCTCGCCTGGGGGCGTGTCCGCAAGTTCGCCAGAACCGCGGGCGAGACGCCGGCGATCCCGCGTCTTCGGATTCGCGCTGCTGCTGGCCCTCGAAGTCGTTCTCTACCATCAACTTCATGTTCGCGAAGACGCTCGCAATATGGCGGCTCGATGGTGTGTCACCTTTGTTCTGGCTTTCTCCGTTCTCGGCTTCCCGAAACTAAGGACCCGTCTTCGTACGATTCTCGATAGTCCCGCTGTGGCGCCTGTTTCCCGGCGCTACATCTCGTTGCACTTCTGCGCCCTGGCAATTTTCCTGGCCGCTGCTTCAAGCCCCGTCGCAAAAATCGTTTCCGCCGAATACCGCCGGCCGCTGGCCGGGATCTGGTTGGGCGCGGGCATAAGCGCGCTTTTCTTTGGGGCAATCGCCTTCTTCCCGCGGGACGTCTGGCGTTACCTCTTTCTCACAACCGGCTCGCTGTGGATTTATTCCGCGGCTACGGCTTCCGTGGCCTTTGCGCTCGAGCCGGCGATGTGGAAAATCTGGACTTCTTCCCCCGCCACCTTCGCAGTAGATGCTACGTTCTGGCTCGTGGCCACGATCCTGCGGCCGTTTGTCTCCGCCGTTTTCACGGATTGGGGCCGGCACATCATCGGCAGCGACCGGTTCTCCGTCGAGATCGCCGGTTCCTGCTCCGGTTGGGAAGGTCTTGGCCTGGTTGCCATTTTCACAATCCTTTCTCTGTGGCTGTCGCGGCGGGAATACCGTTTCCCCGCCGCTCTGACTCTGATTCCCGCCGCAATGGCGCTGACGTTCGCGTTGAATTCCGTGCGCATTGCCGCGCTGATCCTGATCGGCGATCGCGGATTTCCGGATGTCGCCATCGGAGGCTTTCACTCGCAGGCCGGTTGGATCGCTTTCAGTGGTGTTGCCCTGGGTATCTCGCTCGCGGCGCCCCGTATTCGGTGGCTTCAGGCGACCCAACTGGAGAGTCAACCGCAGTCCCACCAGAGGCTTCCCAATCCTGTGGTTCCTTTCGTTCTTCCTTTCGCGGCCATACTCGCGGCCGGCATGCTTTCACTCGCTGCCGCAGCGGGATTCGAGTGGCTCTACCCGCTAAGATTCTTCGCCGCGTTGTCCGCGCTCTGGTATTGCCGCCGCCAATACCCCCTCATTGGCCGTTGGCGACCGAATTGGTTCCCGGTGCTCGCGGGGGCTATTGTGTTCGTCGTCTGGATCGCCTTCGATCGCAGCGCTCACTCCGATAACGGTATCGCCGCGGGTCTCGCCGGCATGCCGGCCGCAGCCCGCATATCCTGGCTTTCCTTGAGGACTCTCGCGGCTGTAATCACGGTTCCCATAGCCGAGGAACTGGCCTTTCGCGGTTTCCTGCTACGTCGATTCGTCTCGCACCAATTCGAATCGGTGGATTTCAGGCGATGGTCATACGTAGCGGTAATCGCGTCTTCGGTTGTCTTTGGCCTGCTCCACCGGGACCGGTGGATCGTTGCGACGATCGCCGGGATGGTATACGCCGTGGCGATGGTCCGCAGAGGAAATATATGGGACGCCGTCGCCGCGCACGGCGTCACTAACGCTATGCTTGCCGCCCTGGTTTTATCCGGCGGTAAGTGGTACTACTGGTAACCCGAAAATGATCCATTCGGCTTTAAGCGCTTTAATTGAAGTTATAATCCACTCAGAGCTCGTAAATACGGAGGAGTTTGTAAGATGAATAAAATCGCAGCATTGGCAATTCTCGTTTTGGCTACAACCGTCACCTGTCTGGCCGTTCCAACCCGGGCGCCTGAGATCGACATGAGCTCGATCGGAACCGCATCAGCGCTTGCCGGCTGCGTGGTCTTAATGGCGCGAGGCCGGCGCAAGAGCCGATAAGAGCGCATCGTAACGTAAGTCTCGGGTCTGGCCGGTCAGGCTCGTAACAAAATAGCAGTGGCAACGCTCCCTCCCGGTCGCGGCTCGGAATGTCTGTTCTGAGCCGCGCGCATCAGCGAGCGGAATTCAGGTAATGGAACTGATCCACTTGATTCCATCGGATGGCTTGCCTATCATCGCCATTACGGATGCGATAACCCGCTCGTGACGTAATATCGGGAACGCAAGAATTGCTACCGCAACAATCTCATTCTGAGCAGCGCGCGGAAGCAACTCATGATTTCGCGTTCTCCGCAACTCCAACTCCGATTCAAGGTTCGCCCCGAACTTTACGGGAGTTGCGAAACACCCGCGGACGGTGGCTACGCGTCACCGGCTTGGCGTTGCTGCTGGCAGTCGAGTATCTTCTATATGACAACCCGCACATTAAGATCAAGCAGTGGTGCGTCGCTTTCGTTCTGTCCTTTTTCGTTCTCAGCTTTACGAGACTGAAATCCCGTACTCACACTATTCCGTGGCCCTATAGTAGTGCTCCCGTCTCCCTGCCCTACCTGTTGTTCCATGTGTGTTCGCTGGCAATTCTCCTGGCGCTGCCTTCACCTTTTCCCGCCGCATATCGGCTGCTTACAGTCGCGATCTGGTTTTGCGCGGGCATATGCGCTGTCTATTTTGCCGCAGTCGCGTTCTTTCCGAAGGATGTCTGGCGTTATCTCTTCCGCGGCGCCAGTCCCTTGTGGATTTACTCCGCTGTAGCAGCGTCGGCGGTCGTGGCCGTCATTCCGGTGGTTTGGAGCTTCTGGAGTTCTTCCGCCGGTACATTCGGAGTGGACCTCACGTTCTGGCTGGTAGGCAGGATCCTGCAGCCGTTTGTCCCGGTCGTTTTCACGGATTGGGGGCAGCATATCATCGGCAGCGACCGGTTCGCGGTCGAGATCTTCGGCCCGTGCTCCGGCTGGGAAGGCCTGGGGCTGGTCGCGATGTTCACCATCCTTTCCCTGTGGCTGTCACGGCGTGAGTACAGGTTTCCCGCTGCCCTGATTCTGATTCCCATTGCAATGACGCTGACGTTCGCTTTGAACTCGGTGCGCATCGCCGCTCTGATCCTGATCGGGGATCACGGATTTCCGGGCGTCGCGATCGGCGGCTTTCATTCCATGGCCGGCTGGATCGCTTTCAGCGGCGTTGCCTTGGGTGTCTCGCTGGTGGCGCCTCGTATTGGTTGGCTTCGCACGGCGCAAGCGGATAATCAGCCGGTGTCTCAACAGACATTCTCGAATCCCGCCGTGCCATTCCTTCTTCCCTTCGCGGCCGTACTCGCGGCGGGCATGGTTTCAATGGCCGCCGCTGCGCAATTCGAATGGCTATACCCGCTGCGATTCTTAGCCGCGCTCGCCGCGTTCTGGTACTGCCGTCGCGACTATGTGTCGATTCCTCGCTGGAGACCAGGATGGTTCCCCGTACTCGCGGGCGCCGTAGTGTTCGTCGTCTGGATCGCCTTCGATCGGAGTTCTCACTCCGATAACGGGATGGCAGCGGGTCTGGCCAGCATGCCGGCGCCGGCCCGCATTACCTGGCTTTCATTGAGGACCCTTGCGGCTATAGGTACCGTACCATTGGCTGAGGAGCTTGCCTTTCGTGGTTTTCTGCTTCGTCGACTCGTTTCCCCTGAGTTCGAGTCGGTCGATTTCAGGTGCTGGTCATACGTGGCGATAAGCGTGTCTTCTCTTGCGTTTGGCCTTCTCCATGGGGATCGCTGGATCGTTGCGACCCTTGCTGGCGCGATGTATGCCGTGGCAATGGTCCGCGGGCGTAATCTTTGGGATGCGTTCGTGGCGCACGCAGTCACTAACACTATGCTTGCTACATGGGTATTAGTCGGCAGTAAGTGGTACTACTGGTAGATCCGGTACTACTAATACTAATAAATGTAAGCATTAAAATACATGGCTCGATACTCTGTTTTGAAGTTATAATTCCACAAAGGACCTGACTCATGAAAAAAGTCGCCGCTGTCGCAATTGTGGCTTTCGCCACGGCCGTCACCTGTCTGGCTGGCCCAGCCCCATGCGCTGGCGTAAATCCTAAATGCACCCAAGCGCCTGAGATCGATATGAGCTCGATCGGAACCGCTTCCGCGCTCATCGGTTGCCTGGTGTTCATGGTGCGGGGCCGGCGAAAGAGCCAACGGTAGCAGCTCACAACGTGAGTTCCCAGGTCTGGCCGATCAGATCCTTGCCAAAGCTGCGGTGCGGCGACTCGTCGACCGGACGATAGCCTTCCCGCTCGTAAATTCGTCTCGCCGCAGTCAGCACGCTGTTCGTCCAGAGGGTCACTTTTCTGTAGCCGGCATCCCGGGCGAATCGAGCGCATTCCTGCACAAGAGCCTTTCCCAGGCCCATTCCGCGCGCTGCCGGTTCGACCAGAAGCAGGCGCAATCTGGCAACCTCCGGTTCGTCGCCGTGCTTCACCAGGAAAACGCAGCCCGCCGGATCCCCATTCCTCTCGGCGATCCAGCACCTCTCTCGTTGCGGATCGAAGCGATCAATGAAGTCGGCGGCGATGCGCGCGACAAGAGCCTCGAAACGCTCATCCCATCCATATTCGCGCCGGTAGAGAATTCCGTGCCGTTGAATCACCCAACCCATGTCCCCGGCACGGTGTCCGCGCAACGTGTAAGTCCTGAGTGATTTCCGGGGCCTCCCCGAGCGAAGCTTCGATAGTATTCATCGCCCGAACCAAATCCGTGCGCTCCGCAGGCAAGAGGCGATTCAGGATCTCGCGAACCTGCGCGTTTGAGCGGCTGTCCAGCGTTCCGAATTCGTCGAGGCCTCTTTTCGTCAGGCTCAACTGCGTCTGACGCGCATCCGACGGAAGCGGCTTTTTACCGACAAGCCGCGATTGATGAAGCTTCGCCAGAGTTCGGCTCAGATAACCCCGATCCAGACGAAGCAGTTCTCCGAGTTCGGCGGCCGTCAGATTCGGCCGCGACGCCAGCTCATACAGAATGCGCGCTTCGGTAAGCGAGTACCTCGTCTGAAGCAGCCCCTCATCAAGCGTCCCGATCAGCCGGGTATAGAAACGGCTGAAAGCCCGGAATGCCTGGATTTGAGAAATTTCGGGTTCACCCATATAGTTGCTCCAGGCAACTAATATACATGCTTAAGGCATGCGCACGACCGCCCCTGATTTCCTAATTCATTAGTTGACACCGAAAAGCGGAACGGCCTATAATCGCCTTGACTCTTAAGTTATTAGTTTATGGCGCGAAAAAAATCGCTCAACCTGACTGAAGCCGAATTGCGGCTCATGGACGTGCTCTGGGAAATGGGCAGCGCAACGGTAGCCGCCATCTCCGAGGCGCTTCCGAAGAAACCAGACCTGGCTTACAACACGGTTCTGACCACCATGCGCATTCTCGAGGACAAGGGCTATGTCCGGCACCGCAAGCCCAAAGAGGGCCGCGCCTTCATCTATGAACCCGTGGTCAGCCGTGAAGTCGCCAGCCGCAGCGCGCTCCGCCATCTGCTCGGACGTTTCTTTAAAAACTCCGCCGAGGCCCTCGTCCTCAATCTTCTGGAAGACGAGGACCTCAGCGAAAGCGAGCGCAAGCGCATTCAGGCTCTTCTGAAGGAGGATCACCGATGACCATCCCGATCCTGGCGGCGGTGCTGAACAGCCTCTGGCAGGCGGCGATCGTTGCGGCCCTTGTCTGGCTCGGGCTGAGATTGCTGCCGCGAATCGGGATTTACGTGAACGCCGCGACTCGCTACGTAATCTGGTGGGCGGCGCTGGGTGTGATCCTACTCTTGCCCCTCGCGCCGCGAATTCTGGAAACCCTCCGCGCACCGGCCCGGCCGATTCCCCCGGCCACCATAATGTCCCCCTCACCGCCAGACCTCCGAACTCCCCTAAATCAGGAAGCGCCGGTTATCGTGACCCTCGGAGACCGCCGAACCGCGCGCTGGCCGCAGCTGGTTCTCGCGTTGTGGGCGGCGGTGTTCCTTTTCCGCACTCTCCAGATCATACGGAGCTATTTCTACCTGCGTGGCGTGAAACGACGCGCGGTGCTCTCGGGCCGCCCGCTACCTGCCGCCGCAAGACCAATCAAGCTTCTGCTCTCAGCCGAAATTTCATCTCCCATGGCGATCGGATTTCTGCAGCCCGCCGTGATACTCCCCGAATCGCTGCCCGAGGAACTCGCGGAAGCGGAGCTCGATCATGTTCTTCTGCATGAGACCGCGCACATCACGCGCTACGACGACTGGACGAATCTTGCCGCGCGCCTGCTCGGCGCGGTTCTGGCTCTGCACCCGCTAGCAGTGTGGGTCCTGCGGCAGATCGAGCGCGAAAGAGAAATGGCGTGCGACGACTGGGTGGTCGCACGCACCGGCGCGGCCCGCCCGTACGCCGTGAGTCTGGCCCGCATGTTTGAACTGCGCCGGTCGCGCGGAAGAGAGGCGCCGGGTTTAAAACTCGCCTCGGGAATCTTCGGCAGTGGTTCCCGGGCGGTCGAAAGGATTGAGAATCTGCTGAAAGGTGGAAGCGGCGCCGTGCGAGTTTCGTTTCTGCGCATAGCCGCGAGCATCATCCTGTTGCTGACGCTCGCCACGGCTGGCTCGTTCGCGCCACGATGGATCGTATTTGCGCAAAAGTCCGATCCGACGGCCTTCGAAGTGACCTCGGTGAAACCCAATGCCAGCGGAAACCAAAGATCCACTTGGAATTTTCCTCCTCCCCGCGCCGGGTTCATAGCGACCAATGTCACTCTCAAAACGCTGATCCGGCTCGCATACAAGATAAAGGAATCCCAGATTCAGGGAGGCTCCGGATGGATCGATTCCGAACGGTACGACGTCGCCGGTAAACCGGCCGAAGGCGAGGCCGGTCTTGAGCCTTCCCGGATGATGCTCAAGACTCTTCTCCGGGATCGCTTCAAACTGACGATTCACCGCGAAGTGAAACCGATACCTGTCTACGAACTTCTCGCCGCGGGGACCGGGCTGAGACTCCCGGAACCGCAGCGGACCAACTGCGCCGATCCCCTCACTTCATCACCTGGAAACCAACCTCCCTGCCGGGGTTTTCTGCAGGGTCCTGGCTTCCTGACCAGCGCGGAAACATCCACGGCCGAGCTTGCCGATGTCCTGGGAAATATCCTGGACCGCCCCGTGGTTGATAAGACGGAACACTCGGGCACCTTCTACATGCGTCTCGAATTCACCCCGGAGACGCTCTCGGATGACACCTCCCGGCCTTCACTCTTCACTGTTCTGCAAGACAACCTCGGACTTAAGCTCGAATCCCGAAAAGATCCGGCCGAAGTCATCGTAATCGATCACGCCGAGAAACCCGATGCGAACTGAAACCCGCGAACTGCTCGCAGTCGGCATCTGCGGACGAGCATCGCTCGCCGTCCGGATCGAAACGCTGCTCAATCGCGGACGCGAATTCTCAACCTGCGCCTCGCGTGCGCGCATAGCCGCAAGTGTCGCGATCCTGGCGGTGCTCGCAGTCGTCAGTTCCCTCACGCCGCGCTGGATAGCATTCGCTCAGCAGCCCAATCGCCCAACCTTCGAGGTAGCCTCGATCAAACCATGCGACGGGAACGCCGGAGGACGCAGCGGCGTGCCCCTCCCGTCACCCGGCAGGCTGAACTTGAATTGCCCGACGGTCGCCCAACTCATCCAGCAGGCATACGTTTACTTCGCAAATGGCCGATTTGGTTCCCCGTCCATCCAGATTTCAGGAGGTCCCGCCTGGATCAATTTCGCTCGCTATACGATCAACGCGAAAGCCGAAGGTAATCCTCGCCTCGAAATCATGAACGGGCCGATGCTTCAGACGCTGCTCGAAGACCGGTTCAGACTGACGATCCACCGCGAGACCAGAGAGGCGCCTGCCTATGCGCTCGAGGTGGCGAAGAGCGGCACGAAACTGCGGCCTGTGGAAGAAGGATCCTGCGTCCCCCTCGAGATGGACAAGGCGCTCGCCCCGCGAGCGCCAGGCGAGCAACGTCCGGATTTTTGCGGCACGGGTAGCATCAGCAGAAAAGGAGCAAAAGTAACACTGCAAGAGCACGCAATGACTGTGGATGAGTTTTCCGACAGGCTCCGGCTCGTTTCCGATCGCCCGATCGTGAACAAAACCGCCATCGCGGGGATGTTTGATTTTCATCTGGAATTTGTGTCCGACGCGGCACCCGGAATCGCGCCGCCCGACGATGCTTCCGGCCCATCGATGTTTACCGCTCTACAGGAACAGCTCGGATTGAAACTTGAAGCAACTCGAGGTCCCGGCGAATTCCTCGTCATCGACCGCGTGGAGAAACCCGATGAGAACTGACTCGCGCGAACTGCTCGCAGTCGGCATCTTCGGACGAGCCTCCCTTTCCGGCCGCATCGAAACGCTGCTGAAGCGGGGACGCGAGTTCTCACCCAGTCCCTCGCGTGCGCGCATAGCAGTCAGCCTCGCCATCCTGCTGACACTCGCAACGGCAAGCGCCGTCGCGCCCCGGTGGATCGCATTCGCCCAACAACCCGTTACTGCTCAGCCGCCAAAATATGAGGTGTCGTCAATCAAGCCGGATGCCAGCGGCGACTTTCCCTACACATTTCACGTCGAGCCCAACGGCGCCTTTACCGCTACGGGTATCACGCTAAAGAGACTCATGATGACCGGATATCGGCATCAGGGTTATCGCATCGTCGGAGGTCCGGCCTGGGTTGATTCCCAACGCTGGGATGTGCAGGCGAAATCCAGCGTTAGTCGACCGGTTTCAGACGATGAATTTCCGCAAATGCTTCGAACGATGCTGGCGGTACGTTTTCAAATCCACACTCATTCGGAGACGAGAAGCCTGCCGATTTATGAGCTGGTCGTCGATCGCAAGGGTTCGAAACTTCGGAGAGTGGACGGCGGCAAAACCACACTGGAGATCCAGACAGGAAACGGATTGATTCGATTTACGAAGGCAACAACAGCGACTTTCGCCAGCCAGCTCGGGTACGCGCTGGGCCGGCCTGTGATCAACAAAACCGGCATCTCGGGTGAATTCAGTTTCGACCTCGAATGGACTCCCACGCCCGGCGAGGATGGCGGACCCACGACATCGGGCCTGCCCTCCGAAACACCGGAGCCACCCCCTTCAATTGCGGATGGGCCCTCTATCTTCACAGCGATCACGGAGCAACTGGGGCTTCGTCTCGAATCCGGGCGCGGCCCGGTCGAAGTGCTCGTTATCGACCACGCGGAGAAACCCGATGCGAATTGACGCGCGCGAACTGCTCGCCGTCGGCATCTTCGGACGCGCCTCCCTCTCCGGCCGGATCGAAACACTGCTCAAGCGGGGACGCGAATTCTCACCCCGCGCCTCGCGTGCGCGCATAGCGGCAAGCGTCGCGATCCTGCTGTTGTTCGCCGCCGCAAGCGCTCTGACTCCGCGCTGGATCGTGTTTGCGCAAAAGCCTGACCGTCCATTCTTTGAAGTCGCCTCTGTCAAGCCGGGCAATCCCGGCGATGGTCAGGATCACATCTTTTTTGAACGGGGCGGAAGATTCAGCGCAGCTAACGCCACGCTTCAGGCGCTGATTGGCACTGCCTGGGAAGTACGGAACCATCAGATCTCAGGCGGGCCGAACTGGCTCGATTCCGCAAAGTTCAACATTGAGGCGAAGGCCGTCAGCGAGATCCCGCCTCCTTGGATGCGCCTTATGATCCAGTCCCTGCTCGCAGAACGATTCAAGCTGGCCCTACACCACGAAACGCGCGAAGAACAGTTATATGAGCTGGTGGTAGACCGGAGAGGCTCCCGACTTAAGAAGGCGACAGAAACGCTGAAAGGCTCCCGCCAGGGAATCGGCGGAGGAAAAGGCCAGATCGTCGGAATAGCCGCGGAGACATCGTTGCTGGCTCAGGTGCTTTCGCAGCGGCTGGGCCGCTCGGTGATTGATAAAACGGGTCTCGCGGGCCAGTATGATTTCAAGCTTCGCTGGCCGCCCGAACCCGGCGACCAGGGAGGCCCTCCGGACGGACCCGATGCCTGGATATCGCCCGATCCCGACCCTTCGATCTTTACATCCTTGCAGGAAGATCTCGGACTCAAACTGCAATCGGCGAGAGGTGCGGTTGACATCCTCGTTATCGACCACGCGGAGAAACCCGATGCGAATTGACGCGCGCGAACTGCTCGCCGTCGGCATCTTCGGACGCGCATCTCTCTCCGGCCGCATCGAAACGCTGCTCAAGCGTGGACGCGAATTCTCACCCCGCGCCTCGCGTGCGCGCATAGCGGCAAGCGTCGCGATCCTGCTATTGTTCGCGGCCGCAAGCGCTCTGACTCCGCGCTGGATCGTGTTTGCGCAAAAGCCCGTCTTCGCGCAGCAATCCAGCGCGACCGCATTCGAAGTGGCGTCTATCCGACCCGCGCGTCCGGGCACGCCCTGGACCATTCGCTTCTCCGCCGGCGGCCGGATCGACGCTCACGGAGTCTCGTTGCGGCAATTGATTCAGGAGGCCTGGCACGTCAGAGTCTTTCAAATCTCCGGGGGACCGGCAGGGGTGAATTCAGAATGGATGAATTCAGACCGGTACGACATAGCCGCAAAGGCCGACGGCAACCCGCCCGAAGCGCAGATTCGCCTCCTGACCAGAACCCTGCTCGCCGATCGCTTTAAGCTTGCCCTGCATACCGAAAGGAAAGAGTTCGACGTCTACACGCTTGTGGTCGCGAAGAACGGCCCGAAATTAAAAGCAGCCGCCGGCGCCCAGGAAAGCTCTCCGCCCGGTTTATGGATTCGCGGCGCCGGACGCCTTGTCGGCATCGCGGCCTCAATCGATCAACTCGCCGAATCTCTTTCCGACAAACTGCTGAACGGCAGCCCGATGCTGGATCGTCCCGTATTCAATGGCACTGGTCTCACCGGAGCATACGACTTCTCTCTCGAATGGGCGCCTGATTCGGACGGCAAATCTCTGCCCGCCGGTCCTTCGATTTTCTCCGCCCTGCCGGACCAGCTCGGTCTTAAACTGGAATCTTCAAAGAAGCCGATCGAAATGCTGGTCATCGACCACGCGGAGAAACCCGATGCGAACTGAACACCGAACCGTCAAAATCCTCGGGCTGCTGGCGCTGACGATGGCCGCCTTCGCCCAGCAACCCGAACGCCCATCCTTCGAAGTAGCTTCCGTCAAACCGGGCGATCCGAACGAACGCAGGGTCTCGCTCTTCATCCAGCCAGGCGGAAAGCTGAGCACTACCAACGCGTCCCTCCAGATGATGATTGGCTTCGCATACGACGTCCGCAATCATCAGATCTCGGGCGGACCGAACTGGCTGGACTCCGCAAAGTTCAACGTCGAAGCAAAGGCCCCGAGCGCCATCCACATCCCGCCCGGACCAGATGGCGCCGCCCAACTCCGTCTCATGCTCCAGTCGCTACTGGCGGAGAGGTTCAAGCTCGTCGTGCACCGCGAGACCCGGCAGCAGCAGGTGTACGACCTCGTAGTAGACAAGGGCGGCTCGAAAATGAAGGACTCGAATGTCGCGCCCGGCCAGCCGCAAGGACTCGGCATGGCGGGACGAGGCGATTTGACCGGCACGGGAGCCCCCGTTCCGCTGCTGGTCAATTTCCTTTCGCAGCAACTGGGGCGGTCCGTTGTCGACAAAACCGGGCTCACCGGAAAATACGACTTCACCCTCAAATGGACGCCCGATCCCGGCACAGCCGCTGGTCCGAGACCAGGCGACGACACGGCGCCTCCGCCTGACCCCTTGGGCCCTTCGCTCTTCACTGCGGTACAGAACGATCTCGGCCTGAAGCTGCAATCGACGAAAGGTCCGGTCGAGATGCTCGTGATCGACAGCGCTGAAAAACCCGATGCGAACTGAGTCGCGCGAACTTCTCGCGGTAGGAATTTTCGGCGGTCGTTCGCGCACAGGCGACCGTATCGAAAACCTGCTGAAGCGCGGCCGCGAATTCTCGCCGCGAGTCTCCATCGCGCGTTTGACCGCGAGCGCAGCGGTGCTGCTGACATTCGCCGCGACGGCCACCTTCACTCCGCGTTGGATCGCCTTTGCCCAAGACAAGGACCGCCCGTCGTTCGAAGTAGCATCGGTCAAGCGCGACAAATCCGACAGCCGAATCGTCGCGATCCGGCCCATGGCCGGCGGCCGCTTCAGCGCAACCAACGTAAATCTCGAACTTCTCATCTCGCTCGCCTGGGGCGTGCGGCAGTCCGACATCTCCGGAGGACCCGGATGGATGGGATCCACGGCATTCGATATCGAAGCGAAAGCAAACGGGAATCCTGGCAGGAGCCAGATCCGCCTCATGCTCCAGAGCCTGCTGGAGGATCGCTTTAAGCTCGCCGTCCGCAAGGAATCGAAAAACCTCTCGGTCTATGCCCTGACGGTCGCAAAAGGCGGACCCAGGCTGCCCGAGGCTCGCGAAGGAAAGTGCGCCGTGTTCGATTCGGAGAAACCGCTGCCGCTGCCCGCCCCCGGCCAGACACTTCCCGTCCCCTGCGGCGCGTTCCGGCTGATGCCTCATGAAGGAGGACGCCGGCTGGAGGCGGGCGCCGTATCCATGCCGGAATTAACTGCCGCCCTGACGCAACTGCTCGACCGCCCCGTCGTTGACGAAACGGCAGTCCTCGAAACCTTCGATGTCCATCTGGACTGGATTCCTGGTCTGCCGCCGGCCGACGTTTCGGGGCCATCGCTTTTCACAGCGGTCCAGGAACAACTCGGACTCAAACTCGAATTGCGGAAGGGTCCTGTCGACACCGTGGTGATCGAGCACGTTGAAAAACCCGATGCGAACTGAATTGCGAGTGATGACGCTTAACCATTCATGGCCGCCGCTGTTCTGACATCAAGGCATATTCGGCGCAGGAGAAGACTGCACACCCGATTTTTCCACCATCGACATGAGTCTCCGCATATTTGCGTCCGACTCATCCGCCCTCTGCTTCAATGCGGCCACTTCCTGCCGCAAAGCCTCAATCTCGTTCTCCAGATCTGCGGTAGACATGCGCTCAGGCTACTTCAATTCGAGTATACGGCGGATTCCGTGCGGTCGATTCCGCCCCCTGAAGCATCGCCGCAATCATCTCAAACGTCTCCACGATCCGCGGACCGGGTCGATTGAAGTACTGATTGCCATCCGCCAGAAATAACCGCCCACTGCGAACAGCCTTCAAACATCGGAAATCCGGGCGGTCCGTAAGCCAGTGCATCTCGCTACGCGTCCGCGCAAGATCGAACCCGCATGGCGCCACGATAATGACATCCGGATCACGCGCCAGCAGTTCCTCCCAGCTAATCCACGGCGAATGAATACCGGGCTTGCCGAACACGTCGACCCCACCCGCGAGGTCGATCAGTTCCGGCGTCCAGTTTCCCGCCGCCATCAGCGGTTCAACCCATTCGATACACGCAACTGTGGGGCGTTCTCGCACGCTCACAGGCTTCATACGGCCCAGCAGGTCGGCAATGACGGGTTCAGGATCCACGCACACCGCTTCGCCCACACGCCGGAAATCCTCCCAGATATCCGCGAGCGACGCCGGATTCAACGCAACGAGCTGAGGAGCGCTTGAGAGACGCGAAGCGATCGAACGCTCCACATCCCGCAGACTCACCGCGCAAACCTCACACTGCACCTGCGTGAGGATATGGCTCGGCTGAAGCCGCTCCAGCACGTCGTCGAAAACCTCGTAGATCGAAAGCGCGCTGCGGACCGAATTCTTCACCTGCTCATCGATCGCGCGGCTATCGGCATCGACATCGATCAGAGGTTTCGTGCAGCAGGGAAGCTCGCGAACGAGCGTGGGGTAATCGCACTCATGCGATCGGCCAACCAGCAGAGGAAGCGCGCCCAGCGCATCCACTATCTCGGTCGCGCTCGAAATCAGAGAAACGATCCGGCGGTTCAAACCGTGGCGGGTCGCTTAACCGGAGCCAGCCGGCGGCTGAGCAATTCATATAATCCGAAGATCGCACCCGAAAAGAACAAGTCTCCCGCCAGCGTCCGCCCCCAGAAAGGCAGCGCAAGCGCATAACAGCTCAGCAGACCGCTGAGACCCGGCGCGTAAAACGGACTGTGCGTCGCCACCGCGCCGGCCCAGAGCGCGAAATTGGTCAGCAGAAAGAACTGCAGACTGCACAGGAACGCAGCGCCGCCCACGCGCATCGGCGTCACGCTGCGCAACATGCGCCGTCCGATCCACACATTAATCAGGAAGCATGCGTAGATAACAGGCGTAGCGGCGGTGAAGCCGCCGACAAACGGATCCGTCGCGAGCATCACCACGAGCGGAAGCAGATAAGCCCAGAACCCCGAAATCCGCGATCCCGCGAACAGACACGATCCGCCGAGCGGCGTGACATTGGGTACGTGGGGCGCCAGCCGCCCGAGAGCGCTGAGCACGGTAAGTCCAAACGCGAGCGGCCGTGAATTCGTCTGATTCTGCATACTCTCCCTTATGGTAACGCCTGAGATGACGCCTGATTCGGCTCCCACAGCACCTCGGCCACACCAAGCCGATGGCTTGCCCACCGGCTCCACACGAACAACGCGTCGCTGAGCCGGTTCAGATACTTCAGACTCGCCTCGTCCACGTTCCCCTGAGCCCCGGCCAGCGCTACGCAAACCCGTTCCGCACGCCGGCAGATCGTCCGGCAGACGTGCAATTCCGCGTTAAGCCGCGACCCTCCGGGCAAAACGAACGAGCGCAGCCGCGGCAGCCCTTCGTTCATCCTGTCGATCTCGCGCTCCAGTTGCTCGCTGTCCGCCGACGTGATCCGAGCCTGCTTCGGATGCACGTCCTCCGGCAGCGTCGCGAGGATCGACCCCAGATTGAACAACTCGTGCTGCACGCGGCGCAGAATGCCGGCCAGCTCGGGCAGCTCGCGGGCCGATTCGCCCGCGAGCCCGATAAAGCTGTTCAATTCGTCCACCGTGCCATAGGCCTCGATGCGAAGATCATTCTTCGGCAGCCGTTGCCCGCCCACCAGACTTGTCTGACCGGAATCCCCGCGCCGCGTATAGACGCGGTTGATCGCCAGGCGCGGTTCGTCAAAACCCTCAGCCACGCTCATAATTATCTCGCTCGCGCCAGGCTCCACTTCACGCCTGCCACCACGTTGAGAAGCGGCGCCGGAAAGCCATAGATCTCCTCATAATGTCGATTGAACGCGTTGCGCAGGTTGGCGTAGATGGTGAAATTTTTGGGCAACCGGTAATTCACATTGATGCCCGTGGTCACGTATCCGCCGCTCCAGAAAAGTCCGCCGAAGGCGCCGTAGTTCGGTTCCACATCAAGGTCGCGCCCGCGGAAATAGCCCGTGAGATTCGCGTCCAGCTTGCCGTAATGGAAATTCATCACCGCCGATCCCGAGTGTTTCGGTTGTCGCAGCAGCGGCTGGCCCAGGTAGTAAAACTGCTGCACCAGTCCGGAACCTCCGTCGAGCGAGAGCACCTCCGTCTGCAGCCACATGTAATTGCCGGTAAGCGAAATCCACGTTCTCGGCCGGTATCTCGCGGTCGCCTCCACGCCTTCCGCCTGCGCCCTGGCGACATTATCGGTGTAATACTGCGACAAAGTTGAAAGCGAACCACCCAATGAAACAATCAGATCCCGATAATCGTTGTGGAACCAGGTGGCGTCGAGCGACAACTGATCGTTGAGGAAACGCCGTTCGATGCCGATGTCGTAGCTGTTGGTTCGTTCGGGTTTCAGCGCGGGGTTATTGGTGAAAGCCAGGTCCGACCCGCCCGGAGGCCGGATGCCGGTCCCCCACGACGCGTGCAAATGCACATTTTGCGGCAGTATGTAGACTCCCGAAATCCTCGGGTTTAATCTCGAATCCGTATGCGCGGGAAAATCGGGACGTGCCGGAGAATTGTAAATGTCACCCGGAACAAAGGCCGTCTGATAAATCTCCTCGCGTAAGCCGGCATTGATGAAGAGCTTGCTTTTTAACAACGTGAAGTGGTTGTCCAGATAGATGCCTTCGTTGTTGCGCCGCAGAGGGAAGATGCTCGAATTGCTGTCGGTAACGAAGGTGTTCTTCATCTCCTCCTGAGCGAAGGCAAACCCGCCGGCGAGTGTCCAGAACGAAGCCACTCTCCACGTTACTCTCGCATCGCCATAAGGCCGCATGTCTTTGTTGAAGCTGTCGCCGAAGGGACTTATGTAATAGCTGTTATTCAGGTAAAAGCCGCCGGTAAGATCCAGCCGCACGTTGGCGGTAAAGTCATTCTGATAGTGCAGGCCGGTGGTGGGCGTATTATTCCTGCTGCGGCTGACCAGATCAAGCCCGGGGAAATAGCCCAGCGGATTCGAACCATACGGACCGGGCTCGCCGACATCGTTCGAATTGAAGCTCCCGAAGATATACAGGCTCTGCCGGTACCAGCGGTGCTCCGCCGAGAGAAAAAGGTTCTGGTTGCGGTAATCGGAGTTTTGCAACCGGACCGTTGCTCAGAAGGCTCGAAGCCGACCCCGCCAGTCCCCACCCATGTTCCATGAAGGAACCGCTCACCGCGAACCGGTTCTCAGCGTGGGTTCCGCCTTCCGCCACAAAGTCGAGCGACGGTCCATTCTCCGGCGATCGTGTAGTAAGGTTCACGACGCTTCCGATCGCATAAGAACCATAAACGGCGGATTGCGGCCCGCGCGCGACGTCGATCTCCGAGAGGAAATCCGAAGGAACCTGCGAGAAGTCGAAAAGGCCGCCCTGATAGAAGCTGTTGATCGGAATACCGTTCAACTGGACCAGGTTGTAATTCGAACTGCCGCCGCGCACGAAAAGATCCGCGAGTGACCCGCGTGCCCCATTCTGCGCAAAGACCAGGCCGGGCAGATAGCGCATTACGTCAACCACCTGTCCCTCATTGCGCTCACGCAGCTCCGCGCTGGTAATCGTGCTGACGCTGGTACCCTGCTGGCTCGTGGGAAGATCAATCGCCGAACCTTCGACACGGATCGATTCGCTTTGCGGCGCGATCTGAAGCTGAATCTGAGCCGCGCCGGCTCCCACGGTTACCATCTGAAACCCCGGGGCCGTCACACGAAGCTGATAGGTTTCGAAGACGGGAGAAACGTTGAAATCGAAGTGACCCTGATCGTCCGTAATCTGTTGAACGATCACCCCGACATTGTTAAACGCGGCGACCACCGCTCCGGAGACAGGGCTCCCCGTCGGGTCGATCACTCTCCCCTGAAGTTCCGCGGCGCACAGCATGCCGGGAACGGATATGGATGAGACAACTAAAACGAAGCAAAGCGCGGGCGCCGAAAGCGCGCGCGCCATCGGCGTAAATGGCGTGTGAAGTTTCATACATCGGACAGCCCTGAGCTGTCGACCTTTCCACCTCGGCATTGGTTCCGGGAAACATTTCCTGGAATCGCGCGGGCCGGTCTCCTGACTTGCGCGTCAACGGATTCTGTTCACCTTCCCATCCCTTGCGGGGACAGTGGTATCCGAACAGTTCCTCGGCGCTTACAGTGGCGGGGCCGTGCCGGATTCTCACCGGCTTCCCAATACTGCGCCTGCGTGCTGCTGAAGTAGTCTCAGGTTACCACCCGCCGATTGAAACGGAAATCAGGTCCTGGTAAGTGACTAAACTCACGGAATTTCTCCCAATATCGAGAGAATGGGCGTGAATCTCGATTAGAATTTTAACGGAGTCCGGACATTGATCGCTTCAGACAAAGACTTACACACGGTACTGGTTGTCGATGACGAACCGGAGGTCCGCAAGCTGGTTGCGGCGATGCTGGTTCGCAACGGTTATAAGGTGCTTAGCGCCGACAGCGGCGAGAACGCAATCCGGCTCTTTCGCAACAACCCCGACACGGAATTACTGCTGACCGACGTTGTCGCGCCGGGGATGAGCGGTCCGATGATCGCGGACGAGATTGCGGCGCTGAAACCCGAAATCAAAGTTTTGTTCATGTCCGGGTACGATGGCACACAGGTGGTGCAGCGCTACGTGATCGAAAAGGGCTATTCGCTGCTGGTCAAACCATTTACCGTGGAACAGCTGGAACGCAAGGTACGCGGCGTACTGGCGGCCGCCTGAAAAGCGCCCATTCGCAATCGCTTGTAATGCGCGCGCGCCGCAATTCCGAGCTGCGACCCTTCGGCCTTCCACCCGGCGCGGAACTTTACGTCAGCCGGTAGCACTGGCGATCTTGTCGCCGGTAGGACCTTCACTTCCCGCCGTTCCCGTGTCTTCACGGAGCGATAAAACAGCATTTTTCCGCTTCCTGCTAGACTTGAGGCCATGGGCCTGAAAGCCGGTCGAAAGCGGAAATCCTCCGAGTGTCTGGCGGCCGAAGTGTATACGACGGTCCGCGAGCGGATACTCCACGGGAAACTTCCCATCGGCCAGGTTGTTTCGCGCCGAAAGCTGGCGGCTGAGCTCGGCATGAGCATGCTGCCCGTGTCCGAGGCTTTGATACGCCTTCAACATGAGGGCCTTCTCGAAAGCCAGCCGCGCGTCGGCACGCGCGTGAGAGTGCCCACTCGCCCGGATGTGCAGGGTCACTACGTCATTCGTGAGGCTCTGGAATCGCAGGCCGCAATGTTGTTTGCGACGGAAGCTACGGCGGAGGAGCGATCCGAACTTGTGGAACTCGCTGCGCGCGTGGATGAACTCTCGGTGCAGTCCCAGGGCGACCGCTTCGAATATTCGCGTCTGCACGAAAAACTGCACCAGCGCATCGCGGAATATGCGCGCTGCCCCGCATTGGCTGAGGTAATCGGCCGGATTTCCGCCGTGGCCGCAACCTGGTTATGCGCCACCCGGGCATCGCGGGCCAACCCGCCGACGCATCATCAGGACCTGATGAAGGTGCTCGTATCGGAAGCTCCGGAAGTTGCGGCGGAGGCCATGAGGGCGCATATCCGCTTCAGTAAGGAAAACGCGCTGCGGCGGCTCGAGCTCTATTTCCGCCTGCAAAAAGAGTATCCGCAGAAGTACTCGCGCACCACGAAGAAGTCGCTTTCCCTCGAGTCCTTCCTGTACGCCGAGTCCGCGGCGAACTTTGAATCCCGGCCGCTCTAAGCCGTATTCACAGGCCATTCCGCACACTTCGAGCAGTCGCCCTCCGGCGCTCTTTCATCTCGCAAAGCACTGATTCAAAAACCGTTAACTTCACGAAATGAACTGTGACATGTCTTAATTTAGCAATTGACATGTCTGAGCCCCTATGATAGTCTTCCCCACAGGTTAATCGCGCCGTTCGGCGGTTGGCGCTTCCGATGACTCTATGTAGAGGCTTATCCGTGCAAGTACGCTGGCATATCGTTCGCTTTTCGATCTTGCGGTTCTCGATCCTGGCCGCGCTTCTGCTTTCGGCGACTGTCCAGGGTCAACAGACACGCCTCGAGAAAATCACCATCAGCTATCCGGCTCGGACAGGCACCACATGGCCCCTTTACATCGCTAAAGAAGGCGGCTACTACCAGAAATACGGACTTGATGTAGACCTTGTCTTTGGCGTTCATCCCGCGGGAATCGCAATGATCGAGAGCGGCGAAGCGGCCATGACGAACTACACGATGGAACAGGCCATGCAGGCCGCGTCGAAAGACGGCTCTTTGGTCATGCTCGCAAGTTCCTTCAAGAAAAGCCTTTTTTCCCTGATGAGCAAAAGTTCTATCGCCAGCGCGCGGGATCTCAAAGGCAAACGAATCGGAGTCAGTCAGATCGGCGATGCGCCGTACAACTATGCTGTCGGTCTTCTGTCCAAGTTCGGCCTCACGCCGCGCGATGTGGAGTGGATTCCGATCGGCACCGACGTGAACGGGCGCGCCGCGGCTCTGATCAGCGGCCGCGTCGACGCCACGATGCTCACGGCGCCCGTTTACTTCAAGGTCGAGGCCCAGGGTTTCAAAAGCCTTGCCAATATCAGCGACTATGACGATATTTATGCGCCTACGGTCTATCTGTTCAAGAAAGCGACGGTGGCGGCGAATCCTAAACTGCCGGAACTGATTATTAAAGCGCAGGCGGAAGCGATCAAGCGCTATTATGACGATCCCGCATTCGCGCTGGCGACTTATATGAAGTACAGCCCGGGCGAACAACGCGCCGATGTGGAACGCGTGTACGAACGTTATTCGAAAACAAACACCTTCGAGCGGGTTCCGTACGTGCTGGCTCCGGCGGTCCGCTATCAGATCGATCACGCGGCGGACGCGCGGCTCGCAGCCGAGATGAAGGCGTTCGATTTTCACAGCGTCATCGATAACAGCATTGTTCGGCGGCTGGTGCGGGAGGGTTTCTTCGAGAAGCTGTTTGGTCCCGGCATTAAAGCGGAAGAAGACGCGAAGGCCCGAATCGCCTTCTGAGATAAGGTACTGGAGTCGGAAAGCAGGTTTAGCGTGAAGCGGCGCTTTATTGGATCGTGTCTCGGCATGGCGGCAATCTCCGTCGCCGCATTTCTCGTGATGTCGCCGGCCATCGGTCAGACACCCGGAAGAGCTTCGGGGCGGCGTGTCGGTCCAACCGGGCCTGTCCCCAAAACCGCGGATGGCAAGCCGGATCTTTCCGGAGTCTGGGGGACGGACCGGCCGCTCGTGGTGGATATCCGGGGAGCGCTCCCTAAGGGTGAAACGCTCCCGATGCAGCCCTGGGCCGCCAAATTGACGAACGAGCGAAAGTCCAAAGACGACCCGGAGGCGAACTGTCTGCCGACCGGCGTGCCGAGGCTGGCGCCTTATCCCATGAAGTTCATTCAACTGCCCAATCTGTTCGTAATTCTCTTCGAGGGGAACATCCACAGCTATCGTCAGATCTTTCTCGACCGGACCACACATCCCAAAGATCTGAATCCTACCTGGTACGGAGACTCGATCGGCCACTGGGATGGCGACACGCTGGTAGTTGACACGACCGGATTTAACGATAGAACCTGGTTTGACTTTGCGGGTCATCCCCATACGGAACAGCTGCACACGATCGAACGTTTTCACCGCACAGATCTGGGGCGTATCGAGTATAAAGTCACGATCGACGATCCCGGCGCTTACACAAGGCCCTTCACGCTGACAGCGCATTTCCCGCTGCAGGTGAACGGGGATCTTCTGGAATACATATGCAACGAGGACAACCGTGACGTGCAGCATCTGACCGGTTTCAACCCGCCGACCCTCGACGACGGACGAGGACGAGGCAACGAACCGCAATAGGAGGCTGCTCGCGCGCGGCTCAAAATATTACCTGGCCACGACCGTGAGGGACTGGTTGTCGGGTGGCTGGTAAGTCTCGCGCCTGGCGGTGAGGCATAAGAGGAGTAATAAATGCGGTCTATAAGGATAACGCTGGGCCTGATACTGGCAGCTGCGGGCATATTCGCGCAGGGCGACCGGGGCACGATCACGGGAACAATCGCGGATTCGACCGGCGCGGCGGTCGCGAATGCCGCGATTATTGCCAAAAACATTGAAACAGGAGCCAATTATCAAACGGCGAGTACGACGACGGGAAACTACACACTGTCGGAATTGCCCGCCGGCTCCTATGAACTTTCCGCTACCGTGGCGGGCTTCAAGAAATACGTGCGCAGCGGCATCACCGTCCCGGTGGCGCAGACGCTGCGCATCGACGTGAGTCTGGAGATAGGCGAGGTCAGTGAATCGGTTACAGTGCAGGCCGATGCCGCGCTGCTTAAGACAGAGGGCGGTGAGACCAGCCACAATGTCACATCACAGCGGCTGGATGAACTGCCGGTGCTGGGGATAGGGTCCGCCCAGGCGGGAAGCGCGGGCATTAGAAACGAGCTGGCCGTGGTTCAGGTGCTTCCAGGAACTTACTCCGTGCTCAACAGCATCATCAAGATCAACGGCGCTCCCAGCAACACCATGTCGATCCGGATCGAAGGGCAGGATGCGACGAACGGTTATGTCCCGGCTACCCCGGCGCAGAACCAGCCCAGCGTGGACGCGATCCAGGAGTTTGCCGTTCAGACCAGCAACTTTACCGCGGAATACGGACAGGTGGGGGGCGGGTTTTTCAATCTGACAATGAAGTCCGGCACGAACCAGTTTCACGGAAGCGCTTACGACTATTTCGTGAACGAGGCCTTCAACGCGGGGCAGCCTTTTACGAACAATGGTAATGGAGGGCTGATCAGGCCCGTCGCGCGGCGCAACGATTACGGTGTTACCATCGGCGGCCCGGTGAAGATTCCCCACGTGTACAACGGCCACGATAAAACCTTTTTCTTCTTTAACTGGGAACAGTTCCTCGAAACCAATCAAATCAGCACGCAGGCGATTACGGTTCCCACCGCCGCGTATCGCAGCGGAAACTTCAGCCAGGCTTTGACCGGCCGCAATCTTTGCCCGGCGGCAAATCCGAATTGCGATCCGCTGGGCCGCCCGATCATGGAGAATACGATCTATAATCCCGCATCCCAGATGGTGGCGCCGAACGGCCAGATCGTGCGTAATCCTTTTGCGAATAATACGATTCCCATGAGCATGATGGATTCCGTGGCTCTGAATGTTCAGGCACTATTGCCGGCGGCCACCAACCCGAACGCTCTTGTCAATAATGGGATCTATCCTTATCCCAGCACGAGGCACACCGAAATTCCCGCGGTAAAGATCGACGAACTGATCAGTCCGAACGATAAGCTGTCCTTCTATTGGTCCGAGACAAAGACCGCAAACGCGCTCAACCCCACGCTGGGTGGGTCGGATGGCCTTCCTCAGCCGGTTACGGCCGCCATCGGCACTTACGACCACACTCACACCTTACGGTTGAACTATGAGCGAACCATCTCGCCCACGCTCCTGCTTCACCTGGGAGCGGGCTACATGTGGAAGTTCTTCAACGACAATCCCGAGACGATTGACTATAACCCCCTCGAGGACCTCGGGCTGGCGGGAGCTACGGTAAATCGCCTGTTTCCGGCCTTCACTTTTCCCGCCAGTCAGCCGCAGGGCGGGGTGAAGAGCCTGGGGCCGGGCGGGAACCGCAACATCTGGTATGAGAAGCCGACAGGCAACGCCAGTCTTACCTGGGTGAAGACTAATCACACTTATAAGTTCGGCGGAGAGATGCGCCTCGACGGTCTTCCGACCGAACTGTACTCGGCCACGAACGGCGTCTTCTCATTCGCAGCGGCGGAGACCGGACTACCTTCCACGCTGGGCCAGAATCTGAACGGCGGCAGCGTGGGATTTCCTTATGCCAGTTTTCTGCTGGGGCTGGTGGATTCCGTTACGATCAGCAATCCGGTAAGTCTCCGGCTGGGAAAAAAGCAACTTGGGTTCTTCGCGCAGGACAGCTGGAAAGTAAGCCGTAAGTTTACGCTCGATTACGGGCTGCGGTACGATTATTCGACTTATCTGAAAGAGGAAAACGGCGCTATCCCCGACTTTTCGCCGACGACGCCGAATCCTTCCGCGGGCGGCAGGCCCGGCGCTGTGGTCTTTGAAGGAAGCGGCACGGGACGCTGCAACTGCGCTCTTGCGCATAACTATCCCTATGCATTCGGTCCCCGTCTGGGCGCAGCTTATCAGGTGACGCCCAAAACCGTGATCCGCGCGGGATGGGGGCTCGTTTACTCCGGTACGCCCGACAACTATAGCCTTTCATCGTCGATCGCCACTGCAAGCACCATAAATACGACAGCCTTCGGGCAGCCGGTGATGGTCCTGCAGAGCGGGATACCTTTCGTTCCCAGCCCGTGGCCCGATTACGACCCGGGCCAGTATCCGGCGCCCGGCACGACAACCTCGCCCAAGGTGTATATCGATCAGAACGGAGGGCGTCCCGCCCGGCAGAACCAATGGAGCATCGGGGTCCAGCGTGAGATTACCCAGAACCTGGCAGTCGAGGTGGCATATGTCGGGAACCGCGGCGTCTGGTGGAACGGCTCCGGCTTGAATGACGTGAATGCCAACACGCCGCAAAGGCTGGCCGCACTCGGTCTCAACGTCAACAGTCCAGCCGACCAGCAGCTGCTGGCCGCGCCTTTGAACTCGGCGCTCGCGGCATCCCGAGGCTTCAATAAATCGCCCTACCCGGGTTTTCCGGCGGGGGGCACCGTGGCGCAGTCGCTTCGGCCGTTTCCGCAATTCGGTTCGATTATCACGCTCTGGTCTCCGATCGGCAAAACGTGGTACGACGCGCTGCAGGCAAAGCTGACGAAGCGGTATTCTCATGGGCTCACAGTGGGCGGGAACTTCACCTGGCAGAATGCACAGACAACGGGTTCGGACTCCGCAATAGGTCCGGGCGTCAGTCTGGGCACCACGCCGATCAACGACGCATTCAACAGACGCGTGAATAAATTCATCTCCCAGTTCGATCAGCCTCTGGTAGCCAACATATCGGCCAGTTATACGGCGCCGGCGCTGAACATCAACAAGGTTCTGTCGTGGATGGCCCGCGACTGGACGATCGGTGCGCTGCTGACTTATTCGAGCGGTCTTCCCATCGAAGCCCCTTTTGCCAACAATGCGCTATGCTCGGAATTGCTGCTCGCCACCTGCAGCGGCTCAAACACGGGGACTTTTGCGAACCGGGTGCCCGGCGTGCCGCTGTTTACCCAGAATCTGAACTGCCACTGTTTCGACCCGAATAAGGTGTTCGTGTTGAATCCGGCCGCCTGGACGCAGCCCGGTGTGGGCCAGTTCGGTACAGCCGCGGCTTTTTACAACGATTACCGGTATCAGCGCCGCCCGGTCGAGAACATGAGCCTGGGCCGGACGTTTCGCATTCACGAGCGAGTAACGATGAATGTCAGGATGGAGTTCACCAATATCTTCAACCGGACGGAAATGAGCAACCCCGTCGTGACAAACGCTCAGGCCACTCAAACGGTAGTGAAGGGACAGCCGACCGCGGGCTTCGGCTGGATCAATACGACGGCTGTGGCGGCTCAGTCGCGTCAGGGAACCCTGGTGGCGCGTTTCCAGTTCTGACCGGAGAATCCTGGGAAACGTCGGATAACCCTTATTGCCTGCGCTCTGCCACCGAAGGCGTGCCGTGATGGATACTCGGCATTCCTACACGCGGCCGGCTGCGCCATTCCGGATCCGGCTCTGGCCCGCGCCGATGGAAGCTTCCGCAATCTGCTCGCGCGCCTGAGTCGGATTGATGTACTGGTGATCGACGATTTGGGCCATGGCTCGCTGCCGAAACAGAGCGCCACGACTTCTGGGAGATCTGCGAGGACTTTATCAGGCCCGCTCGCTGGTTCTTCACGTCGCGGTTGCCGGTGCCGCGCCGGCACGAATAGATCGGCGAACCAACCGTGGCCGATGGCATCCTCGACCGGCTCGTTCACAACGCCCATCGGGTCGAGATGCGCGGCGATTTGATGCGAAGGACTCCCGGGAAGACGGACAGGCGTCAAAAGGTGCTCGTCCCAAACAGGTCCCTTAAAAAAACCCCTGCCGTCGGCGGTAATATCCCAATATGGCTGCTGCGCGCATAACCATTCTCTCTTTGCTGATGGCCTGGGGTCTAATGGCTCAACGAGCCTTCGAGGTTAACGGCAAGGTGATCTTTGAGGACGCGCAGGGGAATCGAACAAATCTTGGGATCGGATTCAGCCCGGTGCTAACGCATGACGGCCTTGTAGCACTGCTGCGAGGCCGCAGCTTCGGTTATGGAGAACAATTCGACTGTGACAAACGCGAAAGCAGGAATTGGGTCTCACTTTACAATCCTGCTACCAGAACAGAGGCTATCTTGTTCGACCGTACTGTCCCGTTCGACGGCGCCAACTTCTGCGCATTCGAGCAGATCCAGCTCTCATATGATCGATCAGTGCTGTATTTAGTCAGCCCTGTTTATGCGACGTCGGGTAGTCTTGCAATTGTCAACCTTGCACGGGGATCGATTACCTATGTCCCCGGCGTCAATCTGGTCTACGTCATCCAGACTGGACCCCATCGCGACGATGTAATATACCAGAGGCGAATCTGGCATAAGTCGGTCGAGGAGGGCGTGGAATATCCGAGTTACCCATTCGTTCATGCGCATGCGGACGGTCGACAGATCACGGAGATTTCAAATGAGAACTTCACCGTTGGAGGCAACGATGCAGTGCCTCTTCTCAGAAGTTACCTTCTTAAGATCGGTGGGACAATCAACGTGATGGGACGAACGCTTCCGTAGCACATCCTTCGCGTGACTGATGTTGCCTCGCAACGTTTCTGTGTGCTGAGGCGGTGCTCAGGGCTGCCGCCCTTTTCTCCGCGACGGGCGGTCTTCCTCCACTACGCTCCGATGGTGTCCGGATTCATCCCGGAATGCCGTTCGGGTCCCATGCGGAATATGGATTTAGCCTCCCCGGAATCCCCAACCTGCAGGTCCGCCCGTGAAACAAGTCACCGATTGGCGGGCAGCTGAGTCTTTAAGTAGTTCGCGAGCCCGCCGAGTTCGAGAATTTTGCGAACCGATTCGGGCATCTTCGGGAATGTAAACTCACGGCCCGCATGCTGGATCTTGCCATCCGCGAGATCGATGCGAATTTCATCGCCCTCTTCGACCGCGGCGTAAAGTTCGGGCGATTCCACGATCGGAAGGCCGTCGTTGATGGCGTTGCGATAGAACGTTCGAGCGAATGACGCCGCGACCACGGCCTTGATGCCGAGTCCCTGAATTGCGGTCGCAGCCTGTTCGCGCGCGCTGCCGCAGCCGAAGTTGCGGCCCGCGACCAGAATGTCGAAGCTGCGCAGTTTGTCGGGAAAACCCTCGCCGAGCATCTCGAAGGCATGCTCGCCCAGCCGTTCGCGATCGATGTAGATCAGCCAGCGGCCTGGAATAATGATGTCCGAGTTGATGTTATCGCCGAACTTGTAGACCCGGCCCTGGATGATGGATTCCATGAATAAGTACTCCAGTTCAGAAGTTCGCTAACGTATTCGACAAACGCTCCCTCCCGGTCGCGGCTCTGAAGAGGCCGCCGCAGGCGCGGGATTTGTCAAACTGCCTGCTAAACAAGAAATTCTCTGGGGTCCGCGATGACCCCTTTGATCGCCGAGGCAGCCAGCGTTGCGGGGCTCGACAGATAGATCTGCGACTTATTACTGCCCATGCGACCGATGAAGTTTCGATTGGCGGTGGAGAGGCAGACTTCGCCATCGGCCAGCGTTCCGCCGTCGCCGGCGCACGCGCCGCAACCGGGATTCGTCACGAGTCCGCCGCTTTCCATCAGGGTTTGCAGGACACCCGAATTCATCGCCTCCAGCATGATCTTCTTCGAGCCGGGAGTGATAATCATGCGGACGCCGGGGTGAATGCGGCGGCCCTTGAGAATTCCCGCCGCGACCACCAGATCTTCGTACTTGGCATTGGCGCAGGATCCCAGGAACACCTGATCGATGTGGGTTCCGGCAACCTCACCGATCGGCTTCGTGTTTTCGACTTCGTGAGGACAGGCGACCATCGGCTCGATTTGCGAGAGATCTACGTGGATGTCCTGCGCGTAAACCGCATCCTGATCGGCCAGGACCGGGTGGTAGCGGCTCCAGTCTTCGAGCCTGCCTTTCAGATATTCGGCTGTCTTCTCGTCCGGCGGGAAGAAAGCGCATTTGACTCCCATTTCCATGGCCAGGTTGGTCATGGTCATTCTTTCCGAAACGCTTAAGTCAGAAGTCGCGCCGCCGTAAAACTCGACCGATTTGTAATTGCATCCGTCCGCGCCCAACTTGCCGATCAGATGGAGCATCAGGTCTTTCGCGTAGACGCCGGGCTGAAGCGCTCCGTCAAGGAAGATCCGGATGCTTTCGGGTACCTTCAGCCAGAGCTTTCCGGTGATCCACACCGAAGTGACCTCGGTATAGCCGATCCCGGTTCCAAGCGCGCCGAGACTGCCGTAAATAGTGCAGTGGGAATCCGTGCCGACGATCAGATCGCCCGGCAGGACATGGCCCGCCTCCATCAGTACGAGGTGCGCGATGCCGGCGTCGACGTCATAGAATTTCGTCACGCCGTTGTTGCGGGCGAAGTTTCGCGAGGTTTGCTGATCGGCCGCGTATTTTTCAGTTTTGGCGGGGGAGATGTGATCCAGTACGATGGCCAGACGGTCGGGATCATAGAGTTTCGTGGCCCCGATTCGCTGCATGACGCTCGCCGATCGCCACGTCGCGGTGTGACTCATCACAAGGTCGGGATAAGCCTCTACAATCTCTCCCGGCACGACCGAAGTCTTCCCGGATTTCGCCGAAAGGATCTTCCCGGCGATAGTCATTCCCACTGATGCCTCCAGAACGCGCTACGTGGTTATCGTAACATGCCACTTTCTTAAAACTGACATGACACCGTTGATTCGTTACAGGAGGCGGGCGCTAATCTTTGAGATTAATCGTGCCCCGGCAGACCGCCGAGCCGCACCGGCACGGTACCTGTTCGATATCCTTCGCGAAGTGATAATCGACAGTCAGCTCTTCGCCCTTGCGGATTGCGCGCCGGCTCACATAGATAATGTGGCCGTTTCGAATCACGGTCGTGATGTTGGGATCGCAGCAGTGGTTGATGTATTGGGCGCCGCTCCCGCCCACCGCGCCGTCGAGGGTCCAGTACTTATCGAGCGTGAAGAGGTAGATCATTCGCCCCTGTTCCTCGCTGCGGCGCCTTGTTTCCCTTCGGCTGATCCGCTCACCGGTGTACTCCATTACTTTCCGGCGCGGGGGAATGTCCTCCGCCGCATAGACGCCCCATCGATGGATTTTCGAGGGCTTGATTTTCAGTTTGAAGTTGGCGTATTCAGGGTTGACTTCGGGGGCCTTTATAGACGTCCGCGTTTGCATTCTACGCAATTGTAACGGCCCGCGCTCGGGTTTGAGAAGAGCCTGGCAATGTGGACGTCAAAAACTCATCCCGCCGGTGCACATCAACACTTCGCCCGTTACGAAGTCGCTCAATGGCGAGCAGAAGAACAGTACCGCTCCCGCAGCTTCTTCCACTGTGCCCGCCCGGCCCAGAGAACTGGCGGCGATCACGTGCTGCAGCACCGCCGGCTGCACGCCAACGCGGATCTCACGGCCCTTCACTTCGATTTTCGATTCCTCGGTCAGAGGCTGGATCAACCGGGTCTCGATGAGTCCGAATCCGACGGCGTTTACGTTGACGTGATACCTGCCCCACTCTCGCGACATCGTCCGGGTCAGACCGATCACGGCCGCTTTGCCGGATGAGTAGCCAGCCTGGCCGGCCGCTCCGCCGGTCCCCGAAATCGAGGTGATGTTGACCACCTTGCGCGGTACGCGGCGACCCTCGGCGGCCTCGCGCTTCGCCATGTCGCGAAGATGCGGAGCGGCGGCCCTGAGGATTCGGAACGGCGCGACGACGTGGATGTCGAGCATGGCCTGGAACTGTTCGTCCGTGGTCTTCTGGATAACGTTGTCCCAGGTGTAGCCGGCATTGTTGACGATGATGTCGAGGCCGCCCAACTCACGGACCGTGCGATCAACAAGCTGTTGGGGAAAGGCCGGATCGGTGAGATCTCCGGCGATTTGCGCGGATCCGGATATTGATTTCGCGGTTTCTTCCAGCGGGGCGGGATCGAGGTCGTTCAGCATGACGGTGGCGCCCGCCGCGGCGAGTTGCTCCGCAATGGCGTGGCCGATCCCCCGGCCGGCTCCGGTGACGAGGGCTATTTTGGATTTCAGTGAGAACATGAACGACCGCCGCCGGCGCGCGCGGCTCCGAATGAATTCAGAGTTCTGTCGGCCGATTCCGGTGAGCGCGGAAGTGCAGGGCTGCACCGAAGATCATAAAAAGGAAGACCATAGCGGTCATCCATCCTGTGGCCACCTCCGGCGTCTGCGTCGGCACGGGCTGAGATGTTGGCGGAGAAGAGCCGTGGGAAGCGATCAAAACATCCACTGGGATAAGCCCGGCGAACACCGTAATCGGAATGATGATCGGAATATCCATTTTCTGCTGAGGCGGCTGGTTCGGGTCGGGCGGAGCGTCGGCCGCATCCGCTGGAGCTTCCGACAGCGCCATTGAGTACTCCACGAGGTCCAGCTTCGAAACGGGAGGCATCAACAGTTCGGGCGGAACCGCAAAGGCGATTTGCGGGGTTGCGAGATCGACTTCCGCCGGCGCAACGAAAGCCTTTTGGGGAGCGACGGTCGATATGTCATTTCCGCACCGCCCCCGCTTCAGGTTGCCCTGGCCGTCCGACCACACCTCTTCACCCTTGTGAATAGTGACTTTCGCCTTCGTCCAACGCACGCTGTCGCCCACGCGAAAATCCACCCAGGCTTCCATGTCCGCAGTCAATGTCTTTGCGTGCCAGACGCGGAATCCATCGTTGGCAAGCTGCCAGCCTGGATCGAATCCTCCCGGCTGCAGCGAGTATGGGTAAACGACGGCGAGACAGAAGAGACACGCGATCATGCCGCGACACCCCCGTTGATAGAGCAGCCCCGCGACGAAATCGAGCGCACAGCCATTCTGAACCTGGCGGGTGTGAACTCGGCGAGTGTGAACCTGGCGGGAATCCCTCCGCGATGTCCCCTCAGGGTTTTTGTATTCCCAGCCCTGCGGGCGAGATAGTTCCCGTGTGTGTCCACCAGGGTATTAATATACCCCAATCGGAACGTCCGGGCTACCCCTTGGGTTCCAGTATGCGATATTTGCCGCCGACGCAAAATTAACCTCCGGAGGAACTTGATCGACAGGGGGATGACATTCAAATAGAACGTTTCGAACAAATCGAGTAATCCGGCGCGGCATTCGCGTAACTATCTGGAAATAATCTTGTTTTAAAACCAGACCTATTACCGGATCCTCCGGGGGACGCTTGACTGAGCCAGGCCCCCCTCGTTAGTATTCGGAATGAGAGTATGGCTCGGTAAACCCGATTCCGCCCGGATCCTGTTTGTTTCGCTCCGCAGACTTGGCTAAGTCGTAGCGCGAAGGGCCGGGAGACACCTTCACGTGCAACTGAATACAGCCTCTGCTGTAATTGCGGATGGCTCGGGCAGGACCTCAGGGCGGCTACCCGGGCAAATGATCGTATACCGTAAATCTTTCGCATATCAATAATACAGGAATCAACGCTGAGAATGACTAAGTCGGTTGACGTTGTAATCATAGGGGCTGGTCCATACGGACTGTCGTTGGCAAGCCATCTGGCGGAGTCGGGTGTCAACTTTCGAATTTTTGGCCATCCGATGGAAACGTGGCGCACCCAGATGCCGCAGGGCATGTTCCTGAAGTCGGAAGGCTTCGCGTCGACTTTGTACGACCCAGCCGGCAAATGCACGCTCGCCCGCTACTGCGAAGAAAAGGGCCTTCCATACGCGGAAATGGGGAAACCGGTCCGCCTTGAAGACTTTTCGGCGTATGGCATGGAATTTCAGCGTCGGATGGTCCCGCAGCTCGAGCTTCGGAAGGTGACCCGGCTCACGCGCGCGGGTTCCGAATTTCAGCTCGTTCTGGACGACGGCGAATCGCTTTCCGCGCGAAAGGTGGTGATGGCCGTTGGAATCAGCCACTTTTCTTACCTGCCGCCCGCCCTGTCCGGCTTACCGGACGACATCGTAACCCACAGCTCGAATCACCATTCTCTGACGCGGTTCAAGGATCGCGAGATCGTCGTAATCGGCGGGGGAGCGTCGGCGGTGGATATTGCCGCTCTTCTGCGAGAGCAAGGCGCTTCGGTTCAGATTTTTTCCCGCCGGCCGGTCGAATTTCATACTCCGCCGGGGAAGCTCCCGCGCCCTTTTCTCGATAGATTACGGGCGCCGTCGACGCCGGTCGGCGCCGGATGGCGGTCCTGGTTCTGCACGGATGCGCCGCTCGCCCTGTACCGCCTTCCCCAGGATCTGCGGATCAAGATCGTACGCCGCCATCTTGGACCGGCGCCAGGCTGGTTTGTGCGGGATAAGATCCAGGGCCACGTTCCCCTGCACGAGCGAACCAATCTGGAAGAAATCACCCTGGAGGGCAACCGCGCTCAACTGGTGTTCACAAACGGCGACGGCGGGAAGAAGAAGGTTGCCGCCGACCACGTCATAGCGGGCACCGGATACCGCGTGGACCTTCAGCGCATACCGTTCCTCAATAATGACCTCATCGGGCAGATTCAGTGCGTAGAGGGCAGCCCCGTGCTTTCCACGAATTTCGAGTCGTCGATCCCCGGCGTTTACTTTGTCGGAGTGTCTGCCGCGTTGAGCTTCGGGCCGTTGCTGCGTTTTGCCTGTGGGGCGAAATTCGCGGCGCCTCGTCTGGCCCGGCGGCTGAAACGCGTTCTTCCCCGAGTCTCGGTTAACGGCGCCGCAGCCAAGTCCTGACCGTCAGGCCCGGCATCACACGGCCGGGAATCGCGTGTTGGATCGGCGGTGCAGGATGCCGCACTGTACGAGGCCAGACTTTGGACCGTCCTTCGAAGAGAGACTGGCGGTTTTGATTTCCACTCCGGGCCACGGTTTCGAGGCAGGTTGCCTGTGCTTGACGTCGCTGTGTTCAGCGGTGACATCGGCTGCGCCACGGGAAACAGAGAAATCCCTCTGCCGTCCCCAGTACCTCCGATATCGGGGCCATTTCAGGCTTGCTGCCCGCGTATGCAAGGAGTTTCGGACTTCGGCGAAATGACTTCGTCAGATGAAGTTGATTTGGAATCGGGCCAGTATTACCCTTTCCGCGGCTCGGTCCGCATTCACGGCGCCTCCGAGAAAGTTTGTATGGCCGTAGTCGACCGAGATTCTCATGATCCGGTTCAGGTACCAGTTCACGCCGCCTACCCATTCGCGGGCAAAGTGGGGTGAGACTGTCGGACTGGCAAAGCCGGCGGCGAACAGGCCGGGGTCGACGCTGAAGTCGCCGGTACGGGCCGCGATCTCCCAGGCGCCCCAACCATGTTGAAAGGGCGCGAACGGGCGCCTCGGAACAGGGCTTCCGAAGCTCTTCTTCTCGCCGGTCAGGATATAAGAAACCTGAACCTGCCACGACCGGAAAGCGACGTTTCTGCGGACGTTCGCCTTCTGGAAATCCTCCTCAGTCACGGTGTCCTCGGCAAGCACCCCGAACGGTCCCAAGTAATAGAAGGCCTGTGGAGCTTCCGTAAAGCGATGACCGGCCGATGTGACGCCGGACGCAAACGTGAAAAAGGTATTCTGTCCCACGGTCTTGTAGGCCGGCAATGCGATGCCATCCACACTCCCGCCCTGGATTCCGATTCCGAAGCCGAGACCGCTCAGAAAATTCTCATTGGGCTGGAACGGAGTGGTGAAGATCCGCCCGACGTAATCGCGGGCATTCGTGGGAGAGGTGTCACTCAGACTGTTGTCGGGCACCGGATTGAACACGCCGACCTGATAGCCAATGCGATGCGGCCACAGGTCGCCCGCGATCTGGAAGCCGATAGCGCGGCTCGGTACCAGCAGCGTCGGCAGTCCGCGCTCAATGAAACTGGTGTCGTCGTCGGACTGAAGACGTTCCAGACCTGCCGGCGGCTTGAATTTTCCCGCACGGATCGCAAAATGGGGAATGTAATTCAACTGCGCATAGGCGTCGTAGATAACTGCCGAGCCTTGCCCGAAGTCGGGCCGTATGAAGTAATCGATGTACTTGTACACCGTTCCCGAAATGGTCGGCCGGACCCGGCGCAGGAGGAGTTGATCGGTCAGCGACGAACTGCCGGTTCCGACAAATGAACGAACATCGGTTTGCAGATCGGCGCCGATTTTGAGCAGGAAATTATTGTCGGCCGACTGGATCGCGAATCCGCCGGGTCCGACAGTCACCAGACCCACGCTGTTCGCCTGGGCCACGGGAATCGTACCGGCGGCGACTCCGGCGTTGGTCGGTCGCACGGCCCGTGCCTGCACGGCGGGAGCCGGGGCGGGCGCCAGCACGGGCGGGGCTTCAGCGGGGGCCGCTTTGGGAGCCGGTGCACCCGCCGACTTGGCCTCCTCGATCTTCAGCCGCCGGTCCATCTCATCCAGCTTCTTTGTAAGCTCATCAATCCGCTGGACAAGCGCCTCGCGGTCGTCCTGGGCCCAGGCGTAATGCGCCGGCGTCGCCAGAATGGCAAACACCGCGAGCCACAGCTTTCTATAACCCATTTACAATGCCTCCTAACCTGTAAGTAGATAGAGTTAGTCTACTTTTGATGGAGGCTTATTGTCAACTATGTCTATCGAGATTGAGGTGTTTCAAGAAAGACTAAAAAGACGCCGACGCGAAACTTTATGACAGCGGTAACGCCCGGCGATCTTGTCGCCGGTGTCCGTCCGCCGCGGAACTTAACACAAGCTCACGACTGGCTCTTCAATGATGCGGGAATGGAACAGATTCACGCTCCCGAGAAAAGTGACCACAAACTCGGAAAACGCATAAGTGAAGGGTCTGCGCTGCCGCCCATACCGGCTGTTGGCAGCCGCGAGCGCCACCGCCCATTGCCCGAAAATCTACGCGAACGGAGTCCGATGGGGCGATACGGATGATTCAGGCAAAGTGCGGCACGGACTCAATCGGCGCCGAAAAATCAGCCCTTAGGGCTGTAAGCGACGCAATCGATCTCAACCCGAATATCTGCGATGAACTTACAAACAATCGTGGTCCGCGCGGGCTTCGCCTCACCGAAAAACTCGGCATAAACCTCGTTCATCTCAGCGAACTCGCTGCCTTCCGCGAGATACACGCCCACCTTCACGACATCCGCCAGCGAAGACCCAATGCCCTCCAGCAGCCGCTTGATATTACTCAAAACCAGCCGCGTCTCAGACCGGATATCGCCCGGCGAGATCTTATCCGTGGCCGGATCCACCGGCACCTGGCCGGCCAGAAAGATAAAATCCCCCGCGCGAACGGCCGGCGAGTAAGGTCCCCGAGGAGCCGGAACGCCCGGCGGCGACAATCTCTCGATCACCCTTAGTGCCCCTCCGCTTCCAGCATCCGTTCCACTTCGATCGCCGCCATACAACCCGCGCCCGCTGCCGTAATCGCCTGCCGATAAACCCGATCCTGCACGTCACCCGCATGAAACACGCCGGGAATATTCGTGCGCGCGCCGCCATGCGAAAGCAGATAGCCGTCCGGATCCAGATCGAGCTGGCCCTTGAACACCTGCGTATTCGGCATATGGCCGATCGCCACGAACAGCCCGTCCACGTCCCGTTCCCACGTCTCGCCGGTGACCAGATTGCGCAGCCGAACGCCCGTAACCACGTTCTCCTTCACATCGAACACCTCATCCACCGCGGTGTTCATGATGAATTCGATCTTCGGATTCGCCTTGGCGCGCTCCAGCATGATCTTCGAAGCGCGGAACGTATCCCGCCGATGCACCAGCGCCACCTCGCGCCCGAAGCGCGTCAGGAAGTTGGCCTCCTCCATTGCGGAATCGCCGCCGCCCACCACCATGATTTTCTTCTCGCGATAAAAGAACCCGTCGCAGGTGGCGCACGAACTCACACCATGCCCGATCAGCTTCTGCTCCGACGGCAAATCGAGCCACCGCGCCTTCGCGCCCGACGCCACAATCAGCGTACGCGTCTCAATCCACTCGCCTTCCACATTCAACCGGAACGGCCGCTTCGACAGATCCGCTTCCGCAACCTGTCCGTCGCGATAAACCGCGCCAAACCGCTCGGCCTGCCGGCGCATGTTCTCGATCAGATCGGGGCCGTTGACGCCTTCCGGAAACCCGGGGAAGTTCTCCACTTCCGTCGTCAGCGAGAGCTGGCCGCCCGTTTCGTGGCCTTTGATCACCAGCGGTTCCAGCCCCGCTCTGCCGGTATAAATCGCCGCCGTGTTTCCGGCGCAGCCGGAACCGATAATCACAACGTTAAACATGGGTAATTTTCGAGCCTATCAGATGGATTTGATGCCGCTCAGCACGTCCGCGATTTCAGCATTATCGAGAACCCGCTTCTCCACGCAGCATTCGCCCCTCGGAATGGGGCTGCCGTGCGGGCATTCCACCGGATGGCCCAGCAAAGTGCAGATGCGGTCCGTCACATCCTCGCTCAGAATATGCTCGAACTTGCACGCGCTCGATTCCACTTCCACCTCGTCGCGAATCGAAAGCACATCCATGAACAGGCGCTCGGCCAGGCGGTGCCGCCGGATCACATTGCGCGCGCGCTCCTCGCCCGCCGGCGTGAACCGCTCCTCGCCGTCCACCACCGTCACCAGACCGATGCGCGTCAGGGTCGCGACCAGCCTGCGCCATTGCATCTCGGTGAAATCGGTCGATTGCAGGTGAGTGGCCGTCTCGCGGCGATCCCAGAGATGCTCGAGCACCTCATCGAAATCCTGATTCTCTTCCGCCGTGAAGACCAGCGTTTCCACGATCCGGCCGTGTTCCAGATTCAGCCGGCGGTCGGCCAGACGCCCGGCCGTTTCGTCGTGCGTCACCATCACGATCGTCCGCCCCTGCGCATGAAGATCGCTCAGCAGCTTGAACACCATGCGCTGATTCTCCGCGTCCAGGTTGCCCGTCGGCTCGTCCGCAAGGATGATCTTCGGATCGTTCACCAGCGCCCGCGCGATCGCCACCCGCTGCTGCTCGCCGCCCGAAAGCTGCGACGGCAAATGCTTCGCGCGCGCCTCCATCCCGACCTGCTTCAGCGCCTGCAACGCCCCGGCCTCATCGGTCGTGCTGTGGAAGAACTGGGCCAGCATGACGTTCTCGATCGCCGTCAGATGCGGCACCAGATGGAACTGCTGAAAAACGAACCCGACCGTCTCACCGCGAAAATGCGCCAGTTCCGCGCGCCGAAGCTGTGAAGTGTCCGTGCCGTCGATCCGCACCGCGCCGGACGTCGCCTGATCGAGGCAACCGATCAAATTCAGCAGAGTGGTCTTGCCCGAACCCGACGGCCCCATGATGGCGATCCACTCGCCCCGTTCCGCCGTGAAGCTGATGCCGTCGACCGCGCGAACCGCCGCCGCGCCGCCGCCGTAGACTTTCGTCACGTCCACCAGCTCGATAAATGAACTCACTCGCCCCTCAGAATGACGCGGGCTGGATGCTCCAGATCCGCGAAGCGGCAATCGCGGTGGCAATCGCCGCAACCGCCAGCATAACGCCCGCGACGCTGCCGAATACAACCCAATCGGGTCGCAGCAGGAACTCCCCGCCAAAAACCTCGCGCCCGATCCCGGCGGCGGCAAAAATACCCACAATATATCCGGTAACGGTCGCGGCCAAAGCCAGCGCCGCCGACTCCGAAACGAAGAACGCCGCGATTCCCCGCTCCGCCCCGCCGATCGCCTTCAGAATGCCGATCTCCTTCGAACGCTCGATCACCATCTCGCTGAAGCTGCGTAGTCACGCAAAGCGCGGTGATCACCAGAATCAGAAGCGTCAGCAAAAACAGCGACGCCCTGATTCGGGTCACGACATTCGACTCGGTTTCCGCGACCGCCAGATTCGTCCGCACGTCGGCCGAAGGATACCGGCGCGCCAGTTCCGCCCGCACAGCCTCGACCCGTTCACCCGGCGCGCGAATTTCGATGATGCTCGCCGCGTTGCGGATCCCGGCCAGCATCGATGCCGTCTCAAACGGAACCAGCAGCTCCCGGTCCTCGGCGCCGCCAGTCGAAACGATTCCAACCACCTTACAGGGAGCGCCGATCAGTGCGACCGATGAACCCACCTTCCAGCCCATCCTGTCGGCCAGCAGCTGACCGGCAATGCAGCCGCCCGGCCCGACCTCCCGGCTGCCCTCCATATGCCAGTAGGGCGTCATCGGTGCGGCTTTCGCGGGAACAAACCCGGCCACCGGAACCACCTCGGAACCCACGCGGCCGGCCGTAACAAGGAACGGAGAAGCCGCCGCGCCCAGCCGCTCGGCCGAAGCCGCCAGTTCCAGCGGAACCGTATTTCCGTTCGCCGGCACAGCCGCGATGTTCGCGCCGTATTGCCGGAATTCATCGCGCAGACGCCGCTCAACAGTTCCGTAGATCCCGAACAGAACGGTGGCCAGCGCGGCCGCAATCGCCATCGCGGAAAACGCCAGCAGCAGACGCTGCCGCCGATGCTTCAAAGCGCCAATGACGAACGTCCAGAACATGTTCGTCAATCCGAAAAATTTACTGAGCCGCGACCGGGAGGGAGCGTCATTCCAATAGCCCGTTTACCGCCCTGCTCAAACGCCTTCGCGCAAAATCACCGCCGGCTCCAGCCGCAACGTCCGCCGCAATGGCTGAGCCGCGCCCGCCAGCGCAATCGCCATAGCGCCCGGAACAATCAGGAAAGGCAATACCCACGAAATCTGCACGGAATCATGAAAAACGGACGCGCCCACATAATGCGCCAGCAAAGTCCCCACAACCGCGCCGATCACGCCTCCCGCAAGGCCAACCATCGCGATCTCCAACCCGAACAGAGTCGCGATCACCCCACGGCCCGCGCCGATCGCCTGCATGATCGCCACCTCGCCGCGCCGTTCCATCATGGTTGCGGCCGTCAGGCTCCAGACGGTCAGACCGGCCGAAAGCAGCGCCACCAAAGTGATGAGCCCCATCAGGCCGCCCACGCTGTCGAGAATCTTCCCTTCCGAATCGGCCACCCGGCGAACCGGCCGCGCAATGGTGCCAGGCAGAGCCTGTTGAATCTCATCCGCCAGGGAAATCGCATAGTTGGAGCAACTCCAGCGCTCGCGCTCCTTCGCGGTCATGGTCTTCGGATCCTTGCGCGCGAAGTCGTCTTCCGGCTTCGTCAGCGCCGCAACATCGATGCGATCCACCACCCCAGGCCGTTGCGTCAATTCCTGCACGCGTTCCAGAGGAAGCAACACGCGGTCCTCAGCCTCGTCGCCGGTCTCGAAAATCCCGGCCACCGTGAATGGCGCGCCCAACACGGTAATCTCGCTGCCCGCTTTCCAGCTCATGCCGGCGAGCGGCGGCAAGACCAACGGCGCACTCGTTCAGGGCGCCCACAGGCCAATGACCCGACCTCAAGCGCCACGCCGGATTGACCTTCCTGATGCCGGTGGCCTGCGAAGATCCATCGGGCGCTGTATAGGTATGTGAAAACCAGACGCCCTCAACGGGCAGCCCGCCATCCTGTGCGCTCAGCGAGGGCGAAAACCCAAGAATATTCAATCCCCAGAAGATCTTCTTGACGTTCGGTACATCCGCCTCGGCGATATAGCTCGCCGTTCCGGTAGCCCGACCGCTGAACGAACCGACGCCGCCGGTCAAAGCCGCCGCCTTCGACGTAACCACGATATTCGCGCCGACTTGCCGCAACTCGCGATTGATCTTGTCCCCGATGTCCAGCATCACACCGAGCATCGACGTCGCCACCGCCGAACCCATGGCAATCGCGGCGATGATGAGCGCCTTCCGGCGCGGCGCGCGGCGGATCGATTCCTGGACAAACCGCAGAATCACGAAGCGGTGTCCTTAGCGAATTTCGAAGCGCCGCCCTCGATGTCGGCGGCTTCAATTACCAGCGTCGAGCCATCAACGCGCGACTTCAGCGGAATCGGGTTGCACCCGCCCTTCGTACCGATCGTCCCCGCCACCAGCGAAGAAGCGCAATTCTTGCAAATCAGCTCGTTACCCTTCTGATAAAACCCCTGCGTGCCGCAGATCGAGCACGCGTCGAAAGCCGTCGCCAGCGTATGATCCGGCTTTTCGATCACGATGAACCGCACCATCACGCCATTATCGTCGAGCTGGAAACGATGCAGAATCCCGTCGCTCACCGACCCCACCGGAATCCGCACAGTCCCATCCTGCACCGACACCGGTTCAGCCGTCGACAAAGCCGTGGAAGCGCGCGCATAAACGAACTCCGCAGTGATGAACAGGATAAAGATGCAGGACGCGGCGCACGATGAAACCATCCACACGCGTTCCCGACGCGCCGACCACTGCGCCTTCCGCAACGCCGCTCCCTGCAAACCGTCGGTCCCGGGTCCTCGCCGCTTGCGCCATTCGAGCAGCATCATCGCCGCCGCCAGCGCGACAATCGTGACGAAGAAAAAGGCGTCGTTTTTCACCACCGGTCCGATCAGCGCCATTTCGCGCGGACTCGCCGGCAGAATCTCGCTCTCGGAAAGTTCGTGCAGACCGGTAACAACAAGCTGCACCACAACCACCATCAGGATGACCGTAGTGATCTTGAAAAACTGCTTCAGATTGACGCGGATCGTGCCCCGCACGAAGCTCACGCCGAACAGAACCGCGAGTCCGATCCCAAGCAACCCGCCGATCAGCTCAAGAATGCCTGAAGTATCGAGGCGCAGCGTGCCCCAGAGCATGACCACGGTCTCCACGCCCTCGCGGAAAATCATCAGAAAAACGAAAAGGAAAACGCCCCAGGCGCTCGCCGCTCTGCCCGGTATTCTTTTGCAATCGACTTTCAATTTCGCCTTTCAGCTTGCTGCCGTGGCGGTTCATCCAGATCACCATGGAAAGCACAAAAACCGCGCTGACCAGCAGTGTCCAGCCCTCGTAAGCGTCCTCGTTAAAATCGAGCTTCGAGAATCCCCACGCCGCGATAAAGCAGGCAATCACGGCACTTATCAGCGCGCGATAGACCGTGGGCATCAGGTCCAGACGGCCCGTTTTTCGGAGGTAGGAGACCGCGATGGCGATCACCAGCGCGGCTTCGACCCCCTCGCGCAAAGTGATCACGAAAGTCTGCAGCATAACGGCAACTCAGTTGCATTTCGATTGTAGCAGGGGTTGCCTGTGTAGCAGGGGTTTCCTGTGGGACGGACCCCCGGGTCCGCAGCCGACGCCCTCGTCGGCTTCCTCCAACCGTCGAGGGAACCAAACCTTGCGCCCCGGTGTCCTACTCGATATAGTACACCAAATGGTTCCGTTCCGAGTCGCCTTCGAACCCGGCATTTCCCTGCACGAGCAGGTCGTCTACGCGGCGCGAAAAGCGATGCTTTCAGGTCAGATGAGACCTGGCGATCCATTCCCCTCGGTAAGGCAGCTGAGCAAAGAGCTGAAGATCAACCCCAACACGGCGCACAAGGTCGTCTTACAGCTGCTGAACGATGGAATGATCGAGGTCCGCACTGGCATTGGAACGGTTGTCGCGAAGCGGCCTCGTTCCACAGCGGCCGAGCGCGCGCGCCTGCTGCAGCGCGAAATTGAACAGATAGTCGTGGAAGCGAAACGGCTGGGCCTCGACCGCGACGAGGTTCTCGAAGCCGTTTCATCGCATTGGGAGCGTTTCGACCCTGACGGATCGGACACGCTTGTCAGGCAAAGAGCCCTGGCCGGGCAGGGAGCCGGCAAACGATGAAGATGCCGATAAGCTGCCAGAATCTGACGGTGGCGTTCTCCAGAGTCCGGGCCGTCAACGGTCTGGATCTCGAAGTCGAACCGGCCGCGATCTACGGGCTCCTGGGTCCGAACGGCGCCGGCAAGACGACCGCGATCAAGGCAATCATGAACATCATCCGGCCCACCGGCGGACGCTCCACGGTCTTCGGGCGCGATTCGCGGCTACTGCGCGCGAACGATTTCGAGCGCATCGGCTACGTGTCGGAAAACCAGGACCTCCCGGGCTGGATGACAGTCAGTTACCTTATGAAGTATCTCGAACCGTTCTACCCGGATTGGGACGCGAAACGCGCCGCCGAACTCCTGCGCGCATTCGATCTGCCATTGCACCGCAAACTGAGCCACTTCTCTCGCGGCATGTGGATGAAGGCCGCTCTCGCGTCGTCGCTCGCCTATCACCCGAAGCTTCTGGTTCTCGACGAACCCTTCAGCGGCCTCGATCCCCTCGTAAGGGAAGAGCTCATCCAGGGCATTCTCGAGAGCGCCGAAGAGTGCGCCATCCTGGTTTCTTCCCACGATCTCGGCGAAATCGAAACGTTCGCGAGTCACATCGGGTATATGGAACAGGGGCGGCTCGTCTTCTCGGAAGAGATGAGTTCGCTCACCGAACGTTTCCGTGAAGTGGAAGTGATCGTCGGGCAACCCTCCGATGTTCCCCATCGTTCGCGCTGGCCGGCCCGATGGCTCCGTCCCGAAGTGTCGCCTTCCCTCGTCCGGTTCATCGATACCGGCTTCGACCTCGAACGCACCTCCGCCGAAGTGCGCGATCTGTTCTCCGGAGTCCGGGACATCTCGGCCCGCCCGCTGCCGCTGCGCACGATTTTTCTGACCATGGCGCGCCGTTCGCGTGAAATTTCGGGAGCGGCGTTATGAGGCATGGCATTATGACGCAGGCCCTGCACATCTTCCGCAAGGACGTGGATGCGCTGCGCATCGAGATCGGCGTTTTCGTGCTGCTTGCCTTCGCCTCCAGCCGGATAAAGGTTAATAACGGTTGGACCGACGCTCTGATCGTGCTTGCCGCCTCTTTCCTGATCGCGCGCGTGGTTCACGCCGACGCCCTTCCCGGCGACCGGCAATTCTGGCTTACCCGGCCTTATAACCGTATGAGTCTGCTTTCCGCCAAACTGCTCTTCGTCGTCGTTTGCGTGTCGATGCCGGTCGCGTGCGCGCAATTTGCTGAAGCCGCGCTGTTCGGTTATCCGATCCGGCAGGTCCTGCCCGCTGTGCTGTTCAATCAACTCGCGCTGCTTGGTATCGGCGCGCTTCCGGTGCTGGCGCTGTCGTCGCTGACCACGGGGATTGTTGTTCTCATCCTGATCGCGATGGCGATCGCGGTAGTCTGGCTCGGCGGATCGTCCACGCTGGTCTACTACTGGTTTCCGGACATTTCGCATTTCGGTCCCGACTCGGTTGCCTGGATTCGAAACGCATTTGTTGAGATATGGCTCCTGGCGGTGGCCGCTATCGTGATCTTCCGCCAGTATCGCTATCGCGCCACGAGATCCGGGATGGTCATAGCTGTCGCCGGATTGAACATCGCGGCAGCGGGATATTTGCTGATCCCCACCGCTTTTGAGCTTTGGGCACAGTCGTGGCTTTCGGCAAAGCCGGCCTTGTCTTCCGGGGTAACAGTTTCGGCGAAGCCGCCAGATAATGCTTCGGCGCGGCTCGCGGGCCCGATGATGCTGGTGCCGCTCACGCTGATCGCCGGGAACCTTCCCCCAGGCACAGAGATTCGGGCCGACGATCTCGATATCTCCGTATCCTGGCCCGGCAGGCCGCTCCGTTTCGCCCGCCGGCCCGGCGCGAATCGCCGTTCCCAGGGTCCGACACAAGGCGTCGCGGAGCAAGCCGTTTTTGATGTCGGGCTGCCCATGGATCCCGCGCTGTACCAGGCGCGATTCGACGAGCCGCTGACGATCAAGGGTTCGCTCTTCCTCACGATATTCGGAGACGAAGAAAGAAGCCGGTTTTCAATCCGAAACGGCCGTGCTGCCGCGCCGGACGGCCTGCGGTGTGAGGCCTTCAAACTCACGGACCGGGGCCGGCCGGTCATTCCCGCGCCAGGCGCGGAAGTCACCGAATGGCATCCCGCCGGTTCGCTGGTCTGCGCCGCGCTGTTCCGCTGGCCGTCACGGCTGGTATACGCTCAGGCGGACGAAGGTCCGTCGCACGAAGTCCCGTCGGAATTCAGCAATACCCTGATCACCTACTCGCCGTTCCCGGCACGCCTGTCCCTCGCCCCGCTGGATGTGCGCCGGAGCGACTCCCTGGAATCGGAAAACGTGACCATCGTCACCCGCAAGCCGCTGGCCCATGTCCGCCGCGCCTTCTCGCTCACGGGTGTCAGGCTACGCGACTTTTCGCCGTGGCACAACGTGCCGCAGGCGCTTCGCCCATACCGATAACGCCGCCGCAAGCCGTCGTGGGGCAGAGCTTCTGCTCTGACGCCGGGCTTCCGCCCGGCGCGGAACGTTACGGCAGCCCGGTAGTACCGGCGATCTCTTGTTGCCGGTGATTTTACGCACCTGCGCAACCTCGGGAACGGCGCTGTTCGATGGACCTGCCATCACATCGCCTGTATATAGAGCCTTACCCGCCGGGCTCAGGGCAGCCTGATTGCCGGCCAGAGACTCCTTATTAAGTGCGCCAGTCTGGTTATGAGACGGCGCGCCTTGATACTGCACCAGCGTGGAGATCGCCACAAGTCCCCCACCGTAAAGACAAATCGCAAACGTTCGGATAGTCATGAGGCGCCTCGGAATGCCGAAGTTCACGACTTCTCAGACGGTTGCCTTGCCGAGGGGATTCATGAATGTTGTCTCTTCGGAATGCAATTCGTTCGGCGATTCACAAACTGAGAATCAGAGCGCGCTCCCCTCGCACCAAATCACGCCTGTCGTAACTCGGCCGCTAACTCCAGACCGACGCCGCCAAATGCATCATTAATCTCTTCCGCTCTCTTCAATGCGGCTTCAACGTGAGGAAGCATATTCTCAGCCCCAATGCGTTCAACGAAATCCGCCTGCTGCAGGAGTTGCGCTGGCTGGTCCCGCGCCCCACACAACAGCAGCGCTCTGCCGGATTTTCGTAGCCGCTCGGCGAAGCCCTCAAGCGCATGCACGCCCGTCGAGTCAAGAGCGGTCATGTTCCTCAGCCGCACAATGACCACGGGGGGAAAACTATCGAGACTGGCGGTAGCTTCCCTCAACTTCTCCGTCGTCCCGAACAGAAAAGGGCCGTGTATCCGCAGGATCGCCACATACCGGGGAACCTGCTTATCCTGCAGCACATGAGGCTTGCCGTCGCGAATGTATTCTTCCGTTACGGCTGCGACGGTCGTCGTTTGTGAGATCCGGTAGATATAGAGCAGCGCTGCAAGCACCATGCCCACCTCGACCGCCACGGTGAGATCGGCCAGAACCGTAAGCGCAAAAGTGGCGGCCCACACTGCTATGTCCGCCTTCGAAAGCCGGACAATCGTGCCGATCTCTTTCCACTCCCCCATGTTCCATGCGACGACGAAGAGCACCGCCGACAAAGTCGCCAGCGGGATAAAACGGGCCAGCGGCGCCGCCACCACGAGAATGAACAGAAGAGTAAGCGCATGGATAACTCCCGCAATCGGTGTCCGTGCGCCCGCCCGAATATTAGTGGCGGTACGCGCAATGGCGCCCGTCGCGGGAATGCCGCCAAATAGCGGCGAAGCCAGATTCGCGATCCCCTGCGCGACCAGTTCGACGTTCGAATTGTGACGGGTTCCGCTCATACCGTCCGCCACCACGGCGGATAAAAGGCTCTCAACCGCCGCCAGAATGGCCACCGTAAGGGCGGGGGAAAAGAGGACACGAACCTGATCCAGACGGAAAGCGGGAAGCGCGAGCCGTGGAAACCCGGTGGGTATTCCGCCGAACTTGCTTCCGATGGTCTCGATGGGAATGCCTGCCAGCACGACAAATGCCGTACATCCCAGCATGGCGACGATCGATCCGGGCACTCGCTTCGTGAGTCGCGGCATGAGGATCACGGTGGCCAGCGTTGCGACTGAGACAAAGATCGCTGCCCACGAAGCCGTGCCGATGTGCCCCGCCAGAACGATCATTCGCGGGACAAACTCGCTCGGGACGTCTCCGGTCCTGAGTCCCAGAAAATCCTTGATCTGGGTGGAGGCGATCAGGAGCGCGATGCCGTTCGTGAATCCGATCGTCACCGGCCGCGGAATAAACTTCACCGCTGAACCCAGCCCGGTCAGGCCCATCACCACGAGCATCGCGCCAGCCATCATCGTGACCAGCGCCAGCCCGCCGAGCCCGAACTTCGCCACGATTCCGGCGACAATCACCACAAACGCGCCCGTCGGCCCGCCGATCTGCATACGCGAGCCGCCGAAGGCCGAGATCAGGCCGCCCGCGATGATTGCCGTGTAGAGTCCTGCCTGCGGCGGGACGCCCGACGCGATCCCGAAAGCCATCGCCAGCGGCAGCGCGACCAGCCCGACCGTGAGACCAGCCAGCAGATCCGCCGAAAAGTCGGCTCGCGAATAGGATCGAAGGCAAAGCACCGATTCGGGGAGCCACTTCGTGGAAATCTTCATCGGGGAGTGCCTTCCTCAGTACCGATCGCCTTCAGCGTCTCCAATACCTCGCCCATATGGACGTAAAAGTAGCGCCGCATCACGTCGAGCACTTCGATGATCAGGGGATCGCGCACCCTGTAAAACACTTGATTGCCGGCCCTGCGTCCGAGGACGATCTTCTTCGCCCGCAACACGGAGAGATGCTGCGAAGCGTTCGCCTGCTCAATGCCCAGGCGCGCGATGAGGGCGCCGGCGGACAGTTCGCCGTCGCGAAGCTGCTCTACGATGGCGATTCGCGTCGGATGCGCCAGAGCCTGGAAAAACTCTGCCTTAAATTGCCTGAGAGCACTTTCCATAAGTATATTCGTAATTTCGAATATAACATCACGGCTGAAATAGAAATTTTCGCTGTGTATTTTCAATGTGTTGCGCCGACCGCAGTGCCGGATCCCTGTTTTCGTCGGCTACTCTGATCGCAGCAAAGGATATCGATGTCAACAGAAGCTCAAATCGCAGCTAACCGCCGCAACGCCGAGGCGTCCACAGGACCCCGGACCGCCGAGGGCAAAGCGCGCGTCTCCCGCAACGCGACCACGTTCGGGCTCTATTCCGCCGGCGACGTCGTTCGCCCCGAGCAGGAATCCCTATATCAAACCTTCTGTGAGGATTTCCAGAAGGAGCTCGCCCCGCAAGGCGCGATGGAAACCACGCTCGCCGCGGAAATCGTACATGCCGCCTGGCGTCTTCGCCGCTGCGCCGAAGCCGAATCCACCCTCGCAACACAAAACGGTCTTGATCCCATGCTCGACCCGGCCACCGCGGCCGCGCAGAACTCAATCGACCGTGCCCGCGCTCAGGCCCTGCGCCATTTGCATCGCGCCACCGCCGAGCTGCGCCGCCTGCAGAAAGAGCGTCAGATCCGGACCGAAACTCCATCCGAACAACAACTCCCCCAACTGCTAAAAACCGTGGCGACAAATCAAACCCAATCCGAACCGCCCCAACCGCTGTCGATCCCCCGAGGAGCCCCCTGCCCGTGTGGTTCCGGAGCCAAATATAAGCGATGTTGCGGCACAAACGCCCCGGCAGTCCTCTCGCCTGCAGCCTGAGGTAAGCCGGTCGGCTCTTTGACAACCGCGTGTAGCGCCGGCGGTCTTGCCGCCGGTCGGCTCTTTGACAACCGCATATTGAAAGGGCTTACCTGCAGGCGACCCAGGTCCGCAATCCGATATGATGGTCCACCGGGAGCACCGCCCAATGCCCAAACCAACGCCACGATCTCTTGACGGCATTTCTCATCGCTTTTGCGAGCGTATTCTCACTCTCCGCCGCGATCGACAACCCCGTGAAGCTGGATAGCGGACTGGTGTCGGGCACCTCCGGCACAGACCCGGACGTCCGGGTCTTCAAAGGCCTCCCCTTCGCCGCGCCTCCTGTCGGAAATCTGCGCTGGCGCGCGCCCCGCCCCGTCGCGCACTGGGAAGGTGTGCGCAAAGCCGACGAGTTCGGTCCGATCTGCATGCAGGCCGCGGGCCGCGGCGGTGGTCAGGCAAAAATGAGCGAAGACTGCCTCTATCTCAACGTCTGGACCGCCGCGAAGACGGCTTCCGAGCGCCGCCCCGTGCTGCTGTGGATCCACCCGGGCGGTTACACCAGCGGCTCGGGTTCCGCGCCGGGCACGAACGGCGAGGCGCTCGCCAAAAAAGGCGTCGTGGTGGTCACCATCAACTACCGCCTCGGCGCGCTGGGCTTCTTCGCCTATCCCGAATTGACGAAAGAATCCGACCGGAACGCCTCCGGCAACTACGCGCTGATGGATCAGACCGCGGCGCTCGAATGGGTTCAGAAGAACATCGCCGGATTCGGCGGCGATCCGAAAAGAGTTACCGTCGACGGCGATTCCGCCGGGGCCGCGAGCATCGGCAACCTCGTCGGTTCTCCCCGAACGAAAGGCCTGTTTCAGCGTGCAATTGCGGAGAGCGGCGCATGGCTCGGCCTGTCGGTTGCCCACACGAACACCCTCGCCGAAGCCGAACAGGCCGGAGTGAAGAGCGCCGAGACCGTCGGAGCGCACTCTCTGGCCGACCTTCGCGCTCTGCCGGCAGCCGACGTCCTGAAAATCCGGGGTGGCGGGCCGATCGTTGACGGCTGGTTTCTCCCCGAAGACGTCGGTAAGGTCTTCGCCGAGGGCAAACAGAACGACATTCCCGTTCTTCTCGGCTCGAACAAGGACGAAGGCACGTTCTTCCTCCAGCCGACCACGGCGGAAAAGTATGTCGAGCAGGCGCACCGCCGTTATGGCGATCTCGCAGATGAATACCTGAAGCTGTACCCCGGCAAGACCGACGAGGAAGCCAGCGCATCGCAACTGGCTGCGTTCCGCGACGAGCTCGGCTGGGTGATGCGCAACTGGGCGAGCCTGCAGTCGAAGACCGGCAAGTCGAAGGCGTATCTGTACTACTTCACGCACGAGCCGCCCGCCGCTCAATCCGCTTCGCCGCGCGGCGGATTCGCATCCGGCGCGACGCACGGCTCCGAAGCCGCCTACGTGTTCCGCAACCTGCTGCCCGGGCGGCCGTGGACGGATCTCGACCGCGAGGTTTCCGACACCATCTCGTCTTACTGGGTAAATTTCGCGACGACCGGCAATCCCAACGGCAAAGGCCTCACGGAGTGGCCGGCTTACACCGCGAAAACGGCAGACCGAAGAATGGTTCTTGGCGACAAGGCGGAAGTCGGGCCCGGGCTCGATAAGGCCAGGGTCGATTTCTACCAGGCAAAATACGACAAACGCTGATCGGTCACAGAAGTGGGGCAGGCCCCCCGGCCTGCCGCCGAGCCCCAGCTCGGCGCGGAGTTTTACGTCAGCTGGTAGCGCCGGCGATCTTTGTCGCCGGTGTAGCCCGCCCTATCCTCTCAAAGCCTGTACCAGCAGAATCGCCGCGATCCCCAGCAGCCCCGCATGCAGATAAAGAACGAACTGCCGGGCATTCAGGCGCTTGTTGATCGCCCGGCCCAAGAAAATACCCAGCACGATTCCCGGTAATGAAAGGAGATAAAACCGGTTGACCGCCGTAGTCCACAAACCGGCGACCAGGTAACCCGCCATGCCCGCGATGCTCGCCGGCAAAAAGTACCCCTGCAGCGTGGCCCGAAAATTCCCCGGCGTCCATCTGCGAAGCGAACCGTAAATCGCGAGCGGCGGTCCGTTCATGCCGTACGCTCCGCCCAGCACGCCGGCCCAGAAACCGAAGAACCATGCGAGACGGTCGTTCTTCAATTCATAGCGGCCGGGGCGCAGCAATGAGTACGTGGAAAATCCGGCAATGACCAGCGCCAGGACCGCTTTCGCGACAACCTCCGGCACGGTTTTCAGAAGCCACAACCCCAGCGGGATACCGGCGAACGTCGAGAGCACCAGCCATCCCGCGCTGCGTGCGTGAATGGATCGCCAGTCCTGAATCACAACGATCAGCGCGACCGTGATCGAGGCAAGAACCGCCACCGGCGCCGCGACTTCAACCGGCAGGGCAAGGGCGAGCAGCGGCACCGCAACCAGGGCTTCGCCGAATCCAAATGCCGAACGGATGACCGTAGCGAGAAACAGAACCGCCGCGACTTCGATCGCAACCGGCATCTATCGGGATCGGTAGAACATGATGAGGTCTGTCCCTGGCGGCGTGAAACCGGATTGCCGCAGCAGCGTCGCGACCTGCCCGCGATGATAGCTGCCGTGATTGACTACGTGCAGGACGATCTGCCATGTGGGCAGTGTGGATTTAACGCCTTTGCTGTTCAGAAACGTGAACGGCTCGGGCCACTCTTCGGCGGTGAGAGAACCTGCCCAGTCGAGCCACATGCGATGCAGTTCCAGCCACTCCGTGCTTGAGGGCGGCGATATCTTCGGGAACCGGCAAGTCGGCGATCCGGGCATCAGTCGACCCGTGTAAACGCTTCAGCCACACGCGCTCGGCCAGATACACGTGGTTGAGCGTGCCGAACATGCTCTGGAACGAACTTCCCGCATCGTGATTGTATTGGGAGGGCGACAACGGAGAAAGGGCGGCGAGAACACTCTCGTCCGCCCATTTCATAAACTCCAGATGGGTGATGCAGACCGATCCGATATCCGATTGCATGCAATCAGTCTGACATGCGGCCCCGCAAAAGGCCCGCTTGTCAGAACTGGAAGCGCAACTGGAATTCGATCTTTCGGTTGCCGGCCGCGCTGTTGCCGTTGTTGATCGCCGTCGACTCGCCAAAGAACGGCGATGTCAAAACGCCGACAGGCTGCGCCAGATTGACATGATTGAAGGCGTTCCGGGCGGATACCGTCGCAGTCAGGTTGTAGCGCTTCCCGGTATTGCCGCCACCGAATCCGCCAAATCCGCCGCCGCCACCGCCGCGGCCGCCGCCACCAAATCCACCGCGAGGACCACCGCCGCCGCCCCCCGGGAATCCGCCGCCCCCGCCGCCACGGCCACCACCGCCACCGCGGATTCGGCGTCGCGCCTTTTCGCTCTCCCCAGCCCCAGGTTCGGCTGAGGCGCATGTTAACGCTGAACTGGGCGGGACCGTCGCCGTAGTTGATCGGGATCAGGGTCTCGCCCGTTGCAGGTTGAAGGTTGAAGCATCCGAATGAGGTTATTTTTACATGGGGCGCGGGGGCGCAAGGCGCCAACGACGGGACGTCCGTTAATAAGCTGGGTATTTTGATCGTCGTACTGGCCGCCGGTCGTGATGTTGAAGGGTGCTCCCGATTGCATCGTGACGAAAGGATTCAGCTGCAGCCGCAGCGGGAGGCCTATCGTGCCGCCGACGAATGCGCGGTTCCGGATATCATATTGCGCCCGGCCCCAGTCGAGACTGGTATTGTATTGGTCCATCGGAAACCCGCTCGCATTCGTGTGAGCCTGGCTGTAGGAATAATAGCCCTGTAACTGCAGGTGAGAGTTCACGCGCGAGTTCGCGTTCACCGTCAGCTGGGTTTGTTTGAAGATTCCGCTGTCTTCGTACTGATAAATATCGCCATTCGCGTTGGGGACGTCCGTTCCCGCAAAGGCCGACGCAGAACCGCCGAACATGGCATCGGGCGCGTTGATATCGCGCTGGCGGAGAGTATGGACGCCGCGAGTGTTCACGTAATTCACCGACAACTGAGTACGGCCCGGCAATTGCCGGTCGACCGAGACAGCCAACTGGCTCTGATAAGGGGACTTCATGCTCGAGTCGACCGTATAAATCGCCTGATTCAGCGCTGTCAGGAGGTTGGTCGGCGGGAGAAAGGGGTAAGCAGCCATCGCCAGCGGATTGCTGGTCGTATAGTTGGTCTGTTCCACGCCGTTAAAGCGCTCCGTCTGCAGGGTATTCGCCAGGGAGAAGCGGCTATAGAAGATGCCGTAACCGGCGCGGATCACAGTCTTCGAGGTGGTCTTTCCCTTCGCACCTGGAGCCCATGCAACGCCGATACGCGGAGCCCAGTCGTTATGGTCGCCGATATTAGTCTGAGTTTCGTAGCGGACGCCCAGGTTCACGGTCAGATTGGGACGGAGACGCCAGTCGTCCTGAACATAGGCGCCCAGGTCGAACTGATCGACGTTCTGCACGGCATTTCCGCCGTTAAGCTTGAACTGGTTCGGACCGCAACCTTGCGCGATGACATTTGCCATCGGCACGCCCTGGTTAAGTAATATTTCGGTTTGCTGATAAAGCTCCAGAGACGTGGCATCGGTTCCATAAGCGGCGAGACACCCGCCGGCGCTGGTGGCGAGCGTACTCGGCTGGTTAAAGATCCAGGAGCCGTTGAAGTTTGTGTATGAGCCGCTGCCCTCATCCGATTTGCGCATGCGGGCGCCCACTTTGATTGCGTGGCTCCCTTTCGAGAGCGTAACGACGTTGGTCAACTCATAACCCTTGGTGTCGGTATAGTTCGGCGGAGGTGAAAGGCGCGCCGCCCGAGTTGAAGGCGCTGCTTACATCGATACCAGGGATACTTGTGTCTCCGGTGGCGTTGATGTTTGTGTGGTTGTCCCGAAACTGAAACCGCGTTTCATCCACCGCGACCGTACCGAGCACCGCGGTTTCGGTGATCTGAACCTGATTATTCCTGCCGGAGGTCAGCGTTTCCTGCGTCGGAAGAGCGAAATTTCCGACGCCGCCCACTGACGACGTCTGCATGTGGTTGTATCGAATGACCAGGGTATTCGAGGAGTTCAACTGATAATCGAGACGAGGATTGATCTCCCAGCGATAATTCGGAGTAAGTACCGCCTGGTTGAAAGGCATGATGGTAAACGTCGGGGCCGGTCCCACAACCTGCGCGTTCACGAGGGCGTTCTCATCGATCTGGCGCCTGTTGTAATCGAGGAAGTAAGACGCTTTCTTGCCCAGCGGACCGCCGATGTTGGCGTTGATCTGATTCAGATCGTAACCGGGCCACGGCCCGGTTAAGCAAAGGATTACGGCTGTCAAAGACCTTGTTGCCGTAGTTAAAAAACGCCTGGCCGTGGATGTTATCGGTACCGGGCTTGGTCAGGATTTCAATGCGCCCGAAGCCCGGCGGTCGAATTCGGATGAGAACGGATTGGAGTTGATGCGGATCTCGCGGATCGAGCTCTTGGGCGGCAGCTGGCCGCCGCTGAAACCGTCGATGAAAAACTGCGCTCCATTCGGACCGGCGGAGGGGCCGGCGAGCGCTTCCAGATCCGACTGCAGATCGTCGGGATCGTCGGGAAGTTCGTCAAGGTCGGCTTCTTTCAAAACCAGCGCGCTTGCATTGCTCGATGCGTCGGTAGAAAGTGTGGCCGTCGCCGTACTCGCTCACCTGAACCTGCTGCGTTTCCGTCGCAATCTGCAGCGCGATATCGAGCGGGCTTGCCGTTCCCGCGGGTACGCTGACATCCGGCTTCGAGAAGGCGACGAAGCCGTTGGCGCTCGCGCTCACCGAGTATGTTCCGGGCGGCATATTCGGCAGCGTGTAATGTCCCTGGCCGTCGGTTTGTGCCGAGCGCGCCACGCCATTCCCGCGTCGCCACCACCGTAGCCCCAGGTACGACCGCTGCCGAGGGATCGGTAACAGTACCCCGGATCGACCCCACATTCTGAGCGCTCGCTTCGCGCTGCGCGATGCCCGCCAGCGCCAGCGCTGACAACAGGACAGCCATTGTCCTGGACTTCATCCACACCTGTATTCGCATAATCTCGTCTGACCCGCTCCGTTGAGACGGAGGGTAACTTTGATTGTTACCTTTTATTACATCTGTAGATCGTGAATAAGTGTAAAGAAGGGGGTCTGCACCCCGGTAACTTCTTCGAAATCAATACGCACTGTTCGCAGAGCAGTGCAGATCCTTACCGAGCCGCGACCTGATCTGCGCCGGACCCAGCGTCCGGCTCTTCAGGCGGGCTTCCGATGAGTTTACCGGCCGCCGCATCGCGCGGCCTGTTGTTCCAATCCACCAGGCGACCATGGCCGCGCAATCCCGCGCTTCCTTCAGTCCCCTGAGGTCTTCGATCGACCACCGCATTTTGCGGCTCCAGTTCGGATACTGAGCCGTTGTGCCGGGCAGGTTCTGCTGATTCTTTTACCATGGTCAGGTCTTCCTGATTGACCAGCAGGAGCACCGAAGGCGTTCTGGCGAGGAAGCCGACAATCGCATAATGCAGCTCGCCCGTAAGTTCGGGAATCAGATCGGCCCGCCGCTCATAGCCGGCAGGCATCAGGCCCGCCGTCAAACAGCGCATCGAGAAGACGCTGCTTGTCGCGAACGCGGTCGGCCTGCTGCTTGTCGCAGGCATTGCGGTCGATGGTCCCGGCCGCAAAGCCGCGCTTTGATATCTTCGCCGGTCCAGAATCCGGCAATGGTGGCCAGATCGTGCGTCGTCGAAGCGGCCAGCGCCTGCGCCGGATACTGATCGGGCGGCCTGAAGGCTCCGTCGTTCTCTCCGGAATAGATCCGCTCGAAATAGAGCACGCGATAACTCAGGATGCCGAAGCGGGCAAGCGTTTTCCGCACCTCGGGCTCGACTGTCCCGAGGTCCTCGCCGACAATCACGGCGTTGCCTCGAACGCTTTCGAGCGCCAGAATCCGGATGAGGTCGTCCGGGCGATCGCGCACATAAGCTCCGTGCGCGGCATCGCATCCGGCGGGAATCCAGTAGAGACGGAACAGCCGCATCACGTGGTCGATGCGCAACGCCCCGCCATGCCGCAGCGACTTGCGAATCGACTCGGCATACAGCCGGTACCCGTCGGCCACGTGCTGTCGCGAATCCGGCGGAGGGAAAGACCAGTCCTGCCCGGTCGGCGAAAATGCGTCGGGCGGCGAGCCTACTCCGCACCCGGATACGTAAAACCTTCGATGAGCCCAGAGGTCGGAGCCGAAGCGGTCGGTGGCCAGCGCCAGGTCGTGATAGAGGCCGATGCTCATACCGGCCCCGAGCGCGCGCTGCTGCACCCGCGCCAGCTGGATGTCCACATTCCATTGCAGCCAGCCGTGAAAGAGAATCTCTCGCTCGTGCGCGGCGGCGAACTTTCCGACTGCCTCGCTTTCCGGGTCGCGGTATTCTTCAGGCCAGTCGGGCCACACCCAGAGGTCCGGGTTCCCGCGCGTGGAGATGCTCGTCGAGCGCGCAATACGTTGCGTAAAGGCGCAGCAGATCGCCTTCGCCCGCGATCCAGGCCCCGCAATCCGCTTCGGGCGGGTTGGCCTCGAAAATCAGGTCCAGCGCCCGGCGTTTGAGTGCCGCCACCCGCTCGTAATCGACGGTGGGCGCATCTCTCAGGGTGGCCATCTCCGCCAGTGTTTCGGGAGTTTCAAACTTCTGGCGAATTCGTTCGAAGCCGCGAACGCCCTCGACATCCAGATACAGAAAGTTGCGATAGAAGATGCTGTTCGGCAGGTACGGACTGGTGTTGTAAGGGCGCCGGTTGTGTATCGCGTGCAGCGGATTCAGCGCGATGAAATCCACGTGAAGCGTGATCACCGCCCAGTCGATGAGATCGGCGAGATCGCGGAAATCGCCGCAGCCCCAGTTGCGGCGGGACCGCAGCCCGTAGAGGGTTATTCCCAGTCCGGCGTGTTTCCCCGGCTCGGCGAAGATGCGCGCAATCGGGGGCAACGATCAGTCTCATTGCGCAATCGCCGGCGCGCGCCTCGTGATAGCCGAGCGGCAATTTCAAGGCGGGAACGGCGACGCCGTTTTTAATGTCGAACCTGATGCTTCTCGCCGTCTTCCGTGACAATCTCCAGATCGAAGTTGTCCGGTTCCGAAGTGGAATGACGCAGACGGGTCGTTTTCGCCGATCACCATCACGGGTGGAAGCGGCGCGAGCGTTCAGCCTCCTCGCGTTGCGTGACCGAAGCGAGCAGCGACGTCTTCCGACGAACAATCGAAGCCAAGCGCCGTCAGGATCGCGCGTTGGTGTCTGGCTCCGTGAAATGACGGTGGCCGAAGACGTCCCAGAAATCCTGTTGTATCCCGTTCCGCTCGGCGGCGTCACGGAGTGCGTCGTCGAGTGGCACCTAACCAATGTAGCGTGGTCTATTGATTTATCGGGATTTACCCGATATCTTTATCCGGCATCGGCGGCCGGCGCGGTGAAGAAAAACGCCGATCCGACCCCGGGTTCCGACTCGACCCGGATTCTGCCGCCGTACCGTTCGACCATTCGCTTGCAGATCGCAAGGCCCAACCCCGTTCCGCTGCGGCTATCGTCTCTTTGCAGTCGCTTGAACAGCGCGAAGATCTGGACGTGATACTCCGGTTCGATGCCCGACCCGTTGTCCCGAACGGAAAATTCATGAAATCCGGGCGCCGCGTGCGTCCCGCGCCGAGATCTCAATTTCCAGAGGAGCGCCATGGCGCCGGTATTTGATCGCATTCGAAATCAGGTTCTGAAAAATCTGCTGCAGATGAACCTCGCGCATGAGGACGGATGGTAACGGCTCTGCTCTGATAAAAGCCTTGCTCTCACGCACCGCGAAATCCACGTTTCGAAGTCGCGTTTTCCAGCGCCGCGCCGCCGTCGACAGCGTCCGCCTCATCTGCGGCGAGGCCGGAGACCTGCGCATAAGCCAGAAGATCGCGGATGAGCGCGCCCATGCGGCGGGAGCCCTCGAGGATAATATCGAGAAAGAAATCGGCCTGCGCGTCGATCCTGCCGTGATACCGCTTTCGCAGCAACTCGCTGTAGAGAGCGGCGTTGCGAACCGGTTCCTGAAGATCGTGCGACGCGGACCAGGCAAACTGCTCGAGATCCTCATTGGATTGGGCCAGTTCGGAGGTACGGCGCAGCAGTTCCACTTCGGTCTGCTTGCGCGCAACAATCTCGCGTTCCAGTTCGGCCGTCCTCTGCTTTCACCCGGAGTTCCAGCTCATCATGGGATTTCCGGAGCGCTTCTTCGCCGCGCTTCAACTCGCTGATGTCGAACCCAACGCCATGGATAAACCACGGCTGCCCTTCGGCGTTGCGGACCATTTTTGCTTCGCAATTGAACCAGACCACACGCCCATCCCGCGCCAGAACGCGGTAAACGGAACGCAGCGGCTCGCCTGTCAGAAAGAGATTGGCCGCTTCGCTGCTCCAGCGCCCGCGATCCTCCGGATGAATTTGCGCATACCATCGAACGGGGTCGTTCAACCACTCGTCCTGGGTGAATCCCAGAACCTGCTCGATATAGGGGCTGACGTACGCTTCGCCCGTTCCCTCGCCGAGAAGAGCCACGAAGATCACGGCGGGTATCTGCTCCACCAGCGTCTTGTAACGCGTTCCGGCATCGGGATCCGCAAGTCTGGTTTCCGGCTTGCGGCTCAGAAACTCCGCCACGAACCGATCCGCGGAGTCATCGGCGGGAAAATAGACGCCGGCAAGGCTGGAGAGGATTTTTTCCGCCTGTTCCTTGTCTGGTGGTCCCGAACCGGACGGCATACTAACCGGGTTCCCTCCGACGCCAGTCCGGCTCCTTGTTCATCGACGCCTGGGTGAAGCGCCGCAAAGCCTGAATGGCCTTTCCGTAAGTCATGATCGCATTTGAAGAGAGAAGCGAGCCGGGTGGCTGATTCATGAACGGCATGAACTTGTCCGGGAAACCCGGCATGGTGCAGCCGATACAGATTCCGCCGACATTGGGACAGCCGCCGATGCCGTCCATCCACCCGCGCTTGCCGACATTGCAGTTGACGACAGGTCCCCAGCAACCCAGTTTTACGATGCATTCTTTGCCGCCGTATGTTTCGGCGAACGAACCCTGCTCGTAGTACCCGCCGCGGTCGCAGCCCTCGTGGACCGTTTCTCCGAAAAGCCACGTGGGCCGTCCCATCCCGTCGAGCGGGATCGGAGGGGCGAGCCCGACGATCTGATAGAGGAGATATAACAAAGTGCCGGTCATGTTGTCGGGCAAAACGGGACACCCGGGAACATTAACAATGGGGACCGCGGAGTTCGATTTCCAGTTCCGGCCGAGATAATCCATCAGGCCCATACACCCGGTCGGATTGCCCGCCATAGCGTGAATCCCGCCGTAGGCCGCGCAAGTGCCCGACGCCACGACGGCCCAGGCTCGCGGCGCCAGCCAGTCGATCCAGTCGCAGGTCAGGATAGGCTGTCCGGTCGCCTTGTCGGTTCCGAAGCCGGCCCAATAGCCTTCGGGTTTGTTTTTTTCGTCGGGAATCGAGCCCTCAATCACCAGAATGAAAGGGGCCAATCGACCTTCCGCGGCGCGGTGAAAGCGCTCCATGAATTCGTCGCCGTTCTCCCGGGACAAAAACGGATTATGAAGGTTCATCCGAGGGACGCCGGGCAGAGCGCCGAGGATCAGATCCTCGATACTGGGCTGGGTCGCCGCGGTCATTGAGATCGTGTCGCCGTCGCATCCCAGTCCGGCCGTGATCCAGAGAACGTCGATTTCAGTGAGACTTCTGCCCGGCGGCGACATGTGGTGTCTCGTTTCTCGTTCCGGAGTGAGTGCGGCCGGGCTACTCGCCCATCACCTTAATGATGACTCGTTTCGGCCTTTGACCGTCGAACTCAGCATAGTAAACCTGCTGCCAGGGTCCGAAGTCCAGTTTCGCGGCTGTTACCGGGACAATCACCTCATGATGCACGATGAGGCTCTTGAGGTGAGAGTCGCCGTTCGTTTCTCCGGTGCGGTGATGCCGGTAGTCCTCACGGAAGGGAGCGAGCCGCTCCAGCCACTCGTCGATATCGGCAATCAGGCCGTCCTCGGCGTCGTTTACGTAGATGCCGGCGGTAATATGCATCGCCGAGACCAGTACCATACCCTCGCGGATCCCGCTTTTCTCCAGCGCGTCCTCAACCTGCGGCGTTATGTTGATGTATTCTCTATGCTTCCTGGTTCTAAACGTGAGGTATTCCGTATGGAATCGCATACACGAGATAATAGCCGTGTCCGGCGTCGTTGACAGGCCCCTGAAAATGGGCTATTGACAACGGCGTCGGTCAACGTCAGACTTTTTAGATGCGTGTCGGAGCACTCCATCCCGCTTTAATCCTTTCCATCTGGGGAGGATGTCTCCTTGCGCAGCAACATCTTCTCGCGCAACAGTCGCCCGCGCCGGCCGCTGCGCAACAAGCGGACACTTCGTCTGGAAATGACGCGACCCAGCCGGCAGGGAAGCAGGAGCAGAGTCACGCGCAGCTTCCGTTGACTCCGGGCCCCGCGGTGACCCCGGCGGAGCAGCGCGCGGTGGAGATCCGGCAGTTCGATCCTCTGGCCGTCGATAAGGACGGCACGAATCAGGAAAAAACGAACCCGGCGCAAGACAATCGGGGCACGAATCAGCGCAACCCGATCGCGGGTTCGCTCGCGCAGTCCGAGCAAAACAACGCCAAACGCTCAAACAAACAGGATGCCGACGCGGGTATAGACGGCAGCAACCTTGTTCAGGAATATTCGGGGCCCGCGGTGCTCAGCCGCAGTTATTCGGTAGATCGCACGTTGATTCCGCAGAACCAGTCATGGACCGAACTCCTCGGCGTGTCTGGAGTCTACGACACCGGAATCGTTAGTGCAACCAACGCGGACGGTTCGCCCGGGGACTCGGCAATTAGTGGCGTGCGGCTCAATTGGAGTCTCACCGGCACCCACTATTTTCACCATGATGTGCTCGCGGCAGCTTACTCCGGCAACTATACCCAGTACTCCGGCCCCGGTGGATTCACCGGGGCAAACAACAGCGGGATGTTGGACTACACCCATGTAATTTCGCGCCACGTTTCGCTCAATCTTGTCGAGAGCGGCGCAGTTCTGTCGCAGAACTATATTCTGGCGAACCCTTACCTTGGGTCTGCATCGATCACCGGGACCAGCATTTCCAACAGTCCTAACGTCCAGCTCACCGACGAGGGGCTTAAGCAGTTCACATCCCACGCGGACATCACGTGGCAGAAGACCGCTCGCCTGTCGTTTGTTTTCGGAACGTCGTGGTTTGGGATGAGCTACGACAATCCCACTCTCATAAGCTCGACGGGAGAACAAGCTCGCGCGGATGTCGCGTACCGGCTGACGAGGAAGACGACCGTGGGCGCCTATTATTCGTTCACCAATTATCTTTATCAACACGGCGTCGGGAACAGCAACTTTGGCACATCCGGGCTTATCTATTCCTATGCCTTCAGCCGGTCTATGCAAGTGCGCTTTCGCGGCGGACTTTCAAATGTGCGGAGCCAGGGTCAGGAGACCGTGCAGATTGCTCCGGCAATCGCGGCGCTGTTGGGGCAGAGCACCGGGATCATCGACTCCCGAACGAACATTCTGACGAATGATATTTCAGCCCAAATCGTAAAGGATTTTCGCCACGGCGCCACGGCGAGCATCGCGTTTGCGCATGGCGTTTCGCCCGGAAACGGGCTTTTTCTGACCTCGGAACAACAATCGATCAGCGCCAGCGCGACGACACCGTTCCTGCGAAGATACGTGCTGATGGCGGGATTCGGGCGCGATACGTTGGTTGCAATCGGGCAGAACCTGGGGAATTACGCCAGCGATTACGGGAGAATCTCGATCACACGAAGGTTTAATCGGGGCGTGGCATGCGATTTCTCCGCAGAGTTTCGCCATTTCGACCTGCTCAATCCAGGGGCTGCGCGCAATGAGCTGCGGCTGGTTTCAGGGTTTACGTGGGGTCCCGGTGAGGGCCGCCTCTGGCCTTTTTAAGAACTTGCCGGGTGAAACCCGCGATATCAGAAGTCTGGTATTCTTGAAGCAAGTTCTGGCGCTATCGTCTAACGGTTAGGACGGAGCCCTCTCAAGGCTTAAATACGGGTTCGATTCCCGTTAGCGCTACCAATTACTTTATAATCAGCTACTTGCGGAAATTGTTGTACAAGCTTGGCCCTGCAGGCAGGTCCCAAAGACGTGGCCAAGGCGGAATCCAGATCGACATCAGCGTGTAGCCAAATTTGCGAAGTTATTTCTAATAGATAACTTTGCTAAACTCGCTATATGGACCCGGTTCGCAATCCATATGCTCCCGGGGCTGGCAGCCCTCCTCCAGAACTCGCCGGTCGAAGCGTCATCCGCGGCAATATCGCAATCCGCCTCAAGCGGCTTCGGCTAGGCCGCCCGGCCAAGAGCATCATGATGGTCGGGCTGCGCGGCGTTGGCAAGACGGTTCTGCTCGATCAGATGCGTCGCGACGCCGAAAGCGATGGGATTCAAACCGTCCGAATCGAGGCGCCGGAGGGGCGCTCTCTTCCGGCCCTGCTGGCGCCGGCGCTGAGACTGGCGCTCCTGCATTTGAGTAAAAAAGGGGCCGCGAAAGAGTATGCCGTACGCGGTCTTAGAGCTCTGGCTGGATTCGTCAGCAAACTGAAGGTGACTTTCAATGACATCGAAGTTGGTTTAGACTACGAACCCGAACCAGGCCTGGCCGACAACGGCGATCTGGAAGTCGATCTGGCAACGCTCCTGGAGCAAGTCGGTTCCGCTGCAAAAGCGGCAGACACTGCGGTAGTGCTCTTCATCGATGAATTGCAGTACGTAGTAGAGCCGCAGATGGCGGCCCTGATTTCAGCTATTCATCGCTGCGCTCAAGAACGGCTACCCGTCACAATCGTCGGCGCGGGTCTGCCGCAGCTGCGAGGTCGCATGGGCGAAGCCAAATCGTACGCCGAGCGCCTCTTCGACTTCCCAGAAATCGGCCCGTTGAATCCGGACGACGCCAGGGAGGCAATTGAGCGACCCGCGGAGAACGAGGGTGCGTTCATTGAGAAAGACGCTACAAACCTGATCGTAGAGAAAACACAGGGTTACCCCTATTTCCTCCAGGAATGGGGGAAGCACACTTGGGATATCGCGCCTGCGAGTCCCATCCGGCGCCAGGACGTTCTCGAAGCATCAGACGAGGCCGTCGCTGCGCTTGATGAGAGTTTCTTCAGAGTCCGATTTGATCGCCTCACGCCGGCGGAGAAAAAGTACTTACGCGCTATGTCCGAGCTTGGACCGGGGCCGCATCGCTCCGGTGATATTGCGGAACAGTTGGAACGAATCGTCAGCTCACTGGGGCCGACCCGCGCCAATCTCATAGCCAAGGGGATGATTTGGAGCCCGACTCATGGGGACACCGCTTTTACTGTGCCTCTATTCGATGAGTTCATGAAGCGAATAATGCCCGGTGAGGAATGGAAAACCATAGGCAACTGAGTTGGTGCTTAGGCATGATCCGTGTACATGTTTTGTACAAACGGGCTGAGATTTCCTGCGAACAAAGTGGTTCCTGCGATTGCGGTTTCAGTAACTTATAGCAAACAGGAGAAGGCTGCGAATACGGGTTCGCTTCCCGTTAGCGCTACCAATTCCTCATAGACTTACAGCTAGCGTCAGCCTGGTTCCCGTTAGTTGAAGCATGCAGAGCTTCGATGGTTGGGCTTTCTCCGCTGGGCGCCGAAGAGGTCTGGGGCGCTTACGGCAATGCATCAGATCGACGGCCTCGTTGACGCACCGACGCGTACGAGAAGAACGCTGACAAAAAGGGCGCCCTCGTCGCCGCCAAAACCGAGAGCGCCGTCGAGTGCTATTCTGCGCTCGTGCAACACAAGTCCAGGCTTGGTCGCATGGCCAATGTACGCGTTGAAAACACAAAATGTACGCGTTGAAAACACAAGAAGATGCGGAATGCAGGGAGCGAGGTTTATTCCAATCAGGTCTGAGCTGAACTGAAGTCAAGCGGGTGCTTTTCCGTGCTGAGTTGCCGCGCAATAATGCGGATGTGGAGGAGTTCGAAAGCCTTTCGGAGAAGCTCGCAAATGTCACCGCGGAATGCGAACGCCTGCGCGAAGAAAACGCACGGTTGCGGCAAATACTCGCTGAGAATGGGTTGTCAGCGAACCGACTACCGACAGGTACGACTGCCCCGAATAACAGGCCATCCGCAGCACCAATCAAGAACGAACTTTCTCCCGCCGAGAAGGTCGCAATCTTTCGCTCATTATTTCGCGGACGTGAAGACGTATATGCTGTGCGGTTTGAACGCGCGGACGGCAAGTCAGGCTACGGCCCTGCAAGCGAACGAGACTGGAAAGCTCTCTCGAATGCGCCTCTGTCTGAGCGAAAGAAGCTTGACAAAGCAACCCGCCGGTTGCTGCCATTGACGGATATAGTCGTCCATCAGCACCTTTCAGGCAAGATTACGGTCGGTGTTTATCCGTTGCTGCCAGACGATACGTGCTGGTTCCTTGCCGTTGATTTCGACAAGAGTTCCTGGGAATTCGACGCGATGGCCTTCGTCGAGACATGCCGCGACATGGACGTTCCGGCTGCGTTAGAGCGGTCGCGGTCGGGAAAGGGAGCGCATGTTTGGATATTTTTTTCCGCCCCAGTCTCCGCCAGTTTTGCGAGAAAGCTCGGAACGGCTCTCCTGACGAAGACCATGAAGCGGCGCCATCAGATCGGGTTGGGTTCATATGATCGGCTGTTTCCGAATCAGGACAACATGCCAACCGGTGGTTTCGGCAATCTGATCGCCCTGCCCCTCCAAAAGACCGCGCCGGCGAAGCGCGCCGCTTGCATCGCGACGGGTATGAGCCGGTATTAAAAAAATCGCGATGGCTCCTGCTTAAACGCAACCAGAACCTCACCGGCACACAACGATTCCGGCTCCGCGACGTGCTCCGCTACAACCTGAAGACCGTCCGTGCTTACCTCCTCAAGGAAGCCTTCCAACAGCTTTGGGATTACGACTCTCCCGCCTGGGCCGGGAAGTTCCTCGACGAATGGTGCCGTCAGACGATGCGCTCCCGCATCGAACCCATGAAGAAGATCGCGACGTCACTGCGCAAGCACCGTGAACTCATCCTCAACTACTTCCGTGCCCAAAAGTTGTTTTCCAGCGGCGTTGTCGAGGGCCTGAACAACAAAGCCAAAGTCACCATGAGAAAATCCTATGGATTCCGCACCTTCCGCGTCCTCGAACTCGCACTCTATCATTCACTTGCCAAACTGCCCGAGCCTCCGGTCACCCACGATTTTTTCTGACGAGTCAATAAAGAAGCTTCGGCGTGATGACAAGACTGTCTTCGTCGATGACAACCTCAAGCCGTTTCCCGACCAATGGGCGTACCTGGCCGGCATTCCAAAAATGGAACCGCTGGCTGTCGAGACCGTTGTTGGTCGTCTTGAACGGAACGGAAACGTGGTGGGCGTTCGCATGAGCCTGACCGATTCCGATCTCGACGAGGATCCGTGGCTGTTGCCGCCACCGCGCCGTTTGCCCGAAAGGCCCATCGCTGGTCCGCTGACCGCCTCGGTTCGGATCGTTCGCGCTAATCTCCTGTACATCGATAAGAAGGGTCTGCCGGAGGAAATGCTCGACCGGCTGAACCGGCTTGCGGCGTTCCAAAACCCCGAGTTTTATAAAGCGCAGGCCATGCGGCTGCCCACCTACGACAAACCTCGCGTGATCGGCTGCGCCGAGGAATTCCCGAACTTTCTCGGCTTGCCGCGGGGGTTGCTCGATGAAACCATTCTGCTGCTGGAGGGCAACAAGATCGCTCCCCGGATCGAAGATGAACGCTTTTCCGGAAAACCCATAGACGTTACTTTCGCGGGCGCGCTCCGCGACCAGCAACCCGACGCCGTATCAAAGCTTTTGAAGCATGACGAGGGCATCTTGTGCGCCGGCACGGCTTTCGGCAAGACGGTTGCCGCCGTGTTCCTGATCGCTGCAAGGAAAACAAATACGCTGGTTTTGGTGCATCGCGAACAGCTTTTGGAGCAGTGGCGAGAGCGGCTGGCGTCGTTTCTTGACTTGTCGCTCGACTCTATCGGTCAGATCGGCGGCGGGAAGCTTAAGCAGACGGGAATCATAGATGTCGGCATCATTCAGAGCCTCTATAGGAAGGGCATAGTGAAAGACCTTGTGGCCGACTATGGGCATCTCGTTGTTGACGAGTGCCACCATCTGTCGGCCTTCTCGTTCGAGCAGGTCATGCGGAAGGTGAGAGCGAAGTACGTCACCGGCTTAACAGCAACGCCGGTGCGCAAAGACGGACACCATCCCATCATTTACATGCAATGCGGGCCTATCCGCTTCAATGTTCCAGTCCGCGCACAAGTTCAGGCCAGTCCCTTTGAGCATCGAGTTATTCCAAGGGCCACCGACGTGCGTTGGAGCAGCGAGGCCAGGCCCACCATTCATGAGCTTTACGCCCTTCTCTCGAACGATTCAGCGCGAACCGATCAGATCGTGCGTGATGTGGCCGCCGCAGTTCGGCAGGGTCGATCACCGCTCGTGCTCTCAGGTCGAACTGAACATCTCGACCGGCTTTGTCTGCGGCTGCGCCAGCACTGCCGGAATGTGTTTCTGCTAAAGGGTGGCATGGCGACAAAGGACAGAGCTCGCCTGATGCAGGAGTTGACAATCGAGGATGGCCCGCGTGTCATCGTGGCAACTGGCAGTTACATCGGGGAAGGATTTGACGATCCACGGCTTGACACGCTGTTTCTTGTTATGCCGATCTCGTGGCACGGAACGCTCCAGCAATACGTCGGTCGGCTTCATCGGCTTTATGCCGGCAAGAGGGTCATTGAAGTCTACGATTACGTCGATTCCGCGATTCCGATGCTGAATCGAATGTTCCAGAAGCGCCTCCGCGGGTACAAGGCACTCGGGTACACGGTGCACGAGCCGCCCGCGCAGAGCGCTACGGGATCGCAGATCGCAAGCGGTGATCTCTGGTGAGAGCCGCCAGGAACAAAACAAATCGAACGTCGAATCGATCCTCAACCTGGACCGAGTAGTTCGTCAGGTTGCAAGAGTCAGACAAAGCGTCGACGAATAATTCCACTGGAGGTCATCCCGCCGTCGAAGCAGACCCCGGCAAGGTGTCGAATATCAGCATCCGGTCAAAACAACCCAGTACGCCCTCGATCTGCGCCGCGTGCCGTTACGTCAGTAGCTCAGCCCATTCCCGCATCATAGCCACACCTGTTTGGTTCCGGCTACGCCGGGTCAGGGATTACTCCCGATTAACGCGATCACTTCCGCCGACACGTGGACGTCGCTCGCTGACCGCCTATTGCCCCCCACCCGACGGACAAAGAAGAGCATCGCGCGATGACGACTACGATTCTCATTGCTAAAGAGCATTGCGTCGCACAGCCAGTGCCCCCCCAACGGTGACCGATGATTTGAACCTGGTTGGCCGCTTCGGCGCAGGATTTTGATCACACCCTGATCACAACCGTAGCGTTCCATAGGGGTCCTTGCCCGGAAAAGATGGTCCCGCATCCACGTGGAGTCAGCTTCGGACAACCCGATTCGGGTTTGATTCCCGTTGCGGGTCGGTGCGTTCTGTCGCTGAAATTCGTCTCACTTCCGAGCGGCTTCTTCATCACGGCCTGAGATGTGGTGCGAGTACTCCGTTGCCGTCACGTACACTGAGCTGCGCCCAATCGCTCCGAAACCGCCGGCAGTACCAGGCCGCGAGGAGATGAGAATCGTGAGAATGTCGCAGCGAATGCAGGCTCATACCCTTCGGCGTCCGAATCACGCGACTACCGGGCGCGCACTTCCGCCATGAAGTTGAAACGGGCGCGACGAACGCCAGTCACACGTTCTCGCTGACAATCTGTTCCGAAAAGATCGTTGCCGGCGATAAGATCGCCGATGCTACCCGAGGGCCGGCCGCACCCTTGAAAAACTGCCCCAGGTGAGCGGAAACTCCGCGTCGAGCTGGGGCTCGGCGGCAGGCCTGGGGGCCAGCCCCAAGAGGTTTTTCGTGGTTGCTCGTGGACCGCAAATCCATCTGGACAGGGCCGAAGCCCGGCCCCTCATCTTACTTGACGATCAGCCCCTGGCCGGTTGGGAGCGCCAGAATTCTGATTCCGAGATTGCGCGCCGCCGCATCGATCTCTTCGGTCTGCGAATTGTGGCCGAAGTAGGTGTAATCGTCGAACAGCACCACACCTCCGGGGGACAGGCGGGGCCAGAAGAATTCCAGAGCGGCACGCTCGGGCAGCGCGCAGTTCATATCCAGGTGCAGAAAAGCCACTCCGCCGAAATTCACCTTGTCGAGGATCTCCGGAACGGCGCCCGCTACGACGATCGCGTTCGGCCATTCCGAGAAGTTGGCCCGCACCCTTTCCAGATCGGTCACGTAAGCCCCGGCTGCGAGCGCGGTTTTCGCGACCTCGATCCGGCCCCTGTCGATCTCGGTCGGTGAATACTGCGAAAGCACCGGCCCTGAGAATGTATCGATGAGATAAAACTTCCGGGAGACGATTCCCCAGTCGAGAGAGTGCATGATCGCGGAACTGACGAAGCCGGCGTTGACTCCGCATTCGACGAAGTCTCCGGGCGCGCGCATCGCGAGGGAAGCGGCCCACAGCGCGACATGTGCACGCCACTCCAGCTTCGGGTCGAATCCGCCGCTTGCGAGTACGCCCCGCCGGTAGGCGCGCCGGAATGCCTCATCGCGACGGAAGTGGTCGCTGTGCATGGTGAAGAGGCCATCCTGGGTATACCCGTAGCCTGCGCGCGTGTTGAAGACCACGTATCCCGCCCGATGCAGAGCGTTCGAAATCAGTCTCTTCAGCTTCATTTCCCGCGCGCCGACAGTACCTCGCGGAAATGGCGGAACGCAGCCACCTTGCGTTCACCGACGATTAACCGCAGCAGTTCGACCCCGCACCACGCGAAGTCGATCCAGGTAATGTAAACGTGCAAGCCGGCGAATCCCAGTTGCACGACAAACAACAGGAACAAGCCACCCGCCTCCCACCAGGCCAGCTCCATGTTGAACAGTAAGATCGCGCCCAGAAGCGACTGAGAGAGCGTGAGCAACACGTCCCGGCTTTGTTCCGCATCGAGAGGAATGGCGGCCGCGTGCCCCGAACTCATGGAAAGCACAATCGGAAGCAGCGCCGCGAGAAGAGTCCACTGATTGATATTGCTTGAGACGAGGTTCATGAGCGCAATAGGAGCGCGTCCGGGGTCGCGGGCCCAGTAAAACGCCGAGATGCCTTCAGGAGCTTCGGAGACGAGAGGCGCGATCCATTGAATGAATTGATAACTCGAGACCCCGAGAAGCGTTGCCAGACCGAAGATGCTTCTGAGAAAGGGATCGGCCACCAGGAAGACGGCGGCGCCGCCGACAAGAAAAAGCCCGAGGATCGCCGCCACGCGCGCGGGTACGGCGGCGCGAATAATGGCGCCCGGAATTCCGCGGGTCTCCTCGTCCGCCTTTTCCGGCGGCAGGTTGCGCATGATCCAGAGGAACCCCACATAGATCGCCAGCAGAACACCGCTGTCGAGCAGGGTGAGCGAGCCCTTCCACCACACGATGGTCTGATAGCCTATTCCCGCCAGAAGCGCGAAGACCTGCACCGACTGCTGGTTTTCGAGCCTGATCCGGCGCATCGGCTGCTTATGGGTCCTGCGATAAGAAGTCGCGGCGGAGATGTAAATCATGGGCCAGCCGAACCCGGTAAGCAGCATCAGGGACCCGGTCAGATTGGCGAAAAGGAAGGGCACTGCGCGGTGCCAGGCAAGAACCGCTTCCACGGCAAACTCAGGCAGCGTCTGAAGCAGCGCGAGCAACGCAAGGGCAATCCCCTGGGCAAGGAAGTATTGGGACGCTTCCGCAGCCCACGCAATCATGAGACTGGCCAGGAGGATTGCCGGGGCGGCCCATAAAACCGCGTACGGGCTACCCGCCTGGAGCGCCTGCTCGCCCATGATCAACGGGAGATGGCGGGAGGGCGCGAGACCTCCGACGGTTTGAGGAATGCCTCCGATTTCATTGGGAAATCGGTGCGAAAATGAGCGCCTCGGCTTTCCTCTCGCCACAACGCGCATTGGGCGATCAGAGACGCGACCTGATGGATGTTGCGGAGTTCGATGGCGGAAAGAGCCGGCGCACCCGCGGGAGTCCATTCCGTCCGGTCGAGCGTTGCCATTGCCGCTTCGAGCCCGGCGCGATCACGAACGATGCCGCAGTGTTCCCAGGTGAGCTCGCGGATGCTCCGCTCCGTGAGGTTGGGTATCAGGTTCGCTGGCCGAATCGCAACGCCTCCGGCCGCTTCTCGCCGGTGAATCGACATCGACCGTCCCGCTCGCAACCCGAAGACGACCGCTTCCAGCAGAGAATTGCTCGCCAGACGATTCGCGCCGTGCACACCGGTGCACGCCACTTCCCCGGCCGCGTAGAGGCCGGGAATACTGCTTTGTCCATTCAGATCGGTCTTCACACCGCCCATCGCATAATGCGCGGCGGGATGCACGGGAGCGGCTTCGCGCGCAATATCGACACCATAAGCGAGGCAGGTCTCGTAAATCCTGGGGAAGCGATGGCGGATAAAATCGGCGTCGCGGCTGGTGAGATCGAGCCAGACATGCGGCGATCCGGTACGGCGCATCTCTGTGACGATCGACCGTGAAACGACGTCTCGCGGTGCGAGATCTTTGTAAGCGTGATAGCGCTCCATGAACGCTTCGCCCTCTTTGTTCCGCAGGATCGCGCCCTCTCCACGCAGCGCCTCGGAGAGAAGAAAACGCGGCGCGCCTTCCACGTGCAGAGCAGTTGGGTGAAACTGAACGAACTCGATGTTATCGATCTCTGCGCCCGCCCGCCACGCCATGGCTACACCGTCGCCGGTGGCTACATCGGGATTCGTAGTCTCTTTGAAGACGCGTCCCAGTCCGCCGGTCGCGAGCAACACGGCGCGAGCGCGAAGATCGCGCAGGGTTCCTTTCGTCTCTTCGAAGATCACCGCGCCTGAGACGCGATTGTCAACGGTCAGCAGATCGGTAATCGCGGCGTAACTCTCAAAGCGAACGTTGGGGAGCGAGGAGGCTTTGCGATAGAGCGTGCGGGCAATTTCGCGCCCGGTGGAGTCTCCGTGGGCGTGCAGAATGCGGTTGCGGCTGTGCGCTCCCTCGCGCGTGAAGGAGAGCTTCTGGCCCTCGCGGTCAAACTCGGCGCCCCACTCGATCAGGTCTTGAATCGCGGCGGGGCCTTCCTCCACCAGCGTGTGAACGGCGCGTTGATCGCAGAGTCCGTCGCCCGCATAGAGCGTGTCCTGCTCGTGGAGCGCGACTTCGTCGTCATCGCTCAAAGCTACCGCGATACCACCCTGAGCGTACTCCGAAGAGGACTCGCGCAACGAGTCTTTGGCGATAACCAGAACGTCTCCCGATTTCGCAAGCTCGATTGCCGCGCGTAAACCGGCGACGCCGGCGCCAATGACAAGAAAGTCGCAGTCCATCGCCATTGCGATTCTAACAACCGCCGCATCGCATGGCCGGGGCTTTCGCTCCGATTAATCGTAGTAAGCCGGCGACTTCTTCAGCTTCGCGAAAGTCGCTGCATCGTGTTCGATCCAGAGCTGCGCGCCGGTCTTCGCTATGAACGCCTCGATTCTGGCTCGGCTGGCGGCTGATTCTTCCTTGTTGTATTCGAAGGTCGGAAAGCGGTGCATGGTTCTCTCCTCCGGATAGTGATAGAGATCGCCCGCCACCAGCAGGGGCCCCGTCTTTGCCAGTTTGAGGAACAGTACCTGATGGCCAGGTGTGTGTCCGGGAGCAGACTTGATAATCACGGTACCGTCGCCGAAGACATCGTAATCGTCTTCTTTGAGGATGATAGTTTTGCTGTTCTTCAGTGCACTGAAAGAACTCGGCGTCATGATGCGCGCGGCCTTATTCGCGAACATTAAGTCGCGGTCCGCCTGCCTCACAAGCCAGGTCGAGCTGGCAAAGTCGTTCGCATTGGCCGTGTGGTCGGAATGGTAATGAGACAGCGCCAGGTAAGTAATATCCGAAGGCTTGTACCCGATGGCCGCCATCTGCGTCTTCAAGGGCACGGTTGCCGTCGAGATGCCGTCCTTCGCCGGACCGCCACCCGCGGGAAACGCGCTATCGGGAATCACGCCGACATCCCACATCAGAGTTCCCTTGGGATGTACGACGAGATAGCACGGAACCACGAAATCGCGGGCCGGCGCTTCGCTTTCCTTAAACCCGAACTCCGATGAGGGAAGGCCTTTAATTACGCCGCAATCGAAGATATAGAGGCGGAGCGACGAGGGCGCTTTCGGGGTCTGCGCGGATGTGGGTGATACGAACGCGAGCGCAAGAGGAATAACAGCGAGAGACACGGTGCGAAACCATCGGGCAGGCATCCCAGGAGAATATCACCAGTATCCGGGCGGTTTCAACGCATGCGAAGCCTTGTCGCGCGGCCAGGCAGTGTGTGGGGAAGAGCTGATTTACCGCTGACGCGTTCGTGTGAGGGCTGGCGACAAGATCGCCGGCGCTACCAGCTGACGTAAAGTTCCGCGCCGGCCAGAAGGCCGGCCGCAGGGCCGAAGCCCTGGCCCCACCGGCGGGTCGATGCGCGCCATGGAACACTCCCGGTGCCAGATCGCCTGGTACTGAGGACCACTGGGACTCTCCGCCTCGTCATAGGAAATTTACGGCCTTATGAGATACTTGAGTTGAGCCGCCACCAAAAAGGTGAGAAGCCTTTGAGCCGGTTCCCCGTACCAGTTACCTGGTGCTCGCACCCCGTCGTCCCACAAGTCCCGAATTCGAACCAGCCACGTAGCCTATACCGCACTAAACATCATTAGCCGGAGGTGTCTCCGGCCGGAGGGCATAAAATCCGATGCGCATCTTTGCGCTTACGCTATACGTGTGTCTTGCAGCGGGAGCTTTCGCAGAAGTCCCGAATACGGCGATCGCAGAAGTCACCCCGGCATGGATGGCTATGCACGACAAAGGCCTGGAGGCAAACGCCCACCAGAACTATGCCGAAGCGGCCAATTACTTCAAACAGAGCTGGTCGCTCGCCGCTACCCGGGTGGAGCGCGGAGTCTCTGAGAACGATCTGGGGCAGACTTACCGGCGGCTGAAGCGCGCGGCCGACGCGAAGGAATGGTTGGGGCGCGCATATGTTACCTGGAAGGAGATTCCACGCGCCGGTCGCAATCTGGTCGTGGCCACTTCATGCCTGGCGGAGTTGTACCGGAATGAGGGTAATTATCAACGCGCAGAGGCTCTGCTGCGCGAAGCGGTGAATCTCAGGAACAACGATCCGCAGTCCAGGGAAAATATTCGGAACGCTCTGGCCGATCTGCTTCGCGAGGAAGGCAAGTCACCGGAGGCCCGGCAGCTGTTCGAAGACTCACTCAAGGAGAACGGCATGCCGTGGCAGGAACGCGCCAATGCGCTAAGCGGACTGGCAGACATCGATCGTCAGGCAGGCGATTGGGAAGCGAGCGCGCAGAAGTGGGATCAGGTCCTCGAACTCGCGAGCGAACAAAACGATGCGGTGGCGGAAGCGATCGCCGCTCGGGGCCTGGCGGCGATGTGGCTCGAAACGGGTCAGGTCGCGCGCGCGGAGCCACTCTTCAGACGGGCGGTGAGCCTCGTCGAAAACAGTCCCGACGCGCCGCCGGATCAGCTGGCTGCCGCGCTCGCCGGCATCGGCGGCCTCTATCGCGCCGAGAATAAATTGACGCTGGCGGAGAATGCGTTTCTGCGAGCGCTTCAGCTCGATCGAGCCGCTTTGGGAGAGGCCCATCCCCAGGTGGCATGGCTGATGGAGATGTTGTCGGACGTGTACTCGACCACGGGCGAACGCGATATCGCCCTCAATTACGCTTCGAAGGCCGTGAATGTGATGCAAGGTTTGTTCGGCGACGCTTCGCTGCCGGCCGCGGCTTCAATGGCAAATCGCGCCACTGTCGAGCAACGGGAAAAGGAGCTGGATGCGGCGCTTAAGGACTTCGATCGGGCGCTCGGGATCGCTCGATCTTATCCGGGAAACGAAGTGTTCAAACAAACGTTGACCGCACGTTATGCGGCGCTGCTCAAGTCGATGCATCGAGATCGCGAAGCAAAAGGCCTGAGCGCTCTGGCAAAGTCGTTTCGTTGACATGATAACCCTGGCCTGGCCGGTAGCAGCAAGGCATGTGGATGATGGCGAACCCTTCGCGTCCCGTGCTGCGCGATGCCATCATGACGGTCCTGAAGACCCAGGAACTGGCAGGCCTCGATCTCGTTACCGACGGCGAGCTGATGCGCTTCGACCCGAGCAATCCCGACGCCAACGGCATGGTCGATTACTTCGTTCTTTATGCCCGGTAAAACCGACAAACCTGACCTTGTCCTGTTTCTTCGCCTCGTTGAGGGCTTCTATCGCTCCGCCGGGGGCGAAGATCAGATCGGGATCGTCGTAATAGATCCCCTCGCTGCAGCATCGCCGCGACGGTGCATCCGGGAGACCACTGTTTGGAAAATCGCGGTCGAACCCGCCCGGCTCAATCCGTGGGCCGCGCTACAATAGTAATGCTCAGTTTCAGCAGGAGATTTCCCCCCAATGTTTAATCTATTTCGGAGCCGCGACAAGGTAGTGCGTATCATGTTGACCGGCCTCCTCGGAGTCGTCGCGCTCTCAATGGTCACGTATCTGATTCCCGGCTCGGGAATGGATACGGGCAGCACCGCTGATTCGAGTGTTCTGGCGACTATCGGCAAAGATCAGATCACTTCCCAGGAAGTTTCGAAAACCGTTCAGAACATGACGAGTAGCCGCCAGCTCCCCCCGGCTCTTCTGGCGATTTACGTTCCGCAGATTGTTCAACAGATGATTTCCGAGCGAGCGATGGCTTACGAGGCCAATCGTCTGGGGATCAGCGTCACGCCCGACGAGACCGATAACGCGATTATGGACAGTCTGCCGGCGCAACTCGTTAAGGACGGTAAGGTGGATTCAGCGACGCTTGCGGCGGTCCTGCAGCAGCAGGGCATGACAATGGCGAACCTCAAGAACGACACCGCGAGACAGCTCCTGGTGAACCGTCTGCGGCAGATCGTCGCCGAGGGTGTTGTCGTTTCTCCCCAGGAGGTTGAGAACGAATATCACCGCAAGAACGATAAAGTCCGAGTTCAGTACGCCGTGCTCACTCCGGCTAAATACCAGGCGGAGGCCGAGCCCACGGAAGCCGAGCTCAAGGCCTACTACGATGCTCACAAAGCGACGTTCCAGACGCCGGAAAAACGGAGTCTCGCCATAATTTTGCTGGATCCCGGGAAGATCAATACCCCAGCGCCGAGCGACGCCGAACTCCGCAAGGAATATAACGCCAACCTCGACAAATACCGGGTGCAGGAGCGCGTGATGGCGCGCCACATCCTGATCAAGTCCGACGCTTCGAACGATGCCGCGATGAAGGCGAAAGCCGAGGGCATTCTGAAACAGGTTCAGAACGGCGGCGATTTCGCGAAACTGGCGAAGGACAATTCCGACGACCCTGGATCGAAGGAAAAGGGCGGAGAACTCGGTTGGATCGGGAAAGGTCAGACCGTGCCCGCGTTCGAGAAGTCCGCGTTTTCTTTGCAGCCCGGCCAGACCAGCGGCCTCATCAAGACTACCTATGGTTATCACATCATTCAGGTTGAAAAACACGACCAGGCTCACCTGCAGCCTTTCGAGGAAGTGAAGGACCAGCTTTCGCTCGACTACATGAAGAACGAGTCGACTCAGGAGTTGCAGGCCCTGGCCGACAAAGCATCATCGGCGTTGCATGCGGACCCCCTTCATCCCGAAAAAGCGGCTGCGGTAGCCGGTACCCCGGTTATCCATGCCGACAACATCCAGTCCGGCGACCCTATTCCGGAAATCGGCGTCTCGAAGGAGATTAACGACGCGGTCGCGCCGCTCCGCAAGGGCGATGTCGCGGGTCCAGTCGTGCTGCCTGGGAACAAGGTAGCGATTATCTCCGTCACAGACTATCAGCCGGCTCGCCAGGCGACATTTGAAGAAGCGAAGGCCGACGTGCGGAACAAGGCCACGCAGGAGAAACTGGAAAAGATTCTTACGCAAAAGGCCAATGACCTCTTTGCGAAGACCCAGTCGATGGGCGGCGATCTGGAGAAAGCCGCAAAGGAGATGGGCGTTGAAGTGATGACTTCGATGGATGTCGATCGCACTGGCGCAATCGATAAGATCGGTACAGCCTCCGCCATTCCCGACGCATTCACAAAGCCGGCGGGCGCCGTGATTGGCCCAATTACCGTGACGGGCGGCCGGGCAGTCGTGAAGGTCGCGGCCAAAATCGTTGCAGACCCCGCTCTGCTGGCCGGTCAGACCGCGAACATCAGGAACGATCTGAAGCAGAAGATGACGAACGACCGGCAGGTGCTGTTCGAGGCAGGTTTGAAGAAGCGGCTGATCGACGAGGGTAAGCTCAAGATCCATCAGGACGTTCTTTCGCGGCTGATTCAGAACTACACAACGCGCAGCTAGTCTCCGATTTGTCGCACGCGGACTTATGCACGAAATCGTGGATTTCCTGAAGTCGTTGTATAACGCCGAGCGGCTTCTTGAACTGGCGCGCACTCTGCTCGGCAGTTCGCTGGGCCTGTTCGGGTTATTCGGGATCGTATTCGCCGAAACCGGGCTGCTGGTCGGATTCTTCCTTCCCGGCGATTCGCTTCTTTTTTCCGTCGGTTTCGCCAGCGGAGCCGCAGGTTTGAATCTCTATGTGCTTTCGGCGATGCTGATGGTGGCCGCCATCGTCGGTGATAATGTCGGCTATTTTCTCGGAGTGAACGCCGGCCCCCATATCTTTAACCGGCCGAAGTCGCGTTTCTTCAATCCGGAGCACCTCCATCGAACGAAGGTGTTTTACGAAAAGTATGGCTCGCGGGCGATCGTCTATGCGCGCTTCATTCCGATCGTTCGTACGTTTACGCCTTTCGTTTCCGGTGTGGCGGAAATGCCGTACCCTCGCTTTCTGCTGTTCAGCCTGCTCGGCGGATCGCTCTGGATCGGCTTCATGATGATTCTCGGGTATCAACTCGGCCAGGTACCACTGGTGCGCCGGAACTTCGAGAAAGCGATTCTCGGAGTGGTCTTTATTTCTCTGCTTCCGATGTTCCTGCAAGTCTTTAAGGCGTGGCGCACGAAGGCTGCTGCCGCGGGAGCCTGAAAGCTTCATCGCGTGGTGGGTCGATTGTCATACCTGCTGCGCCGGACCCTGTTCGCCTGCTTTGACGACGGGCTCTTTGCAATCGCGAAGGGCGCCGCTTACTCGGCTCTGCTTTCCCTGTTCCCCGTTCTGGCGACCGCGGCAACGCTTCTTGTTCAGACTCGGGCACAATTTGTGGAGCGAAATCTGATCTCTTTCCTGTCCCGGATCCTGCCGCCTGGAACGGAGAGCACGGTCCTCCAGCAATTTCGTTTTCGCGGGCAGCGGCCGCTTTCGCTGCTGGTCGCGGCCGTCGTGTTCTCTCTCTGGGCGGCATCGAGCGTCATCAAAAGCCTGATCGACGGCTTCAATGCGGCCTATCGCGTGCCGCGCAGCCGCTCTGTGCTGTCGCACGCCGCGGTCGGCATGATGCTCGCCCTTTTCTCGCTTGTTCCCTTGTTGGGGGCGACGACACTCATTCTGTTCGGCGGCACGGTCGAATCGACGGTGCTGCGGATGATCAAAGTCGATCCGCTCCTGAATCCGTTCAGCGGCGGGTGGGAGTTGCTGTCGCGCGTGATGAGGTATCTGGTCGCATTTGGCGCGATATCAAGTCTCACGGCGATCCTCTACTTCTACGGGCCGTATCGCAAACAGCGCTGGGACGGCGTATGGCCGGGCGCGATTCTGGCGACCATTCTCTGGCTGCTGGCAACGGTCGGCTTTGGATGGTACGTGCGCCATGTCACCAATTACAACGTGCTCTACGGCAGCGTGGGCACCAGCGTGGCGTTGCTCATCTGGATGTATCTGCTGGCCGCGATAGCGCTCTTCGGCTGCGAGTTCAACGCCGAGATCGAGCGAATGCGAGTGGCGAGGCTTCCGGTCAGGGGAACTTCCCATTCATAATTACGATGCCATCCTGATCCCCGGCGGCGGCGTGCGCGAGTCGGGCGCCCTGCCGTCATGGGTACGGAGGCGTCTCGACCGCGCTCTCGAATTACGAGGCGGCGAATATCTGGTTACCCTAAGCGCCGGGACACCTCACCGGCCTCCGCCGCTCGACGACAACAAGTTTCCAATCTTCGAATCGGCGGCCGGCGCGAAATACCTGATCGAGGCCGGCGTTCCCTCCAACCGGGTTCTCATGGAGACGTCTTCCCGGGATACGATCGGCAATGCGTTCTTTTCGCGGGTTATTCACGTTCAGCCGCGGGCCTGGCGCCGGGTTCTCGTAATCACTTCGGACTTCCATCTGGAAAGAGTGCAGGCTGCCTTCGACTGGGTATATGGGCTCACGCCGAACCCCACCGAATGCGGATTGCATTACCAGGGCGTGTCGGACCCCGAAATGGATCCGGCCCTGTTGCGCGCGCGAATCCGGAAAGAGCGCGAGGGGCTCGACGAGCTGGCCCGGCTGACAACCAGAATCACGACGATGCAAGACTTCCATCGGTGGTTGTTCACGGAACACCGCGCATATAGCGGCCTCTCCGCCGGCGAGTCCGTGAAACCGGCGACGGGCGATTTCCACGACTCTTACTAACACCTGTATTAACGCCCGAAACTCGCCATTATTTTGTCGGCGTCTGAAGTTTCCGATATTTTCTCGCCGATTTCTCTGAGAAAACGGGAGGATACCTCCACTGGATATGCGGATGACAATTGATCAGAGCAAGGCCGAGATCCTTTCGCGAATCCTCTGGGTCGGCGCGGGTTTCGAGCTGGCGCACGAAGAATCAGGGCTCACCCTCTCGCATGAGGGCGATCTCGAGGCCGGGCTTGGCCGGCTTCAGGACTCCTCACTCGATTGTGTTGTGGTGCGACTGACCGCTACTGCCGAATGCGAACCTCTGATCGAACTGCTTCACCAAAGACCGCAGACGATTCCCGTCTTTGTTCAACTCGCGGAAAACAGCGTCCATGTGGCAGCGCTTCTCGCCCAAAGCGGAGTGCTGAAGATTTATGGGCCGGAGGTTACCGCCGGCGAGATTCTTCTCGATGCGAGGGAGGCCGCGGCAGGTCTTCGCCAGCGAGCCCTCTCGACCACGGAGCGGTCGTGGCGCAAGGCCATGATCGGCGAAAGCGACGTGATGCGCCGCGTCGGCGACCTGGTGGCGCGGGTCGCGGGGAGGCGGTCCACCGTTCTCATTACCGGCGAAAGCGGGACCGGAAAAGAGGTGGTCGCTAACGCTCTTCATGCTGCGAGTGGTCGCGCGCACCGTCCCTTTTTCGCCGTCAACTGCAGCGCGTTACCGGAAGGCCTGCTCGAATCCGAGCTGTTCGGCCATACGCGCGGCGCGTTTACCGGAGCGGTGCAGAACCGGCAGGGATTGTTCGAACTGGCTAACGGAGGAACCGTCTTTCTCGACGAAATCGGCGACATGCCGGTCTCGCTTCAGGTGAAGCTTCTGCGTGTTTTACAGGAGCAGCAATTCCACCGGCTCGGGAGTTCCGAACCGGTGCGAATAGATGTCCGCATCATCGCGGCCACGAATACGAATCTCGAACGCGCGATCGCCGAGGGACGATTCCGCGAGGATCTTTTCTATCGTCTCAATGTAATTCCGATTCACCTTCCCGCCCTGCGGGAACGCATCGAAGATGTTCCCGTGCTGGCAGCGCACTTCGCCGGGAAGATTTGCCGGGCGGAGGGTATTCCGCAGAAGACGCTTACGCCTCCCGCGATCGCGCGGCTGTGCCGTTATACCTGGCCCGGCAATGTGCGTCAACTGCAGAATGTGATTGAACGGGCTGTGGTTATCGGGAGCGGCGAGCGCCAGGTTTTCCCGGGGGATATCGAGATTCCCGAGCAGCCGTGCCCGGCTGTTTCCCCCGTACTGGCCGCGATCGACACCCGGCAGGGCCTCGATTTCGAGAGGACCGTCGGTACGTTTGAGCGGACCATCCTCGAACAGGTTCTCAAGCAGACCTCGGGGAACAAGACGCGTGCGGCGGAACTCCTCCGGTTGCGTCGAACCACGCTTTCCGCAAAGCTGCGGGCTTTGGGCGCGGCGGCTTAGAGTTTTTTCGCAATCAACGCAGATCGCTCTGTCGAAGGTGCGGCTGATACGAACACCGGCGACAAGATCGCCGGCGCTACCCGGGGGGCGGAAGCCCATAAGCGCTAAGATAAAATATTTTAGCCACAAGCTGACCGCCTGAAAGGCGGTGGGATTAGACCCGGCGGCTGGAGCTAAACTTCGGTCGCCACATAATAGCCGGGCAGAAAGCCGGTATCTTAGCGCCTATGGGCGGAAGCCCCGGCGCTACCGCGAACCGCGCGGTTCAGCGAGAGGCTAACGAAGAATCTTGTATAGATTGCTGTAGTCGTCGGTCCAGGTTCTAAGACCGGGAATCGGCGCGATCTTCTCGGCCACGCCCTTGATATCAGGCTCATCGAAAAACCCCGGACGGGACGTAACCAGCACCCAATCCGATGCGGCGCCTTCGGTCTCGGCATCTTCGTCCACGCTGACCATCATGGCCCGCTTGCCATCCTCGGCAGCGGCCAGCGCCACCACCGGAGCCAGGTTCAGGTAGTGGTTTGACACATGGACGGCGAGAACCCCGTCGGGTTTCGCATGGCGCCAGTAGAGCGCGAAGGCCTGGCGGGTAAGCAGATGCACCGGAATGGCGTCGCCTGAGAACGCGTCCACCGCCAGCACGTCGAACTGCTTCGACGGCTCGCGTTCGAGCGACAAACGCGCGTCGCCCAGCACGATTTGCTTATTAGCCGGGGATTCCCGCAGAAATCGGAACTGCGTGTTCGCGATGTGGGGGACCAGAGGATTGATGTCGTAAAAGGAGTAATTGTCGCCGGCGCGCCCATAGGTTGAGATCGTTCCCGCTCCCAACCCGATTACCCCGACATTGATCGGACCGGCCGCCTGGAGGTTTCGGATCGCCAGCCCAATCCCGGACGTCGTGGTGTAGTAGCTGGTGGCCAGGCGCTCGAACTTCGGTGTCAGGAACTCTTCGCCGTGGTCGATTGTGCCGTGCATCAGAACGCGCACTTCGCCCTTCGAGCCGTCGCTCTCCGTGTCGTAAACGCGGAGCGCGCCATAAAAATTACGCACCAGTACGCGAGAATCGCCGACCGAATTCCATTGATCGCGCACCAGAAATCCGGCGATTCCGACGGCAATTCCGGCCGCGATGACGAACATTATCCATCCCTCGACATTCGACTTCTCATCGAGCGCGCCCCGCCCGCGCCAAAGCACATAGAGAGCGATCGCGCCGGCGATGCCGAGCATGACGCGGGCATCGTACGGGCTGTGCAGAAAGGCGGTGTGCAGGAAAAGAGGTGAGCCTGTTCTCACCGTTACCAGACGCACGGCGATGTATGCGACCAGTGCGGTCACCAGAACGCCGATCACTACTTTGTCGTAAGGCGCGTCCAGAAACTTCACGGTACTTTCAGAGCTGCCGCCTTCTTTGCCGCGTCCCGTCCACAGCAGATAGACGAGAAGGAAGCCCGTCAGCGAGACGACGATCGGAAGGTCGTACAAGGCGTTCAGGAAGTAGGGCGCCGCGAAGCCGATCAGCAGTCCGCCGATCGCGCCTCCCACAGACACCATGAGGTAGAACGAAGTCAGATATGCGGGCGCCGGCCGTCGACGCGCCAACTCCCCATGGCAGACCATGAAGAGCACAAACAACGCGGCGCAGAAGAACGCGACCGCGACCTTCAGGTTCGATAAGTCGCCCTCTCCGGAAATCTCGTAGGCCAGCGCCGGCAGCGCCACCGCGCGCGAGCCGGGTGAAGAGCCATCGGTTGTACCAGCGATCGCTGTCGAAGCAGAGAATGAAACTCAGCAGATAGAGGCTGAGCGGAAGCACCCAGAGAAACGGAATTGCCGCGACATTCTGCGTCAGGTGGTTCGTCACCGCCAGCAGCAGGGCCGACGCAGCAGCCGCGAGGCCCATCCACACCAGCCGTTCCGACCAGTGCGGCGCGGCGCCGGCCGGACTCACGGCGATTTCGCGATGACGGTCGCCGCGTGAGCGGAGCGCGACCGTCCCGCAGACCAGAACAAACGCGATATACGAGATCGACCACATCCATGCCTGCTGGCCGCTTGTGAGGTATGGTTCGACCAGGACCGGATACGTCAGCAGGCCGAGCATCGAGCCCGCATTCGAAAGGGCGAAGAAGCGGTAAGGCATCGCCCCGCCGTTCGATCGCGAATACCACGATTGCAGCAGGGGACTTGTGGAAGCCAGCAGAAAATAAGGCAGACCGACCGTTGCGGTCAGCAGTCCCAGGATTCGGAGAAGCGGGTCTTCGGCTCCCTGCGGCTTCCACCACGGGGAGGGCAGAATCGGAAGCGAGAGGAAGCTCAGCGCCAGAAGCGCCACATGGACCATCGTTTGCGTGCGGCCCGACTGGCCGTTCAGCCAGTGCGCGTACGCATAACCTCCGAGCAAAGCGACCTGGAAGAACAGCATGCAACTCGTCCACACCGCGGCGGACCCGCCGAACCATGGCAGGATCAGCTTCGCAATGAGCGGCTGCACCTGGAAGAGCAGAAAGGCGCTCAGCAGGATAGTCGCCGCGAAGAGCAGCGCCGGGACGCGCGGGTTGGGCGCCGGCGCTACCTGTAAGCGGCGATGCCGGTGACGCGCTCTCCGATGACGAGAGCGTGGATGTGGTCGGTGCCTTCATACGTCTTGACGGTTTCGAGATTGCACAGATGTCGCATTATAGGATACTCGTCCGTAATGCCGTTGGCGCCCAGCAGATCGCGGCTCAGGCGCGCGCAATCGAGCGCCATCGCCGCGTTGTTCCGCTTCAGCATGGAAATGTGCGCCGGCTCCAGTTTACCGGCATCCTTGAGTCGCCCGCACTGCAGCGCCAGCAACTGCGCCTTCGTGATTTCGGTGATCATCCAGGCAAGTTTCTCCTGTACGAGCTGGTGGCTCGCGAGCGGGCGGTCGTCGAACTGCTTTCGCAGCGTGACGTAAGCGCGGGCGGTTTCGTAGCAATCCATCGCCGCGCCGATCACTCCCCAGCCGATCCCGTGCCGCGCCTGGGAGAGGCAGGAGAGCGGGCCTTTCAGGCCCTTCACGCCCGGCAGCATCGCTGAGTCCGGCAACTTTGCAGTCGCTGAACGACAGACTCGATGTCACGGACGCGCGCATCGACCATTTGCCGTGGATATCGGAAGTCGTAAAGCCGGGCGTGCCTCGCTCCACCAGAAAGCCGCGGATGCCGTCTTCCGCCCGCGCCCAGACAATAGCGACGTCCGCCAGCGATCCGTTGGTGATCCAGGTCTTCTCACCATTCAGGACCCAGTTCGATCCGTCGCGGACGGCACGGGTCCGCATCGCCGCCGGATTCGACCCGAAATCCGGTTCGGTCAACCCGAAGCAGCCGACCGCTCGTCCCGATTGCAGTTCGGGCAGCCATCGGGATTTCTGTTCGTCCGATCCGTACTCGAGGATCGGGTACATCACGAGCGCGCCCTGCACGGAGACGAAGCTGCGCAGGCCGGAATCGCCGCGCTCGATCTCCTGCATGATGAGCCCGTATTCCACATTGCTCATGCCGGCGCAGCCGTAGCCCTCGAGATTCGCGCCCAGGAATCCGAGCTCAGCCATTTCGGGAATCAGTTCTCGTGGAAACCGGCCTTCGCGGAAACAATCCCGAATTACCGGCGAGATTCGTTCGTCGACAAACCGCCGGGCCGTTTGCCGCACCATGAGTTCCTGCTCGGAGAACTGCGAATCGATCAGAAGGTAATCCACGCCGCGGAATGCCACGAGTCCAGTGTAGTTCCACGCCTAAAGGTTTTGCCGATTACCTCCGATTAGTAAGTTATGCCCCCGGAAATGAAGAAGAAAATGACAATGGTCGCCGATACCGTCCGATTGGAGAATCGACTTGCCGGTGCGGAAAAATGGCCTCTGATGACTTCGAGGGACCGGGCGAGATTTGGCGCCGACGCGAATCGTTTCACCACTCAGCTGATGAATCTTCAGAACGCGCTGTCCCGGGCGAATCGTACGGAGCATTAAGTTCACCCGGTTTTTAACCATGATCGTCTAATATGAGCGCAGCGGGTCTTCCGCCGATCATGAAACCGGACGACAATCGGACAGCTGTGACGCGCCGCCGGCTTTTACGAAGCGCCGCGGGAATGGCGGCCGCCGCGGCGCTTATGCCTCCGAACGTGCGGCGGATGCTGGCCCAGCGCCAATCGCGGCCGAGTTTGCCGCGGCGACATCAGACATGTCGTGATCCTGATGCAGGAGAATCGATCCTTCGACCATTACTTCGGAACGCTGGCGGGAGTTCGCGGCTTCGAGTGATCCCGAAGCTCTCAAGCTTCCGGATGGCCGGTCCGTTTTCTACCAGCCCGACGCCAAAAATCCTAAAGGATATCTGCTGCCGTTCCATCTTGACACTCACGCCAGCAGCGCGCAGAGGATTCCGTCGACCAGCCACGCCTGGGACGTACAACACGCCGCATGGAACGGCGGAAAGATGGACCAGTGGCTGCCTGCGCACCGCAAAGCGGACGGCGAGGCGCGCGCTCCGTACGTTATGGGTTACTACACCCGCGCCGACATTCCCTTCCAGTTCGCGCTGGCCGAATCGTTCACGCTCTGCGATGCCTGGCACTGCTCTGTTTTTGGCCCCACGTGGCCGAATCGGATGTATCTGATGACCGGCATGATTGACCCGGAGGGATCGGGGGGCGGCCCGATTCTCAAGAATGTCGTCCCGCCGGGTGGATACGCGTGGACCACGTATCCCGAGCGGCTCCAGGCCGCGGGCGTCAGCTGGAAGGTTTACGAGCAGCAGGACAGCTATGGCTGCAATATGCTGCCGAATTTCAAGATCTTTCAGCAGGCCGCAAAGGGCTCGGGTCTCTATTCGAGAGGGATGCTGGTCAGTCCCGAAGGCCAGTTCGAATACGACGCCAGGCACGATAAGCTCCCCGCGGTATCGTGGATCATTCCCACGAGCTTCCAGTCGGAGCATCCCGACTATATGCCGGCAGACGGCGCGGCCTTTGTCGCGAGCAAGATTGACGCGATCGCCGCCAATCCGGACGTCTGGGCGAAGACGGTGTTCATCCTGAATTACGACGAGAACGACGGGCTTTTCGACCATGTGGCGCCACCGGTTGCGCCGGACGGCACGCCGCGCGAATTTGTAGGGGGACTGCCGATCGGTGGCGGATTCCGGGTCCCGGGCATAATTGTTTCACCGTGGACCGCCGGGGGCTGGGTGTGCAGCCAGCCTTTTGATCACACATCGGTCCTGCAGTTTCTGGAAAAATTCACGGGTGTCCGCGAACCGAATATCACCGACTGGCGCAGGCGGGCTTTCGGCGACCTGACTTCCGCGTTCCGGTTTGGACAGGCGGGCAGCGCGGCTCCCACTCTTCCGGATACAAGCGGACCACTCACGCTGGCTAAGTTCGGCGCGGCGAATCTTCCGAGACCGGCGATGCCCGGCGGCGATCAGCAGCCCCCAACGCAGGAAAAAGGCAGCCGGAACCGAACCTTATAGTTCGCCGGCACGCACCGGCCCCGCGGGGAGCAGCCTCGGTTGCGGATCTGCTTCAGCACTCATAGTGGATATGCGTTCGGTTCCGAATCGCCAGCAAAATCGGCGCAGGATTAAGGCACACGAAATATGGAATTGTCCAATACGACTCGACTACTTTCGGGGATCATCCTGATAACGGTACCGTCGATCGAATTCGGCGGCGCCTTTCTCCTCCGCATGCTGAAGACATCCGAGCATGGGTACGTCGACAACCCGCTTCGGCAAAATCTCTTTCGGGCCGGTCACGCGCACGCAGGCGTGCTGGTAATTCTCTCGCTGGTCTGCCAGTTATTTGCCGATGGACTGGCGGTATCGAATGCCATGGGTTTAATTGCCCGCTTGGGTGCTCCCTGCGCGGCGATTCTGATGCCGCTCGGATTCTTTCTCTCCGTAGCCTCTCCCGACGCGCGAAAGCCGAATGGGTTCATCGGACTCGTCTATGCGGGCGCCTTGTTGCTGGCTGCCAGCATGATTCTACTCGGAGTATTGCTGGTCCGCTCGTCGTGATTTGAAGGCGCCGGCGGGCAAAGGCAGTTGAGCCGGCGCGTTTACAAGACATTATGGCTCGTCACAAAATGACACTGGCAACCGCTGCCTTCCCGTTGCAGGTCGACATATCCGTTCTGAGCCGCGCGCGGTCGGTAAGCGGAGTTCGGGAATCGGACATGCTATTTCGTGACGACTACTTTTGAGGAATACGCGCAAGTTATGGCCGCCGGATCGCGGCTGGACGGGCGGGTTCCTCCACTTTTTGGCGCCGCGTCCGGCGGCCCTTGCGCTTATAAGGGTCGATAATGGCGACCTCGATTGTCCTTGTATATCGGTACAAACTTTGCTTATGTGGAGGCCCCGGATAATCGCTCAGCGCATTCGCCGGACCACCATCACCGTCTGATCGTCCGCTTGCGGCGCGCCGGACGAAAAACCCTGAACTTCTTTCAGGCAATTTTCCGCGACTTCCCGCGGCATGCGCGTCCGCCGCTCATGGGCGAGCCGCGAAATTCCATCGACGCCATAGTCATTCCCGTTCGCATCGCGCGCCTCGGAAATACCATCCGTGTAGACCAGAAGACTGTCTCCGGGCTCCAAAGCGGCGCGCTCAACGGTATAGTGGCTCGTCGCAAACATGCCAAGGGGTAAACCGGTTGCTCCGACCTGCCGGATCCCTTGTCCTGAAATGATCAACGCGGGGCAGTGACCGGCGCTCACGATTTCCACCTCTCCGCCGCCTCCGGCCCGCCCGCAAATCAACGTCGCGAATTGTCCGGCCATCGTGCTTTCGCAAAACAGGCGGTTCGCGGCTTCCAGAAGAGTATCGATACTGTGGCCGGAGCTCAACAGACTCCGGAAGACCGCACGCAGGTACGACATCAGCAACGCCGCCGCAACCCCCTTGCCCGACACGTCGCCGACCAGAAAAATAAGACCGTTGGCGCCTTCGGGCTCGATTATGTCGCAATAATCGCCGCTGACGAGGCTGGCCGGCCTGTATTCATAGCCGATCTGCCAATCGTGGGAACGAAGACCGCATGATGGGAGCAGACCGCGCTGAATGGTCGCGGCAAGTTCGAGATCGCCCTCCAATGCTCGGCGCTCTTCGCCGCTCAGGTGATCCAAACAGAACCGGACCAGGGGATCTTCGATCAGCCGGTCTCGCTCGACTATGTCGTTACAGACCTCGCAGATCCCGTAGGTCCCGGCGTCCATTCGCTCGATCGCCGAATCCACCTGGTCAAGCAGATCGCGGAACCGCGCAACTGGCGCGGCGACAGGCGCTGACGCAATTGCGATGGTCAGCCGCTCTCGCCTTTTTTCAAGCTGCTCGCGGATATAGCTATCGGTTACCGCCGGCATTCAAACGCCTCGACTCGGGATTCTCGCCCCGGGGCCAGTAGTTCTATTGTGTTACGTTCCTTGCCGATTCGTTAATATTGACTCGCAGAGAGCCGTCCGGGATTCTGCGTCGATGCTTCGAGGAGCGGCACGGTTCGTTCTTGCCGGCTTTGCTCGCCACCGCAAATTCGATCAGAGCGGGGCCGCGGCGGGCGCGGTTTACTCTTCTCGCCAATCTTTGCTGCAGAGGGCGCCGCCGGCTCACCTTGCGGAACGGAGACCAGTGCCGCTCATCGCGTATGTGGGTATATGTTTATCCTGCCGGTGCACGCCAGGACGACGGAGTTGGGTGCGTCGGGTCACCCAGACACCGATCAGACGACGTACGGCACTTTAAGCCCGCCGGACCGGCTCCGCGGAGACACCGCCGGAATCCCTCGCGACGACATGATCCCGGGTGGATCTGAGACACTCACCAATATGACCGACGTGGAGCGCTGGCCCCCTTTGCCTCTGAATGAATGGAAGGACACTTACCACACGCTGCATCTCTGGACCCAGATTGTCGGCAAGATCCGTATGACGCTCTCGCCACCGCTAAACCACTGGTGGCATGTCTCTCTTTATGTCAATTCGCGCGGCCTCACCACTGGCCCAGTGCCGTATCCCGCGGGCGTCTTCGAGGTCCAATTCGATTTCCAGAGACACCAACTCGCGATTTCCACCAGCGAGGGCCGATTCGCTTCGCGGCCCCTGCGACCGGAATCTGTGGCGGCCTTCCATCGCGGCGTGATCGAGGCCCTGGCATCTTTAGGAATCGACGTTTCCATCAACACCACGCCTCAAGAGCTTCCCGACCCCGTCCCTTTTGAGAAGGATTACGCCAACTGCTCGTACGACGCGCCGCGCGTTCGGGATTTCTGGCAAATCCTGGTGTCCAGCGCCAAAGTATTCGAACGCTTTCGCGGGCGATTCACTGGGAAATGCAGTCCGGTTCATTTTTTCTGGGGAAGCTTTGATCTCGCATGCACGCGCTTTTCCGGAAGGCCGGCGCCACCGCGCAAGGGCGTCATCAGCGGTCCCGCGTACTCGCATGAAGTCTGCAGCGCCGGATTCTGGCCGGGCGGCGGGACGGTTGATGGTCCCGCGTATTACGCTTATGCGGTGCCACAGCCCGCGGGCATTGAGAACGAACAGGTACGACCGGAAGCAGCGAAGTGGAATCCCCAATTATCGGAGTTCGTTCTTATGTACGACGATGTTCGGCGCGCCGAATCGCCTGACGACAATCTGTATGCATTTCTGGAGAGTACATTCGAAGCCGTGGCCCACGCCGCCAGTTGGCCTCACGAATTGTCAATATAGGCGCCTGGTCGAGATTCGAAAGGACCGCCTCAAAGCGTGCGGCCCTGAGTCTATTCTTTCCTCCGATGTACTGAAACAAAGAATCCGTGCAGCCGTGGCGCCTGGGGGACAGGGACTTTCCGGCCAGTGACATTGAACAGACGGGACGCGTGTGCTGGAGCATTCGGGAATCGTTCAGGTTCTGGCGCGGCGGATCCAGGGCGTAAGAACCTCATAAACCGGCACAGACGTGGGCCGCGCCTTGCGGCTTCGGAGCAGCCGCCTGTCGATGAGGTGGCCGATTGCCGTCTGTACGGATCGCTTCGAAATGCCGGTCAATTCCGCGAGCACTCCATGGCTCATCGCGAGGGAGTTTCGCCCCGATCCGTGAGTGAGGGAATACAGCTGGAGATAAACCAGGAACGCCGCGGCAGAGCGGCTGTGCGCGACCAGGTCTCGCATCAGGGTCTCGGTGAGATAAGGGTCAATTTTCATCGCTATAGCAATAGATGCTATAGCAAATATAACTGTCATTTTGCCGTCCGGAGGTTGATTCCCGCGGCGGAAACTGGCATTCTGCCTGACGTGATCAAACGCATCAAGTTCATCGGCATCCCGGTTCGAGACCAGGATCGCGCCCTCGGGTTTTATACCGGAAAGCTTGGGTTCCGGATTCTGACGGACCAGCAGTTTACTCCCACACAGCGATGGATCGAACTATCGATTCCCGGCGCGGAGACCGGCATCGTATTATTTACGCCCGATGGCCAGGAGGATCGCATCGGCACCTTTGTGAATACGTCGTGGGAGGTGGACAACGTCGGAAAGACATACGAGGAACTGCTGGCGAAGGGCGTGGAATTCGCCGGAGCACCGGCGAAACAGTCGTGGGGTACGTCTGTCGTCATGAAAGACTCGGAGAATAACAGTATCCTTCTCAGCTCGCGGTGATTGGCGCCGTGATTTTAGAATGCGAAGAGGCCGACGTGGGCGTCGGCCGCAGTCCGGGGACCGCCCTGGGGACCGCCCCACTTATTGATTCTTCGATTCAATGCTCTTCAATTTCAGGATCGCTCCCGGTAAGCCCGAGCTGATGACGTATCCGGCGGCGGCGCCACGGAGAAGGGTACGCCGGGACACGCGCTTTCTCGCGACGAACATCGGTTTACCTGCCCGGGCCGCCGCGGGCCGGGCGAGGAGGCAGCGTGCCGCCCTCGGCGAGGATCTTCATGTTGTCGAGCGCGCGTGTGAAAGTCGTTGCCTTCTGCGCTTTGTCTTTTTCGCGGGCTGCGTCGTCGGGCAGCATCGAGTTGTCGTAGACCAGCGTGTAGACGAGCTTTGAGGTCGTCGCGGTCACTGGCCTCGCTTCGAGCGTTCCGTGGTACAGGTTGTACGGTTGCCCGGTCCGGACCGGCTGGGTGTAGGTGTAGGAGAGTTCGGTTTTGCCTACGAGGATCTCATTGCCGATCGAGCGCACGGCGCCGACTTCGCCGTCTTTGCCGGAGATGATCGTGCATGCGAACTGCAGCCATTCGCCGATGTCGCAGTACTTGCCGACGCGCTTCCATACCTCGGCGGCGGGCCGGTTGACGTTGATCTCGAGCGGAATCGTTACGTAGTTGGGGTTGGGTATGGCGAGCGGGGCCGGGGCGGCGCGTCCGGCCGCGCCGCTGCAGGGGCCTGGGCGTGGGCGATTTGGGTGAGACAGAGGAGCGTAAGCGCGCAGATCGCTGGCGTTCGGTTGGGGAGAGTTCGCATAGCTCTCTATCGTATAACCATCATGCGCGTGATTTTGGCGTATGATACCCGGGAAGCCAATCCATGCGGTGGCCCACGTTTATAGTCGCGGGATTTATTTTCGCCGGAGCGGTGAGCGCTCAGGAGTTGCCGCCGGGAGCGCTTCTCCTGTCGCGCGTGAAGAGACACCTGAGTGAGGAGTTGCGCCGGCTGGCAACTGTCAGTTGCGTGGAAACCGTGCACCGCGAGGAACAGCCGCCGGGGGGCAAGATGCGGCCTCTGGACACGGTTCGGCTGGAGGTCCTGACCAATGGCCAGAAAGAACTCTATGCCTCGCCCGGCGCCCGGAACTTTTCGGATACGGAACCGACGAGCTACGTGGGGAGCGGGATGCTCGGCGACGGGTTGTTTGGCTTATATCTGAAGGACGTCGTGCTCAACGGCTACAGTTCCAGCCAATACAAAGGAGAAGATATGACCGGCACGCGACGCCTCGCGCGCTACGATTACCAGATCTCCGTCATGTGGAGCGGGCAGACGATTGAGGTACCGGGAGGATCGGGGAGGGTGGGCCTGCATGGTTCTTACTGGGTGGACTCAAAGAGCTACGATCCGGTCCGGCCTGGAGTTGCAGGCTGACAACTTTCCTCCGACCCTGCCGGTTACGGAACTGACGACGCGTATCGATTATGGGCGAACCGTTCTCAACGACAGTCTGACGGCGCTGCTGCCTGAGACTGCGGATCTGCGCATGGTGCTGGAGTCTGGCGAGGTCAGCCACAACGTCGTCGACTTCACGCATTGCCGCGTCTTCGGGGCGGAGAGCACGATCAACTTTGAGGCGCCGGACTCACCCGAGCAGGCTCCCGGATTCGGAACGGCATCAGTCGATCAGACATTGCGATCATTGCCCGGCGGGTTGCAGGTCGCTGTGAAACTGAAGAGCCGGATCTTGGGCGAGATGGCCGTCGGCACACTGATCGACGGCGTGGTGTCGGGCGACGTGAGGGAGAAGCACGTTGTGACGATTCCGGACGGTTCGGTGGTACGCGGCCGCATTCGCCGCATGGAGCGCTATAACGATCCGTTCCCCTACTTCATCGTGGGGCTTGAGTTCACCGAAGTAGAGGCGCAGGGAATCCGGTATCTTTTTTACGCGGACCTGGCCGGGATCGATCCGGCGCCCGGAGTGGAACTGAAGCTTTCAACCCAAAACATCACTACGCTGCAGGGTAACGGCACGCTGGCCGGCGGCCTGACACTCCGGCAAACGATGGAGAGCCTTTCGTTGTACAGCCTCCCTGGAGTCGCGGCGTTCTTTTACAAGGGCGAGAAGCTGAACTTGCCCGAGGATTTCCGCACCGTGTGGAAGACTCGTCCGCTGAAGCCCTGAAAAATCAAAGCCAAATATGACACGCCGAACGATACTCGCTGGCTTTCCCGCATTGCTTACGCTTCCCGCCTCGGTTCGAGCTGCCGAATACGACCTCGTGATTCACGGGGGCCGGGTGATCGATCCCGCGCAGAAAGTCGACCGGCTTGCGGATGTCGCGATTCGCGCCGGCCGGATCGCGTCCGTTGGTCCGAATATCCCTGCAAGCGCCGCTGCGAAAACCATTGACGCGAAGGGTCAGCTCGTAGTGCCCGGGCTGATCGATATTCATGTGCACGCCCGCGACGCCACACTGCTTCCCCCCGAAATCATGTCGACGGGAGTGACGTCGATGGTGGATGCCGGATCGCGCGGGGCTGACAATCTCGGGCAGGTTATCGAAATCGCGCGCAATGCGCCCAACCGGATGCGGATCTTGATTAACATCAGCCGGCTGGGCAACAACCCGAATCCGGACCCCGCGCGGCGCGGCGAATTCCTGGATGGCATTGAGCTCGCCGACGTGGCGAAAGCCCGCGCGGCCATCGAAGCGAATCGGCAGTGGGTCATCGGGATGAAGGCGCGCCTGTCGCGTAATATCGCGGCGAATCACGATCTCGAAGTGTTACGGCTGGCCGTGGAAGCCGCAACGCCGTCGGGGATTCCGATCATGATCCATATGGGAGACACAGCTTCACCGCTTCCGGAGATTCTCAAACTTCTCCGCCCGGGGGACATCGTCACCCACCTTTACGCTCCGCCTCCGCATGGCATTCAGGACGACGCCGGACGCATTCTCCCCGAGGTTCGCGCCGCGCGCCGGCGTGGCATTCGCTTCGATTTCGGGAATGGCCGAACTGAGCACTGGACGTGGGCCGTTGCGGCAAGCGGTCTGGCGCAGGGCTTCCCGCCCGATACCATCTCGACCGATCTGGAAGTGGTTGGGCGCACAGAACAGGTCTTCGACCTGCCGACGGTGATGTCGAAATTTCTTACGCTCGGCATGCCTTTGAATCAGGTGATCGCGTGTGTTACGTCCCATGCCGCGCGATCGTTCAACGAGTTTCACCAATATGGGAGCCTCCGGAAAGACGCCGTTGCGGACGTCACGGTCCTTGAACTGACTAAAGGGAATTTTGACTTTGTGGATAACTACAAAGGCGCGCGGACGGGCATGCAGAAGCTGGTGACTCGGGCTGTCGTTGTTGCCGGTCAACGCGTGGCGTGATTCCCGGCGATCAGCGCGTATCCGAGACTCTTCGTGCGGATGGCGTCGAGGGCGGCCCGCGCGAGGGACTTCGCCTGTTCGAGATCGATGCCTTCGAGATTCAGTTTTCCGAGTTTGCCGGCGAGCTCGATTGCGAGCAGCCTGGCCTTGATGTCCCGCACCATTTCGATCAGCGCGCCGTCATGGGCCTCGATCTGAATTCCCGAGATACCGGCTGCGGTCAGCAATGCGGAATACTCTTCGACGGGCCGTGCATCGGCTATGCAGGCGACCCATGCGAGCAAGCCTTCCAACTCATCCGGCAGCGGGCCTGTTCGGGTAAGATCGCTCAGACCGACGCGACCGCCCGGCCGCAAAACGCGTGCGAATTCGGCTGCCGCTTGCTCCTTATCGGGAAAGGTGCAGAATGCGCATTCGCAGATCACCGCGTCGAAGCTTGCGTCGCCGAAGTCTAGCCGCTCGGCGTCGCCTTCGATAAAAGAGACGAGGCGGTCCGCTCGCGCATTGGCCATTTTCACGTTCTCCGGGCCGAAGTCGACGCCCACGACTTCGCAACCGAAATGCCCCGCCAGGAAGACCGCGCTGTCGCCTTTGCCGCTGGCCACATCGAGAACGCGCATGTCCGCGCGAAGGTTCAGCAGTTCGCCCAGGCGCCGCGTCAGCCTGAGGCCGCCGGGATGGAACGATTCCCCCAGCAGCATCCGGGCGAAATCACTCTCGTAAACCGCGGCGCAGCAACTCTTTAATTGACTGGGATCAGAAGGAGAAGGTGACGGGCTCAACGGCATACTTCCTTCCCTCGCGCCGCGCCGCCTTGCGTTCCTTTTCCTGCCGCACGAGCTGCGTGCGCGCCTGCTCGCGATAACCGACCGTGTTGTAGGCGCAGAACGGAATCTGCTTGCCGCCGGGCAGCAGAAACTCCTTGCAGCACTTCATCAGGTTCTTCTGGTTGAAGGTCCACGGGTCCATGAAGTCCTGGAGCATGATCATGAAGATGAAGTCGGACATGCCCTTTACGTCGAGTCCGCCATCCGGCAACCCGCAGGCTGAGCAGGAAAACGCAAACTCGCGAGCGACCTTTTCCGAGCCGAGCACAGCCGAAGACGACCACAAGCCTTCGAGAGCGCGGCGTATCTCGGCGCCGAGGTCCGGCATGACGCGGTTCGAAATGTAGTCCAGGTAATCGTCGACGTTCAGCATGCGCGGCAGCGGCGTGACGTTGCGCTCTTCGTCGATGTAGGCGTACGTCACCGAATTGCACGTGGGGAAGCAGCAGGGCACGGGGACGAAGTCGGTCTGCCGGAAGAGGCCCTCCGTCTGCTCCTCGATGAGCCGGATGATGTCCGGATTGGTCATGCGCTGCATCGGATCGTGCCTCGTGTGGCGGCCGGCGTGAAACGCGGGCTGGAAGTTGATCCCCTTCACGGCCGGATGATCGAGGCCGAAGCGCACGATCCGGCCGATCTCATGCTCATTGACGCCGCGCTCGATCGCGGGCACGAGGATTACGGTGCAGCCGATCTCCGCCAGGCGGTCGAGCGCGCGCATCTTCGTGGCGAGAAGATCCGGCTCGCCGCGAATGATGCGGTAGGTTTCGCTCTCGAATCCGTCGAACTGGAAGTAGATGTTGGGACGGACTTCCGCCAGTTCCGCGAGAAAGCGATCGTCAGTTGCGATGCGCTTTCCGTTGGTGTTCAGCATCACGTTGGGGATGCCGCGTGCCTGCGCCGCCCGCATCATGGGGATGATTTCGGGGTGGATCGAAGGTTCGCCGCCCGAGAACTGCACCACCTGCGGATTGCCTTCAGTGGCGACGAAGTGGTCGAGAATGTCTTCCACTTCTTCGAGCGTCAGATTGAAACCCGGAGCCGCTTCGGCGAAACAGAGCGGACATGCCATATCGCACGCGCTGTTCACTTCGATGATGCCGAGGCAGGCGTGCTGCTGGTGGTCGGGGCAGAGGCCGCAATCGTGCGGGCAGCCGTCCTTCACTTCGGAAGCGAAGGCGAGGGGAATGGTGCCGGGCTTGTTGAATTTCGAGGAGCTCGTGTAGAGTTCGGCGTCGCCGTAGATCAGTCCTTCGAAGACGCCGTGATCGGGGCAGCGCTTTCGCATGTAGACCTTGTTGTCGCGGATCAGAACGTGGCCGTCGATGACGCGGCGGCACTCGGGGCAGATGCTTCGCGTCAGCTCATAAAAAACGTAATCCGCATCCGTCTTGCACTCGGCGGTCATTCTGCGTTAATTATTGCAGTGAAGCCGGTGTCTTTTCTCAGCGCTCGAAATATTCTCCTGGTTGTCGCGGCAGCCAGCGCGGCCGCGATGTTGTATGTGGGGGCTTACCAGATTCGCGCGGTCGAGCATATGAGTTGTCCATTGCTCAAGGGTGGTTGCGAAGCGGTGGCGGATGCGCCGTTCGCGCGACCGTTTGGGATTCCCGACGGGTTGATTGCCGCGGGACTCTATGGGCTCGTTATCCTTCTGGTTCTGCTGGGCCCGGAGATCCTGTGGATCCGTTACGCGCTTCGCGCGCTCGCTGTGCTTGCCGCTCTGGCGAACATCATGGGCGTCTACGATATGGCTCGATTCGGGGCGTTTTGCTTCTATTGTTTGCTGACCACCGTGCTCTCGCCGGTGCTGGTGTGGTCCGCGTTTGTTTTGTAAGGCCGGTTATGTGAACGGACACCGGCGACAAGATCGCCGGCGCTACCGGCTGACGTAAAGTTCCGCTCCGGGCAGAAGCCCGGCGGCAGAGCCAAAGCTTAGCCCCACTAGTGCCTTTCGAGGCGGACCAGCTCGGGCCTTTCTCCAGCGGCTTTTCCCGTGATCGGCACGCGCGGTAGCGCAGCGTCGCCTGGCTCGATTACGAACGTTTGATCGAGGGAATACCATGGGTCCGCGGCATCTTCGTGCCGGATATAGTTGCCCACCAGAGCTTGCGTGACTCCGAACTGAACGTCGGTTTCAAGATGCGGATCGTCGTTGACGTAGATCTGCGAGATGTGCGTCTTGTAGCCGGGCTTCCAGATCAGGAAATGAACATGTGCCGGCCGCATATTATGGCGGCCCTGCGCGCGCAATAACTGACCTACCGGTCCGTCGACGGGGATCGGATATCCGGCGGGCTTGATGCTGCGGAAACTGATACGCCCCTCCGCGTCTGTCGTGAACTTGCCGCGCAGGTTCATGTCGGCCTGGGCGGGATCCTGGTTTTCATAGAAGCCCTCTGTGGAGGACTGCCACACATCGACTTCGGCATCGGCCACCGGCTGTCCGCTGACGTCCTTAACAGTTGCGTTCACGAAGAGCGGAGCGCCGGGCGTGGGTGAGCGGACGATGGATCCGCCGTTTTCCGTTCGCGGTGATTCGAGGCGCCAGAAGGGACCCAGCAGATTGGCCGTGGTTTCCATCTGCCCGTTGTTGCCGTTATTGAGCAGGCAGACGAGGTTCGAGAGACCGAGCGAACCCGACATCAGAACCGCTTCATTATGGGTTTCATTGGTGTGCTTGCCCAGCTCTACGACGAACGCGCATCCCTCGCGAAGTTCTTTCTCGGTCAGCTTCACCTCGCGCGCGAAATCGTGAAGATGCCGGACGAGAGCGGAAAGGATCTCACGGGTTCGCGGATTGGGCGCGCGTTCCACTTCGCTCAGGACAGCCTTGGTGACGTCGGTTTGGTCTTTGATAATCATCTTTGCTTGCGCTCCCTTACAGGGGGATGTTGCCATGCTTCTTCTTTGGCATGGTATCGACTTTCGTTTCCAGCATGCGGAGCGACCGGATAAGCCGGCCTCTGGTTTCGTGCGGTTCGATCACGTCATCGATGAAGCCGTGTTCCGCGGCGACGAACGGGCTGGCGAAACGGTCGTTGAACTCCGCGATCTTCTGCCGGCGGAGGCTCCCGTCCGCGCCGTTCAGTTCACGCCTGTAGACGATGTTTACCGCGCCCTCGGCGCCCATCACCGCTATCTCGGCGGTGGGCCACGCGAGGTTGACGTCGGTGCGAATGTGCTTCGAGCCCATCACGCAATAGGCGCCGCCGTAGGCTTTGCGCGTAATGACGGTGATCCGGGGGACGGTCGCTTCCGCGAAGGCATAGAGCAGTTTCGCGCCATGACGGATGATGCCTCCGAACTCCTGTTCGGTGCCGGGCAGGAATCCGGGCACGTCTTCAAACGTGATCAGCGGAATATTGAAGGCGTCGCAGAAACGCACGAAGCGCGCACCTTTCACCGATGAATTGATGTCGAGACATCCGGCAAGAAAAGCGGGCTGATTGGCGACGATGCCCACCGCGCGCCCGTCGAGACGCGCAAATCCGACGATGATATTTCGCGCCCAGTGTTCGTGGACTTCGAAGAACCAGCCGTCGTCCACCACACGGTGAATGACGTCTTTCATATCGTACGGAAGATTGGATTCAGCGGGTACGATTGAATCGAGTTCGGGATCGGCGCGATCGATCGGATCGCTCGCAGCGGCGGCGCGGCGGATCGTCGCGATTGTTCTGGGGCAGAAACGTCAGAAGCTCGCGAATCATCTGAATGCATTCGGTGTCGTCGCGCGAGACGAAATGGCCGACGCCGCTCACCGAGTTGTGCGTCATCGCACCGCCCAGCTTCTCTTTAGTAACGTCTTCGTGAGTGACGGTCTTTATAACGTCGGGGCCGGTGACGAACATATAGCTGGTATCGGCGACCATGAAAACGAAATCAGTGATGGCTGGCGAATAGACGGCGCCGCCTGCGCACGGCCCCATGATGGCTGAGATCTGGGGCACCACGCCGCTGGCGAGCGTGTTGCGCAGGAAGATGTCCGCGTACCCCGCGAGCGACAACACGCCTTCCTGAATGCGCGCGCCGCCGGAATCGTTGAGGCCGATGACAGGCGCCCCTGTCTTGAGCGCAAGGTCCATGATCTTGCAGACTTTGCGCGCATTGGTTTCGGACATCGAGCCCCCGAATACCGTGAAATCGTTGGCGAAGACGTAAGCGGGACGCCCGTTGATGAGGCCGAACCCGGTGACCAGTCCGTCCCCGGGGATCACCTGTTCGTCCATACCGAAATCCTGGCAGCGGTGCTGGACAAGCTTGTCCATTTCCTCGAAAGTGCCCTCGTCAAGGAGCAGTTCGATGCGCTCGCGCACGGCCAGTTTGCCTTCGCGGTGCTGACGCTCCCGCCGCTCCGGACCTCCACCTTCTTCCGCGGCGGCGTGCCGGCGCCGGAGTTCATCGAGGCGATTCATTCAGTGTTCAGGGTATCGCGGCGGCCTTCGCCTGCTTTCCGATGATTTTGACAATGCGCTTCTCTTCGGGTCGGAGTTCGGTGGCGGCGGAGTTGGATTCGGACAGGCATCCGAGCGATTCGATAAGCGAGCCATCCAGATACGCATCGATGATGGCGGGATGCACGTAATATTTCCGGCAGGTCGCCGGGCGATTTCCTAGCCGCTCCGCAGTACATTTAACAGCTTCGACAATGTTCCGTTTGGCTTCCGCGTCGCTTGTGAACGGGCCGATTTCGGCCAGTGCCCGGGCCGCCTGCACGGTGCCGGCCCAGGTGCGAAAATCCTTGGCCGAGAAATCCTCTCCGCTGATTTCGTGCAGCCAGGCGTTCACATCTGAGGAATCAAGCGCGTGCAGTTCTCCGAACTCATCGGCATACTGGAACAGTTCGTAACCGGGGAGGTCGCGGCACTCTCTCACAATACGGGCAAGACGCCGGTCTTCGATACTTACGTCATGCATTTGCCCGCTTTTTCCCCGGAAGTGGAAGCGCAGAGTGTTGCCGTCGATCTGAACGTGATGATCGCGCAGCGTAGTAAGCCCGTAGGACGAATTCTCTCTCGCATATTCTTCATTGCCGACCCGAATGAAGGTCGTTTCGAGCAGCATTACGACAGTTGCGATTACCTTTTCACGCGAAAGACTGTGCCGGTTCAGAGCGTTCCGGACGCGCTCGCGTATCTGCGGCAGCGCGGCCGCGAAGTCGAGCATTCGGTGGAACTTCGTCTGGTTGCGGATCTGGCGATATTGCGGGTGGTAGCGATACTGGCGGCGCCCGCGGGCGTCCACGCCGGTCGCCTGCAGATGACCGTGCGCGAGGGGGCAGATCCAGACCTGTTCCCAGGCGGGCGGAATGACCAGCGAGCGGATGCGCCGCAACAGATCGCGATCCCTGATTAGACGGCCGTTCGTATCGAAATAAGCGAACCCTTTGCCGCTTCTGCGGCGATGCAACCCCGGCGAACCGCAGGTGACGTATCGCAAACCGGCAGCCACGGCGGATTTTATCGGGTCCGTTGGCAGGCGTGACACGCCGCCGTGCCTCGCATCCGCGTTGCCAATCGTTCTGCAGGCTGACCCGCGACGACGGGATGGAAGGCAGATTGCTAAAGTCGGGTGGTGCGAATGCTATTCATGCGTTGGGGAATCGTCGTGGCATCGCTAACGGCCCTGTATGGGCAACCGCAGGCGGTCTTGACGTGGCATAACGATAACGCCCGGACGGGGCAGAATCTGGCGGAGACGAACCTGACTCCCGCGAACGTGAACTCTGCAACGTTCGGGAAACTGGCCATCCTTCAAGGTCGACGGTAAGGTGGATGCGCAACCATTGTATGTTCCTTCCATATTGATTCCCGGCCAGGGCGTGCGCAACGTCCTCTACGTAGCGACCGAGCACAACAGCGTCTACGCCTTCGACGCGGATACGTTTACGCAACTTCTTCATGTATCGCTGAACGGAAGCGGCGAGACGCCCTCGGATGACCGCAACTGCGGGCAGGTGACGCCCGAAATAGGCATCACCGCTACGCCGGCGATCGACCTGACTGCCGGACCCCATGGAGCGATATATGTCGTCGCAATGTCGAAAGATGCGAATTCCGGATACCATCAGCGTCTGCACGCGCTGGATCCGACCACGCTGACTGAACAATTCGGCGGGCCAGTCGAGATCGCGGCTACCTCTCCAGGGAATGGGGCCGAGAATACGTTTCTTCCGGCGCAGCATGTGGAGAGGCCCGGCCTTCTCATCCTGAACGGCTCCGTGTACACGGCGTGGGGATCGCACTGCGATAACGCGCCCTATGCGGGCTGGGTGCTGAGCTATAACGAGACTACTCTCGCACAGACCGGAGTCCTTAGCCTCGAGCCGAACGGCTCCGACGGAGCAATCTGGGCGGCAGGCGCCGGTCCCGCGGCGGACGCGAACGGAAATATTTACCTGCTGACCGGTAACGGGACTTTCGATACCACGCTCAACTCGTCCAGCTTTCCGGCTAAAGGCGATTTCGGGAACGCGTTCGTGAAGATCGCGACGTCGTCCGGGGGCATGTCGGTCGTCGACTACTTTACGATGACAAACACAGTTTCCGAATCCGATGGCGATGTGGACCTGGGATCCGCGGGGCTACTCTTGCTTCCGCAAGTGAATAACTCCCAGGGGCAGCCGGTGTCGCTGCTGGCGGGCGCCGGCAAAGACGGGAACATTTACGTGGTGAATCAGAGTGGCATGGGCAAGTTTAATCCCAGCATGGACTCGATCTATCAGTTGATGTCTCATGCGCTTCCTTCGGGGACCTGGTCAAGCCCGGCCTGGTTTAACGGAACCTTATACTACGGCGGCGTGAACGACCGCCTGAAGGCATTTCAATTTACGGGGGGCTCGTTCTCACTCAAGTCGCAGTCCGGCAATCTATTTCCCTATCCGGGGGCTACTCCATCCATCTCCGCCAATGGGACCTCAGACGGAATCGTATGGGCGGTTGAGAACGGTTCGGCGGCGATACTGCACGCTTATGATGCCGCCAATTTATCGACGGAGTTGTACAACAGCAACCAGGCGTCCAGTAATCGGGACCAGTTCGGCGACGGGAATAAGTTCATTGTTCCGACCGTGGCGAATGGAAAAGTGTATGTCGGGACGACGAACGGCGTAGGGGTTTTTGGCCTGCTCAAAAGCAGTACGTTGCCATCGTTGAGCGTTGCGAAAGATCACAAGGGCCCATTTGTGCAAGGGCAGCGCGCCGCAATTTTCACCATTGCAGTTTCGAACGCGACGGGCTCTGGTCCGACCAGCGGGGCTGTAACAGTGACGGAAAAGATTCCCTCAGGGTTGACGCTGGTGTCGATGTATGGATCCGGATGGTCTTGCGCGGGCGCGACTTGTTCCCGCAATGATGTGCTTACGGGCGGCGAGACCTGGCCGCTGATTGCCGTCGTCGTGAGCGTGGCAATTGACGCCCCGGCGAAGGCCGTTAACGCGGTCGACGTGTCCGGTGGCGGCGACCCGAATGAGCCCGAGAGCGCGACCGACACGGTCTCTATTATTCAACGGCAGCATCCTTCCGCGCGAAGAGGTCAATAGGATGATCGCGATGCGTTTTTCATTTCAGCCCGCCGGTCGATCTCTGCGCAGAAGCGGTATTACAGACTCCGGCGTATGGCAGCGTACGGGAGATCCGCGAAACCCTTTCGGGTCCCGCGTAACGATGCACTCACAACCCGCGTGGCCTTGACGCCGCCCTTCTCCTTTCGGATGAGGTAGTGGATTGTCGTCACCGCGTGAGCGGCCAGCATGCCTTCCAGGATGCCTGCTTCAATGGCTGCCCATGCTGTCGCGCTCGCCTCAACATGCGGTTGCCGATCAAGCAGCACGGCGAGGATGACATTGATATCGAAGAGAATTCTCTTCATTTATATTTGGCCGCAAGATGCTTCCGATACTCGTCTATGTCCGCATTCCGGAGAACTACACGGATGGAATGCAGAATGGGAGCGGTACCAGTAGCACGAGAAGGCGATTCGGAAACCGCGGCGAGATAGGCTTCCACCATCTGCGAGACCGAAACGCCTTCCCGCTTTGCGTACTGCTTCGCGCGTGAAACCACGCGGGCGTCTACGCTCAAGGTGAGTTTTGCCATATACAGTATGATGTCGGGATTTCTATACGTATTGGCTTTCTCGTTCGAGCGCTTCGCGATGAGATCGCTACTGGTCGTAAGGCCAGCCGCTACCCTTTGTTCCCGGTCCATCCACGGCCTGGATCAACTCGATCTTGCCATCCTTGTTGAACTTGAAAATGTGCACATCCAGCCAGTCGTCCCGGAAATTGGTGATTGCCGCGGTAGCGCCGAGTTCGACGTCAGTCACGGGAAAGCGCCGGCGGGGGTGCGTCATTACCGAGTCTTTCCAGGAGCAGTCACCCTTGGGCGTCGTATAGGTGCCGTTCTCCCATCGGTTGCATGGCGCCGCAAACCCGGGGTCGACGGTATGGTCCTGAAACATTACGTAATACTTGTCGGCCTGGCCGTTAAGAAAGTCGCGTGTGCGCCGTTGCGCCGCGGGTATCAGTGTGTTCAAATCCTGGCCTTTGGTGTCGAGCACGCCTTGCGGCTTGAATGCGAAATCCCCGGTGCGCGCGATCACTGTCTCAATCTCGCTGACCTTGCCGGAGTCCACCTTGAGGCGTACTGCCATCAATACAGCGGCGCTCTTCCCGGCGACGGTTTCATCCACGACGGCTTGAGTCAGTATGCCGCAGCGTTCTGTGTCGATAATGGAACGCTGGAATTGAGATTTGCCGCCCGTCTTGAAAAAGCCGTCGCCGGGCTTGATCTCGGCCGCATTTTCGGTAATACGTACATTCGCCGTCACTGGCAGCACAGACGGAGAATGCGTTTCCACAGCCTTGAAATAATTCGCCGCCATCCCTTTCAGCGAATCGCGCGAGCAGGTCTGGGCTTGCCCGGATACCGCCATTGCCGCCATGATGGCCGCGAGCGCCAGTTTCGTCATGCCTTGCCTCTTTCTGACGGCGTATTGTACACCACGGTCGGGCTGCGTAACCAGGTATCAAGTCCCTGAACCGAAGATCCCACTTTCACAGACTAACGATATCCATTAACCAACACGAAGACTGGGATAAGCTCTCCACCGGCCGCCAGTCCGGAATAGCTCCTGTCGTAGCGGTCCGAATGCATGAGGGTTGGATTTGGCTGGAAGCGCTGAAAACGGAGGCAATCGCGATGTATGATGAGGGCCGGCACAAAATCCAGCCGGCCCTCGTTGTAAACTCTCGCGAGTATCTGGGACTTTAACCTTTGACCGGTCCTTCCTTAATAACCTGATCGAGCGCCGCGTTGAACCTGGTCATCTCTTCATAAGTGCCGACGGTGACGCGGATATGTTGCGGCCATTCGGGCCAACGGTTACCGGCAAGCATGATCTTCTTCGCGGCCATCGCCTCGCCGACCTGCACGCCGGTCATCCCCTTTACCGACATCATGAAGAAATTTGAAGTCGACGGCGTGTATGTGACGCCGAGCTTGTCGAGATGCTCGAATGCGAGTTCGCGGTTTCGCTTGTTGATCCCGAGGCGCTCTTTCATAAGACTCGGACCGACCTTCATGCTCGCCGCCGCGCAGGCCGTAGCGGTGACGGGCAGGTGACCGCCCTTACCGTACTCGGATACTTTGGCAAGCAGATCCGGGCGTCCATACAGCGCGCCTGCGCGAAGACCAGCCATGCCGTATATCTTGGAGAAAGTCCTGAGCACGACGACATCTTTGTCCTGACGGACGAGTTCGGTCGACATCATTTCCGGACCGGCGAAGTGGATGTAAGCCTCATCGATGATCAGCACGGCATCTTTCTTCTTGTTCGCGAGAATGTATTCGAAATCCGCGCGTGAAGTCATCGTCCCGGTGGGATTATTGGGGTTGCAGATGTAATAGGCCCCCGCATTCGGATCCGCCTTGATCATTGCCTGAACATCGTGCGAATAGTCCTTACGCAGCGGAACCTGTATGACCTTGTTGCCGACGAAGCGGCCCGCGCCGTTGCCGTAGCCCGGTTGACCCATTACCCAGCTTCGCGTCGGCGAAGTGAAAGCCGGTGCGCAGTTTGCCAGGGGAACGCTGGAACCCGGGTAGCCGTCGACGTAACCCGGTTTCACGTTCTCCGTGCTTTGGAGCAAGCCCTCGAATTCGAGGTTTTCCCCCTGAGGATTGTAGCGCCAGCCGAGAGGAGCCACACGCGCCATCGCCTCGATACCCTCCTTTGAAGGACCCATCGGATTTTCATTCGAGGTGATTCGGATCACTTCCGGATCGTATTCCGCCTGCTTGCGTCCGGCTCGGCGATCGACTCGAGCGATCATGCGCTGTTCGGCCTGCTGTGCCTGGGCGAATTCACTGAAGAAGGGGATGGCGGCGGCCGCCCCCATGGCAATCCGGCTGATCTGCCGGCGCGAGTAACCTCTTTCGAGTAGCGATTCTTCTGTCTTGCGGGCAAGGCTCATGCGATGAAATCTCCTGGAGCGGTGATACTCCATTTGGATGTGATGTTTCGGGGTAGCGCCGGTGAACTTGCAGCGCAGGGACGAAAGGCTGCCTACCAGGAAGCCCGCTGGAGAACGGACCGCGGCTGGGCGAATCCGTTGAGGTATTGCACGGCAATCATACCGGCATCGGCAAGCACCTGTCAAGCAGGCTGGCCCGATGCGAGGCTGACTCGCACGGTGAGGAATACCCGAATTTTCCCGTTAATCGGTCCGATTCCAATTTCAGGAAGTAATCGACGGCTGAATTCGGGAAATGCGTGTGATTTCGCTGGAACTTCCATTAAAAAATGGTCTTCCCCCTCCGCCGGTTGACGGAAGTTCGCACCGGGGAGCGGACATCGCGTCGCGAAGATTGAGCCGCGGCGCGAACCGGTGCAGAGCAGGAGTCGCCGCAACGCCGAACAGCAGACTCATCAGGCGGCTCATCAGTGGTTATGATCGGTCACTCCGATGCCGATATCGAGCGGTCATCCGTATCTGCTCTCACCCGCTCGACAAATCGCCGAACCAGCTTCAAACTTTACAGTCCGAGCGCAGAGCGCAAGCAGCCGCGCAAGCAGCGCTGGGAGAAGCGGCCGCAGTGAAAGGAAGCCGATCGCGCAACCGAGACCCGGCGTCCGGGCCGCTTCACAACCCGGAACAGTTCGTTTTTTCGACCGCCGAAAACATCCGGCAGCTGGGGTAAGCGCGGAACTTTTGCGAACCGTGTAGCTGGCTTTGAGCGCGATGGGCGCGATTTCAATGTCGAAGGCACCAAGGTCCGGCGCGTCGTTGCGAGCGCCTGAATCCTGGTTTTTCGGCGCATGAGACGGTCAGAAGCGCAAGGGCCGCTGGACGCGGCCGCCAGAAACGTGAAGGAACCCGCCCGTCCGGCCGCGATCGCGGCGGCGATAACTTGCGCGTATTCCTCAAGAAGGGCCGGTTCTCTCGCGTTTGGGAAATTGCCCCTGTCAGCCGCTGTTAGTCCCTCAGAATTGAATCAATAGCCGCCGCGTTGTCATGCTCCAGGGCTGCCTCGACGCGCAGACTTAAGCGATCCCGTCCTATTGTCGCGACGGCAATCGTTCTCCCTTGCCTGCGATAGATGGCGCAGGCGTCATGCTTTTCCAGATCGCCTCTTATTTCGCAGTCCTCCCAGGATGCCGCGTGTCCGACATACGAAATCGAAACATCATAATGCTGGCTCCAGAAAAACGGCGCTTCGCGGTAAGCGCCGCCAATTCCGAGCATCGAACGGGCAACGGCCTGTCCCTGACGCTCCGCCACCACCCAGTGCTCGATACGCGCCGTGTCGCCTGAAACCGGCTCCGGATATCTCGCGATATCGCCCGCGGCAAACACATCGGCAGCGCTTGTCCGGAGAGTCTCGTCGACAACGACTCCGTCATTCACTGTTATACCGGCCGCTTCCGCCAATGCAGTTCGCGGCGACACGCCAACGCCCACAATCACCAGATCGGCTTCGACCAACCGTCCATCCTCAATCTCAACCCGATCCGCCCGGATCGCACGCGCCCTGGCGCCCATAAAGAACCGGACCCCGTGCTGCTCGTGCAGGCCTTGAATGAACTTCCCCAACTCGGAGCCCAGAATCCTGCCGAGCGGAACTGAATCCTCTCCTATCACCGAAAGAGCAAGCCCGCGTTGGCGGAGTGACGCTGCCACTTCCAGTCCGATAAAACTGGAGCCAATTACCGCACAGGTTTTTGCCCCCTGTGCCCCGGCGATGATCGCTTTGCTGTCGGCGAGCGTTCTGAGCCGGTAAACATGCGGCAGGTCGGCGCCTTCGATGGCAAGCGAGCGAGGCTCTGCGCCGGTAGCCAGCAACAGAGCGCCGTAGTTCAATATCCGGCCGCTGCGGAAGGCGACATTTTTCTCGGCGGGGCTGATCCGAACCGCCGGATCGTCGGTAACCAGATCCACTTTGATCGACTCGTAATACTCGGGAGTGCGGAGCGAAGTCCAGTCTTCCCCAGCCGTGCCCGCCAGAAAATCCTTTGACAGATTCGGACGATCGACCGGACCGGGCTCCTCGTCGCCCGCCAGCGTGACGGGCCCGGCATATCCCTTTGTACGCAGCATATCCGCGCACGCCGCACCAGCGGCGCCGGCCCCGATGATGACGACGGAGGAGGGGTTCAACTTGCAGGCCACGCGAAAGTCCGCGGCCTTCTTTCCATCGACCGTAACCGTGCTCCCATGACGACGGACGCTGAAGCAGGAGAGCGGGTTGAGCGCCGGCGCCCCTGTTGCTTCGCCCGTCCGGAGGTCGAATCGGGCATGGTGCCACGGACATCTGATTGTGTCGTCTACGACCAGGCCGTCCGCCAGCGGGCCGCCATAATGTGTGCAGACCGCGCCCGTCGCGAAGGTTTCTTCGCCCTGCCGCACCAGGATAACGGGCTCGCCATCGAAGTGGCCCAGCAACGGCTCACCTTCTGTAAGTCCGTCGAATTTTACTCCCTCGCGGAGATCGGGTCCCGATAAATCCTTCCCGCTGTCTTCTGCCATTTTGGCTCCATCCAGTACCCATCATAGAAGCGAACGGAGCTATCCCGTTGACCTGGAGTTTGTTAAAGGCCCGCCAGCTGTGACCTTGGGGCTCGTCACAAAATAATACTGGCAAACGCCCCCCTGAAGGAAACCGGCGACAAGATCGCCGGCGCTACCGGTTTCGTGCTCTCCTGTTCCAGCGTCTTCATTCATTTCGGTGGCCCGCAGGGCCATGGCTACTCCGTTGAAGACGCGGTCCGTACGAGTACCGGCGACAAGATCGCCGGCGCTACCAGCGCTGAGATTAAAGTCCCGCGCCGAGGGGAAGCCTGGCGGCCCGCGGAGACAGTAGAGCGGCAGCCGCTCTTACTCGGTGTGCGCCATATTCCATTCCAGGAATATTTCTGGTTATCGGTGGTGGAAACGCACTTCCGGAAAGACGCGTGAGAGGAGGGTGAAAAGAGGTGCGCCGCAAAAACGGGTTCGAAGGCAACCTGGCCCTCGAACCCGTTTTCTTACCCAAGCGACCCCCGTCGCCTTGATCGCATCAGATTATGCGATCAGAAGCTGAGTTTTACCGACAGCTGCAACACTCTTGGATTGCTGGAGAATGCCGACGTCGGGTCCGCGAATGTGCTTGAGGTGGGAATCAGGAAGTTGTGCACCGCGGACGAGGTTGTGCTGCTGTTGGTGCCAGGCAGCGTGGTCCCCGCGGGAGCCACATCGCTGATAAATCCGCCGACATACTGCGCATGGTTGAACAAATTGAAGACGCGCGCCGCAAACTGAAGCCGATATCGCTCCGTGAAATTGAAGTTCTTGGCAAACGTAATATCTATGTCGTCGATGGGAGGCAGCATTCCCGTATTACGGCCGCCATTGGCAAAGGTACCCTTTGGCGCGGTGATGTATCGAGCGTTCGGGTTGTTCGCCAGAAAAGCCACCGTGTCGCCGGCGCTGTTCTTCAGGGGCGTCGTTCCGGAACCGACTCCTGCCTCTCCGGAGCCATTCACGAATGTTCGGTCGCCGCCGCTATCGCCATTCAGGTTGGTATCAAGACCGCTCTGAACGGTATACACGGTTCCCGTTTGATAGGTATACACCGGCGCCACCTGCCAGTTGCTGACGATGTTCTTCATGAACCAGCCGCGGTTCTTGAAGAATCTCACATCGTACAGCAGCTGCATGGTGAACCGCTGCCGGTGGTCGAGCGCCGAACTCGACCGATCCGCCCTCAGATCCTGGGGATTCTGCGGGCGGCGAGGCGTCGTGTAAGTGGAAAAGACTTCCGCGGTGGAATCGTCGATGTTGTGACTATAGGTATACGCCCCAATAAACTGCAGCCCATTCGAGTACCTCCGCGTCAACGTATTGGCCCAGCCGTAATAGGTGGAGTTTCCCCAAGGTTGATACGACGTGATAATTCCGGTGAAACCCGCGTTCAAATAGGCAGGCACAATGTTACCGCCCGCCCCCAGTAAGGCGTTGAGACCCGAAAGCGTACTGGTCAGCGAGTTAAGAGTAGCCTGACTCGGCATCGCGTAGTAGAGCGGCAAGCCGTTCGAGGCGTTCACAACATCCTGGCGGTTAATCTGAGCCTGCACCGGAAGATTAATGCCCCGCGTTCCAATCAATTCGCTGTCGAACGTGTAGTTTTGGGCGAAGACGTGCTGCACTCCGAAGTTCCATTGCAGGGACTTCGGACGCGTCTGATTAGGAACATAGCCGCCCGTGCCGGCTCGCAGATCCGCGAGCGATGGTTGGGACACCGTAGAATTCGGCTTGATCCCGCCATTTGCAAGGAATCCGGCTCCCGGTCCTCCAGCGGCATTGCAGCCGACTGCGGGGCCGCCCGTGCAGTCGACCGTTGTCGTAAACTGCGGGGGCGTGGTCAGGAGACCGAAATTGTCAGGCAGAATATCGAAGTTCTCACCGAATCCGCCGCGAATCGAAGTGTCGCCGGTATGGCCCGGAGACCAGGCGAATCCGACGCGGGGCATAAACGCGTTTTTCTGAGCGGTGGGTTTGTTGAACTCGATTAATCCGGGAACGCTGGAAACCTGGTTCAAAGTCTGCAGTTGCTCGCCGATCGGCACCGTGAGATACTCCCACCGCAGACCGATGTTCACCGTGAAGTGCGGCGTCAATTTCCAGACATCGTTGCCATATACGCCATAGAGATACTGGTTACCCGAGTACTCCTGCCCGCCCAGAGATCGCTGAGCGATATAGTCCGGGTAGTAGTCGAACATATAGTCTGACAAAAAGCTGTATTCATAATCGCCGCGCGACCGCTGCACGAATAGCTGCGGGCTTATCCAGCTGAAGCCGTCGAAACCAAACTTAAAGCTGTGCTTGCCTTTCGTCCAGCTCAGGCCATCGTTCAACTGATAAGTATTTTGGATGGTATATTGCGGAGCGTTTCCGTCGGGGCCGAGGAACGAACCAACGCCCTCGTAGACATTGAAGCTCGGGAACTGATCGAGGCCCGGATACTGGATACCCGGAACGTTGAACGTTTGGGAAAACCGGTTGTATCCAAGACGGATCTCATTGACCAGATTGGCTGAGAAATTGTGATATTCCGAAACCGTAACCAGATAGTTGTTCTGGGGAATGGTCTCGAAAAAGGCCTGCGGAAAGCCAGCGGTGTCGATCGTTCCTTCGCGTTCGAGAATAAATCGCCCGCGCAGCTGATCGGACGGAGAGATGGAGAAATCGATCGAGGCAAGACCGGTGTTGTAATTTGTGAAGTTCGGAAGTGATGAGGAAACGATACCCATTGGGACGGCGACAGTGCCAGGCAGGAGCGCTCCGCTCGAGCCGGTCAATGCTTCCTGCGAGCTCCCACTTGCGGCTCCGGGTTGATTTGCCAGATAGATGCCCGGGTTGACGTATGCCGTGTCGCCATTGCCGGGGGCCGCTCCCAGATACTTTTGATATTGCTGCAGGTTGGTCGTATTGATCCCCGGAAGTCCGGCCAAAATGTTGTATCCAGCTGCCGTCGGGGCAGAATAATAAGTGGATGCGGTCTGGCCGATAGGGTTGTACTCCCAGTCGACGAAGAAAAACAACTTATCTTTTTTGATCGGGCCGCCGAAGTTTCCGCCGAACCGGTTATTGTCGTAACGCGGATGCAGCGGGTTTCCCTCAACTGCACTCAGGTTGTCGGCCGCGTTCAAATCGCGATTCGTAAAGTATTCATAAGCCATTCCGTGAAACTGGTTGGAACCGCTCTTGATTACCTGATTGAACTGGCCGCCCGACGAGTGCCCATATTCCGGCGAAAACTGGTTCGCGATCAAGGTAAATTCGGCAACCGCGTCATTCGGTACCTGCACCAGTGGTCCGGTTATACCTTTATTGTTATTGTCGATCCCTTCAACCGTGAAGTTGTTGTTGCGCGGGCGCTGGCCTCCTACGGAAGGCCCGGTGCCCAATCCGACGGCGCCACCCGTCGCAACTCCGGCCTGCAGAAGCGACAGATTCACGACTCCCGTTCCGCTGGAAGCGCTGGGCAGATTTTCCAGCTGCCGCGAGTCGTAAGTATTCTGCATCTGAGCGGTGGACGTATCGATACGCGCGGCTTCCGTGGTGACATTGACCGTTTCGGTAACCGCCCCGATCTTGACCGAAACGTTCGCCGTGACAACCTGGTTCAGTGTCACGTCGACGCCTTGCAGTTGTGATTTCGTGAAGCCCGCGGCCATTACCGAAATATCGTACTTACCGACGGGAAGGTTATTAATCCGATAGACGCCCGCGGACGTCGTGGTCGTGGTTGAAGCGACGCCCGTAGATTCGTTCGTCGCCGTTACCGTGGCATTCGGTACTCCCGCCTGCGCGGGGTCCAACACGGATCCGGTCAGATCGCCGGAAGTGGTTTGTGCGAAGCCCGGAACGCTCAGCGCCATAAGCGCCAAAGCGGCGATGGAAATTCGGTTGCTGAAGTGAGTCATTTTGAAGTTATTTCCCCTCTCACGCGGTTTGTTGCGTGCCCATTCGCAAGCAACCTGGCGGCCCGGTCGGGCCTGAAGGCGTTTGTCATATGTGGGAGACGACTAGCACATCAAATACCAACCTGGGGAATTTTAATCTAGCTGAATTAAAACGAGTTACCCCTGCAATGACAGGAGAGTATTCCATTTCTGGAAGCGGCATTAATCAGAAGGGGCGTTATTCTCCTGGAACGAGAAGCGTCATCGCGATTGAGAGCAGGCTTGCCTCGGCGAAAGGATGACCGATAATTTGAAGTCCCGCAGAGTGGAACGGAGCCGAAGAAGGGGACTGAAACAGCAGGCAAACCCAGAACATTAAATGGGCGAACGAACCTTGTAGAAGCCAGCCGCACGTCTTCTTCTACTTCTCCGAGCTGAACCTTTTCCTGTCCTATCAGAGGCGGCCGAATCGCAGTGGCAGGCGTCAGGATAACATCAATATTCTTGAGGCACCCAGCCCAGCGCTTCTGATATATCTTTCTCAGCCTTTGCGCATTAATGTAGTCGGTTGCGGATACCAGCCGGCCCTGATCGAGGAGAGCTAATACATCGGCTCCGAAATCACTTCTCCTGTGTAAGTGAGGTTGCATCAAAGCCGGAGGCTTCGCTTAGAAGAATGATCCTTCCAATGCTGTTGATTCCAGCCGGATCGGGGAGTGTTATCGGCACGAGCACGGCGCCCAGGTTTTCGGCTCGTTGCAATACCGACCAATAGAGCCGCCTCCACCGCAGGAGCTAATCGTTCCCTAAAGAAATTATCGGGAATGCCGATCCTGCGCCCGGCGAGTGAGTAGCTTTCTGCGGGTAAATAGTCCGGAACAGGGCGGCGCGACGAGCTATCGTCCCTTTGATCGAAACCCGCGATCGCATTCATCACAAGCGCCGTATCGCGAACCGTGCGCGCGAGCGGACCCACGTGATCCAGACTAAAAGCCAGGGGCAAGACCCCGTAACGGCTCACGCGCCCGAAGGTCGGCTTGAGTCCCACGCACCCGCAGTAGGCGGCGGGAATCCGGATCGACCCTCCCGTGTCGGTTCCCATGGCGAAGAAAACCATGTCGGCGGCGACCGCCGCGCCCGACCCGCCACTCGAACCGCCGGAAATCCGTGCCGGGTCATGCGGGTTACGCACGGGTCCGAAATGCGGATTGTCGTTGGTGATTCCATACGCCAGTTCGTGCATGCCCGTCTTGCCCATCAGAACCGCGCCCGCCTCTGTGAGCTTTTCGAAGGCTGCGCAATCGTAATCGGGAACGTAATCGGCGAAGATTTTAGAGCCTGCGGTGGTACGGATTCCGCGGGTCGCAAAGAGATCTTTCAGAGCATAGGGAATCCCGTGCAGCGGGCCGCGATCGATTCCGCGACCAAGCTCATCGTCCGCGGTGCGGGCCTGCTCGAGCGCCAGATCTTCGGTAACCGTAATGAACGCATTCAGTACCGGCTGCAGTTCGCGGATCCGCCGCAGGGATTCCCGTGCCAGTTCGACCGCGGACACTTCGCGCGCGCGCAGTTTCGCCGCGGCCTGTTCGATAGTCATTCGCCCAATACCGCGGCTTCGGAGAGGATCAGGGCCGAGTCATAGCCGCCACCGAGTTCCTTGAGAAGTGGACGAAAGACCTCTTCCAGCGCGTCGAGCGTTGGGGCAATAGCGGCCACGGCCTCGGGTGGAATGTCGAGTTTACGAGCCTGCGCGAGGGCGTTCCAATCGGTCATCACGCACTACTATAAGCTTTGAGCCCGAACCTGCTTTTTGTTTATGGAACGCTCCGCAGCGAGTTCGACAACCGTTACGCGCGGCTGCTCCGGAAGCAGGCGACTCTCGTGGGCCGCGCGACTGTAGCGGGCTCGATCTACCGCGTCAGCCACTATCCGGGCTACCGTACCGAACCCGCGGGCGAGGTTCAAGGCGAGTTATACGAACTCCAGGACGCTGCGACGCTCGAAACTCTGGATGATTATGAAGGCTCTGAGTTTGAGCGCGTGAAGATCGAGGTCAATGGCGCGGCCGCGTGGATTTATCGGTTCAAGGAAGAACCCGCGCCGGGTTCGCGGATCGAATCCGGGGACTTCGCCGCGCAATGAAATTCTCCCGGCGTCTGCCAGACGAACTCCATCCGAATACGCTGTCGGAGTTGCTTCGGGAAAAACGAAGCGCCGGGGTGAACGTTCTGGATCTGACGGAGTCGAACCCTACCCACGCAGGTGTCGAGTACCCCGCCGGCTTTCTCCGGAGCCTGGCTTCAGAGGCGGCCGCTCGCTATGAACCTGAACCATTCGGGTTGCCGCAGGCCCGTGCGCTCATCGCCCGGGAGTATGGCGCCCCGACAGATCGGGTGGTTCTGACGGCGAGCACCAGCGAGGCCTATTCCTGGCTCTTTAAACTGCTGTGCGACCCTGGCGATGAAGTGCTCGTTCCCCGCCCGTCATATCCACTGTTCGACTATCTCGCGGCGCTCGAGTCCGTTAACGTTCGCCACTATGGCCTGTTTTACGACCACGGCTGGTTTATCGATTTCCACACGATCGAACGAGCAATCAACGATCGCACTCGCGTCATTGTTCTCGTGAATCCGAACAACCCCACCGGGCATTTCCTGCGGCGCCACGAGGTCGCGCAGCTAACCTCATTCGGGTTGCCGGTTATCTCCGACGAAGTTTTCCGCGATTACGCGCTTCAGCCCGCGCCCGACAGTGTGCGAACGCTTCAGGGCGTTGACGATTGCCTGGTGTTTGCCCTGAACGGCCTCTCAAAGACCGTGGGACTGCCACAAATGAAACTGGCGTGGATCATCGCGAGCGGTCCACCGGAGCTGGTCCGCGAGGCGTTCGCCCGGCTCGAAATCATCGCCGACACGTACCTTTCCGCGGGCACGCCGGTACAATGCGCGCTCCCCTCGCTGCTCGAACTTCGGGGCGGAATACAGCGCCAGATTCTCGCGCGCCTGCACGGCAATCTCGCAGTTCTCCGCGCTTCCGGGTTGCGCATGCTGGATATCGAAGCCGGATGGTACGCCATCGTCAGGCAGGAAGAAGGCTCGGAGATTCGCCTTCTGCGGGAGCACGATGTCCTGGTGCAGCCCGGCTACTTCTACGATTTCGAAAGCTCGGGTTTCATCGTGATCAGTCTGCTGACGGCGCCGGATGTTTTTCGGGAAGGCATTCGACGACTTCAACTCGGCTGAAACCCTCGGCGAGTGAAGGCGGCACAAGCTTCGCCGCCATCTGATCCAGAATGTAGTCCGGCACAATCCGGGCGCGCGCGGCGTTCCGCGCTTTGCACACCGCAAGCGGCACGTCGAAGTACACTGCTTCGATCTCGCAATCGAGCGAACGCGCCAGCTTAATGAACGGCCTTCGATCGCGGCGTGTCAGATTGGTCGCATCGACACAGGTCAACGGGCGATTCAATTGAACGCGCTGCCTGACGAGATAGCGCATCGTTCCAAACACGGCTGCGTTTATCGTCTGGTCCGTTTCGTCGTCGGTCAGTTGCAGGCGCACGGCGTCACTGGAAACCGGCTGCACGCCGAGATTCGCCAGATAAGTCGACTTACCCGAACCCGGCAAGCCTACGGCAATCAAAAGCCGGGGCTTCAAACTACATAACGGCCCGCACTGAGCAGCCGTTCCGCGATGCGCCGCCGCAGCGCGATCGAATCCACCGGTTCATATTTTGTGAACCGCCGCAGCACCGCCATGTTTGCGCGCAATGTATCGCCCTCGGCGCACGCCGCCAGAACCGGGCGCGCGAACATTTCGATTCGCGCCATCGAATCCGGCAGCAGCACCGCGCACATGTCGGCGCCTACGCCACTCTTCTCCGACCGCAGTTGAACCGACTCCATGGCGAAGGTTTCCATAATGATGTCGGCGATTCCCGCGACCACTTCCTGCTGCTTTTCCAGTTCGAGGCCGAATTTTTCGAATGCGGACGCCATCAGCAGCAACGCCACTTTCTTCGCGTTCCCGATCAGCCCGGCGCTGGCGGACGGACCCGACAGCACTTCGTCCATCAGCGCCTTTGCCGCTTTGACTAGCCCCAGGCGGCCCTGCTGCGCGCGCTTCAGAAGCATACCGGTTGTGAGAAGGCGATTGATCTCGTTGGTTCCTTCAAAGATCCGGTTGATGCGCGAGTCACGATACGCCCGTTCCACGGCGTAATCCTGGTGGTAGCCGTATCCGCCGTGAATCTGCACGCCTTCGTCCACCACATAGTCCAGCATTTCGGACGCGTAGACCTTAATGATGGAGCACTCGGCCGCAAACTCTTCAACGGCCTTCATCATGCGCCGCGCGGCGCCCGGTTCGTCCCATGAGAAGCCTTCGAGATGGCCGTGGATCAGGCCGTCGACGCGGTACGTCATGGACTCCGTGGCAAAGATCCGGATCGCCATCTCGGCGAGCTTGTGCTGGATCATGCCGAAGTGCGAGATCGTCGTGCCGAAAGCCTTGCGGTCCTTCGCATAGGCAAGCGAGACCTGCAGGATGCGCTTCGCGCCTCCGACGGCGAATGCGCCAAGCTTGAGCCGTCCCATGTTCAGGATGTTGAAGGCGATGATGTGGCCGCGCCCGATTTCGCCCAGGACGTTCTCGACTGGCACAGGCACGTTATCGAGAAAGACAGGTGTGGTGGAACTCCCCTTGATTCCCATCTTCTTTTCTTCGGCGCCCGTCGAGACGCCGGGAAACGACCGTTCGACAAGAAACGCCGTAAACTGCTCGCCGCCAATTTTGGCGAAGATCGTGAAGAGATCGGCCTTGCCGCCGTTCGTGATCCACATCTTCTGGCCATTAAGGATGTAGTGCGTCCCGTCTGGCGAGAGGTCCGCGCGCGTCTTCGCCGCGAGGGCGTCCGAGCCCGCCTGCGGTTCGCTAAGGCAGTAGGAGCCGATCATCTCAGCGCTCGACAGTTTCGGCAGGTACTTCTCCTTCTGCGCATCGGTGCCGAAGAGCACGAGGGGCAGCGTCGCGATTCCCGAATGAGCGCCATGCCAGCCGCTGAAGGAACCGTCGCGCGCTATCTGTTCCGACACGACCACATCCGAAGTCAAATCCATCTCCATGCCGCCGTATCGCTCCGGCGTGACGATGGATTCGAGGCCAAGGGCCGCCGCTTTGCGCAGCAGCGCCACGGCGGCATCGAAATCCCCGTGTTGCATGTCTTCGATCCGTGGCGCGACTTCCTGGTCGAAGAAATCCCGCGCCGTGCGCCCGATTGCTTTGTGTTCTTCGGTGATGTCTTCGGGGGTGAAAACGTCTGCCGGAAGCTGATCCTCGATTAGAAAGGAGCCGCCTGCCGTCCTGGGGGTTGAGGGGGGAGTTGCTGTTGCAGTCGACATAGTTCCTCTTTCAGAGTCGTTCGAAAATTCCCGCGGCGCCTTGTCCGCCGCCGACGCACATCGTCACCATTCCGTAGCGCACGTCCCGGCGCTCCATTTCCCGCAGGATCGTGGCGGTCAGTTTCGCGCCGGTGCAGCCCAGCGGGTGTCCCAGCGCAACGGCCCCACCGTTTACGTTCACCTTCTCGGGATCGAGCCCGGCCTGCCTGATGACGGCGAGCGCCTGTACTGCGAACGCTTCGTTCAGTTCGATGACTCCAATGTCGTCCAGTGTGAGTCCTGCGAGCGCGAGCGCTTTCGGAATTGCGACCACAGGTCCGATACCCATGATTTCCGGAGGCACCCCCGCCGTAGCGAAGCTTACCAGCCGCGCCATAGGCTTTATGCCCAACTGCTTCGCCCTTTTGTCTGACATGACAAGCGCAGCCGCCGCGCCGTCGCTGGTCTGCGAAGAATTTCCCGCGGTCACCGTGCCCGAAACATGGAACACGGGCTTCAATTTTGCCAGAGCTTCGAGCGATGTATCGGCGCGCGGGCCCTCATCCTTATCGAAGGTCGTTTCGGTACGGACGGGCTTGCTCCCGTTTCCGTTCAGCGCCGCCGTCTCGACCTTCACGGGCACAATCTCGTCGTCGAATTTGCCTTCCGCTTGTGCCCGGAGCGCATTCTGATGACTGCGATATGCGAACGCATCTGCATCTTCACGCGAGACGTCATACTTCCGCTGCACCGCTTCGGCAGTAAGGCCCATGCTGATGTAAACCTGCGGGTAGTGATCGACGAACCAGGGATTCGGCGCGGGCTTGTTGCCGGTCATGGGAATCATGCTCATCGATTCGCTGCCGCCCGCGATCAGCACGTGAGCGCCGCCGCCGCGAATCTGGTCCGAAGCCATGGCAATCGATTGCAGCCCGGAACTGCAGAACCGGTTTATCGTGACGCCCGGTAGTAGTCACAGGCAAGCCCGGCGAGCAGCGCCGCCATGCGCGCCATATTGCTGCCGGATTCGCCTTCCGGCATCGCGCATCCAAGAATTACGTCTTCGACATCCTCTTTCGCAACTTCGGGGTGCCGGTCGAGCAGACTGCGGAAGACCGTTGCGGCGAGGTCGTCAGGCCGCGTATTCCGAAGCGTTCCCCGCGTAGCCTTCCCGATGGGCGTACGAAGACAATCGACGATGACTGCGTCAGGCATTTGTGGACTCCAGATTCAATGTCGCACAACTGCCGATTTTTTTCGGAAATGCGTTGACAAATCGAGCATTAACTATGCATTATTGATGCATAGTTATGGACACTACCCTCAACGCACAGGAAACAAGCCTTTACGAACAATTGGGCGGCGAGCCCGCGGTGGACGCTGCCGTAGATATTTTTTACCGGAAAGTACTGTCGGACGACCGGATCAGTTCGTTCTTCGACGATGTCGATATGGATCGCCAGGCTGCGAAGCAAAAGGCATTTCTGACTGTGGCGTTCGGCGGCCCCAACAATTACACAGGGGCGGATCTGCGTCGCGGGCACCAGCATCTGGTGGCGAGGGGCATGAACGGATCTCACTTCGATGTGGTGGTCGAGCTTCTTGGCCAGACCCTCGGTGAGTTGGGCGTCGCGCCGCCATTGGTCGCGCAGGTGGCCGCCATTGCGGAGAGCACACGCAACGACGTTTTGAACCGGTAAGGCCGCTACTTTGAGATGGCGACCGTTCATTACGGGGAACTCTCCTTCGCCGCGAATCAGGGCGAGAGCGTTCTCGATTGTCTGCTCCGCAACGGCGTTCCGATTTCCCATTCCTGTAAGGCGGGGGCATGCCAATCGTGCCTGGTCAGGGGCAGCGGGCACGTTCCTGAGTCGGCGCAACGTGGATTAAAGGAAACTCTGCGGGCGCAGGGTTACTTCCTGGCATGTTCGCTGCGGCCGGTTGAGGATATCGCGGTTTCTCCTGCGGGCGCCGGGGCGCGCGTGGAGGCTCGGATCAGCGGCCTCGAGTCTATGAATGACACGGTGATGCGGGTGCGCCTGCGGACCGGGACGCCGCTCGATTACTATGCAGGGCAGTTCGTGACTGTGTTTCGCGACGACGGCCTGGCGCGCAGCTATTCCCTGGCCAGCCTTCCGCACGAGAACGAACTCGAATTGCATGTACGCAAGATTCCCGGCGGTGCAATGAGCGAGTGGCTGCATCATCTGGCTGAAAACCTGGCTGCTCCGGACACGCCGGTGTGGTTACAGGGGCCTTCCGGTAACTGCTTCTACACACCCGGAAACATCGAGGAGCCGCTGCTGCTCGCCGGGACGGGAACAGGTCTGGCGCCGCTCTATGGAGTTCTACGTGACGCGCTCCGCCAGGGTCATCGGGGGCCTGTCTGGTTATTTCATGGCGCGCTTACGCCCGCCGGCCTCTATCTGACGAAGGAACTTGCGGAACTCTGCGCGGCTCATCCCAACTTCCACTACGTGCGTTCGGTTCTGCGGGACGGCGATGATACGGAAGTCGAACTCGGAGAACTCGACAAATGTATTTTGTCGCGGTTCCCGAGTCTCAAGGGATGGAAGGGTTACGTTTGCGGGGATCCAGCGCTGGTAAACTCGTTGCGCAGGAAGCTGTTTCTTGCCGGGATGGCTTCAAAGGCGATCTACGTCGACGCGTTTCTTCCTTCCGCCTCCTGAAATGCAACTCACCCTTCATGCCGATTATTCGCTTCGGATTCTGCTCTACCTGACGGAAAACCCCGATCGCTTTGTTTCGACGCGCGAGATCAGCGACGCTTACGGGATATCGCGCAATCATCTGGTGCGGGTCGTGCAGACGCTTCATGCCAGTGGGTTTGTTGAGGTTTCCGAGGGCAGAGGCGGAGGGGTGAGGCTTGCCCGCGACCCCGCGGAAATCAATCTGGGCCAGGTCGTTCGAAAAAGCGAACCCAATTTCCGGATTGTCGAGTGCTTCGACATGGAAACGAACACTTGCCCGATCGTTCCGGTCTGCCGTTTGAAGGGCATTCTGTCAAAGGCGCTGGAAAGCTTCCTCGCCGTGCTGGACGATTGCACGCTCGCCGACCTTGTCGGCGGGTCGCGCGGCCACAGCCTGTCCCAGTATCTGCAGATCGGGAAGATGGCGCCACGGAATTGACCTCGCGGCAAGAATCTGCCGCCTGATTGGCTCGTAAAAGACTGAATTCATTGAGTCGGAACATGGCGGCGCGAGTGCCGTTGGTTGCTTTGATGCCGTCAGTCAAAAACAAACCGCGCGGTTGCGCGATTTTCGATGAGGCGGCGCGTCATCATCGCGCGGGACGTCTTGCGGATGCGGTGACCTTTTATCAGCGCGCTCTTGCCGCCAGCCCGAATCACCCCGAAGCGCACAACAACCTCGGCGCGGCGCTCGAGGATCTGGGGCGAATCGACGAGGGTGTGGCGCACTACCAGCGCGCCCTTGCTTTGAAGCCGGACTATCCTGATGCGCACAACAACCTTGGGGCGAGGCATGCGGCGCAAGGAGAGTTCATCAAAGCGATTGCGCATTATCAGTACGTTGTGGCTCTCAGGCCGAACGACGCCCGGGCGCATCACAATCTCGCGATGGTCTTCGCGGCGCACGGCAGGACCGCCGATGCTCTGACGCATTATCGATGCGCGCTTACCCTGGACCCGAAGTACCCGGATGCGCATAACAATCTGGGCGTTCTGCTCGCGGCTGAGGGCAAACTGGATGAGGCGGTCGGTCACTACCGGCGCGCGCTGGCTCTCAAACCGGGCCTTGCCGATACGCATAACAACCTCGGCGTCGCGCTTGTGGAGTTGGGCGAAATCGATGAGGCGCTTCGGCATTACGAGCGAGCGATCACGATTGATCCCGCGAACGCCGAGGCTCACTACAATCGCGCGGAAATCCGGACGTTCAAAACCGGTGACACGGATTTTCGGGTCCTTGAGGTTCTGGCAGCCCGAAAAGATCTGCCCGAAAAAACGAAGCCATTGCCTCATTTTGCTCTGGCCAAAGCTCTTGAAGATATCGGCGAATACCCGCGGGCGTTTGAACATCTGCGAACAGCGAACGAGCTGAAGCGTAGACAGGTTCATTACGATGAAGCGGCCGTGCTCAGCTTTTTCAACCGGGTTTCCGGGACACTCGACCGGGGGCTGATCGAACGCCTGGCCGGCAAGGGAGATCCTTCGGAAGTTCCGATCTTTGTCCTCGGAATGCCGCGTTCCGGCAGCACGCTCGTCGAGCAGATTCTTGCCAGCCATCCGCTGATCCACGGCGCGGGTGAACTCCCTGAACTCGGAAGGGCGATCGGCCGATACGGTCCGTATCCTGCGTGCGTGCCCGCGATGGATGGGACTGCTCTTCGGCGGGTCGCGCAGACTTATCTTGACCGCTTGCCGGTTGCGCCGGAGGGAAAAATCCGGATCGTCGACAAACTGCCGGACAATTTCATCGCGGCCGGACTCATTCGGCTCATCCTGCCGAATGCCCGGATCATTCATACGGTCAGGCACCCGGTGGACACGTGCGTGTCCTGTTATTCGAGGCGATTCACCACTGGCCAGAATTTCAGCAACGATCTGGCGGAGCTCGGCCGTTATTACCGTCATTACAGCGAATTGATGGGTCACTGGCGGTCGGTCCTGCCTTCGGACGCGATACGCGACATTGCATATGAGGACGTCGTCGAAGATCTTGAAGGCCAGGCCCGCAGGCTGATCGAGTACTGCGGTCTGCCTTGGGATGACCGGTGTCTCGACTTTTATAAAGCCAACCGCTCGGTCAAAACAGCCAGCTCGTTTCAGGTCCGCAGACCGTTGTTCCGCAGTTCTCTCAATCGCTGGCGCCGGTACGAGCCCTTTCTGGGGCCGCTGCTAAAAGAGATAGGAGATCTCGTGCCGTACAAAAGGCACACATTGTGATATCCTTTCCGTTGAAGTACTTCACGTGGGACGACGCGAAGAATGAGAAGCTGAAAACCGAGCGCGGAATCTTTTTCGAGGAGGTGGTCTTCCATATCGAGAATGGCGACATTCTCGACGTCATCGAGCATCCGAATCAGGAACGTTACGGAGGCCAGCGCATCATCGCGGTGCAAATAAACGACTACGTGTATCTCGTACCTTGTATCGAAGACGAGGAGTATGTTGTGCTTAAGACAGTCATTCCCAGCCGCAAGGCGACGAGAGAGTACATTTAAGGCGAGCATGAAAGCAATGAAACTTGATCCCAGCGAAAAAGAACTGCTCGATTCTGTGGAAAAAGGGGAATGGCGATCCGTCGACCACCTGGCGAAGGAGCGAAAGCGTTATGGAGACTATGCTGCCGCAACCTTTCGCAAGGACCGCCGTCTGAACATTCGTATTTCGAGCAAGGATCTGGACGCGCTCCAGAAGAAGGCCCTGGAAGAGGGCCTTCCGTACCAGACCCTCATATCAAGTCTGATCCATAAGTTTGTTTCCGGACGCCTGCGGGGTTTTTGACTCGGCTGCTCAATTGCGCAGCGGCTTTCCCTTCTTCAGCATGTGCTGGATTCGCTCCTGCGTTTCGCGGCGCCCGCATAAGCTCAGAAACGCTTCCCGCTCGAGATCCAGCAGATACTGTTCCGACACCTTCGGCGTACCGGTCAATCTGCCGCCGCTCAGTACATACGCGAGCTTCTCGCCGATCACCGCATCATAGTCCGAGATATATCCGCCCTGGCGCGCCATCCATACTCCCATCTTCATCAGGGCGAAGCCCTCGTCGCCCGGAACCGTGATATCGGTGCGCGGCGCGCCCGGCGCGTAGCCCGGCACGAGCGACAGCGCGAGATCCTTCGCGTCGTCGATCAGGCGCTCGGGGTTCATCGAGATCCCATCGCCATCCCGGAGGAAGAGGAACTGCCGCGCTTCGACCGCGCTCGTCGCCACCTTCGCGAAACCGATCTGCTCGAAAATCTTCCGCGTATCATTCGAACGCGCAGAGCATCTCTTTGCAGCCGCCGCCCGCCGGAATCAACCCCACGCCCACTTCGACGAGGCCCATGTAGAGCTCTGCCGATGCCTGAATTCGCCGGCAGTGCAGCGGCAACTCGCAACCACCGCCGAGCGTCAGCCCGAACGGCGCCGCAACCACCGGCCTGGCGGCATATTTCAACGACATATTCATCTGCTGGAACTGATGAACTGCCGTATTCAGCTCGTCCCACTCCTGCTCCTGCGCCGCGAGCAGCACCATCATGAGGTTCGCGCCCGCCGAAAAATGTTCGCCCTGATTGCCAATCACAAGCGCGTCGAAATTCGTCTCCAGTTCTGTCAGCGCCGCGCGCACCATGCGCACGACGTCCTCGCCCATTGAATTCATCTTGCTGTGGAACTCGCAGCAAAGCACGCCGTCGCCAAGATCGATGAGCGATGCGCCCGCATTCTTCTTCACCACGCCGCGCGCCCGCTTCAGATCCGACGAGCACGGTCACGCCCGGGCGCGGTTCGACTTCGCGATACTGCGTCCCCGTCAGGTCGAAGTATTCCGTGCGAGGCTGGTTATCCGCATCGGCCGGCCGGTAGAACGACTTCGCCCCGGACTCCAGCATCTTCACGACAAGTGGCGGCAGTTCCCGGCCTTCCGCCTCGATGCGGCGTGCTGTGGCTTCGAAGCCCAGCGCATCCCACAGTTCGAACGGCCCGAGCGCATTGGCGAAGCCCCATCGCATCGCGCGATCGATCTCGACCACGCGATCCGAAATCTCCGGCACCATGAATGCCGCGTAGCGCACGTTATCGCTCAGCAATTGCCAGAGGAACCGGCCGACCCGATCGTCGAGCGCGACTACCGCCTTCAGCCGGTCAGCCAACGGTTCGATCCGATGCACGGATTCGAGCGAAGCGAACCGCGGCTTCGCGGCGGGGTGGTATTCGAACGTCTTGCGGTCGAGCGCGTAGATCTCGCGGTCTTTCCCGACTCGCTTGTAGAAACCCTGCCCGCGCTTTTCGCCCAGCCATCCGCGCTCGATCAGCCCGTTGATGAACGGCGCCAACTGGAAACGGTCGCGGAACGGATCGTTCGGAACCGCCTCATAAAGGTTCTTCGTCACGTGCTCCCAGACATCGATCCCCACGATGTCAAGCAGCCGGTAGCTGGCGCTCTTCGGCAAGCCGATCAGCGTTCCCGTAATTGCGTCGACTTCCTCGATTGTGAAGTCGTCTTCGATGGTCAGCTTCTGGACCGTGGCGCCGAAAAATGCGCCGATGCGGTTACCAATAAAATTCGGCGTGTCCTTGCATGGGACGACGCCCTTGCCCAGATGGCGGTCGCAGAAATCCGAGATCGCAGCGAAGATGTCCGGGCGCGTATCCTGACCCGGAATCAGTTCGACCAGATGCAGATAACGCGGCGGATTGAAGAAGTGCGTGCCGAGGAAATGCTCCCGAAATTCGGCAGGGTACCCTTCGGCAATCTGTGCCAGTGGAATGCCGCTGGTATTGGTCGAAACCACTGTTCCAGGGGCGCGATGAGCCAGCACCCGGTCGTAAAGAGACCGCTTGATGCCCAGGTTCTCCGTGACCGCTTCGATAATCCAGTCGCAGTCTTTGATCTTTGCGATGTCGTCATCGAAGTTGCCGGTCGTAATCAACTGCGCCGACTCCGGCACAAAAAATGCGGCAGGCCGCCCCTTCAGCGCCGCATCCACGCCCGCCCGCGCGGCCTGATCGCGGAGCTTTTGCTCGGGCAGAACGACGTCGAGCAGCAAGGAGGGAATCTGGGCGTTGGCAAGATGCGCGGCAATGCGGGAACCCATGGTTCCCGCTCCAAGGACGGCGGCTCGGCGGATTGGCTTCATTTCTCAGGCCTATTATGACTGCTACCCAGGGTGTCGCGGAAAAAGTTATGGGGAAACAGCCGGCCAACTCGGGGATCGGGAGGAACGGATTGCTTCACATGCCGGATTGCTTAAGCATGAATGATGAGACCGCCGCGAGAGAGCCTGGGGCTTCCGTTTGGCGGTCCGCTGACTGGGAGAATCGCTGACTGAGAGAATCAATGACCAGCCGTCTGGGCATCGTTCTGATGATCTTTATTCGCCTTCGAAATCGTTGCCGCATTCAGGTCCGCGGCGGTTATCGCCTGGCTTCCGTACAGGCGCTCTGCCGACGGCGCAAACACCAGCCAGTACATGATCGAATTCCGGTTCTCGGAGTGCTGCAGACCCAGAGCGTGGCCGTACTCATGCGTTACGATCTTGCGCAGATAGGCGTCGTTCCAGTCGCAGGCGGCATTGATATTAATAACGGAGCTCAGGGAGTTGACTACGATCGGAGGGATGGCCGGATCGTCGGAGTCGGTGATCATCTTCGTCTGAACGGTCTGCGTAAGGGCGATGGTTTCGTTTGCCGATGCGGGTTCCGATTTCCCGGAGTGTTTCTTCGTGACATCCAGCATTTCGCACCCCTGGCTGCTGTCGAGCCTGATCGAGGCCTCGACGTCAATACCCCACGCTGCCCGGGCAGCCGCGAGCGCCGTTTCCAACTCGGCCTGAGTAGGCGTAGCGGCCCGGAGGTTGAGCGCCGCCAACGCCAGAATCGTGATAAGTATGCTTCGTTTCACAGTGAGGAGAGCGGCAGAAATTGAAAGAAGCTTTAGAGGCCCGAGGCGGAAAAGACGAGGAAAAATAATGGCGCCACGGAGGGGAAAACAGGAAGCCCCGCGCCCCGGATTACACTGAAAGTGTGAAATACCTCGCGCTGGCCGCGGCGCTCATGAGCACATCCCTCGCTCACGCCGCCCTCTCGATCATGCCTCTCAGGGACATTCACGCCGGCATGAAGGGAGTGGGAAAGACGGTTTTCCAGGGCGACAAAGTTGAAGATTTCCAGGTCGATATCCTGGGGGTACTTCCGAATACCAGCCCGAAAGAATCGCTGATCCTCGGCCGGCTTTCAGGCGGACCGCTCGAGCACACCGGAGTGATGCAGGGCATGAGCGGCAGCCCTGTATACATCGATGGAAAGCTGATTGGCGCCGTCGCGCTCGCCTTCCCCTATGCCAAGGATCCGATCGCAGGAATCCGGCCCATAGAAGAAATGCTCAAAGTGGATTCCGCGCCGGCGGCGCCCGTAAGCGGCCCCATGCCCAGCGTGGCTTCGCTTTTCGGCAAAGCTGTCGACGCGTTCTTTCCGAAACCTGCAGCACCTCGCGAGGTGGCCGGCTTCGGTGACACGCGGATGGTTGAAGTAGCCACGCCGCTCGCGCTCGGCGGTTTCACAGCGAACACGGTCGCACAGTTCACGCCAGAGATCCGCAAGCTCGGGCTCGAACCGCGCCAGGGAATCTCCGCGGGCGGCGCGCCGCAGGACGTCATGGGCGACCCTTCGAAACTTCAACCCGGTTCCATGATCAGCGTCGAACTTATGTCCGGCGATATGAGTGTGGGAGCCGATGGCACTCTCACCTGCATTGACGGCAATAAGGTCTACGCGTTCGGACACCGTTTCCTCGACGTCGGACCAGCCGATTTGCCCTTCACCCGTTCCGAAGTCCTCGCCCTTCTCGCGAACGTCAATACGTCTTTCAAAATATCTTCCGCTCACGAATTAATGGGCATCATTTCCCAGGACCGCGAGACGGCTATTGCCGGTTCGCTCGGCAAACGCGCGGCGCTGATCCCCGTTGACATCGACGTAGTTCAGGACACAAAAAAAGTCCAGACCTACCACATGCAAATGGTCAACGACCGGTATCTTTCGCCGATTCTGTTCCAGATGGCCGTCTTCTCCGCCATCGATGCGACCGAGCGCGCGCAGGGCGTTTCCACCATCGTTGTTCGCGGCGCGATCCAGTTCGCCAACCGCAAGGATGAGGTTCAGCTTCGCAATATCTATGCCAGCGACGGCGGCTCGGCGACGATGGTCTCGAATGCGACGGCCATTCCGCTGGCCTATCTTATGCAGGCGGGATTCGATGCGTTGAAGGTAGATAAGATTTCCCTGCGCCTTGAATCTTCCGACAGCAGGAAAGAACTCAACATCGGGCAGGTTTCCCTTTCCCGCAAAGAAGTGAGGCCAGGGGACACGCTGGAGTTGATGACTCAACTTGAGGGCGAGAACGGAGTCGAGTTGACGCGCTCGCTCAAGTACACCATTCCTCCCGGGACCGCTCCCGGCACTCTCTACTTCACAGTGGCCGATGGCGCGCAGACGGGACTTGCGGAGCTCAAGCAAGTGATCAACGAAACGCCGCATTCGCCGGAGCAGTCCATTTCTACAGTGCGACGTTTGCGACCCAGCGACAAAGCTTACATAAGAGTCTGGCGCGCGGAACCCGCCTATGAGGTGGCTGGTGAAGAGCTTCCGGATCCGCCTCCGTCGCTTGCGCTGGTTCTGGGCAGCACGCAGAATGTCTCGCAGAATCGCAATTCGAAAATCACGGAACTGGTTATCGACGGTGGAGGCATGATGGTCACGGGATCGCGAACCGTTCAGGTAGAGGTCAAAGAGTGAAGCGCCTGATTGCGGTGGGTCCGGCGGCCCTTGCTCTTTTGAGGAACACGCGCAAGTTATGGCCGCCGAATCGCGGCTGGACGGGCGCGTTCCTCCACTCTTTGGCGCCGCGTCCGGCGGCCCTTGCGCTTTTGAGGAACACGCGCAAAACGGGTCGCGTCCGCGCCGCCGCCGAGATGCGTGTTGCTTCCGATTCCTGGCGGCGCGGGACAGCGCCCTTTGCGCTTTTGAGGAACACGCGCAAGTTCTGGCCGCCGAAACGCGGCTGGACGGGTGGGTTCCTCCACTTTTTGGCGCCGCGCCCGGCGGCCCTTGCGCTTTTGATCGCCGCCCATTTATGCTATGCCTCCACTTCCGCAGTCTGGGAAATGACCAGCTTTCAGGACTTCGTGAAAGGCAAGTTCGACGGAGTTTCGCTGGGACGCGATGGCCGCCTGTCGCTGGCGCCGAAGCTGGATACCTTGTTTACATCCGAGCAGCCCGTGATCTGGAGCGTGGCTTCGGGTCCGGACGGATCGCTCTATGCGGCCACGGGGAATCGCGGCCGCGTCTTTCGTATAGATCAAAACGGAAAAGCCTCGCTGCTATGGACGGCCGACCGGCCCGAGGTCTTCGCTATCACCGTCGACAAGAAGGGCGTCATCTACGCGGCGAGTTCTCCCGATGGCAAGATTTATCGAATCGAAAACGGGAAGGCTTCGGAATACTTCGACCCGAAGGCGAAGTACATCTGGTCGCTGGCGCTGGCCGACGACGGAACTCTTTATGCGGGAACAGGCGGCGACGGGCGCGTCTTCCGCATCACAGGCGCAGGTAAAGGCGAGGAATACTATGCCACAGGACAGGGGAACGTTACGGGGCTGATGCTCGACACCCAGGGCCGGCTGCTCGCGGGTACGGAGCCGAACGGCATTCTCTATCGAATTACCGCAAAAGACAAAGCCTTTGCGCTTTACGACTCGAACCTTCCCGAGATTCGCGCCGTCGCGCCGAATCCGGATGGCAGCGTTTATGCAGTCGCACTGGGCGGATCGCTTGCGAAAAAGCTGCAAGGCGCGCAGGCGACCCAGAGCGTATCCTCGGAAGCGACCCCGACGGCCACTACGACGGTGACCGTTACGGCCGATACGGGGAACATCAACCCGAATCCCAATCCCCCCGCCAAACCACAGGAGGCCGTTCCCGCGCCCGCAACTCCGGCCGTAACAGCGGCGACGACCTCGATCACCGCCGATAACACTTCGGTCGAGAAAAGCGCCATCTATCGCATCAATCCGGATAATACGGTCGACACGCTGTGGAGTTCGAAGGAAGAAAACGTGTACGACATCCTTCCCGGCAGCGGCGGTCAAATCTACTTCACCACGGACGACGACGGGCGTATTTATCAGCTCTCGCAGGACCGCAAGCTGACCCTGGTGGCGCAAACGAACGAGTCTCAGGCCACGCGCCTGCTTCAGTGGCGCGGTTCCCTGCTTGCCGCAACGGGCAATATGGGAAAGATCTACCGCCTTGGGGCGAACGGCGCCCAGGGGACTTACGAATCGCCGGTATTTGACGCTGGGAGCATCGCGCAGTGGGGCCGGATTCACTGGCAGGCCGAAAACGGCGCGGGCGATGTCACTGTAAGAACGCGAAGCGGAAACAGCATTCGCCCCGATTCGACCTGGAGCGACTGGTCGCAGCCGCTGCGCGAATCGGGCAGTGCCGCCCCCCAGATTCCGAGCCCCAACGCGCGCTTTCTGCAGTACGAAGTCGCGCTCTCCGGGACCGGCGCGATGCTGGAGAACATCAGCGCGGCCTATCTGCCGCAGAACAATCCTCCAGTGGTGCGGTCTGTAACGGTATTGACCACAGTGGCTGCGACGCCCACCGTTTCGCATGGCACGTCTTCCACGAGCGCGGCGAGCACTCCTTACAGCATTACCGTTACCGATAGCGGCGATGCCGCGCCGCTGAGTTCAACGGGGACACCTACTCAAACGCTGTCCCGAGCCGCCCAGCAACAGTTGCTGATCTCCTGGTCGGCAGACGATCCCGACAGCGACAAACTGGTCTACGAAGTAGATTTCCGCGGCGAAGGAGAACGGGAATGGAAGCCGCTGAAGAAGGATCTTCACGAGACTACTTACACCATCGATGGCGATGCGCTCGCCGATGGCCGCTATTACTTCAAGGTGACTGCGTCCGATCGCGAAGCCAATGCGCCGGCGGCTGCGAAAGAAGCAGACCTTGTCAGTTCACCCGTTCTGATCGATAACACCCCGCCGGTGATCGAGGTTCACTCGGCGAATCGGACGGGAAGCGGTGTGGAAGTCAATTTCGACGCGCGTGATGGGGCTTCCGCGTTGCGCCGCGCCGAGTATTCGATCGACGCCGGGCCGTGGACTCCTGTCGCGCCGGTGGATGGAATACTCGACTCGCCTTCCGAGCAGTTCCGTTTTCGTATTGACGCGGTTCCCGCCGGAGAACATCTGCTGGTGCTGAGAGTAGCCGACAGCGGGGGGAATACCGGTCTGGCGAAGGTCGTTCTCCATTAAGGTGAAGCAGCACTGAAGACCAGGACGCTCGAACGCGTTTTATCCAAAGCGGGCATCGGCTCGCGGAGCGAAGCCCGGAGCTGGATTCATGCGCGGCGCGTCAGCGTGAACGGCCGAGTTGTAGAAGATCCCGATCGCTGGATCGATTTCGCGCGGGACCGCATTCTCTTCGACGGGAAACCGCTCGAATCGAGAGATCGCATTTACATCCTGCTCTATAAGCCTTCCGGATACATAACTACTTACAAAGATCCGGAAGGACGGCCGACCGTTTATGATCTCATCACCGATGTCGATACATTTGTCTCGCCCGCCGGACGTCTCGACCTCGATACCAGCGGGCTGTTGATTCTAACGAACGATACGCGCTTTGCGGAACAGCTTACGAATCCCGATCACAAAATCGCGAAGACCTATCTCGTAAAGTGCTCCACGCTCCTGGCCGACGACGCGCTGGAGAAACTGCGCGCCGGAGTGGAATTAAGCGACGGCCCGACGCGCCCGGCGGTGGTCAAACGCGTACGGGATTCCGGGAAATACTCTCACATCGAGATCCGCATCACCGAAGGCCGCAATCGTCAGGTCCGGCGGATGATCGAGGCCGTCGATAGCAAGGTTCTGAAACTGGTGCGCACGGCGATTGGTCCGATCGAGATAGCCGGATTGAAGATCGGTAAGTGGCGGCCGCTTACTGAACGCGAGATTGCCTCGCTCAGCAGGTCAGCTTCATCACATCATCCACCGGGTAGAAGGTGAACTACAACCTGGCGACAAGACTCAAACCGAGCACCGTCCCCTCGAAGCGGTTCACAACGGCGAACTCATGGAACCAGTGAAAGTTAAAGACGATCGGCCTTTTCGGAGACGTGACACCAATTTGTACTCCGGCCCCCCACGCTCTCTCGTGCTCACCGGGGTTGCGAGCATCGGTTCCGGTGTTATCCGAGACCTGATAGTTGGCGTAACCCGCGGGGCCAATTTCAGCGAGGAGAGACTGGTCCTTCTTAAGGGGCAGGAATTGGCTCACTCCCCAGTTCCAGGTGAGATACTGCCCTTGGGTGAGGTCGAAGCCCCTCGTGTGCTGGTCGATTTCCCAAGTCAGTACATTCTCAATCGCCATTCTCCGGTCAGCCCAGGGGTAATAGTAAAAGATGTTTTGGGTTTGATTCTCCCAGAATCCGAGGCCGATATTGTCGGGCGATGCGACACGCACGGGACCTACTATCGGGACATTTAGCGTGTTGACGGTATATTTTCCGGTGGGGATATAGAAACCGTAGCTGAAGCCGATGTCGTACTTCTTCCCGGTCCAATCCAGCCAAAGCGGCACTATGTAGGTGTCCCCGATGTTGAACTGGCCCCTGCCGGCGTTCACTCCGGCCCCTTCAGTGCGGGAGAGTTGCGCGCCGAGACTGGCATTTGCCCAACTCGGAGCAATTTCAAGGGCGTATTTCGCGTCCAGGATCTTCGTTTTGGGGATCCAGATAACAGCGGGAGCCACCGCGTAGAGATCAACATTCACTTTCACGTTAAGCGTTGCGCTCAAACGTCCCCCTGGACCCGTGACCGTGACAGAGGTCACCTTATTGCCGTTGGTGTCCTTCAGGTCGTCGGTCAAATAGCCGTAGTTGTAAAGCGCTCCGTAGAACCCCGGCTCGGGAAGGGCGAGATCACGGATGTTATATATCCCCGGCAGGTAATGGTCACTTTGAGCGTAAGCGGCAGCCGTTGTGATCGCCGCCATGACGATCACGTATCCAAGCGTCTTTCGCATTTTACGAAAGCTCCCGCAAAACATGTCCTTCAGTTGTCATGATTGTCCTCTGAACAAGATGCATCGGTCGGTCAGATTCGTTTGACGACCGATTATGGCGCTCGGGCGCAAAATATTTACGACGCTCGGGGAACGCCTCAGCGGGTCTGCCACTCGGAGTGGAAGCTCTGGTCGATCACGATATCCTCGGGCTGCTCAAAAATGAAGACGCCGCGATCTCCCTTCCGCGGTTCCAGTGACAGCGGTTGCTCCGCGCCTCCATGGTCCAGACCGTCGAAGCGGATCGCCAGAGTCCAGTGCGGCAGCGGAAACATGCGCTGCTCAATCTGGAGGATCCGTCCGTGAACGACGTCGTCTTTGCGCGCGATGACACCGAGCTTCCGGTCTTTGACATCGCGCAGCACTACCCCTGTAATGGCGTCGCCGGCCGCCGCCGTCTCGGAGTGAATGGGAGAAGTCAGGCCGATTCGAAAATTCAGACCGGAAGGCAGAGGGCGCTGAGGTTCGCTCACCTTCCTGGCGGGCTGCGGGCTGGGGGGCTGCGGAGCGTCGGAGGGCTCGGGCGTTGTGCCATCATCGAAGCGAATGGTCGTCTCGCCCGCATACTCGCGGCAGTCGGAATAACGGGTTTGATTCACGGACTCGATTCCGGAGTTGTAGAGAACGTCCATCGTCGCTACCTCCGGCAGAAGGAAATCGCCGTTTCCGATCTTCACGCGATGGTAGTCCATGGTGTCTTTCACGCTGCACGCTGCTTCTTCGGGCGGGAAGTCGTCGGTTTCAACGGTCAAACGTTTGAGCTCCGCTGTTGAGGCGTCCACGATGAAAGTGCCGTAATACGCGGCGGTTCGTTCCGGGCCGTTTGTGCGGTAACGGTAATGGCTTTTCTCCGCCGGGATGTTGTAGGCAAAGACCGTCGGGCGGAGCCGGGAGATGGCATTCGTATCCGGCCCGAAGATGCTGATCAGGAAAGAAACGAACTCGCCGCTGCCCGTTGTGCCGGAGGTTACAAGGTCGTCGACATGGCTGGTCTCGAACCGGCGGGCGCCGGCCCAGGAAAACGTTTCCGCGCCGTCCATGATTGCGACATCCAGACGAACACGGTCGCGCGAGATCAGATAGCCGAGCGATGCGAGTTGTTTGCGCGCGGCGATCATGTCTCTGCAATTGGCCGGCCGGGTTCCGTACTGCGGACGATATTGTGCCCGGTTGATGGTCTGAACGCAGGTGTAGCGGGGAACGTGGCTGACCTCCTCCAGCACCTTTGCCCGGACTCTATGGAAGAGTTCGGACGCTTCCGAGTCGGCCGTGCTGGCCGCGGTCGCCGCGGCGAGAAGCAAGGCGCAACTCAGGAGCGCCCGGGTCATGAAAGCGCCTGATCGAGATCGGCGATGATGTCTTCCACGGCTTCGATGCCGGTCGAAAGCCGAAGCAGGTTGTCATGGATTCCGAGCCGCGCCCGGTGCTTCGGTGAAAGTTCGCGGTGTGAAGCCATGGCGGGATAGAGCACCATGGTCTGCACGTCGCCGAGTGATGTTGCGGGCACGATCATCTTGAGCGAATTCATCACGCGGAAGATACCATCGCGATCCGCGCCCTTGACTTCAAAGCTCAGTATCGCGCCATAGAGCTGGGCCGGGAAGAGCCGCTTGATTGTCCCCGCGTCAGGGTGCTTCGGGTCGGCCGGGAAATTTACCTTGTCGATGGCGGGATGGGTCGCGAGCCAGCTCGCAAGGCGGCAGGCGTTCGCACACTGCCGCTCCATACGAAGCGGGAAGGTCTTGATGCCGCGCATGGAAAGATAAGCCTCAAAAGGTCCCAGGGCCGGACCAAGAGATCGGGCCAGCGAGCGCAGCGGCTCCAGGTTTTCCGCAGTGGTTACAATGATGCCGCCCAGCACGTCGCCGTGCCCGGCGAGGTACTTCGTCAGGCTGTGCACGGAAAACGTCGCGCCCAGTTCGAGCGGCCGGGTAATCAGCGGCGTGGCGAAGGTGTTGTCGACGATCAGCTGCGCCCCGGCTTCTTTCGCCATAACGGCGATGCGATCGAGCGGCGCGACGCGCACGAGCGGGTTCGAGATCGTCTCCATGAGCAGAGCACCCGGGCGGTGTTCGGCGATTGCTTCGGCGAGCGCCTGTTCATCGCAGAAATCGACGAAGATAGTTTCGATCCCCGAGGGTTCCAGCACCTTCATCAGCATATTGATGGTCGCGCCGTAAAGAGCGCTCGCGGCCAGAATGACGCGCCGGCGATCAAGCAGCGCCGTCAGAATGGCGATATGCAAGGCGGACATGCCCGTGCTGCAAGCGAGCGCGCCCGCACCCGATTCGAGCGACGTTACGAGTTCCTCCAGCGCCTCGTTCGTCGGATTACCGTGACGGGCATAGCTGGGGCCCGGCATCTCGTTCGCGAACACGCGATCGAGATCGGCCGCGTCCTCGTAGAAATAACTCGCCGCAGTGTAAATGGGAGTGGTTACCGGCACCCATTGCTTTGTATTTTGGTGCTTCGCGCTTTGGGATCCGGGCCTTTTACGGTCGCCGGCGTGGACGGCGCGTGTATTGAGTTTCATTTGCGTTTCCAGCGAATGCCATCCTTCGTGTCTTCGAGGATGATGTTTTTCTCCAGTAGTTGCGCGCGAATCTGGTCCGCGCGCGGGAAGTCGCGAGCTTTTTTGGCCGCGGTGCGTGCGGCAATCAGGGTTTCGATCTCTTCGTCTGAAAGACCACCCGCGACCGCCGAGGGCTTCAACACGTCGAAGAAGGAATCGAACTGGTCGAGCAGTGCGCACGCGGAAATCGCGTTGCCGGCGAGAAACTCCCCGCCATCGAGCGCTACGTTGGCTTCGCGAACATACTCGAAGACGGCAGCCAGGGCTTCCGCGGTATTGATGTCGTCGTCCAGCGATTCGCGGAAGGTCTTCTGCGCGGCTTTGGCGAGTTCTTCCAGCCGTTCGCTTGCGCCGGGCTGCAGTTTCGCGGAGCCGAGACGGAGGGCGAAATTGCGCAGACGTTCGATGGACGTCGTCGCGCCCCTCAATCCGTCGATGGTGAAGTTCAGGCCCTTGCGATACGGAATGGAAGCCAGAAGATAGCGAATGGCCTCCGGGGCGAATCCACGATCCTGGCAAAGATCGCGAAGCGTATAGAAGTTGCCGAGCGACTTCGACATCTTCTGGCCATCGACCAGCAGAAACTCGGAGTGCAGCCAGTATCGAGCGAAGGGCTTTCCCGTCAGGGCTTCCGATTGCGCGATTTCATTCTCGTGATGCGGAAAGATCAGATCGACGCCACCCGCGTGAATATCGAGCGTGGCGCCGAGGAACTCGATTGCCATGACGGAACATTCGATGTGCCAGCCCGGGCGACCGGGTCCGATTTCCGTGTCCCAGGATGGCTCTTCGGGCTTGGGCGCTTTCCATAACGCGAAGTCGCGGCTGTCGGACTTGTCGTAAGTGTCGGTATCAACGCGCGCGCCGGCGACCATGCCGGCAAAATCGTTGTGCGAGAGCTTGCCGTAGCCTGGGAAAGTGGAGATGCGGAAGTAGATGGAACCGTCGCTGCGGTAGGTGTGGCCTTCCTCTTCCAGTTTGTGAATTGCGGCCGCCATTTCCGGGATGTGCTCGGTGGCGCGAGCGATACGCTCTGGACGCTGGAGGCGAAGGGTGTCGCAGTCGGCGAGGAAGGCCTCAGTGTAGATCGCGGTATAGTCCTCAAGGGACTTGCCCTGCGCGACCGCATTGCGGATGATCTTGTCGTCCACGTCGGTGATATTCATGACGTGGTCGGTTTTGTAACCGTTCAGATGAAGCACCCGGCGGAGCAGATCGTAAAAGACGAAGGTGCGGAAGTTGCCGATGTGCGCATAGTCGTAAACGGTGGGTCCGCAGGTGTACATGCGGACGGCGTTCGGGTCAACGGGGACGAACGGCTGGACCTCCTGGGTCAGGGTGTTGTAGAAGCGCAAGGCCATGTTGGGGAAAGCTTTATGGTAACAACGGGTGGTTGCGGCGCCAGCCGGAACGTCTCCGTATTTGTCCGATGTCAGGTTACTTTGTTTGGAAATTTCTGTTTTGCGATCCTGCCTATTCCCGGCTGAATCGATGTTCAGCCGGGTGCAATTCACGGCGCGACAAAAACACGTCGGGTGTGCTGGGAGGCGTGGGCTTTAAGTTTTCAAGGATCTGTGGACCGAATCGCCAACCCCTTTCGGCGACTGCGGACCGGTTCCGGCGTTACGCCTGGATTGTACACGCGAGAAAAGGCGATGGCTGCACGCCGCCAGCGTAAGGCGTTTGGTTTCAACGCAAAATTATTTTTGAGACCCGTGACCATTCCGCGGTGATTGGACAAGGGTCGGCGACGCGACTCACGATTCGCGAATCTGCTGGCTCAGGTATCGTTCGTAGCCCAGTTCCCTGATCTGGTGAACCTGTGCCTCAAGCCAGTCGACGTGCGTCTCTTCGTCGCGGAGCAGCCGTTCAAACAGTTCCCTCGAAGCGTTGTCTCCCTCGTCGCGCGCCAGCTGGACGAAACGGTTATACATCGCAACCGCATTGATTTCGAGCTTGAGATCACTTTCGAGTTGAGCCTGCACATTGGATCCGATGGTCAATTGCATCGCTTCGGTCATGATCGGAATGCCATCGAGGAACAGAATTCGCTCGATCAAAGCCTCTGCATGACGCATCTCGTCGATCGACTCCTTCTTGATGCGGTCTGCGAGTTTCGAGTAATGCCAGTTCTCGCACATTTCGCCATGGAGGAAGTACTGATTGATCGCTGTCAGTTCCTCTTTCAACGCCTCGTTCAGTGCGGCAATGACTTTTGGGCTACCTTGCATTCACATGATTCTACAGCGTTCGAAGCGTCTTTTGCCTCGATTCGCCAGCCTCCTCCAGGATTCGGCTCATGGCTCGCCTGCGAAAACCAATATTGCCAACGAGTCTCACAAATAATAAGACGCTCTATCTGACCGCGTCGTCCGCCGACAATAACCGGACAGTTCAGCTCTACCTCAAGCAGGACTTCGCCTGGCAGCTCGGGTGGTGATTGGTGGCGAGGGGTTACTGTTTCGCGGCGTCAGCCTTTGGCACAGCCGCCGCTGCGGGCGGTTTGGCGGCGCCGGCTTTTTGGGCTTCATCGGCGATCTGCGCGTCTATATCGACCCAACCCTCCAGCCTGCGTCCGGCGGTGGTTGCGCCCGCGTCCGCAGCTTTGTCATGGAAGCGCTGGTCGGCCGAATCGAAGATACGCTGGCGCTCATAGATGAAGTTGACCTTTTCATAGCCGTCTCCTTGTCCGCCATCGGTCACCACCCAGCGCTGCAGGGTGTTTTTGCCGCCCGCCTCGTCCGGGGGAATCTTCACGGCGGACTTGAACTCTCCCATGTGCGCCGCCTGCTTATTCACCTCGTCCCAGATGTAGTAAACATCCCCCGCTTTCGGCCCTTCGGGATGCTGGTCGAATGTCCGCCAGCTGTTTAAGGTTTTCGGAGGAGCAAAAGTGATTTCGTTTTTTGACGTTACACCCGCAGCCCGGTAGACCTGTGCCGGCCAGTCCACGCACTTGGTGGTCTTTGACTTCTTAGCCGGCCTGACCGCCGGGGGTTTCATTGGAGGCTGCGGTTTCGTGGCTTTCTTCTTTTCGTCCGCTGAAAGTTGCTTCCAGGCTTCGAGGTCACCCTGATACTTTGCGAGGCGCGCCGGGTACTCTTCCTTGTGATCAAAAGCCTCCACTTTGGCTGCGAATATAGCGTCATCACCCGCGACGCGCGCAGCGGCGCCCGCCTCGGTCTCCTGTGCGAACGGAACCGTCTTCTGGTTCATCGCCTTCAACGCCTTCGCCCGCGCCTCGGAGATGTCTTCGGCTGGCCCCATTTGCCTGCTTGTCGTACCGTCGGGGTTCCGCACCAGGGTGTACATTTGGCGTTTCCACGTCTTATCTTCTTTGTTGAAGATAAGAATGGAGTGCTCAAACGGATCTTCAGTCCTGATTTCCTTATCGGTTTCCGTGGTGATATTTTCGCCGTCGTCTTTCAGTCGAACCTCACCCTTTCTGGCGTTCGCCGGAGCCGCCGGCGCACCTTTGGGCTCATCCTTCTGCACTACGACCCTCGCCGATCCCCCTGTGGCCGCATACTGATCCAGCAGCGCTTCGCTCGATTCGCCGCGCATCACCCGATCCGCCACCGCGTCGGCATGCCTCTCATGCCGGTCGCCGACGCGGCCGATGCCACTATCCAGATTCAACCCCGCACGCTGCTGGACGATGTGAGCGGCTTCGTGCGCCGCAAGGCGGAGGTTGGGCGTGGCGGCGAAGACGACGTGTCCGGCGGTGGTGAAGGCGTTGAAGGCAAGGGCGTCGGATGCGGACAGTCCGGCGGCGCCGGTGTGGGCTTGTACTCCGGCCACCGAATGGCGGCCGAAGGATTCCTGGATGCGATCGGAGTATGGAAGGGAAGTACCGGGTCCGCTGGTCCCGCGCCGGGCGGTGTCATGAATGTGTCCGCTCGACTGATGAATGGGCTCGCGGCCGTGATCGAACTGAACTCCGGACGCCGGAGGGCCAAATGCTATTCCGGGGACCGGCGGCGCGTGCATCCTCCTTTGAGTCGCGCTTTGAGTCGCGCTTTGAGTCGCGGCCTGTTCCGCCCGAGCCTGAGTCGACTGCGACCTGGGCTTGCGTTCGAAGGCGAACATAATCACAACAGCCTAACAGTTTGCGCTTACCGTTGCCTGGCTGCGGGCGATCGCGATGGCCATTGTTCCTCCGACTGGAGTGGATGGGTGCGCACGGGTGGCGGCGGCTCCGGTATCTTTCAGCAGAGGCTGAAGGAGTATCCTGTTGTTGGTGCGCAGACGTCGAAACCAGCTCGGCGGCGAGGCGTCGCGAGAGTGCGCCTGACGCGCGACCATGTTCTCTCATAAGCGTCCGCTTCCTCTGAAGGCTCCCGGCGCCGGTGAGCGGAAGGGCGAAAAACCACCCGCCGAAAAACCCCCGCTGAATGCCGCATGGCACCAGTTCGCCACCCATATTTCGCCGGGCGAAACCGATGGAATGCCTTCGACGCCGCAAGCTGTCCGCGAGGGTTTGGGCAGCCCGGGACAGCCGCTGGATCCCGCCACGCGGCAGACCTTCGCGCCCTATTTCGGCGATCTAAGCAATGTGGTGGTTCACAGTGGGCAGCGAGCGGGCGAATCGGCCCAGGCTCTTGGCGCGCGCGCCTACACTGTGGGGCCTGATGTGGTTTTCGGACCCGCGCAGTACGACCCGGGTTCGAGTCTCGGCCGATCGCTGCTCGCGCACGAGCTGGCGCACGTTGCTCAACAGGCATCTTCGCCCGCACCCGCCTTGATGCGGTCGGCGGAGCGGGTCGATCTGAGCACTCGGGATCATGTTCTGGAACGAGAGGCCGCGGCTGCCTCCACGGCGTTCGATCTTCGCAGGCCGCCAGTGGCTCTCTCGAAGGCTGGCGCCGGCGGAGCGGACCCCATCGTGTTCCGCGAAGAGATTGCGTTGCGGTCCACCAACCGAGTCACCGATTCGGCGCCCACAGCCAAAGACAATATCCGTGAAGAAGTGCTCGATCTTCTCTGGCGCCTCCTTGGCTTGTGGTCGATTGAGATGCCGAAGTTTAAGGACCAGTTCGACTACATCAACGCACTTGCCGCCGGGTCGCAGGTGCCGCAGGGCGACGCAAGCAAAGTGCCTGCCTGGAGCTTCAAGCCCACTCTGGACGCCGTCAGGAAAAACCGTGAGCCCACTCTGGCGAAAGACGTGATCAATCACTACATGCGCGGGTTGGGCGTCACCGGCCCGGTAGGGAGCAGGCTGACGAACAACAAGGCCGACGTTCTGCAAGTGCAGGATCGCCTGAATTTCCTGGAACCATATCCCGGGTATACCGCGGAGCGCGCGGCCGCGACCTCTGCGACGGCCACCGTTCCCGACAGTCTGTTGGGCGGAACGTTCGGAGCCATCACCGATTTCAAGATCATGATCGCCTCGAACGAAGCGGGCTGGACGGATGTCCGGGCGTCGGAAAAAGAGTTTCCTGGATCCGACAAATTTGCCGGCCAGACGACCACCAAGACGCTGAATGTTCTGGCCAATCATCCTTCGACCGCGCACCCAGTCCCCGATTCGAATGTAGACATCGATGTTTCCATATTTTTGCCGTCCGCGCTGACGGGCGACAAAAACAACGTCTTCCTGTTCTTCAGTCCCGGCGACGGTACCGAGGCGTCATCGGTTGCACCAGGCGGCAATGCGACGAACGTACATGCGATGCGTTCCGGCGCCGACCAGACGGATTGGATTCTGATCGGAATTCCCGGGTTCAGGCCGCCCGCCGTGGAAGCGGGCTGGAACTCAATCGACACCGCGAACATTCAGGAATGCCTGGTCCGCGCAGGGCGCCAACCGACAATCGACAAGATCCGGATGGCTGCGCACAGCCGCGGAATGCGCGGTCTCAACGCGACCGTGAGTCACAAACTGATCAATGTCGGGCTGGTGGATAAAATCATCGCACTCGATATCGGGCACAGCGCTCTGGGGGGCAATCTGGCCGCGGCATTGCCGAAGGGCACGGCTGCGCCGCCGATCATTGATTACTCGCAGGGGCCGGTCAGCGGCTCCGGCAAGGCGATCAACGACGAAGGAATTCGCGCCATAGGATTTGCTCGCCTCATTCAGGATCGGCCAGACGTGCCGGCTCCGGCGGCCACATCAGCGTTGCTGACCTCAGTACTGCGCGACCTGCCGCCGCGCGGCACCTTTACCACCGATCCCGTCCCGGCGGGATCGACATCGGGAAAACAGAACATCCATGACTGGATCAGGGCCCATTCCGCGGACGTCTCCGCGATCGCCAGGGCCGACGTCGCCGCCCAGGCCGAATGGAGCCGTTTCAGGAGAAGCCCGGCTACGCCGCTCAATCACTCGATCACCGATAAGAGCCCCTGGTTTCACGTCAATACGCAAGATTTGATGCGCTTCTTCGGGGGCCCCATCCTGCAAAAGAATAGCGCCGGAGTGGAGGTTTCGACCGACTTCGGCTTTCCGCTCGGTATCTATTCTCATCACCTTTTTGTGGCTGAGATCTCCGAGGAACTCTTCCGGTGAGTGCAATCTATTTTCCACGGTTTGCCCAAGTCCATGTCTATGACGCAAACAGATAAGCCAGATCTACAAGAACACTCCCCAAGTCTATTTACTTGCAGAATTTTTCGGCGCTTTTTCAGTTGAGTCGTGGAAGCCGCGATTGACCGCGTCTCCCTCACTCATGTACGTGCCCTTTTTAGTCTTGCCGTAAAGAGGATGATCCGAACGGTAGTAAGTTCCGGTCTTCGCATCTACCCAGACCATGCCGGGGCCGCGTTTACCGACCGGCAGGTTCCCGGCTTTCTTTTCAGCCTTCGTTTCGGGCGCGGGTTGCGGGGCTTGAAAAGGCGAGCCCTGCGCAATCCCCGCTAATACAAGAGCAACTATCGCCAATTTTTCGCGCATGATCAGGTCCTCCGAAAAACCTGATAGCACGTCGATCACCACGCGGCCCGGTACGCGGCCGCCAGGTAGGACACAAGGCCACGCACTGGCTGGCTCCGATTTGTTAACCAGGACTCTATTGCCCACCCGACCCGCGAACTGCCGGCCCGCTTTCGCCAGGTTCTTGTAGTGATATGAGGCGTGGCCCTCTCCGGATCTCCGCTGTCCTTTGGATGGCTGGGGCGGCTTTCGCTCAAGATGCGCAAAGTTGCCGAGGCGCTGCTGGGCAAGGTCGACGTGGAGGTAGTCAAAGCGGGCACGCTGTGGTGCGGCGAATCGTGGATAATTCCCGCAGCATGGAACCTCCTGGGAACCCTCCCCGGCAGACGGAATTCACTTTATCCCTGCTCTGAAAGTGGCCGGTAAAGTGAACGCTCTGTCGAAGACGCGGTTCGTAAGAACACCGGCGACGAGATCGCCGGCGCTACAAACTGACGTAAAGTTCCGCGCCGGGCGGAAGCCCGGCGGCAGCCCCGAAGGCCTGCCCCACACCGGCTGCGCGGTCTTCATTCCCTTTGGCGGCCCGCCGCGGGGCCATGGAACACTCCCTGCCGGTCGCGGCTCGGAATATCCGTTCGGAGCCGCGCGCATCAGCAAGCTGAGTTCGGAAGCCTGAGCAAGCGTGATATTGTCCTCGCCGGGCTTACCGTCAACGCGCAGCACCGTTCAAGAGGACTGATGCGCCTTGAGGAAGGAATGGATCTGGCGCACCGCCAGAGGAATCCGCTCTTTGGGCTCTTTCCAGGGGAAGATGCTCACTTCGGCTTTCGGCGCGAGCATCGCGCACTCCATGGCGACGGCGTAAGGGTGCGCCGGGACGTCGTCCGGCAGGATCAGGATCGGGTTCTGGCAGCCGCGCACGAAATCCCGTGTCACGGTGAAGACGAAGTCGGGATTGGTTTCGAACATTCTGGTCACAAATTTGTCGGTCGTCGCGCATCGTGATCTCGGGCCGCTGGGCGGTCAGCGTCGGACCCCAGGTCTTCCAGAATGCGCCTGGGTACTTAGGATCGCGCATCTCCGGACGCCACCCCACGGGCTGCGCCAGCACGGCCGCGACAACACGATTGGGCGCGCGCTTCAAGAGACTCCAGATGAAGGGGCCGCCAATGCAGAAACCCATCACCATGAACTTGTCGATGCCCAGATGATCCATCAGGCCGAGCTGGTCGTCGGCGTAGGAATCCCACGGCCGGTCGACCTCGACCGGGCCGGTGGACTGGCCGCTGGGGGCGTTGCGCAGGTCCGCCGTGATGCAGCGATACTCTCCCTTGAACTCCTCAATGGCGTTGAAGGGCGAGTTGCCGGTGAAGAAGGCTATGGTCGAGTTCAATCCCCCGCCGGGAAGCAGCATCAGCGGGAAACCGGACCCGGCCTCCTCATAGTGGATGCGAACGGAGCCTTTTTCGTAGAAGCCTTGCCAGTTCCTCCTTTGCCCGTCTGCTGAGCAAACACGCGCGGCATCGCGGTCATTGCCGCTGCCGCAGCCCCGGCGGCCAGTATGTTGCGTCTTGTCGGATCATCCATATTGCTGCCCTCCCCGAAATACTCCAGTCAGTTTACCCAAAATTGGAAGCGAATAGCGCCAGTACGGCTCGCATTCCGTCGATTAATCGGATTGGGTCATCGAGGAGAGAATCAGCGGATACTGATGAAAGAATGCCGGAGCAGAACCCCAGGCTTACACCAGACAGTCTCGAAATCGTTGAACTTGTCATGGCGTTAGAAGAACGACGCGGTGTGGACCTGACGCCTGATCAACGGGAATGGCTTGGCCGCGAGATTCAGGCGCGGATTGAAAGGGGAGAATTCGGGGATGAAGGCGATCTCGATGACGACGCTCTTTTCGCTTTGGTCCGAAATCGAGGACCGCGTGGACCGCAAGGTGAAGGGAAAGCGCAGCAGTCCCTGACGAGCCTTTTTTTGAATAAACCCCGGGTCCCGGCGAACCTCCAATCGGGCCCCCGCGGTGCGCGTTATGCCAAGGTTTTCAATGATATGATCACCACCATGCGTTGCCTCCTCCGGATCTCGGCTGTCCTCTGGATGGCTGGGGCCGCCTGCGCTCAGGTCCCCAAAGCTGCCGATGGTCATCCCGATCTGACGGGGATTTGGCAAACGCTCTCAACCGCCGATTGGGATCTTGAAGATCACCGCTCCGAACCCGGTCCTTTTTATCAACTCGGGGCGATCGGTGGAGTTCCTCCCGGCCGCGGCGTCGTCGAAGGCGGAGATATTCCGTATAAACCCGAAGCGATCGCCCAGCGTAACCAAAATCGCGCCAACCGATGGAAGAACGACCCGGAGGTGAAATGCTACATGCCGGGCGTTCCGCGGGCGGCGTACCTTCCTTATCCTTTCCAGATTGTCCAGGGATCAAAGGTCGTCCTGATGGCCTACTCGTTCGCGACCTTTAACCGTGTCATCGACATGGGGCCGCCCAAGCCTCCCCCGGTCGACACCTGGATGGGGACTTCCTACGGAAGTTGGGACGGCGACACGCTGGTTGTAGACAACCGCGGATTCAATGACCTGTCGTGGCTCGATCGCTCGGGCAATTATCACAGCGACGCCCTGCATGTGGTGGAGCGCTATAAAATGACCGATCGCGATCACATCAACTACGAAGCGACGATCGAAGATCCCAAGGTCTTTACCCGGCCCTGGAAGATTTCGCTGACCCTCTACCGGGACGTGGATCCGAAGGCCACATTGCCCGAGTTCAAGTGTGTGGAATTAACGGAAGAGCTTCTGTACCGCGACCTCAACGGTCCCAACGCGAGATAAGAGTAAGGAGATTGCGCATGCGTATTCGAGCGTCGATCATGATCGGTGCAGGGCTGTTGGCGTTATCGTCATCAGCGCTGCTTTTCGCCCAGGTCAAGGAGGCGAAGGCCCCAGCGATCAAGGCGCCGGATGCTAACTGGAAGGTTCCGAAGACAGCCTGGGGCAGTCCCGATCTGCAGGGTGTCTGGACCGCCGACGATCTTCAGGGCGTGCCCGTCGAGCGTCCGAAAGAATATGGCACGCGCCGCTTCCTCACAGAACAGGAGATGGCGGAACGCGATGGACGCGTAACCCGCCTGATCGAATCCGCCACGACCGGCGAGCGGCCCAAGGAAGGTTTCTGGGCGAGTCAGAAGGGCGTCGACGCGGCGGCTGTTCCTGCGAATTGGGTGGAGTTTGCGAGGCGGGCCTCGGCGCTTACCTCGCTGGTGTCCGATCCCCCCGATGGACGTATTCCCGAACTCACGGAAGAGGCGAAGAAGCTGCGCGCGCAACAACCGAACTACAACAACATGCGGCCGCAGTCTTATAAGGACATGACCATGTACGATCGCTGCATCTCCCGCGGCGTCACGGCCGGATTCTTCCCCTCCATCTACGGCAACGGCTCCGAGTTTGTGCAGACGCCGAATCTGGTCGCGATCCGCTACGAAATGATTCACGAAACCCGCCTGATTCCGCTGGATGACCGCCCACGCAACAGCTCAAAGGAGCGTTCTTACATGGGCGAGCCTCGGGGGCATTGGGAAGGCGACACGCTCGTGGTCGAGACCAAAAACTTCATCGGCGGCAAACTGGCGATCAGCGGCGCGCCGTACAGCGAAGACCTGGTGCTGGTGGAACGCTTCCGCCGGAGCGGCCCGCAGACTCTGGAGTATTCGGTCACCGTCAACGACCCGCGCACGTATACCGCGCCGTGGACGGCCTCTTTTCCGCTGACCGCCGAACCGGGTTATCAGATTTTTGAGTACGCGTGCCACGAAGGCAATTACGCGATGCGGAATCGGCTGAGCGCGGCGCGCGCCGAAGAAGCTAAAGAAGCGGCCGCAAAGCAATAGGGACACCATGAAAACACTTACGTTCTTCACGTGCACAACCGGCCTCGCGTTTGCGGTCGCCGGTTTCGCGCTGGCTAACTCGGAACCGGCAGGCCACATTCAGAGCCTGTCGCATGCGATTCACGCCGTTAACGATCTTGACGTCACACTGGCGTTCTACAACGACGTGTTCGGTTTGCCGGGCAAGGCCCAGGATTTTCCGAACCCCGCGGTTCCGCTTTTGACGAATGCTCCCGGCGTGACGCTGCGGTTGTCGATGTTGCCGCTGCCTGGCAAGATGCGTTTCGAGCTGACCAATTTCAAAGGGCTTGAGCGTAAACCGGCACAAGCCAGATATACGGACCCGGGTGCGGCCAGCGTCGTGTTCCACGTCCGCGATATCGATACCGTGGTTGCGAACGCGAAGAAGGCCAATGCCCCTGTCGTCACTACTGGCGGGGTCCCGGTTGAGATTACTACGGCGGCGGGAAAGGCTCGTTCGATCATCATTCGCGATCCCGATGGTTTCTTTGTACAGTCGATTCAGGACGCGCCGGCGGCCGGCGCACCGGAGGGGAATGTGCATCGCGTCTCGCTCGCCTACACCATGGAAAATGCGGAAAGCACGGCGAAGTTCTATACCGGTATGATGGGCGTCGAACTTTCCGCGCCATCCGCATTTTCGAAGGATCCGGCTCTGCTTAAGTTGTATGGCGCGCCTGCCGGAACGGAGTTTCGCAAGATCTCCGGTGTGCTCCCGGGGCCGCCCGCGTCGGTGGAGTTCACGGAATTCCGGGGGGTTCCGCGTTCGAAGTTTCATCTGCGCGTTCGCGATCCAGGCGCTCCCGCAATGGCGATCCAGGTCGTCAACCTGGTGGGGATGGTTGACCAGATGAAAGCGGCCGGCGTCAACCTGATGTCCACCAATCAGCAAATCGTCGACTTCGGCAACGGGACCCACAATATTTTTGTCGAGGATCCCAATGGCATGAACATCGAATTGTTTGAACGGAAGGCGTCGAAGTAGGAGATAAAGCCGGTTCGCTGTCGCGACAAAAGGGCCATTCGAACGAAGTCGGATTGTTGCGGCCGATTCTGCTGTTGCCCGAGAGCATTATGGAGCGCCTCACGCCGGCCCGGTTCGAAGCTGTGATCGCGCATGAGCCTGGTCATATACGGCGGCGCGACAACGCGACGGCAGCTCTGCACATGCTGGTCGAGGCATTGTTCTGGTTTCATCCGCTTGTATGGTGGATCTGTTCCCGGCTTATACATGAAGGCGAGCGCGCCTGCGACGAAGCGGTCCTCAGGCAGGGAAGTGAACCGCGCGACTATACGGAAGGAATTCTCAGTGTTAGCAAGGGCTATCTGGAATCTCCTTTGGCTTCCTTCCCGGGAGTCACAGGTGCGGACATCAGAGGACGGATTCATTCCATACTCACCGGCTGCACCGCGCGCGAGTTGGGTTATACGAAGAAAGCCGTACTTGCCGTCACGATCGTTATGGCGCTGGCCACGCCGTTGGTCATTGGCGTTATGAATGCGCCGGTCATCCGGGCTCAATCGGCTCCGCCGCCACAATTCGAGGTAGCATCGCTCAAGCCAAACAATGGTTGTGAAAACGCTCCTCCCCCGGCAAGGGCCGTTCTGAGCCCTTCTCCCGGCCTGCTGGAACTCCCGTGCGTGACGTTGGAGTCTCTCATCCGCTACGCTCACGGGATGTTCCGCGACGGAGCGACGATTAACTTCGAACGGCTACCTCTGGAGGGTGGGCCTTCGTGGGTGCACTCCGAATATTACAGTCTCACGGCGAAGGGCGACGGGCCCGTACGTACCGAAATGCTGGGCGGGCCAATGCTTCAAACCCTCCTTCGAGACAGGTTTCGGCTGCAGACGCATATTGAAATGCGAGAAGCTCCGATCTTTACGATCACCGCGGCAAAAGGCGGCCTTAAGGTGCATCCGCTGGCTGCAGGCGCATGCACGCCAATTGATCTGACGCATCTGCCGGCGCCGCCCAAACCCGGAGAACCTCGTCCGGACCTTTGTGGCGCAATGATGATTAAACCGGCGGCAAAGGGAACCGCCGTGCTCGACTTCCGTGGTTCGACCATTACTCAACTCGCGCAGCGGCTCTCCGGGTTTGTTGGCCGAACGGTGGTCGACAAAACCGGGATTACCGGTATATTTAATTTCCCGCTGGAGTTTGCGGCGACAAATCCAGGCGCCGATCCGGCGGCCGAACCCGTTCCAGATTCCGGCCCAAACATCTTTGTGGCCCTGCAGGAGCAGATCGGGTTGAAACTTTCGCCTGCCAGGGAGCCCGTCCCCTTTCCTGATTATCGATCACGTCGAAAAACCGTCTGCCAATTGATCTCTCAAGTTATGAATAAATTGAACCGCCGTTAACTTCGGGCCGGCAAGACGCCGGCGAACGTGTTGTTCGCGCGCCAGCCAGCCTGCCATGAACCTGACCCGTCTGCTCCATCATCAAAGAGCGGCATCAAAGAGCGGCGCCGTCGTGATTAGCCGGGATTTATGGCCCGTGGCCATCGCCGTTGATGAGAAAAGGGAATCGTATGGCTGCGCGCGAGTTTCGGACGAGATCCTCCGGTCCGGAACGGTCCTGCCGCCGCCTGCGCCGACTCCCGGATTGAAATTACGATAGAATAACAGCGTTCGCGGGGGCTGCGTCACGATTGGTCAGCCGGGGACCCGGAAGGTCGCAGGAAGATGCACAATCGAAGGATTCGGGTACTCGGCAGCGCGCTCGCATTTGCCCTCGTAGTAACCCCGCACTTCGCCTCCGTCCCCCTGCTTGCGCAGGATCCGCCGGCGGCCAAGCCGATGCTCGACAAGTATTGTGCGGGTTGTCACAATCAGCGGGTCAAGGCTGGCGGCCTGGATCTCGAAAAAGCGGATTTTAACGCGATCACCGCTCACAGCGAGATGTGGGAAAAGGTCGTCAAGAAGCTTCGCTCCGGAACCATGCCTCCGGCTGGAGTTCCACGGCCCGATGCGGCGGCGTATGACTCGGCGGCGTCCTGGATCGAATCCCGGCTTGACGTGGCGCCGCCGTTCGCGGGCCACACCGTGCTTCATCGTCTGAACCGCGCCGAGTATGCAAATTCGATTCGCGATCTGCTGGATCTCGAGGTGGACGTGAATGCGCTGTTGCCGCCGGACGATTCCGCATTCGGGTTCGACAATGTTTCGGACGCGCTCGGTGTTTCGCCCGCTCTGCAGGAGCGTTATCTGGGCGCCGCGCTCAAAGTAGCGGCTTTGGCTGTGGGTGATCCGACGCAGCCCGCATCCAGCCAGACATGGCGCATTCCCCAGGATCTCTCCCAGGACCAACACATCGAAGGATTGCCGCTGGGAACCGTGGGCGGAATCGCCGTCCGACGCAATTTCCCGCTCGACGGCGAGTATAAGTTAGAGGCGAAGCTTTATCGCACGAACCTCAACATCATGCGCGGCCTCGAGACGCCGCATCAAGTTGAATTCAGCGTGGACGGCAAGCGCGTGTATCTGACCACCGTTGGGGGACCGGCGGACCTGGCCGCGCTGTTTAATGCACCCACCGATGCCAGCGATGCGGTGGATGCGCGCCTCGAAGCGCAAGTTCCCATCCATGCCGGTCCGCACACGATCGGCGTGGCGTTTTTGCGGAATTCACAATTTGCCGAACCAGACCGGCTGCAGCCATTTGTGCGCAGCTCGGTCGACAATTTCGATTGGGCCGGGCATCCTCATCTTCAGGTTGTGACCGTGGCTGGGCCGTTTCACGCGACCGGTGTCGGCGAAACGCCGAGCCGAAAGCGCGTGTTCGTGTGCCGGCCGGCCGCGCACGCGAACGAAGACGCGTGCGCGCGGCAGATCGTCACCGCCGTGATCCGGAGAGCGTATCGGCGAACCCCTTCGAGCACGGACGTCGACCGCGTGATGGAGTTCTACGCAGCGGGCCGTAAGGGCCATAACTTCGACGCGGGAATCCAGTCGGCGCTGGCGCGAATTCTCGCCAGTCCCAAATTCCTGTTTCGCGCGGAAGGCGCGCCCGCGGGAGCGAGGCCCGGCGAGATCGAGCCGGCCGGCGACTTTGTAATGGCCTCGCGACTCTCCTTCTTTCTCTGGAGCAGCATCCCTGACGACACGTTGCTGGATCTGGCCGCCCAGGGTAAGTTGCATGACAGCGCCACGCTGGACCGGGAAGTCCGCCGCATGCTGGCCGATGACAAATCGAAGGCGCTGATCGACAATTTCGTGGGACAGTGGCTGCAACTGCGCAATCTGCGGAATTTTCAGCCCAACACGGATATCTTCCCCGATTTCGACGATAACCTTCGTCAGAGCTTCCGCCGCGAGACGGAGTTGCTGGTTCAGAGCACGATCCAGGAAGACCGCAGCGTTATCGATCTGATGACCGCGGACTACACCTTTGTGAACGAGCGGCTGGCCACGCACTACGGGATTCCGGGCATCTATGGCAGCCGGTTCCGCCGCGTGCCCATTCATGACGAGGCTCGCAGAGGTTTGCTGGGACAGGGCAGCATTCTGGCGCTGACCTCGCATGCGGAACGGACTTCGCCGGTGGTTCGCGGCAAGTGGATTCTGGAGAATCTGATGGGTCTCGAAGTGCCGCCGCCGCCCCCCGGCGTTCCGCCGCTGCCGGACGCCAAGGATGGAGAAGCCCCTAAAACCATGCGCGAGCAGATGGCGGCGCATCGCGCCAATCCGGTCTGCGCCGCATGCCACAAGACGCTGGACCCGATCGGCTTCTCGATGGAAAACTTCGATGCGGTGGGCGCGTGGCGTACACAGGAAGCGGGAGTGCCCATCGACGCGTCCGGTGAACTTGCCGACGGCACGAAAGTGAACGGCGTAGTGGAACTGCGCCGCGCCTTGCTCAGCCGCCCCGAGAATTTCGCCTCGACCGTCGTCGAGAAGCTGATGATCTATGCGTTGGGGCGGGGGCTGGACCCGCGCGATATGCCGCAGGTGCGCGCGATCGTGCGAAATGCCGCGCCCGAAAACTACCGGTGGTCGAGTTTGATCCTCGGCGTCACCCGCAGCACGCCATTCCGCATGAGCACCGCCACGGCTCCGGAGCCCGGCGAGGTCGCCGTTAAATCTCGCGAAGTAGCTGCCAAATGAGGAGGACGTAGATGTTCGTCTCGAAAAAGTCGCTGTCGCGCCGCACGATTCTGCGTGGCGTGGGCACGGCTCTGTCCTTGCCGCTTCTCGACGCCATGTTCCCGGCGCTGACGCCGTTGGCAAAGGCGGCGGCTAATCCGGGCCAGCGGTTCGGCGTCGTGTATTTTCCGAACGGCGCGATCATGCAGGAATTCACGCCGAAGACAACCGGCGCGGAGTTTGACTTTACCCCCATCCTGAAGCCGTTCGAGCCCTTCAAGAGCAACCTTGCGGTGGTGACGAACCTGACGCGATCTCACCCGGGCAGCCAGGTGGGCGATCACGCGGTGAGCTGCGCCGGCTTCCTGACGGGCGTTTGGCCGAAGCGCACCGAAGCCGAAGACGTGCTGGCGAACACGACCATCGATCAGATCGTGACGCAGCAGATCGGGCAGCAGACGCCGCTGCCGTCGCTGGAACTCGCCACGGAAGATTTTTCCGGATATGTGGGCGGCTGCTCGCCGGGCTTCAGTTGCGCCTACATGAACACGATCTCGTGGTCGTCGCCCAAGACGCCGCTGCCGATGGAGACCAATCCGCGGGCGGTTTTCGAGCGGCTCTTCGGCGAGCCGGGTACAGCCGAGCAACGGCGTGCGCGCCTGATCAAGCAGAGCAGCATTCTGGATTCGGTGGCTGAGGATGCTCGGGATCTGGGGCAAAACCTGGGCGCGAGAGATCGCGGTCGCCTGTCGGATTATCTGGACAATGTACGCGAGATCGAGCGGCGGATTCAACAGGCCGAATCACGTGGCGCAAGCGAGACGGCGGCTCCGGAAGCGCCTCTTGGCACTCCCGACAAATTCGATGAGCACGTCGCCCTGATGTTCGACCTCGCCGCGGCCGCGTTTCAGGCCGATGTTACGCGCGTGTTCACGTTCATGATGTCGCGCGAACTGAGCCAGCGAACCTACCCGCAGATCGGGGTGACCGAACAACACCACTCGGTCTCGCATCATCTGAACAAACCGGACAAGATGGCGCAGATGGTGAAGATCAACACCTATTACGCGCAGCTTTACGCGAATTTCCTCCAGAAGCTTCACGCGACGCCGGAGGGTGACGGAACACTGCTCAGCCATTCTCTTCTGGCATATGGCGCAGGCATGGGTGATTCCAACGGACATGCTTCGGACCCGCTGCCCATGGTGCTGATCGGCGGTCTTGCGGGCAATGGTGCTCGCCACGTGGAACTTCCAACGCGCACTCCGGTCGGCAACCTGTGGCGCAACGTGGCGCAAAGGTTCGGCGTCAACGTGGAGCAGTTCGGCGACAGCAATGGTACTGTGAGTGTCGTCTGACGGGGTGCTGAAAATGGACGGCAGCCGCTTGCTGACGCGCGCGCTTCGGAACGTAATCGCGTTGCTGTTCGGGTGCGCGGCGCTGTACGCTGCGACACTCTCCGAAGCCGTCCAGTCCGGCGATCAGTACAGCGTCCGGAAGCTGATCGAGGCGAAGGCCGCCGTCAATGCCGTCGACTCCGATGGTATGACGCCTCTGCACTGGGCGGTCCGCGCCGACGATCTGGAGACCTCTCTTCTGTTGCTGCGCGCGGGGGCGGATGCGAAGGCGACCACACGCGATGGCATCACTCCCCTATGGCTGGCAGTGATGAACCGCGATGTGGAGATGACGAATGCGCTGCTGAAAGCCGGGGCGGATGCGAACGCTGCTCTGCCGGGCGGCGAGACCATTCTGATGACTGCCGCGCGCGTCGGTAACGCAAAACTCGCGGATGCATTGATCGAGTTCGGTGCGAAAGTCGCCATGGCCGGACCCTCGTTTGGTGAGACCGCGCTTATGATCGCCGCGGCCGAAAATCAGCCCGAAGTGATTGGTGTGCTGGTGAAGCATGGCGCGGAGGTGAACCGGCGTTCGGCGGCGCTTTCGTGGCCCAGGGATCGCTTTGGACTCGAAGGTGTCCTTACGATACTCCCGCACGGAAGCTGGACGCCGCTGATGTATGCGGCCCGGGACGGCGCTCTGGATGCGACACGGGCGCTGATCGAAGCCGGCGCGGAGCTGAACTCAGGCGATCCCGACGGGACGACGGCTCTGCTGCTCGCGATTACGAATGGGCATTACGATTTGGCCGCTCTGCTGGTGGAAAAGGGAGCTAATCCGAATGCGGCGGATAGCGCGGGTATGGCTCCTCTTTATGCCGCAGTCGATATGAATACGCTCGGTGAGGTGTTCGGACGACCCGGCCGCGTATCGCACGATAAAACAAGCGCGCTGGATCTCATGAAGATCCTGCTGGACCACGGCGCCGATCCGAACGCGGGTTTGCGAACCCCGGCTTTGCAGCGCGCTCACACCCCCGGCGAACCGACCCTGGGCGAGGGCGCTACTCCGCTCGCTCGCGCGGCCCGTACGGGCGACGTTGCGACCATGCAGCTATTGATCGATCGGGGCGCGAAGGTTTCTCAGCCGCTTAAGAACGGGACTACGCCGCTGATGTTCGCGGCGGGTTTGGGCCGGGGCGTAAGCGCGTTCTCCAAAGATGCCGGCACCGAAGCCGAATTGCTGGCGGGCGCGAAGCTCCTCCTGGATCACGGCGCCGACATCAATGCGATCAGCGCGGCTGGTCAGACGGCCATGCACTTTGCGGCTCAGGCCGCCGACGCCAATTTCCCTCAGCCCTCCGACGACATGGTGAAGTTTCTGGCCTCGCGAGGAGCCAGGCTCGATGTCGTCGACAAGCAGAACCGCTCTCCGATCGAAATGGCGGAAGGCAAAGGACTGCGCGGCCGCGCCGGCGGGCCGGTCAAGCCCCGGGAGCAGACAATTGCGCTGTTGCGGCAGTTGATGGGAAATGCGCCGGCGGGCAACTCCGCGCCTTGAATTCCGCCCAACTCGCCCTTAACCCTGCGGCGGCACAACGCCACGGCGTATATCATGGCAAATTGCGGCTCAAGGAGGAAAATCAGGGATGGATCGGGAATTAGGCTTCATTGGTGTGGGGCGCATGGGGGGACCCATGGCGCGCCGTCTGATGGAGGCGGGTTATCAGCTCACGATTTTTGATACCAGCGAGGAGGCGATGCGGCCGCTGCTGGAAAAAGGCGCCACCCGCGCGGCGTCAGTAAAGCAGCTCTGCGATTCGGTTGAGATCGCGTTTTGCAGCTTGCCCACGCCGCCCATTGTGGAAGCTGTCGCTTTAGGACCGGGCGGAGTTGTCGAAGGCAGTAAGATCAAGCTCTTCATTGATACTTCGACAACCGGCTCGATCTATGCCAAACGGATCGCCGCCGGCCTCGCGAAGAAAGACATTCTGGAAGTCGACGCCCCGATCAGCGGCGGCGTCACGGGCGCGAATAAAGGCACACTGGCGATCATGGTGTCCTGCCCCAACGATGTGTTGGAGCGCCTCAAGCCGATTCTCGGCAACCTCGGCACGGTCTTCTTCCTGGGAACAGAGCCCGGGATGGGCCACACGATGAAGCTGCTGAACAATGTTCTGTCAGCGACCGCCATGGCAATCTCTTCTGAGGCGGTGGTAACGGGCGTCAAGGCCGGGTTGGATCCGGAAGTGATCTGCAAGGTAATCAACTCGGGGACCGGACGCAACAGCGCGACCGAGGATAAGATTCCACGACTGGTGTTCCCGCGTAAGTTCAATGGCGGGTTCGCCGTCGGGCTGCTCAACAAAGATGTCCGGCTGTTTATGGACGAGGCGGATGCGCTGCAGGTGCCGACCATTGTCGCGGCGGCGGTGAAGCAGGTTCTGGTAACGACCATGGCCATGCTCGGACCGGAAGCGGATATGTCGGAAATGATTCGCACGGTCGAGAATCTGGCGCACGTGGAAGTCAAAGCATAAATTTTCAACAGGAGGAACGTTATGGATAAAGCAATGTTCGAAAAGGGTTTGAAGATCCGGAAGGAAGTTCTGGGCGCGGAATTTGTAGAAAAGGCGCTGGCTGCCGCCGATGACTTCAATATGCCGATGCAGGAACTCGCAACCACGTACTGCTGGGGCGAGTGCTGGGGCCGCGAAGGTCTGGATAAAAGGACCCGCAGCATCATAAATCTGGCGATGATCTCCGCGTTGAATCGCCCGCATGAGTTGAAGATCCACGTCAAAGGCGCGATTCGCAATGGGTTGACCAAGGAGGAGATCCGCGAAGTGTTGTTCCAGGTCGCGATTTACGCGGGCATTCCGGCGGGTGTCGACAGCTTCCGCATCGCCAAAGAAGCTCTCACGGAAATGGGCGTCTAATCGTTGTGACGAGATGATCGACGACCAGACAGTTGCCTATGTGATTCTTGCGCAGACCTGCTTCGAGGATCTGAAGCAGGTCGCGGCGCAGCTTGCGGGGCTGCTGGTGCTTGGGTCAAAACCCGATCATCCCATGCTTTCGTCCGCTGAGCAGGCATACCGGAGCGCGGTGGACGGGCTGAAGAGCGCGCGCGTTTCCACCCGGGCGAAAACGCATCACGATCACCTGCTCGCGGCGGCATCGAACCTGGGATTCGCGCTGAGGGAACTGCGCGTACAAAGGGACGCGCTGCCTTTGATCGAACGCGCATATGGGGAACTGCGCGCGGCGTCGCGAACGCTTCCGGGCTTCCCGATGATTTCATTTGAGCGGGGGTGTTGCGCGTGAAGAATGCGTACTCGATCTGGGTGACGGAGTTTGCCAACGTTCCGAACTATCCGCTGAGCGGGTTGATCTATGGCGCGCACAACAAGGGACACACGCGGCTGCCCTACTGCTATGTGGTGATCAAAGGGCAGGGCCACATCGCAATGGTGGACGTTGGTTACAACCACAAGGAGTATGGCGAGACGCTCGCGAATCTCTACGGTGTGCGCGACTGGCATTCCCCGCATGAAGTGCTGGCCGAAATCGGGATGACGCCCGGCGATATCTCGCGGGTATTTCTTACTCACGCTCATTTCGACCACATGGGCAACATCGAAGACTTCCCGAAGGCCACGTTCTACATCCAGGAACGGGAGTTGTCGAAGTGGGTCTGGGCCATGTCGCTCGAACGGCGTTTTCGCTGGATCATGGGCGGTGTCGATCCAGGAGACATTATGAAAACCGTCGGCCTCGCGCGGGAGGGGCGCCTCGTATGCGTAGATGGCGACCGCGAGGATGTGCTGCCGGGTATCGATATTCATGCCGCCCCCGATACGCACACATGGGGGTCGATGTATGTCAGGCTGCGGAATGATCTTACGCCGAATTCGAAAAACACCTGGATCTTCGCGGGGGACCTGGTTTACCAATTGGAAAATCTGCGCGGCTACGACCCGGCCGACCCCGAATACCTGCCGATCGGTTTCGCCATGGGCAGCCAGTTCAATCTCGTTATGACAACAGAGAAGCTGGTGAAGGGCGTGGACGGGGAACTCTCTCGTGTAGTTGCCACTCATGAAAATCGGCTCAAGGAGATGTTTCCGTCGCGGCTAACGGCGAATGGCGTCCGCGTTACGGAGTTGGCACTTGCCGACGGCGAGGCCAGTCAGGTCGTTTAGCACGACGGACATTTGATCCGCTTTGTTCGCCGTGCGTGTGCGTCCCGGCGAGCGCAACGGCGAAAGAGGTCACGACGATGGCGGCAGAAATTCATGGTCCGCCTTGTCTGTCGTCTCTACGGCCGCGGAATCCGAAGGTCATCGCAGATCTTGCGGACGAGAAAGTCGTTGATTTCGCGATGTCGTGGCACTGCGGAGGAGCGTTGCTCCTTTCGATTTACGTACACAGTGTGATTGCCGCCCTGACGATGAAGTTGGCGCCATGCTGCTCCAGGTGTCGAACGAGATCGATACGTTCACGCGGCGGGCAGGATGAGACTTTCCCGAATCACGTGTGCGCCCGCCAGCGACTGCTCGGACATTTCACGGTTTGCGTCGAGGACCATCTTGACCGCTTCTTCCAGATTTGTACGCGCCTCTTCGAGAGTTTCGGCTTGCGTATTAGCGCCTGGCAGTTCTTCAACGAATGCGATATATCCTTCGGGCACTTTCATATAAACAGCCGTCAATTTCATTTCCGCCCTCTGCTGCGATCATACCAGGCGCCGACGTCAGCTCACTCGCGCTGGCGGCTCCGGGTTCGTCTTTAAGCCGGTCGCGGCTTTTTCCCGTTCGCCCAGGGCCTGCTCAACAGTATGAATAGCAGCGTCCCGACGAGCGGCAACAGCGACATAGTCACGAAGATGGGCGTGAAATTCTCCGCGTCGATCCAAGCTCCGTAGAGCGGCAGGACGACTGCCAGAACCGCCGACCATGCGCCGCCTCCGATTCCTCCCGCCAGCCCCGCTTCGTCTTTTGTCCACACTCTCGCACCGATGTGCAGGCCCATCACGATGAAGCCGTCCCCTACGAACATTGCCCAGAGGAACAAAGCCAGCACCGCCTGCCAGGAGTGAAACATCGTTACAAAGGCGCTCGGCAGCGCGAGTAGCGAGAGCAGCAGGAGAAGCTTCACGGGCCGTGTCTGGTCCGAGACGAGCCGGTCCGAGACCCAGCCCCAGAAGTAGTAGCCGAGCTGCCAGCCAATCGTCGGGATCCAGACGAGGTAACCGATCTCCTTCTGCGAGAGTTTTAAAGCCCTGCTGAGGTACAGCGGACTCATATACCCGACGACGCCCAGCGCAACAGCGCCCATCCCGTAAGTGGTAACGACCAGCCAGAAGCGCCGGTCGAGCGGATTGACCACCGCAACCTTATGCGAAACACGTACCCGTTTGGGAAGGCTTCGAGCGACTCTCCACCACATCAGCAGCCACGCAATGCCCAATGCCCCGGTGATCAGGAATGCAGATCGCCATCCATATCTCGCGGCGAATGGAACCACCGCCAGCGGCGCAATCAGCGATCCGAAAGCGGCGCCGCTATAGCCGATCCCGATGCCGCGCGAAACTTTCTCGGTCGGCAGACTGTCGGTGGACATCTTGACGCACCCCGGAAAGACCGCGCCCTCGCCGATCCCCAGTACCGTTCTCGCCACAGCGAAACCGATGACGCCGGCGGCAAGGGCATGCGCCGCGCTCGCGCCGGTCCATATGGCGACTGCGATCGCCATCCCGAGAGGCAACCCGATCTTGTCGAGAACGGACCCCCAAATGGGATTCGCCAGCATGTATGCAACGGAAAACGCCGAGAGGGTATAGCCGAAGTCCGTAGCGCTCAAATGTACGTCCGGCAGAATCGTCGGCGCGAGCACAGACAAAGTCTGTCGATCGATGTAGGAGATCAGAGTGGCGAGGAACATGACGATCGGGCCGGCCCACGAACCCGCGCCGCCGCGATCGATGGCGGACTTATGCGGCAGGCTTTCCACAACCGGTTGATCGTACTTCATGCCTGGTCCAGTCTCGTCTCTAATCAAGTCGGACGACCCACTCGTCCAGCCCCGGTCCCGCCGCCGGGTACCGCTTCAGCACCTCCGGGTCATGTCCGGGAATGATGTGATCCGCGGAATCGGCAAGCTCGCGCGCGCGGCGATAACCCTCCAGCGTATCGCCTACGTGAAACGTGAAAGGGTAAACCAGGCCGAGGTCCATGTTCGCGTAATAGTGAGACGCGTCCGAAGCAAGCACCACCCAACCGCGGCGCGTCCACACCCGAACCATCTGCAAACCCATGGAGTGGCCGCCGACGAAATGCACGCTGAGCCCGGGAGCGATTTGCGCGTCCCCATCGTGGAACACGACGCGCCCGCCATAGATCTTCCTGACGATCGCGCAGACGTCTTCCACATCGAACGGCAGCCGCATCGCCGCGTGCGTCATATAGCGCCCTGTACAGAACTGCATTTCGCGGTCCTGAACATGGTAGGTCGCCTGAGGGAACATCTCGTAGTTGCCGGAGTGATCGTAGTGCATGTGCGTGACAATCACATCCTGAACCTGCGAGGGGACGAGCCCGATTTTGCGCAAACCATCGCCAGGGGAATGCAGAAACGTCCTGCCGCGCTTCTTCGCAACGGCTTCGTCGAAGCCGGTATCGATGACATAGGCCCGTTCTCCACTGCGCACGGCCCAGATGAAATAATCCATGGGCATGGGCCCGTCATGGATATCGCCGCCGATGAAATTCTCGCGCGCCATGCGATGGTGATGCGCGTAACGGATCGCATACGCCTCCCACAGCAGCGGCGTTTCCGGCGAGTTCGACATATCGGATATCTTATATGGGAAGGCATTTACGATTGAGCCTGGCCCGCCAGATCGTCACATCAACACGCTCGATTACGTTCGAACAACTCCCGGCGGAAGTCGTGGAGAAGGTGAAGATCTGCGTCATGGATTTTCTCTCCGCCGCCTGCGAATCGCTGGATCTGCCCTGGAGTCAACAGGCGCTCGGTATTGCGGGGCGGGGCCAGGGGCATTCCCCCATCGTTGGCTCGCACGCACTTGTACCGGCCGGCGATGCGGCATTCGTCAACGGCATCCTGGGCCATGGACTCGTGCGCGAAGATATGCACACGGGATCGGTGAGCCACCTGGGAGTGGTCGTGTTTCCCACGCTGATGGCGCTCGCCTCGGAAACATGCGCCTCGGGCCGCGACTTCATCACGGCGGCCGTCTGCGGCTATGAGGTCGGCGCACAAATCGGCCGGGCGCTGATGACGCCGGAGAACGTCAGCCAGTATCGCCCGACGGGAATTTGCGG